>CAZCFY010000005.1:0-53965 GCA_964498095.1 uncultured Bdellovibrionales bacterium | reverse complement strand
GTGGAACGTAAGGACTACCGGATATTTTGTGCCTGGAGTTTATTTCTAGGATTGGCTTCGCTTCCTTATATAGATCAAAGTTGGCAGGAGCAAAGGAATGTCAAAATTCCACGCACCAAAACACTTTTGACCTTAGGAAAAGTTGAACTCATTATTGGAAACAACGAAAAACTAAAAAAAATGTACAATGAAATGATGCTGTCTAATTTCGAGAACCTTGAATTTACCAATAAATCCAAGCAAAAAGATCGTGAAGATATTTGGTTGTACCGCTTCTATGATGGCCGTCTCTCGCCTCAGCAGATGAGTCAAATAGGCCTTATTTAACTCACGAATTCGACCGATAATATTGTCGAAATATTTGATACCTGTATAGGCTATTAAATCAAATGCGCTATCAAATGGCGTAAATTTGACAAAAATTGGCCTTGTGCTTGCACAACTCTCAATCGGGGGAGGGAGAGAATGCAATTGGAGGCATGTTCTACAAGTTTCAATTTGAGACAATCTGGATGGACTCTTCTGTCTTTATTGATGACCCTTGGAATTGGTTGCGGAAAAAAAGAATTACCACCACCAGACGAGCGAGCCGTTTCTTTTGGAGCTTCGTCCGCGAGCTTCGACCCTTACAGTTATAAAGTTACAGAGAATCAAGTTATAGCGTCTCAAAAAGTAGATGCCGATCAAGTAGCTTTGCTTATGTACCGCCGCCTAGTGGGAGTAAGTATTCCCGTTGGTTCGAGAATCATTCAGGATATGTCGGCACTCATCTTAGACCGCAAGCCAGAAGAAGCTGCCGCCTTAGCTATAGCCGAGCCAGATTTTTTAAATGTGACTGTTAGATATATGGGAATTAAAATGAGCTATCGTGATGAAAAACCAAATCATCCGTCAAATGACTTTACGGCTACGCTAGTAGGTGCCGTGCGTGATGATTTAAGTGCTCATACTTTATTGACTGGCAATTTTTCTTACCGTGTTGATCCGGCGCGGTTGCCTGCCGGTGTTACAGTCCGCACTAACGTTTACGCGGACGTGTTGCGTTCTAACAATATGTATTCAGATTTAGATGCCCGGGGTTTTAATGCAACTTGGTTGGCGCGCAAGGACGGAATGGAAGTTGTGGCTGGTGCAAACGTCGTAGACTTACTTCCCGAAAAAGACGCGTCGCCACTTATCACTTCACGCGGTTTCACGGCGGCTCATGCGATAGCGGGAACAAACCGCCGCATGTACGAATACACGTTCCGCCAATTCGCCTGCGTGGCAATGACAGATTTCTCCGACACTGCGGTGTCTGACCAATATGTTGGCCGTGACGTTGACCGCTACGATTCCAAATTTCAAACGCGCTGTAAAGGTTGTCATGGTCAAATGGATGGTATGCGCGGGGCATTTGCCAATATCGATTTTTATGACAATGGTACCGCCGCCTTTTTGAAGCACGCTTCTAAATTGCAAGCCGAGCCCTTGTTGCTCGCGCAAACGGAACAAGAATTTCGTTTTAAAACTTTCCGTAGCCCAGCAGGAGCCACGCTTTTCCCGGGTGTTACGGAAAAAATGAATCATAATGAACAGGTTTATACTGCCGGCCGGATTATTGACTCTGATTCTTGGGTTAACTTAGCCGTCGGTGAGGGTAACATGCAGTATTTTGGTTGGCGTGGGGAACTTAAAGGCAATGGCATTAAGAGCTTTGCCAAAATGATCGCTGACTCAGAGCGCTTTGGTAAGTGTATGGCCGAAAAAGTTTTTGTTGAGGTTTGTAAACGCAAACCCAATGCGGCGGACCAGGCGTTAATTGCTTATGCAGGAAAGAAGTTCGAGGATAACGGGTATAAATTTAAAAACCTATTCCAACTCATTGCTTCTCAGCAAGAGTGTCTAGGCCAATAAGGAAGGAAATAAAATGTCTAAGAAACCACAGGGATTAATAATCCGACTCGCTACTGTGATGGGTTCGATTGCCATGGTGTTGACGTTATTTGGTAATGGCTGTGGAGCGTTTAAGAAAGGTCAGTCTGATTTCGTGGATGCAACCTCAGTTTCTCCCGAAGCCGAGCAATCGGGCGTTCAGACCTTGGCGATCTTAAATTTTTCAAATATCTTGAAGTCTTTCGATGCGATGATCGCTTCGACGACTCCGAATAATTTCAAGTGTTCTACTCGCGCGGCGCTTACGGGTGCAGCGGGTGCGTATACGCAGGAGGTCGGCTCGTTATCTATCGACGGTGCTGTGACTTCTTTCAACGCGCCCATGCAGATGTCGATCTTAAAGATCGCGGCTGAGTATTGCGCTTGTGCGGCTGATTCTGCTGCATCTGGAAGTAACCTCTTTGCTGGGATTAATCTGGCGGGAGCCGCTTCCCAATATACGCAGCAATCGGTGGATGCCTTAGGAAGTAGGATGGCCAGCGTTTTTTGGGCTGGTTCTTGGGATGCTGGTTTTTCTGGAGACTTATATTCATTAGTTGATTCAATTCGTCTTCCCGCCAATTCGACGGGACAATTAGCGGCGACTGTAACTCGCAACGCTGCTTTGGGCGCTTGTACGTCTATGATGAGCTCGTTCTACGCTATCGAGATGTAAAATATTAACTCAAGGGAAAAGGGAAGATAAAATGAATAAAAATAAAAAGAAACAAATTCACTTAAATGAAATGGATCCCGGGAAGCTAAACAAGCTTTCGTCACAGGAATTAAATGAAATCAACGCTTACAATAAAGCGGCGGCCGACGAACAGTTAAAAGAGTATTTAAAATATCCTGATCACAAAATGCCAGTCACGCGTCGCGATTTCTTAGCAGCTGGAGTCGGAAACTTTGTAGCGACAATGACATTACCCACTGTTGCGGACATGTTATTTAATGCCGGAATCGTTCATGGCCAGGAACTTGATTGTCCGAAGGCTTCGACATCGGCTGCGGTAATTCCCGGAATCTTGACGATTAATCCAACAGGCGGGGAGGGAATACAAGCTATCGTCGTTCCGTTGGATAAAAATCAAGCGATGTTACCCAGCTACAGTCAACACTCAATGGGAACGCGCCCAAATACTTTCCAAGCGTTTGGTGCCTTATGGAATGCCGACAATCCAGCGAGCGCGACTTTTCGTGATCAAATTGTCGCGGCAGGTGTTGCGGCAAACTCACCGAATCTAAAAGTTATTGGCGTAAACTGCCGGACGGGATCAGACACATCAAATAATCGTAACGGTATTGAGGGAATGGCGGCGAAAGCCAAATTCGTTGGTTCGTCATTACCTAACTTGGGCCGCCAGAACAGCGCCACGGGCGGTGGATTTTTAAGTGCCAGTGTAGAGCCGCCTTCTCCACTCGTCGTTAATAGCTTTACGAATATTCGCAATGCCGTGCAAATTCAGGGCGCACTTGGTCAAATGTCGATTAGACAAAAAGAGGCAGTACTTAGAGCCATAGGCAATTTCAATTCCCGTCAAGTGGCAAGCTTAGGCTTGGCCAACGGTGTTGAAGGCTTAAATAAAGTTCTTCAGTGCGCGGGCATCCAAAATATTGAAATCAACGCGCAAGGTTCTGGCGGTGTAGATCCACTGACGAATGCCGGAGTTTCGGCGGTTTGGGGATTATCGGCTGCCAGTTCATTAACGAGCACTCCTTACGTGTTAGGATCGATGGCCTTTAATACATTTTCAGGTCAGGCTGGAACATCAACCTTCACGCTGGGAGGTTATGACTATCACGGAAACGCCTTGGCAAACACTCGTAATTCTGACGTAACAGTTATGGATTTGGCGGCGAAATCCATTCGCACCGCCATTGCCTTAAACAGACCCGCTGTCGTACTCATCCGAACAGATGGCTCCGTGCAAAGCAGTAACTCTACGGCGCCCAGTGATTGGCAAGGGGACCGGGACGACGGTATGCATTTAATGATGTTGTATAATCCTTCAGGCGTATCCGTTTCAAGAGCGCAGATCGGGGCTTATACTCCAACACAGGCGGTGGATTTGACAGTGGGTTCGGGTGATAGCCAAGACTTGCTGGCGAAAATCATCATGGCCAACATTTTAAAGTTCGCCAAAAGAGAAGCTGATATCAATTTGATTACGGGCTTGGTACCGACGAATCCGAATATCATCGTCGGATAATACTCAAGGATTTTACGGGGCCTTATTCTTGGAATGGGGCCCGGGTTACTCGGGGTGAAAACTGTAGGACGTATTTAGTGGGGAGAATTATGGCGCAAAAAATTATTCCATTTTTAATCGTGTTAGCGGCGATTGTGGTTTCTTATGGAAACTGTACTCCGCCGGAAAACAAACTTACGCTGGCTTCGTGTACCTTGTCCCTACAAAAAGGTTTTGCAGATTCCTATCATCCTTTCCTAAAGCAAAAGTGCTCCGGTTGCCACAACGCCAACCCCGCGAGCAGCGAATTAAAGGGAAAAGCTTTTGGCGACAGTAACATCGCAATAGCTTTTAATGACTTTAAGACGCTTGGAGAATTAAAAATCCGTACTTTTGCTTTGGACCCCTCACACCAAGGTGGGGTCAATAATGGTCCGCAGAATTTAACTTTAGTTAGTACCGCGCGGGCAGCTTGGGAAGGTTCGCTGGCAAAATATGAAAACTGTAAGGCAACCGTTACCGGAGAACCGCCGACTCCGCTTCCTGTCGAAACAAGAGAGAAGCCCATTGACTCGTCGGGGAGTCCGCGCATCGTAAACCGTACGAACCCGGGGTTTGTTGCGCCGGGATTAGTGGCTGCTGACTTTAAAACACTAACCTGGGATCTTGGCGCCGACACTCTCGACAATACGACGATATCGGGCGCTAGTTTTACTTTAAAAATTGCAATCGTGGATAATGGACCAACGGCGACGGAACATGACTATGCGTTTGTGGTATCTAATCCTACGCTTATTAATAACAGCGGCACGAATATTAAAATTGAAAATATAAATTTAAAACTCAATGGCATACAGTATTACGACGGGACGACTTTTAATATAGTAAATACGATTGTCGGCAATGGCCAATCTAAGGATTTATTGGCGGTAAACAGTACGACGAGTTCGGCAACGATGGTAATTAGTTTGGGAAATACTATGGCGCCTCCATATTCGTTAAGCGTTTTATTTGAGACACTGCAAACAACTTCCGAAGCTCCACCCACAACGAATACACCAGTGGCAGTCCCGACATTTAGCAGTTTGTTTGGGGTTGGGGGAAGTGTTCGCGGTGCTTGCATAGGTTGTCATGGTCCCACTTTACAAAGTGGAAATGGTTTTCGTGTAGACTCTTTTGCAGCGGTAATAACCCGGGTTCAAGCCGGAAGTGCTGTCAACAGCCGGCTGTATCAGAGAGTAACCAGTACGACAGCGCCAATGCCACCGCCGCCAAATGCGCTTCTCAACGCCACTCAGATTGGCAATATTCAGGCGTGGATAAATGCAGGCGCGCCCAACAATTAGCTTTTTAGCGAGCCAATGACTTTCATGACGATTGGCTCGGAAGAGTTTAAATTGCCCACTTCTGCGAATATCTTATAAGCGAGAGCATCATAATCGGGTAACGGGCTAACGGCTCTTTGCTTTAGTACAAACAAAATATTGCGGATGGAGCGGTCCACAAGTTTCCCACAACTTGGCTTAACGAAGGTCATGATATTATTTTGATAGCGGCCTAGGCGCCCCATAACCAAGGTAGAATGGGTGTTTAATAAGATCTTAAGTATTAAGTGTTTAAGAAATAATTTATCTGTTTTTAGCGGAAAGCTATTTTGTAGGCCACGAAACTCGAATTGAATTTCTTTTAGCTCGTTCCAGATGTTAAATACATGCGTTTTCTTGTTTTTTAATCGCTTTAGACGCTCACTTTTCCCATGGCTACTGAAATCATACCCAAAGACCCAGTCCTCGCCCTTCTCGATGATCCAGTCGGGACGGCCTTCCGGGCGGGGTGGCCGGTGCAGCAATTTTTGCCAGGCCTCGAAAGTGGTGCCAGTATGGATCAAGTGCAAATAACAAAGGGATGACTCCGTATTGGATTCCTTTAAATTTTCAAATGGCGTCAGGCTAAAAGTCGGAGACCGCTCCGTGGTGTCGGTAAGAATAGTAATGCCATATTCCTCGGTTTGATAAAGAGTGTGCTCGTCTTCGCTATAAGTTTGGGACTCTAATTCGATAAATGGCCTTAATTTTGTAAAATCTATGCCGCTTATGTCTTCTTCGTATTCATCAAAATAAGAACTGGAGTCCCCGGATGTAATCTTGGGAAAAAGAGCAGAGCCTACAGCGAGTAAAAGTGCGGTGGTTGCCTGCAGGCGTGTGCTGCCGGCAAGAACCATAGGATCAATGGAGAGTGAAATACAACGAATATTGGGGTTTTCAATCACTAATCGTGAACGTTCGACTTTTTGCCGGAGAATTTCCGCCGAATTGCAGAATAGAAAATAAGGTTTGCGGCGGGAAACCCAAGTGGCTTCTTCAGTAGCGCCTATGACGTAAGGAGTTTCACCGCCTTCGGTACAACTAATAAGTAAATCATTGGCGCCAAACCCTAAAGACCTAAGGTGATTTGCGCCCATTTCCGGAAGATCCTCAATGCGTTCAAGAGAGCGGACCAGCGCAACATCGCCTCCCGCCATAAAGCCGATGACTTTTTCACGCAGATCCTGACTGGCAAGACTTCGCCATAAATATTCCAGTGTAAGAGCTAGGCGGCCGGTAGCACCGCAGCCACAAATAAAGATTCGCCCACCCTCACGTAAGGTTTGTTCGATGTCGGACTGCAATTCTTTAATCTCTATTAGGTGCGAACGTAAATCAGTGATTAACTTTAGTTCGATTCCCTTTATGGTATTTAATATTTTATCGGGATTGTTAACGGCCAGGTGCGAAAGCTCGGTAGTATGAGGATGCGGTTTTTCGGTGGTTAAATCACCGAGCATGTAAAGTTGCTTGGTAGCCACATATTCGCGCGCTTTATCTTGAGGAGTGGACATAGATAAAAGTTAAGCGTAAACGGACAAAAGATCAAACGGCGTTTGCGGAATGACTCCCGTCGGCCATAAGCTTAAAATATATCCGCCACCGCCAGAACCCGTAGGCTTTACTGCTAGGGCTCCTAGTTTATAGAGTTCATTCATTTTGAGTTTCATTGGGGTAGGGATCAGATTCCAGGATTCAAAGCAGGAGCCAGCCTTTTTTTGAGCTTCTACCAAAATCGGTAATCCACGTGCTTCGTCGACACTGAGTCCTTCAATGGCAAGATCAACCGCTAAACGCATTCTTTGGTCTATTTCTGCGGATTCGTCGGGATTGTCTCTAATTAGCGCGCTGACCTTGGCGACATCGTCTTTTGTTTGACTATGCAACCCTGAGTGTAAAAGGAACCAATTTGGCCGCCAGCGGAGTTCGAGGTTTTGATATCCATTATTTCTTAGAAAAGAAATTCCATTCCCCGCCAGAACGGTAGCGACATCGAGACCACTACTTTGGCCATGAAACAAATCTTCAAGTTCGCGGCAAAAAATAAAGAGTTCCTTTTCTGGTAACCAACCTAAATTATTAAAC
The DNA here is from genome assembly GCA_964498095.1 of uncultured Bdellovibrionales bacterium. Lineage (GTDB taxonomy): Bacteria > Bdellovibrionota > Bdellovibrionia > Bdellovibrionales > SG-bin7 > SG-bin7. The sequence goes on along the minus strand of CAZCFY010000005.1, from coordinate 46,410 downwards.
AGGCGGGCTAACGCGACACAAAGGCTCGCCGAACCGCCAAGGCCCGAGCTTAGAGGAATATTTGAATTTATGCTTATTAGGCCCTTAATTTCTGACTTTTCTTTTTTAAGAAGTTCTAATCCTCGCTCTAGGGCGCGGTGAAATACTGCAACCGGTAAACTTGAATTAGCGTCGGCGATTAATTTTAATTCATTTTCACCGTGCGAAAAATTAAGATTTAAAAAACGTGTTTGAATGGGAAAGGCCAAAGCCTTTCCTCCCCGCAAAACCGCGTGTTCGCCGGCTAAAATCCATTTACCATAGGTTTGCACGTTTATAGACATCAGCCTCTCTTAAAATTTGAAACGACTTTGAACTGGCTACATAATTCTAACTCGATAGAAGTTGCTAATGTGCGCTGATCCGGTCGGTATAATAAGTGGACGTTGGGGCCAGCATCCATTGTAATCCATGGGCCATCGCCATTTTCTTGCCAAGGTTTTTGCGCCACTCTTAGGGCCGCAAGACTGCCAGGCGACATATAACCAAAAGGCGGGTGACTTGTTTCAAACAGCGCATGCATATCCCAAAAATCCGCCCAGATAAGTTCGAAAGAACTTTTCCAGTCTTCTTTTTTTATGGCGGCCAGGAGTTCTTGCAGCCGCTTTTCGGCTCGCCCGGTTCGGTCGGAGGCTAATAGACTAGAATTAATTCTTTTATGCGCTTCGCTTGATGATACGGCTTTTATCTGGTCACTAATTACGACAACCTGATGGAGTAGGTTTTTATAAGGTAAATCAACTTCGCGGGCGCCCTGAATATCCCACAAACTCCACGGCGTAAACAGCGACCGGCAAGAAGAGCCTGAACCCTGACGGCTAAGATCAGCTAATTGTGTTAACGTTAAATCAATTTCTGGTTTAAGGTCTTTAGCCGCTTGATACGCGCAAAGAGTCAAGGCGGCAAAACTTGACGCCGAACTCGCTAAGCCACAATCACTTGGGAAATTGTTATTGGAACGGACCAAAAAACTACTTTTAATTCCAAATTTTTCTTTTAATAGAGATAAATGCTTTAAAAATCGGGCCTGTCCTTGCGGCGAAATTGCCGGTTCGGGCTGTCCTGGCAAAGTCAAAGGTTCCCAACGGTCTTGATCTGACTTCTCCATTTCTACAAAAGTTTTCAAATGATCCAATGTGAAGGACAAAGAGGCATTACTGGAGTTGTTTCCACTCCCTACTTTACCCATATATTTAATGAGCGCTATATTTGACGGTGCGGATGCGGTCCATTTCATAAACGAACCTCCGGAGATTTATCTTTTTTATCGATGTCTTGCATTTGAATTCCTGGGCTTAACGATTTTGCGTCAGATACAAACGTCAGTCCAATTTGGGCCGCCTTATTTTTTATTGCATCGGCACTTGTCGCGCGATGCACGACCAATATGATATCGGCCCCCATGGCGCCACAGCCTTTGGCGGCTAATGTCTCGGGCCAAGCATAAATATTTTTTATTAAGGCCGCTGAGCTGTCGGCAAGTAGCTTAAATTGAGCCAAAGTTTCGCCGTAGGACTTAATCCCGGCGAGAAAGATAGACTCGTTATTTTCTTTCAGGCCTTTTATGGTAATATCGGCAATTTCCTGCAAAATGCCTTTAGGAATAAGTCCGACATTTTTTAAATGTTCGTGAGTGGCAAGTTTATGGCCAGTGCGAAATAAACTAAAATCCAAATTTGCAAAAGGCCATTTTAGTGAAAATAAACAATGTGTACTTGTCGCAACAACAGCAAGCCCCCCGATAATTTGGGCTAGCATGTCAGCGCCACTGGGCCGAATACCTACTCCCGACCAGGAGTCAGAAATATATTCTTCCAGGAAAGAAAACGCGAGTCCTGGTACATCTTTTTTGGCTTTAACGACGCTGAGATAAATATAAAGTAACAGCGCGTACTGAGCGCTAGAAGCTCCCAAACCACCTTTGCCGTCATGTGGGTCCGAGAATTCTAAATCAAATTTCGCAAAATCTGCCTGATAGCGATACAAAAACCGGCCGGCGGGACTGGTTTCCGCGATACCTTGGTGAAGAGGCGCCGGCCCTATTTTAGTTTCTAAACTGAGTTTAAAACGGGGAGTTGTATTGGCGATAAGAGCCGTTCCCCCTTGCGTGGCCAGATATTCTCCAATCAAAAACGTTTTACTGGGCACTGAGAATAATTTTTTCATGAGCGTATTTCCTGCAGTATTTCTGTGGCATGAGATAGTGAAACTCTTTTGGTCAAAGCAAGAATTTCTTCAAGGCGCTTCTTGACTAAGGCCATTTCGGAGGCCTTAGTGCCGGCACTAAGTGCCAGGTTTTCAATGTGCAACTTCATGTGGCCTTGAATTATTCCGTCAGTCGTTAAGGCGCGCAGCGCGCCGAGATTTTGCACGAGCCCCACTGCCGCCACGATTCGGGCGAGCTGGTCGGCGGATTTAATTTTCATCATCTTTAAACACATTTTCGCCGTGGGGTGAAGAGCCGTGACACCGCCAACAGTTCCAACACAAATAGGGGCGATGAGCTGCCCGACAAGGTTGGGTCCCTGCATTGACCAGCGGGATATTGAACGGTATTGCCCGGTTCTAGCCGCAAAGGCGTGGATTCCGGCTTCGACTGCGCGCCAATCGTTTCCAGTAGCTACAAGAATGGGATCGATTCCGTTTAATACTCCCTTGTTGTTGGTCGCCGCTCGGTAAGGATCGTTTTGCGCGAACAAGGAGGCTTCGGCTATTTTAACTCCCAATTCGGGTTCAATATTTTTTAAAATTATTTGCGCCCGCGTAAGTTTAGTATCGACAAGATTCGAGAGAATGCACATGGTGACGCTCTCACCAGTTAATTGCTCTATCGGCGGTTTTAAAGACTCACAGACTTGATTGATAATATTTGCGCCCATGGCATCTTTGGTGTCCGCCAAGACATGGATGACGGCCATGCTATCGCCATCACCCCGTGGCACTTCGCGAACATATATATCCCGCACTCCGCCACCGCGTTTGACCATACTGGCGGCGACAGACTTATTGGTGGTATCGATAAACTTACTTTTATTTTCTTCGATGAGATTTTTAAATTTACCAAAGTCTTGAACTCTGGCGAGTTGAATCTGACCGATAATTTCCCGCCCCAGAGTTTGAGTTTGAATTTCTCCTAAAGAGCGCACCCATTTGGCGGTCTTACTTGCCGCTGCAACAATTGATGTTTCCTCTACCGCCATCGGGATGACATATTCCACTCCATCTATTAGGAAGTTCGTGGCCACACCTAGTGGAATTTGAAAATAACCGATTACGTTCTCGATAAATTTTTCGGCAAGAGTGTGATCTTGCAGTCCGCCATTTTCTAAAAAATGAACATCTTGGCGAGACAGCGCGCCGCAATCGACGAGACGGGCAAAGCGTTCCTCGCGCGTGAGCTTAGAGAAGCCTTCAAAAGGAGAAACTAATTTCTGAGTATCCATTTGCTATCCTTTTGTACGTCCGAAACTGTCTGAGAGCCCGTGCACAGGAGTGCCACTTTAAGTTCAAATTCGAGGAGCTGCATTTTTTGGTCCACCGCTTCTTCGCCTTGGATGGCCGCTTCAAGTATGGGCCGCGCAAAACCAATCATGTTAGCACCGAGAGCCAATAATTTCGCGGCATCAAGTCCGCTACGCACACCGCCAGAAGCCCATAACTGATAATTTGGATTTATTTGTTTCGCATTTCTTAATGACTCCACCGTCGATATTCCCCAAGACCTGAAGGTTTGCGCGGCTTGAAAGAGCGCGCTACCGTCCTTAGAGCGATAACCTTCGATGCGTCCCCAATGCGTACCGCCGCGGCCAGCAACATCAACGGCGCTAACGCCAGTATTTTTTAGCTTTTCGAAAGTGGCCTTCGAAAAACCGCAACCAACTTCCTTGACGATGACTGGAATGCGAATTTCGTTACACAGTCTTTCGATGGCCTTTAACCCGCCAGCAAAACGGGGAGTGCCTTCGGGTTGAAAACACTCCTGCAGAGGATTTGTATGAACAAAAATCGCAAAGGCCTCCAAGCCATCCACTAAACGTCGAATTTCGCTGGTTGGGGATAGAATTAATTGTGAAATGCCGATGTTACCGATAAGTTTTACGCCGGGTGCGTTCTTGCGAATTTGTTTCCATTCGGCTTGGGCGGTGGAATCCGTTAATTCGCGTCTTTGACTACCAACTCCCATGGCCCAGCTTCGTTTGGCGCAAACATTTGCCAAAACTTCGTTAATATTTATAGAGCCGCTATGACCTGCGGTCATCGAGCTAACAAAGAGTGGCGCATTTAGTTTTTCGCCAAAGATACTCGTCTGAATATTTACATCTTGAAAATTAATTTCTGGCAGAGCTTCGTGAATTAAATCAATGCGGTCTAAGTCATTTAATTCCGTAGCCTCGGTGCGCGGATCTAAAGAAAGCTTAATATGATCCTGCTTCCGGGTTTCAAATTGTCCGGACTCTTCGTGGTCTATTTCCTGCATTTAATTCCCCCGCGTGACGCAACACACTACCACAATTTCCAATTTCTGACAGCTATGAAATTTTTACCGGGTATCTAGGGAAATAACGCATTTCAGTGTAAAAGAACGCCCATGGCAAAGGCGGGGAAGGTTTCCAAAATAGCTAATTTTATTATTCATCGCTGGCGGTGGATTTTAATCTCCGTCGTAAGTTTTATTTCTATTAGCAGCATTGGTCTAAAAGACATAGCTTTTGATTCCGATTATAAAAAGTTTTTAAGTGAGTCTGAGCAATTATCCTTGGAAGAGTTTAATAATACCTATTCCAAGGATATGACCTTAATGATCGTAGTTTCCTCTCAAATAGGTTCGATCTTTACGTCGCAAAATTTAAAAATCGTTGAAAAACTGACAAACCTTTCCTGGAAACTCCCCAATGTTTTACGCGTGGATTCCGTGACCAACTTTCAAAACACCCAAGCCAAGGGTGATGATCTTGTCGTTAAAGATTTAGTAAAAGACGCCCAAAGACTTACCCCGAGCCAAATTGCGGAGATCCACCATATAGCGACTACGGATCCGCGTTTAAAAAAACGTTTAGTGGCCGAAAATGGCCAGCATACGATTATTCTCATTAATTTAAATGTTACGGAAAAGGATTTTGAAAAATTAAACTCCAGTGTTCTGGCGGCACGTGAGCTGGCGGAGAATGTTTCTAAAGAAAATAGAGCGGTAAGAATTAGAGTGACGGGTGGCGCGGCCATCAGTTGGGGCATAAGAGGAATAGCTCTAGATGATATGAAACAGAACATCCCGCTTATGAACATCTTCTTGTTTATTGTATTGTGGTTTTTCTTGCGTTCCGTGAAAAGTGTCTTTCTAGTTTTCACCATAATAACTGCCTCCATCATGACAACACTTGGGCTTTGCGGTTGGTACGGCACGGCCATTTCGACAATTTCGGCAATGGCTCCAACCATTATTATGACCTTGGCGGTTGCCGACAGTGTTCATGTGTTACTGACATTTCAACGCTATTTAATTGCCGGCCTTACAAAACTTGAGTCCGTAAAAAGGAGTCTAGAGCACAATATAAAACCGATGTTTCTTACGTGCTTAACAACTTTCGTAGGTTTTATTACTATGAATTTTAGTGATTCCCCGAACTACCGTGAGTTCGGAAATATCGTATCCCTGGGTATTATTTTTGCCTTTGGATTTACTTGTACTCTTTTGCCGTGTTTGCTTTTGGCCATTCCTGCACAGGACTGGGGGCAATTTAGAATTTCCCGCGATAAAACGTTTAGCAAAAAGGTGTTAAATTTGCGTTGGTTGGGAGAATGGGTCGTAAGAAACCGTAAAGCGTGTCTTAGTGCCTGGATTATTAGTTTTGCGTTTTTAGGTTTTATGATTCCGAACAACCGTATTGACGAAGATTTTATGAAGCTAGTTGATGAAAGTCATGAGCTTCGGCAAGACACGGATTTCGTCAGCCAAAATATCGTGGGCTTTCATACTATGCAGTATAACATCAAGTCCGATGCCGCTGACCGAGTGAAGGACCCGCGCTATTTAAAATTCCTGGAAGATTTTTCGAATTGGATGTTGGCGCAAAAAGGGGAAGTCCAACAAGTGATGTCTCTGGCGGACGTCATAAAAAATTTAAATCAGGTTATGCATGGCGGAGACAAATCCTATTATAAGATTCCGGAAAATCAAAAATTAGTGGCGCAATATCTCTTGCTCTATGAACTCGCCCTGCCCCAGGGGTTAGACCTTACTAACATGGTTAATGTTGATAAGAGTGCCAGCCGCATGATCGTAACCTTGAAAAACCTAACCAATAATGAAATGCTTCTGTTAGCTGACCGAGCGCAGGACTGGGTAAACAAAAATGCTCCGAAGTTTATTACTAGCGCGCGCGATGCGGGAGCGACCTTAGCATTTTCCCGAGTCACTATCGCGAATATCTGGAGCATGATCGAAGGCGAGCTCGTTACCATTGCGGCAATTTGTATTTTGATGGGTATGCTCTTTCGTCCGGCGATCGTAGGCTTTATCAGTATTTTACCGAACTTTATGCCGGCGTTTTGTGGATTAGGGCTTTGGGGACTTACTTATCAAGAGGTCGGTATGGCCGTATCCAGTGTGTTTGGATTAACGCTAGGAATTGCCATTGATGATACTATTCACTTTCTGAGTCATTACATGGAAGCGCGCCGGGAGCAGAGAATGTCCAATACAGACGCGTTGCTTAAAAGTTTTGAAGAGTCGGCTCCGGCCGTGCTTGCGACCTCCGTTATTTTGATGGCTGGTTTTGGAATTACTATTTTATCGCAACTCAATATGAACGTGCATTTTGCCATACTAACAGTTTGGATATTTTTCTTTGCGATGTTGGGTGATTACTTTTTATTGGGGCCACTTCTTTTGCTCTTTGACCGAAGGAAGTACGAATGAAAAAAATTCTTTGCATTGCGGAATTTGCTGCAAGACGAGCTCTTTTAGAGTCTCTGCAGGCAATAGGAAAGAGTTAAAAGGGAATGGGCCTTGCATTTAAGTTTGAGGATAGGGGGAATCCATGAAAGCAGTTATCTTAGCCGGAGGGCTTGGCACCCGTTTTGGTGAAGAAACAGATATTCGCCCAAAACCAATGATTGAGATCGGTGGAATGCCTATCCTTTGGCACATAATGAAGATTTACGGCGCCCACGGCGTTAACGAATTTATCGTGTGTCTTGGTTACAAAGGCTACACAATAAAGGAATTTTTCTCCGAATATTTTCTACATAGTTCCGATGTCACGTTTGATCTGCGTACGAATACGAAGCTTGTACATCATCAAGAAATAGAACCTTGGAAAGTGACTCTCGTGGATACGGGGGCCGATACTATGACTGGGGGCCGGATCCGTCGCGTGAAAAAATATATCGGCAATGAAACGTTTCTACTCACGTATGGCGATGGCGTTTCTGATGTCGACATCAAAGCGACCATTGAGCAACATAAGGCTTCAGGCAATCTTTGCACCGTGACGGCTGTTCAGCCTCCCGGCCGCTTTGGTGCCATGGTTATTGATGGAAGTAAATCCGTTAACCGCTTTGAAGAAAAACCGCAGGGCGATGGTAGCTGGATTAACGGCGGATTTTTTGTGTGTGATCCAAAGGTCATTGATCTTATTGATGACGACGCGACAATTTGGGAACAAAAACCTTTAAAAACTTTGGCGGCAGAAAAACAACTCGGTGCCTATTACCACCGTGGTTTTTGGCAGCCCATGGATACCTTACGTGATAAGCGTGAGTTAGAGAAACATTGGTCGACAGGCCGTGCACCTTGGAAGATTTGGGGATAAGAATGGAAAAGATTGGATTAGTTAAATCCAGTTTTTGGCGGGGCCGTCGGGTATTCGTCACCGGTCATACCGGCTTTAAAGGCGCCTGGCTTTCGCAGTGGCTTTTAGAAATGGGCGCCGAAGTCACGGGTTACGCTTTAGCCCCCAACACTACTCCGTCTCTTTTCGAGAGTATTGATCTAAATTCGTGTATGCGGCATTCGATTGGTGATATTCGTGATCTGCCAAATTTACGCGAAGTTTTGGTTTCGGCGAAACCTGAAGTTGTTTTTCATTTAGCGGCACAATCCTTAGTACTTGAGGGTTATAAATCTCCTCGGGAGACCTATGAAACCAATGTCATGGGTACGGTAAATCTTCTTGAGATTTGCCGCAACATTGACGGGATAAAAACGATTATCAACGTGACCACCGACAAAGTTTACGAAAACCGCGAATGGAGCTGGGGGTATCGCGAAACCGATCATTTGGGGGGCCACGATCCTTACTCCAGCAGTAAGGCTTGTGCGGAAATCGCGACAAGTTCAATGCGCCGTTCATTCTTTGATGAAAAGAAAATTTCTTTAATAACCTGCCGGGCGGGAAATGTGTTTGGCGGGGGGGATTGGTGTGAAAACCGCATTATTCCGGATGCTATGCGCGCATTTTCGCAAAAAAAAGCGCTTCGGCTCCGTAATCCTTTTTCTATCCGTCCATGGCAACATGTGCTTGAACCATTGCGGGCGTATTTGATGTTAGCCGAACGCAGCTTTGATTTTAAAACGGATTTTCCAAAGAGCTGGAACATTGGCCCCACCGAGTCCGATGCTGTTCCCGTTAAGGAACTTATTGATTTAGTGTGTGAATCTTGGGGACCGGAGGCGCGATGGGAGGCCACAGAAGTAAATGGCGCTCCCCACGAAGCCCGTTATTTAAAACTGGACTGCAGCTTAGCGCGTTCAGAACTAAATTGGTTACCAATTTTCGATCTTAAGACTGGGGTTCGCCTAGCGGTCGAGTGGTATAAGAGGTTTTACGAAAAGGCCGCAGCCAAAGAACTTTCGGAATTAATGAAGGTGCAAATAAAGCCCTGCGTCGCTGGTGATCTATGATTTTGTTAGCTTGGCTTTATGGCATAATTATATTTTTTCAAAACACGGCACATTTGATTTTTTCCGTTTCAATGCTAAGCCGGTTTAAAAAATCCTTTGCCACTTTTGAACAAGAAATAAAAAAGCCATTTCCAGAGTATCCACCGATAAGCATAATTACTTCTATTCGCGGCACCGGTATGCCTTTGGAAGAAGGATTGACTTGTCTTATGCAACAAGATTATCCGGGGCAGTTGGAACTCATCATTGCGATCGAGGACTCTAAAGATCCAGCCTACGCGTTAGCGAAGGAGGTTTTGTCTAAAGTTCCTCACCGCATGGAAGTTAAATGGATTACGGATTTTAAAGCGGTAGGTGGCAATCCGCGCACGGCTAAAATGGCTCACGCCGCCCAATTCGCCAAATATGACTGGGTTTACTGGCTGGCGACAGATACCTTTTCGAAGCCCGATCATTTAAGAAAAATGATGCACAAGACGGGGCTTGATCCAAAAGTATATGTATCCTCACTACCTATCCAATTTGGCGGATCGACTTTGGGAGCGCTTTTAGAGACTGTACCTATGGTCTGGGAAATTCCCATGTATGGCCTACTTTGTAAAAAAATGAACCGGCCATTCGTATACGGCGGATCTATTTTATTTCATATGGGTCTTTTGCGCGAGGCGGGTGGCTTTGGGCCCTTGCTAAACTATTTGACCGAAGAAGTGCCAATGTCAGATGCATTTACGAGAGTTGGCGGTAAATGTGAACTCGTTCCTTCTTTTGTGTGGGTGCGCCAGGATAAACAAAGTGTTGCGGGATTTTATGACCGCAAAGTGCGCTGGGCCATGATTGGCCGCTTTCATCATCGGGAGTTATTCTTTTTAGGCTTTGTTTTTTCGACAATGTGGCTGCTTATTTTCTGGCTCCTGACCGAAGATATTTTATTTCTTTATATGTTAGGCATTTATCTTACGGTTAAGACTCTGGTAGTTTATTTATATCACATGATACTAGAGCTTCCCCGCCGGCAATGGAAATGGTCAGTACTTATGTATCCCTATGAGTTCGTGGCTTTCACTTATTGCGTGCACGCGCTCTTTCGCAAAAGAGTTAACTGGGCCGGTGACATCATGCGTGTGGATTCATCGGGATTGGTCACTCGCGAGGTTTAATCATGACAAAGATTCATCTAGGAATATTTATTATAGGTTCAGCACTCGCGGGATACTGGTTGGGTATAAGCTCCATATCATCAGAGCCGATGATTATCGAGCGAAAAACAAAAACTCATGAAATTCAGGAGTGCCGCGCCGAAGTCGAAGAGTTAAAGAGTCAGTGTTCAGATAAAGCCTCTGAACTTGTTGCGAAGTCTACCAATCCTGAAAACTTCGCCGAAGCGTCCTTGGATTCGGGTTCTTGGCTAAAGCTTGGCCGCCGCTCATTAGAGATTGCTTTTGAAGCTGACGTTAAAGACTTCTTGAAACAAGTCGAGGTCCCTAACTTATTTGACGAACTTAAGCGCGCAAAATCGGTAGGCGACGACCAGCTTAAGGTACTCAACGGCAAGTTCTTAGGCCAAGTTATTTTTGAGGATAAGGGGAAAGAGGATTGGGAAGTTCAGCTTTCTTTAAGTGGTGCGATCACCGATGGCGAAGCCAAGGGCGATAAGTTCATCGAGTTATCAAAAAACGGAAAAGTTTTTAGCCGTACAACTGGCCGTGGGCGCATCAAAAATGTCTACACTATGGAGTCCGATGCCAATGTGATTTTAGCTGAGGTTAACGGTGATGAAGGTTATATGCAAATTTATTATCTGCCACGCTTGGATATTTTTACTGGCAATTACTATAATAAAACCGGTGTCGGAAAATTCGAGCGCGAGGGTACCGTAACCTTAAAACGCCTTTAAGCTGAGAAGGTGATAATTGAAATTTACAGAACTTTACTTAAAAGGCGCTTACCGCATTGAGCTGGAACCACGCCAGGATGAGCGTGGCTTTTTTGCGCGGTCCTTTTGTGCCAAGGAGTTTGCGGCTCACGGTTTGCCGCAAAACTTTGTGCAAAGAAATTTTTCTTTTAATAATTTAGCCAGCACTCTGCGGGGTCTGCATTATCAGTTAGCGCCGCATGCCGAGGATAAGCTTGTCACCTGTCAGACTGGCAAAATATTTGATGTTCTCGTGGATCTGCGCGAGGGCTCACCGACGTATCTTAAATGGTATGGCGAAATTCTTTCGGCCGAAAAAATGAATATGCTCCTTATCCCTAAAGGTTTTGCCCATGGCTTTCAGACCCTCGAAGATAAGTCGCTAGTTTCTTATTTGGTTTCTGAATACTACAATTCAGGGTCCGATCGGGGCTTGCGATGGGATGATCCAAAAATTGGTATAAACTGGCCGGAGCCGGGTCATAGCCGGCGAGTTATTTCGGAGAGGGATTTAAGCCATCCGTTGCTATAAAAGCACGGGGTTCTCTGGCATTTTTTATCTCCGTGTTTTACCTCCGCAGCGGAGGCGAAGAGTTAACATGTCTTAAAAAGAATTTTCAAATCTCACAGGTTGCATTCAAAGGACCACCTACTGGCGGTAACTTTTAGTCCAGGGTTTTGGGCTTCAATGACATCTACTGCGGGGGCAATAAACATTTGATAGGGCATACCAGGTATAAGTTGAACGTCAGGGCGTAAGTTTGGTTCTAAAATGAGGTTTCTTAAATTACTCGTGTCCACCGTCAATTTCACGGCCGAGCTCCCCTGACGACAAGTAAATTGTCGAATTTCAGCAAATGCTGATGTAGAAATTGCTACGCAGCCGGCGAAGAGTAAAAAAGTTTTGAAAATTCGCATAGACTTTCCAGAATTAGGCGTCTTCATTCTCTTTCACGATCTTGGAGCGGCCTTTGCTGTACGACATTAAAATCACTTTTTCACCTTTGTAGAATGGCACATCGGCGCCCTGTACGATGGTTCTCAACTGTCCATTGCGAAGCTCGACGGTGATTTCAAGACCTGTTTGCGTTTTAAGAGCTTTTTCCGCATAAGCTCCGCCAATGGCTCCGGCAACACCGCCCGCAATAGCCATTAACGTCTTGCCGTTGCCGCCGCCCATTGTACTGCCGAGCATCGCTCCGCCAATTCCGCCGGCCAAGGCACCATTTTTATTTTTACCAAGTTCATCGGGAGAAACTTTCACCTGGCGGACCTTTACAACCCTGGCACGGTAACTGCGCGCCATCTCACCCACATGTTGATTTGAATAAGATTGAGAACTTATGTCGGTGGCACAGCCACTGGCAACAAGGGCGGTTACTGTTAATGCGATTGCACTTAAAACGTTATTGGGCTTTTTCATCGGGAATCCTCCAAGATATTTAATTTTGGAAGGTATTTAGCAAGAACCAGACCAGCACGTGGTTGCAATATTAGCCCTGGGTATTAGTGCGGTGTAAAAACATTTGCCACCGCCGCAAATTTGCGGCTCCCAATTAAGTTCTTTACGCTTCTATCTCAAAAAAGTTTCACTCTGAATATAGCTCAGGTTGGTTAAGAGGATGTTTAGGTTACTATTTGCCGCCAACCCGACAGATTAAGGTTTGTACGATAGAGTCACTAATCTTAGATTCAACTGTTACATCTGTGCCATCTAATTTCAAAGTTATATTCTCTTTGATACCGACTTGTTCTTTAATAACTGAATCTTGGATAAAAGCGATAGTTAATGTCATATCTTTTTCATTGTAGCGGACTTCAACATTTTCAGCGACAGCGCTTACGCCATGAACCGCTTCTTTTAGTGTCGCAACCAAAAGTCCCGGGCGAATTGTGCTGGAAGCACTAGTATCCACCAACAATTGATAATTCATGCCATTCGCATCCGAGTTAACACAGGTTGCTTGCGAAGCAAAAAGACTTGCATCTGCAGCTAAGGCAAAAAGTAAAGTGGGGGCAATGATTAAAAAGTTTTTCATAAAGGCTCCTTTAGGTAAACCGGTCTAAAGCGCTATGGACAGCAAATATAATACCAATTTACTAACTCGTCTGTTGCGCCACATAGGATTGCATAGCTCATCATATTAATTGTTATGACCTTTTGTGATTAGCGTTGCCAATTAATGGCCAAAATCCAGTGTATTGAAGTTCACCTCCGCAGCGGAGGTAAACTTCGCCCAACTTCAGCGCTCCAGTATTAAATGTGAAGATAGCCCGGGGCCACGTGGAAGTTATGGCTCAATTTTGAAATTAGGATTTTCAATCAGGCCTAAGATATTTCCAATAACTATTTTTTCTTCTGTAGGATTTAGGCCGACTTCAAATCCCTCGACATTAAAACCTACATAAAAGGGTTGATCGAAATAAGGGGCTTTCTCAAAACCGTTCTCAAACCCTGAAACATCACATGACCTGCACCCATGGAATAGGAATTACGAACTTACCCCCCCAGTCCCGAATCTTTTCGTTATTAGCGATGACTTCGTCCTTAATATTCCACGGCAAAATCACTACGAAATCGGGTTTTGTTTCAAAAATTTTCTCTGGTGCATAGACGGGGATGCGCGAGCCGGGGAGAAAGCGATTTTGCTTATGCGGGTTTTTATCCACGACATAATCGATGAGGTCTGCTTTTATACCGCAGTAGTTTAGCAAGGTATTACCTTTGGCGGCAGCACCATAAGCGACAATGGACTTTCCCTGCTCTTTGGCTTCCAAAATAAAACGTAAGAAATCGCGCTTAACTTTTTGGGCTTTGGCCGCGAATTTGGTGTAGAGATCAATACTTTTATAACCTTTTTTAATCTCGCGCTCACGCACTTGCGCTACATTGGCCGTAACCGAACGGGCTTTGTTTTCCCCATGCGTGGCAAAAATCCTTAAACTACCGCCGTGCGTGGGAAGTTCTTCGACGTCATAAATAGTTAAACCCTGTTTAGCGAAACAGGACTCGACAAAAACAAAAGACAGATAAGAGAAGTGTTCGTGGTAGATTGTATCGAACTGATTTTCTTCAAAAAGTTTTTCTAAATGCGGAAACTCCATCGTGATAATACCCGTGGGCTTTAAAACGGCCTTCATTCCCGCAACAAAATCATTAATCCTAGGGACGTGCGCCAAAACATTATTGCCTAAAAGTAAATCCGGCTGTTTTTTTTCTTTTACTAAGCGCTTGGCCGTATCCGTGTTAAAAAATACAACCTCGGTCGTAACGCCCTTTTGCCGCGCGGCCTCGGCCGTATTGGCCGAAGGCTCGATGCCCAAAACCGGAACGCCCTTTTCGACAAAATACTGCAAAAGATAACCATCGTTACTGGCAATTTCCATAACGAGGGAATCTTTATTCAAATTTAAATAAGGAATCATTTTCTCTACGTAAGCTTTGCTATGCTTTAGCCAAAGATTAGAGAAGGAAGAAAAGTAAGCGTAGTCGTCGTTAAATATTTTGCCGGGCTCTTCGAATTCCTCAAGTTGGACCAAGAAGCACTTGTCGCAAACGAAGACTTCAAGAGGATAGTAGGCCTCCATTTTGTGAAGGCTCTCCGGCTTTAAAAATGCATTAGATAAAGGGGCGGCACCTAGCGAGACAAATGGTACTGTGACCTTCGCTTCACAATACCGGCACTTCATTAGAAGTGCTCGTCAAATTTAACTTCGCCAGTCACACCCACTTGGTACGCGGACACGCGACGCTCAAAGAAGTTCGTGAGTTCCTGTACGTCTTGTAATTCCATAAAGCCAAAGGGATTCCGGACATTATAGACCTTGGGAATATGTAGGTTTTCAAGCCGTTGATCGGCGACAAACTGCAGGTATTGCTTCATGTCTTTCAAAGACAGTCCCGCGATACCATGATCCAAAATATCCTTGGCAAAGGCGAGCTCACATTCGATGGCTTCTTCCATCATGGTTTTCACCATGTCCTTCAGCGAATCGTCAAAAAGACCGGGCTCCTCACGACGGGCGGTTTCGATAACTTCCATAGCGAAGGCAATGTGGGCGCTTTCATCGCGGAAAACCCAGTTTGTACCTTCAGCTAAACCGTCAAGTAACCCTTTCGAACGTAAAAAGTAAACGTAAGCAAAGGCCGCATAGAAGAAAAGACCTTCAATACAAGAAGCAAAGCAAATTAAATTCATTAAGAACTTGCGGCGATCCTGTTGTGTCGAGAGTTTATCCAAATCATTGATACTATCCATCCATTTAAAACAAAACTGCGCTTTTTGTTTAATACTTGGAATATTATCAATGGCCGCAAAAGCCTTTTCGCGCTCGTTAACATCCGGGATATAAGTATCAAGCAGTGTTAGGTAAAATTGCACGTGCAAAGCTTCTTCGTAGAGTTGACGAGATAAATAAAGCCGCGCTTCTGGAGAGTTCACGTGTTTATAAAGGTTAAGTACGAGATTATTACCAACGATGGAATCGCCAGTGGCAAAGAAAGCAACCAAGCGGTTGATAAGATGTTTTTCGCTAGCTGACATCTTAGTCAGGTGATTGAGATCTTTTGAAAAATCAACTTCCTCTACCGTCCAAGTGTTCTTGATGGCGTTACGATACATTTCGTAAAACATCGGATATTTCATGGGGCGAAGAGTAAGATTAAAACCGGGACTTAATAACATTTTAGTTCCTTCCGTGGTTATTGACAGGCTTCACAAGCTTCGGGGTTTTCTAAAGAACAAGCTACCGCTTCGGCCTCTGTATAAGTTTTTGTCTCAACTGGAGCCGCTTCGAGTTCGGGGGCTTGCTCTTTTTCCTCGCGCACTGTTGTCTTAGCGATTTTTGTCGCCGGACGTGAACGTAAATAATAGGTCGTTTTTAGACCTTTCTTCCAAACGTACATGTACATCGAGGAGAGCTTCCCGATTGTGGGACTTTCCATAAATAAATTTAGCGAAGCACTTTGGTCAATAAACGCCGCACGTTCTGCCGCCATGTCGATAAGTGAGCGCATGGGGACTTCCCAAGCTGTGCGGTAAATGGCTTTTACCCCGTCGGGAATTTCGGCGATCTCTTGGATGGAGCCTTCGGCTAATTTTATTTTAGCGCGGATTTCATCGTTCCATAGGTCCATGTCTTTTAATTCTTCCACGAGATACTTATTAATTTGAATAAACTCCCCAGACAAAGTTTCGCGTTTAAATAAATTTGAAACTTGCGGTTCGATAGATTCATATACGCCTAAAATAGAAGCGATTGTTGCCGTCGGTGCAATGGCAATCATCAGCGAGTTTCTTAACCCATGCTGTTGAATGCGATCCCGTAAACCCTGCCAGCGGCCGGAGTCACTAGGCTCCACTCCCCAAAGGTCAAACTGCAATTGCCCTTTGGCGGCGCGAGTTTCGGCGAAGTTTTCGTGCGCACCGAGCTTTTCGGCAAGCTCGCACGAAGTACTAAGGGCATGGAAGTATATTTCTTCTTGAATTTTGCGCGAGAGGGCCTTGGCCTCTTCACAGTCAAAAGGCAGGCGAAGTTTAAAGAACGTATCTTGTAAACCCATTACGCCTAAACCCACTGGCCGCCACTTTTTGTTGGAAGAAAGGGCCGTTGGTATAGGATAAAAGTTAATATCAATTACGCGGTCTAAATATTTGAGCGCGATCCGCACCGTTTTTTCTAATTTTTTGAAATCAAATTTACCATCGATGACATGATTGGCTAAATTCACTGACCCCAAATTACATACGGCGGTTTCTTCTTGATTGGTAACTTCTAAAATTTCGGTACACAGATTAGAAAGGTGGATCACGTTTTGCGGCAGACCTGTTTGATTACTCTTTTTATTAGAGTGATCTTTAAACGTCATCCAGCCGTTGCCGGTTTGCGCCAGAGTCTTCATCATTTTTCCATAAAGATCGCGGGCTTTTACTTGGCGAACGTATTCTTTCTTTTCTTCCGCTTCGGTGTAGAGCTTTTCAAACTCTTCGCCATAAGAGTCAACCAGTTCGGGTTTGGCCTTAGGATCAAAAAGCGACCACATGCCATCGGTTTCCACGCGCTTCATGAAAAGGTCGGGAATCCAGTTGGCAAGATTTAAGTTATGGGTACGTTTGGCTTCATCGCCGGTGTTTTCGCGAAGTTCTAAGAACTCTTCGATATCGGCATGCCAGGACTCTAGATAAACGCAACAAGCACCCTTGCGCTTGCCGCCTTGGTTAACGGCGGAAACGGAAGAGTCCAAAGTTTTTAACCAGGGGACAATTCCGTTGGAGTGACCGTTTGTGCCTTTAATTAATGAACCACGAGAACGCACGCGCGAGTAAGATACGCCGATGCCACCGGAAAATTTAGAAAGAAGCGCGACATCCTTGTAGCGCCCATAGATGGCATTTAAGTCGTCCAAAGGAGAATCTAATAAATAACACGATGACATTTGTGGGCGCAGCGTTCCCGAATTAAAAAGCGTCGGGGTACTGGGAATATAAGCTGTCGAAGAAACTAGGTCATAAAACTCATTAACTTCTTCGGCGCTTTTGGCCAGGCCACAAGCCACCCGCATAAAAAAGTATTGGGGGGTTTCAAGTACCTGGCGGGATTTTGGATCGCGCAACAAATAGCGGTCATAAACCGTGCGCAAGCCGAAATATTCTAAATGATCCGTGCGATAATGTTTAACGGCCGCGGCAAGACTGGTTTTGTTAGCTTCAACGAAATCAAAAACTTCTTTATTAACAAGGCCAACGGCATAGGCGCGCTGAATAGAATTTGGGAAGGAATCAATTTTTTGGCTACTGACTTCTTCTTCTATATAGAGACCGAGTAAGCGCGCGGCAAGACGCGAGTACTGAGGCTCTTCGCCAATAAGTAAAGACGCCGTTTGAATACATAGATTATCAAGCTCAGAGGTTGTGGCGCCATCATAGAGACCGCTAATTGCCTTGGCGGCAACACGAACGGGATCTACTTCTGTAAGCCCGTGGCTACAACGGGTAACGCGAGTTACGATTTTAGTAACGTCAACGGGCTCTAATGTCCCATTACGTTTTCGGACTTTCATGACATGCGGAGTTTCGCCCGTCGCATGACTGCGTCGGGGTTGTTCGTCGATGAACTGATACTCTTGCTGGTTATCAAGCATGGATAGATCCCTCCTGGGTGGTTAAATCAAAACGTATCTGTCTCGGGGAATTTGAGTCAAAGAATATTACAGAAATTTTAAGAAAATTTTTTAAGCAATGCTGGAGCTTGTGGCAAGAAAAAACGGGCACTTCCAAAAGTGAAAAATCTTTTGGCAAAAAAAGGTTTTTCATTGACACGCTTTAGGGCGTGAAAGAGCGTGACCGAACTCAAGTCAACTCTCTGATTGGAATCATAGGATGAATGGCGAGAATTTAAAAGAGGAAATAAGGAAATTTTGTGAGGATCGTAATTGGGATCAGTTCCATGGAATAAAGGACCTCGCCATAGGCGTCGCCACCGAAGCCGCCGAGCTTCTTGAAATCTTTCGTTTTCAGAGTGAAAATCAGTGCGAAAGTCTCATTCAGGGGGAGCGCCGAAAAGAAATTAGCGACGAGTTAGCCGATGTGTTATTCTTTGTGTTACGGATCGCCCAGAAATACAATATTGATTTGGACGCCGCTTTTCGCGAAAAAATGCAGAAAAATGCCCAAAAATATCCGGTAGAAAAAGCGCGCGGCTCAAACAAGAAATATAACGAATTTTTTGAGTAAATATAACGGCAAGTTTGTGATGAATAGCGTATTTGTTAAAGCAGGTTTTCCCGGGCGCGATGAAATCGAAATTTCCGCCCAAATTAATGATGGAAACATTCTATCTGCTAAGTTAAGGGGCATAGGTTGTCCACAAGTCTTAAATTTAATTTCAGACTGGCGGGGCAGGCTCAAAGGCCCACTGGTGGAGCTTTCTGAGCCGCAGGGTTTTGATCATGCCAGCGTTTTGCTCAGAGAGCTGATACAAAAACTTAAAGGAACTTGGAACTTTCCCTATACAGAAGAAGAACTTTGCCACTGCCGGGCTATTCCGTGCCGCGTGGTCGACGCTGCTATAGTTTACGGCGCTGATACTGCGGTTAAGGTTGCCGCCAAAACCTCGGCAGGGACCGGCTGTGGAACTTGCCGTAAAAACACGGAAGCCATCATCAAGTTCCGCCGAGGATAGATAGAGATAAAAGGTCTCATTGACCGCGCTGACGCGTTGAACCCGTAGCCGACGGCTTAATTGTTGGAGTAGGTCTTTAGCTTCCGCTGGAGAGGTAAACTTTTTCTTCTGCGGTCATAGCTGGTCCTCGGCTTGCACTTCAAAGCTTCGTAGAGTTTTAACCTTAACTGCAGTTAATGCAAAGTTTGTGAGGGACAATATGACTTTGAAGGCGGGACTTCTAATTTTGGCGACATTTTTTGGGACGCATGCAATGGCCCAAGAACAAGGGCGGCGGACCTGCTTTTATGACCGCGTTTATTGTAAAGCGCGTACGGACCGAATTGCTATAGTGCGTGGGCCAACGGTGAAGGTAAAGAGCTGCAATCTCGAAGCGGCTGTAGCGGAAGCAATGACTCGTCTAAACACTGTGTGCGGCGGCCACTGTCAAACGCCGATAAGTTGCGTAGCTCTGGATGACACTGCTTTTGAGACGGAAATCAGTTACACGCCACGCTGACCACTCCACAATACTCTTGATGTATATCAAAGTGATACATATTTGGCTCATTTATGTTAGGGAAATTCGCCTTTAGTCGAGTTTGATAAACTCCGATTATTTAATACGGGGAATGAGGAAAATGTATCGTTCTGGGACCATAGTCTTTTCTATTTTTACTTACTTTTTACTTCTTCTTACGCTTTCCTTTCAAAATTGTACCTCTTCGGCTCCTTCCGTAAATTTTTCTTCGGCGCCATCGATCGAAGTTCAAACGAGTGTCGTTGCCGGAGGCGATGGTGACGGATATTTAGGTAAACCGGAGGAAGGCGACTATCTGCGAACTTTTCCAAATTACCAATGTCCACAAAATAGTTTAGGCACTCAGGGTAGTGCCTCTGCCACCGCTCAACAATTGATTTTAAAGGCCGACAGCTGCCAAGATTTAAATTTTCCCATGAGCTTTTTGGATTCACGCTTGGATTTTTCGGTTTATAACCGTGATTATATTGGGGTGGGCTCAGCTATTTTTGAGCGCATGAAATTACGGCCTGAAGAATTGCCAATAACCGAAGCCTTTTGCCGTAGGAAAGAGGTCAACGCCGGATTTGACGTTGTTATTAAAGTTAACAACTCATTAAACCAAGTACAGGCAAAAATTTACCGCGGCGAAAAAATGCCAAACTCATCGCAATGGTTGGTCGAATATGTTCCCGGGTTTAGTGTTAGCCGCACTTTTAATATGGCTGAATTAATTTACGCCACCGAATCGTTTATATTAAATATCGATGAAACATCCGCATATAAATCCCTTTATTCTGCGCGGCTGACGGCTAAAGTTGGCGGTAAAGTTTACGATTACGCGATGATTTGCCGTCAAAGTATCGATGCCCCCATTGATCTTTCCGAACCTTGGGAGTTAAATTCAGCGTGGATCGATACGACCGGGTTGATGGGATATTGGAAGCTTAACGAGTCGATATCCGACGCGGGAATAGTTGTGGACTCTTCGGGCCGGGGTCACGACGGTACCTTTATTTCTGCGGATCCTCCCACAATGTTTAAGAATATTTTGGGTAAAGTCTTGGGGGCATTTACCTTCGATGACGGCCGAGTTGAAAGCGTAACTATTCCGCCCCATATCGACTTTGAGCCTCCATCCACATTATCGATAGGTATGTGGGTAAAATATGCGACGGCTCCGGCCGCCGACCAAGCCATTTTTGGAAACACTGAGGGTAATGGGTATTATTTGGAAAGCTATAATGGTGTCACCGGACTTACTCTTTCTATTTCTGGTACAGGATTTGTACAATGTGGTGTTCCGCCGGCGACAATTCAAGTTAATCGCTGGTACCACTTTGTTGGGACATATGACACCTTTAATATGAAGTTCTATTTGGACGGCCAACTTGTAAATACTTGCGCCAACGCCGGTCTACCAGTCTACTCAAACAATGCTTACCTGTGCATTGGGGCCGAGGCAACAAGTAGCGGTTGCTCGGGAGGTGGTCCGGGTTTTACCGGGGCTGTTGACGATGCTTTTATTTTTAATCGGGCACTAAGTGCTGCCGAGATTGAACTTATTTATAACCGCCAGTCACACCTAATAAAGTAACTAATCTAAAAAGTACTTTTGACTGCGTCCTTGCCCTTTTATCGAAATCAGACCCTCATTGACCAAGTCACTAAGTTTTCGTTTGGCCGTACTGCGTGGGAGACTTAATACTCTTATCGCATCGGAAATAGCGAAGCCTATTCCCTTTTTAAAATGTTCGCGTAAAAGCAAGATTTCATGCGGTTCAAGTTTTGCTGCGGCCCTTAATTGAACGCGTATTCCCAATGGCGAAGTGACAAACAGCCGGTAGCCGCTGTTATAATGACGAACTATCAAGGGAATATCATTTTTTTCCAACCATTGGGAAAACCGGTTGATAGCCGTATAGATTTTTTGGTCTGAACTTACAGGATTATAATACTCATCAGGGAATATCTTACTAAAAAGAGTTTCGGTGCGAAAGGCGGTATAGAAATCAGACTTCAAGGTGTAAAAAAGACGCGTATATATCTGGCCCGATTTTAGCCGGAGTTCATCAAAATAATTTTCCTCCGCCAGGGGGGTTTGCATGGGATTCCAAATATAATAATCCGGGAGTGACGTTTCCTGCCCGTAGGATTTTAAAAGTCGTTCGCGGTAGGCCGGAAAAGGTGTACCAAAATAGACTTTAAAAAATAAAGCGTCATCACGTGTAAAAAGGGCCTGAAAGAAATCGCATTCGCGGGCGGTTTGCCAGTGCTCTTGGTCGATAGAAGCTTTGCGCAACTCTTTGAGAGCCAGCAATACTTTTTTATCCTTAGAATCTTTCGCCAAAGCGGCAAACAGTTTCCACTTTTCGGTGAATAATAGGTACTTTGAAGATTTGTCGCCAAAATGTTTCTGCGCGCGGTTTAAAAAAGACTGGGCTTCGGTATATTTTTTTTCTTTAATAAGTACCTGTGAATATAGGCCCAAACTATTGCTGTAAAGTAAGAGGTGCTTCTGCACTTTCGTTTCTTCTATAAGTACTTGCAGTAAATTTTTACCTTCACTGACTTCGTCTTCGGCCACGAGGGCGGCGGCCAAATTAACCTGCGCCACCAGTTTTTCGTAGGGGGACAACTCACTTTCAAGATATTTTTTCAAAAGTGGAATGCTGCTCTTATAATCCCATTGCGTCATATGAACGATGGCTTTATAAAAAGATAATTGCGGTACCTTACTTGTTTTTAACTCACCAATAAGCTTTATGGCCTCATCGGCGGCTCCGACTTGCGATAGCGACAGCGCATAGATTCCTTTTTGTAAGTCAGAGGCTTGGTCGCGGATTCCCGCTTCTGGATATACTTTTTTGTACAGGAAGAGGAGCGCGCGTTTAGGCAGCCCAGCGCGGATCAGGAGCTGGGCAAATTCCTCGACAAGAGGACTGGGAACTTTTTTAAGATTTGCGTCTTGAAGAAATTCGCGCGCGGCGACCGTTTTTCCACTACGAATAAGCTGATTTATTTCGGCTAACTTATTCTTATCAATCATTTTCTCTTTTTCCCACGCATGTCAGGAACGATTTTCTCGGGAAAACTTCCCGTCGCAAGATAACCCTCGAGCAGAGGGGCAAGCTTGCGGCGGCAAGAACCACCGCAAGGGCCAACGCCGGCGGTAGTGGCGTCAAAAATTTTGTTTAGAGTATTGGCGCCTTGGCAAATAGCTTCTTCGATAGTGGCCCGCGAGACATTGTTGCAGAGGCAGACAATTTCATTTTTACTCTTATTTTGGTTTCCCATGGCTCAAGCGGAATGCTTTAAAAGTTGTGTTAGTTGGTCGACGATTAAATCGTGTATTTTTTGATAGGGGAGATTAACGGTGGCGCCCGCCGCATACATGTGTCCACCGCCACCCAGGCGCTCGGCGATCGCGCGGACTTCGAACGCGCCTTTACTGCGGATGCTGACCTTATGAAACCCGTTAGGTGTCTCCATTATGAGGGCTGCTGCCGCGAGTGTTTCGACGTTCATAATTAGGTCGATAATGTCGCGTGAATCTTCGGGCGTCATGCCATGATCCGTAAGATCACTTTGTTTGATTTTTAATATCGCCAGTTTTTGGCCGGAAAAATACACCATTTGATCCAAGAGCTGGGCAAGAAATTTAAATTTTTGAACCTTGTGGTTGGCGAATAAATATTTATGAACTTCAGCGGGGTCCTTCTCGTAACTCAGTAATTCCGCGGCAATCAAATGCGATTGCGGAGAATTGCGTACATAGCGGAAAAGTTGCGTGTCAAAAACTATCGACGTATAAATAGCGCGAGCAATTTGCGCGTCCAAGCCAATTTGCAACGCTTTAATAATTGAGAAAGCAATTTCGCCGGTACTCGCGGCCTTTGTTTCAATAAGGGATTCGTCCGTAGGAGCGGGCCCCTCATCCAAAATTGGATGGTGATCAATAAAAGCTATGGACGCACACTTTTTTTCTAACTCTTCATAGAGTGGAGTAATCAGTCGTTTATCATTGGTATCTAAGATTAAACACAAATCTGTGGGTTCAATAGGGTCGTGGGTGCCCTCAAAAATTTGCACAAATTTGGCCGTGTTTAAATAGTCATATTTTTTGGGAGTCGCATCGACATTTAGACAACGTACTTTTTTATTTACTTTTCGAAAGGCATGAAAGAGTCCAAGTTGGGCACCTAAACCGTCGCCGTCGCATTGGCGGTGAGTGCTGAGCAAAATTGAATTCGACTGCTTGATTTTCTGGATGAGTTTTTGCACCCTATTTATTCGGAATTTTTGAGTCATTTCGAAAGATTGGATTGTAAACCTCGCCGAAAGATAGTGCCTATTGCCTTGGTCTTGAAAAATTTACATTCCTAAGATGCCATATAACTTGGCATTTGGGAGCAGAGAAACTGTTGTTGCCACTCTGCGTTTTTTCCAGTAAAAACAATAGTTTTAGGAGAGTAATGGAAAATCTGGAGATTCGAATGTCAGATAAAATGCCGATGACGCCACAGGGTAAAGAGCAACTTGAGAAAGAATTAAAGCGTCTGGTTCAGGAAGAACGTCCAGCCGTAATTAAAGCCATCGAATTTGCACGTTCACTTGGTGATCTTAGTGAGAACGCTGACTACGATGCTGCCAAAGAGCGTCAGGCGTGGTGTGAAGCGCGTATTAGCGAAATTCAAGATGCTATTGCTCGTGCCGAAGTTATTGACCCCAAGTCACTGCGTTCCGACAAAGTGATTTTTGGTGCCCAGGTGACTTTAACTGACGTCGAAAATGAAACAGAGTCCACTTATCAAATTGTTGGGGCCCTAGAGTCTGACGTTAAAAGCGGCAAGATTTCTGTAATGT
This sequence comes from uncultured Bdellovibrionales bacterium, assembly GCA_964498095.1. Taxonomy (GTDB): domain Bacteria; phylum Bdellovibrionota; class Bdellovibrionia; order Bdellovibrionales; family SG-bin7; genus SG-bin7. The sequence goes on along the minus strand of CAZCFY010000005.1, from coordinate 22,011 downwards.
CGCCTCTCGCGCGCGCCATGATCGGCAAAGCCGTTGGCGACACCGTGGAAGTAAAAAGTCCTAAAGGCATAAAAGAATACGAGATCACTGAGATTTCCTTTAAATAAGAACTAATTTAAGCCAGAATATCTTTCGTGGGACGAAAAAAATTATTCTGGCTTTTCATGTCGTTTGCAATTGCCGGGCTCACGGCGGCGGCGATTCGCATAGTGTTTTCTCCGCAGCAACTTCAAGCCTGGTTAAAAGCGCGGTTACAACAAGATGTCGTTGAATTTACGGCGGGGGACATGCGCTTGAGTCTTGCCCGCGGTCCCATTCCACATATTGCCTTAATGGTTACGGATTTACGCCTCGTCGAAAATGATTCGTGTTTAAGAAATGCCGTTTGGCGTATCAATGAGGTTTATTTTCCGCTGCGCCTATTAGCCTTGTTAAAAGGAGAGCTAAGACTCGGGAAAATAATTTCTAATAATATCGACTTACAAATTGGCAGTTTGGTCACAGAGGGGAGCTGCTTTCGTCCGCCCGAGCCGGAGCCCTTACCACAGCTGCCGACCAAAGATTCCAAAAAGATTTTGCCGCGCAAACCCCAAAGCTTAAGTTCCGCTAACGCTAAAACGCTCTTGGATTTCATCGGCGGAATTGAGGTTAAAAATTTTTCTATGCGCCTGCAGGAGCGGCCGGGAGCTGCCGTAAGAGCATTTGATTTAGCGGTTAGTCCACAAAATGACCGCATTATCTTTGGGGGAGACCTAACCCTGGAAACTGAAGCTGTTCACGAACTCTCATGGCCCACCATTCACGTGGGTGGCGAGGTCGGCGCCGAAGTCGTCGAAGTGGTTTTAAATGGCCGGTGGCAAGAGGGAATTTTAAATTTTGTCGCCAAAATGGACCGCCAAAAAAGCGACAAGCTGGCGTTAAAAGGACAAATCAAACATTTGCCGCTGGCGAACTTCTTAAAAATTTACGAACAAGTGAATAGCCAAAAAGTCGGAAGTTATCCGCGATCCATGTGGCTAACGTGTGAACTGCAGTTAAACTCGCAAATTAGTCAACTTAAAGAAGCTGTCTTAGGATTGCGGGAATGTTTGGTCGAAGGTGACGCGGGCACGTGGGAAAGTGCAAATTTAAATTATGACCTAGGCCAGGGCGTCTTAAAGGAACCTTTTGATATTCGGGTATCCCATTTACCTTTAAAAACTTTATTAGGTATTTTTCAAATGGATGTACTTGACGGGGTGTTAAATCAATACGGGCAACTGAGCGGAAATGTCAGTGTCGATGCGCCAGGAAAAATGTCATTTGAGGGTTTTTTAGAAGATCTGGAAATATATTTTTCCAATCGTAACATTCAGGCTCACCAGGGTATGAAAAAGGCTCGCGTACAGATAGCCAAACAAGAGGGAAGGGTCTCGGGGTTGTTTTCGGAGGTAGAGCTTCGTAAGGGAAGGTTTGACGGGTCTATTTCGTTAAATTTTGATAAACGGTTTCAAGATGGTTACGTGCAAATACAGGTGCCAGAGCTCTTGCTTGACCCTTCCGTACAAGAATTATTAGTCAAAGAGAAGTTAGGTCGGATTGAGACCTATGGAAAATTCAAAATAACCAACGGGCATTTTGATGTTTTTAAAGGTGATCTGGGAATAGAACTTGTAGAAAACCAAGCGCTAAAAGTTAAAACATTTAAGACCAGCATTTCATATATTGGACAAACGGTGACCGCACAGCTTTCCGCGAAGCTTTTGGCGATGAACGCCAGTTCTGAAATTTATAATCTTTTAAAGCCGCTTTTTTTAGATAAAAAATTTACCGATTCGTGGGTCGAAATTACGGATATAAATACGACTATTTCGGGTTACCGTCAGTATCTGGAATGGAAAAAAGGCCGCGCGCAAGTTCCTTCGGAAAAAGCAATTTTTAGCTCTGAGGGAATCTGGCAAGAAGGTGCGGGGCTGGCTGGCTGGGTAAGTGTTGATTTCCCGTCTTTAAAATTACTCCGCTGGGATGTAAGTGGCGAGGTGCTCAACCCCAGGTTGTTACCAAGTTCTCAATGGCTTAAAGAGCTGGTTAAAGAAAAACCTAGTGATCGAGTTCGTTCCAAGAAATAATTGCCGGCTCCTGATTTGAATCAATTAACCGCCGGCCGCGCGCATCTAAGATCCGTAAATTCGCATTCGCCCACCGAGTTAACATTTGCGCTATGGCATCGTTTTGCGGCGTGAAGATCATGTTCTCATGAAGATCAGATATATGAATTTTCGTGGTCTCGGTAGTAAAGCATCGTGTATCGGTAGCCAAATAAGGGTCGATGTTGCCACATTTCTTTTTGTGAGAATCAAATATTTGATAAGTGACTTTGATCGTATCTTTTCCGGTATCAAGTTCAAAACTTTGCGAAAAATGGCGTTGGCCGGGCAGCAATACAACGCTTCCTGTTTGCACCCGTGAAAGTGGCCGGCGGTGCTCGTGATACTTTTCGAGAAACTCGGGGCTGTAAGCTAGTATATAAGACTTCATGAGAGTTGAATAAATATCCCAGCCGTGAGAAAGCGCAAAACCGCAGTGGCTGCCCCGGCCGGTGTTCAAAACCGTTAAAGTAGAGCCGGGTCTATTCGCGTGCTCTAAAAGTACCAGAGAATTTTCGCTGGGAAGTACCGCTGGGTCGTCATCGGCTGACCAGATTATCACCGGCGAGCGTAGGCCTTGTACCAAAGTAGAAAAGCGGTTTGATTTCCAATAGTCATCGATCGTCGTCGGAAAACTTACGAGAATGTAAAATATTTTACGCAGTAAACCCGTGAGGAGCGTGCTGGTGCCAAAATATTCCAGGGAGGCTTGCGCCACGATTTCCTTCATGCGTTCGGAAGAAGGTTTTTTACCATTTGGGATCATGCGGTCGATAACAGGCACCTGACCCAACATTTGTTGCATTTGAGACCAAATTTTTCCTTGTAAGAAACGGCCCGGCGGCGTGTTCAGCATAATGTTGTCCATGGCGGGCTTAAGTTCTACAACGGGACAATAAGCCTGAGTGCTACGGATCAAGTTTTCATTTTCAACTTCTTGCGAGTAAAGAGCACTATAAAGCGCCCCGTGACCGCCTAAACTCATTCCCTGCACGTGAATGCTGGAAATTAAATCGCTGATCTCGGATTTTGTTTTTAGCCATTTGGCGATTTCGTTAATGTAAAGACCCTCTTGAATTCCGCCGGTATAAAATTTTCGGTTGGTAATTCCAAACTCTGCGGTTGTTGAGCTGCCAACAATCAAGACATGAAACGGGGATTCATCGAAGAGGTGCATCAAGGGCCAGCGTACCGAAGGGGAGCCGACCGTCGTGCAGGTAAGACCACATTGAACAATCACGAGCGGGCGCGGATGAGAGTCGGGTTTCATGGCGAGAAGGGCGTGAAGGACCGCGCCGTCGCGCATGGTTAATTTGAGAGGTTTAATAAAGGGGACGTTTTGGTATTCATAATCAATATTAAAGAGCTGCAATAAGGCCCGGATATCAGATTCACCCAATAAAGTATGATATTTTTCGCAACGGCCAAAAAAATCTAAAATCTTTGCTGAGCGTGCGCCGGTATCGTTGTTGTGAGTTATTATGCGGTGGAGTTCGTCAGCGGAACAGTTTTCGGGAAGTTCCCGCGGCCGGCGCCCGTCGGGAATCCAATCAAAAACTCCCCAGTTCTGCGCGGTCGGATCGGATTCAAGATTTTGCGTGCTAGCGTCCGTTTGCAGGGCTACCAAGCCTAAGGCTAAGAAAATAAACTTTCGCATAAATTCCTCACAACCAACGATCTATATTACTTTGGGTAAAAACCTTATCAATTAACTGGTCGGCAGCCATGTGCACTGCCGAGGCGATTTTTTCGCTAAGCTTTTTCTTGGCTTCATAAGCGACCCTATATATGTCGTGGTCTTTTTCTAACTGAGAAATATACGCATCGCTCGTGTCGATGGCGTCGGCCAATTTTAGATTTAAAGCCCGGAGTCCAAACCAATGTTCTCCGGTAGCAACTTCATCTAACTTGACCTGGGGGCGGTGTGCGGCAACGAATTCCTTAAAAAGCGCGTGCGTATCACTTATCTGTTCAAGAAATTTTTCTTTCCCTTGCGGAGTAATTTCCCCTAAGACACTTATTGTCCGTTTGTATTCCCCCGCAGTGAGTTCCTGGTAATCAATATCATGTTTTTTTAATAAGCGGTGAAAGTTGGGAACCTGAGCCAGAACTCCGACGGAACCCAGAATCGCAAAGGGAGCCGCAATAATTTTGTTAGCTACACAAGCCATCATGTAACCGCCGCTCGCCGCCACTTTATCGACACAAACGGTGAGGTTAAGATTTTGTTTGCGGACACGTTCTAACTGCGCCGCCGCTAAGCCATAGCTGTGCACCAAACCGCCACTGCTTTCCAAACGGATAATGACCTCGTCACCAGGGCGGGCTACACGCAAGACGGTAGTGATTTCTTCGCGCAGACAACTGACATTACTGGCGCGGATGTCACCTTCAAAATCAATGACGTACGCTCGTGCCCGCTTCGGATCCTTTTGCACTTTCTCTTCTTTTTTCTGCGATTTTTTTTCAGCCTTGATTTGCTTTTTGTCTAAAATCTGGCCTTTAAGTAAATCCGCTAAGCCCTTATGTTTTTCGTTGAGATTTTCAACATCGAGATGATGAAGGGCGCGTTGCCGGCTGATCAAACTAAAAAATACGATCAGAATCGTAACAATGGCGACCACTATGAGTAACGCTTTTCCCGCAAACAGACCCAGCTGCCACAAGTATTCCATTCTTATAAAATAAATCTCCGGTGGGCTTAGGTCGAGAGATTTTTGTTCAACTAGGCGGGAAATGTAAATTTACTTTATAATCGAAGAGAATGATTCTTATTTACGCATCCGCATTACTCTTGAATCTCACCGTGAGCGCCAGCGAACCCTCCGATAATGCAATACAGCGCAAGCAAGCTATTGAAAAATATAAGGATTTCTTAAAATACGTTAAAGAGCGGGAGGAATCCTTAAGCGGCAAGAAGCCTGGTATCGCAGAACTAAAGGCCCAGCGTGAGGCTAAGCTCGTGGCGCGCGAGGCGGCTCGGCAAAAGTATATTCGCGAACGCGCAGAAATGCGCAAGAAAGTTGACCCAGCCACACGGGACCGCTTACTCGAGGCCGAATTGGAGTCCGAAAAGAAACGTCGCGAAGAAAATCAGCGCCTCTTTGCAGCAAACAGGAAGCGACTGTTAGAGTCCTTAAAGAATGTACCGCAAGTTGATCCTCATGATGAATTCCAAGTGGGTGATATCTACGAAGAATTCGAGTACGAAATAATCGAAGAACCCGAGGAAAAAAAATAATCAGAGAATAAACGTGTTAGGATTTTTTCTCTTGAACGGCCATTAGGTCGTCCATTTTAAGTCCCGTAATTTTGGTGAGCCCGGTTACGAGGTGCCAAAGTAAAATCATAGTCATAACGATCGAGGGGACAAGAAGGACAATATAGTGCCATTTTTTCATTTCGGCGATCTCATAGTTACGAATCGCCGCCCTTTCCGTGGCTGACCAAATATAGGGGATGTCCGTAAAAATATTTTGGGCGATAAAAAAATTACCGAGAGCGCTGACCAGAAAAGTTGCGGCAAAAATATAAGTGGAGTGGAGCATAAGCCGCTTTAAATCTTTTTGTTTTCCGGTGTTTTTTACAGAGGCATTAATTGCGTTGATGTTAAATACCGATTCATTAAAAAAAATAACTTCGATAAAGGGCGTGTTTCGCCAGGTGGTAAACCAAACATAGCTGCCAATGAGTGTCGGCAACAAAAGTTCTTTGCCAATATACCAGCCGCGCGTCAGACCCATGAGAGCAAACCCGCCGGTGAAAAGAATATTAATAAATCCCAAAAGCGATAAAACATTGCGCTTTTTCTTAAAAAACAAATCGTAAAATCCAAAAGAAAGCGGGAAGGCGAGAGCGATAATTAAAGCAATCAGGGGGCCATTTTCGCCGAATTTTGACGATAATCTTTGCAATATCATGACCGGGATAACCAGATTAAAGGCGAGGTCTAAAAAGAAGCCGGTGGGAGTTTGTTTGTGTTGAGACATTTTGTAAACCTATCAATACTTTTCACCAGTCGTAAAGCTCTAAAGTGTAGACGGCGTCTTGGCCTTGGGTGTAACCTAACAGAAATATGTGGAACTGGCAAAATTATAACCAGCTGGAACAGGCCTTCATTTTATTGTCGATTTATCAATTAAAGCATTTTGTTTGCGACTTTCCTCTGCAACGTCCTTACATGTTAAATAAAATTCGCGACGGTTGGGATTTCGTGTTTCCACTTTCTCTTCATTGCTTCGTCCACGCGATTTTTACTTTAGGATTAATACTTCTTTTGCGTCCCGACCTATGGCATCTCGCCGTCTTGGATTTTGGCGTCCATTTTGTCATGGACCGTATTAAAGCCGGCAAAAACTATTTGGGGCGCTATCGTGATAAAACCAAAGCCGCTTATTGGAACAGCCTTGGTTTTGATCAAATGGTTCATCATTTGACCCACATCTATATTGTGTGGGTCATGATTCAATAAAATTAATTGTTAATTACCCGGCGAAGTTTAGAAAGTTTTTCCCCTTGAATTTCTAAAACCATTTCAACCGGGGCTTTACCGCGAACCATTGTTAAGAAAGTTTGGTACGTGTTGCGGCTTTTTAGAATCGCCTTACCAAAGGCGCCGTAAGCCTTGGCAAAATTTGGCCAGTCTTGTTGATTATATGTTCGGTACATATCCTGGAGTGCTTCAGTAACTGAACGTAATTCGAATTCCACTCGACGTTGTTCAATTATCTCGCAGTTATTGTATCCGTACTCATCTTGGTAACCTTGGCAATCTTGAATTATATAGCGGTCATTTGCCTGGTGTCCGATCGCCACGACGGCCTGGTGAAGAGAGTAATTTCGGCCAAGGGATACAAGATAGTCGGTCGTCGCGTCTGGAATGTCCATTGTAAAGTTGATGTTGAAGTAACCAAGATCATCAAAGTTGGGTACATGCACTTTTAAATCCTTATCAAGTCCGGTGATATCGGCAAGTTCTTGCAGGGCTTTTTTGACTTTTTTTGGTGAGGCGACGTCGGTTTCGTAATTCCAAATAAATTTTCCAACTTCGCCGGAACCAACGGGTCCTTCTTCGGCGACGGTTGAATAATGGGAACCAAAGAAAGTTCCGACCGTATTAGAATGGCGAAAGAAGAAGCGGCTACGGGATGCAAAATTATAGATACCATAGTCGATTTTTGAGCGCGTGATTACCGGACCGTCGTCGCGGTTTTCAATATCTATAGTTTCGCTATAATTTTGGATTTTGCCGCTACTTGAAACGTGGTTAGCAAGAATTGGAATTCCTAACCATAAGTTCCATGTGCGGCCAACGCTAATGGATTTAAGAACGCGCTCGGGACGAACCGCGCTGGAGTTTTGATTAACGAGATCTTGCGCCAAAGTAAAATTACCGCGAACAAAGTCATGATAAGCGGCAACGCCATTTGAATCATTCATATCAAAACGATAAGCAAAACCGTCATCGGTGGATCTAAAATGATCTAAACTTAACGACGAAACAACGTGTCCAAAATTAACTCGGTAAGATTTTAGTTTATTAGTCGTGATTTTTACAACAATCGTGTTGGGACCTGATTTTTCTACGCGCGAAATCCAAGTGCCTTCGGCATAGTGACTTAAAGCTCCGCCTACACCCACCGTTATGCCCGCGCCGGCAAAGTAAACGACTCCGCCACGTGCTTTGTAAGTTAATGAGTCACCAGTCTCCCAAGACAAAACTTCTTCTGGCTTTGGTGGATAAGAAGGCTGTTTTACTTTGTCGACAGCGTCCCGGCCGAAAACGTGCCGGTCAAGTTGTGATTCCGTACCCATAATTGGCAATATTCCTACTGTCGCCGCAAAAGAAGTTGCGGTAACTGGAACGCGATGAAACACGCCGGCGATACCGAGACCCGCATCGACAGTGTAGTATTTTACAACGCGGTATCGAGTGCCACCTGCGCCTACGAACTTCATGACGTCAGGAGCGTCTTCGTCTTCGTTGATGATTTTGCTGCCAAAATCAAAATCTAAGTACGGGACTGGGATAACGGTCCACTTCCACTTTTTCTCGGATTTTTGTTGTTGCTGCTGTTGTTGCTGATCATCTTGGTTATTCTCGTTGTTGTTATTGTTGTTGTTATTTTCGCCTTCACCGTTGCCATTGCCGTTGTTGTTTTCGCCGCCGCCATTTTCACCGTTGTTACCACCTTGGCCGCCGCTGCCTCCGCCGCTACCATCATCACCACCGCCGTTGCCGCCACTGCCGTTACTGCCGCCGCCATTGTCGCCACCACCGTTATTAGAGCCGCCATTGTTGTTGGAACCACCGCCATTGTTGTTGGAACCTCCACCATTGTTGTTGGAGCCTCCACCATTGTTGTTGGAACCTCCACCATTGTTGTTGGAACCTCCGCCATTGTTGTTGGAACCTCCGCCATTGTTGTTGGAACCTCCGCCATTGTTGTTGGAACCACCGCCATTGTCGCCACCACCGTTATTAGAGCCGCCACCATTGTTGGAACCTCCGCCATTATTGGGTGGGCATCCGTCACCAGGGTTGTGGCCGGGGTTTGGGTGTCCGTGATCGCCATGCGGAGTCTTTGGGGGTTTATTACCACCGGCATTTCCGGCCCAATCCTGATTGGGGCCGTGACCTTGATTTCCTGGGCCAGTGTTTCCTACGCCGTTTCCATTGTTGCCGCCACCATGGTGATTGCCATTGTTAGAATGACTTCCACCGACGTGTTGACCACCTTGATGGTTTGATTTCCCGGACTTAGTTGCATGTTTTGATGAGCTGTCGCCAAATAAAAAATCAAAAAATCCCGCTTGTGCTTGAGGTGCGCCAAATACAATTGCTGCCGCAAATAATAAAGAGCCGTGCTTTCTCATGTTCCACCCTTGATTCTTAATCAGAAGTTTTTATAAAATTTCGCTATTTATAACATATAGCGTTAAGACTATGAATATATTTATAAAATCGGTGTAACTTTTTCCTGGATCTCTCCGCAAAAGGTCACTAAGAAGAAATGCCATGCCCGAACTACCAGAAGTTGAAAACGTAAAACAGGATTTGCACGCCACGCTGGTGGGGCAAGGACCCATTTCGGCCGTAAAGTTACTTTCCCCAAAGCTACGGGTTCCTCTAAGTGCAAAAATCCCGCGCCAAGTTAGCGGCAAAACGGTAATTAATATTTCTCGTCGAGCAAAATACATTTTGCTGGAATTTGACCACGGGTACTTGCTTAGCCATCTCGGTATGTCGGGTTCATGGCGCCGGCAAAAAAATGGGCAAAGATTGAAGCATGATCACGTAATTCTAGAGTTAAAAAGCGGCGAAGAAATTGTTTACCATGACCCTCGTCGTTTTGGGATTTTAGAATGGGTCGACCGCGCAAAACTGAGCAAAAATAAATGGTTAAAAGATCTCGGTCCTGAGCCCTTTGACGAAGAGATTTTTACGGCGGATTATTTATGGCAAAAGCTTAAAGTTAAAAATTCACCCATAAAAACCGCGTTAATGGATCAGAAATTGGTGGTGGGTTTGGGGAATATTTACGTAAACGAGAGTTTATTTTTGGCGGGAATCTCGCCGCGGAAAAAATCAAACCGTTTAAGCCAAAATCAATGTCACCGACTTCACACGGAAATTACCAAAATCCTAAAGTTTGCCATTGAAAGCGGTGGGACCACGATTAACGATTACCGCCGAACCAATGGTGAACAAGGTGGTTTTCAAAAAGAGTTGTTTGTCTATGATCGCGCGGGAAAGCCCTGTAAAAAGTGCGAAAATGTCGTGAGATCGACGGTGCAGGCGGGGAGATCGAGTTATTGGTGTCCCGGGTGCCAAAACTAGGCAAATTTGTGTTTTGCGAGGGCAAAAATTTCGTGAGTGTAAACTTTATAAGGGGCAAAATTTGCGGTTTCGTTTTATTTTCACTACAATGCCCAGCATCAAACCGGTAATGGGGAATATGGGGAAACCGTTCTTTTTCAAAATGTTATTGCTGTTCGCTTTTCTTTGCGAAGGTGGTTGCTTTATTCCGGCGATTGCTAGGGAAATTAAAAGTCAAACTACCGCACGGTTAGAAATTCCCCAGGAGAATTGGCTAAAGGGCTGGAGTTTTGGACTCGAATCGAGTTCTTACGTGAGTTTAAAAAATCATCCCGAAAATGACCGCAATCCCTATGGCATTTCCGTGGGCGTTGACCGCACCTACAAATTTTCCTCGGTGGAATTAAAAATATCTGGTCATGCTTTTAATTCCACTAATCAGAGCATGCTAAATTATTCTCATGTGGATGAATTGGCGTTTCGTTTTCGTGCCACTGATACCGTGGTAGGCCGGGCGCGGATGACCTGGAGTGCGAGCGATTCTTATTGGCGGATGGGGATGTGGCAACCCTTATTCGTATGGAATTATTTAAAACCGGAAGAGCAGGGCCTCACGGGACTTTTTCTAAACTGGAAAGGCAGTCAAAACAGCTTTACGTTTTTTGCTTCGCCACTTTTTATTCCGAGCCAAGGTCCCTCGTATCATATTCACGACGGTCAGTTTGTATCTGCTAACCCCTGGTTTTCTATTCCCGTAAATCAAGTCTTATTAGGTAGTGGTTCGCGCATTATTCGCTATGGCGTGAATATGCCGGATGCGGAAACCGTGATTATGAATCCATCCTTAGCGATGAAGTACTCTAGCCAATTTGAAAATTCGTGGTTGAGTGTTTCTGGTGCATTCAAGCCCAGTAATCAATTGGCGATGGGATTAACCGGTAAATTTAAGTACCGTACTTTAGAGGGTGACGTTGAACTCTATCCATTCGTACTCTACCACTATTTGGGAAACATAGAGTACGGGCGCCGGTTTGAAAATTCGGAAGTTATTTTATCGCTCACCGGCGAGTGGCCAAATGGTGTTTCAATTCCGGTGGAGCAGTCGGCTTACCAGCCACCGCGTTCCATTGTCTTGAGTCCAATGTGGATTTACTTTTTAAACAATAAACGCGACCGCAACGTCACTCTTGCGTACCTCTATCGCGACGTTCAGGAATTTAGTTATGTAGGAGACTATGACTTAGCCCTGGCGGCTTCCGGTGCCGACCGCTACTTTTTTCGAAGTGCGGTAAGTCTTGGATACGGTGGAAACTTAATGGAAACAATACCACTATTAGTAAACCTGCGTTCCGCTTATGATTTGCTTCATAAGGGGGTGCTCATAGCTGCCGAAATTTCTTATAAGATGAGTGCGAATTGGAATGTAACAATGGGAATGGAAACAATTGGGATTGATGACGAAGGCGAAGCCAGCCGGAACAATCCTTTTATCCAATTTCGTTCCAACGACCGCATTTATGGTGGGGTAAATTATGTATTCTAAATTCATAATTTATCTTGGGATTGTAGCGGCACTGCTTTCGTTAAGTTGCTCCAAATGGCTTCATGAAGATCCACCACCAAACACCGCGATTGAGCTAAGCAAAGACAAAACGCGTTGCTTGCGTAATTGGTCCGACATAGTAGACAAGTACCTGCTCGGCCGGTCGAGCCAAGCGGAAATTGAAGATTTTTGGAATTGTTTAGATAGCGTTGTTTGGTATTTTCAAAAGCATACCGAAGGCGATCGACCGGGTGTCTATTCCGTGACTGAGCTTAAGCGTGCGGTAGAGGAACTTTTTCTAAAGCGAGAAATTCCGGGGAGTTTTGTCGAAAGGTTTAAGGATTTAAAACGGGCTATTTTTTCTGGTGATCGTGAGAACTTTAATCAGGAAGATCTTCGTCGTTTGCATCTAATGCTGGCGGAATTTAAATTCGGCACAACGAAAATGCTTCGTCATATTCCCTATTTAAATTTTACCGCCAAAGATGACACGGGCCTTGATGCCGCTATTGCTGATTTGGAACTCGTGGTCGGCCATTGGATGACACAGATTAGTCCAATTCACGCAAGTTATAAACTCGAGGACTTGCTGCGCTTTTGGAGTGAGTTTAAACAGGTTTTAGAAATAAAAGCGTTCGAATTAACTGAAGATAAATGGACGGACGTTTTGCATGCGGCAAGGCTGGTTAAGTCTTTAATTCTCGGAGCTCCGGGCGAAGAAATTCTGCAAAGCGACTGGCCATTAGTTTATCAGCGGTCCGCCGATGCCTACACGATTTCGCTTCTTTACCACTACAGATTAAAAGGAAAACCTTGGAATATCGGCGCCGCCGTTCCAGCTCTAAAAAAGGCGTCCGAACTTGCTCTTCGGGGCATAAAGGAAAGTACCCGCCGACATCCCGATGGAAGAATTAGTTCCGAAGAGTTCATGGATCTCGCGGAAATAGCGAAGAAAAATAAGTGGGTTAACTTCGGGAATATTAATCTTCCTTCCCTTAAAGCCGCGCTTATGAGTTTATTGCGAACGGTTCTTAATGATGGGAAGGCGCCGGTGGATACCGAGCGTGCCTATTTAACTGCGAATGGCTTGGTTTTTCTCGAACAGGAAATTGGCCGCTGGCTTGTAGTGCAGTCAGCGATCAACGAGGTCCTTAGAGGAAGCGATGCCTTGTTAACAAAAGAATTTGAAAAACGTTGGTCTTCCATAAACAAGAGCTTTGAAGAGCCAAGTTGGGCATTTTACGGAAGTGAATCCAATGCGGCATTAGAGGAATTTTTGGAAGTCGTGCGCCGTACGCCGTACTTGACCACGCTCGATAGCGGCAGCCAAGTGGTTTTTCAAAAAGACCGGCGTGGCCGGGGCAGTGTTGACGTGAGTTCTCTATCTCATCTCAATTGGATGACGCGTGTGTCTCGGCTGATATTAAAAGGTTACGGGTCTATTGATAAGGGAGTTACGGCGAAAAGTTTTGACCGATTTTACCGTGAATTCCGGGATTTTGGCATTGATTTGGGGTTACTCGATCCCAACACTTATGACAGTGGTACGCGCACGCACTTAGAGGCAAATACTTTTACTGACGCCGCAAATGGTGACGGCTGGGTTACAAAACTAGAATCCATTCACGAATTACAAATTCTGCTTTCTGGTGGTGCCGGAGCCACTAAGATAGTGGAGGGATTAATACATACCTGCCAAATCAAGAACCAAAAATGCACGGCGGAAAGCCCGCAAGGATTGTTGTTGGACGCCAATGCCGTTGAACAATATTTAACTCTTAATTTCGAAAAAGTTTTTGCTAATTTGCCGTTAATGGTTAAAGAATTTAATGCCGCGACTTTTCGTGAAAGACAGTATTATGTTCATAGTTTGGTGGCGGAGTCGCAAAAAGAGAAAATTGCCGGTGGCTGGATGAATATCTCCATGATTCGGCATGTGGTAGGGCTCCTTCACTTCGCGGAATCTATTTTCTTGCGTTATGACTCCGACGGATCAATGACGGTTGATGCGGTTGAAGTCAGAAATGCTTTTAATGTATTTCAAGGTTTTCTGGAGCAAGCCATTTGGTCTGCCAAGCAGGAAAAGGTGGATCCGGAATCACTTTTTGTTGGTTTTGTTTATTTTCTAAAATACGGCGAATCCCTGGTTCAGTCGGGCGGCTTCTGGTCAAAAATCCCGACGCTACTTAATTACTACGGCATGAAAAGTGACATTGATAACCGAAAAGTTCAGCTTACGCGCGTGGAAATCGTGCGCGCCATGATTAGATTCCGCAATTTTGCTGCGGGATCCTAAGACGTTTCTGGTCAGCGAATTTGAAAAATTTCTAAGTGGTCTCCACTACAGTTTAAATAGCCTGGTACCAAAGTTGCTCTAATAGATTTTATCAATTTCCATTAAAGGGGGAATAATGAAATCAATTAATTTAATCGTAGTTTCTTGCGCGGTCGCTCTGGCTGCTTGTGGTGGCCGTGAGTGGCGTCCCGCAAAAAACAATAAACCAGTTGATAATATCAATGTTAAAGCAGAACGTGGCTTTGAGGGTTCAGGTTATAACCCACAAGATCCCGCTTCTTTAGCCTTGTTAAATTCTGTTGGTGGCGCTTCATTAAAAGATTATGAAGGCGCTGAAGGTAAACAAACCGAAGGTTTTGTAACTGTTTCGGTGGTGTTGAAAAACTCTTGTGAGCAATTCAATCAGCTAATGCCCGTAGATACTGGCGTATCTAACGGTGTCGAGGCCGAAGTGAGTAACTCAAATTTGAGTAACGAAACCGAAAATCACGGTTGGTTCGAAACACGCTGTATTGGTGAAAACAAATCGTGCAACCAAGTTGCCGTGCTTTTCACACACAGCCACGAAGGTAAACGCGCTCAAACCGTTATTACTTTCGCGAAAAACCAATATGGTAAATACCAAGTGATTCCGGCGCAAAATAGCGGTGTCGTAGTCGGGGACTTCGATGAGTTCTTAAGTCAAAGAAACTCAAAATGCGAAGTGCAACCTAAAGACGATACAATCTTACGCGAGCAAGATTAAGCGTTATTTCTAGTTTAAGGTGTCTCAAACTGAGACACCTTAAATCTAAAGTTTAGTCCGTATCATTCCGATAACATATGCGAAGGGGGCTTAGGATGAATAAAGCACTTTCGCGGTCTTTAGCTTTTCTTGCTTTAACGTCAGTATTAGTAATTCCGTACTTTAACTGTGGTGCACCCACGGATAAGGGACTTTTTGGTTCTGGCGGCGACTCCGAATGTATTGATCCAACAAAACCTGAGTCCTGTAATGGCGACGTGAATGCCTTGTTCCTTGTTTCCAATCAAATGCAATTACAATATCCGATTTCGCAGTCCAACGGCCGCTTTAATTTTCTAATTCCTTGCAGTGACGGTGGATTTCCGAAAGTGACTGTCGGTTTTAAAGTTAAAACCTCTAACGGTGCCGCCCTCACTCAGGGAGAGGCGCAGTGTAATGCGGGACAGGCCGCAGTTTTTGGCCAAATAACATTAGCGGATGTGGCGGCTTGGGGTAGTTTTATCTATCAGTTTGAATTTCAAATCTTGGCGTATGCTTCAACGACGGCGCAATTTCCAATACAGTTTGACCCCACTAAGTTTTATCCCGGATTGCAGCCCGTTTTGCGTAACGCGTATAAAGCCCAATAAATTTTAATTTAAAGGTGTTGTCTTCTCAATAACAGTGGACTCCCACTGTTTTGCCATTTGGCTTACGGGTTCGACAACCTGCAAGCGGTTTAGCGGCAGCGAACGGATGAAAGACGGTTTTAGGGCCGGATGAAGATTTTCGTACTCTAAACTGACGAGGGGAGTCGCCATAAGCTGACTACGAGTTAATTCTAAGGCCGTATCTTTTGAAATTAAAAAATCTATAAACTTGTGCGCCTCTTTGACCTTGTTAGAGCCCCGGCAGGTGGCTAACGATAAAGTCCAAAGAGTCGAGGACTCTTCGGGAACAACGAAGCCAAAATCATCGCTGTGGGACAATAAAACGCTGACCATGCCATTGGAAAGTTCGGCGGCCCAAAGCTCACCTTGTCCAAGCTGTTTCAGGGTTTTGCGCGCGGAATTTTTAGCGTAAGGTAAAACTTGTTCAAAGGCCTGCAGGTAGGTGTTCGAGTTTGCTGAGGTCATGTCTTGATTATTAATTGTATGGCGCCGGATAAGACCGGCCATGAGTTCGCGGGGCTCAGGCAAAAACGCGATTTTTGACTCCAGAGATTTTTCTTTTAATAAATTATTCCACGACGCGGGCCGTGGCGAGATATGTTTCTTGTTATAGACTACGCCATTAACGCCCCAGCCGACGGGCACCGTATAACTTAATTCTTTATCATGCGGCATATGCTTAAAGTCGGCCGCGATATAACGTAAATTGCTAAGTGCTGATTTTTTTATGGGACTTAAGAGTTGGGAGTCAATAAACGTGGGGACCTGCCAAGACATGAGCATAACGAGGTCATACTCGTGAGAGCTATCATTGAGTTTTTCTAAGAGTTCCGAGTTGGATCGGGCCACATCCTGGCGAACTTGAATTTTCTCGGTATTCAGAAATTTTTCGAGCAAGGACTTTGGAATAACATCCATGTGAGTGAGAATCCGTAACTGCGTGTCGGCTTTGGCGATCTTATTCTTATAAAAATAAACGGCTCCGCCGCCAAAAACAGTCCCGATTGCTAATCCGATTAATAAGGATGTTGCGGCTATCAAAAAATTAGGACGTCGGGCGCGGGACATACCTCAAGTGTCTTACCGAAAAATAGCGTTGTCAAAAACTTTACTGAATGTTTTTGGGATCGTACTTGACGTAAATCTTAGCGCCTTGGTTAGGAATCGCTGAACCGTGGAACACAACCGATAAAGCGGCGGGATTGTATGTCCATCCGTTTGTTGCTGAAGGATTCACTAATACGTCATCTACGAAAACTTGAATACTTTCGGGAATGGGTTCGCGATCCAAGAAAAATTGCGTGGAAAGTTCGATGATGTTAGCGGCAATTGCATTTAAGCTTGTCGCGAAATCACCACATAAACTCCCTTTAATTCCACCGGTAGCATCGACAAGTTCATTCACGCGACGAGCAATGATGCGGCCACCAAACTGCCCGCTGTTTAACTGAGTCTCGCAGGCCTGGTCTAGAATGGAAACCGTGGACACAGAATATCTGCGGGTAGCACCGCTTGTTCCGGTAAATTGGTCCAACCAGGAAACATAATTGGCAATAGGAATTAGGCTTGGATCATTATAATTGTGACCGATGGACTGTGCCGTATCGTGAGAGAAATCGTCTTCATCCGTTAAATTAATAATTGCTAAATGGGAATCGGGGCGCACGAAGCCTGCGTTTTGCGAATTAAGTAAAGCTTGTTTGAAACTGCTATGCATGCGCTCGTCACCTGTGCCCGAAGTGCCAAGCATCACGTTAGTCATAAAGGTTTGCACTAAATTAGGAGTGCTTGGAGTAATCACGAAAACCCCTGAATGTGTACTATTTCCGTCGCGGAATCGCGATTGGTTTTTGTTATTTGTAAATTGGGTTTGCCAGGCTCCGGTGTCAATGACGGCAATTTTAAAATCTAAATTCTTGGTAACGAATCCATTTATGAATGAGTTAAAGTTATTGGCAACGTTTTGTTGCGAGGTTTCCATAGAGCCCGAGTTATCAATCACCCATAAAATATCTATTTTAGAGTTTAGATTACTGCCGTTTTGGTAAAATATGTTGGAGTCAGGAAGTATGGAAAATGAGGATTCTTTATCGCCACAAGCCGTGAATAGACCAAGGCCTAGAGTTACCGCCAACGTGAGCATTAGGTTTTTCATTTTCGTACCCTCCGGGGTATTACTTCTATCTAGTTTAAATTATTGGCAGGAGGACTCAACTTATGTCTAAGTCATTGAGTCCATTCGTGTTTAACTCTATTGGAATCATTTTGAGACAAGCTAACTGCTAGAAAAGACGGAGAAAGTGTTTTCGCCGCAAGTTTCACTTTTCGCGCCGCTGTTTATCCTTTTGACGATTATGGGAGATTTTAAAAAACCGAATTTTGAAATTTACGGAAATTGTCTAAGTTTTTTTCGGGTCGCAGTTGTCCGCACAGTGAGAATCCGCCGGCTCTGTCTCAATAGTACAATGAAAATGCCCAAATTCTTTAAGAAGGTCGCGGCACTGTTCTTTAACTCGGGCTACTGCGAGTTGATCGAAGCTAGGGTCCACTTGCACATGATAAGAGATCACATGATGGTGACCGTCTAAGGACCAAACGTGAACGTCATGAGTGGATGTAATGCCGGGGAGCTGGCGCACTTTCTCAAAATAAGACTCTTGATCAAATCCCTTGGGGTGGGCCTGTAAGAAAACGCGGGTACTCTCGATGATGTTGCGTACCGCATTATATAATGTGAAGGCCGCGATCCCAATGGCCAAAAGCGGATCAAGCCAAGTCCATTTTACGAAAAAGAGCACGACCGAAACAATCGCCACGGCCACCCAACCCAGTAAATCCTCTAACATATGCAAAGAAACCGCGCGCTCATTGTGACTATGGCCATGCCGCAAAAAGAAATAGGCCCAACCATTAAAAGCGACTCCTAAGATCGATAGTGGCAGCATAATCTCAGGACGTAGAATGCGGGGTTCGTCAAAATAGACGAGTGCCTGAGTGAGAATTATCACGGAACCGACAATCAATATTCCGCTCACGACTAGCGAAGAGGCCAATGATAACCGGCTATAACCGTAGGTAAAATTTCTGTTACGCTTCCTTCGTGAAGCTTTCTCTAAAAACCAGGCGATAATGAGCGTAAGGCTATCGCCCGTATCGTGGATGGCGTCGGCATAAATAGCCATGCTTCCCGAAAAATAAGCGCCAACTAACTCAATAATAACAAAAATGAAGTTTAAGACTAGGGCGCGGGAAATGTTTTTTAGGGGTGCATGGCTGTGATGACTATGCATCTGGTTTTACCTTTAGCTTTGACAATTCCAAATTTTGTAAGGATCGTATTAGTATATAAAAAAGGGGGATTCAATGAGGAAACTTCTGTTTTTGATGATTCTGTTAGCATCGTCACAGGTTTTTGCCCGCGCTGATATTCGCTGTAATAATAGCGATTGTCTTATCTACGGCTGGAATTATCGCGATTACTCTAAAAACTCCGACGGCAATGTAGTTTGTCTCGAAAATAACTGTTTGCGCTATGGTTGGAACGTCTATGACCGTGCCGGCACGGTCGAAGTCCGCTGTTTAAATAGCGACTGCTTCGGTACTGGTTGGACCGAATCCTTTAACGGGCGTTTTGTGCGCAACGTTTCTTGCTTGAACAATGATTGTTTGCGTATGGGCTGGCGCACCTCGTCGGGTGGAGATAGTTTAGTGACTTATTGTACTAATTCTAACTGTGCGGCTTATGGATGGAGCGTTTTTGTACCCGGTGGTGGCCGCGTCGATTCGATCTGTCATAATCAGGCTTGCTTTGTAAATGGTTGGCAAGTAACTCCTTAAGGAGTGAAGCTTGAACCTTTTGAATTTCTAGTATTTAAAAAATTTAAATCGTTGCCTCAGCAGTCCTATTTGCTGGGGATTTCAGGGGGCATGGATTCCATGTCCCTTTTGCATTTATTCTGGCGGATGTCGCAAAAAACACATTTAAATTTTGCCGCGACTTACGTTCATCATGGTCACACGGCCGACAAAAAACAAAACCAGTTTCGTAATAAGGCCGAAAGCCTGGTCAAAAAAACTTGCGCCAAATATGGCGTAAAATTTTTGGCGACGGACTCCTCTCTCTTGCCCAGAGGCGAAAGCGAGGCAAGGCTGCGGGAGTTCCGCTATGAGATTTTGCGTGAAAAAGGTTATGATTGCGTAGTTACCGCTCACCATTGGGATGATTTATTGGAAACCCGGTTAATTCGTCTTATTCGGGGCACGGGACCACAAGGTTTAGAGGGCATGCGCGAAATTCAATTTGGCATTTGGCGGCCATTCTTACATGTTGGTAAACCAGAATTGACTCGCTATGCGGAAAAATGGAAGTTAAAGTGGCTTGAAGATCCTTCTAACAAAGATGAAAAAAAATTGCGCAACTGGGTGCGGCGCAAGTGGTTACCGGAGCTAGAAAAGATGCGGCCGGGTTCATCAGCCGCGTTAGCGCGCTCGCTGGAGTTGATTAGTAAGCAAGACACTGTGTTAGTCGAGATTAAGGCTGGGGCGCTGGACCGTAACTTATTAACAAACTTTAACGACGCCAAAAAACAACAAGTTTTGGCACAATTTCTACGCGAACAAAACATTACCAACTATAGTCTGAACCAAATAAACGAAGTCATTAAACGCCTTAACACGAAGCGAAAGCGCTTTGCATTCGTAGTGGCTCATTTGCGCTGGCAAGTGAGTGACAAATATTTGAAATTTGATAAAGATTAGACCGCACTTTCGTCATGGCCCTGCATTGAGGGCGTTGCGAAATCTTGCTAACATTAGAAGAAGTACGAGGTGAACATGCGATCAGTGCAGAAGACTCTGACCCTTTGGGTGTTGGGTGCCATCTTGGTTTTGATGGTTTTCCAAGTGTATCAACAAAGTCAGCAGCAATTTATTGATAAATTTTCTTATTCCAAATTCGTCGAAGCTCTTAAACAAGGTAAAGTCGCCAGCGTAAAATTTTATACCAACAGTGACGAAATCGAAGGTCAGATTAAACCGGAATTTCAAAAAGAGTTTAATGGCACGCACTTTCGTATCGCCGGTAACATCGGCGATGAAGGTTATAAACTCGTTGTTTCCCATAACATCGTACCCGATTACGAACGCTCGGAATCCGGCTCAATAATTACGACGCTGTTGTCTAGCGTATTACCCATTGTTTTTGTGTTCTTCATTTTTCTATTTATCATGCGCCAGATTCAAATCGGTGGCGGCAAAGCGATGAGCTTTGGAAAGTCCCGCGCCCGGCTTTTAACGGAAAATAAAAAGCGCGTGATGTTCGCCGACGTTGCGGGCGTAGATGAAGCGAAAGGTGAACTTGAAGAAATTGTCTCTTTTTTGAAAGATCCAAAAAAATATACTAAACTTGGCGGCCGAATTCCTAAAGGCGTTTTGTTAATTGGTCCTCCGGGAACGGGTAAAACCCTTCTTGGCCGTGCCGTCGCCGGAGAAGCCGGAGTCCCATTCTTTACAATTTCAGGATCTGATTTCGTTGAGATGTTCGTGGGCGTGGGCGCGAGCCGCGTGCGCGATTTATTTGAACAAGGTAAAAAACACGCCCCTTGTGTGATCTTTATTGATGAAATCGACGCTGTTGGCCGCCACCGTGGGGCCGGTCTCGGCGGTGGACACGATGAGCGCGAACAAACTCTTAATCAGTTGCTTGTGGAAATGGACGGCTTTGAAAGTAATGAAGGCGTAATTTTACTTGCCGCTACAAACCGCCCTGACGTTCTTGATCCGGCGTTGTTGCGCCCGGGCCGCTTTGACCGGCGGGTGGTTGTTAATAAGCCCGACCTTGCCGGCCGTCACAAAATCCTCATGGTCCACACTAAGAAAACGCCACTGGCATCGGATGTCGACTTAGAAAAAATTGGCCGTGGAACGCCGGGATTTTCGGGCGCTGATTTAGAAAACCTAGTTAATGAAGCGGCACTTATCGCCGCCAGTGAAGAAAAAAATAAACTAACCATGAGTGACTTTGAGCGAGCAAAAGACAAAATCATGATGGGTTCTGAGCGAAAATCCATGGTGATTAGCGAGGAAGATAAGCGTATCACGGCTTTCCATGAGGCGGGTCACGCGCTGGTTGGAAAAAATCTGCCGGGGATTGATCCTATTCACAAAGTAACAATTATTCCGCGCGGAATGGCGCTGGGGCTAACGCAGACTTTGCCGGAAGAAGAAAGACTTAATCTTTCCAAATCCAAAGCGCTAAATATGATTGCGTTTTTGTTTGGTGGTAGAGCCGCTGAAGAACTTATTTTCTCAGATTCTACGACGGGAGCTGGAAATGATATCGAACGCGCCACTGAAATTGCGCGCAAAATGGTGTGTGAGTGGGGAATGAGTGAAAAACTTGGCCCTCTGGCCTATGAAAAGCGTGATACTCCGGTTTTCTTAGGGATGAATTATTCCGGAAGCAGTCAGCGCGATTATTCGGATGCGAAAGCGCAGGAAATTGATAAAGAAGTATATGCGCTTGTTATGGGTGGCTATGAAAAGGCAAAACACATTTTAGCCACGCACAAGGAAAAGTTAAACACGATTGCGGAAGCTTTGCTCGAGTACGAAACCGTCGACGGCGAGGAAATTACCATGATCTGTAATGGGGCTTCGATGGATGCGGTCCGCGAACGTCGTAAAAAGATATTTGAAGATTCGGCGCGCGAGCAAAAAGCCGCTGCTAACGAAGAAAAGGCCGACAAGGTGTCGGCCTCGAGTAAATCATCAGGAGGACGTGATCCGGTCGGGACTCCCGGAGCCGTGACTGCATAATTAGAATTGATAGACA
>CAZCFY010000004.1:0-213163 GCA_964498095.1 uncultured Bdellovibrionales bacterium | reverse complement strand
CATCCATTTCCCGAAATCGTTAGAATTAGTTTAGCATTTTTGCAGACGTGGTTCGACGAGACCTTTGTCCAAATTGTCCTCGCTTTGAAGATGCAAAATCAATGTTACCAAAACCACTTCGATCCTTACTAAAGTCTGAGTATTTTCACGAAGGCAAACCAACTAAGGTTTGCCCTCTGACTTTTAAAGCGTGCGATTTAGGATAAGGCCTTTGCAGAAAAACCAAAAAATCTTGCTACTCTTCTGGCTCGAAACTCCGAACAGGGGTTTTTAGGACAAGTTTTGCTACTTCAAAATTTTCGTCAAAACCCAGAAAGCCATTGCCAAACGAGCCCACCTACTTAATCCCAGCTTCAAAGAAGCGCAGAAGTACAATCACGTAATATTTAATGTTGATCGCCAACTAGAGGTTTTAGCCGAGAGATTAGCTTCATTACCACAGTCGATTTCACCGACACCGATCTATAAGCAAATGGAAAAGCTCGAAGAGCAAAGGCGTGACGCTCAGACGAAGCTTTCTCGAATGCAGTCAGATGGTTTTGTAAAAGATGAACCTGTGTCGCTCAGTGATTATCGGTTGTTCCTTAAGGCTATTAGTGACCTTTTGAAAAGCGATCAAAATTTGAAATTTCGCATAAAAGTGATTCGCTTTTTGGTTCACAAAATTCAAATTATCCCAGAAGGATTTGAGGTTCATTTTAAAGTGGGCGAATCTTATGTGAAGATATTTTTGGTCAAATATGAAGAACTTAGAAAGGGCGACAAATCGGAAAAAGCCGTCGCAAATACAGAATCGAATATAATTAATAAGAGCGCGTTACCTGATTTTTCGTCAGGTAACGCGGCATATTTTTCAGGACATTTTAGTTCGAATACTTGCTATTTTGGTGCCCAGGACAAGACTTGAACTTGCACGGCTTTCGCCATAGGCTTCTGAGACCTACGTGTCTACCAATTCCACCACCTGGGCGTAAGAAGAAGATATAATCACTTTCTCGCCGTTACGCAATGTTCTCCGTTAGCCGAAGCGAAAGTCAGTCTCCACGCAAATTCCTTTGATATTTCCAAAAAAACCTGACTGTCTTATCTTTAGACACCTGTCTAAGCCAAAATTTGTATATGCGTTAATACTCCCTAGTTCATTTCGATTTGGGCTCTCTATATTTGAGCTAACCTGGCACTGTCCTTGTATTATTGAATTGGCGAAGGGTTCCCACCTTGAGGTGGGCCTTATTAAAAAGGCAGGTAGCAGATGAAAAAGGTTTTTTCTTACATATTATTAGCGACGATGACAGTTATCGCGTCGCTTGGCTGCGATAATAAAAATAATCGCACGGCGGCTTTACGCAATCCCTATACGGGCGCCGCTAGCGGTTACAATTTTAATCAGCCATTTTATAATAACTGCGGTCAGTCTAACTATAGTTACACAAATCCGATGAACAACTCGATGATGACGTGTCAGTATAATAACGGCATGCCGCAATTTATGAATCAATATAATCAACCCTATATGACAGACCGCTGGGGATACCCATGCTGGACAGGTCAAGTAGATCCTTACTCTGGATATTGTATGGATCAAAGCATTTACAATTATTACCCAATGTGGAGCTACTAATTAGCACATAAATCAAACTGCTTCTGCCTCCCCCCCCATTGCCCCTATTTGACTAATTCGTTAAATAGGGGCAAAATTTTTTTTCTTCAAAAGGGGGAATCATGAAAAGTCTCGTTCATAAAATCTTAAATTTAAATTCGCTTGTATCCTTTGGGATGCCAACCTTTGTCGTTGCGACTCCGCTTGCCGCTGCTGCCTCGCTTGTTGTTGCGGCCGCGATGATTTCGTTTTCATCCGTGGCGACTGCCGAAACCGTGCGTTTTCGTGTTGAGGATGGCGGTCAATACATTCAAGGTGCTTTGGGATTTGGATTAGGTGGCATTGGCATGGGGGCCGACTATGAAATTGGTTTACCCGAAGATTTAAGCTGGGGCGGCATGCTGCGCTTTTACCCCGAAAACACGACGGCCAGTGCGCCAAAAACCTTGCATATCGGCGCCTTCATTCGCCCTCATTGGCCGCGCGGTTCGTGGGATTTTTATACAAATTTCGGTGCCGGCATTACGACCGTTAGCAATACCGCCCGCAGCGAAACTCTCGTGACCCCAACCATCGGCATTGGAACGTCCTTAGCTTTGACCCAATCTATTGCTTTGAGCATTGAGTCTCTGACTTTATATGGAATCACATCGGATTACTTCCGCGGTCCGGTTAACACCGACTACATGTTTAAGTTACGCTTTCGTTTGAACTAAGTTTTTCTGTCAGGCGCCGCAGTCTGTGGCGCCTAAATTCGCCATTCATCTCTCACGATTTTTCTGGCTTCAGTCCGCGAAAAGCCCGCCGTCTCAATTCTGTTGAGATAAATATAATTCTCCAAATTTTTTATGGCCTTAAAACTCTCCACAATTCGCGAAAAAGGTCTTAAGTCCCAAAATCTCAGGTTCAAGGGGCGCCACCGGCAAGCTCCGGTGACGGCCATCGCAATTGCTGCCGTTACGGCACGGATAAAGCGCTTATAAAGCTGTCGGTTGGAGAATTTTAAATGGAGATGCAGGTGATTGCCGGCATTGGCCCAAGAAATTATTTTTACGCCAAATTTGCGCGAAAAGTTTTCTAGGATCTGCTGGATTTCGATTTTATTTTCCCTCTTTAAAAACGACCACTCTCCATGCGCCACGCTAGAACGCAAAACCAAATGCATGGAACATTTTGTTGAGAGGGGTCTTGGGCCCTTGCGGCCGTTGCGGGTTTTTAGCAGCTCACCGCCATACGCTGATTTTTCTTTTTTTAAGAGGGGAATTTGTCTTTGCAAGCGTGAACGAAGGTACGATTTTTAAGAGAGTAATGCAAGTTCTTCGGAGTTAGTTTTTTAAAATCCGATGAGCGGATGACGTGATTTGCTCGCGGGCGATAATTCAAATCGTTTCGAAGAAAAAATAATTTCCAAAGAGACATATTGGGCCTTTTTGGTAAATTATTTTTCTTGGTAGGGGTGCGGAGCTCTTTGGATTGCGATGTTGGTCAAATTACATGCGCCTGTCAAATTCCTGATCTCGTCGAATTCCTTCAATTGCCCCTTATAAGGTGAACGAAGGTACTTAGGGTTAATCCGTCCCCGGTGTTACTCTTATGCTTTTTTCTTGTTCAGCTGGAGTCTCATGTTCACGCACTTTGCGCCTAAAAAAAACCTTAATAGTTTCATTATTTTTGATTCATGGATTAGCTTTTGCTAAGAGTGAATATAAAGAAATTGTTATCGAGCGACTTCAGGGACAATATGGATACTGTACTGACCGTACAAATCCCGACTTCTACAATTTATCAGCGAATGCGCCCAGCGCTCCTTTTGCTTCCACAAGACCACTCGGTTTCAGCTAAGTATTAAAGATGGTTTATTCATAAGATATTTTCCCGCTCCCAGCTTCTCGCCTCGTTGAAACCCTTCTGGCAAGCGAGATCCTGAGTTTTAGGCGAGAATCTAGGGTTCGTTTTAGTCGCTATCCTTTTCCTCGGGGTAACCGGACGCAACCCACTCTCTGCATTTTTGCTCATCGCCTCCCCACTCACAATCCTCTCCGTACTCAAGTTTCGAAATAAAATCCTGATCATTTCCCGAAAAAGCATTTTTTGCTGCGTTGAAATCAAATCCATGACAGACCGCCCATTCAAATCCTTGGGCGGCCACTATCCATTGATGCCGAACGACCCCCTTCAAATAGCCGACCAAACCGCTTTGTTGACCATCGATTGTCTTATTAATTCTTATAATTCTATCTTTGTAGGTCTCTCCTCGGTCAAAAGCGTGGCGAAGGACGTCGTCGCATTCAAGCGCTACTGTCACCGCGACGGATTTCGCCGCGAACGTCGCAGCTCCCATCAAAAATTTTTCTGCACCTTTTATAATTTTCCCATCAGGTTTATTCGACTTTTTGGTTACCTTTCTGACAGCATTTACCATTCCGACGGCTACTCGAGCGAATTCGGGATTGAGTTCGGCCTCGGTTTTTACATGATCAATGCTTTCTGACATAGCGTGAACAACATGAACAGGATCCATGACAAGCAAGGCAAGGCTCACACATAAAGCCAGAGCCTTGAGTTCATCGGTTTGCTTTTGTATTGCTCCCGACGGAGTCCTCTCATATGTTGGCAATTTACACTCCTTCATTTCCTCTGAATGGACGGTAATAGAAACAAGGACTAAAAAAAAATTACATAGTAAGCAATTGAAAGTAATGTAGACCGCTTTCATTTTTATCTCCATCCTCGGATTAACATCTGTCAGAGTTATAGCCGGTCAGATCGAAGGTCGAAACTTACTCGAACTTACTTTTAAAAGGGTTTCTTTACTCAAGAGAGACGTGGCTGAGTCGCAATTAAAAATATATTCAGATGGATAAGTAATTTGAAGTAAGTGGTCCTGAGTTCACAAATGGCCTATAAATCCATACCTACGTTTCCGAAAGGAGTTTTTATGAAAAAGGTACCGGAGATTTTTATGGTAAGTCTTATTTTTTGGCGTCCTGGCGCTTGGGCTAATCACTACGATCCCTATGAGGATCTCTATTGTAACGGCTCACCTACTAATAGCAATATAACCGACACTCCGATACTTGGCGATCTTTGACGTAGGATCGCCAGGTCGTCTGGACAAACGCGTTTATCTAAGCGTTACTCTTGCTACACAAAGATATCTTTCTCGTCAGGCCGGTAAAACCAGTCTTTCGAGCCTTAAGGGGTCATTAGGACAAGCTACCGATTAAAAACCAATCAAATCATCTATAACAAAGCGCCACGATTTGATTGGGTTTAGACTGGCCCATATCTTACTCACTGGGTAGTGAATATTTAGATATGGCTATTTTAATAGACCTAAGGTGACTGTTTGCACGCATTTATTTTTATCACTGCCGGATTTTGTTTTATGTATGTATAAATTTTTTTAGGAGATTATTTATGAAGAATATTTTGCTCTCACTTCTCGTTTTCACACTGTTTGGTTCTATCTCCCATGCGGATAGTATTGGGGATATGCTCGATGATGAGAGTTACAAATGTAAAGAAGGTTCACCTACCGGTAGCAATATAATAGAGATGACTGGTGAGGGATCCTTTTATTGGGGAGTCCGAGGATGTTTACAAGACCCGAAATGCAGGGTAGAGGCGTTTATTGTAGCCCTTGAGGCGTCAATGGACAAGTGTCAACAGGCCGGTGGCCTTCCTGTTTGTTATTATTCCAAAAGAAGCTTAGAAATGACAAGCGGGGCGACTGTTAAAGCACGATTAAGGATTCAATGCCAATTTAGGCGTTAAATTCTGGAATCCCAAATTGGGCGCTTTTTGCTTTAGTTTTAAAATGTTACTAATGAGAGTTTTTGAAGTAACACCGATTGGCCGTACGTAGGTAACCCAGGCCTGGTGTATTTCTTGCTTTTGCTGCCTTGGTATCATTGATGCCCGATTAGGAGATTCCAGGTGTCAAAACATTTTACACTAACAGCATTTTGCGGTTTTGCGGTAGCTTTGGCCTCATTTGTGGCGATAGCCCAAGTCAAAACTGTATATTTCTCTGAAAATCTCGCGATCAACGATGCTGATAAAATCAGAAGTCATATTGAAAGCAAATACACGAGATTAATGGAACCCTTAAGTCTGGTTGGTAACCACGCTTTCCTACTAGTGCCAAATTCAAATGAGACTACAGAGTCTGAACAATTTGTTTTTGACCAATATGTGACCCAAATGGCGCAAACGGAGTTTGGACTATCACTGGTAAAGCGGTTTGTTAAGCGTAAGCCAAACAATCAATTAATTAGCTCAATCGGCCTAAAAATTTTCTTTGATGTGGCGTTAAAAAACGGAAGTATTGATAAGGAAACGCCGATGTGGATGACGGATCGAACTATCCATCATGAACTCATGGGTGCCTTTCACTCAAAGGATAACTTGGCGACTGTCGCATTAAACAATTTTCAGTTTCGAGGGGAAGGATTATATACATTTGTTCACGAAGTATTTCATCTGCTCGATGGGAACTCATTGACTGGTTTCGGCGATATTGACGACTTCTTAGCGGAATATCGGGCTATTTTAGCTGAAGCGGTATTTTACAGAGAGTTTAACTACCCAGAATCTGCACTGGTTTCGGATTGGCATGACAATATGCTATCGAAATCTTGGCTTCCCTTTTCAAATACTGTCTCGGTTGATACTGAAAAGGTCCTTCAGGCAACACTTGATCTTTTGTATCCATTAGACCCCGAATTTACGATTTCAAAGGTACATGGGATTGGCAACACTCGCTTAGAAACCTCTGCCCGAAACACCTACGATTTTATTGTGAATTCGCTAACTAAGTTTGGTAATGATCCGTCTCTTCCGGAGCAAACAATTTTACTGGAGTTTTCAAAAAAAACATCAGATCTAAAAAGAATTGGTGCCGAAAATAGAAACAGAAGAGAGTTAATAGAAAGCTTTTTTAAAAATGACAAAAACAAAGGTCTTCTAACTATAGATAAGATAAATAATTTCTTAGATAAAGGTTTTAATGTGCCTGGTGCCGGTCATGGCGGCCCAAAACCTCGAAACGGTGGACCATGATTGTTGCAGATATTTTAGATTCTAAGAATTTACCAAGCTTAAAGAAGTTCAGAGAGACGGGCGACTTTAACAATATTCCCAATGAGTATAAAGAAGGTTTAGTTCTTCTTGAGTCTTACTCTGGGAATGCGAACTTTGCCGAGGTTTTATACGACAAGTTTAAGATCTGCAATGAGGCGGTTCTGGCTCGCCTACACTACCTCTGTGGAAATTTAGTAGAAGCTGAAGCTCTCGCTCGTTCGTGCAAAGACGTCTATTTGCTTTGTGAAATTCTTATTTGCCGTAATGAATTCGATCAAGCGTTTTCCCTTCTCCAAGACGCGCCATTTGAGAATCTCTGGTTTTATTATGCAGGTATACTCTATACTCTTAAGGGTCAGCCTGCAAAAGCACAGACGTGTTTAGAAAAGGCGAATACCCTTTTTAGCCAAAACCAGGAATTTCTGCCGAGATTGATGGTGTTATCAAATTTGGCCAATTCTTATAACCAAACTGGTGAAGTTAAAAAGGCCAGTCGAATCATTAACGAGTTAATCCTATTAACCAAGAGCATTGACAGAAAGCAATTTCCTCGCCTTTGTGCTAAACTCTATATCGATATTGGATTCTTTTTGATGCAAACAGGTCAGTTAAAAAACGCCTTCCGCTACTTGAAGCAAGCTGAAAGGCTTATCGGCGCTAACCGATCCGAGGAGTTTTACCGTGTAAAAATATTTTTGGGGTATACTCTTAAGCAGATGGGTTACTATAAAAAAGCCATCGACATTTTCTTAATACACATCCCTTCAGTAAATTATTTGAATCTAGATAGACTTCGTTATTTAGCTGAATGTTATACGAAGCTCGGTGATTTTGATAAATCAGATCAAGTGTTAGCCCAAGGCTTTGAGATTTGCGGCGATGATAAGTATGCGAAACTATTTTTTTGCCTTTGCTCCTACGAAAATCAATTTTTGCGGGGGAATCGTCTAGAGGCCGAAAAGACGTTTGATAAAGTGAAGATGCTTTGCCAAGAAATGGATGATAGTTCGATTTTAACTTTCGCTCTCGGTAAGCGCGCCTACTTAACAAAGGATGGTTCTCTCTCAACTGGTATCTCTGAGGCTCTTATCAACTCAGGATTCCTTCTTGAGGCTAGTGAATGTCATCTTGCTGTCGGCTATGGGCTGCTTGCTGAGGACGAGTACGAAAGGGCGCTCACGCATCTCGATCAGTTCGAATTTTCTTCGTTTCCAATTCAGCGCTTGGAAAGTTTAATTCTTAAAGCTGTTTGTTTGATCAATTTAGAGCAGAAACAGAAGGCAGCTAAAATGCTAGTTGAGGCTAAGGTTTTGGCGCAGCCGCGCGACCTCCGTTTATCGGTAGCCCTTATTCAGTTAGTTGAAATCTATACCAGTACTGAGATTGTCTCACTTGCCCCGCTTTACTCAAAGTATCTGGTCGCTCTTCATGTCCTCAGTACCGAGCAAATCCGGCAACTAGAGGCCATCAAGTCGCTCTTATCTACAGAAAAAATTCTGATAAAGGCCCATGCTATGACCATCGAGGCTAGCCAAGTACAGTTGGCAGAAATGCTTTCGATTCGTGACCAAATCGTGCTTGACCTCGACAGGCAGGCGGTATTTTTAAACGGGAATCTAACCCAGAAGTTGGCAGAGTTCCCCATGCAATGGAATCTGTTATATGCCCTGGCCACAACCCCGCAACCACTCTCTAAAGAGATGGTAGTTAAACAGGTTTTGGGACGCACCAGCTATGATCCTCTGTTGGATGACAACAACGTCAATGTCACCATCCATCGTCTACGCGCGAATTTAAAGAAGTTGTTGGGCGTTGACCCTATTGTCACCAGAAGTGGTACTTATCTAATCGATGAAAAATTTAGAATAGTCGCTTTCCAGCGAAAACGGCGGCGAGAGGAGAGTAAAGTTTCATGAGGATTCTAATTTTATGTCTTAGTATTCTTATTATTCAGACTGTCCTGGCTGATTCAAATCGTGACTTAGGGGGTGAAGTGTTGCCTTCGGACCCTTGGGCCGTTAGTACTTTTAGCAAATACTCCAACATCATCAGTGATAAAAAGGCCGTTTTATTTGATCTCGCTTTATATATTAAAGAATCGCCGGCGCATTTGGATAAATATGGAAATGATAATCAATTATTAAGTTTGATTACCGATGACCAGCTTTGGCCTATAGCTTTAGGCGGAGGACACGCCTCAAAATTATTTTTCGATATGTTAGAAAACTATTACAAAAAGTACAACCACGATCAGAAGGTTATCTATCGTACAATAGAATCAAAGCAAATTGAGTACTACGCAGTCCCTAATTCCTATATTCTTGTCTATCGTAATATTTCTGACCCTGGCTTTTATGGAACCGGTAACTATAGTATTGTCACCCGCTCACCTGACATCTGGAGAGCCTCATTCTCTGTCCAGAAACCACGGGACAACTATACGGTATCAAGCCTTGGCGTGGATAAGAGGTATGCGCAGGACATTCTTGATGTCATTAAAGCAACTGAGATAGCGGGTATTACCCTACAAGAGGATTGGACAAGCTACTCTCATCTTATATCCATCACGGCCAGAAAGCTCTATTAAACAGTGCCGGAACGCAAATTTCTCTATTTTACTTACAAGTAATTGGAAGTAAGTGTCGTGATTTATCCATATCACTTAAGATTAAGTTGGTAGAAATTATAACAACCTTACTTTAGAGGATTGTTTTTATGCGGTTAGAAAAGACAGGTACGATTATTTTTATTATCGCTATTTCAACTTTTGTTTGGATAGATGTGAGTATAGCCAGCGTCGATAAATGCAGGAAACCGTTTTATTTAAAAATTGGGGATAAAGTGTCTATGAAGTTTTGTAAAATTCCTGCGCCGCAACGAGCCGTTTGGATGGGGAGTAAATCCGGTGCCGAAGATGAAAGACCGTTAGCACTTCAGTTATTCAATAGCTTCCAGATAGGTCAGTTCGAAGTTACGCAGTCACAATATAAGGAAATAACGGGTGAAAGTCCCTGGGAGAATAATGATGCTAACTTATCTGAAATCAAAATTGGAGACGATGTTCCTGCCACAAACATGTCTTACGATGATACGATAAAATTTTTTAAGGCCCTAAATGAAACGGACAAATGCGCAGAATATCGTTTGCCAACGGCGAGTGAGTGGGAATATGCGGCACGAGGTAAGGCGGCAATAGGCTTGGAGGATTTACAGGACCGCTATTGGGAACCAGCCCCTGCCTCTGATTTTGCCTTTTATTTCCAAGAAAATATGGTGAATGTCGAGGAACCACGATCTCCTGCTGAAGTTCAAGTTTGTCCCAACGCTAAACAAAATTCTAACCAACCCGGTTACTGCGCTAATAATTTTGGCTTGTACCACATGCTTGGAAACGTTTGGGAGTTCACCTCAACGCGGTCTCTTAGAGGATTAATTCCTAACGATAAAATGCCTTTGAATGGGAATACGGTCGTCGATTTCGATCTTGTTGACAATGCTTTTTTTGATAAAGGTAAAACGATATATGCCGAGGTGCGTGGCGGAGGCGCTAATACGGAATTAATTTTTGTGCGAGCTTCAACGAGAGCAGCAATGTCGACAAAGGAGCATACAAAATATGTTGGTTTTCGTGTCGTACGCATTCCAAAATTAGGTGTCAAATGTGATCCAAGTATTTTTACGGACGAAAAATTTGGAAATCTAGAAAACGAAATTTCTGAAACTAAAGAAAAAGCACCATTAGTAAAGCCGAAATATGACGTGATATTTTAGAGACGCTCTTAGGTCTCGCTAAAACTATTAGTAATGACTTTTTATGGAGAGTTTATGAGAAAGCAAATTCCATTTTTTATTCTTCTATCACTGCCTTTTTTTGCCTTTGCGGCCAATACATATACAACAACAACGATCGCAGAGAAGTCTGCGCGCGCACAAAAAGGATATGATCGTCATGGAAATCAGTCAACCGAATGCAAATATACGGCATATCGTTTTGATCCCAATATTCCGTCCTATGTTTCTATTGGCATTAACATAGATTCCGATGATAACACCTATATACACGACAACATCTCTTTCGAAGAATGGGATATTCCACTTCGTGATGGAACTATTTTTCTAAGGGATCAGGAAAGTGCTACCTATGAAAATGGCATACTAAAGTTTCAAACTCAAGAGGGCGACGGACCCTTTTCGGTTCTTATTACTGAAATAGAATTAAAAGTGAGCCGCGATTTAAAGGAAATTTCATTTATTAATTTAAAAAAGACAGTTCGACCGCTCTTGGGGTGGAAAAAGGTTGATACACAACTGACTTGCCACTTTTAATCTTGTATGAGTTCGAAGATGAACTACCCCGCACTAAGCTTTAACCAGCGACTTTGTCCAGGCGGCGATTGATGATAATACCGACTGGTTGGCGCCGTCGAACTGCACGCCGTAGTGCTTGTTGGCTTCGTTCCATACCACGTGACCTTGCACTTGGATGGACTCTTTGCCATCGGGGCTGGCGATAGACATTGTGACGATACCGCCTTGACGTAAAATCGCTTCGGTATCGACCTTTACGCCGCCCAGGGAAATCGTGCTGACTTCGCCGACAAACTGTTTGCCGTTGGCCGTGAAAGTCACTGACGAGTGGATTTTGAAGCGGTCGTAGCGGCGCATCTCTTGCGGCGTACGTTGTTTCAAGAATAAAGAAATCAACAATGGTACGGCTAAAATAAAAATGATCAAACCATTTGTTGGCGTCCACGGACCACCGCCACCCATTTTCTTAACGGTTCCGCAGCCGGCCGTTTCACTAGCAACATCGCGATAAGGATTTGATGAAATATAATTGGGGTCGCTTGAGGGCGGCACACCATTTTTCGCGGCAAAGACGCCACCGTAAGCATTAATGCGAGATTTTTCGATTGTGTAATTTGCTAATGTGGATTTGTATTCCGCCGCGCTAAATAATAACGACTTAACTTGATAGCCAGAAAATTCTGGCTTTTCGTGCAACATCATCGCGGCAATTCCGGCAACAATGGGCGTCGCCATACTCGTACCGTCCATGCGGGCCATAGAGCTATTTGGGTAAGTACTGCAAATTGAAGTGCCCGGACTGCCCACGTGAACCGTGTTCGTTCCATAATTTGAGAACCACGCTTTATCATCGGCATTATTAGTGGCGGCCACTGAAATAATATTGGGAACATCGTAAGACGCCGGGTACATGGGGTTCGTATTATTATTGCTATAGCTATTTCCGGCCGCGGCAGCAAATAAAGTGCGTTTTGAATAACTGTAAGCAATCGCATCCTTAAGTGCTTGGCTATAACCACTGCCGCCCCAAGAGTTGTTAAGTACGCGTGCGCCGTTGTTGCTGGCATAGTAAATCGCACTGATGGCCGCCGACGTTGTTCCGTAACCTGTGCCATCTAAGAATTTTAACGCCATGATCTTTACTTTTGCGGCGGGATAAGGCGCAGTAAAAATGTCTTGCGACATTCCCAGCACCGTTCCGGCAACGTGCGTGCCATGGCCTTCATCGTCGTTGGGATTATTATTATTAGCGATAAAATTCCAGCCATTGACATCGTCGACATAACCATTGCCGTCGTCATCTACGCCATTACCGGCAGTTTCGCCGGGGTTTACCCAAAGCGCCCCGCTGCCAGTGAAAACCGGGTGTGTGCGGTCAATGCCTGAGTCAATGATGGCCACTACCGGTAAAGTCGTGTCGGGTCCAAGTAAGCCCCAGGATTGAAAATATGAAATCGGCGCATTCGTAACCGCCCCTGAGCAAGCCGCTTGCGCCTGTACGCTATTAGCTTCATAAATATTGGAAGCATCGGGTTTACCGACGTCAAATTTTTCTAATATATAGTTGGGCTCGGCATATTCCACATCGGGATCGTTACGAAGTTCATCTACAGATTGTTCCACGGTTTGCACGGCATCCACTTTTAAGTGATGGATTCTCAGCGGCGAGATGGATTTTTCTATTTTAAATTTGCCGTTGATCGTGGGTTTGTCAGAAAACTTTTGTAAGCCTTTAACACCCATGCGGTCTTTAAATTTGACGATGACTTCGCCTTCAACGTATCTCTGCGCCCACACGAAAGTCGTGTGAAATAAGAAGAGCAATGCAATCGCAAGATACCGTAACCAACGATTCATCAGATAACTTTTCGGACTTAGGTCGTGATTTCTAAAGCATAGCGGCAAAAATAGCTGGCATGGGTCCTTCTGAGAAACCGTCTCATTTTGAGACGTTCGAAGCGGTATGCGTAAACATTGTTTACAGCTGTTTTCCCAAACACATTTTCACTCTGGTACGCGCGTGTTTAAAGGCGAGCCACAGGGCACGCGGGATGCAAAATTGAGAGTTAAGGTGTTCGCTTTAGGACTCTTTAGGAGATTGTATGAAACTTTTATTTGCTTCTTTAACGGTATCCTTGTTTTCGGTCGCTTCGCAAGCAGTGATGAATCCGTTCATTAACAACGAGGACCTTCATTGCAGCTCACCCCATATGAAAGGAAGATTCGCGCTCTATAAAGAGGATGACAAATTTGTGGGGCGCCGAGAAGAAGTCGTCGGTATTTCCCAGGTTAAGGGTAAATCAACTTATCAAGAGTTTACCGTAACTAATGAGGAGTCGGAAGGCACTTGCGTTCTATCCATACAAAGAAAAGTGAACGAAGGTAGTGAAGAAAAGGAATTCAAAATTGAAATTCACCCTGAACCAGATTTACTCGGTCATTATCGAGCGACTGTGACTGTTGGTGACAGGCAAGATGATGAAGCATCTTGCGCTGTTACGGATAAGATTTTGCGCCGAGGTTGTTTAAAGGAGCCAGAACATAGAGTTTATAACTTTGCAGGTCCGGGTATTGAAGCACAAAAAAGAGGAGAGGGCATTTACATGTACCGACCTAACCGACTTAATCCTAAGCGGTACCAGCAGCTTCCCGGTCAAACATATCGCGGTCAACGCCGAGATCAATAGCCCGCGGCTTACTGCAGTTTTAACAGCGTCATCACGTCAGAAACGCGGATTTGATCCATGCAATCAAACTGTGAACAGGCTTGGAACAGGCAATCGCTTGTTCCAGGACAACTCACTTTCGGAGAAAATACATAAGTGAATTTGCCGCGTGGGCCCCAGCGCGTAGCGTGTTGTGAAGTTACGGGGCTATAAAGCCCGATCGCTTTGGTGCCCGTTGACGCCGCCAAATGTATTACACCGGTACTAGGAGCAATGACGGCTTTAGCTCCTTGTAAAACCGCGATAAGTTCGTCGCTAGAAAGTTTTTCGTTTAGCCACAAGATTTTATCATTGCTTTTAAATTGCGCCTGTAAGGGCGCGATATATTCAAGGTCCGATTTGGTTCCGGTAATGACGACGGGCATTTGTAAAATAAGTTGTTGTATCAACTCAATATAAAATTTCGAATTTACGTTGCGCGCCGAGCCCGCCATTCCCGGGTGGACGACAAAATAAAGTTTCTTCTCAAGGCCAAGACGGTCTAAAATTCCCGCGCTCCGGGAATTTGCAAGTTCCAGTAGCGGCCGTTCTTTTACGGGCTCTCCCAAAGCTTTTTCGAGCAAGCGAAAGTTATATTCAGACTCATGTAATTCTGATTTGCTCCGGCTTTGGCGTAGGCCGCGGTTAAAAAACAAATAAGAATACCACTGACTGCGGCGGCCAACCCGAACGGGAATGCGGGCGGCAAAAACTAGTAACGAAACCCACCAGGGAGCGTGAAAGACTACGGCAAGAGTGAACTGCTGGGTACGTAGGTAATAAAACAAAGCTAAGAAATTTGTCCAATTTAATTTATTGTCTATCGCTAAAAATTGACGTTTGCGGGCTCCATTTTCAAGGACGAATTCAAGTCCCTTAGAAATCCACCAGGTCACGTTATGGTGGCTAAGGGCAGTAATCTCGTCAACGGGGAGGGTAAGTACCAAATCCCCTATACGGTCGACGCGAATAAATAGGGCCTTTTGCGCGGGTTCCATTGTTTGGATTATGGACTTTTCACGTAATAAGCTCAATAATGAAATAAGGAGTTAGGTCGTGAAAATCGTTATTTCCGGGGGGACCGGCTTAATTGGGAAGATTCTTACTGCAAGGCTAGCGAGTGCGGGACATTCGCTAATTATTTTGACTCGCGGCGAATCCCGCGTGGAATCCGAAAAGCTGAGATTTCTCAACTGGGATCCCGAGAAATGGCAGATTCCAATTCAAGAAATGGAAGGCTCTGATGCCATCATTAACCTGGCAGGTGCCAATATTAATGATCAGAAATGGGATGAGAAATATAAACGCGTACTCATTGATTCACGCCTCTTTAGTACGCGTTGCCTCATAAAAGCCTGCGAAAAAATGATCGCCAAGCCAAAATGTTTTATCAATGCATCGGCCGTCGGTTTTTACGGCGACGGCGGCGACCGCGCGTGCGTCGAAGATTCGCCCAAAGGAAATGGATTTCTTGCTGAGCTCTGTTCGTCTTGGGAACGCGAAGCTTCGCGCGCGCAAGATCTTGGAATCCGCACTGTCATAGCGCGTTTCGGTATCGTGTTATCTAAAGACGGTGGGGCGCTTTCCGAAATGCTGCCGGTTTTTAAATGGGGGCTTGGTGGAAAATTGGGAAACGGAAAACAGTGGATGAGTTGGGTTCATATCGATGATGTGGTAAAAGCGCTGGATTGGTTTTTAAACCGCGACAAAATTTCTGGAATCTTTAATGTGACTGCGCCTAATCCCGTCACCAATAAGCAGTTTACCCGCGCCTTAGGACGGGCCTTAAAGCGACCCGCATTTATGTTCGTACCGAATTTCGTTCTCAAGAAAAAACTCGGCGAAATGTCAGAGGTCGTGTTGTCAGGGCAAAAGGCCCTACCGCAAAAGTGCATGCGCTACGGATTTCAGTTTTCTTTCCAGTCTATCGACTCGGCTCTTGAAGCCATTTTACATTCTTCTTAACTAATAACTCCTTAAGTAACATAAATTTTCCCAGAAAAAAAATTGGACTTATAAAGACGGTTAAATTCATTGAGACCTTGAAAAATTGTGGTACCTTTAATTTTATATGACATTTCGAGACAAAGGGTACTCCAAGGAACTGGGAAATTTTCTAAGAGCGAAACGTGAAGCCGCTGGTTTAACCCAAGCGGAAGTAGCCGCAGTATTCAATCACTCTTCGAGTCAGTTTATTTCTAACATTGAACGGGGATTGTGTGCGGTACCTCTTCATATCGTTACGGAAGTCCTAAAAATGTATAAGGTATCGGCCAATGAATTTTTAAAATTCATACTAGATCTTGAAAAACGTTTTTGGGTTTCTCACTTAAAGCGGCGAAAATAATCTATAGCCCAGAGCTCTTTGATAAAGCTCTAGGTAAGCGCTGCTCATTTGTTCCAGCGTGAACAATTCCTCGAAACGCTTTTTCGCATGATTGCCAAATTGAACGCAAAGCTCATTGTCATTCAAAAGTAAATTAATTTTCTCGGCCAACGCTTTGGAATCTTTTGGCGGCACGGAAAAGCCGGTTAAATTATTTTGATTAACAAAATTTACGCCCGAGTTAATCGCGGTGGTCACTAAAGGCTTTCCAAAGGACATGGCTTCGATGAGGCAAATGCCAAAAGCCTCGCGCGCATCAACTGAAGGTAAAATAAAAGCTTCTGATTCTTTGTAATAAGCCCCCAGGTTTTGGCGAGGTACCGCGCCAAAAAAATGTACTTTTTCTTCCAGATGTAAATCGTGGCAGATTTTCTTTAGCGTTGGTGCTTCGGGCCCCTCGCCCACAATGGCCAGAAGCGCGTCTATGTCTTTCATGGCCCGGATTAGATACTCGATACCTTTGTAATTCACCAGGCGGCCTACGAATAACAGTAGGGGCTTTCCGTAAATATTCTTAAGCTCACGCAGAGAATTTTGTATGGGCTGATGAACTTTAAGCTCTTTGGGGTCGATACCGAAGGGTATCACCTGGCACTTTTCCTTGAATTTTTTTAAAATCGGCGAGTTTTCAATTAACTGGGGCGAACTAACTACGATGGCTTTGGCTTGCGCCAATTGTAACTCCAATAGCGGCTGATAAAGTTTAAAAAGTAGGGGATAACTTAAGACATCGCAGTGGTAAGATACGATGAGGGGGACGACGTTAGTAATGCCCGTCAGAGCCGCCAAGGGATTGGGGGCATGCAAATGAAT
Organism: uncultured Bdellovibrionales bacterium; assembly: GCA_964498095.1. Classification (GTDB taxonomy): domain Bacteria; phylum Bdellovibrionota; class Bdellovibrionia; order Bdellovibrionales; family SG-bin7; genus SG-bin7. Next base: position 196,266 of record CAZCFY010000004.1, on the reverse strand, counting down.
TAGATCGGCATCTATAGCCGCGAGTTCCTTTAAGAAGGAAGTCGATAAAGACGCTGACGACAACTTCGTCTGCTCGCCACAGCGAATGACTTCGATTCCTTCAACAATTTCCCGTTTTGAAATGCGGCGGGAAGAATTAACCAGACATGTGACTTTGACGCCATTTTTTACAAGTCCCTTGGAAATATCATATAAAGAAGACTCCATGCCGCCGTGATTCTCGGGAGGAAAGTATTTGCCGACGTGGGTGATCTGTGGAGTGAGCGTTAAAGAAGGCGAGAAAATAAAATTTTGACTCTGCCAACTTTGAAAGCCCGAGTTCTGCATTTCTCCAGAAAAGGCAGCGTGGCTGGGGTAGTAGTGATAGTAGATCATTTGCGCATCGTCATTGTGATTGCCAAGAAATGATCTTGCCGTATCGCCCGGTTCCCAATTGCCGTCGGCGAGGTGCCGAAGTCTTAATACTTGGCTTGCCCAATACTGATGGTGGCGGGGATTTAGTTTTCGAATGTCGGGGATAGAAATAAGCAACGAATCCGCGTGGCAAAAATTGTGTAACCGGCGGTAAAATCTTAATCGTTCGTGCCGGCCCAAAAAATGGCCATTGATGGCAGAAGATACATAAACTAAATCAAAATGGCACGCGGGAATAGAAAAAACGTCGGTCTTTAAAAAGTGACAATTTGAATTCTGGCTTTTGGCAAAATTAATCATCTCGCCTGCCAGGTCGAGCCCTGTTACTTGGCAGCCGAGCTTTTCAAACGCAAATGCCTCGCGTCCCGTTCCACAGCCGATAACTAAGACCGACGGGTGGGACGGCAGGTCCTTAAAGGCAGAAAGGACGACTTCCTCCTCGAAGTCCTCAAAACCACAATGCGCAATCTTTTTGTAATAGGCAATTTCCTTTTGACTGGCGTAGCGATCTTGCGTGGCCTTTTGCGATTTCTCCGGCGACGTTAGATTCGGTGAGAATAAAACCTGTAAACCCTGCTGGGCTCGCCGGGCGATTTTTAATAACGTAAAATCCATGCTGAACCCGTTTTTTGTTTTAAAATAAATGCCAACTTAAGAGCCACTAATCCCAGGAATAAAAACGTAAAGTCAGCCGCTAAAAGCGCGAAAAATTCTCCGGTAGAAAATGTAACGAATTGAGAGCTGGCAACCGACTGGCGGCCCTTTTCTAAGAGCCAAAATAAAGGTGATCCCGCCTGCATGATTTGTCGTAGGAAATCTGGCAAAACCGTCACCGGAAAATAAATTCCCGAAAAAACCGACAAGGCGTTTATGGCAAATCCCAAAACTTTATCGCCCCGGCCCAGTGTAACGATAAAGGCGGCGGCCACTAAACCGAGGCCAAGAAATAAGGGGGCTGATAATAAAATGAGGCAGAAAATACTCGCCACCGCGCGCCCGCCAAAAATCGGACCAAACAAAATAGAAATTAAAAATAGATTTAAAGCCATGGTGACAGCTTCTGTTGGGACTTTTGCCAATGTCCAAGTAACCACGGGCGCCGAAGTTGAACAGGGAAGCTGCAACAAAGTCGTCATTGAGCCCGTGCCCACGGCTTGCTTTATAACTTGCGTGGGACCTTCCATGAGAATAACCGGGATCATTAGTAAAAGTTCACCAGTCATAATAAAACTGAAATAGTCCAGGTCACCCAGCGCTGAAATTTGCGAGATAGCAGGAGTGAACGCCCGCGAAGTATACCAGTAAATATAAAGACTGAGAATGGTCGCAATAAGTAAGCCGCCCCAAGCCCAAAGCGAGGAGTAATACTCTCTTAAATCCATTGCGGCGAAGTCTTTGAGTAAGCGCCAGTTCATGCGGTAAGAGCTCCATCGGCTAATTTATAATTTCGCGTGATTAAACCAGCGTAGCTCTGCTCGGAATGATCCGCCACTAAAACCAATTTTCCCTGACATTTCTTTTTAACCAACCCGACAAACTGCGACCGGGTATTTTTGTCCAGTGACCGCAAGGGTTCGTCGAGAAAAAAGTAATTTGACGGCCGGGAAAACGCGAACGCGATTTTAATCTTTTGTTTCATGCCGGAGGACCCATTGGCGAATTTCATTTCGAGAGCGCCGGAAAAATCAATGAACTCTTGAATTTGTTTGAGGCGGGTCTTCGTTTCGGCTTCTGACTGACCGTAGTAACGGCAAAAGGTGATGATGTTTTGTAGGCCCGTCAACGACGGTAGAAAAACATTATCCTCGGCGGGTAAATACGAAATCTGGCGGCGCCACTCTTTTGAGTTTTTAAGGATTGAAGTCCCATTCCAAAAGATTTCGCCCGAGCTTGGTCGGATGATGTTTGTTAATACTTTTAACAGTGTCGTTTTACCGGCGCCGTTGACACCGGATAAAAAGACAAAATCGCTTTCTTCTAGTTTTAAAGTGATATTTCTAAATACGGATTTGGCCTTGAAAGACCGGCTGAGATTTTTTATCTCAATCATTGGCTAATTCGCTTTAAGCCGTAGTAAAACGCCTCAGCGAAAGAGTCACGCATAAGGGTCTTGTAAAGTAGGTAAATAAAGCGCGGCCGGAGATGTTTTTGCTTGCGAATGCGTTCAGGATGCAAATAAATCGGTGAAATCTTTCTTAAGAACCAGTTGCCGATGGGTTTTTGTAAGCGAATTTCGTGACCAAAATACTTTTCCAGTAGAACTAGAGTCACGCCGACCGCGGTATTCAGACGCAGCATTTCGCTACGCTTTTGCAGCTTTTGCCAGTCAAAATTATTTTTTTCTTTAATCAATAAAAGATTTAAGTCATAGAGCCAAAGTATTTCGTCAAAAAGATGTTGAAAGGCACCGTGACCGCAAAGGTAAACAAATAAATCCTCAACACAGGGCTCCCGCATCCATGTTATACCGGGAATCATCGTTGGGCGCGATTCGCGCGTAAACATATAATCCAGCGGCCGTTCCACCATCAGCTGACGGTGAATTTCGACGGGGAATCCTTGAAATGTAAATACACAGCGAAAGTCACTTCCGTACCACTTTTTGGGATTCGTGGGTTTGCCCCCCATGTCTTTGAGGGCTTGGAGGGATTTTTCCCAGTTACCGCCTTCGACGAACAGATCAATATCCGTGTAAGACCTTTTTTCTGGAGCATCATAATAGCGGTAACCAATTGCCGGTCCCTTGATAATCCAAAGCGGAATTTTGCGGGCGGCGAAAGTTGCGTCGATTTCTTTTAATAGATTTAAGAAGAATATTTGGCGGACCGCTTCGGCTTTGCGATCTTCAGCCAGATCCCTTCGATGTAATGAAGGGTTAGTATCGTGATTAGGCAAATCCATCTGCGCCATCTATCCCTTATCCCTATCCTTAGGTTTAGTCGATTTTTGGCTGATAACCAAGCGAAAAGTTTCTTAAATGGCTGGCCTCGTGTTCCCCATAATACCGTTTGATCGCCTCTTTGATAGCCGACAACGTTACCCCATACATGGCTTTCAGCTAAGCTTTCAAATGTCGTGGAGCGATCGCCTTTAAGGACGGTGGTTCCCGCGATTTCTACTAAACGGTGCGCGACCCATTCCTCTCCCTGTCTAACAATCATAATGTCGCCGGGCTGAGCGTTGGCATTCCCCGAATCTACGAGAAGCCGATCTCCCGCGCGCAAACAGGGAAGCATACTGTTTCCAGAAAAGGGCATTTGCTCAAAATGCATTCTCAGCCTTAAGAGCGTAATCGGGATGCTGAGCAACCTGCCGTGGTTGTTGTTTTCTTTCCACCGCCGCTCATGCCATTGCAGAGGGCGCCGTACACCATAAGGTTTTCGGATTTCACTTTAGGAGATTGATATTTCTTTTTCTGTTTCTTTTTGTCTTTGTTTTCGTTTTTCATGTTTTTCTCCTCCCAATTGCGCATGGGCTAGGGCGATGGCTTCAAACTTAGCCCTCGCCACGATAGTTTCGTATTCAGTAACTTTAAGAGCATCGCCGCTTTCGTGAAACGCCATTCCTGGACAGTGTTCACATTGGGACATGCTTTCTTTATCTTTAAATTTAATGTCTTTATTGCGGATATTGCGCCATTTCTGCGCGATATGACCTTCCCACAAGGTAGAAAATTTTTGCTGACTTAAATTGCCAAGAGATTCGCGAATATCTATGCAGGTGAGCAGTTCGCCATAGGCGGTCACTGCGCATTTCCCTTTTCCGGCATTGCAGACATGAGTCTCTGACATGTCACCAAATTCAAGCGCGGATTTCTTGACGGATGTTGGCTGAATGAGTTTTTTGTAAAATTCGCGAATTTGCTCAGGGCGCGCGCGGTATTTTGTAGGAGTTAAATCGCCACCATGTTTGGGCGTAATTATTGGATCAAAGCGCAGCCAAAGGCCGCGGGCCTCGCACCACTCTTTAAGTTCAAAGTAATCATTAATATTGGCTTCCGTAAGCAGACAATTCACGCTCACCCGGATGTTATTTTGCAAGCAAATTTCGATCGCCTTTTGCGTGCGTGCGCAGGAGCCATACACTTTCGTCATTTTATCGTGAACGGCGGGATTAAGACTGTAGAAACTAAATGTAATATCGGAAAAACCAACTTCGGCTAAGCGTTTACCCGTTTCTTCCTTAATAAGTAAACCGTTGGTAATCATGGATAGAGAAAAGCCTAACCGCGAGGCCTCCTCAGCGATTCCCCAAAAATGCGGGCTAAGCATTGCTTCGCCGCCCATGAGAATCAAATAAAGTACTCCGGCTTCGCGCAGCTCTTGTAAAACGATTTTCCATTGTTCCAGCGTGAGTAACCGCTTTTCGTCGTCCTTATATTCTGGAATATAACAATGCGTGCAGCGTTCGTTGCAACGGTTCGTTAACTCTAAAGAAGCCTGAATAGGGCGGTAGCTTGTTACTCCCGAAGCCCTTAGCTTTTCTAAAAGAGAAATATCAGTGTTACTCAACGAGGAGTCCCTGCGTTTTCATTTCATTTACGAACGCGGCAAGATCCTGACTAGCTTCTTCGCGCGCCACTTCAAATTCGTCCATTAATAAGTTTAGCAGGTCCTCTGGTGTGCGGGCGCCATCTATATTTTTCCACAAAAAGCTGGCGGTAGCATTAAGCTCATGGACGGTATTTTTCTTGGGTAACAACACCAAAATCTGATCGTCCATTTCTTGCCAAGGTGTAACCGGGGATTTTTTAAGTGGTTCATTTATAAGATTCATCGACAACTCCTAAGAACGGCGTGGATTTATCTAGTGTAAGTTCAAAACAGGGAATGGTTTTTATGATGGACTCTAAGAGCGCGCGGATTTGTAAAAGTTGAGTTTGCGTCTCGAAGTTCCAGGTTGGATAAAGTAGCGAAGTAGAAAGCCGTAGCATGCCATCTACGCTTGTCACTGCGGTTTTTGTTACCGCGGGCCCTTGCCGTAAGAAATTTATGCTTTTAAGGGGAAAGCGTTGCCCGGCCTTTCCGGCAAAGCGGGGGTTTTGACCCAGCACGGGAGTCTCGGCAAAAACCTTTCCTGCGGCGACAGAAATTAAAATCATGTCGTCGCCTAATATTGTGTGCCCAAGAATGCGGGTTACTGTGGTTGTTTTTCCCACGCCGGACTGGCCAACAAAAAGATGGGCCCAGCCGTTTTGATCCACAAACGAAGAACTATGCATTACTATAGAATTAAACGAAACGAGGTGACGGGGCAGAAACCAACGAAGAGCATTAAAGAAACCGTCATCATCACCCGTAGCACAAAAAATTTCAATTTTAGCATCACAGCTAACACCGGCAAAATCACGTTGAAAGGCCCATTCCTTGTTTTGCGCAATGAAAACCTCGAGATCGTCATCGGCGTCATCGCCCCACTGTGCGGCGGAAATATTTAGGACATCGCAAACATCTATCCAGTTTACAAATAAATGATTGGGACCAAATTGCTTGCGAAACTCTTTAGATTCCCAAAGCGGGCAGTTGTAAGCGGAAAGTTTTTCCATAATCCATCCGCGCATGGCAGGACTGGAGAAATTCATTTCCATATCCATGCCATGAATTTGCGTATAGATGGAATCCGTGCTCAAATTCGTCGGAATTTCTATTTTTTGCAGATATGTTTTTTTATTTAAATGTACGAGGTCGTGCGACATATCCAGATACTGTAGCACGGCCAGAGGCTAATCCTATACTAGGCGTTGGTCTAGTTAATTGGTGGCGCCTAAAAGCCCATCGCGCAATTCGGTATTGGGGGGATTTGCACCAATGAAAACGGATAAAATTATATCCGAGAACTCCGCATTGGCGATAACCTCTGGTTTGCCGTCATTTTGCTTAAATTCAAGACGATCAGGTAAGAAAACCAAGCTTAAGCGGTCCTTCTCTTTTACGTCCTTTAAAAGGCCAATAAATTTTTGCAAGTGAACTTGGTGAGTTGAGCACTTATCCGCGCAGTTTTTTTCAAAGCCCTCTTCCCAGCTTTTTGTCATTTTTTCTTTTGAAACATCACGCAGAAATTCCATGACTATCTTTTTGGGACCATCATGAGTCGTGATATCAACGGCTTTGTTCGCTTTCTTTTCGACATAGAGACCGGCGATATAAACTTTAACTTTAAAACCTAAAAAAGAAGCCATTCGCGTCCCCATACCGTTAAGCACAAGATCTTTGCCATTTACTTTTTCCGCTTCCGGCAAAGTAACTCCATGGAGGGCGGCAGCCAGCGCGATTTGTGGTAGGGCGAATAAGAAAATTAGTTTTTTCATTTTTTCTCCGTAGTGCGCAGTGGAACTTCCGTCGTTTCTTGACGAACATACTCTAGTTTTTTACTGCTCTCAAGAAGTACCGCCGTCTTACTTAAAAAGATTGTGGCAGCGCCGCATGTAGAAGGTATAAGTGGAAATGCAATTATTTCAGGAGAACTTAAGCGCTCAGTTAAAATCGCGCCGGTGCCTATCGACTTTACCTCGCCGTCGACGCGGCAAAAAATGCTGCCTTTAACAGTAGATTTTTCGCGCACGGCTTTTACACTCTGGCCACTTTTAAATGTATAAGTGCCGCGCCAAATTTCCGAGGTTTTGTCGTCATCATCATTAACGTAACAGTCTTCAAATTCAAAATGCGGTTTTGGCGCATCGACGTCTCCTGATTGCGCGCACGTGTGAACATCCTTAATTTCACAATTATCCTCAATCTGAGCATCGCCGATATCAAATCCCATCACATCACTGATTTGCGTGGCGGCACTTAGCTTTTGGGTGCTAACGTCTTTTATTTCGCTGGTGAGTTTCATAAAAATATTGCGATTCCCACTTTCGATAAATCTTGTACGCACAAATTTTTGCTCCGGCTTTAATTGCTCGTCAAAGGCCGTAACTTTGGCGTTGGGATCGCTGCAGAGATTTTCAACTTTTACACTGTTGTCACTTTCAAAATTACCGGCCGGCTCAGCTAAAAACCCGCCGATTTCCTTGTAAGGTTTCCAGTCACCATTGCAAGCGGAGAGGGTGAAAAGGAGTGGTAAAAGAATAATTTTTTTCATCGGCGAAATCCTTTGCTTTTGTTCGGTGATTTTGAGAGCAAAAAGGATGCCTAAGGCCGCTGGACTTTTACCGGATAACTTATTGAAATTACAAGATCTTATTGGTGCGGGCGTTAGCGTGGGATTGGAGTTTTTTAGCCGCGAGCCACTTTGCGGTCCCCATGAATAAAGTGTGGACACTTTTGCCGGACTCCAACTCAGCTTGCGAAGATCACCTCCGCGGCGGAGGTGAAAACTCTATAGCCGCACATTCCCCATCATATACATCGGGCCCGTGGGTTTGGGTACGCCGCCTTTTGGTTCCAGCGTAATCGCAAAAGCTGAGAGCCGCGTGGGAGAAATTGTAATACCGGTCGGGACCTTTAAAATTGTTAATCCCTGGGACATCGCCAACACGCCCGCACTCACGGGCTTTCCACCTTCCATCATCCACAACTGATAATCTTTACCCTTCGGCGGTACCGGCATATTAGCAATATGAATATACGCCACCTTTGTTTTCGGCGAGAACATCACCTTGGCGCGTCCTTGCGGATACGGTTTTAAGCCTTTCATGTCGGTCACTTTTAAATCGGTAGCCTTCATGAGATCCATAAATTCTTGGTTTTGGGCGCCCGCGGATTTGATTTCATTAATCTCTTTATCCTTGGCCGCGATTATATCCGTGGTCTCTAAAGATTTTTTTTCTAAATCCGCAATTTTTTGCTCTTGCGCCGTTAACTTTGTTTCTAATTCCGCAAGCTTCATCTTCGAATCACTTAATTCAATTGTTTGATTTTTAAAACTTTGTTCTTGCTGCGCCAGTTTTTGTTCGTACTCGCCCAGGCTAGAGCGTAGACCGACTTGGCCTAAAATCATAAGTAGAGTTGTGCACAAAAATACGAGAGGAAGTCCCACGGCCACCAGAGGCTGATCAAGCCGCAAAGTCCGATAAATTTTATCAAGTAAAGCGGGATCTATTTTAAAATTAAATTTTGGTAATTTAAATTTTGGTTTGGTCCCGGAGCGAGGAGGGCCTGGTGGCATCCTAGGTGCTCTCGTATCCGCAGCCACCGGGGTAGAGGGCGTCAATTCTAACGAGTCCGTCACATCAAAATTAACTTCTGTAACTTCGTTAGATTCCATGGCCACAGCACCAATACGACTTAGAATTTTATTTTTTACTTCCGGCGAGGGTGTGGCCAGTTCCGCTCCCACCGGCAGGTGTCGAGAGGCTAAACGCATATCTTCAAAAAGACGAACTTGTTCTGGAGTCGCAGCGGCGAGAGCGCGTTCAAAAGTCATCCGGTCATCGTGGGATAACACTCCCAAAACGTAAGCGGCTGCCATTTCTTCAAATTGTTCTTGATTCATTAAGCCGCCTCCTTCAGCAATTCAGATAGCTTTTTCATCGCCAGACGCATGCGTGTCTTTACCGTTCCCAATGGAATCGAATAGCGTTCGGCGATTTCGCTTTGACTTAGGCCCTCAAAATACGCCACACGAATAATAATTTGTTGATCTTGCGGCAATGATTGAATGGCTTGTTTAACGAGGCGCTGTTTTTCTTCGAGCATTGAATTCTCTAACGGATTTTCGCCGGCCATTTCAATACTACTTAATGCCGGAGAATCATCTATCGAGGCTGATTTCATTTGGCCTTTATATTCACTGGATCTAATTTTATCAATTGCGCGGTTACGTGCCATGGTTACCATCCAAGTTACAGGACTACTCTTGGAAAAATCGTATTCGTTACGTTTGTTCCATAGAGTGACAAAAATCTCCTGCAAAATCTCTTCGGCCTCCGGCGGTGATCTAACGATGTTCAAGATGACGCTATAAACGATGCGGTTAAAGCGGTCATAAAGATCAGCAAAGGCCTTAGTATCATTACGTAAAACCCTCGCCATTAGATCTCTGGCAATCATAGATTCTTTGGACATGCCTCTTTAGTCTGTGGGCTAATCTGGGAAATATCAATAAATTAGATGGGATAGAGCGCTTATATTTAAGGCATCCGCGCGGCAAAAAGATACGTATTACTTATATGTTCGGAGTCGAAAAAATGTCGCTAAAACACTTTGTATCTTTGTTTGAAATTGAACGCTCGGGCCTGCATATTTCAATGGGCTATCCGACACTTTATAACTTTTTGCGGGAATTTTTGGGTTATGAAGACTATGAAGCTTTGGAACTTCTTAAACAATTTGCCGCTATAAAAATTAAACTCAAAGCCAAGTAAATTTTGGCCGACATCCGCCCAGAATTGTGGCATATTCAAATTATATTTTTAATGGTTTAGGGAATAATTTTTGAATAATGCGGGATTGTTGACTTAAATAAAGTTGAACACTAAATCATCACTATCTTAAAAAAATAAGGGGGATTCATGGCCGGTGTAAATAAGGTTATTATTGTTGGTCGTTTGGGAGCAAATCCTGAAGTTCGCAAAGTTAGCAGCGGACAATCAGTAGCCCATTTTAATGTGGCGACGAGCGAAAACTGGGTTGATAACCAAGGGCAAAAACAAGAGCGCACCGAATGGCATCGCATCGTCGTTTGGGGTAAGCTTGCCGATATTTGCGGTCAACATCTTTCAAAAGGCCGCCAAGTTTATGTTGAAGGCCGCTTAACCACTCGTAGCTGGGAAGATAAACAGGGTCAAAAACGTTACACCACAGAAATCGTCGCCAACACCGTGCAATTCTTAGGTTCACCGGGTGAGCGTCCCTCCGCAGGTTACGGCGCTGATGCCGAAGCCAATGGTGCTGAGTTTAACCCAGAACCGGCTTTTGACAACTCTGGTGAAGAACTACCTTTCTAAAAAATAATTTCAAATTTTGAAGATTAGAAAGCCGCGCGAAACGCGGCTTTTTTTATTTTTGCTCTAGCCATTAGTCTAGCCGCGGTTTGCGCTCTTTAGTTTGCGGTAATAGCATTTGAGTTGAACATTTAGAGGAGGATATCTAATGAAAAAGTTATTAGCGGTTTTTGGATTTTCAGCTCTGATGCTGTCGGCGTCGGTCAGCCAAGCGATATACATCGAGCCTTACCTTGGTATTTATGGTGTGGGTACTAGCAAAATGACCTTACCGTCCGTGAAAGATAGCGAGCTAACCGGTTCGCTTGGTCTTGGATTGCGTTTTGGTTATTCTTTGATGGGCATTGCTTTCGGTGTTGATTACGATACTTCAACGATTGATAGCAAAGACACCGGTGGTACTACTATAAAAGTAAAAACGAATAACCTTGGCGTTTTTGCCAGTGTTGACGTTCCAGTTTTACCAGTACGCGCGTACGCTACTTATGTTTTAGACGCCAAAAATACTCCCGACGGCAGCACTTCGGATTTTAAAGGAAAAGGTTTTAAAATTGGTGCGGGCTTTACAGGGCTACCATTTGTCGTAATTAATCTTGATTACTATATGATTAAGTACGATGACGTCGCGGGCGTTACATCGGATCTTGATTCAAAAATGGCCGTATTGTCTGTTTCTTTACCTTTGAATTTCTAGAACGTAGAAATTTTCGGAACTAATCCAAATTGGGCACCTTCGAAAACACAACGATAAGCGAGGGTGCCTTTATCGCCGCCGACTTTACACTTTTCGATAAAGCCCAGCGCTAGCGGTAGATAACCTTGAGTTGAGGCTTTTTCTTTCACGCGTAATTCGAGATTTAATTTATAGTTATTAAACTGGGTCGCCACGCCACTGGGATAAACATTAATCTGTACCCCAATACGGCCGGTCAGATTCCCATAAATTTCATCTTTAGAATTTCCAATCACGCCGTTTTCGATCATCAAATCGCGGTCTTTGAGAGAGGCGGTAAGCGCAACTTCGGAAAATTTTAGATTGGGAGTGTCGATGGTTCCAACTCTCGGGATGGCCAGGGCGGTGGTGGGGAACTCAAGACCTTTAGATTTTAATATTACTTTTCCCGTTGGCGGCTGCAGGAATTTAAGGTCAATTTTTACGTCTTCCAGTTCGCCGTCGATGCTCCCTTTTGCCGGCAAATTAACTGCCGCTAACTTTAATAGGTTAGCTACCGCTATAGTGCTCCAATCGGCATTTACCTTCACGAATTCGGATTTGTCCTTGGTTTCCTTTTGAATGCTCGCGTAGATGCCACCGTCAAAAATTCCGCCGAGACGAACTTTTACCCCGGGACTTCCCGTTAACAGTCCCCAAATGGCCGGCGATAGCGCCAGTGTTTCGACTTTTAGCTCTTGGATCATGGGAGTTGTAACGGCGACGTTGGAAAGTTTTACGCCAAAAGGAAAAAAGCTTAAGCCCAAATCGTCAAATTGCAGGGAAACCGTACCGTTAGTGGCTTCGGCGACTTTTCCCGAAACCAAATCTCCCAAATCATTGTAGTGAAATAAAATGACCGAGAAAAATAAGAGAGCCAGTAAAAATACACCGATCTTCTTTTTGTGGAATTTAAAAACATTAATTACCGGGGTGAGAAATTTACTAATCACTCGCTGTCCTCACCACCGCGGCGGCGGGCGGGACGCTTTTTGCTCGCGGGCTCAGGCGGCGCTTTCGGTTCGGGTAAAGAAAACATTGCCAAGGAATATTTAGCATTAAAATAGTGACTATCTTTTTCAAAGGCCCGGATTTCTAAACCTAGGAGTTTTGCGGGAGAGGCATTCATGGCCTGAAGGTTGTACGCCATGTCCATGACTTGCGAAATCGTGAGCTGCTTTAGTTCGATTGTGAGCCCGTCGGCGATTAAATCTTTTGGTCCAAGACTGCCCATGGTAAAAGAAGCGGGTGTCACGGCGACTTTTTGTTCCGGCAATAAACGCATATTAGCGATTTCTGTCTCCACGCTCATCTTTAATGAGTCTACGGGGATTGCCGGTGGAATTTTTGGCGCCGAATTGACTTTGCGGCCAACCGAAATGAGTTCGCGAATTAAACTTTGATTTCTCTCGAAAGTCTCGATGTTTTCACTGGCGCTGCCTAAAAACATCCAATAAATAAAGCCAAAATAACCGAGAACCATAAGAGCCGCGCCCGTAGCCTTGGCTATTTTTTGATTGCGTGGGGAGAGTGACTCGTATTGTTCCGAAATTTTCTGCCAGGCGTCGGATTCTTTTAGGCGTTCGATATAAGGAGTAACCGCCTCCATGAATTTTTCTTTGATATCTTGAAAATTCACTTTGCCGCTCCCTTAATGTTGCGATCAACTTCAATCTCGTAGGAAAATGCGAGGGCTCCCGTGGCTTTGATGGGAACTTTTTTATTTATTTTCCCGCGCGTAGATAATGTTTTTAACCCGCTTTCAAGATTGTTTTTAAAATTAGCGTCTTTAAGTGTTCCCTCGATGCTGAGATTATGTTTGTCGATATCCAAGTGAATTATATCCAGGGCCTTGGCGGGGAGAGCGACGGAGAGTTTTTTTATAATATCCAGCGAAGAGTTCATTCCCATGAGACCGGCAAGCTTTTGTTGGTTTTCAATTTGGCGCTTTTGTTCGCGGATATAGCTTTCCACTTCCGTCGTACGCACATTTTTTTTACTTAAAACTTCACCGGCTACTTTTTTTAGCGCCACTTCCGATTTATCGGCGAGATCAAGGCTCACATAATCGATGACAATGGCGTAAATAAAAAACGCCGCAAGCCCAGCGGCGGCGATTTTTCCGGCATGCAGCCACTTTTCTAAAAACAGATCCCAGGAAGCACTGTGAAGCGCAAATTCGTTTTTGCGGAAATTCACGGCTGGGTTTTTGGCGCGCTTAATGCCCTCGACAGCCAAGCCAACGGCAACGGTTGATCCGCTCATGATGACTTGAGTTTTGTCAAAGCCAACACCTGGAAATACGCCGAAAGGATCAAAGTAATTACAGGGGAGTTCTAAAACTTGCGTGAAGTAGGCATTGAGATTGCGGACGCGGCTAGCGCCTCCAGTGAGCTGCATGGAGGTAAAGTAAACATTATAATCGGTCGTGATTTCCATCAGCGTGAGTTTTAGCTCTCTAAGCATTTCGTTAAAGCTCTCAGAAATCGTATCCGAAAAAACGATTTGATCACGGGTTGCCCCATCGGGGTTTATTAATATAAACGCCTTCGCTTGAGTTTCGCGTAAGCCCTCTTGATAGAGGACGCCGTATTTTTTTGAAACCGCATCAATTAAATTCTTGCCGCCCCAAGAAATTGTTCGCGTAGCCATCATGCGGCCGCGGCGAAAAACAGTTATGATAGTTTTGCGGTGACCAATATCTACAAGCAAAGTGGCTTCGTCCGGTGCCGGCTTTGTCTGAGTTTCTTCCGCCACTTCGGGAATATCATTGCCTTTTTCTTTTGGAATATCACTGTACCAGCCCTCGACGGTGTTCGCGTGGGCGGCACTTTCCATGCTGATAATTTGCGGCTCTATACCGGCATCGTGGGCCACCTGTAAAAGGGATTCAACGCGGGTTTTAGGCGTCGCGCACGCAATAATTTCGGTAATCGAACCCAATTGCCGCACGAATTTTGCGTCAAAGATGGCGTTATTGATATCAAATGGAATTTCCTCTTCTAATTCAAAGGGGAGACTTTTTACGATTTTTTTTCTCTCGGAAAATGGAAAAAATCTTTGCCGGGTGGTTACCTTATCTTGGCCGATCGCGAATACAAAAGCCGTGGTCGGGTCGTGTTGGGCGGCAATATTGCGAAGCGTTTCTAAGATGGCAATTTGGTTGTCGGCATTAGGTTCACTGTTAAGAGGAAATTCCGCCAAACTTTTTATGGAGACATTTTTTCCCGAAGTTACAACTTCGGCGACCTTAATGGAATAGGCTCCAATGTCGATACCAATGGACTTCAAGGCGTATTTCTCCCTCTAGTTATTTTAAGAGCCTTTGCTCAGAGTGGAAAGCTTTAATTTTCAAACCAATAAACTACGGTGGGCCGTCCTTGCGGAGTGGCTGGTTTTGTAGAATCCGTGCCGGGTTGAGTGGGCTGTTGACCTGCCTGCTGCCCCGGCTGTTGACCTGCCTGCTGCCCCGGCTGTCCGCTAGGATTGGCCTCTTTTTTTAACTGGTCTTTTAGCCGGTCTTTTACTTGATCAAAGTCATAAACGATAGCCACGATCTTGCGCGCAATATTTTGGGCGCTGCCAAGCGAAGTTATTCTAAAGTTTACGACTTTTGAAAACTCCAAGGGATAATTTTTCTGTTTGAGGTCCGCTGTACGAAAGCCCAGGGTATCTAAGAACCCATAAAAGTCTTCCGCATTCTTGAAGGGCCCACCGAGCGCTTCATTTCCGCGGCGCTCGATGATTTTGTCTGTCATCTCTTCGGTGATTTCGGGATCAAGCGAGCGCAGTACTTCCGTACCCGCTTGATTTACATTTACCGCCGTCGATCCATAAACCGTAAGTTGGGGCGCCAGCACATCATAGATTTCGTCTTCCATTAACCCAACTAAGTGTAACTCCTGAATGGTTTTAAACGGTTGATTGGGCGGAATTTTATCCGTTTCTTTAATGTCCAGATAAGGGGCGCGTTCGTCTCCGCCAGCAACTCCCACAGTGTCTTCGTCAACCCAGTCGATCATGTTGTTTACAAGATTCTCAAAATTAAAGGTATCGTATTTATCCTTAAACGCCTCATCGCTTTTAATCCGCTGTGCGAAGATATTTAGTATTTTTGCCTTTGTCGCTTCCGCGATAACTTTGGATTTTGATCCTAACGCATTGACGTCGATTTTCGATTCTTCACTTTCAATGGTTGTGACGTATTTTCCATCAAAAGAAGATTCCTTAAGAACCTGATCGAACTGATCTTTGTAAGCCTTGTTCATATCGTTAGGCGTAGGCACTGGCCATGACAGTGGGAGCGACCAAATTTTATCAAGAAGCTGACTTTGCTCGCCTAAGGCTTTGCCAAATTGTCCACTTGCTTTTTTATACATCATGATCCGATAGAGACTGAGTTCCACTCCGGCTTTCGCGGAATAATAGGCTTTCAGACGGTTGATAGCTTGATTGGCGGAAAGCGCTTCAACTTGCGTTCCATATTGAACTTCGACCGCAATGAA
The DNA here is from genome assembly GCA_964498095.1 of uncultured Bdellovibrionales bacterium. GTDB lineage: Bacteria > Bdellovibrionota > Bdellovibrionia > Bdellovibrionales > SG-bin7 > SG-bin7. Next base: position 180,749 of record CAZCFY010000004.1, on the reverse strand, counting down.
AGTCATCATGATCAGCGAAGCCATGGCCATAAGAAGGGCCACACCGCTTTGATTATTTAATATCCGGGGTGATGCCCACTTTTTCATTGGGTGTTGCGTCCTTTGGTTTATTAAGAGCTGGATTATTTGGAAAGCGTAAAGCGGCCACTAAAATCATAGAGTACTTCTTTTTTGATTCAGGGTCTTGATCGCCGACGGTGAGCTTAATCTGTACGGCTTGTGGAAAGCGGCCGCGAATGTCTTCGGTGCCCTTTTCGTCGGTGCGCCAAACTTTTTGCCAACCTTCACGTTCCTCGCCGAAATAAAGGAGCTCAAATTTCTCCACATTTTCCAACAGTGGCGTTTCGTTGCCGCCTTTAGTTAAGTCATCATCGATAAATAAAGATTCTTTTCGCCACAAGCAGCTTGTCGTGGCCCCCTTCTTGTTTGCGGCAACTCCGCGGCGTTTACAGTTTTTTACGAAATATCCCACTTCGGCTTGGTCACTTTCGGGAGAGTCCGTTAAAGTCCGCACATGCGAAACCGTGGTAAAGTACACGGATTCATTTTCGCCCAAAAACTGCGTGTAGTTGGGGGGGGGATCTTTTAATTCAAATTGCGGGGCGCCGGCATCTGTTCCCACGACCGATGGTGGTGTTTGCGGCTGCGAAGGAGGAAAGGGACTTCCCGGGGCGCCAGGTTCTGGTGTCCCAGGAGCTTTGGGCTGCCCCTCCTCTTTAATTTTTTTTAGAACTTCGTAATGGATATTGCGGTAATGAAACGCCATATTTAAATCGCGCTCTAAAATTCTTAAGGTGTCGCGCATGACGGAAGTTTGTTCGATTTCGCTTTGAAATTTCTTTTTGGATTTTAGAGCTTTGTTTATCGTTTGGCCCGTCATTAAGGTAATTCCAGCTAAAATGGATAAAACCATGAGCATTTCGATCATCGTAAAACCGGCGCGCGGCTTTCTCACTGCGCACCTCCCATTCCCGGAATTCCCGAGAAGGTCATTTCTTTATTAAAATCGATGAGGTAACTGGAAACCGTAAAACGTAATTCCTTTTTGCGTTTGGAACTCTTTTTTACGATAACCGTGACGGAAATTTCTTTAACGGCTTTACCTAAAACTTCGCCAATTTGCTTTAATACCATTCCTTGCATTTCGGCGTTGTTTTCTTTTTTTAAATCTATCAGCAGCGATAAATCAGGCATCACGAACTCTTGGGATTTGAATTCCCAAGCATAATCCTTAAAATCGTCACCAAAATCTCCAGTCTCTTCTTCTTTAATCTGATCGAGTCCGACGTTTTGGTATTTTAGTTCCATCTCCGTCATTTTTTGCTGCAGCAAGAAAGCGACTTCGTTATTCAGGCGGATTTTATTTAGCCGCATGACGTTTCCGCTCCAAGTCGTGGCAATAATGATCAGCCCGAATGCCAAGATGGAAACGGCCATAAGAGTTTCAATAAGCGTAAAGCCGCGGTTCTTCATTGTTCGCGAATCTCTTTCAGCGACACATCGCCGGGTAAAAGATCAATGCGTCCCGTGAGTGGATGAATCCCCACAGTCCACTTAAGTGACTCATCTTCCGTCGCAATATGAATGGCCGCCTCTTCCACGATACCTTCGGGTAAGTAATGTACGTAGGCCATTCCGCTACTGATTGGCTCCTCCTGTTGCGCATACTCGATCCGCCTTATTTTTAGCTTTGCCGGCAGCTCTTTTACGCCGCCGGAACCTACGCGCTTATCAATAGTAAAAGGGGATTTCGGTTCTTTATCGGGATCGCGGCGGCGCGAATCGCGATCTTTTAATTCTTTTTCACTCGGGAAGGTCACTTTTTGCGTCGAAGCCTCAACCCACATGCGGTCGGGCTTTTTTCCGTTCATTTCAAATGCTAATCGGTAAGTTACTCCGGATAGTTTTGCGCGCACATGGAGTTCACGGGAAATTGTCGCAATCTGTTTTACTGATTGCTTGAGCGCGGTATTGGGGTTTTGTAACTTCGTCGCGCCCATCGAGATGATGATGCCAATAAAGCCCATCACCAATAAAATTTCTAAGAGAGTAAAGCCAGCGGAATACTTATTTGTCGGATTGATCTTCACTCGTGATGTCTTTTGCAAAGCCATCACCACCTTCTTTTTTGTCATTACCATAAGATTTTAAGACAAAATTATTTCCTAAGCTTTCATACGTAATGTCAGAGTTCCACGGATCTTTAAGAGCTTTTTTGTCGATGTAAGCTTCGGGGCCCCAGTTTTGGCAATTAGCGCCTTCTGCAGATAACAAAGCATTTAAACCCACTTCCGTTGGAGGATATTCACCACAATCCGCATTATATTGTTCAAGGGCGGCACGGATTTGTCCAAATTGCATTTTTGCCTGTTTATATTTTGAGTTTTGCACTTGCTTATTAATTTGCGAAACGACCGCAACCATAAGACCAGCAACGATACCAATAACGATCACAATCTCAATGAGTGTCATACCAAGTTGATTGTTTTTCATTTGTAGAAATCCTCCATAGCAAAATGAACTGTTATTCTATCCAGATATATTGGACATTTCAAACAATGGTATCATGATCGAAAATACGACCGTACCGATGACACATCCCATTATGATGATCATGACCGGCGCCAAAACCGAAGTTAAACCGTCAACGGTATTGCGCACGTCAAAATCGTAAGCGTCACTGACTTGAGTTAACATATTTTCGAGTTCGCCTGTTTTTTCACCAGTGTTGATCATAGAAATAACGAAAGGAGGAAACTGACCTGATTTTTTTAGCGGTCCTGCAATCGATTCCCCTTCGCTGATATTGTCTCTGGCCTCGTCAATGGATTTGGCTAAGACGGCATTTGATACCACGTTGCGCACGATATCCATCGCGGTGAGCATCGGCACGCCCCCAGAAAGTAATGTTGCGAGCGTTCGGGTAAAGCGTGAAACTGCGATAAGACGGGAAAGTTTACCGACAATGGGAAGTTTTAGCACAATAGCGTCCCAGGTCGCGGCCCCTGAGGGCGTCGATTTCCAACCGCGAAATAGTAAGTAGGTGCCGATTCCGCCAACTAAAAGCGCGTACCAATAATTCACCAGTAAACTACTAAAGTTTATCACCGCCAGCGTGTACCACTGAAGCTCCAGTCCCGGCGTTGATTCAAAAATTGTAACCATTTGGGGAATAACGAAGATAAATAAAATAACCAGCATTACCATGGTAAATAAAATCATGATAACGGGATAAAACATGGCTGACTTTACTTTGTTCGTTAACTGATTTTGGCTTTCGGTAAACTCAGCTAGACGTATTAAAATTACGTCAAGTGTTCCCGACATTTCGCCGGCTTCGCACATAGACAGATAAAGATTTTTAAAAATCTTTGGATATTTCCCGAGTGCTTTGTGCAAAGGGGAGCCCTCGTTCACCATGTTTTTGATGTCGGCGACCGCTTCTTTAAGCGTGGGTTGTTCGGTTTGATCGGCGACGGCGGCCAAGCTTTCGACGAGGGGAACATTGGCCTTTAACATGGTAGCCAGCTGGCGGGTCATGCGCGATAAATCTTCGACGGCCACACTGCGGCCGCCGGAGCGCTTTTGTCCTGGTTTTTTCTCGATCCGGGTTTTATCGCGGATTTCGAAAACGTAAATGCCCTCTTTTTTAAGTTTTGCTTTGGCGGTTTTTGAATTGTCGGCATCAATCGTGCTGCGCACGTTTTTGCCAAACTTATCGATACCTTTATATTCAAAAATCGGCATAGATTACAGATCCACTTGTGTATTACTTAATACTTCCTCAATAGTAGTGACTCCGGCAAATATTTTCTCAATACCGTGATCGCGGAAGGTTTTCATGCCGGAACGCAAGGCGGCTTTTTTAATTTGACCCGCGTCAGCTCTTTGCATCACGAGGCTGCGAATATCGTCATTTACCATTAATAGCTCTTGTATGATGGTTCGGCCAATATAACCTTTTTGGTTACATTGATTACAACCCACGGCTTTATAAACATTCCCGCGCACGACCTGGTCCGGAGTGATTTCAAGGCTGCGTAACTCTACTTCCGTTGGTTGATGCGGCTGTTTGCAGTGTGGGCAAAGGAGCCGTACGAGACGTTGCGCCGCCACGCCTAAAAGTGAAGTCGCAATTAAAAACGGTTCGCAACCCATGTCGATCAAGCGTGGAAAAACGCCGGGAGAATCATTTGTATGAATTGTCGATAGAACTAAGTGACCCGTAAGAGAAGCGTTAATCGCAATTTCGGCTGTTTCTAAGTCGCGAATCTCCCCAATCATAATTATATCGGGGTCTTGACGGAGTATGGATCTTAAACCGCTGGCGAAGGTGAGGCCAATTTTTGAATTCACCTGAATTTGCCCAATCCCATGAATCCGGTTCTCCACCGGGTCTTCCACGGTGATGATGTTTTTATCGATGGTATTAATTTTCGTAAGGCACGCATAAAGAGTTGTCGATTTACCAGATCCCGTCGGGCCCGTGACTAGAAAAATTCCGTAAGTCTTACCCATGATTTCACTGATCTGTCTAAGACTCGACTCTGAAAAGCCAAGTTGTTCGAGCTCTAAAACCACATTGGACCTATCTTGTAAACGCATCACGATGCGCTCACCGTGGGCCGTCGGCACAGTATTTAAACGAACATCGATGTCTTTGCCCGCAAGCTTTAACGGGATGCGACCGTCCTGGGGTAAGCGCTTTTCCGCGATATTAAGATTACCCATAACTTTAATCCGCGAGGTAATCGCATTTTGCAGACGCTTGGGTGGCTTAAAAACGTCATATAAAATACCGTCAATGCGAAAGCGCACGACCATGTCTTTTTCGTAGGGCTCGATGTGAATATCCGAAGCCTTCTCTTTAACGGCGCGAAAAAGTAAAGTGTTTACAAGTTTAATAACCGGTGCTTCGTCATCTCCGGCTTCTAATAAATCGATAATGGGTTCATCGAGGTCATAATCTTCCTCGGCGATTTCATCTAAGCCTTCAAGCGCGGCCGTACTTTTTTCGTAAACTTTGTTGATGGCATCTTTTAATTTTACCGAGGTCACTACGATCGGCACAATACGCTTGTCAAAAATCAATTTTAGATCATCGAGCGCTTTTAAGTTTAAAGGATTAGAAATTAGAATTTTAACTTGATCATATTCTTCTTTAAACGGCAAAACTTCGATTTGTTTGGCGTACGCCAAAGGAATATTCCTCACCAAATCCACGGCGATATCGTTGACGGGGATTTCCTTCATAAAAGCCACTTGTAGACGGTCGCAAATTTCCGCCACTAGCGCATCTGCGGATTTAACCTCTTTTTTTCGCAGTTCTTCGCCAAAATTAACCGCGTACTGCGACGGCATTTGAAATACGATTTGAATCTGCTCCGGAGTGAGCGTCGTACTTTTATTTAAAAGGGTTTCTATATCTTGGGCTGCCATTATTTTGCTTCTTCGCCACCTAGTGTTTCATCAATAATATCATTTTTAGGGTCATTAGGATTATATACGTTGGCACGGGTATTTTTGGATCTCAATATTCTATTTATGTCGCGGCCAAAGGGATCGCGGCCACCCATATCCTCGCGAATAAACCGGGCTCGTCGACCTAATTTCTCGTTGACTAGAGATTGGTTGTCAAGACCCGCCCTGATAATTCGCGGGGTTAAGAAAACGATCAAATTATTTTTGATCAAGTTCTTACTATGGGACTTAAATAGCCAACCCAAAATTGGTAAATCACCAAGGACCGGGACTTTACTAACTTTAATTATTTCTTGGTTTTTCATTAAACCGCCAAGTACGGCCGTGTCACCATTGCGCACGAGAATCGATGTTTCAATCGTGCGAGTATCAAGTGCAATTGCGTTATCACTAATGTTCTTTGCGTTAATGGGAATGTTCGGATTAATTTCCGTGATTTTTTGATCGACCTTCATGCGCACGCGATCGGAATTTGGACTAATAAAGGGCTCAATAATTAATTTAATCGTCGCGGGTTTACGTTCGATAGGCGGAGTCGACGCTACACCACCGGCAGAAATTGGCGCAGGTCCGGTACCAATCGGCACGTCACTACCAACTTCGATGGTGGCCTTTTCGTTATTTAGCGCCATGATCTGTGGGGTAGACAAAATATTTCCGTCGGTGGTTTGTTTTAAGAGAGTTATTAAACCTAATAAACTCTTCACCGTGGTTTTTTGTCCCGCGACATCTAGAGTGACTTCTTCACCGTTCGCAAAACCAAGAATTCCACCCGTAGCTAGCGGATTTTTAAGGTCGCCTATGTTGCCGCCGCCAAAACCAATACGTGCTCCCGAATTATCAAGAAATTTAAAAAGCGAGGCCGCGTAGTTGTCACCTTTAGTGGAATTTGTTTCCATAATTACGGCTTCAACAAAAATTTGATCGCGGGCGATGTCGATTTTTCGCAGTAGCCCTCGCACCGTTTCGTAATCTTGTTTGCTGGCGGTAATAATTAAACTATTCGTCGGTTTATCAGCTTGAATTTTTACGTCACCGCCAAATACCGCTTCGGTGGCGGGAATGGGATTAAAAGGCTGCAGAGGGCTTACCGGCGCATTGGAGGAAGCTCCTCCTGATTTGGCTTTTTGCGCTAAACCATTAAGGGTGTTGGCGATTGTCTCGGCATCGCCAAATTTTACATAGTACACGTGTACGCCACCGGCGTCCTCGGCGCGCAGTTTATAATCCAGGCGTTCGATTAACTTTTTTACGCGGAGGATACCTTGTTGATTCCCGACGATAATTAATGAATTCGTACGGTCGTCATTGATCACGCGGTAATTTTCGGTATTGGGCTGATCGGGACGGTCACCAAAGCGCGGAACAGTCGAAGCAAAGGGGGTACCGCCACGGGCTCCGCGTTTCTTTGCGTCCTTATCTAAAATCTGTTCGACGAGATCAGCGAGATCTTTTGCCTTGGCAAATTTAACCCGCACCACTTCCATCTTTTCTTCGAAACCGGGAACGTCTAAGCGTTCGATAATTTTTACTAGGCGCTCGATATTAGAGCCAAAGTCAGAAATGATGAGCGAGTTCGTTGGCGGATAGACGGCCATTGTGCCATCTTTGGTTACAAGAATTCGAATGCGTTTATCGAGTTCTTCGGCGCTAATATATTTCATGTGCACGATACGCGTAATCATAATGTCGGCGTCAGGCGCGTAACTGCCGGAATAAGTTTCGATGCTATCTTTTATCGCGTTACGGGCCTGCGTGATTTTTAAAAACTTACCCGACGGAATTACCGTTAGGCCGTTGACCGAAAGCGCGGTGAGGAAGGCTTTGTACGCTTCGGCCACCGTAATTTGTGTCGGTGCAATAATCGAGATTTTTCCGCGCGTAACACTTTGATCGATAATAAAATTTTTGCCGGTAAGTTCGGAGATCGCTTTAATCACATCCGTGATATCGGCGTTAGGATAGTCAAAGCTTTCGATCAAATCCGGATAGTTTTCGTTGGTAATATCCTCAGGCTCCGCTTGCGATATCGGCGGCGCTCCCTTGCCTGTCGTAGGGTTCTTAGCGGGAGAGCTGGCCGCCGTGCTTTGTGCGGGCTTGCGCGCGAACGATTTTATTTGCTGCGCCAGTCCTACCGAGGCGATCAGGGTAAGAGCAAGTGTGAGTCTAATCATTTTCTACCTTCCTTTGCAGAAAATTATCTAGCGCGAAATATTGTAAGTAAATTCCTCATCGCGCCCGCCACGATTAATCGACATTTTAATCTGCGGCGAATTTTTTAAATCGTTAAATAATTCCATAGCCTTTGCCGGACTATCTAGCGGCTGGCCGTTTACCGAGCGAATCAGATCTCCAGGACGAATCCCAAACTGCGTGAATAAGCTATCCGGTTCCACATCGAGAATGCGGTAGCCATCAATGCGTCCGTTGGTAAAAGAAAATTGGCCGCTGGCGGTTTGCAACAGTTCGGGTAAATCCAATAATTTCTTTTGCACAAACGTGCCGTCAACCGTGTACTCATTGCCGTTTTGTTGAATGGGACCGGTGCCCGCCGTCGGCCCGGCTTTGGTACCAAAGCTCACTTTATTTTCCTCTTTGATTTCGATGTACTCGTTGCGGTTATTACTTAAATTACGAAAAAACACCTTTCGGCGTTCAACCTTAGTAATTTTGGCCATGCCTTCGATTTCGTCTTCGACGATGTAATGATCGATCTTGTTGCGGCCCTTGAGCTCGATACTAGCTATGGATTTATTTGGATCCACGTGAACGATGGTGCCCACCAAACCCAGTGGTAATTTAGAAAGCTCGGCGGGGAGATCCTGCATTTGTTGGTCTTCACCTTTAAGCGGTTCGGGAATAACGCCATCGGAATTAAAAATATTTTTCTGCGTGATGATTTTGTATTCCGTGACGGGAGGAACCTCCTGGGGGCGGAAATTATTTGTTTGCGATGGCGCCGGCGCTTTGGTTGGCAGCATGTAATCCCGCACCGATGTAGTGATGACGTCGGCCGATAATAAACCCAAGAAAACCATGAGGATATAAATATAAGTCCATTCGAATTTGGGCGGAGAAATCTTAGGCTTGCGGATCGGTGATGTTTTATTCATTTTTACTTTAAATAGTTACTCAAAAGTTTAACAAAATAAGTAACTTGGATCAGTAAAAAGCGCCGGCCTTAGTCCTAGGTCCAGGCTCGCGTTTTAAGGGCTCGACTATTGTCCGATCAGGCACTCCAAAGTAACCGTGCTGATGTGTGATTCCAAAGAAATGGAAACCTTTGATTTAAAAGGACTTTGTCCCACGTTCTTGGGAAATTGTAATTGATAATAATAATCCTGGAGATCAAAAAAATGATAGTTGACCGTATCGCTTTCGCGTGGTTTCAAAACCCAAGAGTATGCTTCACGGTCTTTGATATCTCTGATTTTCAAGGAGACATATCTTAATTCCAGGTTAGCGGCCATTTCGCCTTTAATCACGATTTGGCCACGATCCTGAATATCGTTATCGGCCACGATGGCGTCGATTTCCGATTTACACTCGAATGGAGCGGCGAAAGCCGGCGAAACTAGAAATAAAAAACTGATTAAAATCTTTGTCATAAACCTCAGCAATATAACATACTTTGCGCCGTTAAAACAGCGCCCGGGAAATATTACAGATTGGCGCAGAAGTGTCACTTCCGTGGCCAAGGTGGCCTTGTTAAAGCCGCTTGCGCAAAAGATATTGCGATAATTCAAATCCGCTCTTTTCGTTGATGGCCAGCATGGCTTTATTTTGCGCGTGTACGGTGGTTTGTAACTGCTGTAGATTTCGCTTTTTAGCCCACTCTTCGCCGCGCTTTTTTAGGTTTGACGCTATACCCTTACCTCGAAGTCCTTCGCGAACCCACAATGTGACGATGGAACCGGCCCAGAAAGTCGAAGTAATGGGGATTGCTTTTATAATGTGAAAGCCAATAATCTCACTGCCAAACTCAGCGACTTCAAAATGATCGTCGTCATTGAGGTTAGCATAGTAACCGAGGCGGTCAGTGATAGAATCTTCCGACCATGGAAAATGACGGTCGTAGGCCAGAGGAATCTTGGAATCCACCTCGGCTATGAACCGCATCTCTTTAGTGTCTTGTTTGTTAACAGACCGGTAGATCATGAGATTTTCCTCACTTGTTAAGTCCCGTGGCATTTTGCCTGCCGAAAAACATTGCAAACAATTACAATATTTATTCTGGACATACTAGTTTGAATGGTTGATACCTCTGGCAGATGAAAATAATTCTTAGCCTTGTGTTATTTTCAGTTCAAACCTTTGCCGCGCGACCGGAGGCTCCGGCTTGTCGGCTTCCCAGTCAGCCCACAATTCAGGACGACTATGTCGTTCATAGACCACAAGCAAATTGTGAAATCATAAGTCTCGGCGTGCTTACGAGTCGCGAGTGTAAGAGTTTCGTAAAAGAAAAGCGCGGCGCTTGCTACCAGCTTGGCGCCATCTATGCGCGATCTGACCTGAAAAAAAAGATGTTCACGGCGTGTTTTGCCTGCGTCACTCTCAATTAAAAAAAACTACAGACCCCTTTTATAATTTTTCCTCACGCGGGCTGCGGCAAACTCGCCAAAGTAAAAATTTTTTTTCGTTTCGATAAAAAATCCAGGCACGGAGTTTGCTATACCCTTTAGAAAAGCACGATTTTTGTCACGAATCGTGAAAAAAATTTAAACCAATCGGGGGAGAAAATGGAGTTAGGGGTATTTGGAGTCAGAGGTTTTGATCAAGTCGGTGTACGCGCCAATCTATGCCGTATTCCTTATGTGAGCATGAGAATTCAAGAGGCGCAAAAAGTTTTTGATAGCCTTAACCTAAAGGATATCGATTTGATGTCTATTATAAATAGTGAGGAAAAGTTCAAAACCTTAACTCGTGACTTCAAAAATTTCATTTTATCCCTATTTTCCGTAGGTATATACGAGAAGCATCAGCGCAATGGTTCGACTCCCCAGCAGTTTATCGTGAACGAAAATCTAGAGCTGGTAATTGACTATCTTAAGGCGGAACTTCTTGGCGAAAAATTGCCATCGCGTTTTATGGAAAGTTACGTGCGTACGATCATGCGTAAAGGTTTTTACAGTCCCGAGTCAGCACGCGAAACGGCGGCTCCCGTTTCTTATAGTATGTGCACGGCGCATGCGCGTTGGCTTCACCGCGTAACTTCGGAAGAAGGCGGTTCGACCATGACTTATGGTTTATTTTTTCAGTTTTTGTCCCAAAGTGTACGCGAAATGGATGTAAAAAAGATAATTTACTTCGGTCCCGAAAGCGAAGAATTGCATTCTTTAAGAAAAGTTGTTTACGATCGCTGGCAAAATGTTGAGGTCGTTTCTTCTATTCATAACGACACGGCACTTTCTAAAATGTTAGATTTTGGAGTAGCGGTAGGATGATAAGAGATATCAGCACTTTCTTTTTTATAATGTCATTGAGTTGGCCGACCTCTACTTTGGCGGCCAAACACAAAGGCATGGAACAGCATCCCAACTTAAAAAAATATTTGGGTGTTCTCGAAGAAGTTGCGGCCGGTGGTCCTTCCCTTGGCTATTTTTCTATGACTGACGGCGACCGCGTGGACATTTTATCCAGCGATAGCTGTCAAAAGGTTGATAAAAAATTAATTCTTAAGGATTTTAAAAATACGTCTAAGACCATTTTAAATTCCGGTGATAAAAGCGCTGTCGTCATGTCAAAAGTTCAATTTGAACGCTTACAAAACAAAGCCACTAAGGAATTTGAGCAAATGTTGGGTAAGGGCAATTATTCACTTTGCCAAAAGACCATCGCCGAAAAGCGCTCGGTCAGCGTGATTAATCAATACCGCTCGGATAAATATATTTTCCAATGGGAATTGGGCTGGGAAGACTAATCACCTATGGTTTTTTTAACAAAATTTTTAATTGCCGCAATATGTGCACTTCACATTTACTTTCTAATACTTGAAATGTTTCTGTGGACAAAACCGCTGGGTCTTAAAGTTTTCCGAATGACAAAGGAGCAGGCCCAGCAAACGGCCGTGCTGGCGGCAAATCAAGGGCTTTACAATGGTTTTCTGGCGGCGGGCTTGCTTTGGTCCCTGACATATCCCAGTGCGACGGTCGCTCGCCATATTAGTTTATTTTTTCTTTCCTGTGTTCTTGTCGCAGCGATTTACGGAGGTTACTCGGTAAACCGCCGGATTTTTTTCATCCAAGGAATGCCGGCGCTTATCGCTCTGGTTCTCTGCGGCTTTGCGATTACTGATTCAAGTTTAATTTAATCAACATGATGGCGCCGCCGCAGGTGCGATTTTTGTAAGTGTAAGCGTGACCGGCCCAGCAGGTGACTTCGATTTTTTTGGTGCGCTCTTCGCTTTGGTAGGGCTGAACAAGAACACGATCAGCCGTTTCGATAGCTCTTTCGGCTTCTTTGCAGCTGGCCACGTCTTTAAAGCAAGCATATCCTAGTTCCAACTCACCCATATAACCCCGCGGTTGGCTTTCGCATCTGGCAAGCCGGCCCTGAAGTTCCGTAATTGCCGAGCGCTCCTGATCACATGAGTTCACCGGCGCGCTTGTGCCCGCGCCACATTTGGTAAGAGCTTGGCCCAAAAGCTGCTGTAAGGTTTCATTGTTTTTTAAGGCTTGATTCAAGTTGTCCTGACAAGTTTGTTGCGCGAAAGCGGCTTTAGAAAATGCAAGTGCGAAAAATAAGGCTAAAATTTTCATGGGGTCTCCTAAGCAATTTGTTTTGTTCGGAGTCTTTTAGGAACAAACTTCGGCGCGGTTCGCAAATATTGGCGTCACTTCGGCGCGTTTGACCCATTTAAAAGACTCCATTCTAAGGTCACAGTGGCCGATGCAAAAAAATCGCCATCTAAAATCCGCTTTAGGCAAAATGAGTCAGGAAATTAAGAAAAACCGCGGCTCCAGCTCTTACTGATAAGCATACTTTGATCAAAATAAATTCGGTCTTTATTTCTGCCAAACGAGAACATGCTGGCTCTCAATCCAGCGCCGTCCATTGGGCTGTTTAAATATAAGATTTGCCGATTGTCTTAAACAAGTCCCGTTAAAGACACTTAGAAAAGTTAGCTTCTGTACGACGGGCCCAATTTTTTCAAAGAGATCATTCGCGGCACCAGGACCAACTCCCAAATCACAAACGGCTTTCTTATAATTGCCACAACCGCGACTAGCCAAAGTTCGGATTGAAGCCTCACTGGTGGAGTCACTAATTATTAAAGAGACTTTGTTGGTAGCGGGCACCTTCACGAGTCGGCCCTCGCCAGTATAGAAACTTCTTTCGTCGCCTTTTTTATATTCCCAAAAGTCACACTCTCCGGGGGCGCTGCAAAGACGGGTACGGGAGTACAAGCGGTATTCACCCAACACGACTTCTTTATAAGTTTCACCGCGTTTAAAGACGCGTGTCGCGGAAACCGGTGATTGTATCGGGTCGGCAGGGCAAGCGTCCACGGTAAAAGGATCATATTGGCAGTTTGGTTGTCCCGTGGAATTGTAAACGGCCGTGGCTACGGCATCAGAAAATACATCTGATTCTATTTTGAATTGGTGAACAGATTCGTGCACAAGCAACCAAGCCGCCCGGTCGATCTCACGGTAAATGCTTTCTTTACAATCTTTAATACCAAATTGGATTTGGTTAATCTTGTTCGGAAAGACCGTCGCACATTTGCCATTAGCACTTTTATCGACCCAAACGTGTTCGGATTTTTCTACGACTTCCATGATCTTAAATCTATTTTTTAACAGCCAATTCCGCACATCGGGGTGGGCATCTTTAAGGTTGCATGCGTCGACGTTGGCTAAGTTTCTAACCGCAACTTCGCGGGCATCTAAGAATAGTTTTATGATGGCATCGCCGCCATTACCGGTACTGTCGGCACCGCCAGCGAGAGTTATTGATTGGGGCAGTAATACCAATAACGCCGTAATTACTTTAAACATCTTCCCCTCCCGGTTATGCGGATTTAGCCCCATTTAAGTGATGAGATCAATCTACCGGGAAAATTTTTCAATACACCAGGAGTTCAAATCAACGCGGCTTCTATATGAGGGGCTGGTAACAGGGGACTTGGTTGCAAACTGGGGTTTTCCAGCGACTCCGGCCCGATGCTGTAAAGTCCAAAGGGCATCGACCAGCCGATAAAATATTTTGGTAGCCAGGTAACTAAGTCGCCGTCGAAATTTTGATAAACTAAAAATTCATTACGCCGACATTGTTTATAGGCATTAAACAGCAAGGCCTGGAAAATATCGTGATTGTTGACAAAGAGATGCGACAAGAAACGAAAATTTAACGACTTATTATGGGCCGGTAGATGCCGGGTAACTCCAAACAAAGAGCCTACCGCAAAAATTTTTCGGTAACCGGCAATAGAGCCGTGGTAGCCGGCGACCTGATAACCCTGTACACTCGTTGGGTTCCATGGCGCCGCACAGCCGACGATATTATTTTGGCTGTCGAAAGCCACTAAGAAATCTTCAAGTTTTAAGCCTTTCCACAAAGACAACCGCCGCAAAAAAGTTTCTTGCGAGTTATCAAAGCTTAGGGGGCGGATTTTTGATTTTTGGCGAATGTAATTTAGCAGCGCATCCAATATACGGTGATCCGCCGGCACCACGCGAATGCTCGGCAAGGGGTGCGAAAGTTTAGGGATTCGTCCGTTTACAGTTACTAAAACAAACTTTCGCAACAAATGGTAGCGCGGAAAAGTAGATATACGGCTGCGGCTGCGCAAGAAAGTGTTATAAGTTTTTCCGGCTTCTTGGGAAAGGATCGAAAACATGTATTTACACGCGCGCTCCTTTTGGGAGTTTTCTAAGACTTCCAAGAATTGTTTAGACCAGGTAAGTAAAGCTTCGCGGTTAGGAGCGATGCGCATGTCGGTGGCGTAACCGATTTTTTCGAACTTTCCGTCGATCATGCCGTCGCGGTAAAGAATCGTGAAGGTACCAAAGATTCCTCCGGCTTTATCGCGGATGATAAATGTATCATAATCATTGGTTTGCATAGCATAAAGCGCGTCGTAGGGTTCCTTGCGTTCGATGGTTAATTCAACATAGCCGGGTAAGTTAATGCCGTTATAAAACTGCAAAAGAGATTCTTGGTCAGCCGGCCCGGACTTTATGATTTCCATCATGAATCCTTTCGCCACTCCAAGTCCGCAATGAGGTCACGCTGATTGACAAAGCGGGCGAAGACGAAAAGGAAATCACTTAAACGATTTAAGTAAATCAAGAGAGTTTTAGGTAATTTTGATTTGCGATTAAGAGCGAAAGCCAGGCGTTCCGCGCGCCGGCAAATGCAGCGAGCAACGTGAATGGTGGCGGCGGCAGCAGAACCTCCGGGCAAAATGAAATTGCGCAAAGGCGGAAGTTTTTCGGTAAAGCGGTCTATATGCTGCTCAAGGGCGGTAATGTGATCAGGTGTAATTTGCGGCAAAAGTTTTTGTTTGGCGAGAGAATCACAAGCGACAATTGAACCCAAATTAAAAAGCTGATTTTGGATCTTGTGAACGATATCTACGTCTTCCTTGCTTTGCAAGTGAGCAGCAGCAAGACCAAGTACGGAGTTGAGTTCATCAACTGTCCCATAGCATTCGATACGTGGATGAAATTTGTCGACGCGCTTGCCACTGCCCAAACCTGTTTTTCCCAAATCGCCCGTCTTTGTGTATATTTTCATTTGTCTTTGACGATAACATTGCTATGGTTATTTGAAAAGGACGACGTCGCATGAAGCCATTTTTTATTACAATCCCGCACGCTGGGGAATTTGTGCCGGCGGAAGCTTTTTGGCTTAAAGGATTGCCGGAAAATATTCTTTTCTGTGATTCCGACCGCTACGTCGACGTGCTTTACAAACCAGCCATTGATGAACTTAAGCTTCCATCGATTATTGCCAACTGCCACCGTTATGTCGTGGATTTAAACCGCTTACCCGATGACGTTGACGCTGATTCGGTTGAAGATGCGCAGCTAAAAGGTGGAACTCATCCCAAGGGCTACCACTGGGCCGTAACAACGAAGGGCAACCGTCTCATTAATAAGCCACTGCCCGCAAGACTCCATCGCGAACTCACGGAGAAATATTTTACGCCGTTTCACAAACAGGTGCAGAAGCAATTTGCTACCTTCCATGATTTGGGCGCTAAAGACGTTTATCACCTGGACGCCCACAGCATGCCATCCGTCGGTGAGGTTTTACATTTGGACCCAGGGCAATTGCGTGCCGACATTGTGGTCAGTGATTGCAAAGGCAAAAGCTGCCGCAAAGATTTTTTGGAACTCGTATGCGATGCGTACGAAAAAGCCGGGTTTGGCGTAAAAGTTAATTGGCCGTATGTTGGGGGGCGGATCACTGAAACGTACGGATTGCCACATGTGGGGCAGCATACGGTCCAAGTCGAAATGAACCGCCGTCTTTACATGGACGAAACGACAAAAAAAATAAAACAGGATTTGGCGAACGCCATACAGAAGAAAGTTGCAGCTGCGATTAGGTATATCTATGAAAAATTACCCGCGAATTAAAAAGTTTATTCGTTTTTTCTCATCCCTAAAATTGGCCGTCGTGGTGATTGTGGCGCTGGGAGTTTACACGGCTTACGGTACTATCATGGAATCCCTTTATAATACGGCCACGGCGCAAAAATTTGTTTATCACTCGTGGACGATGTATTTCTTGCTTGGCTTTTTGGCCTTTGTCTTGGCCATGGTTTTAGTTGATCGCTGGCCTTGGAAGCGTCATCAATCCGGTTTTGTGATTGCGCATTTGGGCTTGATTACGCTGTTATACGGATCATTCATAACCATGCATTATGGAATCGATGGTTCGATGACATTTGATATCGGACAGAGCTCCCGCGCCATTGTGGTGGATGATACGGAGTTTGCCGTTTATAGTTCGTTTGACGGCAGCAATTATCGCCGTGTCTTCGGTCAAACCGTGGACTTTTTAAGAAATCCGCCGTCGAAGAAAAGACCTTTTAAAGTACCGCTTCCGCCGGGAGATTTGATTCTTGATGAATACGTTCCTTATGCATTCGTCGAGCGCAAAGTCGTTCCCGTGCCCGGGACCAAAAAAGGTGCGGGTTTGCGGTTTCAATTGCAGAATCAATTCATGAACGTAATTGATTGGATCGTACAACGCGAGGATATGCGTGGCGCTCTTTCTCCTTTTGGTCCACTGACCGTGATATTGGTGACCGGGGAATATCAGTGGCAGAAAACGGGAAATGAAATTGTGCTTTTTCCGCAAGGGGATAAGCCGGAGCTAAAATACAAAATATATTCAAAAAAAGAAGGCAAAGAAGTCATGTCCGGGAAGGTAAAGGTGGGTGATGAAATCATCACGCCTTGGATGGGAATGGCTTTTCGGGTGATTAATTACTATCCGCGCGCCGAGGAACAGACACATATCGTACCCCGGGAAAAGCCCACGGATTTAACCGTGCAGGCGGTAAAGGTTACTTTTAACAACGAATCGCGCTGGCAGCCTCTAAATCAATCCCTGCGTTTTTTTACGGGTTCCGAAGTTTATGTGGTGGAATATAAAAATCACTCCTTAAATCTTGGCTTCGACTTAAGACTTAAAGAATTCAAAATGGGAAAATATCAGGGTACGAATCGTGCTTCGAGCTATTCGTCCTTGGTGGAAGTCCCCGGACGCGGTGAGATACTTATCTCTATGAATGAACCGTTAAAACACAATGGGTTTACTTTTTACCAATCAAGCTTTGTTCCCGACGGCAACGGCAACGCGACGGCGTCGATTTTATCGGTTAATCGCGATCCGGGCCGCTTTATAAAATATCTCGGGTCTATCCTTATCGTTTTAGGCAGTATTATGATGTTCCATTATCGCAATAACTATTTTGGCAATAAGAAAAAGGAGACGGCATGAAACCTTTCATTTCATTGCTTGTATTCATTCTTGGGTTTAACGCTTTTGCGGCCACCGCCCGGGATGCAATTAAATATATTCCAATTCAAAACGGCGGCCGCTTAAAGCCGTTTGATACTTTCGCGCAGGAAGCACTACAAATTTTGCACGGCAAGCGCAGCAAAGAAAAGCGCACCGCCACGGATATTATTTTAACTATGTATGTCGTCCCTGATATGTGGGCGGACACAAAATTTTTGGCGGTTAAAAATTTCGAAGTGAAAAGAGACTTAGGGTTTGATGAAAAAGAAAATTTCTTTTCCTATTCGGATTTGGCTAAAGCCAAACAACTGCCGTTGCTACTACAGAATATTCGCAAAAAAGATCAGATGAAGGAAAAACTAAATCCTTATGATCAAGCGGTGCAAAAAATTGAAACTCAAATGTATATATTTAACGCCATCACTTCCGGAATGGCCTTTACGCTCGTGCCGCCCAAGCCGGATAAAAACTCCACTACGTGGTTGCCGGTGGGGCACGCGGAGCAAAGTTTACAGAAACTTTTTAATGAATTGGCGGCAGAATTTGTCCAATCGGTAACGGCGGAAATGAAGCCGGAATCAGCTAAAGTCGTTGACGCTGCGGCAATCCAAGCCAAGGTCGAAGCCTTTAAGGCGGCGGCGCGGGCCGAAAATCCCGCACTCTATCCTGCCGACAACGATATTAAAACCGAAGTATTTTACAATACTCTTCATCCTTTCAAATGGGCCTGGATTTTTTATTTCTTAGCGGCGCTTATCTTCGGGTTCTCTTTGCGCCCGACAAGCCGCCCATGGACGTTCTTGTTAGGGTGGGGGATGGTGGCGTTTGGCCTCGTGCTGCATATTCTGGGATTTGGATTGCGTATTTATATTACGGGCCGTCCACCTGTTTCTAACATGTACGAAACCGTTATTTGGGTTGCTTTTGGGGCCTTAATGTTTGCGGCCTTTATCGAACGAGTTACCAAACATCGGGTCGTGATGATTGGTGGCAGTCTGGTCGCCATGTTTTGTTTGATACTCGCCGATCTGGCACCGACGGTTTTAGATCCAAGCTTACAGCCACTAGAACCAGTCCTTATGAGTAATTTTTGGTTAATCATACACGTAATGACTATTACTATTAGTTATTCCGCTTTCTTTTTGGCTCTAGCAATGGGCAATATTGGTCTTTACCTATTTATTCGCGGCGAAGACAAAAACAAAGCCGCCATTCAAAATATTACCCAGTCAATTTATCGCGCTTTACAACTTGGCGTGGTGCTGTTGGCGGCCGGAATTATTTTGGGCGGCGTGTGGGCGGATTATTCTTGGGGCCGCTTCTGGGGTTGGGATCCAAAGGAGACTTGGGCTCTTATTGCCTTACTGGGTTACTTGGCGATCTTGCATGGACGCATGGGTGGATGGCTGCGCAACTTTGGCATGAACGCTTGGTCAGTCATTGGCTTCTCATTAATTATCATGGCTTGGTACGGTGTTAACTTTGTTTTGGGTGCGGGCCTTCATACCTATGGTTTTGGCGCCGGTGGAATTGAGTACGTAATGGGTTTCGTATTTATACAATTTTTATTCGTGATTTATGCAACTTTAGCGCGGAGAGGGAAGCATGTTTAGAAATCTAATTTTTCTGGGCCTTGTTGCAATTTTAGTTTCTTGCGGCGGTGAAACCGAAGATAAAGGTCCAGCACCTTTAAATCCGACGCAAAAAAAAGAGCTCTACCTAGTGTTGGCCGACGTCGCTGATCTTGTTGGCAGCCATGTCATGATAGGGATTCGCGAAAAAAGCCATCCCATAAAGCTTTCGCAACGGGCGGAACAAATTCGTACTAATTTGGAAATCTATGGTTGCCGCTTTTCTACACGACAATCCACGACTGATTATCCAATTGGCAAAGAAGTCGTTGAAAATACCGAAATGATTGGCAATCGCTGCCCAACTTTTCGCATTCAGCGTAACAATATTATAGTCAATCGCTCCGAGGAAAACCGTTATCAAACCGGTGTAAGCGGCAAAACCGAGCTTTTATTTAAACCCAACGACGGCATGATGAAGCAATTGGAATTTCAATCCTCTTACTCCGCCGGACAGGTAAGCGCGAGTCAAGGTGGCTTAAAAACTTATCAGGCAACCGCCGGCGCGGGAATAATAAGCTACGGATCACTAAAATATACCTTTAAAATGGAAAATGATTTACGGCGAAACTCCGGGAAGGCTGGAATTAATCAGCGTTCTTCGCGCTGGGAATTTAATATGGTCAACTATATTGCGGTGATTGACCAAGATGGTGGTACTTGCCGTCTAAACGGCGCGGGTTTGTCCACTACGGAGTGTGCGACGATGATCGAAAACTTACGTGAAGTTCTCGATTCACCCTATTTTAAAAATTAGGAAGCGCTGATTAATCTTTAGGCAAAACAACAACTTAGCTTGATAACGAAAATATCTAGGCTTAAACCAATAGATATTCTCTACTAAGCAAGGTAGGCCTAATGTCAAAATATTCCATACTTCTTTTTTGTGTGGCTGCACTCAGTGTGTTGTCATGCAAAGACAAAAATTCTTCCACTGCACCGGCAACTCCTGGCGTGTCTTTTGGTTACAATCAAAATTACGAGCCAGATCAGCCAATCCCGTATGACCACTCTCTGCATGCCGGAACTTACAAAATTCCGTGCATGTATTGTCATAGCAATGCGGATCGTTCGCGCCACGCGACGGTGCCGAGTTTAAATATTTGTATGAACTGTCACATGACGGTGGCCGCCGATAAACCCAATATTCAAGCGATCACTGACGCTTTTAAAAATAACAAACCCGTGGTGTGGAACAAAGTTCATTTGCTGCCAGACTTTGTGATGTTCAATCATAAGCCGCATATTCGTAAGGGTGTCGCGTGCCAAGATTGTCACGGCCCCGTGGAAACTATGAAGAAAGTTCGACAACACTCTGATCTGTCGATGGGCTGGTGTATTGATTGTCATCGCCGCAACAACGCCCCAACCAACTGTACAACTTGCCATAATTGAGGAGCTACAAGACATGCAACCAAACGATCCAACAACAGAAAAAATGTGGCTGAGTCTTGAACAATATAATAATGACCCGAAATTTCGCGAAACCGCCGAAAAAGAATTTATGTCTTCGCCCTTGCGTGAAGACGGCGACATGGGCCGCCGCGAATTTTTAAAACTTATGGGCGCAAGCATGGCGCTGGCTTCTACCGCCTGCATCCGCCGTCCCGTGAATAAAATAGTGCCCTATGCAAATCGGCCCGTGGAAGTTATTCCCGGCGTTGCCAATTATTATGCCTCTTCTCTTCTGGATGGAAATCAAGGCTTCGGCATAGTTGTAAAAACGCGCGAAGGCCGACCTATAAAATTAGAGGGCTTAGCGGAACATCCGGTTAACATGGGCGGCTTATCAGCGCGCGCGCAGTCCTATATTTTGAGTCTCTATGATCCTGAGCGCTTTAATGGACCCAAAAGAAATTTACAAAACCCAACGCGATCAAACCGCGACACGGTCAATGTAAGTTGGGCCGACGCTGACAAAGACGTCATGGAGCAACTTAAAAAAGGCAAAGTGAGAGTTCTAACTTCAACTCTGGCTTCACCTTCAACGAACAGTTTAATAAGTCAGTTTAATAAAACTTTTGGCGGTCAACACGTTCAGTGGGACGCACTTTCTAACGCTAGCGAACGCGAAGCTCAACAAGCTTGTTACGGACAAGCTGTAACTCCACGTTACCGCTATAATAAGGCCAAGGTCATTGTTAGCTTTGGTGCTGACTTCCTGGGTTCTTACCAAAACGCCGTAGAAGCGACACGCTTGTTCGCTAAAGGCCGCGTAGCGGGACCACTCATGAGCCGTTTAGTGGTCTTTGAATCTCTTATGAGTCTAACGGGTGCTAACGCTGACACTCGCGTGGCGATTGCCCCCCATCATTTAGTGGATGCAGCGATGGGACTTCTCCACGAGTTAATCGTGGTTGGCAAAAAATCAAGTTACGCCGGCCGTAGCGAAGTTTCTTCTTGGCTTGAGCCGTATCGCGACAGCGCGCGCCGTCTGGGAATTGATCCTGATGTTTTCAAACGATTAGCGGCGGACCTTTGGGAAAATCGTGGTGAATCACTCGTTGTGGCGGGAGGTTTGAACACCCAAAGCGAAGATTCTCTAGCTTTACAAATCGCCGTTAACTTCCTTAATTCCGTATTAGATAATGATGGAAAAACGGTTGAACATAAAAATGGCGCGGCTTTGACGTCGCTGGGCTCTGATGAAGCCATCGGCCGCCTCATGGAAGAAATGAAAGCGGGCCAAGTTAATACTCTTCTCATTCATAAGTGCAATCCGGCCTATGCACTGGGAATACATGGTTTTGCGGAAGCTCTCAAAAAAGTGGGAATGGTGATTTACACTGGCGACCGTAACGATGAAACCGGTCGCATGGCTGATCTCGTGTTATGTGATCATCATGCGCTTGAATCCTGGGGTGATTATGAATTCCAGGACCAAGTATTTAGCATTCAACAGCCCACGATCCGCCCGATGTTTGGCACACGCGCCTTCCAAGACTCTCTTTTAACTTGGCTCGGTGATAAACGTGATTGGTTGAGTTATTTAAAATCCCAATGGGCAGCAATTCATTCGCGCTGGTCATCGGGCGCAAAATCTTTTGAAGACTTTTGGGTTGATGTTTTACAAACCGGCGTCATTGATTTGTCCAATCAGAGTGGAAAGCGCAACCAAAACTCGGGCGCGCGTCCATTTAATGTAGGAGCTCTTCGCCGCGCGAAGTTTGAACCGCGCAATGAGAATGGGGAGTCATTAGTTCTTTATGCTTCCGTAGGTATGCTTGACGGCAGCCTCGCCAATGTCCCTTGGTTACAAGAGTTTCCAGATCCTGTAACCAAAATTACTTGGGGTAACTACGTAACTGTAGCTCCTGAATACGCGACAAAACATGGTCTAAAAGAAGGCCGGGTTTTAGAACTGGAACTTGATAAAAACTGGATTGACCTGCCGGTCCATATTCAACCGGGACAACATCCATCTGCACTGGGAGTAAAAATTGGCTACGGCCGTACCGGCGCGGGATCGGTTGCCGATGGAGTGGGTGCAAACGCGTATGTGTTGGCGCAATGGAAAAATAATAGGCTTGTGACTTCTGGACTTAAAGTCAAAGTCACGCCCCAAGGGCGCAGCGAAGAACTGGCGTGTACGCAAGGGCACCATGTGATGGAAGGCCGCAATATTATCGCGCACACGACTTTACCGGCTTATTTAAAAGATAAGAGCGCGGGCATCCATAAACATAAAATATTTTCGATTTGGGATGAACATAAGTACACGGGCCACAAATGGGGAATGGTTATTGATTACAATACCTGTACCGGTTGCTCGGCTTGCGTGATCGCTTGCCAAGCGGAAAATAATATTCCCGCGGTCGGCAAAAAATATGTAATTCTTGGCCGCGAAATGCACTGGCTGCGCATAGATCGTTATTATAAGGGAGAGCCAGCTTCTCCCGAAGTTTTATTTCAACCGATGCTTTGCCAACACTGTGATAATGCGCCTTGTGAAACGGTTTGCCCTGTCGTCGCTACCTCACACAGCGATGAAGGTTTAAATGAAATGATTTATAACCGCTGTGTGGGAACTCGTTATTGCTCTAATAACTGTCCTTACAAAGTGCGCCGTTTTAACTGGTTTAATTACATGGAAAAAGATCCGGTTAAGCAAATGGCTTACAATCCTGACGTTACGGTTCGTAGCCGGGGGGTCATGGAGAAGTGTACATTCTGCGTTCAGCGCATTAAGGAAGCTAAGCAAATTGCCCAAGATAATAAAGAAAAACTCCAAGACGGCGACGTTAAAACCGCATGTCAACAATCTTGCCCGAGTGGCGCTATTGTGTTTGGAGATGTTAATGATCCATCCAGTGAAGTGGCAAAACTCTTTAAAGCAGAAAATTCCTCGGGTGTACTCGATGAGCTCAATACAAAACCGGCCATCCGTTATCTGACTAAAATTCGCAATCATCTGACACCGCCCAAAGGCGATGCCCAACACGGAGGAGAACACCATGCTTAAGCGTCGACCGCTGACCATAGGAAGAAAATCGCTGGCTGATGTCACTAATGATATTTGTGCGCCCGTTGAGACGTTTCCAACAATGCAATGGGTTTCATTATTTTTGGGCGCAAAAGCGGGACTACTTTTATTTATTTTTTCTCTCGCCATGATTATCGGCGTTGGTATGGGGCTTATGGCCGTAAGCCATCCTGTTGGATGGGGTACTGATATCGTTACTTTCGTATTTTGGATCGGTATCGGCCACGCCGGTACTTTGATTTCGGCGATTTTATTTTTATTCCGCCAAAAATGGCGCACGTCGATTGCGCGTTCTGCCGAGGCAATGACGGTCTTTGCGGTGATGACTGCCGGTATTTTCCCGCTCGTGCACACCGGTCGTCCTTGGTTTGCTTTTTGGTTATTCCCTTACCCCAACCAACGGGGATCTTTATGGATTAACTTCCGTTCGCCGCTGGAGTGGGACGTATTTGCGGTTTCCACCTACGCCACGGTAT
This sequence comes from uncultured Bdellovibrionales bacterium, assembly GCA_964498095.1. GTDB lineage: Bacteria > Bdellovibrionota > Bdellovibrionia > Bdellovibrionales > SG-bin7 > SG-bin7. The sequence goes on along the minus strand of CAZCFY010000004.1, from coordinate 156,696 downwards.
CCATGGTTTTTTGGTACATGGGGATGATTCCTGACTTCGCGACTTTGCGTGACCGCGCTAAAAATAAATTTCGTAAGATTGCTTACGGAGCGCTTTCATTGGGTTGGCGCGGAACGGCTCGCAATTGGAGCCACTATGAGATGACCTATCTGCTTCTCGCGGGGCTTTCAACACCGCTGGTATTATCGGTTCACACGATCGTATCTTTTGACTTCGCGGTAGCGCAATTGCCGGGCTGGCATACAACGATCTTTCCACCTTATTTCGTCGCGGGCGCGATTTTCTCGGGCTTCGGCATGGTGGTAACTCTAATGACTCTTGTGCGGATCGGGTTTCCAAAATTTAAAGACTACATCACCATCGATCACATGGAAGTGATGAACAAAATCATCATGACCACCGGTCTCATGGTTGGTTACGCCTACGGTTCCGAGTTTTTTGTAGCGTGGTACTCTGGAAACGAATACGAACAGTTTGCCTTTGTTAACCGCGCCTTCGGTCCCATGGCTTGGGCGTATTGGATCATGATCACCTGTAACGTAATTATTCCGCAGCTTTTCTGGTTTAAGAAATTCCGTCGTAGCATTCCCGTCATGTTTATCGTTTCAATTTTCGTAAACATCGGTATGTGGTTTGAGCGTTTCGTGATTACCGTAACCTCACTTTACCGTGATTTCTTACCGGCGAACTGGGGTGATTTTATTTTCACTTTTTACGATTGGGGAGTCTTGATCGGAAGCTTTGGCTTCTTCCTCACGCTCTTCCTTCTTTACTTACGGGTTTTCCCGGCAATTTCCATTGCCGAGATGAAGCCAGTTCTCGATGTTGGCCACGAAGGAGGTCACCATGGCTAAGTATTCAAAAGGTACTGTGGGCATTTGGGATGATGAGCACGCGGTTGTCGCTGCCGCTGCAAAAACGCGCGGTGCCGGATTTACGAAGTTCGAAACCATTTCGCCATATCCACTACATGGCATCGAAGATGCCATGGGGATTAAACGCTCGTGGATTCCTTATTGTACATTCGTTTTAGGACTTCTTGGGTGCTTAGCGGGCCTCGCATTTACTTACTACGTTGCTGTCGTGTCTTGGCCGATAAACATTGGTGGTAAACCGTTTTTTTCTTTACCGGCATTTATCCCGATTTTGTTTGAATTAACTGTTTTCTTTGCGGCACACGGCTCGGTATTTATTTTACTTTTCGTCGCCTGCCGCTTGCCAAAAGTGGATCCGCCAATCATTGATGCGGCATTGAGCTCGCATAAATTTGGAATTTTTATTCCCGAAGATGATACGGGTTATAATGCGGCGAAAGTGCAAAAGCTCTTACAAGATCTTGGTGCTAAAGAAGTGCGTTCGGCGGAGTTTTAAATGAAAAAATATTTATTCGTTATTTTATTTTCGGTCTTAGGTTGTGATAACAAGCAGCCAAATGTAGAGCTGATACAAGATATGATGGATCAGCCGTCGTTCAAGGCGCAGGATTATGATCCCAATAATCCCACTGGTGCGACAATGAGATTGCCGCCGGAAGGGACAGTACCCCGGGGATTTAAGCCACATCAATTTAAGGCCAATGAAGGTGAGTTAGCCGGCAAAAAATTAGTAAATCCTTACGCCAAAATTACTGATGTGCAAACCATGGCACAGATTCAAGCTAAGGGAAGAGAACGATACCAAACATTTTGTGCGGTTTGCCACGGTGACCAAGGCAAAGGCGATGGTCCGGTAGCTGAGAAAATGCCAGTTAAACCAAGATCACTACTCACGGAACAGGCGCGCAAATATGCCGATGGCCAACTCTACCACATTATTGCGGTAGGAATTGGAGTCATGGGGCCTTATGCGGGACAAGTGGGTACCCCAGAAAACCGCTGGGCGTTGGTAGAATATATTCGCTCGTTACAACAGTTAAATAAAGAGACTAAATAATTATTGAGGAGATAAACATGGGAACAGCTCATGTGGACATGAACGCAAAACCCGGGCAACTTGTAGTTTCGACCCGTTTAAAGACTTTTTACTCCATTTGTATGTTTGTTGGTCTTTTTACCTTCTTTGCGGGACTCACCGTAAATAAAGAACGCATTTGGATGGCCTACTTGGTAAGTTTATTCTTCTTTGTAAGTCTTGGACTTGGCGGTTTATTTTTTACCGCGCTTCAACACGTCACGGGCGCCGGTTGGAGCGTAAACATCCGCCGCTTCCCTGAAAGCATGACGTCGTTTTTGCCATACGGGTTTGCTCTAGCCCTAGGATTAATTTTTGGCGGCCATCATCTCTATGAGTGGTTTGATTCGGCAAAAATGCATGCGGACCCTATTTTAGTTAAGAAAATTCCCTACCTAAACGTGGGATTTTTTGTGGTCAGACTTTTCGTCTTTTTTGGCTTGTGGTTATTATTCTGGTCGAAAATTGTTTGTCCGTCGTTAAAACAAGACGAATCCGGCGACGAAGCCATTACTCACAAGATGGTACCTTGGTCGGTAGGTTTTCTGATCGCATTCGCCCTTAGTTATTCGCTTTTCAGCGTCGATACTTTAATGAGTCTTGATCCGCACTGGTATAGCACTATGTATGGTGTTTATGCTTTTGCAGGTCTCTTTCAGGCGTCGCTCGCCTTTATTGTACTGCTGACACTATGGGTGCGCGGCAAAGGATTAGTAAACGGCTTTGTAAAACTTGATCATTTGCATGATTTAGGAAAATTCTTAAAAGGTTTTACGATCTTTATGGCTTATATTGGGTTTTCACAATTCATGTTGATTTGGTATGCGAATATCCCCGAAGAGACGGAGTTTTTTCTTCATCGGGCCCACGGAAGTTGGATGGTAATTTCGCTTTCATTATTGATTTTTAAATTTATCGTTCCATTCTTGGCTTTATTACCTAAATGGGCCAAACGTTCGCCCGCCCATTTGGCCTGGGTCTCCGTATTAATTTTGGTAATGGAATATATCGATATTTATTGGCTGGTTTACCCCAACCTTAATGTAGAAAAACCTTTGTTTGGATTCTGGGAAATTGGCGTTTTTATGGGGTTCTTGGGTGTTTTTGCCCTGGCAGTTACAAAGTTTTTGAGCCGGCACAGCTTAATTCCAATGAGAGATCCCCGACGTCATGAATCTATGGTTCATGTGGTGACCTATTGACCAATTGGGCCAAAATCGCTATAATGGTGAGTGATGTTTAAGCTCCTCACCATTCTTAATCAAAACTTCTTTATGTCGATAACGACATTTTAATCCCAAAATTTAACATGTCATCGGTACGCATTCGTTTGCCCGACAATTCTACGCGTGAATTTTCTCACGAACCCACGGTTCTAGAGCTAGCTCAGAGCATTGGTAGCCGTTTGGCCAAGGATACGGTGGGAGCGCTTATTAATGGTGAAAAAGAAGTTTCTGACTTTCGCCAAAAACTAAAAGACGGCGCGCAGGTTAAAATCGTAACTCTTAATTCTGTTGAGGGTAGGGAAGTCATTCGTCACTCGGCGGCTCACGTGATGGCGCAGGCCGTGCAAGAGCTTTGGCCCGATATTAAAGTCACAATCGGTCCCGTGATCGAAAGTGGATTTTATTACGACTTTGATACGCCTCGCCCGTTCACTCCCGAAGATTTAGAAAAAATCGAAAAGAAAATGCAGGAAGTGATCGACCGGGATTTAGAAATTAAACGCGAAGAGTGGCCGGTTGAGCAGGCAATAAAAACATTCGAAAAGATGGGCGAAAAATTTAAAGTCGAACTCATCAGGGATTTACAGGCCAAAGGCGAAAAGGTTGTTTCGGTTTATCATCAAGGTGATTGGTTTGATCTTTGCCGTGGACCCCACGTGCAGAAAACCGGTTACATTAAGGCCTTTAAAATTTTATCCATTGCCTCGGCTTACTGGCGTGGTGATGAAAAACGCGAAAGCCTGCAGCGTGTTTATGCCACCGCATTTGAATCCAAAGCCGAACTCGAAAAATATCTGCATAATTTAGAAGAAGCTAAAAAACGCGATCACCGAAAGCTCGGAAAAGAGTTGGGGCTTTTTTACCAACATCATTGGGCTCCGGGTGGAGTTTGGTTTACTGGGCGTGGGGCGACAATATTTACCGAACTGCAAACTTTTATGCGCGAGCTTTATTATGAGTACGGCTATCAAGAAGTGATTACCCCTCAAATGTTTGATGCCGAACTTTTTAAAATTTCCGGGCACTACCAAAATTATAAAGATAATATGTACTTCGTGGAAATCGAAGAACATGAGCATGGCATAAAGCCCATGAATTGCCCGAGCCACTACATGCTATACGGTTCGGAACTCCATTCTTACCGGGAACTACCAATTCGTTTTGCAGATTTTGGTAGACTTCACCGCAATGAGCGTAGCGGAACTTTGCATGGAATCACCCGCGTGCGCAGCCTTACGCAGGATGACGCCCATATTTTCTTGGCCGTGGATCAATTGGAAAGTGAAATTAAAAACTTCATGAATTTCTTGCAGCGGGTTTACTCGCAGCTGGGAATGACGAATTACAAAATCTATTTCTCCACGCGCCCCGAAAAGCGCATGGGTAGTGATGAAATTTGGGATAAGGCCGAAGGCGCGCTCGCAAAAGCGTTAAAAACTTTAGAGCTGGAATATACTTTAAACCCCGGAGACGGTGCATTTTACGGTCCCAAACTCGATGTCATGTTCGTGGATGCCCTTGAGAGACCGTGGCAATTAGGAACTTTGCAGCTGGATTTTAATGCCGGCGAGCGGTTTGGTTTAAAATATATTGGTAGTGATAATAAAGAGCACACGCCGGTAATTCTTCACCGGGCAATTTTGGGAACTTTTGAGCGCTTCATCGGAATTTATTTAGAGCATACTGCGGGAAAACTGCCCACTTGGCTTTCGCCCGTGCAAGTGCAAATTATTAATGTTTCCGAAAAGCAGGAAGATTTTTGCCGTGAAGTCGTAACCATGCTTCGCAATCAAAAGATTCGCGTTCACTTTGACGACCGCGGCGAAAAGATGGGCTACAAAATTCGCGAGGCCCAAATGCATAAAATCCCCTACATGGTCGTCATTGGGGACAAAGAAATGGAATCGAAAACGGTTTCAATCCGTTTACTAAACGGCGAACAAAAGAATGGAATAATAATCGAAGATTTTATCAGTGAATTAAACAAGGACATTCGGGAACGAAAATTAACAAGCCCGATGCAATCCAAACCATAGGAGGTTACCCATTAAAGATTTTAGCCCGAACCGTAAACCCGGTGGAGACCGCGGCGACAGAAAAGGACCAAAAAAAGATAAGGACGGATTAAGAGTAAACCGCGAAATATTCGCGGCCCAAGTCCGCGTTATCGATGAAGAAGGAAAAATGTTAGGAGTAATGGCCCCTCGTGATGCAATGAAAATTGCCGAAGAGCGGGGATTAGATCTGCTAGAAATTGCTCCGACCGCCACCCCGCCCACTTGCAAAATCATGGACTACGGTAAATGGAAATACGAAGCCAAGAAGAAAGCTCATCAGGCGCGTAAAAATCAAACGGTAATCACCATAAAAGAAATTCAACTTCGTCCACGCACTGAGCAGCACGACGTCGACACAAAACTTCGTCATGCCCGCCGGTTTTTGCTCGAGGGCGATAAGGTAAAACTTTCCGTACGTTTTATGGGACGGGAAATGGCTCACCAAGATCAGGGAATGGACCTATTAAATAAGTTTATTGAGTCTTTAAACGACTTATGCGCAATAGAAGCTCCCCCAAAATTCGAGGGGCGCCAGATTTTTGCCATGCTCGGGCCCGACCCCTTAAAGATTAAAGAATACCGGATTAAACATCCCGAACCCAAAAAAGAAGAATCGGAAGAGACTGAAGAGAATTCCGACGAATAATACAATTTTCTTGTCTTCATAAGTCTTTACCGCTAAGAATGTCTGGTTCAACATCCTGACAGGGGTAATTTTCTATGAAATTGAAGACACACAGTGGCTCCAAAAAGCGTTTTAAAGTTTTGGCCAGTGGAAAAGTGAAGCGCCGAAAATCAAATAAGGGCCACTTACTCACTGGTAAGAAGCGCAATCGTAAACGTCGGTTAGCAAAAGCGACATACGTTCATGATGCTGCAAGTCGTCAAATCCGTCAGTTGATGGTATTCTAGGGGGAAAAGATGCGCGTTAAACGTGGGATTAAAGCCAGACATCGTCGCAAAAAGATCTTAGACAGAGCCAGTGGCTTTTATGGCCGTGGCAAAAACTGTTTTGAAGTTGCTAAAAACTTAGCTGACCGTGCGTTAGCGTATGCATACCGTGATCGCAAAGTTAAAAAGCGCTTTTTCAGAAATCTTTGGCAAATTCGCATTGGTGCCGCCGCCCGACTTAATGGAACTAACTATTCCAAGCTTATGGGTGCTTTAAAGAAAGCCGGCATCGAACTTAATCGTAAAGTGCTAGCCGAAATGGCAATCTTTGATCAGACGGCTTTTGCTGCACTTGTCGAAAAAGTGAAACCGCATTTAAACCCCAAGGCTTAAGTGCTACACTTCGAGTAGTGAGCTCGCCAGACTTAGGTAAATTTTTGAGCGGATTTTCGAAACTCGATCGCGCCGAGCGATTGAGGAAGCTCGTTGAGATCGGGGCGTTGCAACCCGAAGATATTTCCTTTCTTAATGCCGGTGGAATCGAAGATACCGGCCTTGCTGAAAAACTTATTGAAAACGTAATTGGCTATTTCCAAATGCCTTTGGGCGTGGCGACGAATTTTAATATCGATGGCCGCGACTTTATAATTCCCATGGCCGTCGAAGAGACCAGCATTGTGGCGGCCGCCAGCAAAACTGCGAAGTGGATTCGCGAAGAAGGCAAAATTACCACGGAACTCGTTGGTAATTTTATCATCGGGCAAATTCAGATCGCCAAAGTAAATGATTTTGAATCTTTGCGCTCAAAAATCTTAGCAAATAAAAATAAATTGATCGAACAAGCCAATGTCGTCGTGGCCTCGGGTCTCGTGCGCCGGGGCGGTGGAGTCAGTGACATCCAGGTGCGAAAGATCGCCCGTGGCGATGGCGCCGATATGGCGGTTATTCACGTACTTTGTGATCCCTGCGATGCTATGGGCGCTAACATCATCAATCAGGTGTGCGAGTTTCTCAAAAAACCGATAGAAGAAATGTCGGGCGAAAAAGTGACCATGTGTATTTTATCAAACTTGGTCGATACGAAACTTACGCGCGCCACTGTCGAAATTCATAATGTCGAAAAAGCTTTAGGCGAAAAAATCGAAGAGGCAAGCCTCTTTGCTATATGTGACCCCTATCGCGCGGCTACCAATAACAAGGGCGTGTTAAATGGCATGGATTCCGTGCTGCTGGCGACGGGAAATGATTGGCGCGCCGTGGAAGCGGGTGTGCATGCTTATGCGGCCCGTGATGGGCAATATCGTTCCATTACCAAATGGAAGATGCGTGGAAATGACTTAGTAGGTGTTATCGAGGCGCCGATTGTTGTCGGCACCGTAGGTGGCGTCACGCAAATTCATCCCACGGCTAAGATGTGTTTACAAATTTTAGGCGTAAAAAAATCTTCTGATTTATCCCGTATCGTGGCCGCTGTTGGACTGGTACAAAACCTGGGAGCCTTGAAGGCGTTGACGACCGAAGGAATTATCGAAGGTCACATGAAGCTTCATATTAAGAACTTGGTGCTTTCCGCTGGTGCCAACGAAAAAGAAGTTCCTGTATTACAAAGACGGTTAGAAGAAATACTAGCTACTACAAAGAGAATTACGCTTTCAAACGCCATTGAAGTTTTAAACGAACTTCGGGGTGTGAAAGATGGAATTCTTATGACAGCGGATAAGATTATTCAAAAAACAGGTATCATGCCTAAGACCGCCAAAAAGCGCCGGCTCAATAACAATCCAACTCCTTAGGCAAGGGGTTTGCAGAGAGCCTCTGCAGTTGAATTAAATTAATTTTATGGCGTTTTGGAGGCGTAAGTGTCGATTTTTGCGGCCCTTTTTACTTTTCTTGTCGCTTTTATCGCTTTTGGGGCGCCACGAGTTACTCCTGAAATTCAACAATATATCTATAAATTTGAAGAAACTCGCCTCCCACATATGACCCCCGACGAGCGGGCCCAGTTTCAAACTTGGGTTGGGAAGGTCGGCGGCAAGATGCGCACGGAAATTTCTTTGCCCGCCGACAATCAACCTTATTGGCTGCGGGAAAAGGGCGCCCTCTATGACTATCAATCGGCACCAAATTTACCAGAAAGAGTAGATGTCTTAATTATTGGCGCCGGCCTTACGGGGGTGTCGGCGGCTTACCATATGGAAGAATTTGTTAGGCAGGGTCTAAGTGTTGCCGTGATCGAAGCTGGTAATATCGGCGAAGGATCGTCTGGCAGAAACGGCGGTAATTTTGAGCTAATGCCGGAAAACTTTAAAGTAAAATATGAATATTTAGTGCGCGAGCGGTTTAAGTATTTGCGGGAGTTTTTTCCGCGATTGACGGATGCGGAGCTATTAAGAAAAGCCAAACGCCAGGCGCGGACAATGATGCAGTTTGGTCAAAGAAATGCGCTGCGGTTTTTAGATATCGTACACAAGAATAATATCGACGCGGATGTTTCCGATGAAGGTTGGCTGCGCATTGCTGAAAACGAAGAGGAAGTACGTGGTTTTGAAGCTGACGCAAAACTGGCACGCTCCTTGGGAATTAAAGTAGAAATTTTGACCAAAGAAGAAATTAAGGCACGGTTTAATATTGATGCCGAATTTGCCGGCCGTTTGATCTATGGTTTCGGCAATTATCATCCATATAAATTTTTAGTTGGGGCCATGAAGGTCGCGATTAGCCGCGGGATAAACCTTTTTACCAATACAAAGGTAACGAATATAAATACGAACGATCCCAAAGAGGTGATTGTAGAATCGGATCGCGGCGCCATTCGCACTTCTCGAGTTATCGTTGCGACAAACGCTTACACTTCAGAGTTTTTACCGGAGTTAAAGGCCATTCACCCGTACCAAAGCCAGATTTTTACCCTCGAACATGTTGAGGATCACCTTAAAGGCATTACTTACACCGGTCACCAAGGCGATCAGTATGCGAATATTCCCAAGGGCTCAAAGTATGTGGATGAAAACGGCGTCGCGCGCGGGACACTTTTGGTGGGTGGCGGTGAAGATACGCCAATTAAGAGTGCTTCCCAAGTGCGCCAAAACCCCGAGGTTTTTAAAAGCGTCAAGGGACTCACAGATAAATATCATCCCGACACCGTCAATCAGCCGCCGTCGGCGGGCTGGGCGGGTCCCATGGGGTTTACCGATGACCGTGCACCGCTTATTGGTTTTTTGGTACGCAATGGAAAGGAAGACCGCCGCGTGGGAATTGCTGCGGGTTTTAGTGGTTATGGAGGCAGTTACTGTGTAGAGGCCGGTTATCTTGTGGGCCAAATGGTAATGACCGGCAAATACCAAAAAGGTGCGCCGCCAGATATTTTTGCGCCCCAGAGATTTTTCTTACGTCAATGTCAGGGGCTGTTTTAAGTTTTTTATTTGTAATAATTTTTTAAATCTTCCAGCGATTTTACCAACAAATTAACACTCGCAAAGCCGGAGCCTTTGTGTTTCGAGAGATCCATGTTTTTCATGATCCAAGAAAACTTGCGGCCCAGAGGAAGTTTTAAATCAGCAATTTTATATCCCATACTTGTTAAGCGGTGACGGGTGTCTAAGGTCAGTGCCATTACTTTCGCGGCAAATTCCATTTTAGAATCATTGGTTAGTCCGCTAAAATCGGGTTGCCATGACGATAAGTACATTGCCGCCTTTGTGGTGAAGCCATCGTCTATATGGGAAACCATTTTTAAAGTTTTAAGTGTAAAAATATTATAGCGTAGTTGTAACAGAAGAACCGCAAACTCTTCGTTTTGGGCGACGATTTTTTGATATTCAGGAGCGTGGCCGGATTTTCTTTGCGCCACGGCTTGTAGACCGTCGGTAATAAGATCAAGAACCGAAGTCAATTTTACCCCGTTAACTTCGCTCATCACTTCCTGGTTAGGATTAATTTCGTGAAGCATGGCAGCCATGGCGTAGAGATTTTTTAAATTGTTACCCCCAGAGGTCGGTAAAATCTGCGCATCATCAAGTGTTGATACATATTCTTTCATGTCAGCGAAAAGTCTTTTTACGGCTAGCGCATACATTTTCTGCCGCAGTAACTCGCCATCAAGGTCTTTATTCTTCCAAATTTGAAACTCAAAGGAAGCCATGTAGTAGGCGGCGGCGATCATTTTTTGTTCCATGGAATTGGCAGCTTCCATTTCGTTGAGGGCTTTAAACCCGTTGCTAACGGACGTATCTAGGCGCATGTCCCGGTAAGTATTTCCAGCGCTATCATCAATGCGGGTTGTGCTCTTATTCATTTTTTTAGATACTTCGGCGAGTTCCTTAGTCGTTTGTTCCATCTCGGCCGTGGTTTTTTTCATTTCTTTCATGTCATCAATAGGACCGCAGGCGCTAAAAGCTAAGCTTGAAACCGCAAGAGTTGATAATAGGTTTTTCATAGAATTTTCCCTTTTCTATAGACGAGACTGAAAATATTTCAGCTCGCAGTCATTTTATTTGAATTAAGATTCCCCGTAAGACTGTAAGCAGGGGGTGTGCCAAAAAAAAGGAGGGCTTAAACCCTCCTTTTTGACGCTCCATAGTTACCAAAAAGAACCTGGAACCTTTTTGCGGTTACCAGCGAATGGAACCCTCGTCGTCATCACCAGTGTCTTCATCTGGTGGTTGTGGTGGCTCTTGCGGGATAGGATCGCGGTACCAGCAGAATCTGCGACCGCCGATTTCACCGGCTTTACAAGCGCCGATGTTTGGATCTTTCTCATCCATTTCGATTTTCCAATCAAGAGTGCAAAGGGCGCCGTGGAAATAGGTATCAAGGCGGCATTGGGCGCGAGGATGTGAATGGCTTGTCTTCGTCACGACAGTGGTGTCGGGAGTATCAAACTCAGGCATTTCCTGGCCACCGAGGACTGCAAGTAAACGCGCCAGTCCCTTGCCGGCCATTGCGGAACGTTTACAAACCGCTTGCTCTTCGGCACTTTTCCACTGAGTTTCGCAAGCATCAGCGGCAGTCTTGTCGACCTTCATTTTGTTTACGACTTCAATAGAGTCAGAGCCTAAGCCATCCCAAATACGGCGTAAACATTTTAGAGTACCATAGTAATCGGAGTTACCTTCGTTAGATGCCCATCCGCCACGGGGGAATCCGCCAAGGTGATGGCCAATTTCGTGACAAGCAACAAGCATGAAGCCGTCGCGGGTAACTTCTTTATGCCGGGCCAAACCGCCGTACATGGCTATGTGCCATTCTTTTCCTTCGCGGAAAGCATAGGCGTTAACGGTTTGATCTTTCCAGTAACGATCGATAACCAATTCCGCATCATGTTCTTTAAAAACGGGTTCGTAAATTTTTGCGACTTCATCTAAAACCGCATCAAAATCGGCTTCTTCGATTCCACTAAAATTTTGGGTAACTGGGATGCGCAAATTATTTTGTGGCGCAAACTCGTGGCCGTGAGTTCTGTGTGTCGAATTCGCGAATGACAGAGTCATCGCCGAGAGCATCGAGATCACAACAAATTTTAATTTCATTTAGGTACCTCCATATACCGTTATAAAAAAAAGAGGATTCCATCCTAGAATCCTCTCTTTTTTCGTTTTTTTAATTATTTTACGAAAGTTAACAATACGTCTTTATCTTTAGCATCAGCTGCGGGATCAAAGAACCAGCAAAGGGGGCGAACACCAGTGTTTTCGCCGAACTTGCGTGAGCAAACGCCAACTTCTGGATCCGTGTTGCTAACGTCAATGTTGTGCTCCACTTTGCAAGCGGCGCCGGCAAAGTAAGTGTCCAAACGGCATTGTGCTTTAGGATGATTGTTGTTTGTTTTTTTCACGATTTTGCTATCGGGAGTTTCAAACTTCGGCATTTTTTGGCCGCCAAGCGATCCTAGTAAACGGCCCAAAGACATTCCGGCCATCGAACCGCGCATACAGATGGCGGCATCGCCTTCGCTCTTGAATTGCGAATTACATTTTTCTTTTACGAGTTCAGGAATTTCCATGTTGGAAACGACTTCCACGTTATTATCGTTCGCCCAAACTTTACGTAAACATTTTAGCGAACCGTAGTAGTCAGACTGACCTTCGTTAGAAGCCCATTGAATTCGTGGCAGGCCGCCAACATGGTGACCAAGTTCGTGACAGGCAACTAACGCCATGCCGTCGACAGTTGTCTCTTTATGACGGGCTAAACCACCAAACATTTCGATGTGCCATGTTTTACCAGTTTGCCACGCTTGCGCGTTTACAGTGTCATCATCCCAGCTTTTTACTACATCAAGTGTAGCACCGAATGATTCGATAATGGGCGCGTAGACTTTTTCAACTTTGTCTAACACGTCCATGAATTCTTCTTTAGTTATTCCAGAAAAATTTTGTGTTTCGGGAATAAGCAAATTGTTTTTCGGAATACACTCTGTAGTCCCTGTGTGCGCCATGCCCACTGAGGCAACGAGTGCAACGACTATACTAACTGCACTTAAAACTTTCATTCGGTAACTCCTTTTACCTTAGATGTTTGGGATGCTAAATTGTGATTGCAATGTCTAATGATTCAGACTTTTTGCTAAATAAGCAACGAAGATAAACTTATCCTGGTCCCAAATTTTATTTATTACACAGGCTTACGACGCTGGACCTTATTTTTTTGAAATCGGGTGCTGGCAACGGTAACTAAAAAGTGCAAGGCTTGTGGCAACTGAGACATTTAAAGAGTCGGCACCGTCTTGTTGCTTAATTGTAAGTTTTCGGGCGAATTCTATGTCCCTGAGTCCAGGTCCTTCTTCGCCAATCACCAGACGTAGGTCCAGTGGCCATTTGAAATTGGCAATATCGTTGCCATTCATGTCGAGCGCAAAGTGCAGGTCTCTGTCACATAATTCGCGAATCTCTTTAAGCGCAGGTCCGCGCAAAAGGGGAATATGAAAAATACTGCCGCTGGCCGCACGGGTGCAAGCCGGTAAAAAGGGGTTGCTTGCTTCCTTTAATAAAATAATTTTGCTCGCACCTAAGGCAAAGGAAGAGCGTAACAAAGCTCCCAGATTTCGGGGGTCACCAATGGGACATAAGATTTCAAAGCCATCGACGGGGGCCTTGAAATCAATAATTGGCAGTTGCCAGGTTTTGGCCACCAGTATTGGAAAGCCGGTATTAAAAACATCCACCTCATTAAATAATGTTTTAGAAAGTTCGGTGAGTTTGATGTTTTTGGGAATGGACTTGAGCGCCTCGGATTTAGGAAAGGTTATAACTTCAGAAACTTTATCTGGAAAATTGCGGAGAGTTTCTAGTACGGCTTTTTGCCCGAAGATTAAAAATTCCTGAGACTCCTTTATACCGGCGGATTCAAGCAGCGAAAGATAGCGCCTAAAAGTGGGATTAGTCTTGCTTTCGATCATATTTTTTTAAAAACCACCAGCCGGCGTTCATGCGGGGTTTCGTGGATTTTGTAGGGAATATCGGCGTCTAAGACAAACATTTCGGCCAGCCGCTCGGTCGCCTTTTTTACTTCGTTGCCTACGTTGGGGCCCTTCATGAAATACACTTTTGCACCCGCCGGCAAAAAACCGCCCACGCGCTCTAGGTTCTCGCATAAATCTTCCACGGCGCGGGTAATTATTCCCTGTACAGGATAGGAGAAATCTTTATCGACCTTGCGGCCGATAATGTCGAGATTCTGCAATTTAAGCTCTTCACGCACGACCTTAAGAAAATCTACCTTTTTTTGTACGCCCTCGTTTAATATTATGCGTTCTTCGGGGAAATCAATTTTAAGGGGGATGCCAGGAAAACCAGCGCCTGTTCCCATGTCTAAAAGAGGGAACTGCAATTTTGTAAGCCGTGGAATCATGAGACAGTCGATAAAATGTTTTATAGCAACATCGCGCAAGCTTACAAGGCGGGTTAAATTATAGGTTTTTTGATGCTTCATGAGCAGAAAGTAAAAGTTTACCAGCTGGTGCCGCCGCTCGTGGGGGTAATCCTCCAAGCCATGATTGCGAAAAATTTCGGCGACACGGTCATCGGCCTCCGTAAAAGAAAAGTCTTCTTGGGGCAATCGGCGGCGGCCGGGCTGAAATCGACGGTTATTTTTCGCGTTACGCATTTGGGTCCTTGCTAGATCGCGCAAAATAATACAAGATTTCCCAATGTACCAGGAGAAAATTCAGGCCATCCAATCTCAGGCCTCAAAAGACATGCAAGCCGCTACCAATTTGAAAGAACTTTACGATTGTAAGGTAAAATATTTGGGCAAGAGTGGGGCGTTATCGCTTCTGATGAAGGAAATGGGTGATGTTCCCAAGGATCAGCGGCCCCTTATTGGCAAGTGGATGAATGAAGCCAAAACCGCCCTTGAATCCATATATGATGAGCGCGAGAAGTCCTTAAAGCAGAAAGAGCTGGATTCTAAATTACTATCTGAGCGTTTGGATATGACATTACCCGGGCCGAGGCGTTTGATGGGCTTTCAACACCCTATTACGACAGTCATTCAAGAGGTCACGGAAATTCTTACGCGCCTGGGATTTAGCGTTCGCTTGGGTCCGCTGATTGAGTCCGACCGTAATAACTTTGAGGCTTTAAATATTCCTGCGGATCATCCCGCGCGGGACATGCAGGATACTTTCTATATTGATAAACAACATGTTTTGCGAACGCATACTAGTCCCGTGCAAATTCGCACGATGGAGTTAGAAAAGCCACCCATTCGAATAGTTGCGCCGGGAACTGTTTTTCGTTGTGATTCGGATCAAACCCATTTACCGCAGTTCCATCAAATTGAAGGTTTGTTAATTGATAAGAAAGTTTCGATGGCTGATCTCAAGGGAACTATCGCTTACTTCATGCGGGAGCTTTTTGGTAGTAAAACAAAAGTTCGCCTGCGCCCCAGTTTTTTTCCTTTCACTGAGCCGAGTGCTGAATTTGATTGTAGCTGTCCAAAATGTGCCGGCAAGGGTTGCGGGCTTTGTAAAAACACGGGATGGCTTGAGATGGGCGGATGTGGACTTGTGCATCCCGAAGTCTTCAGGCATTGCAAAATTTCTTATCCTGAGTGGCAGGGCTTTGCGTTTGGTTTTGGAATCGAGCGTATGGCCATTGTGAAATATGGCATTGATGATATCCGCTTGATGGTGGAAAACGACACGCGTTTCTTGGAGCAGTTTTAAATGAAATACTCTTTAAATTGGTTAAATGATTACGTCGACGTTAAAGAGTTCATGAAAGAACCCGAAAAACTCGCCAATATTCTTACGCAAGCGGGCTTGGAAGTCGAAGCCATCGAAAATGCCGCAAAAACTTTTAACAATGTTGTCATTGGACAGATTCTAGAAAAAGGCCAGCATCCCAATGCGGATCGCTTAACGCTTTGTCAGGTAACAACCGGTAGCGGAAAAGTTCACCAAATCGTTTGCGGCGCTAAAAACCATAAAGCGCAAGACAAAGTAGTCGTCGCCCTGCCTGGAGCTATATTGCCAGGGAATTTCGAAATAAAATTATCGAAAATTCGTAACGTCGACTCTATGGGAATGCTCTGTTCGGAAAAAGAGTTAGGACTGCAGGCGGAGAGCGAAGGCATAATGATCTTGCCGGCGGATGCCCCCGTGGGAAAAAGTTTCGCTGAATATAAGGGGCTTAATGACATATTTTTTGAACTTAAGGTAACTCCCAACCGTTCGGACTGCTTAAGTCACTTCGGTTTGGCACGCGAAATCGCGAGTCTACTTAAAAAGGATTATAATTTTCCGCTAAAATCCCTCGAGGAAAACGGCAAGTCATCAAAACAAAAGATTCGGTTGATAGTAAACGATAAATCACGTTGTCCGCGCTACACGGGACGCTATTTGTCAAATGTGAAAGTGGGACCGTCGCCAGATTGGATGAAAACCCGCCTTGAATCGTTGGGAATGAAGTCCATCAATAATGTCGTCGATATTACAAACTATGTCATGCTGGAGTTGGGGCAGCCACTTCATGCGTTTGATGCAGATCAGCTTTCCGGTGGGCAAATTATTGTCGATAGCTCCAAGTCCGGCGAGAAATTTACATCATTTGATAAAACCGAGATTACGCTAACGGGTGAGGAACTCATGATCCGTGACGGCTCCCGTCCCGTCGCTCTGGCGGGTGTCGTCGGGGGATTAAATTCGGGCGTAAATGAAAAAACAAAAAATGTGTTTTTAGAATCCGCTTACTTTTTACCTTCTGCCGTTCGCCGCACGGCCCGGCGCCACGGCATAGAGACGGATTCAGCTTATCGGTTTACCCGCGGTGTTGACCCTGAAGCTGTTTTGCTCGCGATGAATCGGGCCAGCGTTTTACTTGCCGAGTGCGCGCAAGCGGAGGCCTATGGGGATGCGTATGATAACTATCCGCAACCCGTGCAACGTAAAGAAGTGCGCGTGGCCATAGACTTTATTCGCCAGCAACTCGGCATGAAGATTGAAGAGGAAAATTTTGTCGAAAAAATAAAAAGTCTGGGCTGCGAATTAGCGGTTCAATACGACGGAATATATCTAATCAAGCCACCGAGTTATCGCCATGATTTGGAATTTGAAATTGATTTTGCCGAAGAATACGCACGACTCGTTGGCTATGATCAGGTACCAGAACATATTCCCACCTCTGAGTTTCAACCGACTCAGCATAATTTGGTCTACGATAATGAAATTCGCGTAAATCAGGCGGTACAGTCGCAGGGCTTTAGCCAGGCGGTTAACTTTGCCTTTCTAAAAGAGGCCTGGCAGCGGGAATTTTTGGGTGACGTTAAAAAATACCAGGTTCACGGATTTATGAATGCGGAGCAGAGTATTCCAATTTTAAATCCGCTCTCAGAAGATTTAAATGTCATGCGCGTAAGTTTATTGCCTAATCTCGTGAAGAACATGGATTTTAATTACCGCCATGGGAACGAGGTCGGGCGACTCTACGAATTAGGTTATGCCTTTGCAAAGAATCAAAACGGTTATCAGGAAGAATCACGTTTGGCTTGGATTGGCTGGGGAAAACGGGTTGGTCTTTGGCAAAAAGAAACGGGTCCTGTGGTTTTGGAACTAAAAGAAGCCGTGGAGCAAGTGATCCACGCGCTACGCGGCCGCAATTGGCAGTGGTCCAACTTGACGGGTGCCAATATTCCCGAATTTTTACATCCGGGCCAATCGGCAGTTTTAAATTTCGAAGGAAAAGTAATTGGCTTTGTCGGAGCCCTTCATCCAAAGTTTGCTGATGCGATGAAACTTCGTTGTGAAGTTGCGGTCGCAGAGTTTAATTTCGAAAAATTAACGGCGGGACAACCGCGCGTTCCTAAGTTTACAAAGATTTCTAGATTCGCCGCTGTTGACCGCGATCTTGCCTTTGTTGTGCCCAATAAACTTACAGCGGCCGAAATAGCTGGTGAAATCAAAAAGGCGGGCGGAAAGCTAGTCCAGGAAGTAAATGTTTTTGATTTATACGAGGGTGGTAATTTACCTGAGGGACACAAGTCTCTCGCCTTCAGATATCGTGTATTAGATCCTGAGGTGACATTATCGGATCAAATACTTTTAGATTTGCAAAAGAAGATTATTGACTCTGTTAGTCAGAAATTTTCGATTGCCGTCAGATAATAAGCTTGAAAAGCTTAAAGAATCCTTGATAGCCTTTATATGAGTAATTTTGAAGGGTTAGAGGAGAAATTATGCCCGCAAGGAACATCACTGGGAATTCAACGATCACGAAGGCGGATTTAGTCGAAAAGGTTTACCAGAAAATAGGCTTTTCAAAAAAAGAGGCCTCGGAGTTGGTGGATCTGGTTTTTGTGTCTTTGAAAGGTGTTCTGCAAAAAGGGGATAATGTAAAAATCTCTGGGTTTGGAAACTTCATCGTGCGGCAAAAAAATCAACGCGTTGGCCGCAACCCGCAAACCGGTGAGCAAATAAAAATTAGCGCGCGTCGCGTTCTTACTTTCCGTCCTAGCCAAGTCTTAAAGGCAATTCTGAATGGCGAAGATGTAAGCCTCGTAAAAGAGGATGAGGATTAATAGACAATGATAAATATGGAAATCTTAGATGATAAAGACCTTGTAACACAGGTTAGATCCATTCCTGATAGAATGGCGTTTAAGATTGGCGACGTAGCTAAAATTGCCGGAATTAAACAGCACGTTCTCCGTTATTGGGAGAGCGAATTTGATATTTTGACTCCCAAAAAATCCGACCACAATCAGAGAATGTATTCACGCAAAGACGTTGAAACTGTTTTGGTCATTAAAAAATTACTTTATAAAGATCGCTTTTCAATTGAAGGGGCCCGCGAAGCTTTGCGCCGATTGCGCAGCGAAATCCGTAAGGATAAGGGCATGCGCGAGATCATTAAAAGTCATGCTAAAGTAAGAAGCAAAGCTGAAGCCCTCATCGAAGAACTGCAAAAACTCCGCACCAAACTCGAACTTTAAAAAGGTAAAAAGGTGCCTGACACCAAATCCAGTCCATACTGCGTCAAGAATTGCTTGATTTAGGAGAGGGCCTTTACTAAATTGAGCTTGCCACAAAGTCCCCTGTTCTCATTATCGGCGCGTGGCGCAGTCTGGTAGCGCACATGCTTGGGGTGCATGTGGTCGCTGGTTCAAATCCAGTCGCGCCGACCAAATTTAGAATCGGTAAGAACACCCGACCGGGTGCCACCCACAGTAATGAACCAAACCTACGCGGCCTTATGCAATTTTATCTCAGCAACAAATCCTACGGCCTCAACCAGTCGTAAAACTCGATCAATTGTAATTTTTTGTAAACTTCCCGAAAGAATTCCTGTCACAGCTGAGCGGGGTAACTTTGATCTTTTTGCTAACTCATTGTGAGTGATTCCTTTTGTTTCAACCTCTTTGGTTACAGCAGCAATCAGCTGAGCTTTGATTACGGCCTCAATGCCACGACTGGCTGGAATCCCTAATTTTGCAGCAAGCTCTGTTCCTTTAGTTTTTTTCATTTCAAACTCCTAAGTCTTTGTTTAGCTAATTCAATACTATCTAGTGGCGTTTTTTGAGTTTTCTTTCTAAATGCGTGAATCAAATAAATGTCGTTTGTTTTTCTAATAAAGTAAATTACTCGATAGATGCCACTGCGATCTCGAAATCTTAGCTCATGTACTCCACTCCCAATTGAAGGCATGGGCCTAGACAGCGGCATTGCGATATTAAGTCCTGTTTCAAGCCTTGCAAGTGCGTCGGCCAGATCACCCCTGATCTCTTCTGGGAAATCCCTAAGCTCTCTTTCGCATTGCTTGAGTATCGTAATCACAAAACTAATGTCTCATATTTAAGACATAAAGACAAGCAAAAAATGTCTGTTCTTAAACTCAAAATTTAAAACCCCCAAACCTCGCGACCCCTCTCTAATTTCCATGGAGCCTTATCAATGAATTCAATAATTTAGTTAGTGACACCCTGTCTTCGTGAAGACAGGCAAAAGGCAGGGGGTGTCTACTCACAGATCTGGGACAATTTTGCATTACTGAGGACTTCATCGGCTCTTAAAGTTTGATTTCCAGTTCTGAATTTAGAACTTCAGTTTGAAAACTAATAACGCTAGAGGTCCCGGACTTTGGCGTATGGACTTATTGAATTGCGCAATGGATTTTACGGCTTTATGCACAGGAATATTTCAGCTTGGTGTTGATTGGTCAATTTAGAATCCAATTAAGGCCATCGTATCGATAGGCCGCTGCCAACGAAGTCATTTCAACTATACGCGACTAAAGATTGGCTTAGATGGCGAACAGCAGCAATTGGTGTCCAAACTCTATTTTGGTCTCGTTTGGTTTTCAGGTGAAAATTCCGAGATTTCACTATGATTAAAAAACTTTGGACCACCATTTTCTTCTGTCATACGCTTTTTAATACTAGCTATTCGAAAGCTTCAGACACGAATCTTTCGAAATCGGTTCTAAAAAGTTATCAAGGCATCCAGTCAGAGAAAGATCTTTTAGTAATATTTAAAGACTATATGACCCCTGATCTGCGTCACTTTCTAACTAAAATGGATTGGAAGAAGCTAAAAAAAGAAGTTTCTATTTCTAGTAAGGGTGAGGCACTACTACTTACGAGCGGTAAAGAAAAGGCAACTATTGAGTTTATTAATAATAAGGTTTGGATAAATAACTTGCCATGGACTTTTGATCCTTGGAAATCCCCAGCTATGAGTATCATAGAAATTCAGGAAATTTTAAAAAAGAAAAAGAAATCGGCTTTCAGTGATATTTTTGAGAAACTCTTTTTTGAGCGTGCGAATGCGGGGGTGGCCGTAGTTATTGCTGTATCGGCAATAACTTGGCTTTTCGGAGGAACTGCTCTTCATTGGGCTACTAAAGCTAAATGTGCCAAAGAAGAAAAAGATTTAAATATGCCCACCCCCGAATTGAGTTGCAAACTTCGTACTATATGGCCCTTTTCTGATGCCGACAACCAAGTGGTAAAGGTGGGTTGTAAAAAGTCGGATGCTAAAGAATATAGGCTGCAGGAATTCGACCAAGTTACATTGTTAGCTGCAAATGGAGAAGAAATCACAGCTACATCTATACCTTCTTACCGTCCGAGACTGTCCTTCGATCATTCAGACGCGACTAAGAAAAAAAACTCTTACTTAGTGACGTATGAGTCGGGTGTGATGGAAGGATACCTGCAGCTTGGAGTGCCATATTGGCCGCAAATGGAGATGGGTAAATATTGGGTGAATGGAGAGGGCCCACATGATATATACACAGAACCCCTGATGACCTTGGGCAAAGGCATGGTTGAGACGACCAAGAAAATACTGCACTACATCGATATGTGTAACAACGACCCCGGAACCATAAAAGAAATCAATGAGCAGGGTAATCAAATCTCTAAAGTCAAAACTGGATCAGGCCAAACCCAATAAATCTCGCTCTCAAATTGATTCCCATAAACCCCTTGCTTCTAACATGGGGTGAGAGCGCAAATGCTCTGACCTCGTTGATTTTATAGCAACGCTTCCTTTGCCCACGAAGCTTCGCGTTTTGTGATGAAATTTAAATTTAGATAGCGAAATTGGCTCCGTTCGGGAGTTTCGATAAGAACACGATTCTAATGATATCAATTATATAACTGGTGTTCGTACCGTATTCGGATTGGTCGACCAAATTTACAAAAATTTTAATTTATTAGTCTAATCTCGAATATTCCTTCGGCCATTTTCTTGACCCAGACTCCATGTCTTACAGCGAAGGCGAACGCATCCCGCGTTTGGCCTAACAGCTCCCCTTCGCTGAGGTCAAAAAAATGGCCGAAGGAATATTCGAGACTGATCAAAACTAAAGTATTTTTTAATTTGGGTGGCGGGAATGGAGATTGTTCTTGAAAGCGTTCTGGTTCACCGAAATAGCAGGAGGCTATTTCGGCGCGAGCCCAGTACCGAGATGGTAGTGGGGGAGCCCGTCAGGGTGAGGTACAGGAGGTACCTCACAAATCCAGTCGCGCCGACAGCGAGTCATTCAATTGGAAGGTATACGTCGGTTATCATTTCCGTAGGTTTGATGCTGGGACCCACGTTCACATAATGAAAGTACATAGGAAAGTCTCGTAGTCTTTCGCCGCTACTTGGAAGCCATTGTTCGACAAGGTAGATTCCTGCTGTAACGTTGTCTCGGGATCCATAGTGGCGAGCTACGGCGCATCGACAGGCCGGAATTATTTTGTTAAGAACTTTTTGCGGGTGGGGGGGAACTTCTTCAGTAACGGAAATACAGAAATCCACACGGTGCTGACCGGGTGGCGTCGTATGGGGATTGGTGTAATGGACTCCGTAACTTTTATGATTTTCGCCAACCATCTTGTTGGCAATTCTCCATTCGATAAGTTTTTGCACAGAGTCGTGTTCTTGCGATGGAGGACCGCAATGCTCTATTGCGGCCACCTTAGTCTCAGGAAAATTCACGATCTTAACGTCCATTTTAATCTCCGAGAAGCTAATGAGATAACATGACTCATTCTTTTTAGCTAGCGGGCGTACCTAATATCTTTTTAAGGTTTCAAACTGAGACATTTGCCATAAGAGGGCAAAATGTTTGGCTCTTAATTGCTAAAATTTATTTAGACGAATTAGAGACTAGGACAGAGATATAAAAGAAGAAATATAAAAGAGGAGTAGTCAGCGTGAAGACCTTCAGCAAATCAATTTTAATTACAGTTTTATTTTTTAGTGGTTCTGCCGCCGACGCTAAGCCGAAAAGTGGCGTGACTCCGGATGGGGTGAGCTGGTCCAACGAGGCGTTTAAACAACTCCAAGATTTGCAGAAAGGCGTCTCGCAAGATGTAAAACAATTCGTCAAAGATAATCCCGATTGGGTGGCCGATAACTTTGGTGGCAACGCATACAACGCCAAGGAATTTGTGCGCAACCTGGGAAAAAATCTGCAGCACAATTTTGATGTAGCCACTAATTTTTGGAAAGAATTTTTCGGCCTTCCATATAAGCCAACCGATGGCATGCGGAATCTATGCGAGTCGCCCAGAATATGCCTGGGCATGCAATATATTGTCGGTAAATCTATTCTTGAAAACATGCCATCAGACCCAGCGCTAAATTTTTACTTAGCTGATACTAGCGACGGGGGGCACAACTTTATATTGATGTTGCCCAAGGGCGCGGCCACAGACGCCGAAACTGTAGCTAAATACGGAATAATTTTTGATCCATTTTATTCGCAGAGCGGAGAGCCTGACGAGTTTATGCATTTTGCTTCTGAGTCGGCCTATCAAGGCGCCGTCGTAAGGCATTTTCTTACCCAGGAAGCTCTAGAAATTATTTTTGGCAAAGATCCATTTAATCCGCCACCACCGCCGCCACCCAATCCTGACCCAGAACCTAGTCCCGATCCTGATCCAGACCCGACGCCGGAACCTTGTGTCGGTGACGAGTGGGTCATGACAGCGTTTATGAGCCTAGATTCCCAAGGCAAAGTCATTTACGCGCAAGGGTTAAATTTTTATCCTGATTCCTGCGTTTATAAAGAAAACGAAGATCAGATTCTGCAATTTCTTCTTATTTTCCTCAACGCTCAGCCATACTCTTGTGTGGGGGTTTTGCATGTTCCCATCGGTACGGATACAAGCTCTCTTCCTCTAGATTTGAGCGCCTATCAAAACGTAACCTGCAAATGACGGCCTGTCAGGGTCGTCATTGATATCGGGGGCGCATCACTTGCAATACGAGCTTACCGCGCCCCTTTCCTGACTCGAGCTGTCTGTGGCCTTCGGCAATCTGATCAAATGAGAGTACTTGCAGTTCCGGAGGTCTAACTATTTTCGCATCCACTAGCTTTGCTATCTCTAAAAGATCGGCCCGACAACAAGACAACAACAAGAAATCTGTTGTGATCGCCCTCTGATGGGCCAACGATTTCGTTTTCTCGTCGGGAGTGTTGACGATACAGGGAACAAACCCGCCATCTCGTGTCGCAAGAATGCTGCGATAGTAATTGGAGCCGCCAACGGATTCTAAAACGATGTCCATCCCTCCGGCGTTTTGACAAATCGAAACAAAATCTTCTTCGAGATAATTTATGACAATATCAGCGCGTAATTTTTTGACGTAATTGTGATTGGGCCTGCTTGCTGTAGCAAAAACAATCGCGCCCATCTGTTTGGCGTATTGAATTGCAAAGGATCCCACACCTCCAGCTCCGGCATGAATTAATACTTTGTGGCCAGATCGTATTTTGCTGAAATTCCTTAAAGCCTGAATGGAGGTTAGTCCCGCCACGGGAAGTGTAGCGGCCTCATTGTGTGTTAATGATTTGGGTTTAAAAGAAACGAACTGTTGATCAACACTGCAATATTCGGAGTAACCACCATTTTTGTCTAAAGGATTTGAGAAAAAGACCTCATCGCCTACGCTAAAGTCCCCGACGTCATTACCAATTGCCGCTACGGTTCCCGAAATGTCTCCACCAAGAATCCGTGGAAACGTAACCGCAAATAAATTCTTTAAATAGCCCCCGCGAATTTTATAATCCACGGGATTAAGTCCACAGGCGTGAACTTTGACAAGAATTTCGCTCTTTCCGGGCGAAGGAATTGGCGTATCAGTTAAACTTAGGACTTCAACGCCCCCGTATCGGTCTATGGAAACCGCCTTCATAAAGCTCTCGGCAGCCGAAAAGTGCCATCATCACTTATAGGCATTACATATATTTTTACAACCGCTGACAGATTGATTGGGCCATAAATGTGAGGGAAATATTGGTTATGCCTTTCAACATAATCGTAGCGAAGCGGGTACTGCAAAAGCCTTTCGTCGATCTGCAATAAAAGGGTGTCCCGCTTTCCTTTATAATGGCGATTGGCTGCGGGCACCACTTGGGAAAGAGTTGCATTGTGAGTAAATCCTTCCGACTCTAAACTCGGCTCATAAATGTAATCGTTTTTGAGTCTCTGCTTTAAGTCCGATTCCGTAATCAAGTGATAAATCGCGGCTTGCGAAGCGCTCGTTAATAAACCCATGATAAAAATTATTAAAATACTTTTCATTAAAAACCTCCATTGGGGAAACACATATCTAAAAAAGGTGAAAATTAAAAGTGACTTATAATTATGTCTATAGTAACTATGTGTTACATATGAAAACCACTTGGACTGATCTCAATTTAAGTTCGTTAAAATACTTTGTGGACTCTGTCAGCCTTAACAGTTTAACAAAGGCAGCGGAGGTGAATTTTGTCTCCCGCCCTGCCGTTAGTCAGGCTATCCGCCGGCTCGAAGGTAGCTTGGGGTATCTTCTTTTAGAGCATAAAAAGAAACACTTCGCGCTCACCCAACAAGGGCATGCGTTTTTTGTTAAAGCAAAGCTCGCCGTTGAAAACCTTAATAAAACTCTCGACAGTGCCGCCCCTCAGGGGAATTTTAGATTAGCGTGTTCCGCCACGCTAGTGGAGTATGTGGTTTTACCCTTTCTTAAAAAACTAGAGTCGCGCCAAGAACTAAAAATGGATATACGAATTGGTACATCCTCCAAGGTTCGCCAATTAGTAAGTGAGGGTGAGTCTTCATTAGCTTTGCTGATTGATGACGAACAAACGTTTGGGTTTGAGAGCGCTGTAATAAAGAGGGGGCAGTTTGAGTTTCAGTCTAGGTCAGGTAAGCTCGAGTACCCGGTAATTACCACGGAAATTCGCCCCGAGGTCGTTTTGGGGTTAAAAGCAATTCCCGCCGCGGCCCCGCGCTTGCAAATTGAAAGCTGGAATATCTGCCGCAAAACCGCAGAGTCTCTTGGCGGCACTTGCTTGGTACCGGACTTGATTTCAAGAGGTCCCTTCAAAAAAGTGGGGATAAAGTCTTTTAATTATGAATATAAGGTGCTAGCCATTACCAAAAATAAAAATCACCTTTCAGAACTCGAAAGAAAGCTTTTTGGCTAGACTTCTGGAGCTTTTCTACCCCAATCCAGCAGAAAAATTTTCAAGTCATCCTTAATTTAGATAATTTTCTTGAGTGAGGGGGTGTCAGGACATATACACCAGATAAATTGGGGGAGTTGATCCATGAAAAATATAATTTTGGTTTTTAGTATTACTTTATTGTCGTCCATAGGAAACGCTTCAAGCATCGATTTAACTTTTAATGACCCTTATAGCTTTGGTTCCATTGACTATCGCGTGCCCAACCGCTCTGAGACTCCCACCCAAAATCTTATTTCATTATCCTCGGAAGCCGTCGAAAGCATTTGCTTCCATGGAAATCCGGCAAACGTAATTGCCATGTTAGACCGTGTTGTTAGTAGAGCTGGTGAAGCTGTAAGGGAATACCGTCGTACAACCCGCCACGGTAGGATCTTTGTTCAATTGAAAGTTTTAAACGCGATACGAAAAGTTCAAGCTGCAGAGTTAGAAATCTCTAGCTGCCGATAATCAATTACATTTTGTAGCTGTCAAAAGAGATTATATAAACATCCTCGGATGCGGATGTCTCAGCGATTTTTCGAATACTACTGATGGCCTCCTTTAATACGTCTCGCACCTTTTGATAATCTTTTTCCGATACCGTTATGACACCGCTATAATGGGTCCCGTCTAACTCTGATCTGTTTTGCATGTCGGCAAGAATTTTGGCTCTCCAGGTCGTGTGCATATAGCGAATAAAAGGGGAGTCCTTGGAGAGATGCAAAAAATTTGTCGTACTTCTCCACGTTGTTTTTTCGTTGATGACGAGTTTCATTAGCTTAAGTCTCTCCAGCACACTTGTTACCTCTTCGAGAGAAGTTCCAAGGGCTTTCGCCATGGAAGACGCTGTTTGAAATTTCTGCGTCTGAGAAAACGCATGGACTGCTTGATAAACCCAGTTGCCGAAATACTCGGCTTCGAATAACTCAATCATCGCTGCGGATTTAGTTTTTGGCTTTAAATCTCTTTTGGCTTCCAAGATTTGATTTAGCTTTTCTTGGGAATGTTTTCTTAGTGCGACTGTGGCGGCGCGGTCGCGCTGGATCATTGACAGAAAGAATGACTTTTCCTCTTCCGAAAACCCGAAATAAGTAGCTGCCTCCAAACCCTGCTCTAGACTAAAATTAGCTCGTTCCGCCAATACCTGGGCAATAAAGGTGGAGTGGCATCTTAATTGATCAGCTAGCTTTTTGATCGCGCCCCGGGGGCGGCGTTTCTCTTTAAACCCAAGATAATCATTTACGATTTCGCGATATCCCGCAGAGTCCCAATTAAATTTCATTAAAGAACAAGTATAGCAATACTCTTGTTAAAGCAATATTTATAGAGAACAAAGATCTATCTATTTTTTATTCTTGGATTATATTGGTTTTATCAGCCGCGGTGATAAGGCATTAGTAACTAAAAAATTACCGAAGGAGAAAATAATATGAAAAAATATTTAGCAAGTTTAATTTTAATTAGCGGTTTTGCCCATGCCGGAGGGTCGATTGGCGGTGGAGAGGTTACTTACAAACCTCTTATGAAGTGTGATAACGAAGTTTCGCCAGCAAATGATGTGAAGGAAGTATGGATTGTAAAAGAAACTGATTATAATGGTAAAGTTATACCAGAAGCTGAGCTACGAATTGCCCCTGTTGATAAAAATGGTAAAGCCACTGACTTTTTTGTAACCCACGATCGCTATATTTACTTTAGCCCGGATGGCGCAATAAATATTCCAATTTATAATTACCCCCAGGGTGGCGATAATGATGATGAAATTATTGGCGCATTTGGTTGGGAGGAATCAACCAAGTCGGGATCACTATTTGTTGTGCGCCAGGGTCTGGACATGCAAATTTCCCTTGTTAATTGCAGAATGCAAAAGCAAATAAGAAGAAAGTGATATAGAGTGGCGGCACAGCGAGCCCTGTGCCGCTGATTTTTCTGAATGGAGGAAGGTATGTTTACTCGGGTTTTATGTGCAACACTGTTTTTCTTTCCAGTTTTATCGTTCGCAGAAACCTCTCTCGAGGAGTTTTTTGGTAGCCTAACGGGGAAATGGCATGGAGAGGTTGCCGGCATTTATAAAGTTGATTTAGAGGCTTCAGCCTTTGAGGCAAAACAGCCATGGTTATTACAGTCCGGAACAATCAAAATTGAAGAGGGGGATACCACGATCTACGCTTTTGAGTTAAGTAAAAATGAAAGTCTTTTCGATCGTGAACCAGTCTACTTTCTGCAATTAAAAGACGAGAAGGAAACACAAATATATACTCTTACGCAAAGAGCGAAAAGTTCTCGCGCATTCAGTTTCTGGCGGCATACCACGGTAAAGGCAAACGAAGAGGAATTCATTACGGCCAACGGCATAAAGTTTTTTAAAGAAAATGGTAAGTTAGTGTTGAGCATTGTCTCGGGCAATGGGTACTGCAAAGCCAATCAACAAGTCAGACATTGCGCTACCGATGGTTATCGGCCTTTTCAAATGCAAAAGGTAACGAGATAGTAATTTCTCTTGCTGCCGCTTGAGTTAGGTTGCGCACCGCGAATTTTTGCTTCTCTTTGAGACTTTGGCGAGAGTTGAATTTTTTGTCAAAGTCTCAGACAGTTTCTCACGGACCCGCTGGAATTTTGACGATTTCATTAAAACTCGCTACACTGTTTCAAGTTCACGTCTGCTGTTGTCTGTACGCTCACGCTGTAAGTTATTACGCCGTAAAAACGAATTTTAACGGTGAGGGTGTACTATGAAACAATTAGCAGGGCTGCTTTTAGTGGTTTTTACCATCGGCTGTGGTGGATCCAGTGACTCCTCGTTTAGCATATTGCCTGATTCTGAGACGTTTATCCAGTCAACTACAACCAATAATAAACTCGATATTCTGTTTGTCGTAAACTCTGAACCCAGCATGTCGTCGTTTCAGCAAAACCTAGTCACGAGCTTTTCGAGTTTTATGAGTTTGTTTCAGGAAAAAGGTTTTGATTATAAAATCGCGGTGGTGACTTCATCGGGATATTTAGCCGACCCGACGCTAAATGGATATGATCCGGTAAACATTGATGCCGCAGATTTTAATGATTGGAATGGCTCGGTACACTCTAATTACTTCGTACTTACACCGGGAGTTCCCAACATATTTGACGTCTTTGCAATTAACGCCAAACCGGCAAAAAACCCCGCCGGCCAAGATGGCCGCGCCTTTTCAAGCTTTCGTCAGGCGCTGCAAAGCACCCGTCCTATAAACTCTGGATTTTTACGAAGTGACTCGTTCTTAGCGGTTGTGATCGTTGATAATACCGACGACTTTAGCGGTAATGGCCGTTGCGCTGGCTGTAACATAAACCAACGTTACAATGCGCCAACTTTAGATTCCGTAAGCACTTATAAAACATTTCTGGAACAAGTTACGAGCTCAAGCGGAGCCACTGCTCGGTTTAACGTTTCGGCCATGACCCAATCAGGAGTGGCTTGCCAGGGAAACTCAAACATGGTGCGAATTATGGAGTTAGTCACCGTAACAAATGGCGTGACCGGAGATATTTGCCAGCCCAATTTTGGACCTGCAATGGTCGCGATGTCAGATCAAATTGCAACCTTAAGTTCACAATTCTTTTTAGACCGCCGGCCAATCGAATCTTCGATCGTCGTAGCGGTGGATGGGGTGCGAATTTCCCAAGATTCCACGAACGGATGGACCTATGATTCCACCGCCAACTCAGTAGTATTTCACGGCTCGGCAATTCCCGCGCAGGGGTCCATGATCGGCGTTGACTTTGATCCGCTGACGCTTGAGTAAAAATACTTTAGCGTCGCCCAAAAAAATCCGAAAAGTACTTGTTCCTTAAGAGATCATTTACGGTCTCGGAAAGGGGTGATGCCTATGACATATGGACGCATAACATGGGCGGGAGTTGATTCCTTTTAGAATCGATTTTCGCCGTAGAAAAATTGGGGGCACATCCTGTGCCCCTTTTGTTATCGATGTCTCATTTTGAGATTCGAACCTGCCAAAACAAGTAAATAAAAAATCGCTAACCCTGCGAAAATAGAAGAATGCGGGGGACCTATGCAGAAGTTTTTCTTGGCAGTTACGCCTTTTCTACTTTTATCTTTCCAAAATTGTTCGCAATTTTCTTTTACGGGAAGCGATGCTTCGCCCGCGGTGCAGGCGCCCCAAGATCTTGGTCCCCTCATCTGCGACCCGTTTGGCGGGGGAAATAGTGGTGACGCGCGGTCTGGGCTCTTTGGCCGAATTCGTTATATTTCCCCGACAAATAGCAATGATTGGTTGCGCTCACAGCGTCTATGGGATTATTACGATCCAGCAAAAAGTTTCGACCTTGGCTACTCCCTTATCATGCGCATGATAAATGTGGAGCCACGCAAGTTTAATACGGGTTTTCCGATTGGTGACGGAAAATACGTCGTGGATGCCGATGGAAATATAATCAAAGAGTGGTTTAGTATCCGTCTGGACGGTAAAATTAAGCTCCGCTCTGATGAGCGTGAAGGGCCGTACCGCTTGGCCGTGGAGAGTGACGACGGATCGGTTGTGCAGATTCGGCGACCCATGGATACCGACTACAATACCTATATTGACAATAATAATTTGCAATTGCCCACTTTGAAGTCGGCATCCGTAAATTTAGACATGAAGCGCGATAGCTTGATTGACATCCGCGTTTTCTATTTTCAGGGACCAGCCGATGACATTGCCTTTCGGCTTTTCTGGCGCCGGGATGACGATAATGATTCGCTACGTGTATTAATGCCAGAGAACTTCGTGCTCCCAGACGGTATCTCTAACCCTTGTCAGCAAAACTAAAATTATGTAATTTAGTATCCATGAAACATGTGGTTATTGTCGGTGGGGGATTTGGCGGAATCTCTGCCGCGAAAAAATTAGCTGGAGAAAATGTGGATGTTACCATCGTTGATCGGCACAACTACCACTTGTTTCAGCCCCTATTATACCAGGTAGCAACGGCTGGGTTAACGACGGCCGATATTGCATCGCCGATTCGCTCCATTTTTTCGGAATACTCGAATATTCGCGTCTTGCTTGGCGAAGTAAAGGACATTGATCTAAACGAGAGAAAAGTTAAAACATCTTTTGGAGAAATCGACTATGATTATCTAATTTTAGCTTGTGGGGCCGAAAGTTCTTATTTTTCGCATCCCGACTGGCGGGAAGTAGCGCCAAGCTTAAAGACTTTAGAGCAAGCTATAGAGATTCGCCGACGCATTTTAATGGCCTATGAAGAAGCCGAAAAAGAAAAAGACACCGTAAAAAAAGCCGAACTATTAACATTCGTTATCGTCGGTGGAGGGCCCACGGGGGTCGAGCTGGCGGGGGCTATTGCCGAAATTGCGCGGCAAACACTTTACCGCGACTTCCGTTCTATCGACCCGCAGCAAACGCGGGTAATTTTGATTGAAGGGGGACCTAGAATTTTAAATTCCTTTCCGGTGGAATTGGCGGAAAAGGCGACAAACCATTTGCGCAACATGGGCGTTGACGTGATTACCAATTTGCGCGTTGATGAAATTACCAGCGAGTTTGTGCGCTCCCACGAAGTTCGTCTGCGTGCCCGCACGGTTATTTGGGCTGCGGGTGTGAAACCCTCGCGCTTAACAGCGAATCTAAAGGTCGAAAAAGATGGTCAGGGGAGGGTCATTGTAACAAGTGATCTAAGTTTACTTTCTGATCCCCAGGTGTTTGTCGTTGGAGATATGGCCAACGTTCAGGGACCCAACAAAATGCCCCTTCCGGGATTGGCTCCGGTGGCAATGCAGGAGGGCCGGCATGCCGCGCGAATGATACTGGGCGATCTCAAAAGTAAAAGCCGTGCAGAATTTGTTTATGTAGATAAAGGTCAAATGGCCACCATTGGGAGAAAGCGCGCGATCGTGCAAATCGGTAAACTAAAATTTAACGGCACCTTGGCGTGGTTAACTTGGTTGGTTGTGCACATTTATTATTTGATCGGTTTTCGCAATAAAATCTTTGTGATTCTGCAGTGGGCGTGGTCTTATCTTACCTTCAAAAAAGGCGCACGGTTAATTGTCGAAAAAGATTGGCGACTAGAATCGTAACCGTTAGGGTGGGTTGCGTGCCATTGCCAAGCGTGATTAATAATTTCCTTTAGGCTTGGATACTTTGGAACCCAGCCCAGCGAGCTTTTAATTTTTCGGCTACTGGCGACTAAAATTGCCGGATCCCCGGCGCGGCGGGTTTCTTCTTTAATGGTAATTTTTTTTCCAGATACTTCTTCACAAGCCTTAAATACCTCGCGTACCGAAAAGCCACTTTCGCTGCCAATATTATAAATTACTCCTTGGTGCGGGGACATGTCTTCCAAAGCAAGTACATGAGCGTTAGCCAAATCCATGACATGAATGTAGTCACGGATGCAGGTGCCGTCTGGAGTATTATAATCTGTACCAAAAATTTTTGCTTCCGCAGCTGTATTTAATGCTGCTTTTAGTATTCTAGGAATTAAATGGCTTTCGGGTTCATGCGCCTCTCCAAGTGTTGCGTCGGGAGAAGCGCCAGCGACATTAAAATAGCGCATGATGACGTAGCCCATGCCATAAGCGGCACAAAAGTCATGGATAATTGCTTCAACCATCATTTTCGTGCGGCCATAGGGATTCACAGGTCTAATCTCCGCAGCTTCTGTAATTGGAATTTCTTTTGGATTTCCATAAATCGCCGCCGTGCTGGAGAAAATTATTTTTCGCAAATTATTGGCTTTCATGGCTTGGAGTAAACGAATGGAGTTTACGACATTGTTTTCGTAATACTTCGCTGGATCCAAGGTGCTTTCATTGACTTCAATGTGCGCGGCAAAGTGCATCACGGCGTCAATTTCGTAAGTATTAAATACACCACTCACGATGGCGAAGTCGCCAATATTTCCCTCGATAAATGTAGCTTTGGCATTTACAGCCGCACGGTGCCCAGTCATTAAATTATCCAGTACGATGACCTCATGACCGCGATCGATAAGTTCACGTACGGCATGGCTTCCAATGTAGCCGGCTCCACCGGTCACCAAGACTCTCATATTGGGGACTGGCTAAACTGCGGCCAGCCATCCTCGCGTTTTTTCGTAAGACAAATTTTTGCAAGATCCAAGGACTCACCAATTACGACGTGCATGTCGAGATAGCGGTACGTACCGAGGCGGCCAATGAAAGTTACGTTTTTCTCTGCCGCTGCAAGATTAACATAATTTTGCAGAAGTTCTTTGTCGCCATTTAAACGTAAGGGGTAGTAAGGCGTATCTCCGGATTCACATAACTTGCTGTACTCGCGAAAGCAGACA
This sequence comes from uncultured Bdellovibrionales bacterium, assembly GCA_964498095.1. Classification (GTDB taxonomy): domain Bacteria; phylum Bdellovibrionota; class Bdellovibrionia; order Bdellovibrionales; family SG-bin7; genus SG-bin7. The sequence goes on along the minus strand of CAZCFY010000004.1, from coordinate 123,828 downwards.
GTCTGCTCGTGACTTTCCCAAGGCGAAAAGTGTTTGTGCTCGGTAATGCGCGTGTAAGGAACTTTCTCTTCACAGTAGTTTATGACGGCGTTTCCTTGATGGTCGCCGGTTTCATCAAAACGTTCAAATTGTAGACTCCTATACTGCAATCTTCCTAACTTAAAATGATAAAAGGAATCAATCGGTCCACTCCAGAAAAGATGTTCAAATTTAGATTTTTCTTCGGGGTGTAGGCGGTGGCCTACATGAACTTCAATAGATGGATGATCGAGAATGCGGGTTACGATTTGCGTGTATCCATCATAGGGTATCCCTTGATATTTTTGATTGTAATAGTTGTCGTCGTAGTTAAACCGGATAGGCAAGCGCTTGAGGATTGACGCTGGCAACTCTCGTGGCTCCACGCCCCACTGCTTTTTCGTATAGCCGTAGAAAAAGTTTTCGTAGAGATCGCGTCCTAAAAACATCAAGGCTTGGTCTTCAAAAGATTTCGCCTCTTTAACGGCGCGGTCGCCAAGACTACCCACAAACTCCCGCGCTTGCGCGGGAGTTAGATTTTTTCCAAAGAATTGATTTATGGTATGTAAATTTACAGGCAATGAAAACACTCCGCGGGCCGTGACGGCCTTTACGCGGTTGACGTAGGGGCCAAATTTGGACCAGCGGTTAACGTATTCCCAAACGTCCTCGCGACTCGTGTTAAATATGTGGGGTCCGTAGTGGTGAACCATGACATTTGTCTTTTCGTCGCGTGTGGTATGACAATTGCCGGCCACATGGTCGCGTTCGTCGTAAACGGAAATATTATAATTACCGCTTTCCGCCAGTTCCCGGGCCAGGACGGCCCCTGCAAAGCCGGCCCCCGCGATCCCAATATTTATTTTCATACGGCTTCCTCGCTTATCTTTGAAAAAACAGATGCTTCCAAATCAAAAAAATAACGGGCTAAGGCGTCTTGTAGCGGCGGCAGAACTTTTGCTCTTTCGGTATCAAGCGCGCTGTAAATGGGGCGTTTCGCTGGCAGGATTAGATCGTTTACGGAACAAGAAATTATTTTGTCGTCGGCAATTCTTAATTGGCGGGGAAGGTAACGCTGTTCGTAAGCGAGCTCCACGACGAGTTTAGCCATGTCAGCCCAAGTGATTTGACCTTCATTGACGATATGTAGGATATGCGATTCCCGGTCGATTAGGAAGTTAAGGCAAGCATTTACCAAGTCAGGAACATAAGTCGGTGACACGGTTACGTCGTTGGGCACCGATACTTCTTTGCCCGCGAGAAGAGAGCGCAAAACACCAATGACAAAGTTGCTATGATCCCAGGGGCCAAAAAAAGCACTTGTGCGCACTACCGTGGCTTCAGGATAAATTTCTAAGATCGTACGTTCGGACCGGGCTTTGCTTTCGCCATAAACATTCAGTGGCGCTACCGGATGGCTTTCTAAATAAGGAGAATTTAATTTACCATCAAAAACAAGATCACTGGAAAAGCTCATTAGCGGAATTTTTTTATCGGCGCACAGCCGTGCTAAATTTTCTGGGCCATCTACATTTTCGCGAAAGCATTTTTTTCGGTCGGTTTCGGCTTGATCGACGTGAACGTATCCCGCCGTATTTACTATTGCCCAGGGTTTTAATTGCGCAAACATTTCGCGGACCGAGATTCCATTGGCGATATCAAGATCACTCCGGGAAAGTAGTATGTGCGGAATGCCGCGCGTTTGACATATACGTTTAAAGGCGTGGCCTAAAGTTCCGGCCCCTGTAATGACCAGTGACTGGGAGATTGCTTTCTGCACGAGCGGGTGTTCAAACTCGTCGCCACGGGAAAGGCTCTTAATCATCGGAACCAAGGCCGTTGGACGTGGTTTGGGGGCGCGGATGTCAAATACTCCCGATTCGTAAAAATTTTGTTCAACGGCGCAAAGAGTGTTCCAGTCAAAAGAACCAAGTAATGCCCAGGCGGTGACGGCTTTAAAGTCCACGCCTTTTTTTAATAATCGATTTGCCGAAGTCCAAATTTTTAATAACCACGCCATTTGAGATTCCCGGTGTCCATTGAGATGAACTTCCGTTACTGCCAAGGGCCGGCGATAACGATCCCAAGCTTCTTTAAAAATACTTTCGGGTGTTGGTGACTCCAAATGAGGAAAATTCGCTACTCCAATATCCACATAACGGTCGCGTCCGTTTCCGCCATAGAGATAGTGGGGGTATAAATGCAGGCGGTGATCTAAGTAGCGGTTACTGAGGAGGTAGTGATTAATTCCCACAATATCCGGAGGACAAGGATTTTCGTTAAACCAAGAAAGCTCATCTTCGCCAATTTCATTTTCGCGGAGATAATTGTAAAAGGGGTGGAATTTATTTACGTCGCCGCAGATTAAATCGAAAGAAAGCCAACGCCGTTCATTTTCGAAGTCGACCTGGTACTTGAGCGGTCCTGTGCCCGTAGCCCTTCCCAAATCCTCGGTTTGTATCAACTTGGCTTTGGGATTTACTTTGCGTATTTCTTGCATCGCCAAAACCGTAGCTTTGATTTGCTGAATAAGGCTGCGTGCGAATACGCGGTCTGTAAAGCTATGCGGATACCATACGCCATAGAGACCGCAAAAACGCGCCGTAGTTAAGGGCTCATTTATCGGCGTGTAATCCTGAATCCAAGGATAGCGGCGCGCAAATTCCGCGGAAAAAGCGGCGAACTTTTTTGGAAACTCGCTGTCTGTTAAGTCCGTGTATTCGGGCCCGCTCCCATGATGCAGAAGGCCCGCGATGGGACTTAGATGTAATCGTCTTAACTCACGGGTCCGCTCATCACACCAGTTCCAGTCAAATGAGTTCGTGTGTTTATTCCAAATTGATTCCCACAAAAATGGGTAGCGAATTTTTTCGATTTCTAGGCCGGCGAATAGCTCAAGGTCCGTTGGCCGCCGCGTGTGGCCGGTTTTGTCGCACTGGTTATAAAAGCGGTTACCTACACGGTTTATCGTGCATTCGATCCCGCCCCACATCGAGACCGGCATTGTCATGCTCCTGCTTGTGGCCGTGGCCCCGTTAAGAGAAGAGGTTGTCGCTGAAATTTCTGGGTGCGAGCGCGCGTTTCGAGTTTTGTCATTTGGTCACAAGTGTTTTCCCAAGACATTTGCGACAGAAATTCGTCAACACGTTGGACCCACTTCGGGTTTTTGGCATCTTGCATGGCGAGTTCAGCGCATTTTACAAATTCTGTGGGTGTGTCGGCGATATAAACGAGATTTTCGCGCGCATAGGTGCGTACGACGTCGACAATGGAAGTGGATACCACGGGCCGGCCCGCAGCCAGATATTCCGGAGTTTTTGTTGGACTGATGAAGCGCGTAGATTTATTGCGGGCAAACGGCAAAACAGCAACATCCCAACCCGATAAATAGTAGGGAAGGGTTTTGTAATCCTTCATGCCGAGGTAATGAATGTTTGACCGGCGGGGTAATGTTTTCTCATCTATTTTTACGACGGGGCCCAAGAGAATTAAATTCCAATCAGGTTTAAGGCTGGCGATACCGTCAATTAAGTCAATATCCATCCGCTCATCGATAACGCCAAAAAAACCAAGTCGAATACGCGGAATGCATCTTTGATCGACGGGTTCACTTTCCAGAGTCCGTGCTTGCTTAAAATGAGCCGCATCAATGCTGCTCGGAAATGGGTGTATATTATTGTGAAGATGTCTTTTAGCTTCATAGAGTGAGCGGCCTCCTGTAAAAACAACATCCGCTTTTTTTAATAATTTCTTCTCGTAGTCCACGATTTCCACGGGCGCGCCTTGGAAGTGCGAGAGCTCGTCCATGCAGTCATAGATTATCACGTCGGGCTTTAGGTGCGACGTAAAAGGTAACGCCATCGGGGTGTAATACCAAAAAGTGTAGTCACTAATAATTTCGCGTTCGAAAAGTTCGTTGAGTAACAAACTCTGTTCTTCAATTGCGGTGGTGGCGTCCAAATCTCTCGGGAGGTAAGGCACGACGATTCTTAATCCGTCCGATTTCTCAAAGTAACGTAGGTAAGAAAAGTCAAAATTTGTTGGCTTAGGCTCTTCGACGAAGTAGACGCGTCGTGAACGGGCCTGCCGCGACATAATATGTTGTGGGCGTTGATAAACGAAATCCCAGCGTAGGTGACTAAAGACAACTAAATCAGATGTACAGTTTGTGTGCGGCTCGGATAAATAATCAGCACTCTTCACATTTCCTCCCCTGACTAAATCCAGCGTATTGTGCACATATTATGCCACGCGAGGTAGGCATGTTATTTGTAATGATTCGCTGAATATGAAAGTGGAAATCACATCGAATGCTAAGGGCCCAATGAGCGATTTTGCCGAGGCAAAATGGGAAACGTCGGCGACAAATTTCCCCCGCAAACAAATGAAAAGAAAAAAGTGGGTATCCTTAAACGGTGAGTGGGAATTTTGCTTCGATGATGAGTGCTTATGGAGTCATCCTCAGCAAATTCCCGCGTGGACACACAAAATTAAGGTCCCTTTCGCCCCCGAATCAAAAGCGAGTGGAATTGGCGACACTAAGTTTCATCGCCGTTGTTGGTATCAGAAAAAATTTTTCTTTAAAAGAGAAAGTCAACGGATGCTTCTGCATTTTGGCGCTGTCGATTATGAATCGCGCGTTTGGCTCAATGGGACTTATTTGGGTTGTCATGTCGGCGGGCACACTCCCTTTTTGTTTGATGTGACTCAGGCGTTAGCTCCGGAAGGTTTGCAAACTCTTGTGGTTTGCGCCAATGATGATCCGCATGATTTAACCAAGCCCCGTGGCAAACAAGACTGGCAACTTGAACCCCATAGTATATGGTATCCGCGGACGACTGGAATATGGCAGTCGGTCTGGATGGAGGAAGTGCCCGACACTTATATAGATCATCTCCATTGGACACCTTTATTAGAAAGATGGGAAATCGGTTGTGCCACTTTCGTCGCGGGCACGCTGCGCGAAAATTTGCGTTTACGCGTTAGACTGAGTTGCGCCAACAAACTTTTAGCCGATGATATTTATGTTGTGATACATCAGGAAGTTCACCGACGGATTGCGCTGTCAGACCCGGGTATTGATGATTTTAGAAATGAACTTTTATGGAGCCCAGAAAAGCCAACTCTTGTAGATGCCGAGTTGGAGCTTTTGGACGGTGATCAGGTTGTTGATCGCGTAAGTTCTTACACGGCATTACGAAGTGTTTCGGTTCAGCGCGGAAGATTTTTATTAAATGGTCGGCCCTACTATATGCGTCTGGTATTGGATCAGGGATACTGGGCCGATACGCTAATGACGGCACCAAGTTCAGAGGCGCTTCGCCAGGATATCGAGCTCGTTAAGAGCGCGGGATTTAATGGCGTACGCAAACATCAAAAAATCGAAGACCCCGACTATTTATATTGGGCCGACGTGCTGGGCCTCCTAGTTTGGGAGGAAATGCCAAGCGCCTATCGGTTCTCTCACGAATCGGTTGAACGTCTCATGCGGGAGTGGATGGAGATAATCGACCGGGACTCTAACCATCCGTGCATAGTTGTTTGGGTGCCATTTAACGAGTCCTGGGGGGTACCAGATCTTGCCGAAAAGTCCGCGCATCAAAATTGTGTGCAGGCCATGTATCACTTGACGCGCACCCTTGATCCCACACGCCCTGTCATTGGCAACGATGGTTGGGAAAGTACGGCGACTGATATTTTGGGAATTCATGATTATGATAATAACCCCGAACGGTTATTTAAAAAATATAGCGTGGAGGGAAGTCTCGCCGATGTTTTAAGCCGCTGGCCCGGCGGAAGAATGTTAACGGTTGAAGGATTCCCTCACCGCGGCCAACCCATCATGCTTACTGAATTTGGGGGTATCGCGTATATCGACCCGCATTTACGAAATCCAGAGGCGGGAAAAACCTCGGCCTGGGGATATGCGACAGCGGAAAGCTTGGATGGGTTTCAAAAACATTTTGAAAAACTTATGGATGTCGTAAACCGCATCGAACTTTTTAGTGGCTTTTGTTACACTCAGTTTACGGATACCTTTCAAGAGTCCAATGGTTTATTCCGCATGGACCGCTCGGCAAAATTACCGATAAAGCTCATGGCTAGCATCATTCAAGGAATGGGAAGTTTTCGCAGTACATTTGACAGCGCGATCTTGCCGTCACCCGTTTTACAGGGGCGTCATCCCGATGAGTCCCCGCCACGCATTTAACACGAAAATATTTTGCCACCCGAGTCTTCGTATAAATTACTTAATTGCGGCTAAAAAATTTTCGAACTCGGTCCATGACTTTTTGTCGGCCTCGGCATTGTAAGCAGCACCTTTTTTGTTATCATTGCCGGCGGCGGGATTTGTAAAGGCATGCACGGCCCCGGGATACGCCACGAATTTCATGTTCACTTTGGCGTCCTTCATTTCTTTTTTGAAATCCTCAACTTCTTTTGGGGGAACGGCGGGATCATCGGCGCCATGCAGGACTAATACTTTTCCTTTGATATTCTTGGCGTCTTGCGGAGTTGGAGAACTTAGTCCCCCGTGAAAACTTACGGTACCGGCCAGATTCGCCCCGCTACGGGCGAGTTCCAAAGCCGTTGTACCACCAAAGCAGTAGCCGATAATTACAATTTTACTTTTGTCCACGTTGGGAACCTTTAGTACATGCTCAAAAGCGGCGCGTATACGTTGGCGCAAGAGCGTGCGATCATTCTTAAATTTTTTGGCGAGCGCACCGGCTTCCGTTTGATCTTTGGGCCGATTTCCCTGGCCGTAAATATCTACCGCGAAGGCGACGTAGCCCTGCTTTGCAAGTTGAAAGGCTTTGTCCTCTGTAAATTTGCCTGGGCCCATCCAGTCATGAACAATGAGTATTGCCGGACGGTTAGATTTGGCGGCAGGATCCTGAGCAATAAGGCCTTCCATCGAAGTTGTTCCATCCGTGTAGTTCACTTGTTGTTTGATGGGTTCTGCGGCGGAAGCGTTAGCGATGAATGATATAAATAAAAATAAGTTTTTCATGAAGACTAAGCTAGTAACGCTTAGAAAAAATGTCAATCGCGTGCGCAGAGTTGACGGTTAGGGGGTGGCTAAATGCCACCCGCCCATGTGTGTAAATTAGTTACGTTGTAACGGTTTTGCGGTGAAGGTAGAAAGAGTTTCTACGACGGGGCCACCGAAACCCGCAGAGATTGTTTTGTATTCGACATAGGTAGGCTCTACGGCGCGCACGCTACGGCAAGTTTCGTAAAAGCGACGGTTATCAGTAATGCGTAAGCCTTCGTAATTTCCATCGGCGGGGCGTTTGTCTTTTACCGCTACATAGATAACGGAGTTACATGCGCCTTCGCTAACTTTTTTGATTGGCAAAGTAATCATTACGGGTTCAGGCATCACTTGGGGGCAAAAACGGCCCGGAGGGCAAAAGAAGCGGCGGTTTAATTGTAAAGTCGCCGTCTTCTGAGTGTGGTTAATATAAACGAGACCTGTGCCATCAAGTTTCTCGCCATTAAGATATGAATTCGGATGAATGTGTGATTCTTTAATTTCGGCAGCTTCGATATCTTGGCGAATGCTGCGGGCATTGGCTGTCGCGACAACAGTAGAGGCTAAAAATACAGTTAATAATGCTTTCATGGTTCTTCCTTTTGTTTGGGTCATTCAAGACCGGTTTGAACTTTCGGAACCTGTATATCTCTCTAGGAAGCATTATATAAAATTATTATTATTTATATCTGCTAATTAGTTTTACTAATTAGATATTTTACCCATTTTTCCGTGGGTAAAAATTGGAAAAGAAAATGTAATAAGAAACCAATGGCAACTGGACGAGCTAAAAGCCAAATTAATTGAGAATTTTTGTTCTCCGCAAAAATAAAGAAAAAAATACTCACGAAAAGTGAAATCAAAAAAAGTGGATGCATCAAGCCTTTAAAAGCATGGCGCAATTTACTTACGTTTTCCCCGCGTCTTGCTGGTGCCAAGTGAGCGAGTCGTTCTAATTTTTTAAACCAGCCATCCTGCTTTTTTTCGGAAACGAAGTAAAGTGCGATAACTAAGCTCCAAGCAAAAAATAATTTCAGTAATATGACTGTCAGCAAAAGATAAAGTAGGTAATGGGGCTGCAAATGGAGATGCTTATTTAAACCCTCAAGCAAAAATAGATAGCTTTCAAAAAGTGCATTACCGAAAATTAAATAATAAATGAGTACGGGCTGAGCAAATGCCCATAGCGAAAGGAGTGTCATGCCAATAGTGAAACCCAAAAAAGTGGGGCCAAAGAGCAAGACTCCCAAGGAAAATAAATAGCCCTGGGCGGTAATTGCTAGCATCGGCGTTAGCTTCTTTCCAGCGGGTGCGAGCGATTTAAATAGTGCACTAACATTTGAGATATGGGTGGGGAATAAAAATGACTTTTGTGAGCCATTAGCATTTTTTACGGCATGACTGAGTAGGAATCCCTGATTTAACGACAGGAAATGCCCCGCAAACGGCACATAAAAGGCATGCAGTAAACTGCCTAATCCTATCTCAGTTAAACTTAGCAGGGTTGCATAGCGCCCTAAGGTTTTGGAATCGCCGGTTTCCATATAAAAATTCTTACCACCTCTAGACTAAGTTAGCATTGAATTTCGATCTAAAATCTGCTCTACTTTTAATATGAAAAAGACTGAAACCACTGTGGACCGCTATTCGGCGGAGCTCGACTGGGTAAATGTCCTATTTCTCTTTGGGACGCCCTTTTTATCCATCGCTTTGTTGATATATTACCTGCAGACGCAAGATTTTAACTCTAACTTCTTATTACTGTTTTTCGCATTTTATTTAATTACCGGTCTCTCCATGACGGCGGGCTATCACCGTTTGTATTCACACCGGGCTTACAAAGTTAAGAAGCCTCTAGAAATTTTCTATTTACTCTTTGGCGCCGCCGCCATTCAAAATTCTGTTGTCTTATGGGCAGACGATCATCGCCGGCATCACCTCAATGTCGACACCGACAGGGACCCCTATAATGCAAAGCGTGGTTTGTGGTTTTCGCACATGGCGTGGGTATTTTATAAAGATAGTTACAAAGAACGCAACATCGAAAGTGTTCCGGATCTGGCAAAAAACCCACTAGTGATGTGGCAACACAAGTATTATTGGTGGCTCGTACTTGCGATGGCATTTGGTTTGCCGACCCTCATTGGCTGGTTTATGGGATCGGCCCTTGGCGGATTTGTGTTTGGTGGAATTTTGCGGGTCGTTTTGGTCCATCAATTTATTTTCTTAATCAATTCCTTTGCGCACTACTGGGGAAAACAAACTTACACGGACGAGAATACGGCGCGCGATAATGCTTTCTTAGCCTTGTTAACTTACGGTGAGGGTTACCATAACTTCCATCATGTGTTCGAAGCGGATTATCGTAATGGTGTACGATGGTTTAACTGGGATCCGACGAAATGGTTTATTAATTTTATGGAAAAGTTAGGCTTGGCTTATGATCTTCGCCGGATCAACGAAACAGTTATTTTACGGGCCCGTCTGGGAATGGATAAAAAACGTCTTAAGAGCCGCTCGCCAGATACTTTTACGCGCGTGAGCGAGTCTTTAGACCGCTTGCAAACTCAGCTCATTGAAATTCGTCAACGTATTCACGTTTTAAGTAATGAATATAGAGCTTTTAAGCGGCAGCTTGATGCCACCCGGCTGCAAAAAATGGAAGAGATTCGCGAAGAAATAAAAAATGCCAAACGGGAATTCCGCTTGGCATTTCGTCAGTGGCGCTCAACCATTGCCATGGCTTCTTAGCGGCCGGTTCTTACGCTAAATGGACCGGCGATATATTGATTGCCGGCCTGATCGTGACCAACGGGGCGTACGTTGTAACTAGTGTTAGGTGATAATCCCAACAATTTTATAGAATGCGAAGTTTTATAAACGCCGTCATCGGCTACCGTATTGTTAGTATTCGGTGTAATTCCCCATAATAATCCCGAAGTTGCGCCTTCGTTTGTTGTCCAATTAATTGTGGCGGTCGTACTTGTCGTTGAGAAAGAAGTGCTGATAACGAAGGGAGCTACAGTGTCGATCGTCCAAGTAACACTTGCGCCCACAGTATCTTCTTGGCCCCACGGAGCAATGGCTCTAACGTTAAAAGTATGAACGCCATCCGCTAATCCCGTATAGGACACAGGTGAAGTACAAGCGGTCATTACCGCATTATCAAGCGCGCACTTAAATGTTGAACCAGAGACACTCGATGAGAAATTTATGGTTTGCGAACTAAAGTTAGTTATATTCGTTGAGGTCGCTGAGTTAATAATGGTTGATAACTCTGGATAAGCCGTAAAAATGTCGCTGGCGCCTTCTAAATCCATATTTCCGGCAAGGTCAACGGCCCGAACCGCAATGGTATGGCTGCCGGCCGTGGCGGTATAATTAAGAGGGCTTGTACAGCCAACATAAGCCCCACCATCGATGGAGCAGACAAATGTCCCGGCTTCGTTTGACGATAAGCTAAACGTAAACGTATTGTGATTGTTTTGTGTCGTCACCAATGATGTGGCTGGGGCTATCGTATCTTTTGTCCAAACATGAGTAGCACCGGTGTTATCCGTGGTACCCCATTGATCCGTAGCTTTAACCGTAAAGAAGTGTCCGCCTTCGGCTAAGCTATTGTAAGTCACCGGCGATGTGCAGGACGTATAGGCGGCACCGTCAAGTGAGCAGGTGAAGCTTGCATTGACATGGTTAGAAGTAAAATTAATTGTTTGCACCGCCACGTTTGTATTGCCATTGGCTGTCGCCGACGTAATAGAAGTTAAAATTGCCGGCAACACTGTGACAGTGACGCTAGCACCAACATTATCGGTGTTACCAGCCGCATCTACGGCGCGCGCCGCGAAGGTGTGATTTCCTTGCGCGAGATTATAAGTTACGGGTGTATTACAGTTTGCAAACGCTCCACCGTCTAGCGAACATAAGAAGGTAACTGGTGATTCATTAGCGCTTAAGTTAAAGCTAAATGAAGTCCGGCTTAATTGCGATGGCGTTACCGAAGTTGTTGGCGCAACGGTATCAACCATCCAATCGACGTTTGAAATATCGGAAGCGTTTCCGGCAAGATCCGTAGCTTTAATCTCAACATGGTGATTGCCATCGGCTAAACCGCTTAATACCAGCGGGCTTGCGCAAGCGGCAAAACCGGCTTGGTCGATGTTGCAGACAAAGTTTACGCTTTCATTGGCGCCAAAAGTAATCGTATTGTTGTCTAAATTTGTTAAGCCATTTATTGCCGACACGACATTAAGTACGGGAGCTATTACGTCCACTGTAAATGTGTGACTTATGGATGATGATGGATTGCCGGCGGGATCAAGTGCTACAACCACCACAGTGTATGCGCCTTCAGCGAGATTTGAGAATACTACTGGCGATGTACCTTGGTTAACATCTACACCATTTAGTGATGTAGTAAATGTTACGATTTCCGAGGGGACAACTTCTAAACTAACATCGCCTGAGTTTAAGTATGCTGAAGGCGAAGGTAATATATTGCCCCAGCTTAAAACCGGATTAGTAAAATCCATGGTCCAATTTAAGCTCACTGACGCCCCAGTGTTTCCAGCTAAATCTTGGGCGGAGATTTCTAGAGTATGGTTACCTTCACCAGCTTCTGACGAGAAGGGCGATGTGCAAGGAGCCGCTACGCCATCCCAGGTACATGTCACGCTGGCATTTTCGCTGACCGAGAATTCGACGAATACATTATGTGAGTTTGTTAAGCCTTGCGCCGGGACGGTATTGGTAATTGTAATAACAGGTGCGGTTAAATCCGTATTCCAGGCATAGCTTGCCGGTAATCCTATATTTCCCGCCACATCGATGGCGCGCACGTTAAACCAGTGAGGACCTTCGCTAACTCCGTTGATGGAAAGTGGCGATGCGCAGCTGCCATAGGCGCCATTGTCGATCGAACACTCAAAATTTGCACTTTCATTAGCGGCAAATTCAAACGCCATTGTTGAGGAGTTATTTACGGCCGCACTTGGTGAAGCATTTAAGATGCTGGCAACCGGCGCGGTTAAATCAACCGCCCAATTATAGGTGGCGGGATTTAGACTTGGATTGCCGGCGTTATCGACGACATTTATTGAGATATTATGCGCGCCTTCGCTTAAGTTGTTAAATGTGGCGGGCGAAGAGCAAGCGACGGGATTTCCACCATCAAGACTGCAGGTAAACGTTCCAACCTCGTTTGAAGAGAACAAGAACGTAATTGAAGTTTGATTCGTTAAAATCGGTAAGCTAGCGCTGTTATCTATAGTCACGGATGGAGGTACCGTATCCACATTCCAACTATAACTCGCAGGAGTCACGTCGGCTAAGCCAGCGGCATTCACTGCATACACTCTAAATGAGTGATCGCCGTTGGCTACGCTTGAATACGAAATCGGTGAAGAACAAGTTGAGGCGGCGGCACCATCGAGTTGACACCAGAAAGTCACGTTAGCTTGATCAGAAGAGAAGTTAATTGTCATGTTTGCGCTATTAACCACGGCGCCCACGGGATTAACCGCGTCTATAATAGTATCCGGAGCTACGGCGGGTGGTGGGGGCGGTGGCGGAGGTGTATCGCATTTTACATATTTTTTTCCGCGCACGACGATTTGCGCTTCTAGCACTTTGCTCTTTTTAGCATGTAAATTTAAAATGAGTTGCCCTTTATTGAGTTTTACTTTGCCCATGAAAACGGAGAAGGGCACGCCACCATTTAGCCAGAATTTATGCACAGGGGATTTGTAGCGGCAGCCTTTTTTGCGGTCGAGTTCGATATGTTTGCCGCCATCTTTGCGCACGGCTTTGATACCGTTGATGTCAAACGAGAAGTCTTCGGGCTCGTCACCTTTATCGTCAAGTTCACCTTGTAAGGAAATTTCTTCGATGACGATGTTATTATCTAAAAGGAAATCAAAATCGTTGATATTAAAATAAACGTTTTTTCCGCCAAGAATTTTAACGGAACTGATGACTTGCTCAAAAGGTTCTGAGCATTTGTCCTTTTCGCCATTTTCTAGACAAGCCGCTAAGGAAATGACGGTAGTCCCCATCACCATAGCTCGTATTAAAAATTTAACCCCTAGCGATTTCATGTGCTCTCCCTAAACGTCCCATTGCGCACTATTTAGTCTATTTTACTTGAATTCTACGTTAAGAGATATAAAGGAATGGCCATTTTTGGTTCCCAATTGAAACGAAATAACATAATCTTAATCCAATTTGTTTCCGATTGAGTGTCTTAAAAGGAGATGTTTCAAGATGAGAAATTTACTGTTTTGTTTCGTTACAATTTTTTCTTCAATCTCAAGCGCCCAGCTGTACATTGAAGAAACTTTTTTTCCGGTGTACGTGCGGATAAACAATGCGGAAAAAGATTTAGGCGGATCTACTTCCGGCGCCGTACCTACAGAATCGGGTCTCGGTTTTGATTTTAGAACAACTGTCGGTTACACGTTTACAACGGGTATAATTCTGGGGCTTACTTATAACTACTATAAGGTTTCTACAAGCAGACCTGCCGAAGGTGTTTGGGAATCGCTCGAAAAGACAGTGGGTAAGTCTGAGCTAGGCCCAACAGTCGGTTACTCCCTGGGTACATGGAAGTTCTTGCTAACTTATTTTATCTCGGGTGAAAAATACCAAGATCAGAAGCTAGTTTCGGGAACTACCGTCGATGAAACTTACAAAAACACCGGAATAAGCGGCTTCCAGTTTACGATTAACTATGGCCTTACATTAGGTAGTGGTTTTGAGATTGGTCCGTCTCTCATTTATAGATCGGTATCGTATTCGAAACAATCTTACACGGTTCGATCTGGATCAGGAACGCCTTACGACTCTGATTTGATAAGTAAGGCTGTAGATGATGAGCTTAAGCCCATGGTAACCGTCGTTTACCGTTATTAATGAAATGACTCTTTGGGTTCGGCGTCGGCGTTGGACCCACGGCGGCTGCGGACGAAGATAGCCACGGTTTCAATATCATCACGGGTTAGTTTTTCTTTCCAAGACGGCATTCCATTTTTTTCCACGCCATCAGTAACCGTATCCATAATTGCCGGTACGGTGCCGTCACCATATTTCCAGCGCTCGTCAGTGAGATCAGGGCCAACAAGGCCATCGAGTCTCTCGCCGTGGCAGGCCACACAGTTCTTTTTAAAAATAGCTTGGCCGGAGTTTAAGACCGCTTGGTCTTTTGTTAGCGCCTCGTAATCTTTTTGTGAACCTAAATAGGTGCAAGAGGCTAATCCAAAAACGCTAAGGGTTAAGAATATATTTTTCATACCCCTTAGTTTGCCAAAACTAGCTGATTAAAACAAGTCACCACATTTATTTAGGAGACGGGTTAAGCCCCAAAGTCCTAAATCACGGCGTCGTAAAAATCGCCAAATGTCCGTGCGGAAAAGCTCAAAGGTTACATAAACGGAACCTGCGACCAGAGACCAGAAGGCCACTTTATATCCGCGTTCGGCAAACATCATGGTAAGGCCATGCATAAAGGTAATACCAATTGATAATTTGGTCATAGAAAAATAAGCTTCTTCGTAAGCCTTCTTTTTATCCATCTTCGCTAGGTTGGCCTTGTAGCGGGTATCTGTGGCGCGGGCGGTGAGAATTTCGAATGCCGAGGAAATGGAATAAAATAAATCGGCTTTAATGGCCGTTAAAACAATTTCTTTGGTTTCGCGGTTATCGGCGTTATCGCTCCAACTGCTATAGTGAGAAGCCACAAAAAATACGGTAGACACCAAAGTAATTTTGAGTAGGCGCTCGAGATTGTTTGATTCGGGTAAATCCTTGGCTTCCTCGACCTCGCTTTTTCCACGTACGAATTTAATAACGGTTTTGAAATCCTTATTAAGAAAAATGACTACTTCTTTGTAAATGAGCCGGTAAAACGCAGAAAACGCGATTGCGCCGGCGAGCGAAAACAGATGGGTCGTGAGGTTATAGTTATCATTGCCAATCCAATAACCTAAGCTTACATAGGTTGATGTTGAAGCAATACCTAAGAGAAATATTTTTAAAGATTTAGTGTCAAATCGCTCCTTTAAAAACTTTCCGATGGTTTTGACTTTTGACGGTGTAGGCTCTGTAAAGTAAGCAAGTGTTTCGCCCTTTTCGATTTCAACGGGCTTCCAATCTATACCCGGAATTTTGTCTTTTACGTCTTCAGTAACGACAATGGCTGGCTGTTTTTGCGCTTGTTCTTCAAATTCCTCGACGGCTCCAGTTTTAAGTTTTATTTCAACGGTTCCTTTGTCGGTTTCAATGGGGGCACTAAATTCAAAATTGTTTTCAGCGCTTTCGGCGACCTTATCAACGCCCTTTTGAAAGGGATCTTCTTTTTCCTGCGAAAAAGTCTGTGGCGAGAACATTAACTGAATTACGAGTACTGATTTCAACAGATTCCACTTCATTTTTTAGCCTTTGTCCAAGAGGTTTGCTTTTCACATTCCTTAAGAGCGGTGTTTACGCGTTCATCCGAAAAAGAGGGTTCAAAATCAGGGCGGCGAAATATTAGATTTGTAACCACGCAGCGGCGGGGGTGCCTTTCGCCATCAACAAATTTAATAATATGAGCTTTGCCGCCGCGTTTTAAAAATGGATCACCAAGCGCCGACGCCCCGAAATCAATGACAAGGCGATTTTTTGCATAATCAGAAATTTGCAAAAGCCGCGAATTTTGATCCGGGGCCGTTTGGGTTGCTTTAATGCTTGTTAGACCTGAAGCGAAGCTTTTTTCCCAGTCGACTTTACCTGTTTGCGGGTCCACGATGAGGTTTTCGCCATTGGGCAAATGTAAATATAAGTTTCCGTCGCTTTCTTCGCCGGGCATGGGATGGGGAAATGGTCTGGAAGTAATTGGCAAAAAAGCAAAAACGTGTTTGAAGTCGTCGTCTTTTTTCTTACGCAAATAACCTTGGTCGGGCAAATTCCAAACGTAAAACAGTCCCGTGCTGGAAGTAGAATAGCGATATTCGCGCTGACCGTCGCCCCGGCGGGTGCCCACAGAGCAAACGTCTTTTTCTTGAAAGTAATAGTAAGTTACTTCGAGGTTTCCAACTTGAAACTTGGTAAAGCCTTCACAGGCCTTTTCTTTGGGGACTTCCGCCCAAGTAAGAGCCGCCAGACCGACTATTGAAAAAAGCGAAAAGAGTTTTGAGTTCAAGAGGCTCCCTTCAATGCCGTAGCTCCAGGAGTATGTAGTTTGTATGTTGGACGTTTCTTGTCTTCGTTAAGTTCCGCTTCTTCACTGCGGTGGCCGGCTTCTTTTATACACTCGACGAGATTGGCGAGTACGCCGGTTTTTTTACTGGGCTCCTCAAGGTAAATGTTGTGATTTCGCAGCAGATACCCAAAGACGACTAAGCGCCTATTTAGATCCTTATCGCTTTTATCCATTTCAATTCTTTTCGTGTCGCGGTACTGCACGGCGAGGGCCTTTTTGAGTTCTTCTTCGTTAGAAGTTTTAAAAACCTTCTGAGCGATCGCCATATCACATTGAGGTTGATCGGAAGTCACAACTATTGGCGCGGGAGTGGGTTCGCTTGTGGGTGAAGCTGTTTCGTCGCTTCCTTGTGGACTGTCTTCCTTTGGCGTTTGTTCCCCGCTTTGGGGTTGAGAGGCTTGCGCAATAATTTCTTTTACAGGGTCAAGCGATTGCGCGATCATTTTTGGTTGATCTGTGGTCGGAGCGTCTCCTTGAGCAGTTGCTTCGGTCTGCGTAGGTGGGGAGATGGGCTCGCGTTGTACTTTAGTCGGTCCATTTTTTAGAGTGGGGATTTCTTCTTTAGCCTTGTCGTCCTGTTTAGCTTCAGATACGGCAGCTAAGCTCAGCGCAGGTTTTGGCTTCTCTTTGGTTTTTAACACATTTGGATTAAGCTTTGCGTACATTTCGTCGACTAATTGATGCACGCGCTTTTTATCTTCAGGGTTGCGGATTTTACCGTCGCCGGGGACATTATTTGCCATGAAGGTCATAATGCGTGCTTCAAGTGCTTTTTTAATTTCTGCCTGATTTTCTAAATCATATACGGATTGTTTATTTCTTTCGCGGTACTTGCGTTCTATGCCAATCATTTCTTTTTTAATGTCTGCGTCCTTCGCCAAAACATCGAGGTATTTATGAAAAAAATCTTCCTTTGTTGCTGACGTCTCTTCTTTGGGGGCTAAGCCCTTTGTGCCAGACTTTTCGTGTGTGACTGCAGCCGGTCTAGACGGAACTAGTGCAGCTGCCTTAGGTTGGGTTGATGCAACTGAGTTAGGTTGGGTTGGAGCGAGTGGCTGCGGGGGTGTTAGGGGTGGCATATTTGCTGATTGCGAAGCTTCGCTAGCAGGGTGGGCTACACTTGGTAATGTGGGAGTTACCTGGGGTCCAGATTTTTTATCGAAACCGTAGTCATTTGGGAGAATGATGCCCTTTTCAGTGCCCAAATATTTGATCATTTCAGCTCGGCGAAAATCATTGAGTTTAGAATCTTGTTTTTCGCGCTTAATATTTCTGATCTCTTCTTTTAGCTTTTCTTCGCGGTCATTGAGTTCGCGAATATCACTAACCCCCGGCGCAATTTTGTAATTCGGAGCTATCCGGCGGTAAAGGGACTCCAGATTTTCCTCGGCCTTCAATGCTAGAGGGGCTAATAAAACGCTAAGAGTAAAGATAAGGGCTTTCATAACACTTCTCCTTACCTTTGATATGAGCAAGAGGAGGGCCACTGAAGCCATATATAAGTTATTGAAATAACAAGACGTTTTGGTGCCCCCAAGAGGGGTTGGCACTGTCGCGCAAAAGCGCCTTGGCGACTGTCAAAATCTTCGACGGAAAAGTTTTCTTTTCTAAGTCAAAAACCTTTGCATAACTTTTTCGCCCAATTTGGCGATAGCGGCTCTTTAATTACAGTTGCGACAAAGTAGCCTTAAGTTTTTAGCGCTTGAACTCCCGCCGTGCGAAAACGGAATTATATGATCCATTTGCGGTGCAAACTCGGATCCACATATAACACATTTTCCGTGGCTATTATGCCAAACTTCATTCCTTATTTTTACCGAGATATATTTTCTCTGTCGATCGACATTGCGATTTACTTCCGGCGCGGGAAGTAAGTTTTTTGCAGAGGGATTTGTCACGCATCGATCAGTTTCGAGGTTTTAAGGCATGGGCTTTTGTGGGCGAGTAAACCACGTAGGTGTTCTAGCTTTTTCAAAAGTTTTTTGTCGGCAGCGAATTTGAATTCTGCTACTAGCGCATTGACCTGGTGAATGGATTCCTTTACTTCCGGCGCCGGACTAGACGACTGCGCCAGCAAGATTTTCTCCGCCTCTCGGGTGGACTTGTTTTCTAAAGTTTCGAGGACTTCTAGCTTTTGCCTCGCGCTTAGGTCGACCGTCTTTTCTTCCTGACTGAAAAACTCCTTCGCCTTGGCCGCATTGGTTAAGGACAATTCTCCGGTCGAAATTTTCTTTTCAATTTGCGGCAGCTCGCGGGTCAAACGCATAGTAATTTTTTTTTGGAATAAGTAAAATATATTTAGTAATATTAAAGATAGCAATGAAATAATAAAAATATCCGGAAAAAAGTCAGCTGAAATTCTAACGAAAATCTCAGTCAGAAAATTTTGAACACGCAACAAAGATCCCAACTCTAGAGCTTAGAATATCAAACCAAAATCGCAACTCGCCGATGAAATGTCTTTCAAAAAAGGGGCAGCTCATACGACTAAACACCGTCTTTTGGAAATTTAGCCAACGGCATACGGTTTGCTAACTTACAGGTAACAAACCTATACTGCGTTTAGCCGCTTTGGAGAGGGAAATGAGTAACTATTTTCGCCAGACTTTGTCATTTTTATTCACTGCCGCCGCCACTCTATTGACAACCACACCAGTCCTATTCACGGTCGCGGTGGCGCCCTTCTTTGCTACTATGCCAGCGCAAGCGATGGACGCGTTTGAAATTCAGGTTTACGGCAACGATATAAATGAGCCCGGCCAGAGAGGGTTAGAAATTCATACCAATTACATACCTCGCGGCTCAACGATCCCGGCCAACATCAATGGTCTTGCGGATCATCACGTATGGCATACGACCTTGGAGTTTTCGCGCGGAATTTCTGAGGGATTTGACGTTGGACTTTATTACCAAACAGCTTTTCAAAATGATCAAGGATATTATGCCGGCACAAAACTTCGCGCTAAATACTTGCCCAAATACTCTGGTAAAGGCTTTGCGGGGCTAAACATTGAAGTGGGGCGATCGCCTGTGGAATTTGATCCCGACGAGTGGGGGAGTGAGATCCGTCCTATTTTGGGTTATGACGGGGACTATTGGTTTCTTTCATTTAACCCCATATTAGGGCTGACTCTTGGTAAGGGTGAGGTTTCACCGCAGTTTGACCCTAGTTTAAAACTGGCGCGGCACACAGGTAAGGATTTAATGGTCGGTATCGAATACTATGCTGAAATGGGACAAATCGATCGGCTGATTCCAACCATTAACGACCAAGTTCACAATTTATTTTTGACCATCGACAAAGAATTCAAAAAAGGTGAATTGAACTTTGGTTTTGGTCGCGGCGTAACTAGTCCCGCCAACGATTATACGATCAAAATGATCATTGGTCTGGAGCTCTAAGACCACTTCGTCCGCAGACCTGCGCCGGAATTTAAGTCTTCTTTTTAAAGAGTGACTCGGCCAAGTCTAGGTGAGGAGACTTGGGCTTTGAATCCTGTTCGGTACCCATACCAAACAAATTATATTTAGCGACGTCTTTATCCAGAGGCTTTTGCGCCAAACACTGCACGATATATTTGTCGTCTATACGGGTCTCATTATAAAAAAGAAACCGCATGCCCTTAAGGTTTTGAATGACTTCGTTGGAGCGATAATAAAAATTCTTATAAGCGTCTTCTTGGCCCAGCGGTTCCTTTTGTTCTTCGGTCGTATAGGAATGGACTAAAATAGTACCGCCTTGTTTCAGGGCCCGCACCAGCTCCGAATAATATCTGGCCAGAGACGGTTTAAAGTATGTCATTATGATGGTGTCGTACTCCATAAGTCCCAGTAAATATAAATCCAAGTCCGCCGCTTTAAATTCTACTCCCACGCCCGTTTCTTTGGCGAGTTGACTTGCGCGCTCGATGGCGACGGTCGAAATATCAAACCCTTTTACCTGAAACCCTTTTTGCGCGAGATACACGGCATTGGCGCCTTCGCCCATACCGATGTCCAAGGCTTTACCCTTTTGCAGGCGCGGCAGCATTTGTACAAGGAAATCTAAGGGAGCCTTTCCGCCTTTAAATGGGGATTCCGAATATATTTTATTCCAGTATTCTTGCGCGGTCATAGCTTAAATAGCTACGCGCAAAATGAAGTGAAGTCAATTAGGCCGCCGCTTTATCACTCTCGCCACTGTTATAATAATAACTATATTTATCATAGCGGTTTACGAGATTAAGAACCCCAATTATGGGCAGGTTTTTGCCTGAGTGTAGTCCTTCGATGGCTAACTGAATGTCTTCACGGAAAGTTACCTCGTAGCCGGCAACCATAACGATGACGTCACTGACAGGAGCTAAAAGTGAGGGGTCACATACCGCTAAGACGGGCGGAGAATCAATAAATATATAATGATATTTTTTGCGTTGTTCCTGAATAAAATTTCGCAATTCTTTTGACTCTAAAAAGTCAGTCGGGTTCTTTACATGCGAGGCGCAGAAAATAACATCGAGATTTTTGTTAATAGGAATGACGCATTTTTCTAAGTCGATTCCGGAAAAGAGGCTATCGATTCCTATTACATTGTGAAATTCCGGGAATAGGCGCTTTAACGATGGGTTTCTTAAGTCTAAATCAATGACTAATGTCTTGATGTCGCCCATGGCAAAGGAGGCTGCGAGGTTCGTCGTTACAAAGGTTTTTCCGTTTTTTTCCGTAGGGCTAGTGACCAAACACACCGTTGCCAATTCACTTTTGCGCACTTGGGTGTTGATAAATGAGTTCATTCGTAACCGCATGAAGCGAAAGACATCGGCTTCGGAGGAGTGTGGGTTATGCAGCACGATGAGTTCTGATTTTTTAGCTCTTTGTGGAGACCGCAGGCTTGAGCGAAAGCGGTGGAAGTAGGGTACGAATTTATCTATATGTGGGACCATTCTTTCCATGCGCCGTAAAAACTGATCTATATTGCGGTCAATGGGCGTCAAGGAAGGCACACCCAAGTGGGGAACAAGAGGAACCTCGCCAATCACGTTAATTCCTTCAGCCTGAAGTTCACGGAAGCTGCGAACCGTTTGAATGAATACGTTCTTTAACACGATCAACATGCACGCGAAAATGAGGCCAATCATGGCGGATACTAAATAGCGGACGCCGGTTGAAATCCCCATGGGTTCAGAGGGCCGAATTCCTTTTGAAAGAATTTTTAAATCATTGTTAATTCCGGCATCCATAAACTCAACTTCTTGCTGGCGTTTTTGCAAATTGAGATAGAGGTCGGACGCTAATTGAATTTTACGTTTTAAGCGCTCAAATTTTTGTATGACTTCGGGCATTTCCGTTAAGTCTTCGGCGCGTTCGCTGGCCACTTTATTGAGGCTTTGGCGTTCGAGTAAAATTTGTTGCTTTTGCCGGTTAAGATCGCTGGCGGTTTTTCGTAAGAACCGTAAATACTCCTCAGAAGAGGCCACCTCAACTCCATATTCCAGTTCGCGATTATCAGATACTTTTTGAAACTCAGTGGTAAGCTTTTCTAACTCGCCGGTAGCGCTGGGGTCACCGACCACGGCCTTTTGGTATTGCAGCAGATTTATTCGGTGCTGTAATTGCGATAAATAGAGTTCAGAGGTGACATTATTGTTGTTGGCAAAACCCTTTGTAATCTTCTTAATTTCGCTGCGGGTGGCGACAAGCATTTTTTCGGTAATTTCGGCTTTGCGGTCCAGTTCGTCTAATGTTTCGAGATTTTTTTGGTAAAGAGAGTACTTGCCTCGAGCAAAGTCGTCGGTCGAGGGCATACGGTATTGCTTTTGTAAGTTTAAGAGCTGTTCTTCGAGGCGAGTTAATTGGACTTTTTTCTCTAGAGCCTGTTCGCTAACAAACAATCGAAGCTGGCTTGATTTCTCGCGCAGTTTTTTTAGATTATATTCGACAAAAAGCTTAGCGGTGATATTGGCCAGATTTGTCGAAAGGTTTGGATTACTTGTGTAGGCGGAAATGGTGACCAGATTATTTTCTTGTGGATTAATTTGCAAGTGCTTTGAAAATTGACTTATCAACAAGTACCATTCGTTGGATTCCAAAAGTTCAGTGCGTTTCTCGCTGTCGCCCAGGCGCTCAACGAGCTCGGTTTGTTTGACTTTGGTAAGTTCACCCTGAGTCAACGTATAAACGGGATAGCGTTTTTTTATTACTTCCAGCAGTACGGCCGTTAAAAATTCAGCGCTATAAAAATTGTCGCTGAGGTTTCCCATGCGCACGGCGTTTTGGTCTTTGCCGCCTTGAAATGAATCTAAAAGCGGCGAAATTGAAACTGCTTTCTGATTTTCGAGTTTTAGTCTAACTGTTGAAACATATACGGGTGATTTGTATAAAAAGGAATAGGTTTGCGAAACGGCCATGGCGGCTATTATGCAAAGAAAAATAAAACGGCGGTGCGACTTTAGAGTTCGCCATACGTGCCGCGGGTTTACTATCAGGTAGTCGTCTTCGTTGCCAAGATAGTTGATCGATGTTTTTGTTACAGACTTCGCATTCATGAGATAAATTAATATTCGGTCGATGGCGCGCAATAAATTAGTGATTTTAATTGGTTTAGCGAATTTTAACTTAGGGTCGAGATATTTGCTTACGCAGCCGCAAAGCCACTAAGTACAATATTAAGAGGATTAGTATTCCTAAAATGAACCAAGTAAGTTTTGCTTTAAGTACACGGATCATATCTTCTGGCGAGTTTAGGAGTTCTGGCGACTCGCCTAAGGTCTTTTCGCCAAACCACGCCAATATCCAGCACCAAAGGCCAGCCCCTAATATTGTTACAATACTAAATTCTTTGAAGGGCATGCGAAATAGTCCAGCGGGAATTGAAATGAGGTGGCGAATGACGGGTAATAGCCGGGCGAAAAATATTCCCGCATTTCCCCAGGACTTCACCCAATGTTCCGCTTGAATCTGTTTTTCTATTGGCAAGAAAAAATACTTGCCGTATTTATGCATTATTTGAATGCCAAGCCAGCGCGATACCCAATAACTTATGGCCGAGCCGAGGTAACTTCCAAGGGTGCCGGCCAAAACTACGCCGGTAAAACTCATGCGACCTTGAGAAGCCCAATAGGCGGCTGGAGGCATTACCACTTCAGAAGGAACAGGAATAATCGAACTTTCCATTGCCATGAGAAGTACGATTCCGGGGTAACCCCAGGCATCCACCCAATGAAACCAAATTCTAATCCACTCATGAAGCATATATAAAAAGTACTTGGCTAGGCGGCGTAAGTAAAGTTAAGAGTAATGAGTGAAGCAAAAAACTCGCGTAACTGCCACGATAATCACCGCAGCTCTTGGCTACTTCGTCGACATCTATGACTTGATTTTATTTAATGTGGTAAGACAGAGCAGTCTCTTGGCTATTGGCATTCCCGAAGATGAATTACTAAATACGGGGGTTCTGCTTCTTAATATGCAAATGGGAGGCATGCTCGTCGGTGGGATTATCTGGGGAATCCTGGGTGATAAGCGCGGAAGAGTGTCGGTTCTCTTTGGTTCGATTTTTTTGTATTCTCTGGCTAATTTTTGTAATGCCTTTGTCGGAAGCGTTCCCGCTTATGCGGCCTTACGGTTTATTGCCGGCGTGGGACTCGCGGGGGAATTGGGCGCCGCCATTACTTTGGTCAGCGAAATTATGACTAAGGAAAAGCGGGGTTATGGCACCACGATCGTGGCCGCGTTTGGTATTTGTGGCGCTGTTTTAGCCGCCTTAGTCGCCGGAAAATTTGATTGGAAAGTGGCGTATTTGGTTGGCGGCGTTATGGGTTTCGCGTTGTTACTCCTGCGCTGGGGAATTTATGAATCCGGGATGTACGCGCAGATTAAAACTAAATCCGTTCATCGCGGAAACCCCTTATTATTATTTAGAAACCGCGAACGATTTCTGCGTTACCTAAATTGTATTTTGATTGGCGTTCCGATTTGGTTCGTCATTGGTATTTTGGTGGCGTTTTCTCCCGAGTTCGCCACGGCAATGAATGTTAGCGAAAAAATTAATGCCGGCACCTCCATTATGTATTGTTATATAGGTCTTGCCCTGGGTGATTTAGCGAGTGGACTCATCAGCCAGATTTTTCGTAACCGGCGTAAAGTTGTTTTTTTCTTTCTCTTATTAACGGCTTTTTCCGCGGTCCTTTATTTATCTTTAAATCAATTTGCGGTTTCGGTGACTGCGGAAAAGATTTATCTCATGTGTGGACTTCTGGGGTTTGCGACAGGGTACTGGGCCATTTTCGTAACCGTGGCCTCCGAACAATTTGGTACCAACATACGCGCAACAGTTACCACGACTGTTCCTAATTTCGTGCGCGGTTCCGTTGTCCCAGTGAGTTCCAGTTTTAAATTTTTGACCGCAAAAATTGGCGTCATACAAAGTGGGTTTTTCGTCGGCGGCGCCGTTTTATTAATCGCGTTTCTGGGGCTATGGGGACTTAAAGAGACCTTTGGAAAGGATCTCGATTATTTAGATTGAAAAATGGACTCAATAGGTTCGCCGTCTAATCCCATTCCTTGAATTTCGGCGGGAGTTGATTTTCCACTAGCACGAAAAACAGTGGGTAACAAATCCACCGAGAAGACCGGTTCTTTATGCCGATAACCTTGTCGAACTCTGGGCCCGCGAATCATAAACGTGTTATTTACCGATTCACGCTGAAACATGCCGTGTTGGGTTTCGAGATCATCGTTTTCAATCGTAAAAATGTGGCCGTATTTTGGATTTAATAAGATGTCCATGCGCTCGCTCTCTTGCGCTTTTAACCCCTCATCACGAAAATAAAAAGTTCGGTAAACCGCTGCAACGGCATTGGGGTAACTAGTTTGTCCATAGCGGGAGGCCCATTCGCGGGGCGAATGAAAATTATTAAACCAATGGTTATCGTCGATAAAATTTCCTGTGGTTTGCCGGTTCACAAATGAACTGCGTAAATACCCGAGCGGATCAGTACTTGTGTTTAAGGAATAACTAACTCTGCCGCTGGCATCTTGTTGAAAGTTTTTAACAGGGATGTAGCGGTAATTAACTCCGTCAAACATAATTAAGGCTTGCGACTCCTCGGAGTGGTGTAGAAGCAGTAAGTCCGCAGTGGCCTGTAGTTCCGGAACCGACTCCTTGCTGACGGGGATCGCCAGCCAATCTAACGGAAATTTAGATATTTTATTTTCCAAATCCGGTGAGTAAAGTTTAATGTTGGTAATTTGGAAATTCTCTAAATCTTTAATCAAGTTGCGGCGGTTGCCAGCGGAAACTTCGTAATTTGTCAGCGTGTACCAATTATTCTTTGAAGTCCAATCGTTGCTGTAAGCGCTGCCATATGGAATGGCGATAGTTTGTGTTGTTGTAATTCCCGCATGCACTAAAGATTGGGTGAAGGGATTTTTGTGTAACATCTGGCAAGTCATGTCGGCCATGGACTTGGATTTAATAAAAGACAGGGCCACATTGGTACACTGAAAGAAGTGCGCCTGAAACTCGTTCCAGTTACGCAGAGAAAACTTACCCTCGTTGGCAAAAGTAGAGGTTACGTTAAAAGCATATTGATCAAGTCCAGGCACGTTCATCCAACCGGAAAGGAAGGAGTTTATGTTCGTAGCCGTGAGCCCGTAACTTTTTCCCTTTAAAGGATGTTGCGAGGTTTCGGAGTCAAGTTCCATTCCACCTTGTGAGCCGTGGTCACTGACTATGGCAACGGTAGCATTCTTGTAGCGGCTTCTATTAATGGCGCGCATGACCCGGCCAATTTCGGCATCAACCAATTTTAAAGAATCAACCCCTTTGCCGTGTTCCTGGTGAGCATAGTGGTCGACTGTCGCGAAGTACAACAGAATTAGCTTTTTCATTGGAGATTTGCGGTCGTGAATGACTTTTAAAACCTGGTCGACGTTGTCGCGGTCAAGGGCGTAGAAGTTTTTGTCCTCATAAATTAGGCGGATTAAGGCATTATGCACGCTTGTTTGTTTGGCGGTATCCACGCGGAATAGGTTATCGAGTGCAGTTCCAAACAAATAAAGCGGGAACTGATCGTTGAGCGGAAAGAAAGTAGCGTAAACTTCGCTGTCTTTACCGTAGGAATCTTCTTTGGGCCGGTTGAAATAATCGAGAATGGTTTTATGACCATATTCTCGCAATAGCTGGTAGGCGCGGCCGTGATTACGTAGGCCCTTGTTTTCCAAATCCAAAATATCTACACGCCAGTCAAGATAGTTTTCGATGTGCTTATTTTGACGGTTAAAAATATCATTACCTTTAATAGTCGTGCGGTCGATGTCTTTGCCAGAAAGGATCGCGCTCCAAGAAGGTACCGTAAGAGACATCGAGGTAAAAGAATTTTCAAATACCGAACCCTGATCAATAAAGTACTGTTTTATGTTGGGCAGCTGTCCCTGTTGACTATAATAATTTACGTAGTCAGGACGGGCGCCATCTACCATAATTAAGATAATGGGTTCTTCGGCTTTTGCCCCGGAGGCTATGATGCATAATAAAGTTATCAGTAGCCTTGCCATTGGCGCTCCACGTAGACATTGCGTTTAAAAGTAATTTGTTCGGCAATCTTTTTGAGGTCACTTTTTGCGTCGGCTAATTGAGGCTCCTGCATTTTCTTTTCCACGAAATTTATCGCTAAATCATAACGGGGAACCGGTTGCATCGCTTCGGCATAATCAAGAGCGAGAAGAGCCGCGAAGGCCGAGCTCAATGATTTATCGTTCCTTAATATTTCCGCGTCGAAGTCATAAGATTCTAAAAACTTCATGAGTGCATAGACGAGGTCTGGATCTTGATGCACGCGCGCGGCTCGCACGGCGGCCAATTCTATGGTTTCTGTGCCGGGGTATTCGATAAGTTTGGCAATCAATTGCACGTCGTCTTCATTTTTTGCCAGTGCCACAGCTTGCAGCGCGGTGATGACCTCGTTATCGGGATAATTGCGGCGGGTAGAATCATAGTAACGTAGAATATAACGGGCTTTTACAAGATCAAATCTTTGCGCGATGACATCTTGTCTTTCTCGCTCCAGCTTAGTTTTCGAAGAAAAGGGCCACAGGGAACTAAAGGTGCGGCCGACGCGCTCCCACCAGCTTAAAAAGCTCTGGCGATATTCGTTTTCGCGCTCGGAACCGACATCGTTACATAACTCTTCGCCATTGTAGCGCAAAAAATTATTAACTTGGACCGAATTTTTTTGGCGGTTTCGTTCGGGGCTGCCGTCGGCTTTGATTAAAATATTTAGTTGTTGATGTTTTAAGTGGGCTTTAGCGTCGTCAATTATTTGCGGAGACAATTGGGCAATTCCAGTTTGCAAAAGCATGGCAAGTTCGGCTTCATTTTGAATGACATCGGTTAACAAGTTGGTGCCGTGTTTATTAAGAGTAAAGCGAATTGCTTTGTTGGCCGCCGAAACAATTATATTAAAGGGAAGAGGTAAAAAAGAAGAGCCGGCTTTTACTCCGAGATCAACGAGATACTTTAAGGCTTTGCGGTTGCGGATGCGGTCGTGATCGGTAAAGTCAGTCGTTAAAATCCGTTGATCCAGCTGACCAATTCCATAGATCCCAAGCGGAACCAGTTCTCCGCCGTTTTGATGGCCAGATATTTTTGGTAAATCGTCCAAGTCAGTATAAAGCGTTTCAAATTCGCGGGCATAGGCTTTGTTGGGGTTATAGTAAACTACTAAGAAGTCGCGGGAGATAGGCCGTGCCTCTAGTCCTTCGCGGCTCAAAATATTAATTAGGCGCGAGTAGTTTTGGGCGCGAAGAGAGTTTCGTGAGTCCTGATTATATTGCCAAACAAGTTCAGCCACAGCGCGGTTTACAAATAATCCGCCCAAAGTATATTCTTCGCCCGTACCAACGATATTTTTTACTTCATCCAAGCTAACGATATTTTGAAAAGCTTGGGGACGGTTTTCGATAATTGTATTTAATAATTGTGTCGTTTGACGGCGATGGAATTGATTTCGGCGTACATAGGCATCGACGAGTTCATCGGTAACGTAATAGGCCGCCCCCACAAAGGGAACACTTGAGGCAACAAACTGCGCTAAGTCCCAAACTATTTTCGCGACAATTTGTTTACGCCGAGTCGCACGGTTTATAATGTCGTAGGGTTCTTCGGCATCCTCGGGACTGCTTGAGGCTGACCAAAATTTTGAGTCCACGGGCATATTGTAGTCGTAAACTTTGCGAATTTGGGGAGGTAGCGGGCCAAACGAACTATCATAAACATCGCGTAGTAGAGCCAAATGAAAATCAGGAGTTTGTGTTTCATGATTTCTAAAGCCGACTTCAATAAGTTTAACGCCACAATGACTTGGACTTAAAGGATTTACGTTAATTACCAAATGATCTAACGGATCGGCCGGCAAAGCTACTTGGCTTATGGGCTGGTGATCTGCCAAGGCCCATTGATTAAATAGATAGGCTACCGCTAACGTCCAACTTTGAATTCGCATAAGTGCGAATGGCTCTGCAAAAAAAAGCCCAAATTTTCGCTAATTTATAAGAGCACTGGCCGGTTTCTTTGTACTTTTTTTACGGTGTGACGGCAAAGGACCGCTTAAAAGCACTGGGCATTTACGAAAGCGGGTTTGCCCTGGTGAGTGATTTTAAACCAGGTCTTACCCTCGGGGCTGATTTTAATCTTCTGTCCCGCATTTAAAAGTCCAAGCTTTTTAGCTTTGGCGTTGGGTTTTGCCCGCATATTACAATTTGCCTTAACTGTCTGTGATTTTGGCGAAGCGGAAATTTTGCCCGCAGGTTTTTTATCACCCTTGCCCTTGCCTGATTTTTTGGGGGGCGCCTTTTTTGCCGCCGTTTTTGCATTGGCTTTTGTTTTAGGTTTCTCTTTGGGTTTCGCTTTTGTGACTTTGCCTTTTGGCTCCTTAGGCTTAGCTTTAGCGCTGGCCTTGGCTTTGGCCGGTACTTTCTCTTTCGGCTTTGCTTTTGTTAATTTTTTAGCCTTAGCCGACGGGGGTGGAGGTGCGGGCGGCGAGGGAGTTTTTGCAATTTCAGGTTCGATGGGAGGAGAAATATCAGATGGTTTTGGTAAAGATTCTTCTGTTGGCGGATTTTCTAGTGGCTTTGGTTCATTAGCAGTTGTGGCAGGGGTAGCTTCAGGTTTTTTCTCGCCCTCGGACTTTCCATTCGTGGCTTGGCCACCAGCGGGTTTTTGCGCGCCATCTTCGGCATATTCTTCGCCCTCATCCTCTTCTTCTTCTGTGCCTTCGCCACCTTCATCATCGCTTTCGGCCTCTTCATTATCATTTTGGGCCAGATCAACGGCGCCCAACGCGAAATTGAGACTTGTGAGGTTGGCTATGGGGGCCAGGGCTAAGATTAACGTGATTAAAGTCGTAATGAGGATTTTCATGTTGCTTCTCCACATATGAGTACAACTCTACTTCGGTATAAATCCGATTTTTCTAAATGGACTAAATTGACACAGTCAAGCGACAATGAATTATGCCGGTAATAGACCGACGACGTATTCTTTGTGTTGATGACGACCTTATGAACCTCAATCTTATGAAAGAAGCCCTGGAGCGCCACGGCCATGAGGTTGCCGTATCCAATTTGCCTCGCGATGTCGTCCAAAAAATTGCGGATTGGAAGCCCGACTTGGTAGTCCTTGACCGCAATATGCCCGACATCAACGGCATGGAAGTTTTGCGGCAGCTGCGCTTAAAGAAAAACTACGTTTCCGTGATATTTGTTTCGGGAGATAACCAACCCGCGGCAGTAGCCGAGTGTCTTCTGGAAGGTGCTGATGACTATTTAAGAAAGCCATTTTCATTCGTGGAATTAGCGGCCCGCGTGCAAGTTCGCTTTCGTTTTAAAGATGTTTACGAGGAACTAAATGCGGCTGTGGCACAGCTGCGCGAACAAACGGAAAGGGATTTCTTAACGGGCTTATTTAATATGCGTAACATGTACGAAAAAATTGACTATGAACTCAAGCGCACAAAACGTTACGGCGGCCGCGTTGGCTGTATCATGATGGATATGGATCACTTTAAAGCTGTTAATGACAAGCATGATCATCTCTTTGGAAGTTACGTCCTAAAAGAGGTGGGAAAGATAGTTACCGAAAATATCCGCGACACCGACATCGCCGCCCGTTATGGTGGTGACGAATTTCTCATCGTGGTGATAGAGCAAAACGAAGAGGGATTAAAAATAATCTGCGAGCGGATACGTAAAAAATTTGAATCGACGATTTTTCAGAGTGGAATAGACCAAGCCCGGCTTACGGCGAGTCTAGGCTACAGTATTTCGGATCCAAATGTGGATACGGACGCGCGCTCATTGGTCAGAAAAGCCGATCACGCGCTTTATGACGCTAAAGAAGCTGGCCGCAACCGCGTCGTCGGCAGACCTTAGTCTTATCTCGAAAATCCTTTGTTATTCCGATAAATTACTGTGGACCGCTACCTCATTTCTGGTGCAATTTTATTATTATTTTTTGAAGTCGCTTGGTTTTTAAACGACTTCAAAATAATTCATATTCCGGCGTTTGATCGCAGCGAATTTGCTGCCACAAAACCAGCGGTCGGAAAAATCGCGGAAATTAAAAAAGGGGTTCGCCGTCGCGCGCACGACAGCATTGTTTGGGAAGACTCCAGCGAGAAGGACGTACTCTATAATTTTGACTCTGTACTTACGTTGCCGCAAAGTTCCGCCAAAGTCGCTTTGGCCAACGACACTAAAATCGTGATGTCAGAAAACACCTTGATTCTCATCGAAAACAATCAAGACATGGGTAACTCCAAAGTGCGTTTACGTTTTGCAAAGGGAGACGTGCGGACACTAGGTTCAACATCACCGACGGAAATTGCCACCGAAGAGTGGACGGTTGATGCCGAAGCCGGAGCGGAATTAAATTTACGCCAAGTCGAAGGCGGAAAAGTTGAAGTCGAAGTCGTCAAAGGCGAAGCAAGCCTTAAAGGTGCAACGTCTCAAAAAACTATCAGCAGGGGACAGGTATTAGCTCTAATAAAAGATAAAATCGTTGAAGAAAAAATTATTGCCCAAGAAACAAAATGGCTAACCCGCGACGGACTGCGCATTTATACCTTTGATTTGCCCATGCCAATAGATTTGGAATGGGAAGGGGAGGCCGATACACTTTGGCATTTACTTCCTGACCGTAAAGTCCAAACGCAGAAGATTAGCGGCAGCGAGAGAAAGAAGTCCATCGCGCTAAGCTCTGGCAGCCACTCCTTGCGGCTCGAAAAAAACGGCGCAATTTCTAAAACCATCCAAATCAGCGTTTGGGAAGCTCCCGTCGTACACTTGTTATCGCCATTACCGCGGGATCGCGTGCGGCCGGGCGAAGAGGTATCCTTTTCCTGGAATCCAACTAAACTTGCAAGCAACTACAAGCTTCAGTTTAGTGATAAAGCTGACTTTTCAAATATCGTTTCTGAAACTCCCGTGGATCCAAGTTATGTTAAGCTTAATTTAAAGCGCGAGGGCGCATTTCATTGGCGGATTATTGGGGTGGATGACATGGGATTTCTTTTACCGCCCTTATATTCAAATCCAATTTATAATTATCGAGATCTCTTGGATGCCCCGATTATCAAGCCTACGAAAGCGCGCCAACCCGCGCAGGAGAGTAAAGATTTTCCCGATGGGGCTTGGTTATGGAATTTATTTATCACTCCCGTCTTCGCCGCCGAACTTTACGATGTGATCTTTGAATGGGAGCCTGTAGCTGGCGCCGAGCACTACATGATTGAGGTCGACAACGACGGTACGTTTAGAAAGCCAATTACTTTGGTAAAAAGTGATTCATCGAAGTTTGTTTGGACTCGCGCGCCATTAGGAAAATATTATTGGCGTGTGGCGGCCGGCCGTGGGACGACCATGGGAAGATTCTCGCCCCCGCAACTCATTGATCTCGCAAAAGTCCTGCGAGACTCGCGCGTCGGCGAAGAGCAAGGGATCTCTATTAAACCGGTCGACCCCCCCGTAGTGGAGCCGCCGCTCCCGATGCCTCAGCCGTCAATCCCGGTAAAAATTGCGGCAAAACCAAAATCAATTTCAAAACAAAAATCAACTCCACCTCAGCCACCACCTCCTCTTGCGAAACTGGAGGCGCCACTTTCGCCGCCGCCGGTTGCCAAGGTGGAAGAGCGGCCAATTCCCAAGAAGGTAGAACTGTCGCCGCCGAAAAAAGTAGAGCCGCCTGCGCCCGAAACGAAGTCACTTCCCGCGCCGGAGGTGAAAAGGGAGCCGCCCTTTATCCGCACCTATAACTTTGATCTTTACGGCGGCGCCGGTTATGATCAAAAAACTTTGGGAGTACCTTCGGACCTCACCGTGAAGCTCGCGAATTTTCTTACGCCGGTAATCGGCGGAAGCGTGAAGGCGTCATTGCGTAATAGTGGAAGCCTCGTTTTCGCGACTCAACTTACTTCAAATAGTTGGAAGTCTAAAACGCCAGAAGACTATCCGGCGCAAAAAGAAATTACGGAAAGAAATTGGCGTAATCAAATACTCTGGCAAATGGGTTCACCACATTGGTCCTTCGGCGCCGCCGTGAACAGCATTGGACTTTTGGAGCGGGATGGACTGGTGGATCAAGTTAAATTCAGTGCGCAAACAATGCTGGGAGTTGGTGTCCGGTATTCTTGGGGAACTTTCACTCATGATTTCACTTGGACAAGTGATTTCTCTGACCGCAGTGCCATGGAAATAGGGTTTGGGACGGATTATAAAAAATCTTTTGCTAAATGGAATGTCCATGTCCTAGGAAATATATTTAGTCGCAGCGGAAAAAATGAAAGTTCAAGCTTTGGAATTTATATAGCGCCAGCGCTTGGCATAGAATGGTAAATAAGCCACCAACCAGAGTAAGAAAATTAAAAATAGACCGTCCCGCCAGGAACTACCGACGCGGCCGCAGGCCGATTGAAATTCAAGTTCAGAAGCTTCGACAAATACGGAATTGCCATACTCTGAGTTGGGCCATAGACCGATGTTTTCAACGTCAATTGGTAAATAAATAGAAGTATCATCGCCACATGAATTAGCGACATCATCATCACAGTCCTTATCGACAATCCAGATTCGGCCTCGTGCGCCGGATCCGCCCGCCCAGTTTTGCGTATTACTGCCACCGGCGCCGCCGTCGGCATTGAAACCTGATTCAGGAATGGAAGGTCCGCCGTAGGCCTGCGAGGAGACTTGTTCGCCAGCGACAATAAAAATTGTACCACCACCGCCGCCACCACCGCCGCCAGCTAAGCCCAAACCAGGGCCAGGAACGCGGGCAACGCCATTGCCGCCTTCTCCGCCGTCACCACCCATCACTGTAATAAATGAGGTATTAGCTTCGAGAGTCACATTTCGGCGCGCAAAAATCTCCACGACTCCACCGCCGCCGCCACCGGCTCCGCCACTGCCTTCATTGTTATCCGCTGTCGTATAGGCGCCACCGCCGCCGCCGCCACTTCCGCCGTACCCTAAGGTTGTTTTCATTAGAAGATCAGTTGAAAATTCATCTCCGGCCGCAGCGTCCAATGCGCCCATTGTAAAACCATCGCTTGCGGTTGCGGTAAATTGGTAAGAGTACCCGCCGCCACCACCGCCGCCACCAGGGTCAGAGGCATGGTTACGTCCACCCGCGCCACCGGTTGTATTAGGACCGCCGCTGCTACCGGTGCTGCCGGTGGCTCCGATTGTTCCGTTACCACCGCGCGCTCCGCCACAACGGCCTTCACCGCCAGCGGTGTTGGTAACCATATTCGTATCAGCGCCGGCGTAGCCACTACAACGGATTCCCGCATTCGCCGCGATAATTACGTCTTGTAAGCTTTTTATGATTAAAGGTCGTGAGCCAATGGGCTGAATGACATATCCACTAGCTAAAATGAAATTCGTAAAGTTATAAACTGACTTGGTGTCGGTGTTTAAAATTATTAAACCACTGGAAACCGTTCCAAAGTTTGCATAGGTAGAAGTATTAAATTCGCCGTCAGAGCCGTCACCCAGATCTATTAAGCGGGGAGATTCCGTCGCCGGCACTCCGGCGCCCACAGCCGTGCCAACGATATACATTTTGGCGGCTACCGTTTGAGCTAAAAAAATAAAAAGTAAACTAACCCACCTTATTTTTGCCATCTTCGGCTCCATCGGCAGGGGGAGCAGCAAGAACCTCAAAAACTTTTTGTTTAAACACTTCGCCGCGGAAGGGCTTAATGAGATAGGCGTCGACTTTCCATTTTGCTGCTCGTGAAATCTTTGATCGTTCCATGGAATTTTGACTTGTGACCATCATAAACCGGAGGCCCGCTCGGGTGGGATTTTTACGTACGGCTTGGAGAATTGAGAGTCCGTCGCCACCAGGCATTTCCCAGTCAGAAATAATTAAATCAAGATGTTGTTTCGCATCTTGAATGATAGGCATGGCTGTTAGTCCATTGCGCGCCGAAATTATGCGCGTAAAGCCAAATAGCTTTAGGTAATCGATAAGAATATCGCGAACCATCGCATCGTCGTCGATTACGAGGACCACAAGCTGGTTTAAATCCAGATCTTGTTGTGCCATAAATTAGTCCTTTGTTCCTTCCACATCATCCACCGGGATACGTAATATAAATTCCGCACCCTTATGGGGATTATTTGTAATTCTTAATTCTCCACCGTGTTCGATCTCGAGAATTTCCTTAGAAATCGCCAGACCCAAACCCGTCCCTTTGCTGCCTTTAGTAGTAAAGAACGGTTCGGTGATTCTGTCCATTATATCCGCGGGGATTCCGGGTCCGTAATCGCGAATTACGATCT
This sequence comes from uncultured Bdellovibrionales bacterium, assembly GCA_964498095.1. Taxonomy (GTDB): domain Bacteria; phylum Bdellovibrionota; class Bdellovibrionia; order Bdellovibrionales; family SG-bin7; genus SG-bin7. Next base: position 88,717 of record CAZCFY010000004.1, on the reverse strand, counting down.
CGGCCCACTTATTGTCGACATTCGTAATTGAATAATCGATTTGGCCGCCGTTACCCATGGCGTGTATCGCATTAATGGTAATATTAATAAAGACCTGAATCAGCGAAGTGCTACAGGCATAGATTTGCACTTTTTCGTTTTTTATCCGGCAGGTTTTAGTATTGGTTTGTCGTAATTGATATTCCATAAATTGCAGCGCCTGATCTAAGGGATCATTGGCGGCAAAAAATTCTTTTTTTACTTTGGCCTGCGAAGGATGTCCCAACGCTTTAAAACGGCCAAGAATATTCGCTGCCACGTCGGATGCCGATAAAATTGAATCCAAAGCTTTCTGCATTTTTTCCGGCGAGTCATCACGGTGAAGTTCAGCTTGTCCGGTAATTTGCATTAATATATTTCCGAACTCGTGCGCGACACCGCGAGATACCACGGCTACTGAACTTAATCTTTCGCCTTCACAAACGCGTTGGTGCAACTCTTCCATCTGGGCGTCACGGATTTCCTTTTCTCGGCGTAAATTCCAAATCGCCACTGTATTACGGGCCTTTTGGACTATTTCACCTTCGGAAAAGGGCTTATTGAGGTAATCCCAGCGATCCGCCATCTCGTTACCTAAAAATTGGTTAATACTATCGACATTACGGTCTTGGTAAGCGGTTACGAAAACAGCGTTCATAAAAGGATCAAGTTTGTGGATCTCTTTAACAAGCTCGATACCATCCATACCTTCACCTAAGCGCACGTCAAAAAATCCCATGGCGAAAGGCTTGTTGTTTTGCATGGCCTGGCGTACTTTTGTTAGTGCTTCAACGGCACTGTAGCAAACTGTGACTTCAAAATTTTCTTTAGTTTGACTTGAAGCCGCGGGTGCGGGAGCTGCGGAACGGCTGGAGCGGGGAACGGCGGCAGTTTGCGCCGGGGCGCCGAGAATTTGGGAATAGGAGTTGGCTATTTCCTTTTCATCGTCAACGACAAGGATGCGCCGGTTCCACGAAATATCCGTTAGGATCGAGGATGGGGATTGAGGGTTAACTTTCTTTGCAGCCTGATTCATGCGGCAGCCTCCTGCTCTTTACCAAGCGGAATGGAAATGCGAAATACCGTGGCGTTACCCGGCGTGGAGCTTTCAAACTCAAGATCTCCGCCAAAGGCACGGATAAAGCGCCGGGAAATTCCCAGGCCAAGTCCAGTGCCTTCGTCACTTGATTTCGTGGAGAACTGAGTTTGGAAGAGCTTCGCCTGATGCTCCTCTGCAATTCCAGGTCCGTTGTCAGAAATTCTAATTATCAAATGTTCATTTTGTGTCTCGGTAGAAATATGCACGCGGCCCTTGGGTTGTTGATCGGGGCGCGCGCGGATGGCTTGCAGTGAGTTGCGCAGTAAGTTGGTCACGGATTGAATAAATTCATCTTTATCGATCACCACGTTATCGTTTTCGGCCTTCGAGTCCAGAGTGATCTCCACGCTGGACTGATCATAGAGGTCAGCCATAATGTTAATGGATTCACGCAAGAGCTGATGCGCGCGCCAGGGTTTTAGTTCGGCGCGAACGACGCTTAACGAACGCATTCCGGAAATAATTTTAGCGATGCGGTTAGCTTCGCTGATTATAAAGTCAGTATCTTTTTTTAACTCCAGAGTTTGTGCTTCCCAATTAGTTATTATGCTCTTAACATTTTCCATATCTTCTTCGAATAAGGATTTTGCCGGATCAATTCCCGACGGGTTTTTCCAGTTTTGCACGAGATTGTCAAATCCGCCGCCAGCAAAGTCTTTGGTCCAAGCATCTTGAATTTCGCGCAAAAGTTTAGCCTCTTTTTGCTCCGTTAAATCAACGCGGCCCTGCACTTTTCGCGTGCGGGTGAGTAGGCTAGTGAGGGGGTTTAAAACTTCGTGGGCCGCATGCCCCGCAATTTCACCCACCGCCGCTAAGCGAGAAGTTTTAAGTAAAGCCTCTTGGGCATCTTTGATGGCCTTATTTTGTTCCGCTAATTGGCGTGTGCGGTCCAAAACTTTTTGCTCTAGGTCCCGGTTAATTTCTTCGAGCTGCGTGCGCGAAGTTTTTAAATCACGGATCATCGAGTTAAAGGTGTCCGCAAGTGCCGCGATCTCGTCGCGCGATTGGACATTGATTTGCGTGTTTAAGTCGCCTTCAGAGACTTTTCCCATTCCATCCACCAGAGTTTGTAAGGGCCGGGTAAGTGAACGTGACAACAGTAGTGCCGCTAAAAAGGCCAAAGTCATAACGAGTAAACCGAACATTAGAGAGCGGATTAGAAGTCCGTTGATCGCCGAGAATGCTTTGTGTCCGGCGGCTTCAGAGACGATAATTAGTTTGCCCTCATGGGCTTTTGAAAATGCTCCCAGATATTCTTCGTTAGAATGAATGTACTCGGTAACCATGGTTTTCGTCGGCATGCTCAGGGCTTTTTCGGTGGCCGCCCAAGACTTGGATATTTCGGGAGTCAGCATTTTTTTAGAATCATGATGAGCCAATAGTTCGCCATGATTGTTGGTGATGTAGGAATCATAAAGTTTTTCGGTCGGTAGAGATTTTATAAGGCGGTCGGCGTGTAAATAAGTGATTACAGCCCAGCGGCGCAATGGCTTTTTATCGGCGTCTTCTTCGATAACGCTTTTTCCAAAACCAATTAACGGCGGTCCATTAGCAATTGTTGCATTCCAAATTTCTTCGCCGGTTTGTTGAATTTGCGCAAAGGGAACGGGGCGTTCTTGGGGTAGCGTTTGCGTAAAAAAATCTTCTTTCAAGTTGTAGGTAGACAGAAAATTGGAATTTACGAAGCGGCGGAACTCGGTTTGCGTGCCGCTGGGGTGAGTGAGGATCATAAATGCAATATCAGGGGCGTTCGCTAAAAGCTCATCGACGATAGCTTTTACATCGGCGGATTTTTCGTTGAGTAATGAAAACAAGGTCATCTTATCGCCGAAACTGCGAAAGCCCACCTCAAGTTCGGTGGAAAGACTGGAAACCATGTTGCCGTTGAGATCGAAGACGAGTTGTTTTTTGTCGTCTTTGAATGTTTTTGAAGCTACGGCTAGGTAAATGGATACGCAAAACGCTAACAACAGCGTCATTACGAACAAAAACTTATAGCGAATTGAAAATCGCGGTTTGTTTTGTTTACTCACCGACGGACTCCCTACTGAGTATTTATCGGTGCTTTCAGAGCTAAATATTAGAAATTCCTAAAGTTCGGGTTAAGAAACCGCAGAATGGCTAATTTGTCTCAGAGTGGTACGTCGTCCTTCTAAGTGGGCGTTCCTGCGGGATCTTTGTCGTTACTGCACGTTTACCCGAAGCCGATGATCGGCCCCGCCGTGAATATGGCAGTGATAACTTATATTGCTGGCGGTCGTGGAGGGCATGACTTTAAATTCATAAACGCCGCCGGCCACTGGACCATTGGGTCCAGCCACGTCCATTGGATTATTTGCCGGCTGATGGTATTGCTGAGGGGAACCGTGTATGGTGTGTTCCTCAACTCTGTCGGCATTTAAAAATCTGACGGTTAGACCGCCCACGTGGGATCGAAAATTAGCTTGAGTAAAATCACGGTTGTATTGCATGACTCCGTTTACCCTTCCTAAAATTAGGACTTCATAAAGAGCGGCTATTCCTAGATCAAAGTTGAGTCTGGCTTCACCGGTGAAATCCGGAGAATCAGGCTTAGCAACAAAGGCAAATTTTCCAGCGCCCGAAGGAGCGAGTGAAGTAGACTTTACCGTTACTTCAAATTCTTGGGATTGTCCTGGCAGTAAACTCATCGGAACGAGTGCGGGGGTTATGGAGATTTCGTTACTCGGATCAAGTACTGCTAAAGCCGCGCGATCAAGGGAAATTTTTAAGGGTCCGCTAAACGCTGTTTGTGCGGTAGCCTTAACTTTGAATTTTCTTTCGTCAGCGAGATTACCACTGACGGTACTTTGCGATTCAAGTTTTACATCAAAGGATTTGGGGCCTTGGGTTTCTGTGGGAACGGGATCAGGAACGCCCGTTGAAGCAGCGGTGTTCTCGGCGATTTTATAAGCGGCCATTTCGTTATTACATGCGTTTTGCGACGAAGTAATTGCTAAAGCGCCAATGGCAAACGCCGCAATAATAAAAGTATTTCTCATTATTCCCCCAACCCCTGGATGTGATCCCAAGAGTATAAGGATGCAAATTACATTCTAGTTTTAAAGGATTAGATTTGAGTTGAGTGTTAATTGTTTGGGCGAACGTATGCGGAGTGGGCAGAGATTTCGAGATGTTTCAAAATGAGAGGAAGCCGATGAAGGTAGGGGGTTGGCCTTTAAGCCGAATTCAAATTTGTCGATCGAGGATTCAGGACTAGATAGCGCGCTCGCTCGCGAGAGTGCCCAGAGCCTTCTAACTGATTAATGCGAATGTAATCACGTAAATTGAGAAATGCGCGCCGGCTCTGAACGACGCGTGTAAACGGACGATAATCCCAAAAGCGATTCGCCAATTTTTTCCAGCGGCTCGCACCCGTAACCGCCATAGCTATGGCAGAGGTAATCGCCCGAATAAATGGAAAATAGGAATAGCGATTTCCAAGTTTAATTTGCATATGTAAGTGATTTCCAACAATGGCAAGGGATAATACTCTGACGCCATACCTTACCGAGAATTTCCTCACGAGAAGTTTTATTTTTCGTGAATTTTCTGATGTTGAAAATGACCAACTCCCTTTTGCCTGAGTTGAACGCAAAACTAAATGCATTGTCGACCGCGTATCTAGCGGACGGCCGCGCGCCCGGCCTTTGCGCGTCTTTAATAGCTCTCCTCCATAAGACTTTTTTTCGTTTTCTAGTAGTTTGAGTTGGATGTTTTTATTTTTCATGTGAACGAAGGTACATTTTTGTAGAGAGAAAGGCAGCGCTTTAATCTTTTTTCCGATAGCCGGATAAAATAGAGGGCTCATCATCGAAAAATAATGCCTAATGACTGAGTAAATCGAATGGTGGCAAAAATTAAGAGAGAAGTGGATTACTTACGGGCTGAAAGTGAATTACGGTGGTAGGGCCTCTTGGTATTACCAAACGAAACCGAATCAAACCGAAACGTCACCGCCCGAAACTAATGAAATTCTTAACAAAACTTAGCCGGCTTGCGTTTAGGAAGGCTCTATAGTAAACTAGTTTATACTACAGACTAGTTTATAAAATAAACCGGAGGAACGTATGAACCAACAAATTCAGCAAGCCATCGCGGACATCAATATTATCCGTCGATTAATCGAGTCGCCCAGGCCCAACACGGAGAGCCCCTCTGCTAAAACCGCGAAAATCATGGTGTTAAGCTTGGCGCTATTGATTTCCGTATTGGCTATAATTTTTGAATCAGCCAATGCCGCGCGTTTTGATTCTTTACTTAAATTCACGAAGGGAGATGGCGAGCTGACTTTCGGCAGTATCTTTTATATGGGTTATACTCTCATGGTCGTGCTCGCGGCACTTTATTTCGTGCTCTGGCGTGGTGCCCAGCGCGATGAGGAAAATTTAAATAGCTATATTTCCAAAAACTTTACCTATGTAAAAAACTTGAGCCTCGTTTCGGATTTATTTTTGAAATTCACGACAATTGCTGTGGTTATCGTTCTCGGGGCGCCGCAATTTATCTCCGCTCTCCTCTTATTATTTACTGGCGATTATTTATTGCAGGGGCGCTTATTTGTCTTACCAATACGGGTTACGATTGCACTTGGCGTTGCGTGCATCATTGGCGCGGGCATTCTATGTTATTTAAATGAATCCACCTTTCTTATACCGCTCTGGGTTTTTGCTAGCCTTGCGGCTGCCTCAATAGCGTATTTATTAAACGCGAAGAAGGCGTAGAAAATGGAAGCCAAAGGAATTTTACAAACACACCCGCTACTTTCGGACCGCGTTCGATTAGCGGCGATGGTAGCGGTCGCCGGTTGCGCCGAGCCCTTGGATTTTAATTCTCTTATGGAGCGCCTTGAAGTCGTAACCAAAGGGAATTTGTCGGTGCATCTAAAGAAATTGGAAGAGGCGGGATTATTGGAAGTAACCAAAGAATTTGTTGATCGCAAGCCGCGAACCACCTTTCGCTGTACGAAGTCAGGTAAACAAGAAATAAAAAGGTATCTAGAACTTGTTGAAACCGCGCTGAAGGGATCTTTGAAAGGAACAAAGAAATAGGAAAAGTTTTCCAAAATTAAATTCCAAGTATCAGAAATGCTAATAAGCAACCGCAATTTTTTCAATAGTAATTGGTGTCATAATAGACTGAGAAGTAATTTCAGGTAGTGCCGACAAAGTGCTTTTGGTGCCAGAACTTCTCCAGATACGGCGCATTATGTACAAGTAGACAGCAGATTTTTTTGGTACACGCTTTGCTCTCTCCGTTTCGGTCACGCGATGTGGCGGTACGTAAGTGGGAGACGAAGAGTTGGGAAAGAAAAGTTTTAAAATTTTTATATTGCTGAGTCAGGTAATTCTTTCATGTGAATTATTTGCCAGTAGCATACAAATTTCTTACGAGATTCCCTCGCGTCCCGCGCGCGAATTAGTTCATCAGGGACAAGTTTATGACTCTGACGGCGCTATCGATTTACAAAATAAGGGAATAGATTTAAGTACACTCGACCCTGCAGAATTAGAAGCGTGGTCAAACACATCCAATACCTTAAGCAACGAAAATCAAATTGGTTATCCCCGGGAAGACAATCCAGTTTTAGATTATGATTCTATTTTTCCAGCACCGACACCGCCCTCGCGCCGTAAAAACGATAACTCTGTCAGCCACGTATTACTTTTTTGGGCGCGGCTTACATATAATGGACAACCTTTTCGATTAGCGGCGAGTTTTGGTTTACATGGTTCCCTTATGCGCAACGCTTTATTGCGCAAACTTGGTTACAATTTACCTTCGCCGAAATATTATCCACGACTGACGGTTCGTTTTCCTTCTGAGGCTAAACGTACGGAGTTTTTAGATGGATTAGCGGATCAACTCTTGGGTCAGCGTGAACGATTTATCGTAGATGAACCTAAGGATCGCTGGGAAGTAACTTTACAGGACATCGCCTTGGAACCGGCGCGTATACAAGTGCCGACTTTTCATTTAGGAATTATCGCCGCCAATTATCTTGAGGACCGCCGTCCCATTCGTGCCTTGATCGTGCCGTTTTCTTGGTTTGATTTGCATGAAAGCGTAAACATGTTTAAGTGGGAAGCCGGTTCTATTATTAGTGAACACGTAACACTGGAACAGGCGTATGCGAATCAATTTAGTGAAACATCAATGGATGACGCCATTTGGATTGCCCGCCGCATAGCAAAGCTTTCGCGGGAAGAAATCATTGAGATAGTCAAGGTCGGTCATTTGCCAGAGGATGTAGAGGCGCTCGTCATCCAAAAAGTGATTGCACGCCGAAATCATTTGCTAAAATTATTCAAAATAAAAACGCCTGATTTTGCTTATGATCCCGAAATAAATATCGGCAATGTACAAAACGGTAAACTTAAAGTTGGCGAATATCATGGACACGCCGAAAGATTCATTTGGGAAGATCCAAAATCACCTTTGACGGCTGACGAGGTAGCGCGCTTTGGAGTGATGATGGGAATTTCCGCCGGTATCGGCCAGGCCGTGGCGGAAGTTAACAAAAATCTTCAAATTCTTGGTATAGAAGAGCTCCAAAAAAAGCGCATCGAAGGTTTGCAGAAAAACTTTATCGAGTCCTTTAAGAAAAATCCGTTTAAACCGTATAACCAGCCAATTTCCACATGGGGCGGCGTTATCGCCAACGGTTCCATTGATGCCAGCCGCAACTTAGTTACGGGAACTTATTATGGAACGGATCAATCTACTCTGCAGCGGACCCCTCTTCAGCTTGTCGATCAAGTGGGCGTGCGTGGTAGCGTTGGTTACTTTTTAGGAATCGATGGCGTTCACGCAAATATTTTTCCTACCTTGAGCGCGGGGCTAAGTCTTCAGCGCAGTTACGTGCATGTGCGTCCCATGACTTCGGTCAAAGCCGCCCTCAAAGAAAATTGGGGCGACATTTACGTTCCGGAATTCATGTCAAGCTTAGCTCGCATTCTAAAATTTGAAGAAACTATTACCTCGGCTGACGTCAATACGCCTATCAGCGAAGAAGAATTAAAGAAACGTGATGAAGAGATGAACGAGGCGTTAAAAAAATTCTTGGATAAATTTGGTAACGGCGAAGTATTTACGATTACGGACACGATTTCCGCTGATCTTGGCGCCAATGTGCGAATACCTTTGGCTTCCTTGTTGCCGGTCTCCGTGGCTGATTTTGATCCCGCGATAAGTATTAATGGCAGTGTCGGCGGCCTTGTTTTAAGACGTACGACGATCACGCGCACAACCGACGGCGTACATATTTATGTGCAGCGGTTAAACAGTGTTAACGAAAAACTTGGCGTCGATTTGCGCTTCTGGATTAAATTTGCCGAATTAAACACCGGCGCAAAGCAGGGCTATATTAATACCCGCGCTTATCTGCTAGATACGGACTTCTTTGATCCGGAAGGGAAACCCAAAGAGGAAGATTCCAAAAACCGTAAGAAATTTGCCCGCTCCATGCGCGCCTTATTTCAGCGAAATAGTTTGGATGTATTAGAAACGAGTTTTTCACCCTATGTTTTAAAGCACGAGCTCGATGCGACCACTGCAACCTGGAAGTTCTTGTTGTTCCAGCGCACGGCACTTTCCGAGAATCATCTGTTGCGTGCCTTTCCGCCAAAATCCATAGAAAATCCGTGTAATCCCCAAGAACATGTATGTGACCCGGAAAAATTTGAGCGGGACTTGTTTGCCACGCGCAATACCGAATACATGGGCCGCCGGTTTTTACCTACCGTGGGCGACATTCTTGGCCAAGTTTTTGACCGGGAACTTTCCATTTACGACAATCCTGGGCCCAACCCTGCGTATAGCTTCTTCGGTAAATCTAAAATGACCGAACTCAAAACCGACGGCGAGATTACCGGTGGCAAGCTCCTTAATCCGGTCACAGCCACAATTCACTCCTGGCAAGGCTGGTACTTGTCACGCAATGATATGTTAAAAATTCTTGATGCGCTGGATGAACAGATTCGCGTGGTAAATCTCGGCGTTCCTGGAATACGGCGCGATCAATTTTTGTCCACCGAGCATATTCAATTTTATGATATTCGCTCAACACTTCTTGTTTATGAAAAGGGTATTCAAAAAATTATCGACACTTTAGTTGAAAGCGCCAAGAAACCTCCGGTCGTAATTCCCGAACGAAGACGCCTGCGTGCCATGGCCGACGATTATACGGCGACCGACGCGCAAGTAGTGGCGGCGTTGGCGGATCTCATGGGACAGGAAGAATACGATGCCTATTGCAAAGCTATGGAGTGGAAGCATCTTAATAAAGTAAATTCCATTTTTATCAATGCTTACCACCACGGATACCAGCACAAATGTTTGACGGCATGGATGGGAGATCTTTTAGATCTTCGCCGCACTTACCCCTCAGAGCCGAAAAAACAAATTCAGTGGACTAACAAAGTAATGGCGCTCATCCAAAATAATGTTGAGCTCGGAAACTTTTTAAAATGGCTTGGCAAGAAAAACGTTTTCTTCCAAGTAAAGGTCAGCGGATTTCGCAAAAATGACGAGTTAGGTGACGAAGATTATATTTCAGATAGTGTTGGTAATATCGAAGACGAGGCGGGGGCGGGGGCCTTTAAAGATTTTATCGCGAAAACCAAAATTTTGGCTAACGAAGTCGAAGCCAGATACTTTAGTGAGGGTTATTAATATGCGAAAAATTTTGTCCCTCCTCCTGTTAGTTTCTGTCCACGCCAAAGCGCAAACGGGTATTGAGTTAATTTTAAATCCCACACAGAGCCAAATCTCTTCGGCTCTTGAGTTAATTAGACAGCGTCCGGAAGTAAAAGGGTTAACGCCAATTTACTCCCGCGACGAACAAAAAGCTTTAGCGTCCATGGGCGAAGGCGTTTTAAGCCAGACTTATAAGTTTACGGTGAGTAATGAACAAGAGGTACAGGCACTGGTCACGTTTATAAAAACTCAGCGTCTGCCGTTTACGATTGACCAGAATTCATTGGCGATCAAGATGTCTTACAATATGAGTAGTGAACAGTGGGGAGTGCGCAACGATGGTACGCCCCAGCCGCTATTTGTAGATAAATATTCTACCCTAAACATTCCTGGCAAACCCGGCGAAGATATCGGAAAAACAAAATCTATTCCTGCAAAAAGCGGCAAGAAAATCGTGGCCGTTCTCGACACGGGAGTCGATACGTTACATCCGGCGCTTAAAGGTAGAATCTACCGCAAAGAAAAAGAGTGTACGGCTTTCAAAGAATTAGATTTATGTATGGCCAAAGCCAATGATATCCGCAAAAAAGAAAAAGGCAAAGAGTTGCCCAAAGAAATTTTAGCGGAAATTGCCGAAAAAGAAAAAGCTTGTCGCGCCCAGTATGCCAATTATGACTCTGATGGTAACGGCTACCCGATGGATTGTGAAGGCTGGAACTTTATGGCACTTAATGATCTGCCAAATGATTTGTGGGGCTCTCCGGTAATGGAGGACAACGACAGTGGTCACGGCACTCACGTGGCTGGAATTATTGCCGCCGCCGAAAATCAGCAGGGATTAAAAGGATGTACCGACAATGCGCTGATATTGCCAATCAAAGTTATTCAGGATGCGCCCCGCAGTCCCGTGCGCCCGCAGTCATCTGACACAAATATTCCGAGCCCGAAAGAAGAAGATTTAAAACTCGGTAAAGGATTCGGCGATGTGATTTCGCGCGGTCTCCTTTATGCGATCCGCTCCGGCGTGCATGTGATTAATATGTCTTTGGGCTGGCCGGCACAGGTGGATTCGCAAGTCGTGCGCCGCATGGTTGCGTTAGCGCAATCGCGTGGCATCGTTGTCGTAACGGCCGGAGGAAATGACTCTACCGATGCGCTAATTATGCCTTGTGTATACCCCGGTGTCTTTTGTGTCGGCGCCCATAGTAACGACGGGTCCATCGCGCACTTTTCGAATTACGGCAGCGGTATTGATTTTGCGGCGCCGGGATTTCGAATTCTAAGTACGTATCCGATGTCAATTCCCGCCGCCATTTTTACGGATTTCGCTGGATATGAGTTTAAAAATGGGACTTCACAGGCAACGCCTTTTGGGGCGTGTGCTGCGGTAGATTTATTAACTCAGGGCTTTAACAAAGATGAAGTCTATGCGCGCTTAATGCTGGGTTCCCGTCCGCATCAAATTTCCACTCTCCGCAGCGAACAAATGAAAAACAAGTTCACATTAAGTGGAAATCTTGACATCGAACGTAGTCTTTCCGTAAGTCCACAGCCATTTATTTCGCTCACCAAAAAAGAACCTATTTCGGTTTTGTGGGATGGCCGGTCTTCCACGATCCCCATCAAATTTGACTTAAAGAATTTTTGGCTACCGGCGAATAACGTGAGTGTTTCTTTAAGCCTCGGTACCGATGCGGCAGGCTTAAGAGTCGGAGCGGGGGCGTGGAGCATTTCGCAATGGCCGTCGGGAACGGAAAAAACTTTCGAAGGCAGCATTCAGGTAGACCGTAACGATTTTGCCAGCGAAGTGACGGTCGTTATCTCGGTGAGTGTTGAAAATGGACCGGTACGCCGAATTCCTACACAAGCGGTATTTGCCGTTTACGTAAATTCCCAATTCGCGGGTCTCGAGGCTAAGCGTATTCCTCTAAGTTTAAAGGCAAGAGATTTGCGTTCAGTTACGACCATAGAAGGCGATAATGACGCCGACTATGTTGTCGTCGAAAAATCCAAAGAAAAAGATACTATTAAGTTGTTACGCGAAATTTCGGGTCAGTATCAAGCGAGTGCGAGTTTTGAGGTTACAGGCGTTGAAAAAGCCACGCTTAAGCAAATTCAAAAAATCGACGTAAATTTGGATGGCCGCCGTGATTACGTTTTAATTTACCGCGTTCCCGATCCCGACGTAAAAAAGCGATTGTTTAGTTTTCTTTTCATTTGTCTGGATGAAAACTTTAAACCCATTCCATTGCCATTCAAAGAGCCCTCCTTCCGCATGCAGTACTTGCAGGAATTAGCGGTTTTGCCTCCTGATTTTCTCTGGATTCGCCAAGGTAATTTTAAATTACCCGCTTGGGTGGCCCGGGGACTTCGTCCTGCCGATAAAACCCCCGACCCGTGGAAATTACGTCCTGCTAATGTTGCAAGTCCGCGACTTTATTTTATGAGTTTTAAAGATTTAGAAGCAATTTCAGATGTCGATGGCTATTTACCTATTTCTTATATTAAACAAGACCGACGGCAATTGGCGGCGGGAACGATGACTGTGCTGCTTGCAAAAACCGACGGATATAAAGTGCAATACGCTACCGGCAATTTTTCGAATGGTAAAGTTTCTGATGTAAAACCACTAGCAATGGAACACTTTCGTAACCTCGTTGGTGAACGTAAAATAGATCACGACAAATTTATTGGACTTGATACGCGCCACCAGGGAAATACGTTTGTAACTCCTATAGGTGGTGGTAAAACTCGGCTTACAATGATTTCTAATAATGGCGAAATCATTGACAAAATGCTCGAACCAATCAATAAAACTGACTCGGTAGAGATGGTAAGTACCGCCTACTGGGGAGAACGATTTACTGGGGTATTCGCGCAAACCCACTATGAAATGCAATATCACGACTTGATTAACAACACGGTGAAATCAACGAGCCTAAACAGATTTAGTTTTATGCCCGTTGCGGATTTTTCGCGAATCTTTTTTGCGGTCACTGTTCAGGATGAGCAATTGGCGGCGAGTGTTCCGGGGCTTTACGTGCCCGCAAAACTCGGGGTTTCGCCAAGTTCATATGTTATGGTACCGCGCTATACGAGCTCGCATCAATTGGTGGGAGTGGAGCGGCCAGCGAGAATGCGTTTTCTGACCTCTAAGGAATGCAGTCCCATCGAAGATGCGGTGGTGTCTGAGGTCAGACAAACGACGGAATTGGTATTTAACTGTGGGGAGAGTATTATTCGCATTCCGCTAAAATTTTAGAAATGGATTTCCTCTTTTGGGGGATACATTGGTGCACATTATTAACCTTTTTTTTGAAAGGAGTTTCGAATGAAACTTTCAAAATTATTATTGCCAGTAGCTTTAATCGGCTTGGCTATGACTTCTATGGTAGGTTGCGGCGGTGGCGGTGATCACCCCGACACTTACTACGCTGGTTGGTACAACGTTTATGGCGCTCGTTGCGGTAGCTTGGGCCCTGGTTGTAACTACTATGCCAATGGTCTAAAGATCATTGACATCGAAGACCCGTACTTCAGCGCAGATTACTATCTTGAGTTCGGCGTATGGGATTACTATGATACTTATGGCTATCCCGCTACTTATGTAGGATGGGCATGGTTATCACCCACAAACGTTCTTTACGATGATTTCGGTAACGCGCTTAACGAAGAGAAAAGCGAAGGCCGTAACGTCGTAGGAGATGTTGCCGCTAAAGAAATGAAAGTTATCAGCGCCGCTGGTAAAGATGTTTCTGCAAAATACGGTTTGTCGGCTGAAGCTGGACAAAGCATTGCAAAACTTCTTAACACTTGGGCCGTGATCGGTAAAGACCGCTCACGTACTGAAAAAGACGTTGCTGACTTCACAAAACGTCTTTACGGCATCGATGTAAACCAAATCAAAGTTGCTTTGAGCTCAGCTCAACAAGGCGACATGACTGGTATCGATTCTGCTGCTAACGATCTTGCTGACCGCTGGGGAAGTACTCCCGAGCAAGTTAAGCTAATGCAAAAAGATTGGTTTGCTCCGCAGCTTAAAGCTTACGGCTATAGCAAATAATTTTTATTGCTACTGCAATAAAGTGCACGAGGCCCGCTTTCGCGGGCCTTTTTTTTAGGTAACTTTTTAGGTAACAGTTCCCTTTCCTCAATGCGAAGCGACATCAGTGCTGATTGCGTGACCCTTCAACTCAATATTCCAGATTCCAGATTCAATATTCCAGATTAAATAAGTTGTGGCTTCCCTTTTGTTCGCAAAAAAAGGGGAAGCTACAACTTATTTAATTACGAACGAGTAAAAAGGCGGTTGACCTCTAGCGCTCTAGTGCGAGCTTTTGTTGTTGGTAGAGACAAGAATGGTCCACAGTTCCATGATGTTGACGGCGATACGATTATCAATCTCAAGGCCGGTTTCTTCTAGAAATTCCTCAAGGGTCAAATTCGTGCGAAAGCCAACATATTTTGAAATAGGAGAAAGCAGATTGGCGACTTTACCGAATAAACGTTCTTTGTTGTTAAAGTGATTTAACAAAATTATTTTGCCGCCGGGCTTGCAAACGCGTTTCATTTCGCTGACAAATTTTTTAGGGTTTGGAACGACCGTCGCCACATACATGGCCACAATGGAATCAAAAGAATTGTCGGGAAACGTCATTTTCTCCGCGTCCATGTCCAATAGCGCTTCGACGTTTTTTAAATTTTCGTCATTCACTAATTGCTTGGCGTAATAAAGCATGTCTTTGGAAATATCTATGCCCGTGATTTTAACATGAGGCGGGTAGAGTGGGAGCGAGAGGCCAGTGCCTACGCCGACCTCTAAAACGCGCGCGCCGGAGTGCTGATCCGTGAGTTCAACCGCAGTTTGACGGCCAGGGTGAAAGATTTTTCCGAAATAAAAATTGTAGTACTTAGCGTAACGTTTGTAGGCTTTTTGGATCGAATCAACGTCGAGTCTCATTTGCCCATCTTGTGTTTCATATGAAGGTCCTTTTGTTCCATGCGCAATTGCTGATGGCAAGCTTTCATGGCATCTTTAGTTTGTGCGGCGTTCACACATTCTTTGGCTTTGTTGAGGTTTGTTATCCGCGAATCAATATTTTCCAAAATCGCTTTTTTGTGTTCATTTAATTTATCCCCTTCGGCTGGACCTTCTGCCTGTGCCCAAAAAGGACCCATTACCAAAACCGCAATCAGGTAAATACGTTTCATTTACAAACCTCCGCGAAATGTTTAACTTATTAAAAAGCACGGAGACACATTGGGCAAGGTTATCTTTTCTTCAATATTATTTTATTCAACCTTTAGTCTTGCCCAATTTTCGGGAAATTGGCAGGGTTCCGGCCAGGCCACAGACGCCTTAGAAAAAACCTTCCCATGCCCGCAGTTTAAGTTAGCGGTATTACAAAATGAAAAATCGCTAATGATACATAATGGTTTCTTTGGTTGTGGATCAATGGAAATGCCGTGGGAATTTCCGGAATTTGCCATTAAAGAAAATCAACTTTTCCATCAAGGGAAAAAAATTGGTGCAATTACCAAAGACCGGATCAAGTTTGATTTCGAAAATGGTATTATCCAGCGCGTGGATATTTCTTTAGAAGGCAAAGAAATGGTTTACCGCGAATTTTGGGTAAATCGCGGCGCCAATTCTTACATTATGAGTTTCGAAGGAAAATTACTGCAGAGTCTTCTCGATTAAACCAACAAGTTCCGGGGAATTTGGTTCCACTTTGGAATTAAATCTTGCCAAAACTTTTCCGTCGGGCCCAACCACAAATTTTTCAAAGTTCCACTGAATATCTTTTTTATCGGAACTGTTTGCCAGTAAAAATTTATAAAGAGGATGACGGTTGTCACCGTTAACATCAGCCTTTTTTAACATGGGGAAATTAACCCCATATTTAAGCTTACAAAACTTCTTAATTTCCGCTTCACTTCCGGGTTCTTGGGCGCCGAATTGATTACAAGGCACTCCTAATACGACTAGGCCCTTGCTCTTATATTTTTCGGACAAAGATTCAAGACCTTCATACTGGGGCGTGTAACCGCATTTTGATGCGGTGTTAACGATGAGTAAAGTTTTGCCCGCATATTCCTTCAGAGTCTGTGATTTACCGTCGATGGTAGTCACGGAAATGTCATAGATTTTTGAAGTGTCAGCGGCCATGGTGAGATGTGCTCCTAATAAGATGTTGAGAAAGAAGATTTTTTTCATTCTCCAAACTTACTTATAATCAGGAACACTTTAAAGAAAAAACGCAAGGCGCAAACGGGGCTTAAATGTTTTTCAATTCTAGAAACTAAATGTAAAATTCCATTTACAACGTGAGGTCTAGTTATGCGGTTAAATTGCCCATTCGTGAGGTCTTTTTTTATTTCGGCATTTTGCCTTTTATCAGGATGTAGTTCTAATCAACAGCTTACGGGAACCCAAATTATTGCGAACACTAAGCCAGTTTCAAAATCTCGTACGATTGCTTCCACCGTTTCCGGAGGCCGCTCGCAAATGGTGAATTGGAAAGGTCACCGCGTACACTATGAGGAATTTGGTCACAATGCCGAAGACGCGATTGTGTTCATTCACGGCTGGACCTGTGATTCCACTTTTTGGGACGCGCAAATTATGGAGTTAGCCGCGCGACAACGGGTCATCCGTATTGATCTGCCAGGACATGGCAAGAGTGATAAGCCGACGACTCTGCAATATTCCGTTGATGAATTTGTTGACGCTATCGACGCCGTTTTTCAGTTTGCGGGGGTGCGCCGGGCTGTTCTTATTGGCCATAGCCTTGGCGGATTAACCGTGCGCCATTTTTACCGCAAATTTCCCAAGCAAGTAACGGCTTTAGTGCTTGCCGATTCATTCTTGGGGCCCGCTTCAAAGGACCTAGAAAAAGACTTCGCACAAAAGGTAAAGGATCTTCAAGGCGCAAATTATAAAAAGGTTGCCGCCGCGATGGTTGATACCATGTTTGTCGCGCAATCCCCGGAAAGTGTGCGTACCGATATAAAACAAAAAATGCTTGCGGCAAAAAAACATGTCGCGTGGAAGGCTTTGCGCGGCATGGCTTCAGAGGCACTTTATAAGCCGGATGCGATAAAGGTTCCTGTACTGCATTTCCGCGTTAAGTCACCTGATCTGGACATTAATAACGAAAAATTTTTGCGCACGTTTATTGCCGATCTTTCTTATCAGGAATGGGACGACACGGGGCATTTCCTAATGATGGAAAAACCCGAGAAATTTAATCTAGAAGTTCAACGATTTTTACTAAAACGCGGAATTTAACTCTCAACAGGGCTCACTATGTCCGCGCATACTTCCGTATCGGCGTGCGGGAAAAGTTCATGGGGCTACGTAAGCAAGGGGTGCGGCCGTCGCTCATCTTCATAAAAAGTTTTTTAAAACGTTGTTGAGGATCGCGGGCAATATCAGCCATGTTATTAATAGGCGCGCAGGGCACATCGTGGGCCTCGAGTTTTCGCAACCAAAAATTTCGCGCGCGGCCATTAAGGACCGAATTTATTTTTCCCGCCAATTCCTTGCGGTTTTTTACCCGCGCGGGGTTTGTCGCGAATTTTCTGTGCTCCGACCAATCAACGCCAAGGGCGTGGCAAAAATTTCGAAATTGCTCGTCGTTGCCGACGGCCACGGCCAACGGGTGGTCCTTTGCGGCAAAAACTCCGTAAGGCACAATCGTAGGGTGATCGTTGCCCAACGGAACTTCCGCGCGGCCGGTGGTCAAAAAATTGATGGCCCGGTGGGCGAGCCAGCTCACTTGGGTATCAAATAATGCCAAGTCTATATGTTGACCGCGTTTTGATTTTTGGCGTTCCATAACGGCGGCTAAAATGGCGATGGCGGCATACAATCCGGTCGTAATGTCTGTGACGGCAACGCCCACTTTTGTCGGCGTGCGCTCATCCGGACCCGTAATACTCATGATTCCGCCGAGAGCTTGAATCAAAAGGTCGTATCCCGGTCGCTCGGCATATGGCCCGCGCTGGCCAAAGCCAGTGATGCTACAGTAGATCAGACGCGGAAATTTTTTTTGCAAAGTTTTGTAATCAAGTCCTATTTTTTTTAAGTAACCGGCGCGGAAATTTTCGACGAGCACATCGGCTTTTTTCAACATACTAAAAAGTTTTTTGCGGTCTCCGGCATTTTTCAAATCCAACTTCACGATTTTTTTATTACGGTTTGTGGATAAAAAGTAGCAAGAATCCCTGTCGAAATAGGGCGGGCCCCAATGGCGGGTTTCATCGCCAAGAACGGGATGTTCGACTTTGATCACGCTCGCGCCAAGGTCGCCGAGAACTTGCGTGCAATACGGTCCAGCCAAAACCCGGGATAAATCTACTACTCGTAAGTTGGGAATAAGCGACATCTCTCCACATTCCCCGACTTTAGACAAAGTCGCAATTGTTTTTGTGACGAACTGCGGGAACTTGGTTACACTTAAAACATGTCGACAGAATCCAATCCCGCGGCAAGCACGCATATAAACCCGTTACTTGATAAACGCATTGTTCAAGCCTTTGCTGACGCGGTTATTCTCACGCTGTCGACGATGGCAAAAATTAATCCCATTCTGGAAAAACCATTTGTTCATCAGCGTTACCGTACCCGCGGTGTCGTCGCTGGATTGATCGGCATGGTTTCGGCCGGCGCCAAAGGTCAATTAACTTTGGCATTTGAAAAAGAAGCCGCGCTTAAAGTTGTAAACAGTCTGTTGGGTGAAGAGCATACGGAACTTGATAACGCCATTCTAGACGGAGTCGGCGAACTCACCAACATCGTATATGGTGCTGCCAAAACAGTTCTTAACGAGCGTGGGTACGCCTTTCAAATGGCCATACCCATGGTTATCGAAGGTCACGACGCGGTTATTCCCATGCACAATGGAACTACCTTAGTTTTACCATTTGTCGTCGACGGAAAAAAATTCTACGTCGAAATTGTCGTTCAAGCGTAGAAAAAGTTGAAATTTTAATTACAAAATGCGACCGTATTACCCGCTGAACTTTATTTATTAAAGGAGTAAATATGGGAGTATTAGTAGGAAAAAAAGCGCCTAACTTTAAGGCAACAGCCGTTTACGGTAGCGATTTTAAAGAAATTGAACTTTCACAATTCGAAGGAAAGTACGTCATACTTTTCTTTTACCCACTTGATTTTACATTCGTGTGTCCAACAGAGTTGCATGCATTCCAGGAGCAGTATGCGCAATTTAAAGAACGCAACGTAGAAGTTTTAGGTTGCAGCGTGGATAGTAAATTCAGTCACGCCGCTTGGTTAAGCACCCCAAAAAATAAAGGTGGAATTGAAGGCGTGAAATACGGAATCGTTTCTGATTTAGGCGGCAAAATCGCCACGCAGTTTGACGTACTAAGTCCTGGTGGGGTTGCGTTCCGCGGACTTTTCTTAATCGACAAAGAGGGAATTGTTCGTCATCAAATCGTTAATGACCTTCCGCTTGGCCGCAATGTCTCTGAAGCGTTACGCATGGTCGATGCGCTTCAACACAACGAAAAGCACGGCGAAGTATGCCCGGCAAATTGGAGCAAGGGTGGCGAGGCCATGAAAGCCACGCAAGAGGGCGTCAGCAAATATTTATCTAAGCACTAATTAAAAAAAGGATTAGTGCCTTGGGCGTGGTTGGTGACATCGACCACGTCTTGGATTTGCGGAAAATATTTTTTCATTGTTGCCGCAATCCCTTCTTTAAGAGTGGCTTGCGATTGGCTGCAGCCTTGGCAGCCACCTTCCATCGAAATAAAAACGGATGACTCTTTAATGTCGACTAAGCGGATAAAGCCGCCGTGGCTTGCGACTTGCGGATTGATTTCGTTTTCGATCAAGGCGCTCAAAGGTTCGGCGAGAGGATGACTAATTTCTGCGGCCTTTTTTATTTCAGGATTTTCTTCAATTTGCCCCGTGCGCTCAGCTAGATGCTCGCGAATAAGACCGGCTAAGGGTTCAGCTAAAACTTCCCACTCCACCCAGTCATGTTTACTAACTACGATGTGCTGGGGGCCAACCTCTACAGCTTTTGTCCAGGGAAAACCAAAAATCTTACTCGCCAAGGGTGATCGGCTTGCCAAGAGAGAGTCATCATAATTGACACACTCACGGCTAATATTTTTATCAATTTCGTAGCGGCAACTGTCGCCGCTCTGGATTTCCCAACGAATGTTCATACATCCTCGCTTTAAAGAACGTTTCTTATATCACAATGAGACGCCGGGATAAATAATTTCCAGCACTTATGTAGAGATTCTAAGCTTTTACTTTTCCCGCTTGGAGACATGCGTTATAATGAGAAATAGCCAGTAGGGGGTAGGGCTTTGCATTCTTCGCGTCTATCTAAAATCTTAATCGTTTCCACGAATGATAAAATCCGTGATTCTTTAAGTTCTATTTTGCGCGCGCCCCATTGCGAAGTGAGTATATGCGATTCCGTGCGCAGTGCTTTCTTTACAATATTGAGTCAACCCGTCGACGTTGTTATTGCCGAAGACACTCTAAAAGATGATGAAACCTTGGACTTTATTTCCCGTTTACGGTTGGGGGGAAATAAGGTTCCCTTTATAATTTTGTCGGCAGGGGACCGGGACTACCGAGTAGAAGAAATGCAGCGCCAACAAGTAGAAGTTAGAAATTTAAATGCACTTAGCCATCCCGAAGAACTTATCGAGCTTACAAAACGCCTCATAAATGAGTCGCCCAAGGTTTCGCAACAAAGAAAGTTCCCGCGCCACACTTGTAATCTAGATGTGTTTTACGAGACGGTCCGTAGCGGTGAGGTGAGTTTATCTAAGGGCGTAAGCCTTGGCCAAGGCGGGATGTTTTTGGCGACCTCCTTTTCACTTCCGCATATTGGCGATTTTGTCTCATTTCGTATAGCACCCTCTGGTGTTTCGCCCGTGGAAGTTGAGGGAATTGGCGTAGTCCGCTGGGTTCGCCAGCGCGCGACGCCGCAAGATCCCAGTGGATTTGCCATCGAATTTATCGGTTTGACCGCCGACACTAAAGAACGTGTTGAGAATATGATTTCGCAGCTCACTGACGGGCTGGAGCGGTCACTCAACACCGCTCCCCAGTAAAAGCCCTATATCTAAGCAGAATCACAGGAAATTTTGACAACCCTAGGAAATACAGCTAGGCTTTCGTTGAGTTTCAATTTTATTGGTACAAGTATTTAAGAAGACTAGGAATTTCCTGGATTTGATGAGCGGTCTATTGCGCCTTATTTTATTTTTCTGTTGCGTTGGTAACGCCGCTTTTGCTGCGCCTAAAAGCGCGAGTGGTAAAATCACCCAAATTAAAATCGAAGGTCAGAAAAAAATAGAAACAGAAGCGATTCGCAGTAAGCTCGTCACTAAGGTTGGCGCGCTTTACGACCAAGCTCGTTTACGCGAAGATGTGCAAAATCTTTTTGAAACCGGTTTCTTTTATGACGTCGAAATCGCGCGGCTGCAACAGCCACAGGGAATTATCCTTACTTATAAAGTGACGGAAAAGCCGACGATTGCGGAAATTGTTTTTACCGGCAATGATGAAATCGAAGAAAAGGATTTGCGCGAAGCCGCCGCTTTAAAATCCTATGAAATGCTAAATTTCCAGCGCATTGCCGAAGCCGTCGAGAAACTGCAGAAACTTTATGAAGATAAGGGCTATTTTTTAGCGAACGTAAAATATGACCTTACCGATATCGTGCCAGGGGAGACTCAGCGCCTTACGTTTAAAATTTTAGAAAATGATAAGGTCGTCGTTAAAAAGATAACGATTCTTGGAAATAAGAATATTCCTTCCGGTAAAATCAAAGCCGTGCTCAACACTAAAGAGGGTGATTTTTTTAGTTTCATGGGCGGGGGGAATTCATTTCGTCAAGAGGCCTTTGACGTCGACATGCGGTTATTAAACTACATGTATTATAACGAAGGTTATTTGCAGGTAAAAATTGACCGTCCCCAAGTTTACGTTAGCCCCGATAAGCGTAGCCTTTATATTACCGTGCGGTTAGAAGAAGGCTTGCAATATAGTGTCGGCAAGGTCGACTTCGAAGGCGACATGCTCTTTCCAGATTCAGATTTACGCAACGCCATCGAAATAGATAACTCGACAATTTTCGTTTACGAGAAAATGCAAAAAGATTTGCAGAAACTCACCGAAAAATATGGTGATTTAGGTTATGCCTTTACGAACGTAATTCCAAAAATTCGCCCCAATGATAAAGACCGCAAGGTCGACATCACCTACGAGATCGATAAGGGCAATAAAGTTTATTTCGGTAAGATCAATATTATCGGTAACTCAAAGACGCGGGATAAAGTGGTTCGCCGGGAGTTAAAAATTCTTGAGGGCGAACTTTATAATGAAACAAATAAACGTGAATCGCTCGATGCCGTAAAACGTCTCGGTTATTTTGATGAAGTTCATTTTAATACGAGCACGCCAGAGGAAAACCAGGAAGTTATCAATGTCGATGTCGTCGTTAAAGAGCGTAATACCGGTACACTCCAGTTGGGCGCGGGCTACAGTTCTTATTCGGGCATGGTCATCCAGGGGCAAGTGAATCAGGCGAACTTCTTAGGTAAGGGGCAAAAACTAGGTGTAATTCTAGATTACTCTAAGCAACGGACAATTTTTAATTTTAACTTTACCGAACCTTATTTCATGGACACGGAGTGGTCGCTAGGCTTTGATGCCTATCAACGCCGTGACGATTTGCCTGACTACGAAAAAGTGACCAAAGGGGGAAGCGTCCGCGTCGGTCATCCATTGGCCGCATATCTCTCGGGATATTTACGTTACCGCTTGGACGATACCAACATTTCTCTTAAAGGGTTACCGTCGGAACAGGACACGGTTCTCTATCCCGTAAATACCGTGAACGGGCTAACAAGTTCTGCCCAAGTGACTATTGAATATGATAAACGTGACGACCGCTTTACGCCAACAAAGGGTATTCTAACATCGGCGTCGTTGGAATACGCGGGATTGGGCGGTGATTTACGTTATACGCTGGGCTCGACCTCACTACGCTTTTTTAATAATTTATTTTGGAGCGTGGTTTGGCGCAATAACCTTACTTACCGTTTTATTACTTCAAATGACCCGGGAAAAGATGTTCCATTTTCCGAACGATTTTTCCTCGGCGGTCCCTATACTTTACGGGGATTTGATCCCTACGTCGTGGCCAAGAAAATGCGCTCCCAAGTTTTTTACGATAAGTACATTGGCGCCAATCCTTTGGATGTCGCCGGCGCGGAGGCCTATGCCTTACGTCCTTTCGGGGGTACTCAGCAGGCCTACTTCCAGTCGGAGCTAGAATTTAATTTAATTGATGAGGCTCGCATTAAAGGCGTCTTTTTTTATGATATCGGCCAGGCTGACGACAGCTTGAGTATTTCGGAATTTCGCAGTGACGTGGGCTTTGGTATGCGCTGGTTTTCGCCGATCGGGCCACTTCGTTTTGAATGGGGATTTCCAATTGATAGAAGAAATAACGAGCGGCCCGTGGTGTTTAACTTTTCCATCGGCTCGCCCTTTTAAAATTGTTTAAGGAGGTTTTATGAAAAATATTTTATTAATCGGAGCTTTGGTATTTGCTGCCAACGCTGCTGTCGCAGAAGAAGCTAAAATGGGTTATATCAACGTCGAAAAAGCCGTTGATGGTACAAGTGATGGCAAAAAAGCTAATGACGAATTGCAAAAAGTTTTTAAAGCCCGTCAGGACGAGTTACGCAAAAAAGAAGACGATTTAAAAACCAAACGTGATGACTTACAAAAAAAAGAAATGGTTTTAACCGATCAAGTGAAATTGCGTAAGCAAATGGAATTAGAAAAAGAAATCGTTGAATTCCAAAAGCAAGGCATGGGCTATCAGCAAGAAATTCAGAAAAAAGAATTTGAAATGAAAAAGCCAATACTTGACGGCATTCAGAAAATTATCGAGGAAATCGCGAAAAAAGATAACTTCACGATGATCTTAAACGCTAAGCAGGGCGTCGTATGGGCAAAAAATGATATCGACATCACTCAGCGTGTTGTTGAAGAGTACGAAAAAAGCAAAAAAGGTAAAAAGTAATGTCTAGCCGGCCAAGCAAAATGGAAGCGAGTGATATTTTTAAACGATTACCGCATCGTTATCCATTTTGTTTGATCGATCGGGTCGTGGATATGCAGTACGGCCCCGATCCCGCTAAGCGTTTGGGGCGTAAGGCAGTGGCTATCAAGAACGTAACAATTAATGAGCCGTTTTTCCCGGGTCACTTTCCCGGCAATCCCATGATGCCAGGAGTATTACAAATCGAAGCCGTGGCGCAGGCCTGCGCGATTAATGCCTATCGAGATGAAGATCCGCCGCAAGACTTTGCCATTGTCGGCGTGGCTGAAGCTAAATTTCGCCGCCCGGTTATTCCCGGGGATACTTTAGAAATTCGGGTCGAGACAATAAAAGAAAAAGGTAAGATTCTGATTTTTAACGGCCAGAGTTTCGTAAATGGTCAGTTAACCAATGAAATGGTCCTAACGGCGTTTGTCTCGGAAAGAAAACCATGATTCACCCGACCGCCATAATTTCGAAAGAAGCGCAAATTGATAGTAGCGTCGAAATTGGCCCGTTTTGTGTTATCCGGGGCCAAGTAAAAATTGGTAAGGGGTCGGTTCTCCATAATCACGTTACGCTAGGAAGTGATTATGGCGTGGTTGAGGTTGGCGAGAACAATCACTTTTTTGCGGGCGCTGCCGTCGGAGGTCCACCGCAAGATTTAAAATATAAAAACGAAAAAACAAAACTCACGATGGGCAGCGGCAATATGATTCGTGAGTACGTCACGATAAATTTGGGTACGGTGACAGGCACGGGTTTAACAAGTATTGCTAATAATAATTTAATCATGGCTTATTCGCATATCGCGCATGATTGCCGGATCGGCAGCAATATTGCTATCGCCAATAGTTGTCAGCTCGCGGGTCATGTGACTATCGAAGATAATGTGCGCATTGGCGGCATGTGCGGTTTCGTGCAGTTTATTAAAATTGGAAAATTCGCCTATATTGCTGGCGACAGCACGCTCAATAAAGACGTTCTGCCATTTTCTATGGCGCAGGGCCGCTGGGCCGTTTCGCGCGCCACTAACAAAATTGGGCTCGAGCGCGCCGGCTATAGCGAAAAATCGATTAGCCAAATTCATAAAGCGATTCGTTTAACCATTATGGGTGAAAGAACTATTGATGAGGCTCTAGCCGCCATTAACTCGGAATGTGAAATCGACGAACATGTTCAGTATCTAATTGATTTTATAAAAGCCTCGGAAAAAGGAATAGCAAGATAATGGCGGAACTTCTACGGACAGCGGTAATAGGCGTAGGCTACTTAGGAAGATTCCACGCGCAAAAATACAAGCTGCTAGATACCGTAAAGTTGGTGGCGGTTTGTGACGCGAGTTCCGAACGCGCCTCAGAAGTGGCAAAGGAATTGAGTGTAAAAGCAGAGAGTGATTATCGAAATCTTAAAGGGCAGGTGGATGCTGTAACTATTGCCGCCATAACGCCCATGCATTATGAAATCGCAAAGTTTTTTTTGGAAAACGGCGTTCACGTAAATGTCGAAAAGCCGATGACTTCCACCGTGGCCCAGGCCAAAGAACTTTGCCGAATTGCTAAAGAAAAAAATCTTAGACTGCAAGTTGGACATGTCGAGCGGTTTAATCCCGCATTCGTCGCCGCAAAATCTAAACTCACGTCGCCACTTTTTATTGAATGTCATCGGCTGGCGCCATTTAAGCCGCGTGGCATAGAAGTCAGCGTCGTTCTGGATTTAATGATCCATGATCTCGACGTTATTTTAAATTTAGTCGGCCGGCCGGTAAAAAATATCGCCGCCGTCGGAACACCAGTTATCACAAAAACCATTGATATTGCTAACGCGCGTTTGGAATTTGACAACGGCGTCGTCGCTAACGTGACCGCCAGCCGTGTTTCGCAAATTGCAGTTCGTAAGTTTCGCGTCTTTCAAAATAATCAGTATCTTTCCATGGATTTTGGTGGCGGAGAGATCACTTTGTTAACAAAAACTGGAGAATTAACCAGTCCCGAAAATTTGCCAATTAAAAGGGATTCGTGGAACTTAGAAAAGGGCGATGCCTTATTGGCAGAGACTAAATCATTTGTCGAGGCTGTCCGCCAGAACAGACCTTGTGAGGTCAGTGGAGAAGATGGACTCGTTGCTCTTGAATTGGCCGAAAAGATAACCCATGAAATCGACCGAAACCTCGCCGCAAATTCTAATAGTAGCCGCTGAGGCCTCGAGCGTTCTTTACGCCCAGAGGCTTCTTGAAGAGTGGAAAAGACAGAAAATTGACGTTCACGCTTTTGGTATCGGCAGTTTTGAAATGGAAAAATTGGGGTTTGAAATCATTGGCCGGTCCGAAGAATTGGCGGTGGTCGGTTTTAAAGAAGTTATAGCTCACTACTCAAAAATTAAATCGGTTTTTGACCGATTAGTAGCGCTGGCGCAGGAGCGCCGGCCGCGGCTTATTTTATTGCTTGATTATCCGGGATTCAATTTACGCTTAGCTAAAAAGATGAAGGGTCTAAATATTCCCATCGTCTATTACGTCTCACCCCAAGTTTGGGCCTGGGGTAAGGGGCGAATTAAAATCATTAAAAAGATAATTAACCGCATGCTCGTTGTTTTTCCGTTTGAAGAGCCATTTTATAAAGATCATGGGGTTGACGTCACTTTTGTTGGCCATCCGCTGCTTGAGGAAATTACGGATGACTTGCGTGATGGCGAAATGCGCCAGCGGCGACGCAGCCGCTTTGGAATCAATGAAGACGATTTTGTTTTGGGGTTAATGCCGGGTAGCCGCAAGTCAGAACTAAAAAACCATCTGATGACACAAGTCGAAGTGGCGCGAAGGCTACTGGAAAAATATCCCGATTTGCGGGTTATGCTGCTGGTGGCGCCGGGACTTGAGCGGGAGAAACTGCGCACCATGCTGCCAGAGAATTCGCCGACGATTACCATTATTCAAATGGCTCCCTTTGAAATGTTACAAATTTGCGATTTAATTTTGTGTGCGTCGGGTACCGCGACTCTAATGACGGGACTCATGCACGTACCCATGGTAATTATGTACAAAATGAATTTTATTAGCGCGTTGATCGCTAAGACGCTTGTGCGTTCAACGCGGTTTTTTGGCATGGTTAATTTAATTTTAGGACGGGAAGTGGTGCCAGAAAAATTTCAAGAACAGGCCTCCGTAGAAATTTTGGCGCGGGAACTAAGCCGGTTTATTGATAGCGAAGACATACGTCAAAAGGTAATCGCGGACCTAAAAGAGCTCGATACTTCTTTGGGAAGAAAGGGTGCGGCCCAACGCGTAACCGAAATCATCAAGGAGTATCTGGCTTGATAAAAAACCTTGTTCTGACTCCTTTAAGCATGGTCTTTACTGCTGCGACAAAGATCCGCGAACAGATTTATGCGCAGGGATTAATCGAAAAAACCGACGTCGGAGTTCCCGTCGTGAGTGTCGGCAATTTAACGGTGGGCGGAACCGGTAAAACACCGACCGTGGATTTTTTGCTTAGACACTTGAGTGCCAGGGGTATTTCTGTCGGAGTCGTCAGCCGCGGCTACCGCGCCCTAAATCCCGGTCCGGTATCGGTGACCGCGCAAGGAAAAGACCTAAGCCGTTGTGCGGAAGAGTTTGGCGATGAGCCGACAATGATAAAGTGGCGGAATCCCCAAGTCCCTGTAGTGATCGGACGCCAGCGTGTGGAAGCGTGCCGGTTGTTAATTAAAAATCATCCCGATACAAAAATTATTTTAGCCGACGATGCTTTCCAGCATTGGCGGTTACGCCGAAATTTGGATGTCGTAGTTTTGGATGCGACGGAAAAACCCGCAGCGTACCGAGCGCTGCCACTCGGCAAGGCCCGCGAATCATTTTCTGCCTTGTCGCGCGCGCATTTTGTCGTCATCAATAAAACAAACTTGGGCACCGCCCAAAATATTGAGTTTTTAACCGAACAGTTAAAGTCTTATCCGCATATAAAAACTTTGCGCTTTAAATACCGTATCAGTGGCTTAAGAGGCTTAAAATCAGGTGAGCCGCAGTCTGAAATAAAAACACAGAAATATTTTTTAATTTCCGGAATTGGGCGTAGTTCCACGTTTAAAGAACTGGTTGGCAGAGATTTGGGAATAAACATTGTCGGAGAATTTCAATTTCCCGACCATTTTAGTTACGAGATAAACGCCATTGAAAAGATAATGATCCAGGCCAGAAAACAAGGTGCCGACAGAATTCTTATGACCGAAAAAGACGCGGTTAAGTTTCAGCGTTGGGCCCATGATGAATTTGTCTATACGGAATTAGAGATGGTGCCGGAATCTTCGTTAGAGATGTTTGATGAAAAAATTAGTTCGCTTATTCGTTAAGCCCATTTTATGGTTGGTTTTTATTTTGCCGCGCGGATTTCACCGCGCGATCGCGAGGTTTTTGGGTGTTTTGTGGTTTGATATTCTACGTGTTCGTCGCTCCGTCGTAATGGCCAACCTTAAATTAGCTTATCCCGACAAAAACGAAGAGGAGCTGTTATCCATTGCGCGCGCCTCTATGTATACAATGGGCCGAAATATCGTCGACGTCATGCTCATTCCGTTTTTACATAAATCTTGGGTTGCAAAAAATTGCGAAATTCGCGGTAAAGAAAACTATGAACGGGCGCAGGCCGAAGGCAAGGGCGTGATTTTTTTGTCCCTTCATCTTGGCTGCGGCGATTTGGCGGTTAGCGCGATGAGTATCGAGCGCATGCCAATTAATGTAATAACCAAGGAGTTTAAGAGTCAGTGGCTAAATGACCTTTGGTTTTCTACGCGGCGAAAACACGGGTCAAAGTACATTTCGGACCGCAAGAGTAGTTTTGAAATTCTGCGGGCCTTACGGCAAAAGGAAATTGTAGTTTTTGTTTTGGATCAGTACATGGGGCCGCCCTTGGGAGTTAAAACCAAATTTTTTGGCGTTGAAACGGGAACGGCAATGGGTCTGGCATTATTTGCCGAACGGGCCAATTGTCCTGTTTTGCCCGTTTATACCACCTATGATGAATTGGGAAAGGCTATTGTCCACATCGAGCCACCTATTCCCCTCGAGGTTAAGGCAAGTAGAGACGAAACTATCTTGCACATGACCCAAGTTTACTGTGATCATATTGAGAGAGTTGTCCGTGCCAACCCCGGTCAATGGATGTGGGTGCACCGCCGCTGGAAGGAGTTTGGGTGCGAAGGTCCTTCATAGTTTTAGGATTTTTATTTTTTGGCGGCTGTGCTTTGTTTTCCTCTAACGAAAATGTCGCGGATCTGGATAAGATTACTGAGTATGACAAAAAGATTCAGATTAGCGAAATCGAAACGCCGCCCCCTTCGGCCGAGCCGCCCAAAGTAGAAAAGAAAGTAACAAAGAAAGCAAAAACTGCAAAAAAGGCGGGTCCAAAAGCCGCGCTGGCGCCGGAGGTAAAAAAGCCGCTCGTTCATCTTCCGGAGCTTGAAGATAAAGAAGGATTTCTGGGCCGCCGCCCGACGGTAGAGCCTTTTCGCATTGGAGAAAAAGTCGTTTTAGCAATTAAGTATTTTGGTGTTGTTGCCGGTGACCTTTCTTTAGAAGTCGGCAAAATGGTGGAAGTTAATGGCCGCAAAGCCTACACCTTTGTTACCGAAGTAAAATCAAACTCCTCCTTTAAAATATTTTATGAGGTCAATGACGTTATAAAAACTTTTGTGGATTACGAGAACTTGGTACCAATGGGCTATACATTGCGAATCCGGGAAACAAATGACACCAAAGAAGGCCGTGGCGTATTTGATTGGGACGCCATGAAGGCGCTGTCGTGGACGAAATACGTGGATGGCTCGAACGTTAAAGAGGAAAAAGAAGAATACGCTTTAGAGGCTTTTTCGCAGAACGTGTACAGTGCTGCTTTTTACTTGCGGAATTTTAATTTCACGGTGGGAAAAGAAATCGTCTTCCGCGTGCATGATAAAGGGAAGACCCTTTTGTTCAAGGGGCAAGTTCTACGCAAAGAAGTCATTGAAACAGCATTGGGTCCTAAGGAAACGTTCGTTATTAAACCTCAGTTTGAACTTGACGGCATATTTAAACCCGTTGGCGATATTTACATGTGGATTACCACTGACGATAGGAAATTCATTGTCCGCATGGAATGTAAAATCAAGATTGGCCGCATCGTCGGTGATCTTAAATCCATAGAACTTGGCGAAACGCCGTAGTTTCAGACAAAGGTCCAATAGGTAAATTTACATTCGTCGGCTACAATATTTATATGCCAGTCACGTCATGTCGTTATTTTAGCGGCTATAAACCTTGTGGACGTCATAGTATTTGCGATCAGCTTTGTCCCTCTTTAAGTGTGCCATCGACGCATATTTTGATCATTAGTCTTGAGGCGATGGGGGCGGTATTACGCAGTACGGTCCTGTTGCCGGCGATCAAAAATAAATTTCCAAATTCCCATATAACTTGGGTTACCAAAAAGCCGATGCAACAGATTTTGCGCACAAACCCCTATGTGGACCGCGTATTAACCACGGGCGACGAGGATACTTTGGTGCTTTCAGCGCTTGAATTTGACATAGCTTACGTGGTGGACAAATCACTGGTCGCCGCCGGTTTACTCAAAAAAACGTCAGCCGATATAGTTTACGGATTTATAGCCGATCCCAACAGCGGGGCAATTTTGCCGGCCACCAGCGCGGCGCGGGAGCTATGGGAAATTGGTCTCAGCGATGAAAAAAAATTTTTCCAAAATAAAAAGCCCGAAACACAATTATTGCTGGAAGCCATGGAGCTTACCTATTCTCCCTGCCGCGGTTACGCCAGTCCCGTGCCTCAAGCTGATTTACCAAAGATCAAAAGTCGGCGAGCCCGCTGGGCATCATCTGGTGAAATCATTATTGGCATAAATACGGGCTGTAGCGGCGTCATTCCCTACAAAAAACTTTCCGTCGAGACACATCGTAAAATCATCCGTGAAATTCAAAAGGCGAAGCTTGGAAAAGTCGTTTTATTAGGTGGGCCAGAGGATACAGTGCGTAACCAGCAGATTGCCTATGGCCTGGATATCATCGAATCCGATACTCATCTCGGCGTCAGCGACGGTTTAATCAGCGTAGCGGCTTGCGACATCATTGTATCTGGAGATAGTTTAGGGATGCACATGGGCGTTGCCCTCGAAAAGTGGGTCGTAGCGTGGTTTGGTCCAACGTGTGCTCATGAGATTGAACTTTTTGGGCGTGGAAAGAAGATTTTATCGCAAGTCAGCTGTGGTCCCTGCTGGAAGAGACTTTGCCAAAACCAGCCAATGTGTTACGATTTGGTTCCTTTAGAGGCGATTTTGCTTGGTATTAAAGAAGGAATAGAATGGCACAGTACAATCTCATCATCCAGACTGCCTTTGTCGGAGATTTAGTACTCAGTATTCCACTCATCAAAAATGTTAAGCGTTTATATCCCGGCGTGCCTTTGGTGCTTCTTTGCCGCCAGGGAGTCGGAAAATTTTTTCTCGATAAAAAATTGGCGGATGAAGTCTTTGAGGTAGGAAAAAAGCCGGCGTCGAAATGGAAGGAAATCAAAGAAAGTTTGAGTCACAGGAAATATAAATATGTTATTTCGCCGCATAAGTCTTTACGCACGGCTTATTTTGTACATGGTCTAAACGCTGAAAATAAAATTGGTTATAAGAGTTGGTGGAACTTTTGGGTCTTTCATAAACGTGTAACCCGGCCCATGTATTGGCCCGAGGTATTACGGCAGATGGAACTTATTCGTCATTTAGATAGTAAAATAGATGACGAACTCAATTTAGCGAAGAAGTTCTTATGGTTTGATCCCGAAGGTTCACCAAAGATACCAGAGATTTTTAGCCTCCAAGTTGAGCCCGCTCTTCCTCAAAAAGAGAAAATCATTTTTCTATCGCCGGGGAGTGAGTGGCCAACCAAACGCTGGAGTCCCGAGGGGTTTGTCGCCCTGGGAAGATATTATCAGGAGAAAGGTTACCGGGTCATAATTACCGGAACCCCCGCAGAGGTGGATTTAAATGCTAAGATCGCGGCGCTTATTCCTCAATCTGAAGACATCACCGGTAAAACCAATGTGACGGAACTTTATGAGAAATTTCGCAAAGGGACATTGCTGGTAAGTAATGATAATGGTGCAAGCCACATTGCCAGTTGCGCCGGGCTGCCAACGGTAGCGGCGTTTGGTCCGACAGTACCCGCCTTTGGCTATCGTCCATGGCAGGATAAATCGAGAATTGCTCAAGTGGAACTATCTTGCCGGCCGTGTTCAGTGCATGGCCAACAAAATTGTCCCTTAGGTACTCACGACTGCATGAAGAAACTAACTTGGACTCACGTGCGGGACCGGGCGGAGGGACTTCTGTCATGAAATTAGTCCGTCAAGGCGAAGACATTGCCGGCAAGTTCAAGGGAGCGGTTGTCACGATTGGTAATTTCGACGGCGTCCATCGTGGCCACCGGGAGCTGATAACCGAAGCTGCAAAAATCGCGAAAAAATTTAGTGGTTCTCTCGTTGTCATGACCTTTGATCCGCACCCACTGCAAGTGCTGGCACCACAAAAAGGGGTGAAAAGAATTTTTTCCGTGGAAGATCAAATCGAACAAATGCAAAAATTGGGGGTCGACGTTTTAGTTGTTGAGTCGTTTAACCGCGCTCTTGCCGAAATGACTCCCGAAGAGTTTATAGACGAGAAAATAAAAAAAATATTTTCGCCGAAAGCTTTGGTGGTAGGTTATGACTTTAATTTTGGTAAGAACCGTCAAGGAACGCCGGAATATTTAAAAGAAAAAAGTAAGCTCTTTAATTTCGAAGTCATCATCGTGCCAGCGTTTAAAGTTGGCGGCACAATCGTTTCGAGCACCGAAGTTCGTAAACGAATCGAAAGTGGCGACATTGTAAGTGCCAATGACTTTCTGGGCCGTAGTTTTTATCTTCAAGGCAACGTTATACATGGCGATGGCCGTGGCCGTGGTTTGGGGATTCCCACGGCCAATTTGCAATATGAAAGTGAAATTTTTCCGAAAACCGGCGTGTATGTTTCTCGCACTCATATTGGTGGTAAAAAAGTTTTTTCGGTAACAAACGTCGGAAACAACCCAACGTTCACGGAGGCCATTTCGCCTAAACCAAAGGTCGAAACATTAATTTTAGATTTCGCTGAAGATATATATGATCAGCATCTAAGGGTGGAGTTTTTGGCCTACTTGCGCGGCGAGAAAAAATTTGCGGGAGTGGACGAATTAAAGGCGCAAATTCAAAAAGATATTCTTCTGGCGAAAGAGTGGTTTAAAAAGTATGGCAATTAAGTGGGGAGTCATTGGACAGGGTATTAATCAGGAGCGCTATCAGAAGTTAAAGACTTTGGTGGAAGCTAAGGGTGTTGCCAACGAGATTACTTTTATTGAGAGCGTGCCAGAGAAATTTGTTCAGGACTTAAAGGCCCTAACCCGGCAGGTGACATGTTTACGTATCGAGAGGCCTTTTTATAACAACGCTTTGTCCCTAACGGTCGAGTACCCTGTGGAGATTAGTTACCTCCATTACGCCGATGCCATGTTTAGAAAGAGTAATCACTGGTGGATGCGCTCGCTTTTAAGTGAGGCAATTAGGCGTTTAGTCGTAAAATCTGGAGTCGATTATGAGCCTACCGGTAAAGTTCTCGTGGTGGGGTCTGGCGGAGCAGCCCGCGCCTGCGTATATGGACTTGCGGCGTTGGGCTTTCTCGCAATTCATGTTGTTGACCGTGATGTTGCGGCCTCAGGCGATTTGGTAAAATCTTTTTCTCAAAGTCTATTCAAGGTAGAGTTAAAGGCTCTTGCCGCCGACGAAATTAGCTGTATTCCACCGCAATACACCCTGGTTTTAAATACCACGCCGGAGACGCCGGAAAATTTGCTAATTAAGGAAATTGCCTTTTTTAATTTTCTGCTCGAAGGGGCTATGCTAATTGATTTGAACCCAGAAGCCACGTCTAAGACTTTTCTTGGCGAATCAAAGACTCTCAATGTTCACCGTTTTGGCGGTGAGATTGTTGGTAAGTATTGTGACCTCGTTTGGACCGAGCAAGCATTTGGTCTAAGTCTAAATCACGGAGATTTCTAAAAATATTTTACGTTCCAAGTCCATGGTCCAGTTACAAAAAACGGCACCTATGATTTAATATTCGCAAGGGTCGAAGTGTATCTTTCACTCATGGAGGAGAAGCGTGGGAAAGCGCGGTCTTGGTGAACTGTTAGTTAAAGAAAAACTGCTTAGTCCAGAGCAGTTAGAGAAGGCAAAAAAGGAAGTTGCCATTACGGGTGGAAAATTAACCGCCGCCATTTCGCGTTTAGGATATGTCACGGATAATAAAATTGCCGAATATGTGGCGCAGCAACACTCGTTGCCACATGTTGATTTGGAACAATTCGATATTGACCCCTCCATTACGAAACTTGTGCCAAAAGAATTGTGTTTGAAGCACACGATGATTCCCGTAAGTCAAAGTTTAGGTACTCTCGTTGTCGCCGTCGCTGATCCCACGAATATTTATATCCGCGACGACTTACGCTTTTTAACTTCTTCGAAAATAGAGATGGTCGTTGCCTCGGAAAACGCAATTTTAAGCGGTATCACCCGCTACTATGAAGCTTCGACTAACTTAGGCGCGGCTATTAGCGACTTGGAATCCTCGGCCGAAGCGACGCAGGCCACGGAATTTGACCGTATCGAGCTCGTTGATGAATCGGCTAAATCCGAAGATGCGCCGATAATAAAATTCGTAAATTTAATGTTAACCGAGTCGGTGAAACAAAGGGCGAGCGATATTCATATCGAGCCCTATGAAAAAAGATTCCGCGTACGCTTTCGTATTGACGGTGTTTTACATGAAAAGGTTCAGCCGCCCGCCGGTACCGCCGCTGCAATTACGAGCCGTATTAAGATTATGTCAAAACTTGATATTTCCGAGCGTCGCCGCCCTCAGGACGGCCGTCTAAAAATTAAAACTAAATCGGGTAAAGAAATTGAATTTCGCGTCAGCGTCCTGCCGACGCTTTTTGGCGAAAAAATCGTAATGCGTGTACTTGATAAATCTAAGCTCAACGTTGGCTTAGGCGATCTTGGATTTGAAGATGACGATTTAAAATCCTTGCGGGATGCCATTCATTTACCGACGGGCATGGTTTTAATCACCGGCCCAACGGGTTCAGGCAAATCGACCACGATTTATTCAGCGTTAAACGAAATCAATACTCCCGATAAAAATATCTGTACGGCGGAAGATCCCGTGGAAATGAATCTTGAGGGGATTAATCAAGTACAAATGCACTCTGATATTGGTTTAAACTTTTCAGCGGCATTACGCAGCTTTTTACGTCAGGATCCTGATATCGTATTTGTCGGGGAGATTCGCGATCAAGAGACTGCTGAAATCGCCTTTAAAGCGGCGTCGACGGGTCACTTGGTGGTCAGTACGCTACACACCAATGATGCGCCAGCCACCGTGGTGCGGCTTATGGATATGAGCGTGCCGCCTTTCATGGTGAATTCTACGGTCCATTTAATTGTGGCCCAGCGTCTCGTCGGCCGAATATGTACGGCTTGCCGCGCGCCCATTGACGTTCCAAAACAAGTTTTGATTGATCTTGGTGTGCCCGAAAGTGAAGTGGAAGATTACAATGTAATGAGTGGACCGGGTTGCCGCCAATGTAACAACACGGGGATTAAAGGACGTATAGCGATTCATGAAGTTATGAA
This sequence comes from uncultured Bdellovibrionales bacterium, assembly GCA_964498095.1. Classification (GTDB taxonomy): domain Bacteria; phylum Bdellovibrionota; class Bdellovibrionia; order Bdellovibrionales; family SG-bin7; genus SG-bin7. The sequence continues at coordinate 53,031 of CAZCFY010000004.1, read as the reverse complement.
GCTCACGCCTAAGGTAAAGGACGCGATTTTTAATGGGGCAACTCAAAGAGAGTTGCGAAAAATTGCCGTCGAAGAAGGTATGAATAGTTTAAGACGGAATGCTTTACGTAAAGTAAAAGTAGGACTCACGACGATTGAAGAAGTATTAGGGGCAACTATTAGGGATTAAAGATGGTAAGTTTACATCAGCTTCTAAAAACAGCGGTTCAGCAAAATGCATCGGATCTTCACATAACGGCGCATTCGCCGCCGATATTGCGGGTCAATGGAAGCATGGTTAAAGTCAAAGTCGATAAACTTAACCCGGAAGATTGCCAAAACTTACTTTACTCTATTTTAACCGATAGCCAAAAAAGCCGTTTGGAATCAACCAAGGAACTTGATTTTAGTTTCGCGGTTAAGGACATTGCGCGGTTTCGCGGAAATATGTTTTATCAGCGTGGATGTCTGGCGGGAGTATTTAGAAAAATTCCTAATACTGTGCCGGCCCTTGAAGATCTCGGTTTACCGAAGCCTGTTGAGCTGGTAACAAAATTCGATCAGGGACTGGTGCTGGTGACTGGCGCCACGGGTTCGGGGAAATCAACGACGGTCGCAGCGATTGTGGACCGGATAAACAATGAACGTCAGGGGCATATAATTACCGTTGAAGATCCCATTGAATTTTTGTTTCAACACAAAAAGTGCATAGTCAATCAACGTGAAGTTGATCACGATACAATTAGCTTTGGAAAATCCTTAAGGCAGGTTCTGCGGCAAGATCCCGATGTCGTGCTTGTCGGCGAGTTACGCGATTTGGAAACCATCGAAGCGGCGCTAAAAATCGCGGAGACGGGCCACCTTGTTTTGTCGACGTTACATACCAATTCGGCGGTTTCGACAATATCAAGAATCATCAATGTCTTTCCCGCCGATGATCAGGACCGCATTAGAACATTGCTAAGCTTCTCGTTAAAAGGCGTCATCAGCCAGGCATTAATTCCTGATGTTGCTGGCCAACTCTTACCCATCGCGGAGATATTATTCGTAAACCCCGGAATTGGGAATCTCATCCGTGAAAATAAGATGCATCAAATATATGGGATGATGCAGATCGGGCAAGATAAGTCGGGCATGATTACCATAAACCAGAGTCTACTTAATTTGGTATTACGCCGAAGAATCGAATTAAAGGCGGCATTTGAAGCAACTCCGGATCCAGAGGAATTTAACAATCTCTTAAAAAAGGCGGGAGTGTAATTAGATGGCGACATTTAAGTTTGAAGTAAAATCTCCCGACGGCAAAATTCGTACTGGGACCATAAAGGCCAAGAATGAAACTGAAGCCCGTGTTAGATTACGTGCCGAAAATTTAACGCCTATTTCTCTTGTTCAGCAAGGGGGCGCCGCCCGCATTTACCGGCGGGTACCCCTTAAGGATTTGCAGGTGTTCACCCGCCAGTTCGCAACTCTGGTGACTTCTGGTATTCAAATTATTCAGTGTTTGCAGATGTTGGCGAGTGCTTCCTCGTGTGAACCGCTACGCGCCACAATCAATCAAATTGTCGATGACGTTAACAAAGGCCGCACATTGGCCGCGGCGATGGATGAGCATCCAGGGGCCTTTGATAAACTCTATCGCAATCTCATTCGCGCGGGAGAGCAGAGCGGGGTGCTCGACGTCGTTTTGGGGCGTTTGGCCATCTATATAGAAAAATCCGTAAAAGTTCGGCAGAAAGTACGTAGCGCGATGTTTTATCCCGCCATGATTATTCTCGTGGCCTTTGCGGTTATTGCGGCCATCATGATTTTCGTCGTACCGAAATTTAAGAGCATGTTCAACTCTCAAGGTAAAGAGTTGCCAGGGCTAACGCAGTTTGTGGTCAATCTCAGCGAAGGTTTTGCCAACTACTGGTACATGATGTTGATGGGAATGTTTATCGTGGGCTTCATCATTTACAATTGGGCGAAAACCGAGGGCGGTAAGCGCATTTTGGATCACTTTATTTTAAGCGTTCCCGTTTTAGGCGGCGTCGTTCAAAAGGGGGCAATCGCGCGGTTCAGTCGAACACTGTCGACTTTATTGGCGTCAGGTATTCCGATAGTGGAAGGCCTCGAAGTCTCCGCACGAGTCGTGAATAACTTTGATATTGAATCCGCATTCATGGAGTCCAAAGAGTCGATTACTAATGGTAAGACCATTGCGGCGCCTTTATCGAAACACAAATGCATTCCTAATATGGTTATTCAGATGATTTCCATCGGCGAGCAAACGGGATCACTTGATTCAATGCTCTCGAAAGTAGCTGATTTTTTTGAGGAAGAAGTTGATGTTGCCGTTTCTACTATGACGACGTTGATCGAACCCATGTTGATGGTCGTGCTAGGGGTTATCATTGCATTCATCGTAATTGCGATGTACCTGCCGGTATTCAATATGGCCTCTACATTCGGGTGATAATGAGAGTACTAGGGGACATACTTAAGAAGAACAAATTGATTTTTGACTTTTCACAACGGGCAAACCAAATGCTTGTTGTGGAGGTCATTCGCGTTGGCTTTTATGTCGCTATCATGTCCGTTACGGCCCTGCTTACAATTCAACAGCCGCACTTCGTGAACCTAGATTTAATCACGCCGATTTATGGGTTGCTGGCTTGTGCCTGCTTTGTCCACTTTGTTTATACCTGGTTTTTTGATAGCGCCCTTAAGAATTGGCTTATCACGGCTGCTATCTTTGCGTTTGATACGATTCTTTTGACCGCTATCATCTATCATTCCGGCGTGAGCCAATCTATTTTCCTGTTTTTATTCCTGGTAAATATTGTTCTTTGCGGCTTTGTGTTTCGAACCCGTGGGGCAGTGGTTTTAGCGTTATGGACGTCAATTCTCTTTAGCATTTTACTACTCATTGGTACGGAGGAAATAGGGCAAAAGATCATTTTCGTACTGGGTATTAATAATCTTGCATTTTTTGTCGTCGCGGTATTGTCCGGACTGCTCAGTGAGCAAATTACTACGATGGGCGTGGAGCTCAAAGAGCGTGGCCGCGATATACAAGTCTTACAAGATTATAACAAACTTATCGTCGATAACGTGCCGACGGGAATTATTACGATGGACTCTTTCGGCCGCATAATCCACAGTAACCCTGCAACTCTAAAGATTTTAAATTTACGCGAAAATCTGATGGGGCAGCCGATTACGCGAGTATTTCCTCATTTCGCGGAGTATTTCGATAAAAGGGCCGAGGCCCCGAAGCTGCGCTCGGAATTAATTCCTCACCGCCGCATACTTCACATGCGAAAAACCGAAGACGAAAAAAGAATTTACGAAATTATTTGTTCCTCTATGCGGGAAAATGAAGGGGAGTTATCTGGTTTTATTTTGCTTTTCCAGGATAACACGGAAATCCACAAGCTAGAGAGTGACGTTAGGCAGGCGGAAAAAATGGCCGCCATCGGGCAGTTGGCCGCCGGGATCGCACACGAGATCAGAAATCCCTTGGCGAGCATCAGCGGCAGCGTCGAGTTGTTATTTTCTTTACTCAAGAGCCAAACGGAAGATGAAACCAAACTAATGAATATCGTGATGAAAGAAATAAAGCGGCTCAATGGACTCGTTGGTGAGTTTTTAGATTTCGTGCGGCCAGAAGGCAGTCCCGAGACGCAAATTAACCTTAATGAAGTCGTCACCAGTGTTTGTGAGCTGCTAAAAATGAACAAAAATTTGAACCATAAAATTAGCCTCGCATTAGATTTACAGGCGCAGAAGTTAATCCTTGGTAATTTTAATAAATTAAAGCAGGCGATTTTAAACATAGTCATAAATGCTTACCAGGCCATGGAGGGCAAAGACTCCGGGCGGATTACGGTACGCACCTTGGATTATCCCGAAAAAGTGGTTTTAAAGGTGCGTGATGAAGGTGTCGGGATGAATGAGTTGTCGGTTAAAAAAATGTTCGAACCGTTTCACACGACGAAAAAAAATGGAACGGGTCTGGGATTGGCCGTGACGCACAAAATTTTAGAGGTGCACGGGGCTAAGGTCTATATAGACAGTGAGCTGGGTAGGGGTACTGAATTCATGATTGAGTTCCCGGCGAACGAAGAAGTTGTGAATAGTAAAATAGAAGTGTTGACCAAAGAGAAGAATTCGTTGGAAATATTAAAGAGGGGACGTTCATGAAATCCAGAATAATGGTTGTTGATGATGAGGAGTCGATTCGGGAGTTTCTCGATATCATGCTGAAAAAAGAAGGTTACTCTGTAACCTTGGCGGAAGATGGTCAGCAAGCCATTGATCTCCTTAAGGGTAAAACCTTTGACATGATTATCTCTGACTTACAAATGCCTAACGTTACCGGCATAGAACTGTTAAAACATGTCAAAGACACGAGTCCGAATATAATATTCTTAATGATTACCGCCTTTGGTACCACCGAGAGCGCCGTCGAAGCGATGAAGATGGGTGCGTACGATTATATTACCAAGCCCTTTAAGATAGACGAAGTGCGTATCAATATTGCGAACGCGCTTCGTAGTCAGAACTTAGAAGTTGAAAACCGGACTCTCAAAAAAGAACTCGAAGTAGAGTATAGTTTTCAAAACATCGTTGGTAACTCAGAGCCCATGCACCGAATTTACGATTTAATTAAGCGGGTTTCATCGGCACCAACTAACGTTTTGATTACCGGAGAGTCTGGAACTGGAAAAGAACTCATTGCCAAAGCCATTCACTATAATGGTCCTCTTAAAAATAAACCCTTTGTGACGATTAACTGCGGCGCTATTCCTGAGGCCCTAATGGAATCAGAAATGTTTGGTCATAAGAAAGGTTCTTTTACGGGAGCCGTCGCCGATAAAGCGGGGTTATTCGAGGTGGCCAGTGGTGGAACTTTATTCTTAGATGAGGTCGGTGAACTGCCGCTGCAAATTCAAGTTAAACTTTTGCGCTCGATTCAGGAAAAAGTCATTCGGCGCGTAGGTGCGATCGACGATATCAAAGTCGACGTCCGCTTAATCGCGGCAACTAATAAAGTTCTCGAAGATATGGTGGCGCAAAGTACGTTTCGCCAAGATCTTTATTACCGCTTAAACGTTATTAATATTAAAACTCCGCCACTGCGTGAGCGCCGTGACGATATTCCGACCTTAGCGGGTCACTTCTTAAGAAAGTATGCGCAAAAGCTTGGAAAGAATATTTCTACGATTTCCCATGAGGCAATGGAAGTACTTAAAAAATACGATTACCCAGGAAACGTACGGGAGCTAGAAAACTTAATTGAGCGCACGGTGGCTCTTGAGGCGGGAGCGGAAATCCTGCCGGAGAGCTTACCTCCATACGTGAATACGCCTTCGGGGCGCAAAATGGCCTCTAGTAATGAGATTCAAATTACTGAAGAGGGCGTCGATCTTGACAAGGTAATGGGGCAAATCGAAAAAGAGCTCTTAATAAAAGCGATTCATGCTGCTGGCGGAATTAAGAAGAAAGCCGCTAAGCTTTTGGGAATCACGTTTCGGTCCATGCGTTACCGCGTAGAAAAATACGGTCTCGGCACCATCGGCGACGACGAACTCGACGACGAATAAGAAAAGGCAAAAGAAAAGGTGCCCGACACCAAATCCAGTCCATACCGCGTCATGCTCACTCTAGGAGTGAAGCGTTGCTTCATGATTTGGTGTCGGGCACCTTTTCTATTACCTTTTGAAGAGGGATGTTTCGCCGTTAAAATTAATTTCAAGTTGGTTTCCTGTCCGACGGAAAGAAGTTGAATACGCTTCTACTCGTAGGCGGCAGCCAAAGAGTCCGCGCGCCGTCTCGCGTTCGGCACCCGCAAAAATTATAAACTCACTATCAACTACTTTTGAGGGAACCTCTATTTCGACAACCGCCGCGTCGCCGGCATGAAAGCATCGTTGCCTGATGACGGTGTAACTGTCGCGAATATCCAGAGTTAATTTCGCATTCCATTCGGGAGAATCTAAATTCCAGACACCAAAAATTCCCTCGGGTGTCGGGACTTCGGGTGTCGGGGCAAGTGAAGTCGAGCTCTGTTGACAGGCGCTACTGAAAAATAAAAGTAAAATAGCGGTAAAAAATCTTAGTAACATAAGTTAATTTTTTCGCATTAAGATTAACGGTTCTTGATTAAAGAGAGAGATCTTTAAATAATTTTCGTCTACCGAAAAATCTAACTCACCTTCTTTTATTGTTAAAGTGCAGATTATGTTGCCAGCGCGTTTTTGCTTGTCTACGGCGTTAGCTGTTTTTAGTTTCTGTCCCTCAATCTCAGTGGGTATTGTTTCTGAAACCTCGGCATGCTCGCCATTAAATTCGCAAAGATTCGTGAAGGTCGTTGAATCTTGTTCCACAACCATCGTCATTGTAATGTAGTAACCCTCATTTGAAACTTGCTGTGTACTCCAAGTTCCTAAAATTGAGTTTGATTGGGCTTTGGGCTTTGGAATTGGAATATTACTGGAAGAATTTGGCCGCAAATAATGAAAGCGCGTGGTCTCATTGTTAAAATTCATTTCCAGTATATTATTGGCGACGTGGTAATTGGCGGTCACCGGTTGCAGCTGAATTTTGCAATTGATAGCTCCATTGGCGGATACGTGGTCTATTCCTATTAATATTGTATATTCGGTCGCCGTGGCATTTGTGGGAATATCGGCATTCACTTCGGCGCTTTGGCCTTGGGAAATGCATTGAGTAGAAAAAATCGTTTTGTTTTCGTAAATATCCAGGGTAATTCTGTTAACTTGACCATCCACCATGCGATCAGTGGACCACACGCCATAAATTCCTTGGGCCCGAAATGTTTCTTGCGAACGAGTCCCGCATCCCGCCAACAAAAGGGCCAAAAACAAACCTAAGAAGAAAATTCGCGGCATCGGCCACTCCTGGCCATTTTTTAAAAGACGGGAGCCCCTCGAGCAAGTAACTTAATGTCTTGATTTCATTACTTTTCGGCGTTAACCAAATGAGTGTGATCCCGTAGCTCAGTTGGATAGAGCACTAGTTTCCTAAACTGGGGGCCGCAGGTTCAATTCCTGCCGGGATCACCACTTCACCTGCCGTTTTTTGTCCCTTTGGGAATTCTTTTCATGGGTCTGATTGCAAACTTTCTAAGGTCCCCTGCCTATGTTAATATGGCGCGTTAACTAATTAAAACTAAATGTGATTTTGGAGTACGTATATGGTTTGGATCACACAGAAATCTTTATTCCTTTCAGCAATTTATTGCTTTTCTACCGTTGCCGCCCTGGCCGGAGATATTCGCCCAACAACAGATTATATGGTCATTTACCATGAGGCCGAAGAGCATTTTGCGAAAGCTAATTTACCGGTAAAAGCCGGCATCTATTTGTATCGCCCGGAGCTTTTATCAAATCGCCAAGACGTCGTGCAAAACTTAGTTTCGGGAGGTTTGTGGAACAGTCCTTTTAATAAGGATGAGCAAATTATCGCGGGCTACGCCCCAGGAATTTTGCGCAATACACGTAATGAAATCTGGGCGCTATTTAACAACCAGAGCTTTCTGATCCAAAATCAAAATAGAGAAAATCAACGTATCGCCAAAGGCGTACCGCGCGTAATTGTGCCAGTGATTAATGGCGCCTTCCTAGGCGTTGGCGAAAATCTTTCGGTGGCTTTTATTCCCCACGAAATTGTTAACGAAAGCGCATCCCGTAAGCCCTTTGATGTGCCGAAGTTTGCAAATCCCGTTCGCTATGCGGTAACCCGCGACGGCGAAAGTATCATTTATATGTCAAATGAGAACGAACTTGTCATGGTTAATAAAACCGGAAAAAGTAAAGTCTTAGCTAAGCCCAGTGTGACAAGTAATCAACCGCAAATCGCCTTTTCTGCCGACGGGTTCTTCTTACAAGATGGCGACGCGATGACCTACACTTCTATTTCCGGTATTGGCGAAGTTGGTGCCAAAGAAGTTGTATTCGAGAAAAAATCAAATGAGACCTATAGTTTTCGCGATAACAATGCGATCGTAAAAGCCCCAAAACCAGCGGGTGGTTTTACGCATTTTTTCGTTAACCCCGAAGGCAATCTTTCCAGCGTCTCTTCGAAATCAACAAGTGACCGTGTGTCGGCCGAAGAAATGAACGTGTTAATGAGTTATGGAGAAGACTGGGGACGCCGAAGCCGCATGGGTAATTTTGATCTTGAGATCGTCCGCCCAGAATATAACGACAAAATTTTAATGGCTTTAAAGAGCCAAACAAATACTTGGGTAAGTATCATCGGCCCCTACGGAATTGGTCAAGATTCCTTAATCCGCGGTTTTGTTAAATCATTCACGAATAAACGCAACCAAGCCCCAGAATTTGCCGATTACGAAGTATTTTCCCTGCCGATCTCTTCTTTTGTGAAACTGCAAGAGGCAGCTAAAGCAGCGGCGCAAAATAAAACAGAAAACCCCATGGACAAGGTAATGATGGCTCTTAAAAATAAAAAAGTTATCGTTATCATGGAAAACTTCTTAGATGATCCGTCTCTTGGTCCCACGAATGCGCCTAAGGCGATGGACATATTCATGACTTTATTCCGCGAAGATATCGCCGCAGGTTCAATGAAAATTATTACGACAGCGAATAACGACGTTTGGGAAAAAGCGGAAGCTTCTAACCCCACACTTCGCCGTCTCGGTAACGTCATCGCTATGTCGCAACCTTCGGCCCATGAACTAGAACTAATGTTAAACGCTAAGATGAAAAAGCTCGCTGACTCTTACAACGTATCTTTTAGCGAAAAAGTTCTAGGCGCCATTATTAGTACAGCTAAAGAACTTAATCCCTTAGAGGTTGAGCCGCTGCGCTCTTACAAAGTCGCCGAGTCTTTGGCGAAAGCTTTCGGAACTGTGGGTAAAAAAGGCCAAGCCCAAAAGCAAATTTCTTTACAAGAGGCTAAACGCTTTTTGCTTTCAAATGTTTTTGACTCTGAAGCCATCGAAAATATCGATATGGCTGCCTTCCGCAAGCACTTTGACAACGAAATCATTGGTCAGGCGGACGCTAAAAGTAAAATCTTAGGTGAGTTCTCGTCGCTTTCTTTAGGTGTTGTGAAAATGGATAAACCTTTGGCGACCATGTTATTTGTCGGTCCTACGGGTGTTGGCAAAACCCAATCTGTTCAGGTGATTTCTGAATTCTTGAAAATCCCCATCGTAAAAGTAGATATGAACTTCTTTGCGCAATTTGATGCGGCTTCTAGCCAATACCGTCAAATTAAGGCGATGGAAGGAAAGCCATTTATCTTGTTAATGGACGAAGTCGACAAGAGTCCAAATGCAAAAGATACCTTAAGCGAACTGCGCGGTTTGATTGAAACAGGTATTTACGCCGAAGGCACTAAAAACGAAATCAATTTACGTAACTCGATCATAATCATGACGGGTAACTACGCGCAACACATGATCTTGGATAAACCGGCTTCGGTTGATCACGAACAAATGGTGCGCGAAGTGCGCGACTATGTTCTCAATAAGGAAACTCCAGAGAAAGAACAGATCCCACTACATTTCTGGTCGCGAATTGAAAACTCAGTTGTGGTTTTCCGCGGTCTTGAAACAAAGGACTTAGAACTCATTTCTTATAAATTTATCGCAGAACTTCGCCAGGCAATTATGGAGAGCCATCGGATCGATGTCACCGTAAGTAACGAATACGTTAAATTTACGGTCGATACGAGCATGGAGAAAAAGATGGGTGCCGTTCCTGTACGTGACCGTATTACGAAATCACTTAGACGTGAAATTTCGTCTTACATTTCGACCATTAAGCAGGCGGACCCAGCGCGTGCTCAACGCATTAAGAAAATTTACGCCACTATCAACGCTAAAGGAAGCTTAGCTTTGATTGATAATACTGATACACGCTTTCCACAAAACTTAAAGTAAGGAGCACGAAAATGAAAAAAGCGATGATGTTATTTTTTGTAACCGCAACTTTCGTTTTAACGATGATCCTGTTCGCAAGTAAGCTTTACGCTTATAAACCGACTTTTAAGTACAGTGATGTGCAAAAGCACGGGGTGTTGGTTGTCATTGATGTCTCCGGCTCGATGTCGGGCGGACCGATTGATGCTGTCCGCAACATCTTGGCGCAAACCATGACCAAAATGCCGAAGAATTCGGCCGCTGGTTTAATCAGTTTTGCTGGTTGTTCTGCCTCTGACATTATTTTAGAGGTTCCTTTTGGTGATAATAAACAGCAAGAAGTAATCAGCCGCGCCAACCAACTTGCGATTCGCGGCAGCACCGATATTTTTGGTGCTCTGCAAATGGCCCAAAAAGAAGTGGAGAAAATCGGACCTCGCTATTGTTCGACAGTTTTACTTTTAAGTGACGGCGACGATACTTGTGCGCGTGGTCCCGTACAAGATGTAGTGCGCAAGATGGTCGAGGCCAACGAGAAATGTAATAGGGTAAGCACAATCACAATTGGCGTGCCCGCTTGGGAAGGACAGCTTTTTGATGAGATCGCCGAAGTTGGCAAAGGCAAACACACCTCTGTAGATACGCCCGAGGAACTTAATAAGGCCGTCAACGAGGAGTTACAGGTTCATATTGAAGAAATGCATGAAGTCGGTGGCTGGAGTGGAGATCACAGCACGACTGAAGACAATAGTGATCCCACAAAAAAGGGTAACAAACCGCCTAAGAAAAACGGAGACCTTGGAAACCCCAAAGGCCCAGACCCACTAGTCCTTGAACAAGAACAAGAAAAAGAAAAGAGAAAGAACAAATGAAAAACTTAATTTTATCCCCCATTCTTTTAAGTTTTGTTTCCACTGTGGCGTTTGCGATTTGTACGGATGCTGAGAAAAAATCATTTGACACCGTTGTATCTGATAAAGGCAGCGTTTGCGTGGGAGTATTGAATGCAAATAATCCAAAAGCGACAGATGGTATCGATGGTGATCTGATCTGGAATCAAAGTGGAAGATCTTCGCGTGTGGGAGCCGCTGTTGACAAAGTTGTTGTTGTTAATACTGGTGTATTAATGGTTGGTTATTCTGGTAATAAGGCGTCTGTGCAATACTGGGACGCAGCCACACAAAAAACCAAAAAATGTAGTGAAGATGTTTCGGCCCGCGACGTTATGCAAGGGAACGTGAGTTTTGATACTGGCGTGGATTTTATTCGTGTTCGCTCTAAAATTTTAGCCAAAACATATTTCGCAAACTGCGATGATAATGGTGACGCTACTGTTTATGCGGAACTAACGCCTGCCGATCGGGCCGTTTTAGAGGAATTTAAAGACAGCACCGTGAAATCAAATGATTTAACGCATCCAGAAGTTTATCCTACACTTAACGAAATTATTGGCCGCGACGATTTAGTGAAACAAGTTATTGCCACGATTGCCGCGCGCGAGAAACGTTCAAGCCTACTTTGGGGTCCTGCCGGAGTTGGTAAAACAGCGTTGGCTGAGCGCTTGGCCCAGCTTATTGTTAGAAAGCAAGTTCCCGAGTGGTTGCAGGGTTGGAGTGTTTACATGATCAGCCTTGGAAAAATGGGCGAAGAGGGCACGAAAGGTCTTTCTGAGAAGAAAATGGAAAGAATCGTTTCTGCCGCCTCGGGCAAAAAAGTTATCTTGGTGATGGACGAGATTCATCAGTTGATCGGTCTTGGCACCGGCAAAGATGATAACACCGACGTGACCGAAGTTATGAAAACAAATTTGGCAAATGGTCAGTTAGCCGTGATTGGTACCCTCACGGACTCGGCGGGAGAGATGCCAGTACTACGGACAAAAGACGCATTCTTTTCGCGCTTTAATAAAATTAGAGTGGGCGAGCCTGATGAATCTGTGCTGCTGGCGATTTATAAAAGCCGTGCGAAGAAAGAAAATAAACGGTACGGCATAGAATTTCCCGATGAAATTCTTAAAAAAGTTTTAGATCTTACTCGCCGTTATATTCCAACGGAAAACAATCCACGTATCGGTATTGGTGTTATCGAAACAGTGGCTGCTAACCTAAATTTAAAAAATGTTGAAAAAGGCTATAAAGTTACTCTGCAAGATATTCGTAATCAAGTTGGCTCCATGTCCAATAATCAGCAGCTAATGAATACAGGAAATGAAAAAGAAAGCCGCTCTTTTAAAGAGGTTGTTAAGGCATTCAAAACGGATATGTCTAAAAAATACATCGGTAACGAAGAGGCTGTTAATGCGATTCATCGCTCGCTTTTGATTACCGCTGCCGGCAATTCAAAACCCAACCGTCCCGCTGGTATCTTTCTGTTCTTAGGACCGAGCGGTGTGGGTAAAACCTACTTAGCGGAGTTAACTGCCAGCCATTTTGGTATGAAGCATAAGTTGTGGGGGATGAATCAATATAAGGCTGAGCATTCTCTGCAAAGCTTTTTAGGCGCGCCGCCATCTTACGTTGGTTATAAAGAGGGTGGGGGTGAACTTACCCAGTTTATCAACAACCACCCGTCTTCAGTTCTTATTTTTGACGAAGCGGATAAAGGGCATCCCGACATTCTCCAAGCGTTCATTACTCTTATGGACACTGGGAAAGTTAAAGATAATTCGGGCATTGAAGCGAACTTTACTAATGGCTTTATGTTCTTTACCTCGAACTTTGCCATGGATTTGATTAATGCCTACGATACTCAAGTATTAGGGATAGCTGATGAGACGAAGGGACAGTATTCAGAAAAATACAAAGGCTATGTTCCAAAAGATGAAGATGAGCTTAAAACAGAAATTCTAAATAAACTCCAAACGGAAGGGGCCTTCGGTAGTTACTTCGCGGGTCGTATTGGTTTCGAGAATATCATTATCTTTCATCACCACAATCCCGAAAATGCCGCCAAAATTGCCCAACTTGAGATTAAGTCCGTCATTAAAGAAATGGATGCAAACTACAAGGTCGAAGTGGATAAATCTGTTTACGATTACATTATTGCAAATGGTTTTAGCTTCCATTATGGCGCCCGTAAAGTCCGTGACATGGCAAAATCTTTGATTGCTTACCCAGTTTCGCAAAAAGTTGTGGAGTTGGAAGACGGTACGTTTAGCGCAGTCAAAGTGAGTTTAGCTCTTGATAAGAAAAACAAACCGGTTGTGAACGTAGAGGTCGTGAAGTGAAAAAATTAATTTTAGGACTTTCACTTATTGCCCGTTTTGCTACAGCTCAGTCGCAAATCGACGACTTTTTAAAGGCACCTAACTTTGATATCCGTTCGGCGCTCCAAAGCGTGGGCTACATGTTCACTAAAAAAGAAGAAGGCATGAGCTTCTGTAATTTGGCTCTCATCGGCGAAAAGCACGCGATTACGAACAATCACTGCGTTTCAAGCCAGGCAGATTGCAATAATACCCGCGTTTATTTTACAGCCGACGGAGAAAAACTGGCGGGTACCTATAAATGTACGCGCTTAGTAAAGACCGTGGATATCATGCAACAAGGGAAATTGTTTTCAGACTTTTCGGTTATCGAGCTAAGCGACACACCGGGCATGTACCACGGATTTTTTCCCCTGGCCCGGGGAGTGCCTTCCGGGGAATTTAAAGTTTGGCGCGTAAAATATGATCCACCAGGTGTAATAAAGGCGAATGTTTCTATTAATTATACGCGCTGCCTCGGAAAAAGGGAATTAAACGAAAAGTACAAGGAAATGTTTCTGCGTCTTAAGGCTATTCATATGGGTGAAACTTGCCATATCATGTACGGCAATTCGGGTGGTGCTCTTTTAAACAACGACGGTGAGCTTGTTGGTGTTATCAATATGGGTGATCCAAAAGAAAAAGACGTATCCTACAATAAGACTTTTAATGAGTGGATTCCTAACTATTTAGGTGGAGTTCTACTTGATACTATTGAAAATGAGTTCCCGCAAATTCGCGACTTAAATAGATAAGGCGGTTAGCCGTGGCAAAACCTACTCGTAAAGAATGGATGATCTCAATATACATGTTCACCTATTTTTTTACGGTGGTAAGTATCTTTTGGATTCTTAAGCCTTTAAAAAAGTCTTTCTTCGTGCAATTTTATGATCAAAGGGGACTTGAAACCTTTGGGACGCTTTACTCAGCCTCGCAACTGGAACTCTTTGCCAAAATTTTAAATTTAGGTTTCGCCATTGGTTGCATGTCTTTATTTAATTTCCTAAGCGTGCACTTTCGTGGCCCGCAGGTAACTTATATTTTGTCGCTAATGTTTTCGGCCATGTTTTTTGGTTTAAGTTATTGGATTCAAACTCCGGGACACGTGGTCGCGTGGCTATTTTATGCCTGTGGAGACGTGTTTATCATGTTATTTGCCGCCGCTTTCTTTGCCTATATAAATTCGTGCGTAAGTACGGCAGGGGCGAAGTTAATTTATTCGAAGGTAGGACTTGGCGGTGTTATCGGCGGCGCTATTGGCAGCATCATGCTGCGCGGATTTATCGATAAGGTTTCTGTTTCCAACTGGATGATTATCTGTTGTTTAGCAGTTTTGGTTCTAAATATGTTAGTCAAAAAAACCAATGCGATGATAGAGGCTGGGGAGAGTCTGTACTTTAAGAAGCAAAAAGAGGTTACTCCGGTGACTGCCTTCGAAAAGCCCCGCTTGCGCGAAATGCCGCTTTTGGGCGCGCGCTTGGTTTTAAAATCGCGATATTTATTGCCTATTGTCGGTATCGTTATGATCTACGAGATCGTTTCGACAATCCTAGACTTTCAATTTACTTCCAGTGTCACTCACTTTTTAAATGGGCCCGATATTGGCCGCCATTTTTCCAGTGTTTATGCGCTTACAAATGTTTTGGCCGTCGTTGTTCAGCTCTTTTTGACGGGATTTGTTTTAAATCAATTCGGAGTAGCCGCCGGTATAATGCTTCTACCGGTATTGGTTGCCTTAGGATCCATTGGCTTTGTCGCGCTACCAATGCTTTGGACGGGGAGTCTTTTAAGTATCGTCGACAATGGCTTTAACTATTCGTTAAATCAGAGCTCCAAGGAGATTCTATACGTGCCTTTGGAGTCTAAAGACGCCTACTTAGTGAAGTCGTTTATCGACATTTTTATTCAGCGGTTTGCCAAGGTCTTAGGTATTCTTATTAGCCTATTTATATCCATTTCAGTAAAGGATATGAACGGCGTAAGGCTATTAGGAATAGCGTCGTTAATTCTTGCCAGTTTTTGGCTCTATTTCTCTTATCGAAGTGGACGAATTTTTGCCCAACTCGAGAAGAGCGACAAAAATTGTCGCTAGAAATGTAGAGTTTCTACCTTCTACAGTTCTCTCTTTAGTTTGAAATAAATATCCGTATAATACGGTTAATTTAACGGAAATCTAATGAAAACTCTTTTGCGGAACGTTTTTTGTGTGAAAAGAGACGAGCTATCACTCGTCATCCATTTGTTTATCAATTTTTTGATAATCATGACCACTTTCTACATCATAAAGTCGGTCAGAAACTCGCTTTTAATTCAATGGTACGGCATCGAAATCCTTCCTTACATTTGGGCGGGAAGTGTGCTGGTTTTGGCTGCCGTGGTGTACGTTTATAACCAGACGATTGATTTTGTTCCGGCGCGCCGAGTGACGCTAATTTCCGCCGTAGTGTTTACGGTTTTACTTTCCATTATATCTTTAACTCTAAAACAAATGCCCGCAAGTGCCATTGCGCTTTACATTTGGGGAGATGTATTTTCCCTTTTGATGGTTGAGCAATTTTGGTCGCACACGAACGCACTCTTTAATGCCAAAGATACAAAAAAAATATATGGCATAATTGCAAGCGGAGGAATCATTGGCGGCTTACTTGGCAGTGGTTTTGTGGCGTTGTTTGTGGCTAAAGTGGGCTCTATCGAAATGCCTTTGATTGCTTCTTTATTTATGCTGGCGTTAGTGTTTGCGAGCTGGTCCTTTGGGAAAACTTTAAATAACCATCAGCCAAAAAAACTAGCTGTGGTGGAGCAGACTGAAGCCGATAAAAATGACTCTTCGGCTTGGAAGATAATTTCGTCAAACCGCGTATTTTTACTGACCTTCCTTACGCTTATTAGCTTGCAAATTTGCAGTACCTTCATTGATTTTCAATTTAATAAAGTGGTCGATATGGCCTACCCCAGACTTGACGCCAAAAGTATTTTCTTTGGCCAATTTTATTTAGGTCTAAATCTGATAAGTCTCTTGAGCGTTTTATTTTTTGTTCCTCCGGTCTTTCAAGTACTTGGGTTTATGATGGGATTATTTATTTTGCCGCTTGCAAATCTCATGGGTTTCGCTCTGACATTCTTGTTTGATGCACCGGTTTTGTCGGTGGCCTTAAAACTTATCGATAACAGCTTAACTTATTCGGTAAACCGCACGTCCCGTGAACTTGTCTACTCAGCAGGAAATTGGCGCAATAATAATAAGGCCAAAGTTCTCATTGACGTGCTCGGGGCCTCTTCCAGCAAGTTTGTCGCCGCTCTCGTGATCATACCAAATACGGCGGAATTTTCTCTGCACTCGATGAGCGCCGTAAACATTATCGTACTTTTGATTACTATATTTTTAGTTTTTTTAATTACTAAACGAATGAAAGAAACATTGAAAGGTTAATTTATATGAAAATCCTTTTATCGACGGTTATAGGGTTAAGTATTAATGCAGCGGCCGCGCAAGAGCCGAAGGGACATGTCGTACTTACGGAAGATGGCGTAATAATACAAGATAGCCCCGAGGTTTCTCGCAATCAGCCAGCTTTGGGCCGTCAAATGCCGCAAGGAACACAAAAGAGGCCAGCATCAGGACCCAAAATCATTACCCTTCCAGATAATCCCGGCGCCGTAACACCTGGACCGACCCAGTCTCCACAATCTGGTCGTCAGCAGTCTCCGTACGGCGGTAATGGTGGCTATGGTAATAAAGGCGGGTATAGCAGCTCGGGCTGGAACCGCAAAAAAGTAAATTCCGACGCGGTATTATCTAAACGTAACCGCAAAATTAGTTTTGATAAAAAGGATAACCCCCAATTAGCGACGATTGACGCTTACCTGATTTTTGGCCGCGAAGAAATAAACGTTGGCAACGTGACTTGGGGCGGAAATACCGGCTCAGTTACGGTTAGCAAGGACTTGTTTAAGGAAATTTCTCAAAAGCACACTGGAGAAATTGCCCGGCTAAATATTAAAATTGGTAATGACTGGTATTTCCAGGATGATGAGGAAGGTGTACGCGTTTATGTTGCCGCCACCGCCGATGAAGACTGCCGATACCCGGTCTATTTAACCGACCACGATGGCACTATTAGCAGCCATGATAAATGTACGACCGAAACCATCGATCAAGTGATCGAATCTAAAAACGGTGTTTTCTTTGTCATTTCATCTAATGGTACAAGCATGAAGGGGAAAATTCTGGAAGCTAACTACAAAAACAAGGACAAAATTCTTGTTCTCGGTAAATCCTCTGGCGGAAGCTGGGGCGCTACTGAAAAAGCGTTACGCGTATTTTCCTATTTTTCTAACTCAGGTGCCTGTATTGCCGGATTTGCCGGTGATACGCCGACTGTCGATGGCGAAGCCTCAAAAATCTTAAATGTTCCTTATTTTGCCGTAAACCAAAGAGAGGAAGAAGAAACGGAAGTTACGCATACTACGAAAGAAGTTTGCTCTCTAACTAGTGAATTACGTTATTCCTACGAAGTTACTGTTTACGGAGAAAAGGGTTGTGCTGAGGGCTACAACACAATGAATGAACGTACCGAAATCGAATGTAAGAGGTCTTGGAATGTTTCACCCGTTATTACAGCGGATTCGAATAATGCAAACCCCGCCGCCGATCGGTCGACGTACTGGGTAGAGAAACCCGGATTTTTAGGTATCGGTGGTGGTCCAGGCTGTAACTTTGGTGACGAAGCAACGGGAAAAAAGCGTAAAGCCCATCAATGCCGCCGAAATATGGCTTTTGAAATGGTTCCAGACGAGAAAAAGCAATGTGCGCCGGGATATAACTTGGAAGCCCGACAAATTATGAACCGCAAAGTCATCGGCATGCGTCCGTCGATCAATATTTTGGAGTTTCCAGAAGGTAGTCTGTGGTCAAAAAACTGGTGTGATCTTGGGAGATCTCTATGAAAACTAAATTACTAGGTTCAATTTTATTATTGTCGGTCGCCGCTGGCGCCTTTCAAAGCGAAGACTGGAACGACGTCGTTCGCCGCGCGATTGAAGACCGTAAAAATAATCGCGAAGTATTAGGGTATATTAAATATGAAGCTATGGTGATTCCGTCGAATGTGCCGAAAAATCCCAATGCTTTTCTTATGAATTCGAAGCCGGTAGATCCGCGGAAGCTCATTGCCGATGTCCAGACTCTGGGAGCCATGCATGGACGCACGGAAGGAATTCGCCGTGCAACTCTAGATGCTTTTAACGAAGTGGAAGCTGATAGTGACAAGAACGCCTCTAAGCAAGCCGTTGGCGACAAATACCAAAAACTCTTTGCCCAGGTAATGACGGAATACGAGAAAATGGGCGATGCAGGAATTATGAGTGAAGTTTCTAAATTTAATTTGGAACAAGGAAAAACCGAAAACTATGGCTTTCAAGACGGCGTTAAGGCCGGGCAGGCTTTGGCGGCGAAATCAAAATATGTAGAGAGTGGTACAGCTGTTGGAAAAGCGGAAGCCGAAAAAGTAACGGACAACAAGCTTAAAGAGCGTGCCGAAAAAGAAGCTAAAGAGCGTGCCACGCGCGAAGCGGAAGCCAACCTCATGAAGCCGGAAACTCTAAAACCAGTGCCGGTAGTAGAGCAAAATACGGACGCGGAAATTAAATCGCGTTTGTTTGATGAGCCGGATTGGGAAAGTAGTCCCTATTTCAAGCCACCCAAAAAAGTCGGTGGGAGTGAACAAGAAAAAGTAAAATACGCGGAACTATATAAAAAGGCTTTCGTCGAAATGGCAAAAAAGGCTTATGCGGCCGTTAAACCGGTTGCTAAAGCCGAAGCCGCCCGCAGTTTAACTTATTGGTATAAAAGCAAATATGCTAAACTTGATCATACGCAAATTTTAAATGATCTAACTTTACAAGCTAAACTCGGTTTCTTGAGCGCATATAATGCCACTCGCGCGGAAAAATATAAAAGGAACTATGACACGGCTTATAGTGCCTATGTTCTTTCTCGCGAAAGGGAAGCCTATCCCCGTATGTTTACGGATTCTTATAATAGTGTAAAAGACGTCATCATGACGAGCCTGGCACAGAATATTAAGCCTACTGTTGAAGGTTTTGTGGTCGATGAGAATGCCGACGGAGTATTTGCTCCTGGTGAATTGGCCTTCCTAGTTCTTGATATTAATAACTGGGGTCCGGCAACGCAAAATGGTGACCTGGTGGCAAAAATTACCCCCTCGTCAAGTAAAGTAAAAGTGGGGACACAACAAGAACAAGTAAAGCCCGTCGCGGCCAGAAGCAAGTCGCAGATTCAAAAACTATTACCCTTCAAAATTGCCGATAATGCGAACGTGGGTTTTGCCGCCAATGCCTCCGTTGAAATTCAGTTTAAGGGTGAGACGATTAAGACAATCCCTGTTTCCGTAGAAGTAAATTATCCCTTAGAGGTAACCAAGGTAACAGTTGGAAAATCAATGGGAGAAGTGCCCATAATTGGATTGGGTGAAAAGTTTAACGTCACAGCAAGTATCAAATCGCGAAAACTTACCGCAGATCATAAAAGCTTTGCGGGAAAAGTTGGTACCGACGGCAGTACAACTATGATCGTCGTAAAATCCCTAGACCAAGAGGGCGAAGACTCAAAGTCCTTACCATTACAGTATTCTGGACGGGACTCATCAGCGCCGGTGGTGTTTAATTCGCCGACACTTGCTACACAGGTTAAACCCGATAAGTCTTTTGGAAACAAAAAATTCCGTTTTGAAATTTCCGAAGGTGGCCGAGTCGTTGGGTTTAAAGATTTTGAGGTTTTTGCCGCAGAAGCATTACCGCGCCTGACGGAAAATACTTATAACACCCTCGCCAAAGACGGAACTTATGCCATTGCCGACATTTTATTAATTAGCGATAACCATGACTTTTCTCAAACTGTGAAAGCCGCGGCCGCTAAATCAGGTTATAAAGTCGCCGTGGTTGATACGAATGTTTCCTCGGATGTTGCTCCTTTTCTTGAGAAGTGTTCGCAAAAAATTCCGGTGATTATTAATGCCGCGGCCGCATGGGTTCAGATGGCGCTAGCCAATCAGTGTTCGGTGCTCGTGGTTAAGCCTGGTCAGTGGCCCATGAGGAATGATGTCCTCAAAGCCACTCTTAAAGAAAAAGGCTATGATCATAATTTCGAAATGAATCCTTACGTTCCGGAATCTCTCAAGTTTTTGCCTGATGGACTCACTTACCATGTTTTTGATTCCTTCATCGGTACGAATTCAGAAAAGAAGTTAGGGCGATTGAATTTTATGACAGTGGGTTATTCTCCGGACGGTCAAATTCAAAACTGGGAACAGGCAGTTACCGAATTTGTAATGGTGACCATGCCGATAGAACAAAAGGTATTAAAAATGTTGGAGGCCGAAACCCTAGGTTTACAACAATCCTTCGAGCTTTTAAAGGTTGCGCTTTATAACGAACTTGTTAAGGAAGTAAACGATAATAAAAAGTGGGAGCTTGACGAATACCAGTCGGGAGGACGTCACTTACAAAGAACAAGACTGTTCCGTTTCATGAAGGTTTATAAAGGACTGCCAACGGCGTCGCGCCGTCACTTTCTCCCCATGGCACCGCAATTAAAAGAGGCCGCCGGCTCTTTCTTTGGTGGAATCTTTAACTCGCGTCGCTCGAATGTTATGGATTTGATCCAGCCCTTAACGGAAGACGCAGCAAGTGCAGGCTATTAATTAGCACGGTTGGCCTCGATAAGTTTTTTACTATCGAGGCAGCCTTGGCCCATTTTGCTTTTAAACTGAGGTGGCACCGAAATTAAATAAGGTTGCCACCTTTTTTTATTTTTTAATAAGGATAATAAACCCACGGCCCGCGCCGCCGTGTAACTGGAGCCACGTTTTTTAGTTTCACCTTCAGGAATCACGAAGTTAATTTTTTTTCCAAAATTAGAATCGCTGGCGGGCTCACTACAGGATATTGATTTACCAACCACTAAAACGTCAGGGTAGGCTTGCGGAAAAATGGTGGAAACGTCGACCGGTTCATAAGGATTTGCAAGCCCAACTCCAGCGGCCGCCACGAGTATAACTTCCTTTTTTGCCGCATATTTTACAGCCTTTTTGAGGTCATCACTTCCTTTAGAGATGGCAAAGGCGAGACTTATTATTTTTGCGCCTTTTTCGACGCTAAAATTTATAGCTTGTGCAAGAATTTCTGGAGTAATTCCATCGCCGTTGTTAGTAACTTTCACAGGTAAAAATCGGGACTTGGGGTTTACTGCTAAAATCTCTTGGGCGAGAGCAGAACCGTGACCAATTTGGTCCGAAGTATCTAATGTATTATCGAAGAAATTGGCCCCTGCCACCTGCGGAATGTTCCTATCGAGGCCGCTATCGATTATGGCTATAAGGTCTGATCCATAAGATAAGTTATTGAAAACACATAGAAATACAAAAAACGTCAGCTTCTGAAAGAATTTACATGGTGGCGCTGAAAAATTGACATGAAGCATCATTTTGAATAAACTCACTGCAAAACAACTTTATCTTAAAGGTACGTAAATGAACAAGATAAGTTTATATTCCATTCTCTTTTTTTGTATTTCTGCGTCGGCAGAAACTCCGCTGGAACTCAACCAGCGGATGAATCGTCTTTACAATAATACTACCGAAAAGCGCGTCGCGCCGCCATCGGAAGTGCAAAGTGCATTCAATGATTTGAGTGCCGATGGCATTCCGCTCTTTGTGACGATTAAAGAGCAAGCGCGCGCCGAAGGAAAGTCTCAGGATGTCATCGTGCAAGAGTTCTTGCGAAAAATTCCTGATACAGGAATGCCGTGGTTACCGCTTTCATGGCGTGATAACCGTGGCAATCCAAACTATGCGTACTATCAATGGGGTGAGGTCGCAAATCAACTCGAGAACACGCATCGCACGCGCGACTTTACCAGTGACGACGCTCTTTTGCTTTCGTACTTACTTAACACTTCCGTTTACCATGCTAACAGCCAAGATATCGTCAACGAATTCCGCGTTGCCGCGATTGATGCTTTGAAATACGATCCGGCGTTTAAAGATCTTCGTCACGAAGTTCATGATGCGCCATCATGGACTGTCATTGAACGTGTTAAAGAATATATTAAGACGGCTACGAATGCGCAGGCCAAAGCGTACGCGCAAAAAGCGGTCGATGGCATGACGGCTCTATTGGGCGGCGGCAGCATTAATGAGTTTTTAAAACTTTACACTCCATCCGGAGAAGTAAAAGGCGTGATGGACGAGGCCTCGGCTCTCAATGGTGTCATAAATAATAAAGCTTCAACAGACGGAATGGACAAAATTCCAAATCTAATTGCAAAAATCGGGGCTATATCTATTAAGGTACGCGGCGAACTCGCCACCACCCGCACGGGATGTAATGCCGACAAAAATATCAACTGTCGCTATGAATATCTTGATCTGTTAAAGCAGCTCCAGATGATTAACTTTTCGCTTGGAAATGCTTATATCGAAAAAGCCCAAGCTTCGGGTTCGCCCATTAGCTTAACGGACGCGGCAAAAATTATTGAAGGCTATGCCGATTCCATGTACTCCGTGGGTTTAATTAATAAAAGCGGTCTTGAAAAAATTCAAGCCCAACTAAAGTTTAACGGCACCGTGACTCCGCCAGAAGTTATTAACAACATTCGTGACATCGAAGGCCAGATCAATACAATGCAACAGCGGTTAAATGCCATGTTTGCGGCGACATTGGCAAAGTATCGCAAATACGCTCCTGCCACAGATCTCTTTGTTGACGACGTGTTACGTCTAAATTCCGCTTTACCTTTTGCAAACTTTTTGGGTTCTGTTTATCAATCCATGCAATTAGTTGTTGGCGAAAAAATTCGTGTTTTTGGCAGCGACGTAATTTCTATGTTTAGGATTTTAAATCCAGGCATCGCACGGGGTAAACTTATTATGCCAAGCCCCCAGGAGTTAGAAAAAGATGATTATTTCTGGCAGCCGGATGGTATTTATGTTTTTGTAAAAACCCCCTCGTTCCTACAAAAGGTAAATGGTATTTTAACAACGGATTCCGGCAGCATGATTTCTCACGTGCAGCTTTTGGCGAATAACCACGGAATTCCCAATGTTCACGTTTCTAAAGGACTTGTTTCGCGTCTTGAAAAGTTCAAGGGCCAAGATGTTTTATTGATTTCGCTTCCCAACGGCCAAGCCGAGATAAAATTGTGGAAAGATGCGACCCGCGAAGAAATAGAAATTCACGATAAATACAATAAGACACGCAAAAGACTTAAGCTTAAAATCGATAAGCCCGCACGTTTGGACATTAACTTTCCGCTAAAATTAGAACAGTTGCGAATGGTCGATCGCGGTGTGGTGGCGGGTGGTAAAGCCGTTGGACAAGGTGAGCTTGCCCGGGTATTTCCTTCTCGTGTTCCGCGCGCCATTGTTTTGCCCTTTGGTTTGTACTTTGATCATGCCAGAGAAAGCGGAATCTACCAAAAAATTCAGTCAACTTTCTCTGATCCCAATTTACGCGGTAGTGATCAGGACTCTGTAAAACGCCGAAAAGAACGGCTCAATGAAATTCGCCAGGATATTATGAGTCTTGAGGTGCGTCCTGATGTTGTCCGCTTCTTACTGCAAATTTTAAGTGACGTGGAATTCGAGCAGCGCGGCGTTTTTGTGCGCAGTGATACAAATGCCGAAGACTTACCTGGATTCGTGGGTGCGGGCTTAAATGAAACTATTCCAAATGTTAAGGGTATTCCAAACATCTTAAAAGCCATTAAGGAAGTTTGGGCTTCACCATTTACCGAAAAGGCTTTCACGTGGCGTGAGGATTTAATCGAAAATCCCTGGGATATTTTTCCGTCAGTAATTATTCAGCTTGCGGCTCCCTCTGAAAAAGCGGGAATTATGATTGTCGGCAGTCCCTTAGAGGATGATGAAGACGACGTGATTCACTTAGCCGTTAATGAGGGATTGGGTTTAACTGCAGTTGCGGGTGATTATTCTTCTGAAGAAGTTCTCTACCACCGTAAAACCGGAAAAATTGAGAAACTGCAAAATGCCTATGCTAACGCTAAAAAGATACTGGCGCCAGAGGGCGGAGTAAAAGACGTGCCGCTTTCAAATACCGGACATAATATTTTAACTGAAGATGAAATTAAGCAACTCGGTGAACTCGGCGATAAGATTCAGAAGCATCTCAAAAAGGAATATAACATCGGTGGTAAATGGGATCTCGAGTGGGGCGTAATCAAAGGAAAAGTTTATCTTTTTCAAATCCGCCCCTTTATTGGTAACTTGGTTGTGCGCGATGTAGGGTCTTTGAAAGCTCTGGAGCGCCCCAAAAACACGAATTCAAATGTAAGTTTGTCTATAGACGATAAAGTTTTAGTTCTACCTAAGGCTGAAAGGTAAAAATATGAAAGCGTTTTTAACAATTTTAGCAACCGTTCAAATTGGCGTGTCTGCAGCGCAGGCGTTAACTGTCGAAGACATGGTTCTTGTCCCTGATTCTGGACATCCATTTTATATTTCGATTTTCGAAGTTTCTGACGCTAAGTTAAAACAAGTTTTAAACATCACACGCTATAAAGGTGATGATTGGCCAACGCGAATCGAAAAGCCCGAAGAGGCTGCTGAGTTTTGCCGTCGTCAAGGTTTGCGTGTGCCGACTGTAGCAGAATGGCTAATGGCCGCATCAAACCTGGGTCAACACCAAAATTTTACCGTGGTTGGGGATGCCGTTTCTAGTGGGCGTTCCTTTAACTATGCCGGTGGCGATAGCGTACGTACTTTTGATATTGATAAATTAGGTATTGACGGCATTGGAACAGTTGGGATGTCGGGTAACCGCGCGGAGTGGGTTGTCGACGATAGCGGTCAATATCAGCAATGTGGTGGCGATTACTTAGTTAAAGATGTAAATTCTTATAAATTACCAACGATTTGCGGTGGCCCGGGTTCTCCACTTTGGAGTAAAAATGGCCGCACGACAGTTCGTTGTGTAATCGATTACTCACCAGACATACAGGTGACTTACACTTCAAATGTTCGTGGTAACTTAAAAACTTATTTGGAAAAATTAGCGGGCGGCGGTGGAGGCCCAGTGGTTGCGCCAAGTAATGACATTACCATTGGTGAAAATCCACTTTCCAATACTCCCAATAACGATAAAAACCGCTTAACTCCGCCACAACCCCATTACAATGGTCAACGTGGACCGAAATTAGACGAGGAGTTCTAAGTGCGCCTGTTAATTTTTCTGGCGACTTGTCTTTCACTGGTCAATGCCGTGGCCGAAAATAAGCCGCGGTATTTTACGATTACGGGTCTTAATGAGTCCGGCCAGTTTTTAGCCTTTGACTCAGCTCGCGGAATTGAATTTGTCGCCGAGTTTAACTGCGGCGCATATTCCATGGTATATGTTACACTAACGTCGAAGGAAAAAATAAAACTCTTAAATATATTTTGAGTCCCAGCGTGGCGAGCGTCGGCAGCTTATGTGATAACTTGGTTTTATCCATGAAGGAAAATATCGAGATAGATGATTTCACTTTTGAATACACAACCATAGATAGTGTGGTTAAGAGGGCCTATTCCATGCCGAAAGCGAGTAACTAATGAAAAGCTTAATAATGTTACTGGTTATCTTGTCTAGCCGAGATATCTTTGCCGCTGAAACCAAGGACCGCTTCTTCTCCTTAACGGGGTTGGGTCAAAGTAATAACGAATTTATCGCCGAGGATCCGACGCGTGGAATGACCTATAGTGCTCGCATTAATTGTCCTGAATGAGAGATAGTTCTCAAGGAAAATAAGAGTAAGTCTCGAGAATTTAAGTTTAATTTTTATCACTTTTTAAACTCAGGAAATATTGGCTCCTGCGGAGAGATCGAAAATGCAATCAATGCCAATGTCGACTTAGATACATATGTTTTCGAGTATAATGTTTTAAATAACCGCATAACAAAGATCTATACGACGCCCAAACAAGGAAAATGAAGTGAAATTTATTTTAGCCTCACTTATCACTCTGTCTTCACTTTTTGTTCATAGCGGTGACCTGGAGTACAATTTAACTATTTCGGGGGTAGACAATGGGTACCTCGTAGTATTAGATCATCGCCGCAACAAGACCTTTCAGGCGCTAATTAACTGCAATAGCGACTCAAGGTACGACGCGCTTCAGGTCTTTTTATCAGATGGAGGTGGGACCGCTGCCTGGAATTATTTCTTGTCTAACATTATCAAAGAGGCCGGCAATATCAGTTGCGCTCGTTTGGCATCAAACATTTCTAACAATATTGATGTCGACGACTTTCATTTTGTTTTTGATCCGACCACGTTAGTCATTAAGCGCATTACAGCAACTCCGAAGCAGGGAAAGTAGCATGAAACTCATTATAGCCATTTTGATTGCACTCTCAGCAAACTCCGTTCTGGCTGGTGAAATCGAGTATACGCTTACAGTTACCGGCTTTGAAAATGATTATATGCTTATTTTTGATCACCGTCGTAACGAGAAGTTTAAAGGCCGCTTGGAATTTCCCAATGAGGAATTACGAAGTGCCTTAATAGTTTATACTAAAGATTTAAAGTCATATTGGAGATACCTGCTGGCAAATGTTTTACCTCCATCGACCGGGGTAACATGCTATGACTTGGGAAACAATATCAGAATGAATACGGATCTTGATGACTTTCATTTTATTTTTGATCCGGCAACTCTTGCGGTTAAACGCACGACTGCAACCCCAAAGGATAACAAATGAAAAAATTGATATTTTCTTTTTTGGTTTTATCGGCCACAATGCCGGCGTTTGCTGGTGAAATTGAATATTTCTTGAATATTACGGGTGTTAAAGACGGCTACCTGGTTGTTGAAGATCACCGGCGGCAGCAAACTTTCCGGGGCTATGTACATTGTTCCCACGACGGTAAAGAGGATTCTGTTAGAGTTTACACTGGCACTTCAAGTGACTGGTGGGCCTACTCCATTCAAAATCTTCTAAAAGAGACTGGAATATCTTGTGTTACATTGTTTCAAAACATCAAGGGTAATGCTGATATCGATGACCTTCATGTGACCTATGATGCGGCGACGTTAGCGATCAAGAGAATGACGGCTCTGCCGAAGGAGAAAAAGTGAAAAAGTTCTTCTTCTTTGTTCTATTTGTAGTTTCAGGCTTCGCGCGGGCCGGCGAAATTGAATATGGTTTTTCAATCTCTAAATTGCACGTCGATGGAAGTTTTTTCTTACTTGAAGATGAACGCCGCGGAAAAGAATTTCTGGCTACGATAAGTTGCGGGCAGCGCTACTTTGAAATTAGGGCCTATGATAATAGTAGCGAAAGAAAAGAGTTGTGGCGCTATTCATTAAAGGCCTTCCTCAATTCTAACTCTTTGGAATGTGATCAGTTTCATTCAAATATTAAACTAAGTCTTGCGGATGACGATTTTCATTTCACTTTCGACGCGGCAACCTTGTCCATCAAAAGAGTTGTTGCCACGCCTAAAAATTCAAAATAATAATAAGTAATGCGGTTACGCGATTACTTTGATCAAACCCGGGGCTTAATTCATCTCAACAATGCAGGTGTTACGCCCTTATCAATTCCTTGTCAGGATGCCATCATTGCGGCCACTGAATATACCGCTCAATATGGATTTCATGGTTACGAGTTGTTTTTTCCCCGTTTAGAAAAAGCGCGCACGACGGTAGCAAATTTCATTAATGTCCGCCCAAATCAGATTGCCTTTGTCGCGAACTGCTCCACAGCAATTTCTCTTTTCGCCTTTGGCCTCCCTGTGAAAGCAGGGGACGAAATTCTAATTTCCGATCAAGAGTATCCGTCAAATCGTTATTCGTGGCATAACCGCGCAAAGCGCGATCAATTAAAAATAGTTGAAGTTAAGTCCGAAGCCGATGGCAGCATCAATTGGGAAAAATTTGTCGCGGCTATTTCGGCAAAAACAAAAATTGTGGCGATTTCTTGGATTCAGTACGGTACGGGGATTCGCGCCCCATTAAAACTTATTTCAGAAAAGGCCAAAAAGGTTGGCGCCGTGGTTATTGTGGATGTTATTCAGGGGCTAGGGGCGATACCTTTTGACTTTATTGCCGAGGGTGTTGATGCAATTTGCTGCGGAAGTCATAAGTGGTTGTGTGGTCAGTTGGGTCATGGATTTTTAGCCGTTACTCCTGAGCTGGGGGAAAGGGTTTATCCATTTATTCAAGGGGCCCTTACTTTTGGAACTCCGGATGTTCCCTTTAGTGCAGATCGTAATCCCCACCCGACGGCGGCCCGCTTTGAGTCGGGCGGTATCAATGTTATCGGCAGTCTTGGGCTTGCCGCTTCCATGGATTTATTCACTCAATACGGAAAAGATAAAATATATCAGGATGCCATGGGCTTACGGCGGATACTTATAGACAAACTTAAAGCTAAGGGTCTTAAAATTGCTGCCGAAGTAAAAGAGGAAGAGGGGTCGCCCATTGTGACTTTTTTCCCTAAAACGCCGCTTTCTGAAGTCGCCGCACGGTTGGCGGAAAAAAAGATTTCCTTTGCACAGCGCTTTGGTGGTATTCGAATATCGCCACATGCGTTTAACACGGCAGAGGAAATCGATCTCGTATGCCAAATCGTTTAAAATCAGGGACCAGTGCTTATTTACTTCAACACGCGAACAATCCCGTCGCTTGGTATCCCTGGGGTGAGGAGGCGTTTGCGGAAGCTAAACGCCGCAATGTGCCCGTTCTTTTAAGCATTGGTTATTCCACCTGTCATTGGTGCCATGTCATGGAAGAGGAAAGTTTTGAAAATAAAGAGATAGCAAAGGTCATGAACGAAAATTACGTGGCTATAAAGGTCGACCGCGAGGAGCGCCCGGATCTAGATGCAATTTACATGAAGGTGGTGCAGGCAATGACGGGTGCCGGCGGTTGGCCGATGACGGTGTGGCTTACGCCAGAGAAAAAACCCTTTTTTGCCGGCACGTATTTCCCGCCCTTTGATGGCGTGCGCGGCGCCAATGTCGGCTTTCACCGTGTTTTGCAAATTCTAAAGGAAAGATTTGATAAGGAAGCCGAACGGGTGGCTCATACGGCCGACGAAATAGTTAAATATTTGCATGAACAAACGCAAATGGCGCCAGCCAAGGATCTGCCAACGGCTGAAGTTATTGATCATGCCTTTGGAGTTTTTAAGGCAGATTTTGACCCACAAAACGGCGGGACTCGCGGTGGCCCTAAGTTTCCTAGCAGTTTGCCGTTATTATTTCTTCTTCATTATTCTCAGCTCCGTAAAAATCAAGACGCCTTGGCGATGGTCGAAAAAACTCTTAAGCAAATGGCATTGCGGGGGCTTTATGATCATGTTGGTGGAGGCTTTCATCGTTATTGTGTAGATGCCGAATGGACAATCCCGCATTTCGAAAAGATGCTATACGACAACGCCTTGCTCGCGCGCGTTTATCTTGAAACCTTTTTGGCCACTAAAAATAATTTCTACCGGGATGTATTAACGGATCTATTATTCTATTTAGAAACCCAAATGCGGTCCCCGGATGGTGGTTTTTTCGCGGCAACCGATGCCGATAGTTTAAATGCTGGCGGAAAAAAGGAAGAGGGTTCTTTTTTTGTTTGGAGCGAAAAGGAGTTAAGAGATTTATTGGGCGATGAAGACTTTAGGAATTTAGCCCGCAATTTTGAACTCGATTCACCTAACTTTGAAGGACATTTTCATTTGGTTCGCCGTGACCAGGCATTTTCAGCAGACTGGCCGCGTTGGCGAAAGGTTCTCGCGGAAGCGAGAGATAAAAAGCCAAAACCTCTGCGCGACGAAAAAATTATTGTGGCGTGGAACGCTTTAGCGATTTCGGCCTTTGCCCGTGCCGGAGTTGCGCTGCAAAATCCTGGCTGGATTGATATCGCAGTTGGCGGCGCGAATTTTATAATTAAAAATTTACAGACGGACGTAACCCTTAGTCGGTCTTATCAAGGTGGAAAGGCGCGTGGTCAGGGTACGTTGGAAGATTACGCCTACTTTATTACAGCTCTCACCGATGTTTTTGCCGCTACCGGAAATCCCAGTTATTTAGAACTTGCTTTTACTTTTAACAGTACTCTGGAGTCTGAGTTTAAAGACCCGCAAGCCGGTGGCTATTTCCAGGCTGCCAAGTCGGCGAATGACATTATTTTGCGGGACAAGCCGCTTTATGATGGTGCCGAGCCATCAGGAACTTCCCTGCAGTTTCACAATCTGTTAAGATTTTATGGTCTGACTGCCGATGAAAAATATTTTAAGGGTGCCGAAGAAGTCTTAAGACTCGTCAGCCAGCGTTTGAAAAACTATCCGCACTCTTTGGGTTATTTTTTGTCGCCACTTATTGATTTTTTTAATCCATCTAATGAAATCATCGTTGTGACACGAGAAAAAAACGCCCACCCGTTGCCAGCCACTTATCAAATGGGAGATTCCATATACACAGTTCAGCCAGATAAAATAACGGCTTTAGTGCAACTGGGCGCGGAAATTTTTTCGGGTAAACAAAACATGCAAAACAATTACCAAATTTTTATTTGTACTCGCGGTGTGTGTAATCTCTAAAAGGTCATGGCAAACTAGTCGTGAGGGATTAAAGAATTTTTTAAATATATTTAGTGGCATGTGGTTTAAATTGTGCTCACACTGTGGGTGTATCCCTTAGACTTCGTAATAGTATTGCGCGGGTTTGAGCTCAAGTGTTGGCATAATTCCTTTGGCCGATTTGACCAAAATACTTACCGTGTGACCCTCGCGTTGTACGATCCCCTTAATTTCCAAGAAACAATGATAGGCAAAAGCGTTGTGGTATTTTTCATAAACTTCGGGATGAACAATCAAATCCAAAAATCCAAATTCATCCTCTAAGGTCGCAAACGTCACGCCTTTGGCGGTGGGAGGTCTTTGTTTGACAATGACAAGGCCGGCAGCCGTGATTTCCTTTTTTGGCGGGAGCCGTTTGGCCAAAAACGAAGTCGTCGGCGGCAATTTTTTAATTTTTCTTAAGCCCTGCATGGGATGACCATGAACCGAAAGCCCCATGGAACCATAGTCGCTCGCGATAGTTTCAAAGTAGGAAAACTTTTTGAAAACGTTGGCTTCGTCATTATCGAATTCGCTGGCAAATTGATTTTGCTTTCCACTTTGTTTCTGAAAAAGATCCAACTGAGTGGATGAAGATGACAAGTCGTAATCCAGAATCGACCATAAAGAATGGCGCTGATCCAGGCCAAAACCTGAAAAAACATTTCCCATCGCCAAACGATACAGAACATCTTTACGCAGTGGGTTTTTTTGCAAAAAATCTCCCAAATTTTTGTAGGGACGGTTTTCGATAAGCCGGAGCATGTCTTTTTCTGCCATGCCTTTGATCACGCGGAAACCAAGGCGCAAAGCTTTTTCTTCCATCTGACAATCCCAAGTGGAAATATTGGGATCAAGCGGCAAGACCTTTACGCCGTGGCGTTTGGCGTCGTCAAGGAGCGTGTGATTGGCGTAAAATCCCATCGGCTGTGAATTAATTAAGGAACAGCAAAACTCCGCGGGGTGATGGCATTTTAAATAACAAGAAGCATACGCCAAAAGCGCAAAGCTTGCGGCATGACTTTCGGGAAATCCATATTGCGCAAATCCCTGGATCTGATCGTACACTTGCAGCGCAAATTTTTCGGGTAAGCCCGAGGCAACTAAGCCCTTAATTAATTTTTGGCCGACGTTTTCTATTTCTCCGGAAGACCGCCAAGCCCCGATCGCGCGCCGCAATTGATCGGCCTCTCCGGGTGTAAACTTAGCAAGCTCGATCGCCATTTTCATGACTTGCTCTTGAAAAAGGGGAATGCCTAAAGTTTTTCCCAATATTTCTTTGAGTTTTGGATGGTAATAATGAACGGGTTCCTTGCCTTGCCGCCGGCGCAAATAAGGGTGTACCATTTTTCCCACGATAGGGCCGGGGCGCACGATCGCGACTTCAATGACAAGATCGTAGAAATTGCGCGGCTGCAGGCGCCCGAGCATGGACATTTGCGCACGGCTTTCGATCTGAAAGGTGCCGATGGTATCGGCCTTCTGAATCATCTCGTAAGTTTTTTTATCTTCCGCAGGGACTTCGTAAAGCTGCATTCCCACAAGGTCCAAAGTTTTCCGCAAGGCACTGAGCATTCCCAGAGATAAAATATCCACTTTGAGAAGGCCAAGATAATCCAAATCGTATTTGTCCCATTGAATGATCGTGCGTCCTTCCATGCGGGCGGGCTCCACGGGGACAATTTCGGTGATAGGCTCAGCGGATAAAGTAAATCCGCCCGAGTGAATGGAAAGGTGCCGTGGAAAACCTTTTAACTCTTCAGAAAGTTCCGCCATTAAATTTTTTGCATTAGGAATAGGCGAGGTTTTGGCAAGCTCGTCAAATTTCTTCTCTACGTCTTTGGCCGCCAGCGTGCCAATCTCAATCCCAAAGGCTTTGGCCATTTCGCGGATCATCGAGCGGCGGCGGTAAGTAATGACTGCGCTCACCATGGCAGCGCGGTGACGGCCATATTTTTCGTAAATATGCTGAATGACTTCTTCGCGCCGTTCGTGCTCAAAGTCGACGTCGATATCAGGGGGCTCGTGGCGTTCTTCGGAAATAAATCTTTCAAACAAAAGATTAAGCCGAATCGGGTCCACCGCCGTGATGCCGAGACTATAACAAACCACGCTGTTAGCGGCAGCGCCACGACCTTGACAGAGAATTTTTTTACTCCGGGCGAACTCGACGATTTCGTAAATCGTCAAAAAATAATCGGCGTAGTGTAGTTTTTCGATGAGCGCCAGTTCATGGCGGATTATTTTTTCCACGTTGGCGGGAATATTTTGGTTGTAGCGTCCGCGCGCTCCTATCCAGGTAAGTTCTTCGAGATAAGATTGGGCCGTATGGCCTTGCGGGATCCATTCAGACGGGTAGCGGTAGCGCAGTTCGCTAGGCGAAAACGTGCAAGCTTCGGCAATCTTTAGGGTGTTGTGAATGGCCCCCGGCAAATCGCGAAATAGCCCGCGCATCTCAAGGGGTGTTTTTAAGTAGCGTTCGCCATTAGAGAAAAGTTTAAAGCCCAGCTTGGTGAGCGGCTGGGTCTCGCGTATGGCCGTGAGCAAATCCTGCAGTTTGCGTCTTGAGGGCGCGTGAAAGTGTACGTCATTGGTGGCGACGATTTCTATATTAAATTGTTTAGCCAGCGCCAAAGCGCTTTCGGTGCGTTCTTTATCTTTACCATCGCGCCGGCGCACCAGCGGCAGATAAAGCCGGTCGTTAAAGCTTTGTTTTAAAAGTTCATAATTTGATTTTTCATCTGGCAGGCAAATTAAATTTGGGGTCTCCGCCGCCATATTAAGGAGGGTTTCCAGCGGAACCGCTGCACTGCCTTTGGGCTTGTCGCGGTGACTTTCGGTAATGATTTTGCAAAGTACGCCGTAAGCCTTTCGGTCGCGCGCGATAAGAGTCAAGCGCGGCTGATTTTCGATGTTAAGATCGGCGCCAATAATGAGTTTAAAATTGGGAAAATCTTTGGCCTTCCAATAAGCTTTCGGCATTCCATACACGCCGTCATTATCGGTGAGGGCGAGCGCAGGATACCCTAACTCGATGGCTCGGATGATTAGCTCCTCGGGATGAGAAGCGCCTCTTAAAAAAGAAAAGTTAGATTTGCATTTCAATTCTACGTACATAATTTATTTGCGCCTCTGCGCCTCTGCGCCTCTGCGCTGGCGCAGTTTTGCGTCCTTCCCGCTAAGCGCCACCAGCGCTGGTGTTGCTGTGCATCGAGGAAAGGGAACTGTTACCTTTTAAAAAATTTCTTCGTGTGAGTATTTTAAGTGGATGCGAGGTGTATGATCTTTATGAAAGCGTTTGCGCACTTCATTGCTGACACTTAATTTTAATATTTCTAAAGAATCCGATTCAATCCTTATGGCTTCACGCCGGGCTTTAGCGATAAATTTATTATCGGGAAAAATCTGCACGTGAAACTCAATGACTTCCCGCAAGGGGTAGTGCGCCCAATGATAAATAAATCGCCAATGCGCTACCGCGCCAAACATTACAAAAATATGGAAGAGTTCATGCGCGCCCATAATGCCCGGCCACGGGGGCGGGCCCTTCATAAAATCAATCACCGCGCCAATCGAATAAAAAACGCCGCCGAGGATTAAAAGATTTAAAGATTTATCCTGATAGCGGCGGTGAAATTGTATTCCCGTTAAAGCTCCAATCCAGCCAAGTCCTAAATATAAGGTGAGTGACAGCCACTCGGGAAACGAATCAAAAAACACAACTTCAAGAACTAATCCGGTAATCGCGATGGGCCAAACTAAAAGCAAAATAGCCCAGCGCCAACCGCTACGAAATAAAATAATATGGATGGGCGTAAAGGTCGCGGCAATTAGTACCCAAATGCCAGCATGATCAAGCCGTCTTAAAACATTGCGGGCGACACCATTAGGATCGAGCAGATGGTAAACGCCGCTCATGGAAAATAAGAAGACCAAGCCGATTGTGTAAATAATAATGGCGGAAATTCTTCCCGGGTTGCCTTGGGCTTTGCGAATTAAAAATCCCACGCCCACCAACGCCAACGCCGCGGCAAACAGATGCGATAAGCTGGCAAAAGGTTCGCTAAATCCTGGAATCGGTATAATCATTTCCATACTCTCGGTTTCATCTCTTCACGCTCGTTCTCATCTCTTTACACTCATTTTCACTTCCTCACCCGCCTGGTCGCGCCCTCTATACTCGCTATTCGCTTACCACTTTACTTCAGCCTCGGGAGTATTTACTTCCGCGTCAGGAGTATTTACTTCCGCGTCAGGAGTATTTACTTCAGCTTCAAAAGTGTTCACTTCCGCTGCGGAGGTGGTTACTTCAGCGCTGGTGTCGCTTCGCATCGAGGAAAGGGAACTGTTACCTTTAATCGAAGACTCCGTGCCAAAAATAATAATCGGGGCGATCTTGGTTTGTATATACCCACCACTGTGAGTCATTATCGAGCGAAGCTTTATAGTAGTTGCGGTGAAAGCTGCGTAACCACCATTCGCCCGACAAAGTTTCTGGACCTTCAAGATCGAGGATTTTATAGCGCTGACTTTTATAGACAAAGTAATTGTCAATTTTATTCACGGGTCTAGGTTTGCGAAATAGGATCAGAGGGCGCTTGGGGAGGGTATCAAGCGCAATCGCCTCTGATCCTGACAAATTTCTTTTCCATGCGGCTTCGGGCAAGTAACGCGCTACCGGTTGCGCCACGAAAGATTTACTGGCGCCAAGCTTTTCTTGCAGGCGTGAGACCAAAGAGCCCCATTGTTCTTTTTCCTCTTCTTTTTTGCAGAAGAGATCTTTTTGTTGACTCACGCCGGGGACGGCCTCAAGAGCTTCAATTTCACAGCGGACCACCGCCGACTCCAGGGGATGTTGCTGTAGTTCTTTGCTTAAGTGTTCGCGCACGATCGGCAAAACAAGACTCGCCTCGCTTTGCGCGAAACTTAAATTAAAATTCCAAATGCGGATGGGCTCTTGCACGGTGGAATAGCTTTCAAGTTCCATTCTCAAGCGAAAACTTGTTAGTTTTAAAGCGCGCCCGCGTAAGCGCCCAAGAACTTGTTCTAAAAGCGGCCGGATAAGAAAAAGCATGGGCTCTAAATTATGCACTTGATGATCAAGATCAATTTCCGTGCGCTCGCTGACTTTTTCTTGCGGATGAAAGACCGGCCAAGGTAGCTCAGCGCCATAAAAAACTCTTTGATAAGCCATGAGCGCATCCTTGCCAAAACGGGAGGCCAAAGTTTTGGGGGGAATTTTGGCGAGGTCTTTGATGCGGTAAATGCCAAGCTTAACGAAGGCCTCAAGCATTCCCTTTAATTCTTCGCCGGGATTAAATGGCTGCAGAAAATTTTCCAGCGCCTCAATGGGTAGCTCCTCGCGCTCACAAACTATATTAAGCCGGGCAAAGCTTAGAGCGCTGCCAGGATCATTACCCACCGCAAGACGCCCGGTAAGCTCCATGCTGACGAGTAATTCTTTAAGTTTTTGCAAAACTTCTTTTTCCGAGAATAAATGCCGGCTTTGCGAAATTTCTAAAAAAACGCAATCCCGGCCTAGCGCCACTTGGGGGGTAAACTGCAGGGCTGCTTCGGCCACGGTCTGCAGTTTATCTTTTTTATCCAGAACAACACATATGACTCTCATGGCTAGCCTCTCATCTTTGCCGTAAAACTTCTAACTCTAAAATTTTTTGATCCGTGCCACTGCGGCAGGGGTGGGGCTTAACCACGAGACTTATGGGCCACGACGGCGAAAACTCCTCGGAGAGTAAAATCACCGACGCATTTGATTTCTCCGCCGCCAGTTGAAGTTTACGCAAATCCTTTTCGTTTAAACCCCGGGTTTTTAATACCACGATCGAAAAAAGCTGGCTCTTTAAGGCTTGCAGTGCCGCCCACATTAAGTGGTCGCCGGCTTCCGTAAAAAGTATGCGGGTCAGATTCACTTCGCGTTGTAAAATCCCCACCGGATTTAATTCAAAATCCACTTCGATCCACGCCACGCGCTCATTGGGATTATCCCGCAAGAATTGCACGGTGGCTTCGGTTTTTCCGTAACCAAAAATTTGCGTAATCGCCCCTTTGGGAATTCCCGCGTGCAGGAGAGAAGTCTCAAACTTCTCCCGCTGCGCAAATCCTTGTTTAAAGGCAATAAGTTCCCTTAGCTGTTCTATTGAAGCAACTGACATATTAACCTCGAATTTTTTTAAAGTTTTAGTTCAAACGAATCAGACCGACGAACACACCTAAGATTTTAAAATCATCTTCCGGGTCAATCATGATGGGTTTGTACTTGGGGTTTTCTGAGTGCAATTCAACCACCCCTTTCTTTTTAAAGTAGCGTTTAATCACGGCTTCGTTATTTATTTGCGCCACCACGATTTGCCCGTTGTTGGCGGTAAGCTGTTGGCGAATAACGACGTAATCACCCTCGACAATGCCAATATCGACCATCGAATCGCCTTTAACCATTAAAGCAAAATGCGGATGGCCTTTTTTTAGCATCGTCGTTGGGACTTCGATAAATTCATCATTGATATTGTGTTCAATGGGCAGACCGGCGGCCACTTTACCAAGAAGGGGAACGCTGCGGTCGGAGGGATTCAAGATAAGATTGCGTTTCTCATCTTTGGCGCGTTGGATGTGCCCGTGCTTTTCTAAATAGGCGAGGTAGTCTTGCACGGTGCCGACGGATTTAAATTCAAAGTGCTGTGCAATCTGCCGTTGCGTCGGAGTGAGCCCATGCTTTTCTTCGTAGGATTTTAGAAAGTCTAAAACCATTTGCTGTTTCTCTGTCATTCCCATAGATCCGTCCTCCTGTTGTCTGTTGTGGTTTTGGTTCCCCATCATGGGTTTCCGGTTATTTTCCGTACACCCAAATTATCCGTACATTTTCCGTACGTCAATAGGGGTTCGAAAAAGTTAGTGGGCAGCGAGCTAAGTTATTGAAAATACGGTTTATTTCCCCGGACAGAGGTCGGGATGCGGGCTAGCGTAATTTCTTAATCACGCGTCTTAAATTCTCAAGCATAGAGTCAATTCTCAATAGATGCGCATACGCGATTACTGTCTTACTATCTGGCGCCTTCTTCCAGTCGAAGTATTTTTCTTCCGAAGGGATACCGTAGGCCTGTCGAATATGATCATTTAATTCGCTCAATTGACTCACATAAATTTGTAGTTCTGATTTTTCTTTAAAGGGTGCTGCAACCCTACCGATTAATTTTTTGCTAATAAGAATCTCTAGCCGGTCAATTTCACTTTTATAACTATCAAGAAGAGCAGCTGGCTCACAACGCACAATCAGCGGACGATATGAGTTCTCACACTCAGGAGGGTTTCCCTTTAACTTTTGACAATGATTAGGGGAGTTCCAGCGCCCTAAAATAGTTTTTATATCTAAAAACTCTAACTTAGTTCCCTCGGCACCATCTTTGTTTAAAGAAATATTTTCCGAGAGAAACAGAAAAGAATGAAGGGAGCTAATGCGATCACCATAAGACGAAACATTAATTATATCCCCCGGCTGAGGTTCCTCATTGGCGGAGAGTATGCGGCAAAAAGGACTGTTTTCAAAAATGAAATAAAATTCCGGGCCGGCAACAAGTCTTAAAGCTGCCGCTAGTCCCGCTCCGACCATGCTAACGCTATGACAATTAAATCCATGGTGCGCGGGCAGACTGCCGTAGCTTAAAAAAACAAACTCCGGCATAAGCTCCGTGACGTTGACTTGAAACTTCGTTTTACTAAAAAGCGTAGTTAGTTTTACGGCAACCTCTTCGCATTTTTTTGGCACTTCACCTACGGCTTTTCCATGTCTCATGTTATATTTTTGCAGAGCTGCTACTTCGGGCGCAATTTCTTCACAACTATTTCCTTGGATAAAGAACACATTTTCTTGGGGTGAAACAACTTCAACTTTGGCGTGAGCATGACCTAGAACGAGGACTAAACTGGTTGTAAAAAGGATTTTAATCTTCATAACTTCTTTTCTAGCAAGAATTGTGCGCTTCAAAAAGCGACACGATTTGAGCTCATATGAGTTCTAAGTTGTATAATGAGTCATTGTTTAATCTTGGTTGTCAAATGGCTATACATTGAGAGCAAAAATGCGCGAAAACGGATTTCCGCACGATAGCCGCTGCCGGGTGTCTCATATTAATAACCCGTGTGCCGAAATAGGTAGAAAAACGTCAGCTGTCTAAAGATATGATAGTAGTTAGGGGGTTGTATGCAGCGACGTAAGCGGTTTCTATTAATCCTATTATTTTTGCCAAATTTACAATGTACCGACGTGCAATTTGGCAGAATCAGCCAAGCGAGTGTCAGCGGCAATGATACCGGCAATGATGCGAGCGATCCGAGTGTTCCAAGTGATGCAACTGTTATCTGCGATCCTTTTGGCGATACTGAGGGTAACTCCACTCAAGGACTTGCCGGCCGACTTCGGTATTTTTCGCTAAATAACGACAGCAACTATTTATTAAACCAAAGAGCTTATGACTATGTTTCAAAAGCCATCGATCCCAAGGTTCTGATTGTCATGCGTAAACTTGATGTTGGATTGCGCTCCTTTACCGAAGGATTCCCTTTAGGAAACGGGAATTATCTTACGGATACTGAAGGAAACCGCTTAATAGAATTTTTCGGTATTGAATTTCAGGGCAAAGTGCGCCTAGGGCCGAATGATCCTGAAGGGCCTTACCGTTTCGCATTGGAATCCGATGACGGGACTATTCTAGAGATAGCAACTGGCGGCGGTGCTTACGACACTCTCATAAATCACGACGGCAATCACGGCATGCAGTTTCGCGCCGCTGACCGCAACATTAACATGGTTCGCGCTACAAATTTGCCAATTCGTCTGCTTTATTATCAAGGTCCGCGTAATGAAATAGGGTTAAGACTTCTTTGGCGGCGCGATGATGGCGTTAGTGACTGGCGTGTCGTAAATGCCGAAAACTTGGTTCTGCCCGACGGAGTTGCTGGTTGTGAATAAGCTCAGGCGCGAACTAAAACTTTAAAACCGCCATACGCAAATCGGTCCAGGCTAAAAGGTGTAACCATTTTATCTGCGTGGGCCGCCATCTCTTTCATGACCTTTTTGTTTACTTTATTTCGGTGCGCTTTATTGCGGTAAACAACGTAGGCAAACACGACCGTTTCATCTTTTTTTAATTTACACATTTTTGGAAAGGTGAGTCCCCATTTTACCTTTAGGTCGTCGCCAATCGTTTCGTAGTAATCCAGAGCTCCGCACTTCATCCACATTTTGCAGCCAAGCGCCGCCATCTTTTTATAAGCTTTTACATTTTTCTTTTTAATCGGAATAACGTAGCCGTCGACGTAGTAGCTCATAGTTGTACCTCACTTTGTTCCAAGTATATCAGAAAAACGCCACCGGGGCATGTCCGGTGGCGTTCAGTAGGGTTGTTAATAATGGCTCTATTAGTTCTACTCAAGTAAATTTCTACTTAAGTTTCTTTAGTTAACATTTGTACTTATTGGATAGAAGCGTAACTGTAAAAGTCTTAAACCGCTGTTGTCATACTCCCAGAAATAATCCTGAAGAGTGTCGCTGAAAAGATTGTAGCGTTCAGAAACTCCGTCGCCGTCGAGATCAACATAAATATAGAGTAACGACTTAGACACGTTTACGAACTTCGAGCCGCCGGTGCTGCGAACGGCAACCAGGGATTCTGTACTACAAAGAACTTCTCCGGAGACCGGGTCCGTCGCACAAGTCGTCATTTTTGCCATACCGCCGGGTTTTCCCAGCGCGCGGGCAAAAACCGAATAAAGCGTAATGCCATCGTTCTCTGGATCAGGGTTTGGTAGTTGGAACGAGGCGGATCCATCTGTGCCGTTAGCGTCGAGTACTGCAAAGGGGCCTTCACGCAACAATATATTCGCCTTTCCAAATAGCGGCATAAAGATTCGATGGCCCTGGTTTCCTGACATATCGGCTGTCTTGCCTTTGGGTACGCCAATAATATTTAGGTTATAGTGTGAGCCTGACGGAGCTCCGTTCCCGGCCCTTGCGTTTCCAGAAAAAATTACGAGTAGCGCGCCTAATGCAAGCAAATGCTTTGTCATTGATCCCCCCGGATTTTTATATTGTCGCTTCTTTTTCTTCTTTATTTTTTACGGACTGGCCAGGTAACGTGAGTGGAATAAATTAATCCTCGCACAAAAAAATTTTTTCCACAAGTGTTTTTAAAAATATTTTTTTGTAATCACTTTGTTGAGTTCTTTCACTCAGAGAAAACCGCCACCATATATTTTTATATTATTTTTTTGTAATCAAATTCTCATTTTGAGACGGCAATATTTGGCGAACTTTTTGACAACGAGTACGGCTTCAACAGTCAACTCCATCGTAATATAGAGGAGTCGGCATACCGCTTGCTTTATTATAAGTAGGGGGTAGGATATTAATATGAGACAAACAATTTTTATTTTGATAACAAGTTTGGGGCTATTACTAACATATAATAACTGTAGCGACGTGGGCTTCTCACAAGCGCCGGTGACGCCAACGGGAGTCGGGGAAAACGCCAGTAGTCTGGGTTTAAATGGTTTAAGCGATGACCAGCTATTACAGCGGTTACCGCCCGAAGAGCAGGGAATTTACCGTCCGGTCTCAGATTTAGAAAATGATCCGCGCCTTGCTGAAATTTATGCTTGTCCTGATAATGCGGGGATTCTTCTTTGTCATTTTCCGAGTAGCTTAGACGGAGAACATACACTATGTGTGGGCAGCGTAAATGCCGCTCTTACGCATTCTGGTCACGAGCTTTCGGTGGATGCTAATGGACAAGTGCAGGGGGATTATTTAGGTCCGTGCAAAAATGTTCCCGTAACTCAGTAAGTTTGGGTTCATATTAATATTCCTTCAAACTTAAAAGATAAAAAATAAACACTGACGGCCGCGAAGTAACCGCAAATCACATCGGCCGTCCAGTGGGCTCTTAAAACCAACACCACCAAAGCTTCGTAGGCGGCAATTGCCAGCGCGGCCACCATGAGTGGCCACGAACCGAGATGAATCATTTCTAGACTTCCTAAAACTGCCAATGCCGTATGGCCCGAAAAAAATAAATCGTTACTAATTCCATAGGTTACCGTGAGTGAAGGAAATCCGGGATAATGCCAAATGTTTCCCTCGGGAATTGGCAAAGTAACAAGCCCCTGAGAAAGCTGCCGGAAAATAAATAAGACCATAAGAGCTAAAAAAGGCCGGAAGCTTGGCCCCCACACACTAATAACAATAATAAAAATAACCAAAGCGTCGATCAGAAGTGAGCTTGAAATCAAAAGCGCATTACAGGCTCGGCGGTGCGTGAGAAAATATTTATTTAGATCCTTGGTCCACTCATGAACGGCATCGTAAAAAGGGGGTAAGTTTTTGCGAAAACGCGCTAGCCACCATTGACTCAAAAACCAAATTCCCAGGGAGCCTACAACGACGAGAGCTCTATTCATTTTGCTCAGCCACCGCCGCCGCTTCCAATTTATTTAAATTCATTTTGGTAGCGGGAATACCTCCCCAGGTTTCTCCGGGTGGAATTTTGGTTTTCGGCAAAACAAAAGAGTTGGGTAGTACTTTGGCTTTGTCACCGATCTCAACGCCACCAAAAATTGTCGCGCCGTGACCAATCAACGCCTTTTTTCCGATGCGCACTTTTTCTATGATCAGAAACTGGCCCGAGGCGTAATGGGCCATTATATTGGCGCTACCGCCTATGGTGGCGTAGTCACCCAATTCAATCATGCTGGGATCGGAAATGCGTGTGGAATTAATATAAACGGATTTCCCAACTTTCATTCCCATCGCGCGGAAGTAAAGATTGCAAAATTTGGTCGGCGTAAGAAATTCCAAAAAACTATAGCGAACCGTAAAATGAAGTGTGGCTTGAATATACCAAGGTAAACAGCGAAATGAAACCGCAGGTCCGCGATAAGGTTTAAGGCGGGCGCCCAACAATAAACAAAAAATGGGAATTAAAATCATCAGCGAAAATCCGTAGAGATAAAAGCCCACGGGGAGACTTATTGCTTTAATAAATATTCCCCACCAAAGCGACTGGCTTTCGGCTAATGTCCAAAGGATGTGGCCCACGAATATGCCGGGCATTAGCGCAAGTCCCACGACGGAGCATATAAGGAATATAAGCGGAAACGGCATTAAAAGATCTACCACCCTAATATTTTACGGACGTAGATGTTCGCGTGTCACTTAATTTCTTTGAATTTGACTAAATCAGTGGTCCCCGGTTAGCCACGCCTGAGTGCTAAATCAATTTCCGCTCAATAGCTGTGACGCTATGTTGGGATCATCGGCGTCGGTAACAAAATAAAAACGTCTCTTGCCATTAATTTCCTCGACAAATAGGCCTTCGGGCTTCTGTTTGAAGGCTTCTTTAGAAAGAAAATCAATCTTATTATCGGCGGTGAGTTTGCCAACGTAACTTGCGAGAAGTTTGCCGTCATCATAGGTGGATTCGGTAGCTTCGGCGACGGCTAAAAACCAAATTTGTCCATCGGGTGTTGCGGCAGCGTCTGTAAAAGAAATCGGAAATCCGCCTTCGTTGCCGAGATCTACCGGCGTAACTCTTTTAAGCGTTAGCGTAAAAGGATTTAAATTAAATTCAGCGTCTATGACGGCATTTTTTGTA
This sequence comes from uncultured Bdellovibrionales bacterium, assembly GCA_964498095.1. GTDB lineage: Bacteria > Bdellovibrionota > Bdellovibrionia > Bdellovibrionales > SG-bin7 > SG-bin7. The sequence goes on along the minus strand of CAZCFY010000004.1, from coordinate 9,614 downwards.
CCTTTGCCATTGCCGCGGTTAAAAAACTTTATACTATTTTTTATTATGACGACCCCTTCGAGATTTAAATTGCCAATTTCGTCGCTGATTTTCTTAAAAAAATCAGCAAAGGCGATCTCTTGGGCTTTTGCCGCTAGCCTACCGCCCGCGGTGAAGGGAAACAAAGCCCCGCGCTGGCGGCTAGGTACGGCCCCCGAGGGTACGAGCAGCAAAGCTCCGTGTTGAAGTTGCGGCGTGGGCGCAATAAAACCCACGGATTCTAAATCGGGCTTTTTCTTTTTTCGGCTCTTTGGTTCTAGGGGGAGAGTGCCGCTGAAAACCGGGTAGGTTTGGCAGGGGAGTTTGGCGTCGTCGGGAATACGCACGATATGATTTTCATCATCGCTCACGGCAAAGAATTCCCCGTGGGCGCGGACTAAGCCGCTGGCCGCCGAAATAAATTTTGGCCGCCCGGCCTGCAAAAGATGGGGTAAGGTGAGTTCGCGCACAAAATCAATTGTCATGGGTTGTTCCTCTACAAAATCTATTGTCGGAAGTGGTCCGCAGGAAGTCAAAACTAGAACGATAATACAAATAAATATTCTTTGGTTTCTTCGCATGAGGTTATCCAATCCTTTGTCCAGCGCATGGAGCGCATGACGTGGCTTTTATGCTGGCGTTCAATAATAGAAAAATTTTTGGCATAAGAAGAAAATAAATCGATGAGATTGTCACGCGTGGCCCGGCCCTGATTTGAGTAGGATAAAATAATATGGCGGCAGGGGGTTTGGCGAATGAGATTTTCAATGGCTTCTAAAGCTAAAAATTTTCCCGACGGGGATTTGCGAAATTCTTCAAATACGGAGCTTACTTTGAGATCCGAAACGTCTTCGCGGCGGTTGGCGGCGCCAACAAGCGTAGGCTGGTCATTGCGGATAATCGTTTTCCATAGATGATAATAAGAAGCATAACGGACGCGCGAAGGGGGCATTTTTTCGTTACTCGAGCCGTAGGGAGGATCAAAATAGGCAAGATCCGCAGCAGAGTTTTTAATGGCTTCGAAAACGTCGGATTTAGTTACCTTGTTTTCGTTGGCGGCTCTCGCAACAAATTGCGGTACCACCATTTTCATAGTTTGATAAGATCTTGGGGACCACTTTTTTAGGTAACTTGTGTGATGACCTAGCGACGAATCTACTTTGTCCATGGCTAAAATTAAACTGGTAAGTAATACTGCGCGGGCCACTTCATCGAGTCCCAAGCGGTCGATTTCGGTACGAATGGCGTCTAGCTTTTTTGTGTTATGAATTTGCCAAACTTTTTTTTCATCGTGTTCGAAACCGCCATAGTTTTCGGTAAACCAGCCCTCGTCACCGGGCAAATTATTTAGGTGATCAAGAAAAGGTTGGTAAAACCCATCAGGCTTATCATTTTTTAAATAGCACAGACCAAAAATATAGGACCAGTCGGAAATGTCGTTGGCGTGAACCTTAATTCCTGATTTAAAGAGCGCCTGAGAAACCCGTGTGGTTCCCGAAAAGCCATCAACGGCGGACCTCACGCCCAATTTGCCACAAAGCTCAAGAATTGAGGGTACAATTTCTTTTTTCGAGCCTGCGTATTTGATGCCCTCGGTTTGCATGAAGCAATTCTAATTGACAGTCTTAACCGAGACAACTACTTAAAATGTATGCTTATTGCTCAGGTAACAGACTCCCATATCATGCCGCGCGGACAAGAGTGGCGGGGCAACGCCGAAACCAATGTGCACCGGCGGTTGGAGCGTATTGTAGTCGCGATAAATCAGCTTAGCCCTCAGCCAGATTGTGTGGTTTTGACGGGTGATAACGTGGACGGCAGTGATTACGCCGGGGCTTATAAAGCGCTTGAGGAAATTTTGCAGGCATTGAAGGTTCCTTACTTTGGCATTCCCGGAAATCACGATGACCGTGAGAATTTTAAGAAATATTTTAACCGGCAGTTGGGCTGCAATTTTTTAGTCGACCATGCGGATGCGCGGATAATTGGCTTGGATTCTTTAGTGCCGGGGAAAGATTATGGTTTGTTGGCACGGGAGCAATTGCAGTTTTTGCGGGAAAGTTTAAGCCAACGGCGGGAAGTGCCGGCGCTCTTGTTTGTTCATCACTTCCCGGTAAAAGTTGGGATTGATGTATTTGATAATATGACTTTGCGCCAGCCTGAAGAGTTAGAAGAGATCATGCGTTTTTATCCGCACGTCATTGGGTTAGTTTGTGGTCATCTACACAATCAATTTTCGTCGATGTTTGCGGGCAAGCCCTTATATATTGCGCCGAGTGCCGCGCCTAATTTCTTTTTCGATTCGGCCACGGCGCGCCGGCCCTCACTTTTAAATTTAGAGCCGCCCCATTTCGCGCTTCACAAAATTTCTGGTTTTGGATTTTCGAGCAAAGTTGTTTCCGTCGTGCGCGCCGAACGGACCTTGGTTTTCTAGGTAACAGTTCCCTTTCCTCGATGCAAAGCGACACTAGCACCGGCGTCGCAATTTCATTGTAATGAGGCCTTTGGCGTATTTTCGAAATACGCGCGGTATTTATAAAAAATAAAAATTAAAAAAAGGCTTACTAAAATCGGCGCGCTCATGCTGAAAGCGAAAATAACCTTTACGCCCCTTTCGAAGTTTTCTAGGTTTTCGCCTTCCATGGGATGTTTAGCAATGGTTTCAACAAGAGCCCTTTGACTAATTTCATTAAACTGAAATAGCAAAATATAAGTGAGTGTTGCAATTTGATAAACATGAACTCCAATTCCTAACTTCCAAGTCCATCGGAAATGTTTGAGAAATCCAACAAGCAAAATTACATTTGCAACGAGAGTTAAACAACTTGTTAGTGCTGTCCAGAGACTCCATTGGCTGTAAGTAGCAACTCCCTTAAGGCTCATGGCCAAGAAAATAAGTTGCAAAGCAAAAACAACCTTTAACGTTAGCGGCATTTTCATTGTGTGACTCCTATTTTTAAAATACTCCAGCGCTGGTGTTGCTTTGCATCGAGGAAAGGGAACTGTTACCTTTTTTTTACGCCCCATTCGCTTAAGATTTTGTCTTCATCTTTCTCTGACATGGCTTTTTTGAATTTGGCGCCGGGGCGGCCTTTGACCCGGGCTTCGCATTCTTTCCAGGTTTCGTGGCGCTGGAGTTCGCCGTTAACTAAACTAAGATAAGAAAAGGCGACGGCCTTTTCTTTTTTCTCTTTCATTTCGGGAACCGACATGTCCTCGGGAAGATCATAAACGGCGACGGGATATTGCAGTAAGCTGCCAGAGAATAAATCCACCCGCTTGCCGGAACTAAAAGCGACAGCGATTTCGTCGCAGCGTTCGTTGGCGGGGACCCCGGTGTGACCGCGCACGTATTTCCATTCCATTTTGGCGCCCTTGCGCGCTTTCACTTCCTCGTTTAAGACTTGCCAGAGATCTTTGTTAGACACGTCCTTTTTTTCGCCGGTAAGCCAGCCATTTTTTTGCCAGCCCCAAATCCACTGTGTAATTCCGCGAATAACATAAGTAGAGTCCGTGATCATCCAGACATCGTCTTTGCGGTCTTTAATCTTTTGTAAACTTTGAATTGCGCCCGCCAACTCCATGCGGTTGTTTGTCGTTTGCGGGTGACCGCCACCTATTTCTTGTATTTTTCCCTCGGGATAAACGATCACGGCACCGAAGCCCCCGGGGCCAGGGTTGCCCGAGCAAGCACCGTCACAGAAAATTAAAATTTTTTTGGTAAAGTCAGCGGCCATTACGTAAAATTAAAGCACGTGGTAAGCTTAAAGTCCAGGTCTAGATCCGTTGAGAATAAGAGCTAAATTTCCGAAAAAGTAAGGATGAGTCGAGTTGGATTGGTCATTATTTTTGGGGGATTTGTTGTCGCGAGCGTTTGGCTGTTTAAGCCCGTCACGACGGCGCCAATTCCAGCGGCAACAACAACGGAACTTTCCTCATTTTCGTGGCTGCCTAATAAGTGTAAGGCCCTCTTTTCAGACAAGACATTCAACATCGCGGCTTTTTCGCAGGCTATGGGGGAGCTGGAATTACAAGGCGCCCGTGAAGAGTTGATTCAAGATTCGATGGGGAGTCCGGAGAAGTTTTTGGCGGTGGTAGAATATGTTTCGCGAAAGAATGCCTATCGAGGATTTGGATTTGGAGAGTTGATTAAAGATCTTCCGAAAAAGGACCGGCAAAGACTTTTTAAGGTATTGTATAAGGCTACGAAAGAGGGTGAAGTCACCGAATTTGATTTGAAAAATGTGATCGCTGAGGTTTACCGTCTTACACACCGGCCAAAAGATTTTTGGCAAGTTGCCTGGGATGTAGCGAAATCAAGAGTGAATTTTGATAAACTTGATAATAAGAAAATAATTGAGCGGGTCGAACTTTCGCTTTTTAACGATAGTCTTAAAAATTCTCTGAGCGTAGTTATTAAAGAACCCGGGGCATGGACAAAGGTAAAAAGTTTTTTGGCCTCGCGGACGTTTGATGTTCTGCTTGCATCCACTCTATGGACGGCAACAGTTGTTTCTGAATACAGCTTATCTGGTCTGTCGACGACCACCTCTTTACCTTCATTTCTATTTTATCTGCCGCCTTACATTCCGAAGTTCTGGGAGTTTAAGCAGTCACCGGAAATAGCGAGGTTGAAAGGTGAAGTGTTAAATAAGGGTGTCGATCAGGTGATAAGGTCGCTTGAAGCGCAAATGAAATTGCCAGTGAGAACCGAACGCAAAGAGTTTTTTCACGGTGCCTATACGCGAATAATCTCCGCAATTTTTATTTTAAGTATTGTCAGTACTGCGGTTGAATCCCGGATACAGGTAGGAGATGCTCAACAGCATACGGATTATATTGAAAAATGGCATGAGGAAGAAATGCAAAAGGCTGAAAGAACTTCACGGCAAGAGGCCGAAGACGATTTTAAAGAATACTTTGGTGAAGCCGAGCGAATGTATAAAAGTGGAAAAAAGGTTGATAATGGGACCGAGTATTATTTAACTCATAAGGAAGAATGGATTCAAAAAGATGCGGCGGCAATCGAAGAAGCCAGAAAAAAAAAGGCCCAAACTAAATAAAGTTTGAGCCTCTTACTTACAATAACAAGTTATTATTGTTCGTTTGTACCAATGATGTTAGCAGCTGCACCACCGATAGTAAGAACCTTTGGGTTGAAGCCGTCTGGAAGAATAACTTGAGATCCTTTAACTTCCATACCAAACTTCGTAGCTTTTGACAGAATAGTTTCTTTTTCAAGAGCTTGAGCGCGTTTAAGATCCTCAATTTTTCCATCTAAAGCTTTTCTGTTTTCTTCAGTTTGAGTAATGTAAATTTGCGATCCGCCAGCAACGGGAACCGTAAATAACATTGAAACAAGGCCGCGTTTTGAAAGACTGCGAGTAATTGCTAATCCGCGAATGGCCATTTCACTATCTTGAAAGTGCTTAAGAACCGGAATTACTAGAAGGTATCCGGGAGCTGTAATCACCGAGGCAATCGCTAAAGGGAAAGCAGCTACATTGCGAACGATTTCAGCGCCGTTTTTGTAATGAATAGCGCTAGCATAAGCATCACGTAATGCACTTAATTCAGCATTCTTAGCGTTAAATTTCTCGATCATTGACTGAACGATTTCTGCATTTTTGTTTTGCAGAGAAACCGCCAATTCGTTTTGTTTTGCTTGATCAGCAAAAGAGGTAGTAGCTACTAATAAAGCAGCAGCTAAGCCTATGAAATTACTTACTTTTAACATGTTAATTCCTCCTAAAATGGAATTTCTTTTTCGCGGCCAACATGGCCACGATAAATTTAGTTACTAAAATGACGCACAGAATATAACATGAAATTATTACAAATAATACACAAATTTTGAAACAAAGTTCGTCACCGACGTCAAAGAGTTCGACACGATTTTGGGCGCGAAAGTGGCGCTGACAAAATTTGGAAATTAGACAGTTTACCCGCGTGGCGTGCGCTTATTTTTGAACTGAAACCCCAAGTTAATGGTACGTATCCTGCTAATTTCTCTATAGGCACGTATCTTCAAGATTATTTTAGCAAAAAACTTTTTCGAGGTCCCTTTTTCGTGCCTGTACTTAGTCAAATAAAACTAATTTTGACAGCCGTGTTCGTTGGTTTTGCCGTTTGCTATTCGCTGGCCGAATCTGATCAGGACGCAAACTTTTGGCGAAAAGTTTTAACGTCAGTGGCGCGCACGATCCCAGAAAAAGCCGCGCAAGATCGGGCCGCCATTGCCCTTATTGACTGGGGAATGCGTTTGGAAAACGCCGAACAAAAAAAACTAATTTTGATAAAACTGAAGAACCACCGGTCTGAATTTTCCTTGCGTACGCAATACATTTTATCGGCGTTGGAAATAAAATACCAAGTGGCCGACCAAAACACTTTACAGGTGGCCCGCCGAGCTATTGAGGAAATTCGCATTAACGATCAGGGGTTATTAACCTCGGATATTCGCCCGCGCTTACTTTTCGTCGGGGATGGTTCCCTCACTGTTTTAGAGTTGGAAAACTTTGAGCGTATTTCGTTTTTATACTTAAATTGGTTGGGTCTCATTAGAGATCAAGAGATAACACCCCGTTTGGCTAACGGAATAGTTAAATGGGTACGAAACGTAAAATATATGCGCAAGCATTTAAAGCTAACAACTTTGCATGCATTACTAAACGTTCTTGGTGATGACTTTCCTTTAAAACTTAGGGACCCAAGACTCAGAAAAGAATTCTTAGATGAATCCGTGCGGGTTATTGTCGAACTGCGTGAGAAGTACGGCACGTGGGAGTGGACAGGGCGAGAAACCATTTACGAAATCGATAAACGTTATCAAGAAAGTTATGACATCGTTAAAAAGCAAATCCTGAACTGGATTGATTTTGATCCTGAGTATTTGTTGGAAAACTTTACGCGGCTGCAAGGTTTAAATATCCTTTCTTTAAATGAAGTCGCGGATCAAAGAACATTTCGGCGTTCGGTTCTTTCGCACATTCTTTCTTCCAAGATGGTCGGTGGCGAAGCTATTTGGCTGGCATCATTACTTTGGCTAAAATCACCAGCCGAAAAATATAGCCGGATGGATGTGGATCAAGGATTGGCTATAAAATATTGTTTAGATGTACTAAGTAGTGCGGGATTTTACTTTAATAAAGTTGCTTATAAGGTCGCTGACCATGAAACAAAACCCATGTCAGAAACTGAGTTTTACCGATGGGTCGACGCAACGTTTGAAGCGTTAAGGTCATTTGGAAGACTTTCCCCTTATGAGGCCGAAACTCTGTTGGCCACGAAGCTAATAAAGGCAAAGGAAATTGGCGAAAAAACTTGGTTCGAGCTGGAGTGGAAGCGTCTGGCGGTGGTTGAGCAAAACATGACGCCCGAAAAGTTTAAGCAAAAACTCACCGAGAACATTTTAGGTAAAGGTACAAATGATCTTCATCAGCGAGTTTTGAGTTCTCTCTACTTGCGTATCAAATTACAAAGCCGCGAACTCGAGGTTTTAGCGGCAAAAATAAAAGGCGCTAAAACCACAGACGAAGCGTGGGAAAAAAATAAAGGCGAGATGGTTTCTCTGTTAACGGCACTTAATCCTGACGATAGGGATTTAAGAGATTATCTTACGCGTGTCTTTGACTACAACTTACCCATGGGTGTTATCAATGGAACGACTTCATTAAACTGGTTAGAAAATATTAAGGCTAGTCACGAAGGCATGCGGGAGTCATTAAAAACTCGCCTTCTAACCCCCAGTGCGGCGAATACGGGAGCGATGTTTCAAACATTTGTGCGCCTTTACCCGGACGAGGGCAAAGCCATTAACGAGATTATTTATAATCACTTTTCTTATCCCGAAAAATTAAAAGCTATTCTCACCATCGCGCTGAGGGAAAGTTTGGAAAATGAAAATCTTTATATCTCTATTATCGACGGTTACCGGCAGATGAGAAATTTGGGCCGAATACAACACTTTCAAGGAAAGACTTTTGATCACTGGATTTCCGAAAAGCTCGGAAAAAACCTACCCCGAGAAAATAAATGCGGAGGCTTGTTTTAGTTATGAAGAAAATTATCGCGTATCTATTAATATTGTCGCTTTCAGCAAATTCACTTTTGGCGCAAAACATTGAAGAAGATCCAGATCTCAATGCTGCCTTTGCCGCCTTTCAAGAAGATATAACTACAAACAAGAATATCATCCAAGAGTCCCATGAAGTTAACGACGCACTTCAGAGCATAGAAATTTCACCAAAGATTTTACAGGATAAGACTTCGGAAATTGATATAAAAGAATTAAATCCGGACGCTACCCGGGAAGCGATAAAACAATTATCGCAAATAAAAATTGATGGGCCAATCAGCCCCATACGGGCGGAGTTTCAGTTTGATGGGTTATTAATTGGCTTAGCCTTATGGACTGGATCTGAAAGCGCCCTAGCCAATCTTGTGACCCAAATCCTCGGCCGGTTATATACGGATAAGGACCCCAAAGATTTTCGCATTATCTTAACTCCGAGTCCAATTCCATATATTAGTGCGCAAAAGGTCGATCTTAACGAGGTTCGCCGCAGTGAAGAACAAGCTAAGCTCCTAAAATTAGCTAAAATCATTTACCCAGTACGCGATGGCATGGAAATAAAAATTTCCGCTGGTCTTTTTGCGACAATTGCGAATGTTGACGAATTAGCCGGACAAATAGCAAACGTGCTGGCGCGTGAAAATCCAGGAATTTTTGGTTTAAAAGAAAATCCGCTATTTTACCACAATCAAGATATTATTAAATATATTAATGAACTTATTCAGTCTTCAAATGAAGCGAAAGTGGAAAGAGAAAAGCTTGACGCTAATATCTCGGCGATGGGGCGATTAGGAGCTGCGGGCTTTAGTCCGTGGGCAATATTCGAATACGAACAACGCGTTTATGGCTGGATGGCCGATGTTTTTATGTCCAGCGCCAATCATTCTTTAGCGCGCGGGATTGTCCGTGCGGGACAGTATAACCTTCTTGATTACGCTCGCCCGATACGATTGCAAATTTTAACCAAATACATCGCAATTTTACAAGACTCTGACCGCGGTTATCCACTCTATTTAAAAAAGACCGAGTTGACTAAGGGATTAAAGATGGTTCGCCTACGTATGAAACTCTGGGCGAAGCCCTTTTTCTCGGGGCTTGCCATGCAAATACCAGGGCTTGCTGTGGCCGGTGGTTTGTTAATTTCAGGGCAATTTATGCAACAGATTTCTTTTTGGGCTCTTTCGGCCGTTCATCAAACCATGGATAAAATTGCGAGTCTTGAAATTAGTAATCATGCCTCCGAGATTGGTTCATTAATAAAAGAAAAACTGACTTTACCGGAGATGTCGATGGATTTTGACTTTCTTTCTAGTGTTAAAGAGGTTTTTCCCTACGCCACTTATGAAAACGCTCTCATTGTCGGCTCTGCAGTCATAGTCGGGTATTTAGCAAAAAAACTTTTACCATCAATTGCGGAAACCGCGCGTGCAGCTCTTCTCTTCTGGGAAGATAGCCAGCGGATGCGTAAAAAAGATATTTCTGAACCGGAGGAACAAAAGCGCGTGGAGACTTTCCTAGCGGA
>CAZCFY010000003.1:214675-222821 GCA_964498095.1 uncultured Bdellovibrionales bacterium | reverse complement strand
AAAAAGATATTTCTGAACCGGAGGAACAAAAGCGCGTGGAGACTTTCCTAGCGGAAGAAGGTGCGCATGAGGCGGCGGGTCCGCGCTCGACAGAGGGAAACGAAAAATCTCGAACAAATGACAAATCTCAAGGAAACGAAAAAATAGTTTTTAAGGAAACCATAGTTATCCTCGGAAGCGAAGAGCCAACGCGGGCTTTCCGCCTGGGGCAAAACTTGAGCGCGGCGATGATATTGGCGTCAGCTAAATTAAGGAACTGGGGTAAGTCACTTGGTGATACAGCTGCGGCAACTCCCGGCGCATTGTACGACACGGGCGCGGCGATTGGCCGCGGCGGAAAAGCTGTCGGGAGTCGACTCGGTCGCGGTGCCCACGCAGTTTACCGTGGTGGTAAAGCTGTCGGCGGCGGAATCGTGAATGGTGTGCAAGTTGGTGCTTACTTAAGTAAATTAGCCTTTAATGCTTCTGTTGAAGGATCAAAAAAAGGCGCGGCCTATTCAAAAGTGAAACTGGCGGAAATTGCGGAGAAAGGCCAGCGAATGTCGCTGGCGTTAGCGGATGCTGGTGGCCGTAGAGTTGCCGCGACATGGAAAAAGTTGGGTGAGGTTGCCAAACGGACACCTGGCTATCTTGCGGAAGTGACAAAGGAGACTTACGGTTTTACAAAAGCCGCAACCCCCGTCGTGTGGAACTTTGGGCAAAAAACGGTGATTTATACTGCCGAAGGGGTAGTTACGATTTTCATCGTGGGGCCAGCCAAGGGTATCCGGGCTACCTTCCAGGGCTTGGAAAAAGTCGCCAACGGAGTTGCCGAGAATCTAGAGAAGAAATGGGAAAAGCGGGCAAAGCGCCAGTTAGAGGAGGAGCAGTTTCAAAACGAAAAACAAGTGGCTGTTGAAAAATATAATCAGTTTCTAAAAAGTGAAAGCACTACTTCTAAAGATTTAATGGATGCGTTGCTTACAATAAATGAGGACCGTGTATATAATGGACCTGGTACCTACTACCCAAAGGTCGAAGTTGCCGGTTTAAACTATGAATACTTAAGACCAAATCGCAATCAGCACTATCTTGACACGTTACAGGCCTGGATCACAAAAGCTCGCCTTGAAAAATTATCAAACGACGAGATTATTTCGATGATTGATATGATTAATCGCTCAGAAATCAAAAACAAAATTGGCCGCACCAAGCCATTTCTTGATACTCTAAATACCCTCCACGCTCTAATGAATGGCCCCCAACGTAGTATTGAAAAGATTAGAAAAATTGAACAGCGCGTGGGGTTTATTCGCGAACTGTCCCTGCGAAAAGCTTTTCATGAAGCTATGGAGAGTGGTGACGGCAAGCAAAATGTGGAGCTTTTTTTAGCGCCGATCGAGTCCACGCTGATTTCCGGAGTCATTGATACAGCGATCCTCGATGCAAATATAGAATCGATGCTTGATTATGTGAATAAGGAGAAGTCAGAATTTCAGCGGCTTGATAAGTTTTTGGGGCGCCTTATGGGAACCATAAGTAAAGACAATGAACATACGGGCTTTTTTAAGCGTATGGAAATTCGCCAACGCTTTTTAGATAAAGCCGCCCGCTTTACGCCTTTAGAAAAAATCCGCTGGCAGCAAAAATATTTTGCCACGGAATTTCAGAAAAGCTCCTTAGGTAAGGGATTTGCCGTAGACCTTAAAAGCGGGGTTGATGAGGCTATTCAAAGTTGGTTTAAGCAAGCAAATACCGTTAGCGATCTAGTCAGAATTATAGATTCAGATGCCGAGCGGGAAGGTTTTTCGGCGGCCAAACTCAGTGATAAGTTTTTTGAATTGATCATTAATAGACCAGACCTGTTTGTGTCCCATGGTGACATAATGACCTATCTCGAGAAAGATTACTTTTGGCCGGATGCCTTTGCCGACGTAGAATATTCTCCCTTAGAAAAACCGCTCGCTCAACTTTTAAAAGAAAAACGCGAAACGTTTAAGAATAACCCCGCTTGGAAATATGACCCCATAGTTTCGGAAAGAATTCATTCCTTCTTATTAAAGCGCTTGCAGGATTTAGGGCAAATGCCGGCCGACTTTGACGGAATTTTTAAAATCTGGCAAAAACTCACAGAGCGTGGGGTTTCGACTACGACCGACGAATTGATCGCGCATCTGCTTAAAATTGGTAAGCCCGCACAGGTGAGTCAGCTGCAAATCTACGCGGTCGATCAAGGCCGGGTCTTTGACCAAGCCGTGCAAGATGAGTTTGCCCTCCGCAGTCTTAAGCAGTCCGACGCCTATAAAAACTTGATGGCAGTGGCCGAAAATATTGGAACGGACCGAGTAGAGCTGGTACGTGCGGTAATTACCGAGGCGCAACGCTTTATGAAAGATATGGGTATAACCTACATAAATTTTCTCGAAGAAGTGGCAATGGCTATTCATGCTAATCAAGAAGAGGGCCGCTTGCTCCATGAGGCGCGTATTCAACGCTTAGCTGATGCCGCACACTCCGCTAAACGTAATGGCGAGCAAGCTTTCGACTCGCGCATGAAGAGTTTTAACGACATATTAAAGCACGTGAAAAAGTGGTCCAAAAAAGATCAGTACGACTTCTTGCTGTACTTGCGCGGAGAAGTCGACGCGACCCCGTTCATCAAAGGTCAGTTTCCTAAATTTGGTCCTGAACGCATCCGTCGGATGTATCAAAGTTTACCTCTAACTGCCGCTATGGAAGTGATGACGCTTTACGTGCGTAACACTCTGCTGGCAAGTAAAGATTTAGGCGGTGAGGAAAAGAATTCCATTTTCCGCGGCCGAGGGAAAAAGCTAATTAAGCATCTCACGGAGAACCCAAAGAATCCTGTGGCGCAAGAATATGCTCACGAACTTCTGGAGGCTTTACTCGTAGGAATTGAGAAGTCTGGAAATAAACCTTTTCAGGAACAAGTGTTGGCGTCCCTCTTGGCCATGAAATCCAAAGAAGATGAGTCTATTGGCCAAACGATGAAAATTATTTTAGAACAGTTTGGCGCCATCGGTGTGAAAGTGGGACAGTTCTTAGTGGCCACAAATAAACTACCCAGTGAAATTAATGATATTCTTAGGGAGACCCAAGACAATGCGCGGCCGCCAACGCTGCACCAAATGTATGAAGACGTGCAACGCATAAAAGGGGAGGGCGCATTGGGCTTCATTATTCTAAAAAACATCGGCTCGGGCTCTATTAAATATGGCTTTCATGCGCGCGACATAAAGACGCAGCAAGAACTTGTCATGCAAGTTTTTCGTGGTGATGTGAAAAATAATTCAGAATTATTTATTAACGTTTTGGATGGCGCGATTGAACATTTGATCAATAAGCGCGGCGGTATGAAATGGGCGTTCTTACAGGTTATCGTTGACGGCGCCGTCAATGCCGTTCGCCAGGAAATTGAATTTGAAAAGGAATCTGGAAAAACAGGTTATGCAAAGAAAGAACTTTACGACAGATTTTCCGATTCGGAATTTGAAGTAAAAGTGCCACAACAGATGCAAGGTAAAACAACGCCGCAGCTCCTATCTTCGGTTTTTGCCAAGGGCACTCACTTTAAAAATTTGGATGTCATTGACAAAAATAGAGTCGCGTTTAAAATTCTAGAGATGGAATCGGAAATCTTATGGGTCGATAAGGACGTGATTTATTATGATCCCGATCGTCACGGTGGCAATTACCTAGTCCATGTGCGCTCGGATCAAGAAGTCGCCCAAGGTTATAAAAAGTACCGCATTTCTCCGATTGATTTTGGTCAACTGACTTCAATCACTCGCGAGCAGCGCAATAATGTCGTAGAACTTTTTGCACTCTCGAACATGCTGGCCAACGGCGGATACGAAGAATGGGTTGTGGGAAAGATAGCGGATCTTTTCAAAATTCCAGCGGAAAAACGTGGAAAGCTTGCCGCCAACATTGGCGCTATCTTTCCGCGATTTCCAGAGAAAAATATTCCCGGAACCTATGAGGTACCCGCGTATTTTAATTTAATTGCCGCGATCAATCGGTCTATTGCCGTTAAGGACGAGAAAACTCAGGTGGTTACCGGCAAGCTTGATTTCGCTTACGCCGACTTTGTGCGGGCAATGATTCAATTAAATCAATACGAAAAAGCTGACGGAGTTAAGCTGCCACCTGGCACGCGATCACCGCGTAGTATTTTGGAAAGGCGCGTGAAGGAGCGTATGGCGGAACACTATAGAGTGATGGAATACTCAAAGCGAAAAGAGTTTCTTGCTAAGGCGAAGAATTCTTACGAAAAGTTTAAATCCAATATTACTAGAAAGGCCCCAAACCTTATAATTTTGCGTCCGACACTTGAGCAAATTGACGAGTTTACAATGGCCGATAAAGCAGGACTTGTGGAAACAATGCAAACCGTGATCGAAGAAGTTACCAAAAAACGTGACGGCGATCCACTGGCTTCGCATCTCTTGCGTTGCCGCGGGTTAATGCAATAGTTTTGCAGTAGGTTTGGCTTTGAAACTTCAGCGCTGGTGTCGCTTTGCATCCGCGCTGGTCAAATCCACTTATGGTGATGCTCGGGTGCGACAAATCAACATTACCGCCGCTGGTGTTGCTTTGCATCGAGGAAAGGGAACTGTTACCTAGAAAAAAACGAGGGGAAAGGAAAGTAGGGAGGCGGTGTTGGTTTTGGGAAAGCGAAATGTGGCGATAATTTTTCGCACTTGACGTTGCAGTTCAAGCGCTGCGGGCGCTGCGGAATCCATCGACTGCAGGGTCGAAATCAGGGGCGCTACTTTTAAAACGCGGCCGTCACGGCCGATGCGCACGCGAAAGCAAATCATGCCGTGCAGATGACGAAATTTATTTAAACTCGGCAGCACTTCCGCATATAAATCGTCTAAATTAAAACGTGCAACCTTCGCTAATCCCCCTTCGACAAACGGCTGTGGATGCGTAAACCACCCGTGCATGACTAAGCGTCCTTCTAAGGGGTCTTGTGAGCCGTGGACCTCGGAAACACAGTGGGGGCGGCGCGGATCAAAAACAATTAAGCGGTTAAAGCGGGGCGGAATTTTTTCGATAAGTTCGGCTTCTTCGATGCCATTTTTACCGTGAAAGTTCGGCCAGAAATTGATGGCGGCGTCTTTAAATATACAGGTTTCGCCACCAGTAAATTTTTTAGCTTGCAGATTCGTGAGCGAAAACACATACGCAAACGGTCCGTGCGGAACGTCGGCATGCCAGCCTTGTTTGCTCCCGTTGATATAGCAGCTCAACCAAATCGGCGTTATGCCAACGCAGCCTAAATGTTTTTTGCCATAATTGAGTAAGTGCTGTTCAAATTTATCAATTAAAGTTTCATCAAAGAATTTTTCGGCCGGGGTGCGTAGATGCGAATATTGGCCCGGGACATGCCAGTAATCCCACACAAAACGCGATGGGGACGCTGTTTTCACCGTCCCCATCTTAGAATCAAAAGTTTTTCGTAAGCTTTTAGCGCCGACGAAAAAATTATCTACAATTAAAGAATCCAATTACTGAACGCGATTATATTTAAAAATGCTAAGTTTTTCTTCGCTAACATCGTCGCGGTAATTAGTTTGCCATACCAGCTGGCCACTGGTGTTTTTATAAAGAATCCATGTTTGCGTGAAGTTAACTACGTGTCCGCCATCAAGCATTTGGCCAAAAAGTGTGGAGTGAACTTGGCGATCATCGCAGCGGGCGATTTCGTGCACGTCACGGTAAATAGCTCCTAAGCTTTTCGCGTGAGAGACGCCATCAAGTACAAGCTGCCAGTTCCAGGGGCGGGGTTCGTTCGTCACAGAAAGATTTAAAACTTCCATGCCTTGCGTGCCGTGATCAACTTTTAAAACAGTGTTGGTAGCAGTCGGAAAAACTTGTTTATAGGTACCACTTAAATCGGGACAAGTTCCGGCGATAGCGGCGTTCACAACAAAAGTGCTAATGAGTGTTAGTAATGTTTTCATGAGATCCTCCTGTAATAAATTGGGCTCACCATCCCAAAGGCTAGTTGCCAAGTCAATTAATAGGGCCAAGGAGCTACCGAGGAAATGTTAGATTGCTTAAGGGGTTTGCAGTCCAGTGCCAAACTGGACCGCTTGGAAATTTACTTATGGTTTTTAGCGCGGAACGTTAAGTAAATGGAATAAAAAACGAATTCATTTATTTTCGAAGATTAACCGGGTTGACGACAGAAAAATGCAGAACTGGTACCTGGCTTGCTTTATAGGACTTCATTGGGGAAATTTTGCGCCCAAAATTTTAGGGGAGGATAAATGCAACCACGTTTTTCGAAATCATGGCGGGTGACACTTATTTGGTTAATGTCATTTGCGATGTTACAGACGGGCCTTTCGTGTAGCAGTAGTGATGGTTCACCACTATTAAACGCGCTTGGCGATAGCGATGTTCTCATCGAGCTCGAAGAAACCGATGCGAATATTAAATATGGTAATCCGCATGACATTGAAATTTATTTAAAAGGTGAATTTCAAGAGCCGGTGAATTGGCAAGTTTCTGAATACTCAGTTCTGCCTCCGGGCATGGAGATGAGTGATTCGCAAAGCTTCCTCCTACAAATTTTTGGTACACCTCTTTTTGTCGGCCAATGGTGTTTTAACCTTTCGGCCGTAACCGGCGATGGCAAACAAGGCTTTCGCGAAATATGTATAAACTCGGATAGCGAAGACTCTCCAAACCTTCCCAAATTTCAAACGGAGAGGTTTCTTCCTTGGGCGACAAAAAATTTAAATTATTCAACAGAAATTTCCTGGCGGGATTCTGACTTTCAAGCGTTCGAAGCTGACGTTAGCCGTGAGTCGCTCCCACAAAGTGTAAACGTTAATATTTTAAATCACGTTGTAAGCCTGCAGGGATTTTTTCCGGATTTAGGTTCATATTTATTTTATGTTCATTTACAAAGTGTTGATAAAAACGTTCACGTCTATAAACAGTATCAATTAAATGTTTACGATGAAATGCAACCGGTACCGCAGCCCAATCCTTCGCCGGCACCGATGCCCATTCCCAATCCCATGTGTCCCGATGGTTATTACTATGATCCGACGCTTGGTTATTGCGTAGAAAATCGCGCTAACCGCTGCCCTGACGGCACCTTCTATGATCCACGTACCGATAGTTGTATTGCGTACCCGCAACCGCCACCCGAAGTTTACTGCGGCCCTGGATATTACTATGACTATTATATTAATTCGTGCGTGCGCATCGGCTACCCACGTTGTCCGATCGGAACTCACTACGACAGTTATTATAATCGCTGTGTCGCCGACACTTATTATTGTCCCGTCGGTTACCGCTGGAATCATCACTTAAATCAATGTGTGCCCGCATGGCCAAATACAACTTGCGGACCTAACACGCACTGGGATCCTTATTATAAATCTTGTATTCCAAACCGCACGCAAACGTGTGCGTGGGGAACTTACTGGGATCCGCGCGTTAACCGTTGTGTACCTTCGGGCCGCATCGAGCATTGCGGTTGGGATTCTTATTGGGATCCATACTTAAATCGTTGTGTGCCGCGATCTAGCCGAACGGTATGTCCCGCGGGTTACCGCTGGGATTCTTACCGCGCTACTTGCGTGAGAATTATTGAAACACGTCGGTGCCCTATCGGCTATCATTGGTCATGGGAAATGAATCAGTGCGTGCCTGATCATCGCCCGGTACCAGCGCCAGTGCCGCGCCCGGTTCCGCGCCCAGTACCACCGCGTCCAATTCCGCCGCGACCTGTTCCAAATCCGCGTCCTGTGCCGCGCCCAGTTCCGCGTCCACCAGCGCCACGTCCGCGTCCTGAGCCGCGACCGACTCCAGCTCCGCGCCCTGAGCCACGGCCGACTCCAACTCCGCGTCCTGAGCCACGACCGACTCCAACTCCGCGCCCTGGGCCACGGCCAACTCCAACTCCGCGTCCTGAGCCGCGGCCAACTCCAACTCCGCGTCCTGAACCGCGACCGACTCCAACTCCGCGTCCCGAGCCACGGCCGACTCCAACTCCGCGTCCTGAGCCGCGACCAACACCACCGCCTCCACGCCCGGAACCACGTCCCGAGCCACGGCCAACTCCGCCGGAACCACGTCCTGAGCCACGGCCAACTCCGCCGCCTCCACGCCCGGAACC
>CAZCFY010000003.1:198317-214575 GCA_964498095.1 uncultured Bdellovibrionales bacterium | reverse complement strand
TCCACGCCCGGAACCACGTCCCGAGCCACGGCCAACTCCGCCGCCTCCACGCCCGACTCCGCCTCCGCGCACAGAGCCGCGTCCCGAGCCGCGACCGAGTCCTACCCCGCCGCCTGCTCCGCGCGCTCCGTGTAGGCATCCTGATCCTAGTCGTTGCCCGCGTTAATTAGCGGACGACAATGAAGTAAAGCCCTTCGGTAAAACCGAGGGGCTTTTTTTGGAGTAAAAAAATTAATTTAAGAATTTTTCGTAATCACCAAAAGTGCCAAAATGTTGTCGCGCGCGAAATTGATTATGCGCCCGACAAAGTAACTCTAAGTTTTCCTCGGCGTTTGTTCCACCTTTGGCGACAGGACGCTTGTGTTCAATCTCCAATTGGAATTTGGACTGGCATTGGCGTTTGCTGATTTCGTCGACGAATTGACATTGCCCTCGCGCCTTTTGCCAAATTTGTCTTCTGATATTAATCGATAAGTATTGTCTTTGATTAGTTTGCGGCAATTTTGTAGAGGGGGCTTTTCCTCCAGCGCTGGTGTCGCTCTGTGTCTCTGCTTTGCTTTCTTTTTTTAAAGTAAAGTCGGCGAGCATCTCCAAAAGCTCACTATAACTGGGGTTAGGATTTTTATGGGACCAAAGCATTTTTATTCTGTCCAATTTTATTTTTAATTCTTCGTCAATGATTATTGAAATTTGAGTTTTATCGGCAGCGACTGCGCGAACTCTTTCGACAGGAATTTCGGCCGGCATGATTTCGAATAAGGACTTTTCAACCTCTCGCGTACTCTTGTTTTCCATGGAATTGATAACCGTCTTCTTTTCCTCCAGGCTGAGAGGCGCATTGCACTTCTCGCGCTGTTTGAAAACGGTATTTGCCTTGGCAACATTTATTAAATTGAGTTTTCCGGTAGCTAGGCCGTGTTTTATGTTTGGAATTTCTTTGGCTATTCTCATTGCGGAAACACGGCGGTGAGCGGCGGACTCGGAATAGCCAAGCGCCTTTATGCAATACTCGATCAATGAACCGTAGCCCCTGGCCAAGTAAATTTGGCGAGCCGCGATTTCTTCGAGTAGGGAAATGATATCGACCGTGGTTTGGCGCTCCAAAGAAACTTTATTTTTGATCCTGATTTCTATTTCGTGATTGGAAAGTAAAGCGAGCCTCAAACTCACCTCCGCTATGTAATTTAAAAATACTTATTAATTATTTTCTGAAAAAAGTAAAAATAAATTTACATTGTCCGGAAAAAAGTTTCTCGTCAGAAATGCAAAATTGCAGACACGCAAACACTCAAACACTCAAGCACTCAAGCACGCGAAAACACGAAATTGCAGCCGTCAAAAGCACGAAATTGCAGTTTTCAAAAATAAAAATTCACAAACAAAAAATGAAAATTTACTTCAAGCGATGGAGTCGCAGCGGCAATCGGCCGGAACGGCTGGCGGCAAACAGCATTCCTATCAATACAAGCATCTCTAGCAAGCCTGAGAAAGTATCTCCCCACGAAGACCCGTTGCGGCCGTTAGAACCGCCGCGGCCGATAGAGCCACACGATAAGAAGCCGTTGCCCTTTTTGCCTTCGTCAGTCGAAGATAAATCTGTGCTTTGAGCGCTAAATACCGACGGCGGAACACGCATCGTCGGGTCACCCAAAAATTCCCAGCTACGCACGGTCACTAAGTTAGAGGGCGTGCCAGAAATTGCGAGCTTCGCGCGGGTAGTGACGTCACCCAGGCGCACGACGGAGTAAGCTTGTTGGGAAACTCCATTTAACTCATTAAAGAAAGCTTGCGCTAATGCGACTTGCACCTCGGGACTTGTCATTGTGGATGGACCCCAGAAGGCAATGGCGCCACCAGATTTATTCATCACCAACGATTCTCCAAGAGTCGGCATATAAACATCATAAAACTTACCGTTGTTACAGTTCAGACCCATTACCAGCGGCCACGACGTGTTCGCCAATGCAGAAGCCTCGGTAACGCCAAGAATGGGATTTATAAACTGATCGTTCATCCAGCGGTCTTCGGCGCCGTGACCAATAAACGCTAAGACAAAAGAGTCATTGCTAAACGCGCCCGTGACGGCGGTTTGCATGGCGGCGTCGCTCAGGCCCGTGCGGTCAATAATCGTGGTGGTAAACACGCCACCGGCTTGAGAAAGTGTGTTGGCCATTGCCTGCGTTTTTGCCGCGAAATCCTCTGACATTTCGCTCTTATCGGTTACGAAAGTGAATTTATTTGTTTGCACCGTCATCGACGCAAAAGCATCTTCGTGGGCCAATAATTTGGTAATGTAATTATCGAGCTCAACACTATTGGCGGCGGGGATGCGTCCCACGGCCAAGAGTAAATTCGTATTTCCATCATCCATCACGTACCAACTGTCACCCGCAAAATCCATGTAATCTCCAGTTTGCCAATGGATAGGGAAGTTATTTAAATTTTTGCCGTAGCCTAAATAGTCATTTGGGTCGGCGGTTGCATCTCCCAACAATAACAAATACCGAGGAGCGGGTTTTTGCCAGTTGTTGTAAGCGTATTGCACAAAATCGCGAATGGCTTGTGATGAGCGCAAACCATGTCCAAATTCGGCGTAAATTTGTTCCAGCGAAGCGCCAATGACTGTTAAGCCTTCCGCTTCACGACGCGCGATCAGCGCCGCTGCGGCCGTCAACATTTCCTCGCTTCCGACAACGATAAGATCCGCTTGATTTACCGAGACGCCCAACGCCATGTTGGCGCCGTAGGCTAAACGTAAACTTGAAACTGTCATTACCGACGCGTCGTCAACGGCAATAAATCTGCGGCCATGCGTGTACTGTGATCCGGCGAGCGCCGCAAATGTCGCGGTGTAAGTGGCGCCACCGTCACTCGTTGCGTAGGAGACGTTTGTAAGTTTTAAGACGTCGCTAAGATCCGTGACGTCATAAACATTCACCGTAGAATTATTCGGTAAATTGTTAATAGAAACTTTGGTATCTAAGTAGCCATTCCAAATCTCGATGTAGCCATCGACCGCCCGGCGCATACCTTTATAATCCACATATATACGGTCAATCATTATGCGATCATAATTGTCCGGGTTCACAGTATCGGCGAGCGCGCGCAAAGTGAGAGTGTTAGTTCCTGCGAATAAATAGTTAGCCGGAATCTCTAAATTAAGAACCATCGCTTCATCACCGTTAAATTTAACATCTGCCACCATATACGGCGTGCCGTTGGCCCAAACTCCCAAGTGATGCGGCCCATTCAAATCACGTGAGCGTAAGCCTTTGACCGAAACTTTCAAACGCACATTCGTAGTACTGTCTTGCGCCAAATAAGGTAATTCCAACGGTACGGCCAAAGTGATTTCCGGTTCGGGGCTCGCCATACTCGCGTGAGCTTTTCTTAAAATTTCCGCGTAGAAGTGATCCCAAGAGGAGCCATAGGGATCTTCGTATAATTGCCAGTCCAAATCCGCCGTCGCATTCATCCAGACATAAGTTTCTGGGCTTGCGGTAACACCCGTGGGATCGGCGTTCGCCGCGGTAAAACGCAGTGGTGCGGAGCTAGAGCCTAATAAATTTAAGCGCGAAAGTACGACTTCGTTTTCGTTGTCATCAAGTGGTTTAGAAAAGTAGCCATAAAATCGTAGGGCATCGCCAGAGTTAAATGTGCCGTTGGCCGAAATAATTTCCATTGGGACTTCTACGCCATTCATGTAGAGACGGAAAGTTGACGTCGAAGTTCCGGCAAAGGGGCCTTCCACGCCAGCGGCGGCCATTTGATCATAAGAGACTTCGTATAAACCAGTTTTGTTATAGCGTATTCGTAAATTACCATCCACGAGAGCCGGTGAGCGCGCGATTTCTACCGGTGGTGTTGGTGTTGACCAAACGCCGCCATTAATTCCGATATCAAGCACAATGCGGGTCGCCTTTTTCATGTCTTGCGTACTGGGATTATAGCGGAAGGGTGTCGCCGTAATTTTTACGTATTTTTTTCCGCCCAGCGAGGTGGTAGAGGAGTCAACCGAATAGTAAGTCGATGGCATATAACTGTTGGTGGCATATACCGCGGCATCAACTGTATAAGTCGGAACAAGAACTCCGCCACTTAAATTATAAGTCGGGGCGGGTTGAATTTTACGCGAAGAATTAGCGCCTTCGGTAATGCTTGAGGAACCGACGACCGCCGCAGAAGCGCCCGAATCGACTTCTACTAAAATAACTCGCTCAACAAGTTCGGGGCTACCAGCAGTAGTTGTGTGAGCGTAGCCGGGAACATTAAGTACCTGATAGGTTGCCAGCGTAGAAGCCGTGTAAGACTCCGTCGGAGGAACGATCTCGATGCGCAGAGAAGATTTTGTCTGGCTAATGAGGTGAACGCCGTTACCTAAGTCGACAGAGCCAGGAGTACCAATAGTACCAGAGCCCGGGCCGTTACCGGCATTGGGATTTCCCGAGGAGCCCGAGCCATTCGTGCCACCCGGTGTAGCTGGTGCATTCGCTAGTGTACTTTGTGGTGTTGCGGAAACGGGACCATGCATTTTGCGCGTTCCATCGTAAGCGACGTCTTCGAGATAATAAAAGTACGAAGTGCCATTTGTTACTGTGGAATCAACGAAACGGTAAGTGCCAGCGGCGCTACCAGAACTATTGATATTGCGAATAAGGCTGCCATTGATTTGAATTGCGCCGGTGGCAGGATCTGTTGTGCGATAAACATTAAATCCCTTATGATCGAGCTCGGAAGCCGTTTGCCAGTCAACGCTGACAGCGGCATTGTAGGGTGTTGCACTTAATGAACTTAAAGTTACGGGCGATGCCGATGCGGCCATACTGACGTTGCAGCCAGTAACTCCGGAATCATCGTCAGTAATATGATCTTCGGGAGTGCAGCTTACTCCGACGCTATAACCTGGCCACCAATTACCAAACCATTCACTAAAAGTAACCGTTGTACCGGCTGCCCCGCAAGTTGTTGCGTTTACTGTTTTGTAAGTGCCGGCCAAACAAGTGGTACCCGTGAGATAAGCGTTGAAAGCTCCCCACTCAAAACCAACATTGGTCGGAGTCGTATCTACAGTGCCCGAAGTATTAAGGGTTAAACCTGTTCCGTTTGTCGCTAAATTTGTAAACTGACCGCCATCAAGGGTGCTCAATTGCGCTGTGCCGGTAATTTGTAATCCATTTGCATCTAAATAGTCGAGCCAGAATCCCGTTAAACTTACCGTTCCCGACGTGGCGGAGAAACTCCAAGTGGTCGCGCCACTGACGTTAGTAATTTTTCCTTTGTTTGTTGAAGTTTGTTCGAAGACATCGTTAGTACCGTTAATTGTCAGGTTACCACCACTCACGGTTAGGGCTTGACCACTTGGAAATTTGACAGTGCCGCCGCCATTAATCGTAAACGTCCTTCCAGAGACGGTAAGGCCATTATTGAATGTCACCGAAGCAGAGTTGGGCACAGTCATGTCAAAGCTGTTTGCGCCCGACAAGGTGAAAGGACTATTGGCAATAATTGAAGCTCCGCTAAATACAATTGTACCGCCAGCGGTCTTGCTTGACGTCGTCAACGTTACCGTGGCTGACCCGGTTTTAATATTTTGGTTTGTCGCTGTGACTCCATCATCACGTATGCTTAAGGCGCCCGTGTTCTGAGAGAACGTACCGGTATTTAAGAAGTCACCGTAAACTTCCAAAGTATCGGTTGTTGAAATAGATAAGTTACCTGTGGTGATATTAACGTTTTTGCAGACTGCGCCGGCGGCGTTGATAGCGGGATTGTTCGCAGCGCTAGGAATTGTACAGTTAATAGTTGACGTCGGCACGCCACCGTTCCAGTTACCGGCGGTAAACCAGTTTGTGTTTGTTGCGCCTGTCCATGTAGAAGTCGTTCCGATAATTGTAGATGCCGAACCTAAAGTTACGGGCGGGGGAGTCGATCCCGAAATCGCATATGTTTGCGAGTTGACAATGTCGGTGGCTCCCGCGATTTGTACGCCAACAGTTTTCGCGTTTACAGCCGTCCCAGAAATATCATATTCGACATAAATACAGCGTTTAAGTGTTGGCGCGACGGCCGCAAATGGAACGGTTGCCGAGCCGGCCCCTATGGCAAAAGTTTTTGTAGCCGGTACCCCAGAGAAAGTACCAGACCCTAAAAGTGTTCCGCCAGAACCTGTACATCCAGAGTCCCAGTAAATTCTCACCTGACTAACATCACTTGAGGTGCCGGTTCCCGTGAGTGTTAATTTAAGTGAAGTGATGTCGGTATTTGCAAACGCGCCTGCTTGAGTTTGTTTAAAACCAAAGCGGCCCATGTTATAAGTTTGGCCTTGGTTTACAGAGGCGGGGGAAGTTGCTTCTTGAGTTAAATCAATAGTATTCGTTGGTGAACCCCAGGAGACTAAATAGTTTGTTTCGGCATCAAGAGTCTCGCCACTTAAATCTCCGGAAAAACTATTCATCGTTAAGGTACCTGCGGCAACAGCGGCATCCGTATAAACGTTAACAACACCGGTAGCGGCAGAGCCGTTGGCATTAAACGCGCAATTATTTAAGGCTTCCGTAGTATCTGCCGGCGGAACCTTCAAGAATAGGCGTAAAAGTTTTGTACTGTTGTCGACGGGGTAATTGAAGCTTCCATCTAGCAAGTGATAAGTTGTATCAATCGTGGCACCCGATTGAATTGTGAGACCACTATTAGCGCCATTTACTCCAAGATGCGTTAATGAATAGTATTGTGCCTTAATGGTGCCATTGACATTTATCCAATAATCGATTGCTGTGCTCGACGAAGTAATTTGGGCGGCACTACTGCTTGAGCCAATGAGCTCGAGTGTTCCGCCGGCATTCACTGTTAAAACACTTTCGTCTGTACTAAATTTAAGAACGCCACCCGGTTGAATATCAAGTGTTGCACCACTTGCCACCGTAACATTGCCGCCCACAGTTAAGGTAAAGCCGTTTGGAATTTGTAGAACCCCAGAGTTGACATTGAGAGCGCCGGTGACGGTCACATTAGATGCAAGGCTCACAGTATTAGAGCCGGCCGCGCCGGTATTGGCAATTGTTAAAATTCCCGGCCATGTTGTCGCTGTGCTTATCGTTTGATTATTAGTTCCGTTCATGTTGATGATGGCGGTTGTCGCGTTTTGGAAAGTATAGGTACTTCCGATATCTAAGGAGCCCGCGACATTAAGTGTTTTGGCGCCGTTAAAGTCGATCTGACCACTCGTTTGTAAAGTCGCATTTTGGCAAGTGGCAGCAGCAATTAGAATTGGAAAGATGGCCGCTGTTCCAACGCGACAATCGCGAGTCGCGCTCGGTGCGGTGTTTTCTAACCAGTTTGAGTTTTGAGTCCACCTGTCGGGAGTTGGATTGGCGCCGCCAGACCATGTACTCAACGGTGAGCCAATTATTGTTGAGGTTCCAGCGGAAACGGGTGGCCCCGACGATGGCGTAAAGGGATAATTTTGACTATTAACGATATCGGCAGTGCTAAGGATTTTAATGCCGACAGTGCGCCCACCAACGGCAGTCGCTGACGTACGTATTAGAAAATGCAAACAAACCGGCGTCGTGCTGCTAATGGCAATATTGTCACCAGAAAGATCTATTGATCCGCTAACCGTGGGGCTACCCGAAACAGTCATGTTAGATCCGACTTGGGTATCTACCCCGGCGTCGTAGACACACGACGTTCCGCCAGCAGTATCTTTATAGACTTGAATATAGTTGATGTCCCCCGCATTGGCAGTGCCATCAATTGTTAGGGTTACAATTGTAAGGATATTTGTGGTCACAGCGGTTTGGTTGAGTGAAAAACCAAGAGTCGCCATGTAAGAGGTTACGCTTTGACCAATTGTTGCAGGAGGTGATCCCACGGCCGTCATGTTTGCTAGTGACATAGAAACACCGGCTTGCGAACCCCAACTTACTTTATTGCCGGCATCGGACTCGTAAGTAGCTCCGCCAATGTCACCGCTCCAGTTATTAAGTGTGGTAGCAGTACCAGTGTAAGCGGCCGCATCTATATTAATGGGTGAGCCAACCGCCAATTCATTAAAAAAACTCATGTTGTCTAATGTCGATGGCAAACTTGCTGACGCACCGACGGTCATGCATTTTGAGGTAATATTATGAAATTCACCGTCGTTCATCGAAATGAGTGTTCCCACGAGATTAACTCCAGCAGCGGACGGCCGACTGATGCGAAAATATGCGGCCTGCATGGAGCCATTAACCGTAAGATTAAAAGTACTTCCGGCTGAAGTTTCGATAGCGGCGACGTTTCCGTTGGTACCGTTTAAATTTAGGAGACCTGTTGCTGCAACAGTGAGAGTCGAGGCATTTGCCATCAATATGCGACCGCCACCATCGACGGTGAGGGTACCGTTTACCGTGATGTTACCTGTTGTGGTCAGTGTGGCGCCGTTACCAATTACAACGGTAACGCCAGCGGGGATTGTGAATGCACCGGCGAAATTTAAGGTTACGTTGGCGTTAATATATAAAGTTGTCGTAGTTCCCGACAGAGTTAGGCTGTCTTGGATGGAGAACGGATTGGTAAAAGTCACTGAGGTATTATTACTTATAGTGATATTACTTATTAGGTCGTAGTTTTCAAAAGTTTGGGCCGCTGTACCCGCCATGATAACTCCAACAGTTCCTCCGGTTGTCATGGTAAGTGAGCCTGCCGTGTTGTTGCGAAAGTAGTCTCCGGAAATTGTCAAAGTCGTTGCGGCGGTAGTCATCGTCATCGAACCTGACTGAATATCAAGGCAGCCGATGTTTTGTGAAGCATCGAGGTTCGGAACCTTACCACCGCTAAGAATAATCGCGTTTTCGTTTGTGGCGTTGGGAATGTTGCCGCCAGACCAGTTGCCAGTTGTGGTCCATTTGTTATTACCGCCGCCGGTATTAATCCATTGACGGTTGGTCGCACCGCAGGCGGCCTGAGCTAAGTTTTGAATGCCAATGGAAAGAAAAAAGAACGCTATCACTTGCGTGAAAAGCAAACGACGAAGATTTACCAAGTAGAATAATTGGCTAAAAGTTAGCCGACTCCACGAACGTCCCATAGTTTTCTAGACTTCTTATCGGGTTTTCGCGAGCTTAACTTTACTTTGGTCTCGGATTAAGACGTCTGAAAATGAGGTGGTTCAAATTGATATTTTAACGGTTAATTACAAAGCGTGGCTGCTCGCTGGCGGGAACTACGGGCGCATTTTTCAAACGGTGTTCGTTAACGAGTTTCATGATCTCTTGCGCGGCTAAGGGGGCTTCGGAAATCCCTAAAAACCACGAGCGTCCATTTTTGAGATTGAGTAAGAGACCTTTTTTCCATGGCGGCCCGAAAAAGAAAAGCCGCATTTTTACCCGGCGCCAAACATTTAGCGGAAACGGGTAGGTGTAGCTCCAGCGGGCTTCCGCGCTTTCGATTTCCGTTAATGGAATGTGATAGGCAAAGTAGGTCAGTGTTTTTAATATCAATGTGTCTTTTACGATAAAAGCCCGGCGGGGATAAAGTGCAAAGCCAAAATTTATTGTCGCCGTTAACAAAATCACACTAAAAATATTGGGAATGTATTCGGCGAACAATAGGCTGTCATTTAAAAAGGACAATCTATAAAAGGGCTGATCTACCAGGTAAAACTCCATAAACACGAAGGCATAAAGCAAGACGGCCGTTAGCGCAATTTCGATTCCCTTAAATGGAAGGTAGCGAATGTTACGCGTCCAACGGACTTCGCCGTGATTAAAGGGGCGAAGCAGGATTTTTTTCTGCACACCGAGGAGCATTACGAAAACTGCAATAACCATGGTGATTAAATTTTCATAACGAAAGAAATAAGGTGGCACGTAATTATAAGAATACCGGCGCTCCGGCGAAAACATCTTTTTTAACTTTTGATTGTAGGCGGTAAGATCTAATCCTTGAAAGACCTCGGCGGGCGTGCGCATATCCTTATATTCTTTAAAGAAGTAATAATAGAGATTGGCAATGCGTAACATTGTATCGGAGTTTCCGTCGGTGAGGTCATACTTCTTTAAGTATAGATCTTTGGCTTCGTTAAATTCTGTCTCGGTAAGCCCTTCGGTCTGAGTTTGGCGGGCAATTAAGGACTTTACGAATTTTAGATTTTCGCGGAAATTTTCGTTGCGGGTTTGAAAGCTAATAAGACCATAACCAAATTTGTTTTGTACACTCGAAGAAGGGCTCACGGTATAAGTTTGGCCTTTTTTGTTGCGCAAATCTTTCATTAGCGAATGCGAGAGAAAGTTAATGTAGGACTCTAAAACTTCCTCGTCCTCACGCGTGAGGTCCCAGAGTTTTGTGCCGTAAGTAATCGACGGATTATCTTGGGTCACGCGCGTGCGGATATAAGGATGTTGACTGGGGTTGGGCTTGCCGATTTCGGGAATTGTTTTTCCTGACGGATTAGGTGTTACCTTCGCCCAAGTTTTTTCAAAGAGTGCTTTGATTTTATTGGCGTCAAAATTACCGGCCACATAAAAGCGCATATTGGCGGGATGGTAATAATCTTTGTAGTGTTTATTTATTTGGTCTGCGCGCAGACTAATTGTCGAAAGCCGTTCTTCGTCGCGCGAAAACTCATGACTGTCGAATTTGACTTTAAATTCACTTTCCCAGAAATCGGGGAGTTCTAGTGATTTAGGTTTTATAATAGACCACAAATCAAAACCTAAAGCCTCGGCCAAAACACCGGGTTTACCAATTTCAAGCAAAACGGCGTCCTTTTCTTTGTCGATATGATCCTGCAAGAAACTGCGGTTATTTAGCATTTTAAAAAATTGCTCCAGTAACCAGTCGGTATTCCCGCGAGAAACACTGGCCTTGTAAACCGTTTTTCGCGGGTAAGTAAAGCCGTTGGCAGAGCCACCCTTTTCTTCGATGAGCTGCAAGTAAGTCAGGTCATCGGCTAAACGGGAATCCCGGAATATGGAATGTTCGAGGAGATGAGAAACTCCAAAATTTTCGGCCTTTTCTACGTCCCAGCCCACGTCAACCTCGAGTTCCACGCTAAAAATGCGTGACTCGCGGCTGGGCGCTAAAATAGCGGTGAATCCATTGTCAAAACGCACTAGCTCAACGTCAGAAAACAAAGAGTGTT
This sequence comes from uncultured Bdellovibrionales bacterium, assembly GCA_964498095.1. GTDB lineage: Bacteria > Bdellovibrionota > Bdellovibrionia > Bdellovibrionales > SG-bin7 > SG-bin7. Next base: position 203,450 of record CAZCFY010000003.1, on the reverse strand, counting down.
CTTGCGCATTGACGCTGAGTCCGACTAAAATCCAGAACAGCCAAAGTACCATGTTTAGTTCTTCGGAAGGTCGAGTTCAAAACCTTTGGCGGTAAAGTAGAATCTCAAAAAGGAACATAACGCATGTCGCTGAAAATAAAGATGATTACCTCAGATCGTTTATTCACGCCGCTATTTTGGACCCAGTTCTTTGGTGCGATGAACGATAATATTTTAAAAAATGCGTTAATTTTTATGATTACCTTTAGAGGTGTTGAAGTATGGGGCATGGGCGGCCAGACACTTGTCGCCTTTTCTGGTGCAATTTTTATTCTGCCATTTTTTTTATTTTCGGCGGTTTCGGGACAAATTTCTGATTGCAAGCAAAAGGCCATGGTTATGCGGTTGGTAAAACTATGGGAAGTTTTATTGATGATTGTCGCCGCTTTTGGTTTTTATTTGCATAATTATTCGCTCTTAATGATCGTGTTATTAATGATGGGTCTTCACTCCACGTTTTTTGGGCCCGTGAAATATGCGATAATTCCTGACTTAGTGCCCGATGAAAAACTTATCGCTGCTAACGCTTACATCGAGATGGGAACCTTCGTGGCGATTTTACTTGGAACCATTATCGGAAGTTCCGCCGCCAAACACTTAGACGCCGAAGCGGTCGTGATTGCGGCGCTGATGATCGTGGCACTTCTGGGATTTGTCGCTTCGCTCTATCAAAAGAATGTTCCCATTTCTAATCCCAACATCAAAATTAGCTGGGATCCAATTCGTCCTACTTTTCGTGTCATCAAAGAATCTATGGGGAGTAGCGCGCTTTTTAATTCCATTTTGGGAATATCCTGGTTTTGGTTTTTAGGCGCTGCCATCTTGACGATCTTACCCGTTTACGTGCGCGAGATGCTTCACGGGGGAGAGTCGGTGGCGCTACTGTTTTTAATTACGTTTACCGTCGGTGTGGGCGTTGGCTCGCTCCTATGTGAAACTCTTTCCTTTGAACGTATCGAGATTGGACTTGTACCCCTTGGTTCTGCGGGCATGTCGATTATGATGTTTATTCTCTATTGGGTGCGTCCGTCCTGGAATGTCGCTAAAACATCGGGCGAACTTTTAACATGGACGCAGTTTATGGCCTTACCCGAAGGACGCCAAATTTTTGTTTCTTTATTGTTGTTTGCGATTTTTGCGGGAATTTATATTGTTCCCTTATTTGCTCTCATTCAGCAACGCAGCGACAAAGCCGTGCGCTCGCAAATGATCGCTTCGAATAATATTATAAATTCCTTGTTCATGGTGGTCTCCATGGGATTCATCATGTTACTTACGCAATTGGGCGCCACCTCTTACGAAATGTTTTTAATTTATGCTCTCATGAATTTCGCCGTAGCAGTTTATATTTATTATTTGGTCCCAGAATTTGCTTTGCGTTTTTTGAGCTGGGTCTTGGTGCGTGTTATGTACCGCCTAAAAGTCACGGGAGAAGAAAATATTCCTAAAGACGGTGCGGTTATTCTGGCGTGTAATCACGTAAGCTTTATCGACTGGTTAATTCTCGCCGGTGTTTCTAAACGGCCGCCGCGCTTTGTGATGGACCATACATTTTTAGGCTTGCCCTTGGTGGGTCCATTATTTCGCCAAGCGAAAGTTATTCCTATTGCAACCTCTAAAGAAAACCCCCAGCTCTTGGAATTAGCCTTCCAAGTTATTGATGAAACATTAAAAAGTGGCGACGTATTGGGAATATTTCCCGAGGGAAAAATCACCCGTGACGGAAATTTAAATCCATTTCGTCCCGGAATTGAAAAGGCCATATCTAAGACACCGGCAACTGTCGTGCCCATGGCGCTAGTTGGGTTTTGGGGAAGTTTTTTTAGTTTTAAAGATGGGCGGGCTCTGATGAAGCGGCCAAAAAGATTTTGGTCACGCGTGGAATTGAGAATAGGAAAGCCGATACCGGCTCACATGGTCAAAGCGGAGTATGTGCAGATTCAGGTGCAGAAATTACTTGCCCCTTAGACTTAGCGCAGGCCGAGTCCCAAAATTCCCATTATAAGACAAGTGACTCGATTGTTGGTGCGTAACTTTTGTGACCCCACCCATATGCTGATTTCCTAAATCGCGGTGGCCGCAGCGAACAAAAGCAAGGGCGGCGATGGCCAAAATTTTTAAGTGTTTTTTCATTTTGAAACTCCCGAATATTTATATATGATTTGATGAGCGAATCGGTCGCTAATTATGAATACTAAATAGATAGTGAAAATAAATGCGAAGAATATTATTTTTTGCTCTGGGATTGATGGCCTGTGTTTCCGTGGAACAAGGCCCCGAACAGCTTCAACAGATGATTATTGTTCGTGGGACAACGGGTAGCCCGCGGGCGAAATTGGAACTTTTTGAGAATAAAAAGCTTGTCTTTGGGCCCGTGGATGCCGTCGTTGGCAAAAATGGAATCGCTTTAAGCGGGCAAAAACGCGAAGGGGACGGCAAGACGCCGCAGGGATTGTTTAAAATTGAGAGCGCTTTTGGGTATCTGGAAAAAGTGCCAACAAAACTCGATTACAAAAAAGTAACAACTGAAGATAAATGGATCGATGATCCTAATTCTCCGCAATATAATCAATGGGTTCACGGGAGTACCGACGCTAAAAGTTTTGAAGTATTAAGGCGTAAAGATAATTTATATAAGTACGCGTTCGTCGTCGGGTACAACCGGCAGCCGGTATTGCCCGGATTAGGAAGTGCCATTTTTACCCATGTGTGGCGCGATGCAAATACGGGAACTGCCGGGTGTGTGGCCGTGGCGGAGTCTCATATGAAAACACTTTTAAGCCTTTTGGATAAAGCAAAAAACCCCTATATAATTATCGGTACCGATTAGCTCGTTAATTGGGAGTGATTAGTTCGTTAAATGGGCGCGATTAGTTCGTAAATTGGAGCTGATTGAGTTGCTTTTTGGGACCTAATTTAAAAATTTAAACCTAGGCCAAAATCAGCTTGTGTTGCCGTCTGCTTTGAATCTTTAAAGTTAAAGTTAGTTACGCTGGCCATCGCACTGACCTCGAGCCAACGATTAGAAAAAAATTGCAGGCGCAATCCGCCGCCGAAGCGGCTCGCGGATTCAAGTTTAAGCGCGCCAATATTTTGCGCGGATATAAACTGACCTTGCGCAAATATATGCACGTCCGTACTGCTGGCCTTAACTACATTGGAAGAAATCTCTAAACCCATCGTTGGCAATGTTGCTACCGTAATTCCTATGCCGGTCACGGTAATAGTTTCAACAACGGGCAGGTCGCGAACACCATAAAGTAGTCCATAAGAAGTTTTATTACGCCGGTAAAAGAATTTTCCTTCGGTCGCATATAAGGTCGGTGGCTGCTGGATGATGAGCCTGTCACTGGTTTCATCATTTAGAAAAGTGATGGTTTTCATTTGATAATCGAGGGCAAATCCCCACGCTGGCCGCTGAAATTCATAGCCCGCTCTGAGCGTTGATCCAGGCGACGTTGCAACTGTGGCATTTATGCCCGCTTCGGCGACTTTGATTTGTTCATAAGAACTTTGCGCTCCGATGCGAAAGCCGGCGTTGGCTTTTGGCCGCGTGAAGGTCGCGATTATAAGCGCGGCGCTTATTTTGAGCGCGAGCGCCTTTAGCGCTGCCGCCGCGCCGACGAGTGCCTTTAGCGCTGCCGCCATCTCGGTGAGCGCCTTCATCTTCAGCGAAAGGAAATTGTATTTTGCGCGCCAGTGGCGAATTTTTGCATAATCCATTACATATTTCGTATCGGCTGTTTGGTGGATCAAATTGAGATAGTGATGATACGGCTTGGTGGTCTATCGGCCATCAACGGTCATCGGCCTTTTTCCACTCTCCAACCAGCCCAACCACCAGCAGGACCAAATACTATCCCAACCAATGAGCTTACGGGTTTTAGTTTAGTGGCAATAGCTCTGCATTTTCTAATATGACTTTTGCCTAATTCAAGTAATTAGCCATTTTTTTTAGTCCATAACTTTTTATCGCCTGCCTCTGGTTGCAACTGCGGCAAAGCAAACGTAAGTTTTTACAGTCATTTGTACCACCTAGGCTGTAAGGTTTTACGTGATCTATTTCTAACGCATACCGCGAGCTACACTTAGAGCACACGCCATTTGATTTTTTCCATATTTCACTTTTGGTTTTTGCAGGGATATAACGGGTTACTTTCGACGTCGAAAGTAAAGGATTGCTTTTTGACCTTGAAGCCAGTTGCTTACTAGCCGGGTCAAGTTTCTCTAAGGCAACATCACAAATTTCACTAAATATTTCGGCCAGCGAAGCTCCAGATTTTTTGTGTGCAAGGAGTCCCTTGAGATGATTAATTTTTGCTAGAAGTTTTTCGTCCGCACCAAATCTTAGCTCGGTAATCTCGGCGGTCACTTGGCGTTGTGATTCCTTTACGCTAATTTTTTCGCCGCTAATAGCTAGGAGTATTTTTTCACCCTCACGCGCGGATTTGTTTTCTAGAGTCGTAAGGACTTCTAACATCTCAGCCCTTGCCATCGGGGCCGATTTTTCTTCCTGGTTAAAAAAAGTTTTGGCGCGGACGAGATTACTTAGGGAGAGGTCGCCACTTTCAATCTTTTCTTCGATTTCAGGAATTTCTACGATCATGCGCATGGCTACTATTCGCCGATGGGTTTGGGCTTCGGAGTATTTGAGACTTTTAACACAGTACTCAAATAAACTGGGAAATCCCAAATCAGAATAAAGCCGGCGTCGTTGAATTTCTCTAAGGTGCCGGAGGACCTCACTTAAAAGTTCACGCTCTTTTTTTACCAAATTTTCCGTGTTAGCTAAAAGATCTTTATCTGAAATGGCATTCATATTCTCTCCCTGTCTTTGCTTTTTCGTTGGAAGGCTGCAGCTTTTTACTTTCGACGTCGAAAGTAATATAGCATAACTTTTTGGAATGAATTTTTCTCAATTAACGTGAATTGCCGCTGAAATTAAAACGCGTGGATAGGGCGATTATTTAATGTTTGTCAGCGGGTTACCGTGCGCCGCATATTTCGTTAAGCAGCGAAATTAAACGTGTCACGAAAAATAAATTTCATTTCGAGAAAAAATAATTTGACCATGTCAATCAAATTGTTTTTTAT
>CAZCFY010000003.1:0-198217 GCA_964498095.1 uncultured Bdellovibrionales bacterium | reverse complement strand
ATTCGCTATTCGCTATTCGCTATTCGCTATTCGCTATTCGCTATTCGCTATTCGCTATTCGCCATTCGCCATCGACAAAGTCAAAAGATTAAATGAGGAAAGCCAGAACTATCCAGCGGGTGCCGTCGTAGACAAGAACCACTGTCGATGGCGATGCCGCGATCGTCGACGTTAAAGTGGCCAGTGAATTGGTGTAAATCCGGCGATTATTTCCAGTTACGCAAGCTGTGTTGTGAGTAACAGTAAAGAATCCGGCAGCGGTGGCCCCCAGAGTGGGGTTTGCGACAACAACTAATAAACTTCCGGCGACGGCGTTGGTCGAATCTATGCAACTCAGAGCAATGGTATTGGCGCCCACCGTGAATGTTTGAAAGCTTGATGTATAAACGAACGGATTTGCGTCGTTGTAAGCGGTGTTGGCCGCAATATTTGTATTTGTCGGAGTGCCTAACGAAAGACGGTTGAGATTCACGGTACTGGTAAATGTCTTTGCGCCGGCGATCGCATTTTGGCTGGAACTTAAATCCACAAAATTTTGCGTGGTGGATCCCGTTCCGCCTTGTCCCACGGAAAGTGCCGTTGTTAATCCCGATAACGAAGTGATATCGGAGTTTGCACCTGATGCGGCCGCCCCTAAATTTGTGCGCGCGCCGGCGGCCGTCGTAGAGTCGGTACCGCCTTGCCCTACGGAAAGTGCCGTTGTTAATCCCGATAACGAAGTGATATCGGAGTTTGCACCTGATGCGGCCGCTCCTAAATTCGTACGGGCGCCGCCAGCTGTTGTAGCGGCAGTTCCGCCCTGGCCAACGGAGAGAGCTGTTGTTAATCCTGATAGCGAAGTAATATCGGAGTTTGCACCCGAGACGGCGGCGCTTAAATTTGTACGGGCCCCCGCAGCGGTTGTCGCGCCTGTACCACCGTTGGCGACGGCGACTGTTCCCGTGACATTACCGGCATTGGTGGCCGTGTCGGCATTTCCGGTGACGTTACCGGTGATATTAATCGTATAATTTCCCGAAGTAATCACCGTGGAATAATCTCCCGCGGTCATTTTTGCCGCAGTTACGGCCCCGCTTTGAATGGAAGATGTCGTGACCGAATCGGTTCCCGCCACGTGACACATTTCCGCAACCATCGCAGTGGGTACCGCTGACAGTGGAACCGCGGTAAAGGAATTATCGAAAGTACCATTACCGTCAATATCGACTTCAACATCGACATTCATCGAAACGGCGCCATTACTAAGTGAGAATAAATTTGTATTAAAGGCCACGGCGGAGTCATCATTTCCGCTAAATGAAACGTTAAAAATCCCACTGGTCAAAGTCACGGTGTTGTAGGTTTTTTGCCACACACTACTGTTGTCGTGTTTGAGTGTAAAACGCATTTTGTAACCGCCGTCACTTAAGGGTGTACCGGTGGGACTCGTTAGCAAGCCCTGGTAGGCCACGCGCTTATTGATTGTGTTGGGGGCGGCGCTAGCCGAAACACTAAAAAAGCCAAGTCCCGCTAAAAATAAAAATCGCAAAAAGATAACACTACTGAGACGACACATTGGTGACTCCCAAAAAGTGTTTGTAATTACCGGGTGAAGAGTTTATCACGGGTGTGGCGGGCAATAGCGGTGAACTTGATACATGCGTTAACCGCACACTGCCATTGGTTTGGGGTGAGGCCAAACTTCCAGCGGTGAAATCGGCAATCTTCAGCAATGTAGATCCCAAAAATGTAGCCTGAATCGAAACAGAACCCGAAGCATTCCCAGCGAGATCCAATGCCGTAAAGGATATTGTTTTGGTCTGATTCTCAACAAGCACAGTGTCTAGCTGAAATGTTTGTGCTGCGGAAGTAAATACGAGGGTGCCGCTGTCGGTGGACGTAACGCGGTAAGTATCGGCTGATGTCGTGCCGTTAATGGTGACGTTGGCGCTGGGCGAGTTAATATTTCCGCCACCGTTGGTTGTAATTACGGGATCTGCCGGAGCCACGGTGTCGACCACTATGGTTTTTGTAATTTTATTGGCCTGAGATTCTTGATTGTCAGCCAATAAAATCGGAATAAAATCCACGACCGCTGTTAAATCACTTCCAAAAGTATGGCTCCAAGTAAAATCGCCGGTAGTTTTATCGCAAGTAGGGAGTGAGGGCGCGGTGGCGCCATCGACTTTGATCATCAGGGATTTCGTATTGCGCGCGCAGGTTCCGGTAAAAGTAATAGTGCGTGCCGTCGTGTAAATATATCCGCTGGAATCTTTTGGCCAAGCCGATTCCTGATTTCCCTGAAAAGTCAAAAGCGTAATAGTGGCCATCACGTTTTCGTTTTGAAAATCGACTTTGGTTTTTTGGTCACAACCAATGATTAAAAGCGTTATAAGCAATAATTGCTTAACTTCTCCTGGTCTAATCAATAAGACTCCTAGTTATTTTATCGGAATCATTGAGAAAAGTTTTGATTAGACTTTCGAACGGTTAGCTATAAATTTCGCTCGTGATGGGCGCGTAATTCGCGGCTCAACAACCAAGCCGATAAAATCGCTATGAGCGAGAAGAGTCCGAGTACGAGGAAGACCGAAGACCAGCCAACGGCATCAGAAATTTTTCCACCCAACCAAACGCCCAGCGCGCCACCGATGTAACCGACACCATCAATAATGCCCGTGCAACTGCCGGCGCGTTCGTGGCCCGCGATATCCAGACTTAAGGCGCCCGCAGACATGGAATAAGGTCCAAAGAGAAAAAATCCAGCCATACCAATAACGGCGGCAATTAGGAAAAGTGGGCGATCGCTTAGATTGGCTAAGTAGTATAAATAAAATTGCGTGAATGTTAAGCCCACGAGCATATAAATCATGGGGCGTGCCCGATCGCCGTTAGTGACATGTTTATCCGTGTACCAGCCGAGTAAAACCGTGCCGATTACTCCCAAAACCGGAAAAAGTGTTGAGTTAAAAATCGCTTGGGAGTTTGCCATGCCCAGGTCCAATAATAATTTGGGGGTCCAAAAAATAAATACAGAGCGTAAAACATGGGCGATAAAACTAAATATTAGTAACTTTTGAAACATGGGAAGTTTTAATAGGAACATGACAGTTTCCCAGCCGCCATGAGTCGCTTGAGAATCAATGGCGCGCTTTTTATGATTTTGACTTTTTCCAAAGTTAGTTCCGGGGATGATATCATCTGGCGAGTCGGCGCTGGCTAACGCTGACCAAATTAAAATTAAAGTTAATACCAGAGCCGGATAGAGAAAAATTCCTTTCCAGCCGGTGACTTGGATGACGAGCCAGCCGGCAAAAAGACTTGCGGCAACACCGCCAAACTGAAAATTAATACTTATAATTCCCATGATGGTGCCATGGCGTTCGTGTTCATACCATGAGCCAATGACTTTTATCAGTCCGCCCCAACCCATTGACAGGAAGAAGCGCGCCAAACACCAAACCCCAATAAAGTAAGGCAGAGAGGTGCCAAACGTAAAAGCGATATTAAAAATTATTGCGCCTAACATTCCGAGTAAGAAAAATTTTTTCCCACCCAGTTTGTCAGCTAGCGGGCCGTTGATAAATTTTCCCGCAGAATATGTGATCTCGGAGTAAAAGGCGATAAGACCTAGTTGCGTGTTTGTGTAACCAAATTCCTTTTCTAAAAGTCCAAAAGAAGCCGGAAGGTTTCCGCGGCAGAGATAATAGCCAATGTAACCGATGAGCATTACCCAAAAAGTAGATACACGCCATTTCTTAAGTTTTTCAAATTCATCGGCTGTCGGGGAGCGGGCAATCACTGGAGAGCGTGGCTATTGTTCTTGGTTTTTATACTGCAGGCTGGGCAGAATGCTTCTTCTTGAATAATCATATTTTCGTAGTCCGCCTTATGCGTAAATTGCAGATCTGTGCCACATAGACAACATTGATTGAAATTCGCCAAAACGTCATCGTAATTTTTCGAGGCGTGGGTAAATTCCGATTTCTTCTTCGTGGCCTTCATTGATCGCACTGAGTTCTCCATGTGAGAACTCTTCGGCGAGGGATTCCAAAAATAAAGGGGGACATGGCGCGTTAGGTGTGAAATTTAATGACCACATATATGGACTTAAATAAGTAATCCCTGTGTTAGAAAATTATTTGGCTTATTTAAAATCCATCTTAGGTATAGAGCGCGCGGCGATTTCGCCGGCCACTACCGCTATAGGCCCAGTTTTCTTGTTAGAGAAAAGTCCAAGTCTTCAGAGTGTTTTTGCGCCCGGCCCGACCGCCGAGTTATTTGAAAAGATGTTGGCGGCGTTGGGCTGGAAGCTCGATCAAGTGCAGGTAAAAGAAGTTGAGCTTCAGGAGATTGAAAAACAAAAACTCGATGAAAATGCGGTTATTCTTACTTCCACTGCGCAAGAGAGTCAGTGGCCAACCATGTCCTTAGAAGCCATAAAATCCTACCATCCCGCTGAAATGGTCGCCAACCCCCATCTAAAGCGCGCGGCGTGGGAACATTTGCAGAGAATTCGCCGCAAATAATCTGTTGAGTTTTTTTAAAGAGAACGCCTAAAATAAGTGTAGCAGCATGGAGGCTTGCATCTTTAGGTTTCTTTTTGTCTCAACTTTTATATTTATAGGTGCACGTGTATCGGCCGAAGACCTGGTGCGGGTTCGCTTGTTCGAGAAATATGACCGCGTTGTCATTACTGGCGATATAAAAGTTAACGCTGAGAAACCACTTCAGGGTCAGCGGATAACCATCGAAAATCAGGGGCCAAACTATACATGGACATTAGAGAATGCGAATGGAAGGGTGATTGATCTTGCCGATCACTCCACGCCTCTTAACTTTTCTGGGAGTCTGACTTTCAACGGAATGAAATTACCGGATACGGTAAGGATCGTATCAGTACTCCAGCCCAATGGTAAGTTTTCACGGTTTGTCGTCATTGGGATACTTGAGTTAGAACGGTACCTGGAAGGTGTTTTGCCCGGAGAGATGCCATTAAAGTGGCCACTGGAAGCCCTCAAGGCGCAACTTATTACCGCGAGAACTTATACTCTGAAGCAAATCGAAAATAGGCGCGCTGAACTCTTTGACGTGGATTCCACCGTTCGCGACCAACTTTATTCGTCGGATATTGTTTTGACCGAAGACCGCCGAAAAAACCTAATGACGGCCCTTGAGGCGACACGGGGAATGATTCTTGGCGATAATAAGGGACAGGTTATTATGGCCAATTATCACGCTGACTGCGGCGGGCAGACGGAGTTACCTAAAAATGTTTGGAATTTTGGTCATCGGGGTGTTGCCGTTAATGATTATTCGTGCGCCGTGCGGTCCACGGGACAATGGACCTACGCGATAAATAGCGAGCAGTTTTTGCGTAAAATTAAGAGCGAAATGGGCGCTGTTGCGGTTGGTAAACTAGCCAGTATTGAATCGATATCTTCCACGACGGGCGGGCGCGTGAATCTGTTGGCCCTTAACTTTAGCGATGGTAGAAAAATTGAAATTTTAGCGACGCGGCTACGCGAATTACTCGGATATGCGCTATTAAAAAGTACGCGATTTGAAGCGAGAGTGGCTTTGGATCAAATATTGTTTTCTGGACGTGGGTTTGGCCACGGTGTTGGGCTTTGTCAATGGGGAGCGAAGGATTTGGCAAAGTCCGGAAAAACCTACCGCGAGATTCTCGGTCATTATTTTCCCGGACTAAAAATTATTACCAATTAAAAAAGCGGCTACGCCGGCGCGCGCGTTGCGGGCGCAATGTTTGGAGCAGAAGTAACGGCATCAGTAATACTGTTGCCACGAGTGCGGCGTTATTAGGTGGCAAACCGCTGCGGTTGTTTTTTATCAGGCCGCAAGAACTAAATTGCGGGCCATTGTTTTGCAATGTCTGACTGCTTTGTGATGAATTACCAGCGGGCGGCGGCGGCTCTTGTGTCACTGGTGGTGGCTCGGCGGGCGGTGGTGTTACAACAGCTTCGGATATTTTGACGTCAGCACATGAGAAATAATCCACGTTGTCTAATGTATTGGCGTGATTTACAACCTGGTTATTCATGTGCTGAATAAAACGAATGGTGCACCTTTCACAGGTTAAGTTCGCCGGCAGTTGCACCTTAAAATTGGCTTGGGCTACCGAAGGATAATAGTGCGGTGCTGGTCCTTGTAGTACATTTTGGTCGTCATTATATTGTCCTATGGTAGTCCAATTGGCGCCATTATCTGTGGATATTTGAAAAATATAATAACCATCATGCTGAATGGTTTCTATCCACTCAAATTTAATCGCCTGACCCTTCGTGAAATTTGCCAGAGTCGCACTCGCTGTATTGTTACCGCAAGGAGGTTGATTCCCGGCAAAAATTTTATAGCCGTCTTGGGTGTCACGTGGCTTTGGAGATTCAAAGGGAGTGAGTAAGTCCGCAGGTGGTTTGCGTTCGGTTTTATCAACCAAAAGACGGGCATGGCCGAAAACATTTTCTGTTAATAGTAAGGCAAAAGATAACAAAAGAAATTGTCTCATTTTGATCCTTTCATTCCCGGAGCTTGACCTTTATTTATCGGTGCTTTTGAGTCTCGACTTAAGACTGAAATCTAGTTGGCGAATCGCTCGCAACTTTGAGAGTTTCCTTCGAGACAGGCGATGCGATAGTAGTCTGAAATTTTATCAACCGAGGCTAAACCACGGCTTTCAAGGTAAGAGGCGGTCTCATAGCACCCATCGGCATAAGAAGCGTTGTCACAGGCGGCTTTAAAGTAACCAATGGCGGCATCGGCTCCCTGCCATTGCTTCAATATTTTTCCCGTCTCCTCACAGGCGGTAAAATCTCTTAAATTACAGGCTTGCGCGATGAATTTTGTCCCTTCGCGGGCATCCGTTGCCATCAGCGACTTCCCTAATTCATAACAAGTAAGCGCATCACCAGCGCGACAGCGATCACGTCGTAAATCGTTACTGTTTTTTGACCACTCGACATCGTCCCCAATGGGATCTTTTGATTTTTTAGTTTTCTTCTTTTTCACTTTCGAAGGTTCGCTGGGGCTGGGCCTTCCTTCTTCGGCTTTTGCAGGATGCGAGGAATCTCTTTGAAACTGATAAGATTCGTAATAATCCGTATCTTCTTCGTCAAAGGTCTCTCGCATTTCAAAATCTTCATTGGCAGGGCCACGACTTTCGGGGCGAGATTTTTGCGAATTCGAGTTGCCGATGAACCAAAAACTAAGTCCTAAAATTGTAATCAGTAAGTATTTTATTTTGGTCATGGGTAATCTCCCTTAAATACCAGTATCTCTCGCAAGTTAGGTGCCAAGTTGGCGTGTCTATAGGGGCTACTAAAGTATTCATCTGTTTAGGGTCGTTCTTACTGTCAACGCAATTGACAGGCGCCGCCCAAGAACGTCCGCAAGAAAAAAAAACAACGTATATTCTCATTTTAAAGCATTTGAACACGAGTTTCGCTGGCACCCAGCTTGCTCATTGAAGCAATAGCTAAAACTTTATTTTTGGAGGACAGTTCAAATGGGTCGCCGTCTAAACGTTATTTTTCAATGGTTGTTTTTATCAATCCTATCAGCTTCCTTGATAGTTGCGTGTGGTAAACAAGAAAAACGCCAACGCCCCACAGGCGCCGGCGCTGGTCAAAAAACCACGGGTGATAAAGGCGGCGGTCAAAACGGTCATTTGCCAGGGCAACCGGCGGAAACTTCGGATGCAGAAAAAGAGCGTTTAGCCCGCGAAGAAAAAGAGCGCCGCGCCAAGGCCGAGCTTGAGCACCAAGAACGCGCCCGTCAAATCGATCTCGAGGACACTACGGAAAACCACGGCGCGAGCCAATTAAAGGCCTGGGAAAACAATGCCGCGATCGTTCAGCAAATCGTCGCTGTTTCGATGTCTAAAAAAGAAGAAAACGGTAAACTCAATCTAGAATTTTCTCTATTTTCTAAACCTAATACCATCGCCAAGGGCGTTGCCGTTAAAATGATATATAAAACGGAAGTGGCAAAAACCGTTGAAGAATTAAAAAGCTATATTGAGCTTCATCCATTTACAAATACACAAGGTGTGGATTTAAGTGCCGCCGCCGCTGAAGCTAAAAAGATGTTTGGCACCGTTGATGTCCGCCTGCGAATTTCTAAGAAAGACAATAAAGAAATTAGAGAGTTTGTTGTGCGAGTCACAAAGAATGACAAGGAAGCTTTAGCCTTAACATTCGAACCGGTTGAAAACTCAGATACGCTAAAACTCGTTCAAGTTCTTGGTGATAAGAAAGACCTTATTAAAACTATAGGCGTTGACGCCGATATCGAAGCCCGCGCCCAAAAACTTGAGGAGCTTGTAGAAACAAACAAAGTTTTCCTGGCTGAGGCCGGAAAGTATATTCGGGAATTAGGCCTTCACGACCTTTTAAGTGTTCAAGCTGATTATATCGAAAGTCACTTAATTTCTGGAAAGCTGAGCGCTAAAATAAAAGATTTGCGCGACTTTGGCAAAAAATACGATCACGCGCTATCGGTTGCGGATGGTTCGGCTGAGAAAGTCAAAAGTGAAGCCAAAACCAACGAAGGCATTATTATAAAAACAATCTATGACATCCAAGCGGCGGTTCAAGACCAAATCGGAATGCTACAAAGATTAATTGATACAGAGGCAGAATATAGAAATGATGCGGCAAAAGCGGAGAAGGTAAAGATTCTTATTAATAAACTTTCAAGTGTAACGTTTCCGTTTAATCCTGATCCAGAAGCGAAACTGGGTTATGCCGCGACTAAGGAATCAAAACCCCTTGTTGTTCCGGCAAGTCAAATTAATCCCCAAAGATTAGAATAGGAAATTTTATGAATAAAGGTATAGTTCAGATCACGATAACTGGTATTTTGCTGGTCGGATTAACGGCGTGTCAAAAGCGCGATGAGCGTGGCGCCGCCAAGCCGCCACAAAATAGCGGCCAGCCGCAAACGCCGCCGGCGCCCCAACCGCAACAGGGACCGGATTTGATTTCTAAGGATAATGACAACCGTAACGCTAAAAGAGACCAAATTGTTTCCGCTAACCCTAACATTTCAACAGCACCCCTTTTAAAAAAGCCACGACTAGATGATATCATCACCACAAGTTTTCAGGCGAAAGTGGAAAAGGGCTCTATTATTGATTCTAAATTCGTTATCGTCTTAAAAACTTCAACGGAACAGGCGCTGGCGTTAAATTTTTCGTCCGATAAAAAGCTCGTGGCGCAAGGTTCCTATCAACGCTTAACGGCACTTGATAAGGCGCAAAAAATCATTACGGAGGCCCGCTGTCTGGCAAGTTGTGACGACGTGTTTGTCCGTGTGCGCCGCAATAATGGCGAAGAGTCGGCGCTAGTTTTTAAATTAAATAAAGAAGGTGTGGGCGAACTCACGATGTTTCCGGGTTTAGAAAAAGATCCAAGTACACAACGTGTGTTCGATATGGCCCGCGTCGTGGAGTTAAGTTATCCTATTGCTGCCAAGCTTGAGTCTGTCTTAAAAACCTCTGTCAATAGCAAGTCAGTCATCGAAAAATTGGCCGCCGCAAACGAAGCGCAAGGAACCGACGGGGCCGCCGTTAATGAACTCCGCCGTAGCTCCGGTTTATTGGAATCGGTAAGAGCGGAAATCGATGTCGCCCTTAACGAAGCCTATTCTTTAACGGCATTATCGTTAAAGAGTGCCGGTCACAAAGTTATGGTTTCTCCCGAGCAGCTTACCGCGATCGACAAGCGCTTAATGACCGCCTCTCAACATGTTGCCATAGCTACGGGTATTGTTAACAATCAAGTTGCTAGTGGTAAGGTAAAAAGCTTGGTTGAGGGACAGACCTCTGTTCAAGGTGCATTAGATTCGGACTTACGTGGAATTCAGGATTTAATTAACTCAGCCCGCGAGAAATTGCCGCTCATGACTCAATTAATCGGAAAACTCGGCAATTAAGCGTGGCCCCTTTTAGCTTTTTTCAGTGGGGCATGCTGTGATTTGTATTCGGTAAAACTAAAGTGCCCGTAGGTTTTCTTTTTAAGCATATCCGACACTTCTTCGCGGGCGTCGATTTCGATAAATTCTAAGAGGCGTAGGGGAGCTAGACCTTTGCGCGATAAGAGCTCCGTGTATTCCCGGATAACCCCATCCACCAGGACTTCGGCGGACTCATCTTTCATGAGCGCCCGGTGAAGGTGTTTTTCAAAAATTTGGTAAAGTGGATCTCTGTCAAATTTCATAATTAGTTTCGCGTAAATATTCGGTATTCTATTGGTGTTTTTTAGAGTTTCAGACTATATCTGTGCCTAAGGCGCGAGAGAGTGATTAAAAATGAAACCATTGACCATCTCAGAATTGGAATTGCTGGCCGAAGATTTGCGTACCCTCGTCGGCGGCCAGGTGCAAAAAGTGATGGGTTCATCAAACGAATTTGGTTTAGCACTCTGGAAATCCGGTAAACTTAATTGGATTTGGGTCGTTTTAGATAAAAAAACTCCCCTTTTGCTCTTACTGGATGAACCCCGCCGTCTTAAAAAGATAACTACGCCTCTGCAATTGTTTCTAAATGCCCATTTCGGCGAAAAAAAACTAACTGCCGTGGAGTTTGACCCGCATCTTGGACGAGTTTTGAGCCTAGCATTTAGCGACGCCAAATTGGAAGTGAGGCTTTTTCCCCACGGTGTAAATTTAATTGCCACTTGCGGGCGGGGCCGCGTCGCATGGGCTAAAGTCCAGGAGCTTCCAGTGGGAAAATCTGATTTTATTTACGATGAAAATCCACGCACGCCAAGACAAGTCTATCTAGAGTGGTCGGCGCAGAAGCCCAAAGCCGAAAAAATTTTAGATATTGAAGCCTGGCGGCAAAGTGAAAAACAGCGATTGGAAAAATCACTGCAAAAGTTGGCTGCCGACATTTTAGAAAAAAAGGCCAAACTTTGGCGCCCCTTGGGTGATTGGCTAAAAGAAAATCAAAGCCTCGAGGTGCCGGATGACTTTGCGGCTTTTGTTGATAAGAAAAAAACGGTTTCTTGGAACATGCAAAACTGCTTTGCAAAAGCCAAGGACTTAGACGAAAAGATTAAGCGCGCCGAAAATCGCCGCCAAGAAATTTTATTGGCCATAGAGGCTCTTCCTAAGAAAACCCCGACAGAAAAATTGCCACCCGTCAAATTAAAGGAGCGCGTTGAACAGCGTACGCTAAGATTAGAAAACAACGTTACGGCGTCTTTTGGAAAGTCCGCAAGCGACAATCTCAAGCTTCTCCGTAGCGCAAAAGCTTGGCATCTTTGGCTTCACTTAAAAGATTATCCGGGCGCCCACGGCATAGTCTACTTTGACCGCAGTTTAAAGGTTGCCGACAGTGACCTCTATAAAATCGCCTCTTGGTTAATCAATGAGACTCTAGGGCGCAAAAAGAACCTTGGAGGAACCTTTGAGGTATTGGTCACTGAATGCCGATTTGTCACGCCCATTAAGGGCGATTCGCTTGGCCGCGTGAATTATCGGAACGAACGGGTGATTCGCGTGCGCATTGATGATCAAAAATAAGTCAAAACCTGGCTATCTTGCGTCACTTACCAATCTCCTAACTTGACGATATTGGCTAGTTTTTTCACACTTTTGAGTGGAGGAATTTTCCATGATTGAAGTTCGTGATCTAACCAAGAACTATGGCCCTCATCGCGCCATAGATAATTTGAATTTTAGCGTGCGCAAAGGTGAGGTGGTTGGTTTTCTCGGACCCAACGGTGCCGGAAAGTCAACGACCATGAAGATCATTACTGGTTACATGGCTCCGAGTTCGGGAGTCGTTAAAGTTGCTGGTTTTGATGTGTTTGAAAACCCCATCGAGGTAAAAGAAAAAATTGGATACCTTCCGGAGATCCCACCTGTTTATTTTGACATGTATGTCAGGGATTATCTGACGTTCGTTGCCAATCTTAAAAAAGTACCGCGCGCAAAAGTGAGGGCCAGCGTTGACCGCGCCCTTGAAAAAACAAATTTAGGCGGAGTCGCCAACCGGTTAATCCAAAATCTTTCCAAGGGATTTAAGCAGCGCGTGGGAATTGCCCAAGCAATAGTTTCTGATCCGGAAGTATTAATTCTTGACGAGCCGACCGTGGGACTCGATCCGCGGCAGGTGGCGGAGATACGTCAGCTCATTAAAGAACTTGCTGGGCAGCATACGATTATTTTATCCACTCACGTTCTGCCAGAAGTCCAAGCCACTTGTCAGCGCATCATTATTATCAACCGGGGCAAAATTATTGCGGAAGACACGATTTCTGGTCTCACGCAAAAAATGGGCGGGACTTCGCGCGTGCAAGTGCGGGTGCGCCGCAATAGCGAAAAGGTGCAAAAATCTTTGCTCGGCGTAAACGGCGTCGAGAAAGTAAGCCCGGTGGATGAAAATGGCATTTTTGAAGTCAGCTTAAAAAGCGGTGACGACGTTATTGAAAAAATCGCCGCCCACATTGTCACCGAAGGCGCGGGTCTTATGCAAATGCAGCCGGTAGGTTCGAGTTTAGAAGATATATTTATTAAATTAACTTCCGAAAATCTCAAAGGAGTTACTCTATGAGAGGTACGTTAACGATTGCATGGCGGGACTTGCGCGCCTTGATTACGACTCCCTTATTTTACGTGGTAGCCAGTCTTTGCTCGGGAATATGGGCATTATGGTTTCCATCCTTTCTAAAACAATTTGCCATGCAGAGCCAGCATATGATGGGCATGGAGGGCGGCGGTGGCGGCAGTCTCCATTACCAAGTTTTCGGCTTTCACATTTCCACGGTAAATTTGCTGATGTTATTCGCCGTGCCGGCTATATCAATGAAGTTTTTTACGGAAGATAAAAAGCTAAACACTTTTGACTTGTTGTTAACGGCGCCAGTGAATAGCACGCAAATTGTCATGGGTAAATTTCT
The DNA here is from genome assembly GCA_964498095.1 of uncultured Bdellovibrionales bacterium. GTDB lineage: Bacteria > Bdellovibrionota > Bdellovibrionia > Bdellovibrionales > SG-bin7 > SG-bin7. The sequence continues at coordinate 185,315 of CAZCFY010000003.1, read as the reverse complement.
CGCGGGGGTAGCGGCCGCTTGGATTTTGGTATTCGTTTCGTTAATTCATCCGTTAAGCGTTTGGTTTGGCGGCGTGGCTGAGGTTCAATGGGGCCCACTCTTCTCTGCTTACTTGGGCTTAATGCTGTTGACGGCTTCTTATATCGCCATTGGCATGTTCGCTTCTTCGCTAACAAATTCTATTTTGCTGGCGGTTATTTTAGGTTTTATTTTTAACCTGATGTTTTGGTTTGTGGGTTCGGCGACAGAAATGACGGATTCGCCCACTATGATTGCGATTTTCGAGTATCTGTCCGTGGGTGAACATTTTTTTAAAGGCTTTGTTAAAGGTACAATCAAACTTACGTCAATTATGTTTTTCTTAAGCGTGATTGGCTTAAATTGTTTTTTAACTCAACGTGTAGTTGAGTCGGCAAGATGGAGGTAGCATGAGTCGGTTAGGTATTGGATTATGGGTCATTGCCGGTTTGCTTTTGGGTATCGTCGCTTTCTTTAAATTTATTTTAAGTACTTGGCATCCAGCGCTAATATATGTGGTCATCGCGGCTGGGGTGCTTGTCGTCGTGTCTCTCGTTAAAGACCGCGCTCTTTATTGGGAATTTCTTACGATGCGCACGACTAAACACGGTATGAATATGGGAGCGTTGATACTCTTAACGTTGGCTCTGCTGATGTCGATAAACTATATGACATTTCGCCATAACAAAACTTTTGATATGACGACAGAGGGCTTAAATTCCCTCTCCGATCAAAGCTCAAAAATCTTGGCCGGGATGAAAGACGAAATTCAAGTTAAGCTTTTTTATGATCCGCGGGATCGTGACAATCAGCGCGACAAAATTGCGTTTCGCGATGTCGTGGCACTTTATCAAGAGAAAAAACGCGAAATTAAATTTGAAGCGGTAAATTCATTGACCGCCCCCGCGCAAGCCAAAGAGTTTGGAATAAATACCCCTAAAGCGACCGCCGTTATCGTATATAATGGGCGAAAAAGCCGCCTAAATACGCTCGATGAGCAGGGGATGACAACGGCGCTTATCAACGCGAGCCGCGACAAAAAGAAGGCGATTTATTTTACCAAGGGCCATGGCGAATGGTCGCTAGAGCCGGACTCAAGTCCGGATCGTAATCCTGATATCAGCGAATTTAAAGAAGCCCTCAATGACAACGCCTACGAAGTTAAATCCTTGGATTTGATGACGCTAAAAAAAGTTCCTGATGATGCCAATGTCGTGGCAATTATTGGACCCAAGAACTTATTTTTGGAAAACGAGCTAAAAAGTTTGCGCGACTACGCCAAAGCCGGCGGGAATTTTTTAATCGCAGTTGATCCAGGATTAAAACATAATCTCGCGCCTTTTTTGAAGGAATTCGGCATTGATTTTACAAACACTTATTTGCTAGATGCCATCGGTCAGCAGTTAGGCAGCATCACTATCTCCGTGGGGATGGAATTTAGCAGCATCAGTCAGGCGGTTAAAGGACTGCGCTCCGGGAATGACCGGATTCTATTTAATATGGCCAGTGCTCTTAAGCGTGTAAATCCCGCGCCCGCCGGTCTGATATTAGATGACATCATAAAGACAAGCCAAGTGAGCCTGGTGTTAAAAGATCTGCCAAAAAATGGTAGCGACATTGGGATTACGAAAGAAAATCAAGGCCCTCATGTCGTTGCGATGGAAGTAAAAGGCAAGTTTCCCGAAGGCGGCAAAGCCGCAGCTCCCGATCAAAAGGAATTTAATATGGTCGTGTTTGGCGATAGCGATATGTTTTTTGGCGGTTTATTCCGTCAAGATCCCAACCGCAATCTTGCGCTAAATGCCGTAGCCGCTCTCAGTAAGGATACGGACCTCGTAAGCATCCGCCCTAAAACCCCCAAAGGCGTCAATATAGTGTTGCCACAAAATAAACTTTATCTGTTAGTTTTGGGTGTCTATGTGCCGCTGTCAATTTTACTTTTTATTAGCGGTACCGTGATTTGGTTCCGTAGGAGAACGGCGTGAAGAAATTTAGTAGCACCTATATTTTTGCGGTTTTGGTTTTAGCCATTGGTGCCTACACTTATTTTTTTGAATTTAAGAAGGCGCAAGAAGAAAAATTGCTGGAAACCGAAGGGATTAAGCTCCTTCGGGATTTTAAAGAGGACGAAGTCACCGGCGTTCGTTGGCAAAAGGGGACAACGGACATTGAGCTTGTCAAAACCGAAGGGGTTTGGAATTTAACGTCCCCGCTTAGTGAAACGGCTGACAAATATACGGTGGAATCATTGGTATCCACCTTAATGAGTGAAAAAGAAGAGCCCATAAAAGCCGATGAAGGAACAAGTTTTGACCCCAAGAACTATGGCTTTGATGCGGCCTCGGGATTTATCGAGATAAAGACTCCTAAGGCCAGCAAAAAAATCAAAGTCAGTTCGCAAAAGACTTTTGATGGCCGTCAATATCACATCATGATCGATGGACGTAGTGAAGTGCTACTGGCGTCTTCGACGTTTGGGGACGTACTTGATAAACCATTAAAAGAATTTCGCGGCAAAGAAATTCTCGGTGACCTAAACCCAAATAAATTTGCCGTCCAGGTAGAGGGAAAACCCGAAACGGTTTTAGAAAAAGCGGCTGAAAACTGGATAAATCCGGCTAATCGAGAGCTAAAACTTGATCCCAAAGCCATTACGGATTGGATTTCGGCACTTAAGTACGTTAAGGCCCATGATTTTGCCAGCGATTCTGCGTCGGCGACGGATAAAAATAAATTTGGGCTTGATAAGCCCACATTGCGGTTACGTCTGACCGCCGAGAAAAAGGAGATTGAAGTTCTCGCTAAAATTAAAGATCAAAAGGTATTTTTGGTCACAAGTCAGAGGCCAATAATTTACGAAGTAACCACTGCAATGATCGCACCACTACAAAAAACACTTTCTGACTTCCGTGATAAAAAGTTTCCGTTTACCTTTGATGAATCAACCGTCACACGGCTAGAAGTCAGTAGCCCTAATTTAAAGGTCACTTTGGAAAAAGCCAAAGACCAATGGAAGATGGCCGGGACGGAAAAAGCTAAAGAAGTCGATCAGGCAATCCTAAACTCGTTAGTCGGCAAGCTGCGTGATTTAGCGGTTGATCGCTATCTAACGAGTCAGGATGCCGTCAAAGGCTTAAATCCACCGCAATCACGGCTAACGTTAAAAGATCAAACAGGGAAGGCGGTTTTAGATTTTAGCATCGGAGAAAAGTTTGTCGAGGGGCCTGACCGATTTATCTATACCAGGACAAATTTAGCTAAAGAGAACCTGGTATTGAAATCTTCAAAAATAGACGACTTGCTGCTGGAGAAAATTATAAAAGAACCCGCCAAAACCGACGGGAAATCTTTATGAAGACATTTAAAGCCAAATCTCCCACACGCGTAGATTTGGCTGGCGGCACACTCGATCTTTGGCCTCTCAACTGTTTCGTCGACAATTGCATTACCATTAATGTGGCCATAAGTATTTTTACCGAATGCGAAATTAAAATTCGCGACGATAAAGAGATTCACGTTGCGAGCCGCGATCAGAAGTTCCAGCATAAATTTGCCAATTGGGATGAGTTTATTACCGATACCCGGCCTGAGCTGCATTTTTACCGTGTCCATGCTGCCTTTTGGCGGCCCGAGTGGGGATTTGATATTACCACAAATTCACAGAGTCCTTTAGGCGGCGGTCTTGGCGGGAGCTCAAGTTTATCCGTAAGTGTAATGAAAACATTTAGCCAGGCCATGTCCAGGAAAATTGAAATAAAAGAAATGGTGAGCATCGGTCACAATTTAGAGGCAACTATTTTGCGCACACCCACCGGAGTACAAGATTATGTGCCGGCAATTCAAGGTGGGATCAATGCCATTCGTTTTTCCCCCATGGGATTTGAGATTAGCCGGCCTAAAATAAAACCTGACTTTTATAACGATCATGCGACTTTAGTTTATACCGGGCGTCCTCATCATTCGGGCTTAAATAATTTTGAAGTCATGAAGAACGCCGTCGTCGGCAATGAAGTAACGTTACGGGCCTTGCGCGGAATTCGCGACGTGGCTTTAGAGCTGTATGAAAAACTTGAAAAGAATGAAGTTAATGACTTAAAAAAGATTTTTAACAAAGAATATGACTGCCGAATCCAGCTGACCTCGGCGTTTACGAGTCCCGAGATTGAAAGACTAAGAAAAGTTTCTCTGGATGCCGGTGCTGACGCCATTAAAATTTGCGGCGCCGGAGGCGGTGGGTGTGTTATGGTCTGGAGCCGTCCTGACATTAAATCCGATATTGCACAAGCGATTACCACCGCCGGCTTTCAAGTTTTGGAAACTCAGGCCGTCAATGTCTAAACGCCGCACCAAGAAGACCCCAGATTCACAAATTAAGCGCTATATCGGGCTGCATTTGGGCGGCTCTAAATCCGACAAAACCTGCATGGCAATTTTAGAGTTTTATCCCATGCACAAAAAAGTATTTTTAAGCCGTTTACATAGCCAGATCGGCCCGGAAAAGGATCAGTCTTCTGACTCTAAACTCCATCATTTGTTAACGGTTTCAGAAGCTCCAGTAAGTTCTCTGGCTATCGATGCCCCGCTTTCTTGGCCGAAATGTATTCGCTGTAATATTCCCTGTCCCGGTTACGAAAATTGCACGGAGCCCGAAATTAAATGGATGTGGCGCTGGCATAAAAAGCGCGGCAAAAGTAAAAAGCCCAATAAAATTTTTTCGCCCTATACCCAACGCTGTTCGGAACTGTTTTTAGCTCAGGAAATGGAAAAAGCATTTTTTCCCGGAGACGCTTTAGGGGCTAACCAAGCACCGCTTTTAGCTCGTGCCCATTTTCTTTTGCGCCGTCTCAAAGTCGACGCGATAGAAGTTTTTCCGCCGCTTTCGTTATGGCGCATTGGCCACGCGTTAGGTATTTCCAAAGGTACGTTAAGTTTCGTAAAACATTCGGCCGAAGGCGAAGAAAATAGACTTACCATTTTAAAGAAGTTTGTCGACTCGGGTCTCCTCTTTATCTATGAGCAAGATCTACGTACAATGGCGCAACAGGCTGACGCATTTGATGCCCTCATTTGTGGTCTAACGGCCTATCTTTCGGATCAAGACCAATGTGAGCCGCGCCCGGCCGGGTTCCCAAAATCAGAGACATGGATATCGGTTCCCAAGCCAGATATTAATTTTGTGGGACTCAGGTGAAGGTTCTTGTATTTCAGCATGTCGCCCGCGAAATTCTTGGCACATTAAATCCGTTACTCAAAGAGCACCGCTTTCGTGTCCGCTACATAAATTTTGAACGTCATCCCGATATTAAGCCTTCCATAGAAAAATATGGCGGGCTAATTGTTTTGGGCGGTCAAATGGGTGTCTACGAAGCGGATAAGTACACGCATATCAAAGTGGAAATGGAGTTAATCGAACAGGCGCTAAAGAAAAACATCCCGATTCTAGGAATATGCTTGGGCGCTCAGATCTTGGCGCACGTACTTGGCGCGGAAGTGCGAAAACATACCGAGAAAGAAACGGGGTGGTGCGCGGTTCATCTGACGGCCGATGGCGTAAGTGATCCCTTGATGAATCATTTCGGTCAAGCCGAGACGGTCTTTCAAATGCACGGCGATACTTTTGATATTCCAAAGTCGGCCGTGCATTTGGCAAAATCTAAAGTTTGCCCTTCGCAGGCCTTTCGCTACGGCGAAAAAGTTTATGGGCTGCAATTTCATTTGGAAGTCGACGAGCCTATGATTCACCGCTGGCTAAAGCATCCCGATGATAGCGCGGGTATATCCCCCGGGCCAATCCTGGCCGCCACCGACAAATATATGGGAAGGGCTCAAGAGCTCAGTCATAATTTCTTTTCTAAATTTATCGATCTTTTCGACCGTCCCGTGCGCCCATTGCTATTGGGTTCCGGTCACGGTAAACCGCGCAAACCGGGCTAGACTAAGAACTGGTCTCACTTTAATTCAGTGCTAAAAATTCCGATAAAACTTTGAATGCGTCTCATTGGATTTTTCTTATTTTTTTCCATTTTTTGCGGGAATTTGCGCGCCGAAGAATATGGTGTCATTCGCCGCATAGTTGTCTTTCCAATTCAAGCGCCCGAAGAGTTCGCGCAAGCCGCTGAAGAGGCTTGGTGGGATGTGCGGGAACGCTTTACGGCTAATAAGAGGTTTCTTTTGGCCAGTAAGTACTTCATGCAAAAAAAAGATGTATTCCAGCCCCGTGGAGCTCTAACTCCCGCAGACGCGATAATTTTAGGAAAGCTTTTGGATGCGCACGCGCTAGTCGTTACTTTTATGATAAAAAACTCTCTTAAAATGATGGTCTATAGCGGCGAGGACGGCAGTCTTTTTTGGCGCCAACAATTACAACTGCACCAGTCCGTGAGATTAGGAAAGCAGCTATCCAAAGCGGCTGTTTCGTTGGCTAATGATTTCGTCGCATCATTCCCTTACCAAGGGGTGCAAATTGTTGATCCGATCGTTGGCCAAGCCGTGTATGACGAAAATAGTAAACTACTCGCTAAAATTGAAGTCGGTGCAAAGACAAAAATCATGGAAGGGGACCAGGTGCAGTGGATTAAGCTAACGCGCATAAACCTGGAGCCGCTGTTTGCGGAGGGTGGGCGTTTAAACGTGGTCGCCGAAGGCAGAGTCTTAAGGCTTGAGGGCATCCATGCTATTGTTGAAATTCTGCGGGCAAAAAATGCCAAAGAATTAGCCGAAGGAGATTTGGCGCGGTTTCCGCTGGAGCTTAAACACTTAAAAGATAATTTAGCTTTGGAAGAGGAATTGCAGCGCAAGATTGAGCCAGAATTTATTTCCTCGGAGCTCGCCAGTCTTAATTCCCAACGCAACAAAGACCGGCCGCTAGCATCTTCGCTAGCGTGGATAAGTGGAATTCTCGCGTATCTACTCTTAGCTTTTTAACTATGCGGCAATGGTTGAAAGAATTCGCGAATTTCCCGGACGTGACGGGGATTAGTATTTAGGTGAGAAATCCAAGTTTCCGGTGTTTCCATGCACAAGAGCACTTTCCAGGATGGACTGTCACTTCGAAAAAGTTTTAATATTTTATCAAACATTTGGGCGCGTAATCGGCCATCGTAGCGCATTTTTCCATCAGGACCGGGAAACATTTCGGCAGAGGTTACCAGGCTTTTCATACCAAATCGTTCCCGCATAATTGCCCTTTGTTCCGGGACAAACCGCAAAGCTCCCAGCGAAATGTGCGCGATATCTTCGGGTTTAAAATGTGAAGTGACGAGACCAACTAATTCCGCGTAGTTTTTTTCCCAATCGGGATGCCATATTAAGGGGTCAAGGTGGAACCCTATTTGAAAACCGCGGTCCCGGCAGGCGCGGGCCGCTGTTAACCGGTCTATAAGAGTCGCGGTCCCATGTTCTTCGCTAGAAATTACTGCCTGGGGATTTATGGACCAGCTTACCACGGTATTTCCGACGTGATTAATGTCTAAAAACTGCTCTACGTTTTTGGACTTCGTTTTTAATTCAAGTGACCATTTCGGGTATTGATTAAAAAAGGTAATAAGATGCCGGGAGTAAAGAGTAATTGGATCAAGACTTAAAGAATCAATTGTTTCACCGGTCCCGACGCGAAATGATTTTTCGGGATATTTTTCGGCAAGTTCGCGCATCTGTTGGATCGCTTCGTCGATATTACTATAAATAGTCATCATCGGACTATTCAAGTAACTCTGCAGATAGCAATAGCTACAGTTCATATTGCACTGTAGACCAAGATTTAAGACAAAATAATTGCAGCATATTAAGCCAGGCTTAAAACCGGGACACTGTTTGAAAAACTGGCCGGGAAAGCGGGTGACATACAATAGACGCTTACTTTGATTAAATTCCCCCGCCGACATTTGTCCCCGGCGCTCTGCCAAAGGTTCGGATTCTACGATGGCGATCTTACTTGCCGGAAAAAGCGACCAAACTCTTTCGGCAACGGCGCTATTTTGCGCGTTTTTATTGATATAAATCCGTTCGATCTGTTGGCTTAATTGGTCCATATATTTTTAATGTTTTTTATGCCCTCTAAGCGGCGGGTAAGTTCTGTTTCCGACGGCGCAAAAAACTTAATTTGAAGGCCCGTCTGATCACCCCGGCGCTGCCACTCGGCTTCAATGTGACTTGGCCACGGTAGTTCCTTAATTTTTCGGTGCATCTGCGTGTCATTGGTTGTGGTCTGGGGATACCGAATCCTTTTTAATTCGCCTAACCACTTTTCCCCGGATGTTGCGGAATCTAATATTCCCGTAAGAGAATTTCCCATTAAAAATATTTCGGCCGCGAGTTCAAGAATTTGGGCCCCGACTTGCCGGGTACATTGCAAGGCCGCGATTTTTTCTAAAATGGGGTGAAAGCTTTCACCCAGTGGCAGACGCAAGGCCGCCAAATCGCGAGGGGCCAGGCGTCTTTCATGAGACCATAATTTAAATTTTGGTGGCTGGCGCAGTAGGGCTTGTAAAACTAAAACCAAATTTTCATTATAACCGAGATTATACTTCGCTAATACTGCGGCAAAATAATCTAATTTCAGTTTATGCAAATCTTCCATTACAAGCGCTAACTCCGTTAGGCTAAGATCAGGATAGATTTCAAAAAGAAGGTCAGCAAAGCTAATTTCGTCTTTATTATAATTTATAACTGTTTGAGCCAACGTTGACCTAAGCAAAAGTTCCTTATCAAAAGCAATAGCAGGCAGGGCGATTTTTTCGGGCCGTAAATGAAAGAAGCTAAAGCCAGAGCGGGTCTCTTTTATATCCAAAATTTGCATCCGATGTGGTTACCATAGGGCCAAAACGGAGTAAACATCTGTTAAATCTTTGTACAAGGAATCTAAGTTAACTATCTGAAATTACAATGTAAAATTGGGTATAGTTTATGCTCACTAGATTGGCAATAGAGCGAACCAGGGAGCTGTCATGAGTCTCAGATTGGTGCAGGAGTTGGGCTTTTCTTATCAGGAGGCCGTTAATTCACAAGAAATTCGATTAATTCAAACCTATCTAAAATACTCTTTAGAAAAGTTAGCGGCCGAGCTAACTGACAAAGATATTTTTGTTAAAACGCTGTCACTGGCCAGTTGGGAGCACTTTATAAGTCTACCAGTTCCCCTCCAAACTAAAATTAGTAGCCGATTGGTCAGCTATTGCGAAGTCGTGGCGGAAATCATCGAAAAGGAGATCGATTTAAACAACAATAAAGACATTTTGAGGTATTTCTTATTTAAGCGCGGCCTTTCGCTAAGTGAAGAGTTTTATATGACTCTTGAAGATGCCGATGTTGTCGAAATTTACGACCTGGAATTTACTCAAGTGTTTAGAAATTTCAAAGTTCTTGAGCTTACCGATTACGACCTATTAGAGATCGAAACTCGGCCCTGGATGGAGCTTTTTGGCCGCCATGAAAGTGTTACAGCGCAGCTTGTGGAGGCCTCTATTAAGATATTGAAGCCTACGCCCGGCGTGCATAAACTCAAGGTTGACTCCCATATAATGCAAGAGCTATTAACCAAGAAAAGAAAGCTCTTTCAGATTCAGCATAGGTTCGCAGCGCCGATATACTATCACGAAAATTGTGTCGGTCTTATTTGCACCCAATCGGCGGACCTTGTTGCGCCTGAGAGTAAAGCCTTCGATTTTATAAGGAAATAACATGAAGCGAATTCACCGAAAGTATGTCACCATCGGAAGTTTCTTAAAAGAAAAGCGCGAAGAAGTGGGCCTTAGCCAAGGCGATGTAAAACTTCTTCTGGGTTACAAAAGTCCTCAGCTAATTTCGGATTGGGAGCGCGGCATTTGCGGTCCCCCAAAAGATAGTTTAGCCAAACTCGTTAAAGCCTACAAAATTAAGCCGTATGTACTAATTGATTTATTTCTTGAGGCTGAAAGAGCGGAATTGGTGAGCGCACTCCGTGGAACACGCTCACGTATCCGCGCCGGCTAAATCAAAGATTCAAGGTTATTATTAGGACGGCGAGTATTTGCTCGCTGTACGCGCCAGTATTCCAAGCACTTTTTTATCATGTTTTCATTAGCAACCTGGGCATTTACCAAACTTTGGCAAATATAAATCTGCCGTTCTAGTGGACACGCCTTTAATACTTCAAAGGCCTGCTCAATATGACCAACGTCTTCGTTCGTGTGGGTAATTAAAAAGCTTGCTGCGCCGGTGCCGTGGGCTTTTACCACGCGGTCGGTAACTTCGTTTCCTACAAAGATTGATAAACCTTCCAAATAGAGAATGCTGCCATAAATTGAAATCGGGTCTAAGTGTTGCACCAGATAATATTGACTCTGGTAAAGATGAGAAACTTCGGCCATTTCACCAAACTGGGAGATGTCATAGCCGAGATCCGCGAGATCATTTAAAGCCAAGCGCTCATGAAATTTCTCTTGGACCGCGTGGTCAATACAGCGTACGTGCCAGGTATCGTCGTCAATCTTAAAGTGGGCGCCAGCAATATGAATCAGTCTCGTTGCGTGGCAGAGAAAGTAATACATTTGGCTTAACCAGAAGGCGTAAAACAATCGGTCCTCCCACGGGGCAGAACGGAAAAGTTCGGCGCTCTTTTGACAAGAGTCTTCGTAAACTTGGCGCAAGTTATTAGGGACGGACGGAATATACATAGGGCTCTCCTTTATATAGAGTTTAGGTTTAATATGTCTTTTATACGGTCAGTGTATTTTGATTCGATAGTTTCATGGACGTCCTGGGCTTGATAGTAGGTCAGGTCCACTTTCGTATTATTGTAAGGGATATCTCGCGAGAGGGCGCGCGCGCCGTACATGTAGCCAAGCTTGTTAAGACCCACGTCGTTGCGGACAGTGGTAATAAGATAGTCGACATGACTGTTTTTAAAAAAAAGCATGATGTACCCCATGAACAGATGCATGGTGGGAATGCCAAAAATTTTAAAGCGAAATTCGGGATGTATCGTAAAGCCACTCATAATCATGACCTGCTTATTAGCGAGAACGTTCTTAATAAAATCCCGTGGCCAGATTTCTAAGTAAGAGTCATCAAAAAATGCCGGCAGGCGCATGTCGAGCCGGCGAAACCCGACGGTGGCAATGCATTGGTGTCCGACGTGTAAGGATAAAATATCCTCTTGGCGTGTAAAATTATCGCTTTTTACGAATTCGTTAGCTTCTAGCTTGTCTAAATACTGAAATGCTTTCGTCCAATTCGTTTGCCAAAGCTCATAAGAAGCATTGAATGACCAATGGAGTTTTTCCATCAGCGGGTTTTTTAAATGGCAAAAAGAAAGCACCTGCGATTTTTCGTCAATCCGTTGACTCATTAAATCTCTCCGGTAATTTACACAAAAGTTTGTGTGTAAAAGTATGAATACTGATAATTAAAGTACACTTATAAGTAAAAAATCAAGATTAACTGTAAGTAGAATTTATGTTGAGACAAAAACCGAAAGACTAGTCAGTAAGGACATGAGTTTTTTGACGTTCTTGAAAACTTGCGCGGATGGCTTGAGAGCACTAAGTTGATGTTCAATTATTAATCATACACCCCTAAGTGGGCCTAATGCTTTGCATTTAACGGCTGGAACTGCTACATTTTGGGCTATGGGTGACTGGCGAAGTCAGGCAGAAATTGTCGGAGATGTCGTTTATTTCGGCTATGTTCAGGCCGAGCAGCAAAAAAAAGTTAACGAAGTCTATATCTGGGATCTGGATAAAACTTATTTAGATACATCTTGGGGATCACTGAAAGAGCTATATAAAACGGCAATCGAAAAGGCGTTTCAAAAGAGAAATGTCCCCGGTACAGCGACTCTGGTGCGGGCCCTGACCGCACGGGGTAACGAGCGGGCTTTTCCGATTTTTTTTATCACGGCGTCTCCACCCCAAATGGAAGCCAAAATACGCGAAAAGCTGCGTTTAGACGGAATCTTTCCGTTCGGATCTTTTTATAAAGATAATTTAAAGAACTTACGGCCAAATCGCCTCCGCCGGCTCACGCAGCAGGTCGGCTATAAGATTCAAGCGCTCATGCAGTTGCGCCTAAAGCTTGGCGAAGAGGTAAAATTGGTCCTTTGGGGCGATGACAGTGAATCCGACGCCGTCATTTACTCTTTGTTTTCTGATATTTGTTCGCGGCGCATGTCAGACCGTCAGCTCTCCGATATGTTGAAGGCGCTGCACGTGACCGGTGAGCAAGCCAAATTAATCCTCGAATTACAAAAGCAGGTTCCCAGCAGTGATCCCGTGGATAAAATTTATATCAATTTAGCGGTAGATACTGACCCCGAATATTATATTAAATTTGGCCGGCGTATCGTTCCCACCGAAAATTCTTTTCAAGCCGCACTTGATCTTTTTCAAGATGGCCGTCTACGGGGCGAACAGGTCGTAAAAATTGCGCAGGACTTGATTATGAATTATGATTTTTCGCCGGAAGAACTTGAGCGCAGCTTTGACGGGCTAGTTCGCCGCCGCATTTTAGCCAAAAAAGCTGTCGCCGAAATTATGCCTTACCTGGTTAATCAGAGATTTCTTTCCTCCTCTTATCAGCCATCGGTCACGCCTGCGGAAAAAAGTTTTTCCAAGCGTCCCGACTCTTCCGAGGAAGAGCAAGAACATAGTTTGGACCCGTGGGTTCCGGATCACATCGATTATTTAAACGATTATCGCTAGGAAACTAAGGCTCGCGCCGTTTGGAGTTGGGGCTTATTCAAATCGGATGGGGTAGGTCACTGATATCGGTTCGCCGGCAAAGCGTTTAAAAGGACTGCGTTCCACCACGGAAGTTAAACACTTTTCTAAGTCGTTGTCCTTTAATGAGGAACTTAAAATTTTAACTTTTTCTGCTTTTCCTTGCGGAAATAACAAAAATCCCAAAACGATTTCACCGCGGGCTTCGGGGTTTTGTACCAAAAATTTGGCAAAGCAGCGGTTGAAATAAGTTTTTTGCCCATCCAAAGTTGATTTTAAATTCTGCTCGTCATTGGAGTTTTCCGCAGCCACTTCTGTGGCAGGTCCCGGCATTGGAGGGGGGGGAGTTTTTGCCGTCGGCTTTTGTGCTATTTCCTGGCGATTAATCTGCGTAGAAAAATGGGCGGACCGCCATTTTTCGTGTGTATTGTGTATTTCTAAACTGGCTCCATGTTTAATAGCCTGGGCTTGTCCCGCTAATACGGTAATTAAATCTTTTTCTTTGCTACGCTCAACGACGGCGATAGAGTTTTCATCAATTCTAATCTGGCTGGCATTTTGAGTCGTAAGGATAAGCGCTGACTTAGGGCCGGTTTTGATTTTGTCGCCGCTATAGATCTTTTCGCCAAACTTGGGATTAAATTCTAACAGCGTCGATTTACGGCTTAATATCACTTCGCCTTCGGCCAGATCAACGTTTGCAATAGAACTTCCATCTGGAACAGACACCAAGGAACGTTCCATTAATAGCCAAGCGATACCTACGACTAAGAGACTAAACCCAAGAACGAAAACGGAAAGAGCAATTTTGCGCGCGTTTCGCTTAGCCAATATTTACTTACCCTTTTCTTCGGTTTTCTCCGGTGCTGGCGCGGCCGGAGCAGCGGGGTTTGGTACGGGCGGTGCGGTTTCTGTTGCCGCCGGCGGTACATAAGTATCCGTTGCGCTACGGTTTGTAGGACTTGTTTGAATAGTTAAAATAATGCTCGTTACGGCAAACAAAATTGCCGTGTAACGGGTTAACTTGGCAAACAATGTCGGAGCTCCCGTGGGGCCAAGAATGGATTGCGATGAGGTTCCAAAAACACCGCCACCTTTGGAGTCTTGGATGAGGACGAAAAAGATCAAAAATAAGCAGGCAATAATATGAAAAGTAGTAACTACCCCGGGTGGAAGTGCATCGATTAAAGAGTGCATAAAACCTCGCAAAAAAATTTGACGCAGTATAGGAAGAGAGGAAATCAAAGTCAAATGAACCCATTGGAGTTTTGACTAAATGCTTCTTTTATATAACAAGTGCTGGCTATGCCATTCATTGTTTTTGAAGGAATCGACGGTTGCGGGAAAAGCACGCAGATTAAGCGTTTAAGTGCGCATTTGAACGCGCGAAATATCCCGCACATTCTGACCCGAGAACCCGGCGGAACTCCCTTGGCGGAGGAAATTCGCCGACTACTCATTCAAACCGAAGGTGAAGCTCCGGTCCCCAAGGCTGAACTTTTTCTATATGAGGCTGGGCGAGCTCAGCACGTCGAAACCGTAATAAAGCCCGCGTTGCGCGAAAAAAAATGGGTTATTAGCGACAGATTCGCCACTAGCACCGTGGCATTTCAGGCCGCCGGCCGAAAATTAAAACCTAAAGATATTACAAAACTCAATGACTATGCGACGAGTGGCTTAAAGGCCGATATGACGATTTTATTGGATATTTCTACCGAAGTGTCTCAGGCGCGCATGCAGCGCCGTGTGCTTGACCGCTTCGAAAAAGAAAAAAGTGATTTTCATAAACGCGTGCGTAAAAGTTATTTGCAACAATGTAAAATGAATTCTAAAAGATGGCTCGTTATTGATGGCACTAAAAGCGTAGAAGACATAAGTGCGGCGATTTTAGTGGCACTACGTAAGAAGAAGTGGCTGAAGTAGGAGTTTACGAAAAATGAATTTAGAATTGGTAGGGCATAAGGCGATTGTCGAACATATCCGTAATTTGGCGGCGCAAGATCGGTTACCTTCGGCGGCGCTTTTTGTCGGGCCCGAAGGGGTCGGAAAAAAGACGGTGGCCAAGCACTGGGCGCAACTCTATTTATGTGAAAATCAATCGGGTTGTGGGCAGTGTGGAAAATGTCAGCGGATTGCGCTGGAGCAAAGTGAAGACGTAATATTTCTGCGTCCTGATGGTGAAAGTTTAAAAATCGAAGCCATTCGCGAGGCCTTACAACTTTTAAATTTAAAGGCCTTAGGCCGTGGCAAATTTATTATTATCGACGATGCCGACACGATGACGGTCCAGGCGGCCAATGCTCTGCTTAAGTGTTTGGAAGAGCCGCCGGCGCGCACATATTTTATTTTAATTTCCGCCAACCCGGCGCGCTTGCTTGCGACTATTCGTTCGCGCTGTCAGATTTTCCGCTTTCAGGCTTTAAGTTTAACGGAAGTCCATGCGGTTTTAAGCCGTAATGCCGATTCCCTGGGAGCCGTTGAGGAGTGGATGTTGCGGGCGTCAGAGGGGCGCAGCGGCAAAATTCTGCGCTGGTTGCAGGGCGGGGGTGACCGCTTACGCGATAAAGCTTTTGCTTTTGTGCGCGTTTTGCTTGATCCCGCTTGGCCAACTTCATTTTTTTCGATTGCAGAAATGGCCGAAAATCGCCTCGAAGCCCAGGATATGGTTAATTTAGTTTTACAAATTTTACGTGATTCTTATTTGGTGTGTTTTGGCTTAAACGAACAGATAATTCATTTCGATCAGCGGGAGCGTTTGCAGGAGTTTGCCAAAGCGGGTCCCAATGCTCTCGTGCGCGTGTGGCAAAAAGCTTTACGTCTTGAGGCTGATCTGGATTCTCCGATGGATTTAAAGTTGTCGCTGGAGAATTTATATTTAGAGAGCCGCGCGGCGCTGGCAAATCCGACGCATGTGCTGGATTAAAGCCGGCGGCTTTTTGAGGTCAGATGGCGTGGATTGATTTACACACTCATATTAATATGATCAAACGCGACCCTGCGGATGTCGTCGCTAAAGCGAAAACCCAAGGGATTGAGCGGATGGTTCTTATCGGCACTGATCCGGATGATATTTTGGTCGTCCAGGGACTCGCGGCGCAATTCTTTCCGGCAGTTTCTTGTACCGTGGGTATCCATCCGCATGACTCTAGTAAATTTACGGACGAAGTAGAAAAAAATATCGAGCGTTTAGTGGGGTGCCGCGAAGTCATAGGAATTGGAGAGATAGGGTTGGATTATCACTATGATCATTCTCCGCGTGAAGTGCAGCGCGAGATTTTTCGGCGCCAAATGATTTTGGCACAAAAATTTAGTCTCCCCGTCGAAATTCACACGCGCGAGGCCGAAGAAGATACAGTCACTGTGTTAGAGGAATTTAAAGGGAAGGTCCGTGGCACACTTCATTGCTTTACGGGGACGAAGTGGTTAGCCCATGAGGCGTTACGCTTGGGCTGGGATATTTCCCTCAGCGGCGTTTGTACTTTTAAAAATGCCGAGGACCTGCGCGCGACAATTAAGACTTTGCCGTTAGACCGCATTCATATCGAAACCGATGCGCCATTTATGACTCCCGTACCTCATCGCGGAAGAGAAAACGAGCCAGCCTTGTTGATCCACACCGCGCAATTTATCGCGGGCCTTTTGAGCGTGAGTGAAGCGGATTTGTCTCGGCAATTAAAGTTGAATGCAAAAAGATTATTTCCACGTTTGGTGTGGGATTGAAGTTTTTTAAGGTTTAGCGCCTTCTGGAAACTCAAAATATTCGCGTTGGTCAGTTTGTTTAACAACTCTAGGTTTTCCTTGCGGCGCTTGGTTTGCTTAACGGCGCTTGGTTTGCTTAACGGCGTTTGGATTGTCTTACGTCGCTTTGATTGTCTTACGTCGCTTTGATTGTCTTACGTCGCTTTGTTGGCCTAGCAGCATTTGGTTTATCTTGCGGCTCTAGATTTCCTACCGACTTCGCTCTTTGCCATGACTCTACATTTATTTTCTCGGAGTTCGATACTTGGAGCTCGGAGTTCGACTGGAGTTATGAGTCAAGTTCCTTGGGAGTCGACTATTGCTCCGATTCTCTTGGCATTGACTATTGCTTTAATTTCTATTCGTCGTTCCAGGTAGTTTTAAGAACTATTTAGGGCCCGCCATTTTAAAATTTGACGGGCGACAAGTCGCGAGTGTCCGAGTCCTTCCAATTGATTGATAAAAATATAATCTTTAAGAGTTAAAAAAGCTTTAAACCCTAACACTATGCGGGTAAATGGACGGTAATCCCAAAACTTTTCTTTTAGCTCCCGTTGCCACCTTGATTTGCCAGAAATTGTCATTGCGATAGCCGCCGTAATAGCGCGGATAAAAGCAAAATAGCCAAAGCGATTCGCTATTTTAATATGAAAATGCAAATGATTGCCGACTATGGCGAGGGAAAGTATTTTTATTCCATGCCTTGGGGCGAATTTGTTTACGATCTGTTTAATTTTTATTTCATTATGGGGAATTTTGAAAGACCATGGTCCTTTGGCTTTTGTCGATCTCAGTACCAAATGCATGGAATTACGTGTGTCCAAGGGTCTTCCATGGGCGCGTCCCTTACGAGTTTTTAAGAGTTCACCGCCATAAGCTTTTGACTGCGTTGGTAAGAAATTGAGTTGTTTTGCCCGCATGGTGAACGAAGGTATAATTTCTATTTAAAAAAGGCAAGTTTCAATTGAAAATATTTGAATATAATTTGAAGTCCGCGAGGGTAGTTTCCTAAGGATAGGTTTAAAAAATTTGGGAGTACAAGGAGAATAATATAAAATTGTTTCTCTCGTTTGAGAGGGCAAAACCATCGTTAGAACGGCACAAGACCGCGAGCCGCCGTGCCGCCGGTTCCTCCAAAAAGTGCCGCCGCAACCACGCTCCGTCTTCCCGAACCACGCTCCGCCTTCCCGAACCACGCTCCGAGCTCTGCCTTCAGCCAAAAAGTGCCACCGCGACCACGTTCCGCCCTCAGCCAAAAAGCGCCACACGCGCCGCTAAAACGTCGCCGCTAAAACGTCGCCGTCAAATCCGTGGTGAAAACATCTTCCATGTAATTGTGCGGAAGGGAGTTTGAGCTGGAGCCGAGCTTGTAATAACGAAAGCCCGCTTCAAACTGTGACATACCGGGGCCACCGCCGCCAAAGGCCGCGTCAAGCTGGCGGCCAAAAGGAATTACCAGACCTAAAGAAGCGGTAACTAATACATCGGAACGCGGCACCGGCACGATGGGCATTAATAAATCGGGAAATTGCCGGAATAAAATATCCAGGATAGGTACCAGGCGCAGGCGTCGCTTCCAAAATGGGAATTCAAACTTTTGCATTACACGTTCGCGGCGCTGATTAGTGGAGCCGTTGGTGCGGTCAACATCCCAGCCCGCCATAATCACGGTCTCGGCGGCAAAATCATCTAACTCAGGAATTACGGTCAAAGAATAATCTTCCTGCACATACTCTAGCGGATGCGGAAAGCCTTTTGGAATAGGGGAGTTTTGACTTTCGGGATTGAGCGACTTATCGATATAACGCCGATCAGTCCAGCTTCCCGCAAATTCAACTTTTAAATCTCCCGGGGGATCATAAACAAGTTTTAAAATTTTTCTAAAATCTTTGTGATCGTCAAAAATTAAATTTTCTTTGTCTTCATAGCTCGTGAGTTCAAAATCTCGCCCAATAAAAAAAGTTTCAATCTGCCAGGCCCAGTTCCCCCATTTATTGCCGCCAAATAGACCCAAATAAATTTCGCTAAAATGGTTGGGTTCGCCGTAAAAATCACCGATTTTAAATGCGGCGATACGCGCCATTGTTTTTTGTGCGCCCAAGCGTATGCCCCCGGTTAACAACGGCGTGATATCCGAGGTGGCAGAAACCTCACCGCGTAGCAGAGTAAAGTCGGCGTTGGAGGCAATAAATTCATCATTAAACTTACGCATCTCCGCGTTTAAGGCGACGGCGAAAGTAACTGATTCACGCGTATAAAAAGGCTGGCGCCATTCAGGTGCAATTTGCGAGTAACTAGCGTCAATGGGTAACAATGTTTGCGTTGGATTTGTGCTGGTTCCAAATCCTAGGCGAATTTGTGTGTTTGGACTGGCGTAAACCCAGGTGTCGAGGAGGAAAATGGCTGCCAATGTTCGCAAAAATATAACATTCATTATTGGCACAATTACCCACGGAAGTGGAGCCTGTCGATCATTAAGGAAAGATTGAAATAACTGCAAAAATCGCCTTGCATTTTGCCCCCTTAGGGCCTAATTTTTGGTTTTATTTAAAAGCCCAAATAAATTAAGGAGATAAAATGGCTAAACCCCGTGTTGGAATCAATGGTTTCGGACGCATCGGTAGAATTCTTTTTCGCGCCGGTTTTGAGCGCTTGGATATCGTTGGAATTAACGACCTAAGTTCCCCAGCGGAAGCAGCCCATTTATTGAAATACGATAGCACCCATGGAAAATTTCCCGGTGAAGTCACAGCCGGTGAAGACTATATCTCCGTTAACGGCAAAAAAATTAAATACAGCAAAACAAAAGATCCCGCGCAGATTCCCTGGAAAGATTGGGAAGTGGATTTCGTTTTGGAATGTACCGGCGCTTTTAAAGGAAAAGAAGACTTCGTAAAACATATTGCCGGCGGCGCCAAAAAGGTTTTGGTTTCGGCGCCGGCTGACGGGGTTGATATGACCGTCGTTTACGGCATTAACCACGAAACTTACGAAGCCAAAAAACATGATGTATTAAGTAATGCCTCTTGCACGACAAATTGTTTGGCGCCCCTGGCCCGTGTTCTCAATCAATCTTTTGGAATTGAATACGGACTAATGACAACCATTCATTCTTACACTCTTGATCAACGTATTCTGGATACGGGACACAAAGATTTAAGACGCGCGCGTGCCGCGGCACTTTCGATGATTCCAACGACAACCGGTGCCGCGAAGGCCGTAGGATTGGTGTTGCCGGAACTTAAAGGAAAAATTGACGGTACTGCCATTCGAGTTCCAACGCCCAACGTTTCATTGGTAGATTTTAATTTTATCGCGAAAAAAGATGTTACCAAAGAGGCAATTAACAATGCCCTTACGGAAGCTTCGACAACTTACCTCAAAGGAATTTTGGCGGTGGAGAAAGCGCCACTCGTCAGCTGCGATTTTAACGGGAATCCCTATAGCTCCATCGTTGATTTACAGAGTACGATGGTAACGGGCCCGCGCATGGCTAAAGTTTTTTCTTGGTATGATAACGAATTTGGTTTTTCTAACCGCATGGTAGATATGGCTCTTTATATGGCCGAGAAAGGTCTAAAGTGAGCCGCGGCCTAAGAGGGGTAACCTCGATTGAACAATTAGAGCTTGAAGGTAAAATAGTTTTTATTCGCGTCGACTTTAACGTGCCGATGGAAAACGGCCATATCACCGATGATACTCGCATAGTGGCATCAATGCCGACAATTGAATACGCGGTAAAAAAAGGCGCGACAGTGGTGGTGGCGTCGCACTTAGGTCGCCCCAAGAAAATGCCCGAAGACCGCAAAAAATTTTCTTTGGAACCGGTAGCTAATTATATTACCGAAAAATATGGTTTGGATGTGGTCTTAGTTGAAGATCCTGATAGTAACGCTCCCAAAGCGCTGCTCGGAGGATTAAAGAAAAAACAAATCATTATGCTCGAAAATTTACGTTTCGCCAAAGATGAGGAGGCCAACGGGCATGATATGGCGAGCACCATTGCCAGTTACATTGATATTTACGTGAACGACGCGTTTGGCGCCTCTCACCGCGCTCACTGCAGCGTTGATGAGTTGCCCAAGCAAATGACCAAGCGGGCGGCGGGCTTTTTGATGCTCAAAGAAATTCAAATGCTCGACAAGGTCGTCGAAAACCCAACATCGCCGTATTGGGTCGTAATGGGTGGCGCTAAAGTCAGTGATAAGATCGGCATGATTGAACGCCTCATCGATAAAGTCGACGGATTAATTATTGGTGGCGCTATGGCCTATACTTTTTTGAAAGCCATGGACGTTCCCGTGGGTAAATCTCTCGTCGAAGCCGACAAAGTGGAGTTTGCTAGAGAACTTATCGAACGTATGAAAGCGCGTAAAAAGCCTTTATTGTTACCAATTGATCACCGCATTTCTCAAACCATTGATGGTCACGGAGAAATGAAGGTAACCGATAGTCCCGATATTCCTAATGGCTGGTTAGGTGTGGACATCGGTCCGCAAACGGAAAAACTATTTGCCCTACATTTAAAATCCGCGAAAACCGTTTTTTGGAATGGGCCGATGGGAATTTTTGAAAATGAAAAATTTAATAAGGGAACATTTCTGATCGCTCAAGTTTTGGCGGGCCTAGAAGCGGAAACTATCGTGGGTGGCGGTGACTCCGCTGCGGCCATCAAAGCTTCTGGTTTTGCCGATAAAGTTACGCATATTTCCACCGGTGGGGGAGCGAGCCTAGAGTATCTGCAAGGAGATACTTTACCCGGATTAGAAAGCCTACGCCGCACAAAACGTGAGGAAGCGGTTAATGCGTAAACCCACTGCCATCGAGGTCGCCACTTATGCGTAAACCAATCTGCGCGGGTAACTGGAAGATGTATAAGTCTCCCGCAGAGGCCGAAACTTTCTTTGCGGCACTTTTGCCAGAGTTAAAATCAGCGGTGAGCGCCGAAGTTTTATTTTTTCCGCCCGCGCTAGTTTGTGAAACCGTCGCCCGAAAGACAAAGGGTACCTCAGTAAAATGGGGAATTCAGAATTCTTACCTCGAAGGCAAGGGCGCTTTTACGGGAGAAAATTCCGCGGAAGTGGCGAAAGAGATGGGTGCTGCTTATGTGCTTGTCGGCCACAGCGAACGCCGAAAAATTTTTGCCGAAGATGATAAACTCCTTGGTAAAAAAATGGCTTTTGTTCACTCACTAAATTTGGTGCCTATGCTTTGCGTGGGCGAAGATTTAAGCGAGCGCGAAGCTGGAAAAACTAATGAAGTTATATTGCGCCAACTGGATCAGGGTTTGTCCTTGGCGGATCTTAGCAAACCGTTCGTGATTGCCTATGAGCCCGTGTGGGCCATTGGTACAGGAAAGGTCGCAACTCCTGCGCAAGCGGAAGAGGCGCATTTTGTTTTGCGCGAACGCTTGGGGAAGCTTGGACCGCAGACTAGAATTTTATATGGCGGTAGTGTTAAACCCGACAATGCTCCCGTTCTTGCGCAGCAAGAAAATATTGATGGATTTTTAATTGGCGGCGCTTCTCTTGACGCAAAAAGTTTTTCACAAATTTTGGCGGCATTGGGGTAAGCTTCCACAAATCTTCGACCAAAGTTCCCCCGGTCAAAAGTCCGAGGTCGAGACTTCTCTTAAGCAATTTGACCCAGTTAACTTTTAGTTAGACGATCATACGTAGGCATGAAGGCACTACTGATAGTACTCTTTTTTTCCCAGCTTGCTCTTGCTAGGACGTACACCGAAGTACCGGCGGATGCGCGCAAACTTATCGACTCCTTGCCGGGAAAAGCCGTTTCTTTGGAGTTCATGACCAAAGTGGCCATGTTAAACTCCGACACGTTTCGCGCTTTGCGGGCGCAACTTCCGACGATAGAAATTGCCGAACTATCGGCGAAGGCCGCGCTAGAACTTAATCTTGATGCGGGCTACACATTTTTTCACAGTGAGGATGAGCCGGATTCACCCTTTGGGCCGTCACGTATAGAAAGCAGTCAGTGGAATTTGGGTTTTTCAAAATACTTTTCTACGGGAACCAACTTTGGCGTATCTATGATTCAGGGCCGCTATATTAAAACCATGCCGGCACTTTTTGCTAATCCGCTCTTTGACGATATTTACAAAACGACGGCGGAAATTAATTTAAGCCAAAATCTCTGGCGGGATGCATTTGGTTTTGCGACTCGCCGGAATCTTTTGCGTGGGAAAATCGAAAGTGAAGTCAAAAAAATAGAAATTGATGAATCCATGGAAGAGTGGCTTTTGGGGCTGGCGCAAATTTTTTACCGTGGTTGGGGAGCGCAGTCAGATACACGCGCCGCCGAAGCGGGATTAGCGCGCCGGCAGCGGCTTTTAAGTATTACTCAGCGAAAGGTAGCTAACGGAACAGGGGAGCGTCCTGATTTATTGCAAGTAAAGAGTGCCGTAGCAAGTTCTTCCATCCGCGTGCAGGTGGCGCGCGAAACCCTCGATGCCGTTTGGCGTGACTTGGTTGTGTTGCTAAAATTTCCCTCGCCGTGGTTAAGTCTTGATCCTTTGCAAGTGCCCGTTGAGCTCGACAATCCCGTCGATGCCGCAGTAAATCTCTGTGTGCGTTCGCAGCCTGCGCCGCCGCCAACGACCAACTCGACTTACCGAAAGGCCCTTCTGCAAAAGGATGCGGCCAACCTCGCTTACGAGGCGGCGAAAAACTTAGCTAATCCCGCTCTGTCACTTAACTTAAATAGCGGCGGAAATGGCGTCGATGCCACGAGCAGCCCCACAGCGATGAACGAAGCCACCGCGTTTGATCATCCCCACTATTCGGCAATGCTGATTTTCAAAATGGGTCTGAACAGTTATCAAGCCGAAGCCAATGTTCGCCAAGCCATCGCCGCGCGCGAGGCCACGGATGCAAGGGCCAATCAAGCAAAGGGTACTTTTGAAACTGAGTGGATGACGACCTGCGATCAGCTTTTAGGATGGCAACAGCGCGTGAGTACGCTCCGGCAAGTGGTAGAAAATCAAAAGGAACGCGTATCATTAGAAGAGTCGCGTTTTCGTTTGGGGCGCGTTCCGCTTATCAATGTTATTCAATCCGGGGACGACCAAACCGACGCGGAAATAAATTTTAACAACGCGCAAATTCAATATCGTCTTGCTGCTTGGAAGGTCCGCCGCCTATCCGGCCTAGCAAAATCCTATTTAGAAAACCTCATAAAGAAGAATTAGCCGCCAAAAGGTTCCAGGTTCTTTTTGGTAGCAATGGCGCGTTACCAAAAAGAACCTGGAACCTTTTGGTTGAGATGCGCGTCATTAGTGGGGCGTGAGCCGCAATAGCAGCGCGGGGTGATCCGAGCCTTCAGCGGCGATGACTTCGTCAAGCATTTCGGCGCTGTGCACTTCGATTCCGCGAATAAAAGCGTCGTCAAGTTGGCTGGATGCTTTTGACCATGGGGCGCGTTTGAGTCCGTATTTTGCGGTGACGCGAACAAGCGTGTCGTGGCGGTTGGCGTTTTTCGTATTAAAGTCGCCAGCGAAAATAATTGGGCCCGAGTGTTGGGCGATAAAAGGTTCGGCGGCTTTAAGTTGTCTTTCGAAAGCTTCGTCGCCTTTCCAATTTATACCATGAATACTAATTGCCATGAGTGCGCGTTCGTCACTTAAAGGGTACTTGGCGATGACCATGGTCTTAGGACTTTTAACTCCGGGTTCAAGATCCGTCGTGCGCAAGTAAGTGCGCCAAGCGGGAACAGCGGGTGAGCCAATCAGCACACCGGTTGCGACTTCATTCTTCATAAAAAAGTTTATCGCCATCTCCCAGCCAAAACCGCGCATTTCATCTAAAGTTGGTTTTACTAATTCGCCGTCGGTGGCTTCGGAGAGGAGAACGAGATCGGCTTTTTTGGCGAGGTATCTAAATTGGCTAACGAAATTTTTCTTGCGGCCCTTATAAATATTCCACACGAGAACATTGAGGGGGCCAGCAGGCAACTCACGGCGGGAGTATTCGCCAAAACTCTTTAACACCTCAAAATCTTCGGGGATAGAGTCGCATAAAAAACTACAGCCCTGGCGTTCCCAAAGCATGCCCGGGAGCGGATGGACGGCATAATTAGGGCCTTCGTTAAAAGCGGCGTGGGAATTAAAGGTGAAAAGACTTAGTAGAGATACAAGAAGAAACGATTTCATTTGGCCTCCTACGTACCTATAAGCGTAGGAGGGCCAAATTTATTGGTCAACTATAAGGTTGAAAGCACCTGATCTAAAAAGCGCATTATCGTTCCCTTGTTACCATGGCGGGATTTAATACCTCTCATTTTCTCGATTACGCTGTGACTGTTGTATTTTCTAGCAGTCACTTCGCCAAATAGAGATTTACATATTAGATTTTTGCTGGGCTTTCCACCGCCGCCACCGCCGCTTCCGTCATTATCTCCCTTTAGTAAATCTAAAGCATTAACAGAAGTGACACTTGTACGGCCAAAGATTAAGTCAGCTTGATCATAATCCAAGACTAAACCCGTCGCTAAATATAGAGAAAGCATGCGTTCCTGCAGTCCGGCAGCCAGTTGCGGAATATATTTCGCTAAACGCGCGGCGAGTTTTTGTTTTGCACCAATGATTTTTTCGAGAATAAGTCTATCTTCTTTTAAGAACTGATTATGATTTTGACGGTAATAAGCCGTAGCTTCGCGCACCAATCCCGGATTACCTAGCAAGTCGCGCTCCAGTCTACCGATAAGACGGCGGCCAAGACTTGGTACATTGGTAAACCAAGTGCCATTGTTAGTGTCCATTTCGTAGCTGCGAACATCAAGATTTGCCGAAGATATAATAATATCATTTGGCGCATAAAGGGCCTTAGAGTGTAGAGAAGTTTTATTGCCGTCAGGTAAGATAAGATGTTCGAATATTCTTAAAGATGCCAGAGCGCCCGGGCGGCCACGGTTTTGCTCGAAGTACTCAGCGACCGCTTTAAATTGATGGCGGGCAAAAACGTTAATCATATTTAAGTCAGTTGTCTCGATAGAATTGGTAACAACTTTGATTTCAAGATATTCAGCATTGATTTCCCCGCGGATCATTTGGCCGATAACGTCGACTAAAATCGCCGGAAGTAGCGCGTATCCTTGATGAATGATAACAGTGGCTTTTTCTTTTTTCGCGGCGGCTTCGACAGCGGTTTTCTTTAATACTTCCACCCATGCGGCATGGATATTTTTATTGTATTTTAGCTCTTGGCCGGGGATAGGATCATAAGCGCGCAATTTTTTTGGTTTTATCTTTTTTAAACCTAAAAATTGGCCAAACACAGTGCTGGCAAATTCATTCATCAGTTTATCGTAATTTCCAAGCTCCTCTTCGTAGAAGGGAAGGTTTTCGATATACATTGCCTTTGCATCTTTATCTTCTAAGCCAAGCGCGGCAATAATTGAGGGGCTATATTGTTTAACATTGGATCCCTCGGCATTTTTTCTTTCGTCTAGATATTTCTGCGCACCGGCTTCCATTTTTGTTTTCGCGGCGTTTTGGCGCTCTTGCGCGCGGCCGCGGGCTAATTCGGCAAATGTCGCTTCGACTTGCTTATCGTATTCGTAAAAACTTATTTTCTTATTATCGCGTAAGGCCTTATTTTTCTCGATGGCTTGCTGTACGAGATCAAGGTTGGCGACTAAATCAACCGGCAATTGTTCGTTAACTTGTTTTAAGGTCACAACCATTTCGTTATAGCCGAAAAGATAAGCTATTGACTTCTTTAGTTCAGTGACGAATGTGGGATCCGTGGATTCGTACCTTACGTCTGTATCGAAGAATAAATATTTTTCTACTAAATGACGAAGGTTTTCATTTATGGCATAAGAGTTTTCTTTGTTTCGGCCACCGTGTTGCGTAATTACTCTGCCGTCCTTTTTAAAAAGAGTTAGAAATTTATGGTGTAAAAAGTCGGTTAAATCCTCCCAGTCTTTTCCGGCTTTCGAGTCATGTGGAATATCTATGGGAAGTGCGGCATCAATGGCTTCATATTTATCACCGATTTGATCGCCCATGAGTAAAAAGGCGAGGGTGAGCTTTACTTTATCTGTCGTATTCCCTAAAACTTTGGCACCAAAGAGAAGTTTTCCAAACTCTAAGGCGTTACTTTTGTCTTCATCAGACATTTTTTTTCCGTCACCTTGAGCCATCGCGGACAATGTGCCGCCTGCGGAAACTGCAAGCTTCATCGCTGCGGCATTTTTTGCCGATAAGCCCGCTAAGAAAAGTTTTGAAAAGAAGGTGCCAGGACCTAAGTGTTTTGAAGAAAGTGGAGAATTTGCTTCAAGTCGCTCTTTTTCTGAAGTCAAGAACTGTAAGAGTTCCTTTTTTTCTTCCGCGCAATTTGCGCCGCCATTACAGCTTGATGTCATGTAGATCACATCACGGTGGATATTCCAAGTCGGTGGATTAAAAAAGCGTACGTGAATGCGGCCGCTACCTTCACGCTCAAGCATGTTAAACATGTCCAAGCGTTTGTAGTTTGTTAAAAAATCATCGAGGATGTAAACGTTGACCCCGCGCTTGGCAGCGTTAATAGCCTCCTGATTAAAGGCAGAAGTCGATTCGTCGTCACCATGAATATAGTAACCTAAGAATACTTTATCACCAGCCTCAGCTTTACGGAGAATCTCGAGCTGTGACTGGGCAGCTCGATCATTATCCATTATTACTTGCATGTTTTCTAAATTGCCAAAGGGAGTGGAGCCCATGGCTTTGATGGCCTCTTCGGCGCTCATCTGAGCCAAAGCGACATTACTAATAGATACGGCTGCTAATAAAATTCCTTTTAACATAAAACACCTACCAGCCTGCACGCTAATGCACGATGGGCGCCACAAGGGAGCCATTTTACGAGGGTTTTAAGGAATTTACTGAGGGTTCTTCTGTTAAATTGTTAGACGGTTTGGCGTTTTACGGCAGGGGCTTTGGTGAGTTACCTCTCCGCCGCCGCCGCGGAGGTAAAAAATCAAATGGACAACCCTCGCGAAAACGCTCTCTTTTGAGATCCTTTCGCGAAAAGTCATTTGACACCGGCGATGCCTGTCACGAAAAGTCATTTGACACCGGCGATGCCTGTCACGAAAAGTCATTTGACAGTCACACCGCGCAGTTGTTTGTCACGAAAAGTTATTAGCCAGAGTTGTTTAAACAATTTAGTCATTTATCAATTTGGCGTATTGCGGGTGCGGCTTCACGTGTGTAGAATTATATTTGTGGGTACATTTTATTTTTGGGTGTCTTCATAGATGAGAGGCTAGTGAGTCTACATAGTCTAAGAAGAGGAGCTTTGCTATATGGATACATCCATACATATTCGCCGTTGCCATGTCTGCGGCACAGTCAACGAATGTCATAATCATCAAGTGGGGCGCTGCGATTTTTGCGGCAAAATCATGGCTCCTTTTTATTACTTTGATGAAGCCCAAATCGAACCTTTAGCTGACAATCAGGTTCGTCCCGAATATCATGGACAACAGTTCAAACCAATTTATGGTCTGACGGCTTACTGGTGAGGTATTCCTTTTGCCAATTTCTTTAAAAGACGTACTCGAAGCGAAAGAACACATTTCTAAAGTCATTCAAGCGACTCATTGCCGGCACACGCGCGAAGCTTCGCGTCGCGCTGGTTGTGATGTGTGGCTAAAAATGGAAAATGAGCAGAAGACCGGGAGTTTTAAAATCCGCGGTGCTTATAATAATATTCGCTCATTAACGAATGAACAGAGAAAAAAGGGTTTGATCGCCTGCTCAGCCGGCAACCACGCACAGGGTGTGGCATATTCGGCGACGCAACTTGGCGCCAAAGCAACTATCGTGATGCCCGTGACGTCGCCCTTAGTAAAAGTCCAAGCCACGCGCGAATATGGCGCCGAGGTTATTTTGCACGGCAAGGTGTATGATGACTGTTACTCTCTGGCCCAAGAAATCATGAAAGAAAAAGGGTACACCTTCGTACATCCTTTTAATGACCCGATGACAATGGCGGGACAGGGAACGATTGCATTAGAGGTTCTTGAAGAACTTAAAGAAATTGATTCGATCATAGTGCCCATCGGCGGCGGCGGATTAATTTCTGGAATCGCGACTGTCATTAAAGCTAAAGCGCCCCAGTGCAAAGTTTATGGCGTGCAATCGGATTTATCGCCGGGAATGTTTAATTTGTTTCATAAAAATCCCTTGCAAGATCCCGTGCGCTACAGTGCCTTGGCGGATGGTATTGCGGTTAAACGCGCGGAGCCCAAATTGTATGAAGAATATATTTCTAAGCTCGTCGACGATATCGTTGTCGTAAGTGACAACGAAATTGCCGAAGCCATTGTTTTATTATTGGAACGCACGAAATCAGTTGTCGAAGGTTCCGGTGCCGCCGCCCTCGCCGCCGTTTTATCGGGACGACTAAAACTTGGTAAAAAGTGTGTGGCCGTGATGTCGGGTGGAAATATTGACTTAAATAATATTAATATGGTGATCGAGCGCGGTTTGATCAGCAAAGGCCGCCGCGCGCAATTAAGTGTGATGTATCAGGACTCTCCAGGGAGCCTAAGTCAATTGACCGCTGTGCTTGCTAAAGAGGGCGCCAACATCTTGCAGGTAAATCATAACCGCATGGATCATGATTTAGCTTTGCGCGAAGCCCGCATCGAATTCCAAATTGAAATTTTAAATCACGAACATCTGGAGAAAATTAAGTCCGCCCTTCACGCAATCGGCGCCCGGTTTTTAAGGTAACAGTTCCCTTTCCTCGATGCGTGGCGGCACCAGCGCTGGTGGGTAGCGATTTTTTGACCTCCCTTCTTAAATATTTCCCGCTCCCTTCGATCCAGGCTCCTTGCCTTTGTTGCTCGGCGCGCGCATCGTGCGCGCGGCCTAAAGGCTGCCCTCGCAAAGATCGAAATGAACGGGAAATATTTAAGAAGGGAGTTGAAAAATCAGGCCCAGCCGCCGGTGCGGCAATCGACTGAAAAAAAAAGAGCCCACGTGGGGCTCTTTTTTGCTTTGCGGAAAAAACTTCGCGTAGACCCGCGAAATAAATTTCCTAAATTTAGAAATTATAGAGTAGGGCGACGTTGGTCATTGTGTTGGAGGCATCAAGTGTACCTGATCCCGCTGCGGAAAGAGTTCCATCTAAAGTAAAGTTGGTGAACTTTAAAGATGCGCCAGCACCAACAGTTGTGGTGTTAGGGCTGTGCTGGTTTTCGTCTCCTGATTGCTTAACTGTACCAAGCAACAAAGCTTGATTTACTGAGGCGCGCAGATCTAACCAAGAAGTTGCGTTTCCTTCGATGGCGATAAACATTGGAATTTGTTGTACGGAAATATCAGCTTTAGTCGCACCTTGCGTGGCATCTCCGCTGACATTCGTAAAGCCGCCGCCGAAGAAAAACATTAAGTCATTTTTTGGCTTGTGCATGCGAACGTAGCGTACGTCTAGCAATAAGGTATCAGTTGTCGTCGTAGCGCCGCCGACAGTAGAGTCGTAACCATTTTTCCAGGCAGTACCAACGATGCGGGCGACGTTATCCAATTGGTGGGTTACGCCGGCTTTGATGTAAGTTTTGCCTTCCCATTTGTTCGTATTTGTCACTGAATTTTCTGATTTCGCAATTAATCCTAATGTACCGTAAAATTCGGTTTTATCGCGCAGCAGACCGCCCGAAAGAGAAAGCTCCGAAGCTTTTTGATCTAGTGCGGTAGCATCGTCTACTTTGGAGTCCGCATAATGGAGTCCCGCTCCCCATCCTTGTCCGCCTCGGCCCACTCCGTAGATGATGTCTACGCTATCTTTGGGCGCAAGTACACCACCGGCGTCATCGGCAATTTTGCGGGTAATATCGCTACGGCGGCCAAGTTGAAAGCCAAGCTTTCCGTCTTTAAAATCGTAAACGGTTCCACCTTCGGCATGGGGGCGAGTGGCCGAGGTCATGTCGGTCGAACTTCCCATCTCGAAGTTAAAAGAATTGTTTAGCGTTGTAACTTGAGCGGGGTTGAGAAAAATATTTCTGTTATCTTTAAACAGAGTAGTTCCATCATAGCTAAATCCTAGTCCCGTCAAATCTGTTGTTAATCCTAAAGCGGTTAAGCGTGCGCGTGAGGCCATGGCGTTGTTTGCCATAAGGCCGATTAGCATCACGATAAAAATTTTCTTCATGAGGTTCCTCCTAAAATAATTTCAGAAGAAGTACTTTATGCGGCTAAGGCTAAGAATCAAGAACAAATTAGAAGGGTTTGCCTTCCAGCGACAGATACAAAAGTATGCCGTAGTCTTCAGCTTCAGAGGCAGCGACGCCTACCGGGAAAGAAATTCCCGGCACAAGCTGAGTTTCGCCAAAGTTGTGAGCATAACGCACGCCCGGATTTATGTAATAGCTTTCGCTGCGGGATTTTGTGCCGGTATCGTCGGCAGTTTCTTTGCTCTCATTAAAAAATTCGACAAGAAAATTAAGATTGTCATTAAAAAGATACACTAAACTTGCCGCAAAATTATTGCTTACCGTTTTTGCAGAGGGCACAAGAG
Source organism: uncultured Bdellovibrionales bacterium (assembly GCA_964498095.1). Classification (GTDB taxonomy): domain Bacteria; phylum Bdellovibrionota; class Bdellovibrionia; order Bdellovibrionales; family SG-bin7; genus SG-bin7. Next base: position 154,336 of record CAZCFY010000003.1, on the reverse strand, counting down.
TAAAACCCATGTTCCAGTGGGTGACGAAATACTCATTTAAATTCAGAGAAAGGGCTGCGGCAAATTGCGCCCCTATAGAGCCGGTACCTAAACCACTTTCTTTTTTGCCGGTCGGAAGAATTACCGAAATGCGCGGAGTCGCCGTAAAATCTTTTTTATCTAACAATGAATAGCGATAATGGACGAATGTGTCGGCGATTCCCGAATTACGCGTGCCTGTGGTCTCGAGAGTTTGAAAAGGCATTGTAAAAGAAAGTTGGTGCCTTTGGGAGTAGAGCGGGGCTTCGACGGTAAAGGCGTAAGTTTCAGTGGTTTCAGCGGGACTGGTTTTATTAAATTGATAGACCTGGATGAATTGGTAAACGCCCGGCTCTTGGTTGTAAGCCTCTTCGAGTAAAAAGGAATTATCTTCCAGCGGCGCGGAAGAGGCGCTAAGTGGAGCAAAAAGAGCAAAGATGGCCGACAAGAGGATTTTCATTTAATAAATATAAATTTAAAAATTTAAGCGTGTCTATTCAAAATAAGAAATGCTTTTTACGCCGGTCATTAAATGACTTCTTCTGACTATATAATAGCCATCTTCACAGGAATAAGGTGGCTGGTTGACCGCGATAATTTCGCGATTGGCTTTCTGGGTGCACGCCTCTTCGCAACTGCGAACCGGTTCTAATTCCTCGTCATCAACAAATCGACATTTTTGCCGGCAATTATTCTCGGCAACGATAATTTCTTTGGTGGCTTTTTCTATTTCGGGTTTAAAGCGGCGGAAAGCGGGAAGCCACTTTTCGCAGGCGTTAGGTCCCCAGCTATTACGGACGATATACTCGGTTTCCCTATGTTCGCAATTATATCTCTTGCCGACCAAAAGAACCGCATGTCCCGTTTCGTAAGTAAAGGGTTTGCCAGCAGTATCAAAAATATCACCGTCGGTCGTATAGACCACGGCCTTACCTTGTTCCAAAATATTATCGGCGCGGTTAAAGAGTTGATTGCGCTCTTCGCGGGCCTCGGCAAAATAGTCGTCGAGCCAAAAATCTTTATAATCAGGAATATTTTTAATAGGTTTATACTGACAGGCTTTGTCAGCAAGTTTAAAAATAATATTGTTATCTTCCTCTTTACTTGAAAGCTCCGTACGAATCTCGCCGACTGTCAGGCCGGGAAACAGCATTTGAATGACAACGGCGTCGTCAGGATTGCGGTCGTTTGTAATGCGCGTTAGGAGCTTGGCCTTGTTTAGGCGGGCATTTGAAAAAACCAAATCGCGCTGCACGCCTTCAAAGAGATTATGATAATTAGATTTCACGTCGCCTTCGCGGCAAAAGCCTTTTATTGCCAAGCGGCGGGCGGCACCGACGGGAAAGCCTCCGGTGTCAAAAGCCGCGTCATGTTCAACCGGAAAGCGTTCCTTGAGATGATCAATTTCCCTTTTTAAGAGGCGCACTTTGGCGACAAGATCTGCACGTCTTCTCGTCCACTGTCTTAAGTCATCTTGCAGGCGAAATAATTTCTCGTCCCAAGCAGTGCGCAGTTGTGGCTGGAGATTGCGGATATAGGATGTTACCTCAAGTAAATCGCTTTCAATGCTGGCAAGCTTGCCGGGTAGAGACCCCGCATATTTTTTTACCCACGTGACGTTATTTACGTCTTCCATTCTTTGGCTGCGAATATTATTAAGGGCCACGGCGGCGGCGGAGACCAAATCTTCTTCTTTTAAAGAAGTGAGTTCACCCTTTTTATAGAGCCAGTGAGAAAGCAAATCGGCGCCCGCATAGGCAAAACACCAACTCATTTGCTCTTGCGCCCGAATGGGGCCAAATTCGGAACGCAAATCAATCGCCTTGTAAACTACGCTTTGAGGGCATGTTGCCGGCTCTTGTCCCCGCAAATGGGGTGACAATAATAGACTAATGATGAAAAGTTTCCACGCACGTGCCACTGAGCAACCTTTAAATTTGATTTGTAATATCGCCGGATTGTTTTAGCAAAGCGCAGGCCAGTTTCTTGTCATTTTTCCCGGTAACGTATAAAATGCCACAGGCTCTATGAAATATATTTTCGTACTTTTATTTTCTAGTTTTTCAGTCGCGGCAACGCCGCTTCAGGAGACTTTACAAAGCACGGAAAAGTTTCTTTCGTCCCAGCAAATTGACGGAACTTATTGGCAGGGCCCTTACACTCTCGATGTTTCCAACGAAGCCCTTGTTTTAGGTCTTGGATATAAATTAGGTCTTCTGACGCCCAAGTTAAAAGACGAATTAATAGCTACCATTTTTTTGCGCCAACATGAAAGTGGAAACGGTTGGGCCGCTTATCCCGGCGGCGAAGTAAATTTTGATATTACTTTAATTACTTTAAAAGTTTTGGAGTTGGTGGGCGTTGAGCGCAACGATTCCCGTGTCGGAAAAGCGTGGAGCTTTCTTTACGCCCAAGACAAAACTATTGGCGTCTATACGCTTCTCCATCTGGTACCGATGGGGCTGCTGAGCCGCGAATGGATACCTGAAGTGCCAATAAAAATGCTGGGAGCCTCGAATCTTTATCCGCTAAATTTTCAGAACTTGGGAATACTGCAAACATTTACCGTGCCATTTGTGACTTGGAACTATTTTTACGCCAAAACTCATGGTGAGTTCGTACGAGATCCCTTTTCTGATATTGGTGCGGCAAGCATTAGTTTAAAAAATTTCTTGCAAGCAAGTGTCACGGGTCATGACGAGCATTGGGCCAAAGAAGGTATAGGCCGAATTTTAGAAAAACAAAACCCCGAGGGTGGCTGGTATGCCTTAAACTTTGCCTTTATTAGTATGCTCGCGCTTTGGGAGGCGCAAAACGCCGGATATGGTGACTTTACTGAAACTTTAAAACGAAGTTGGGAAAAGATTTTATCCTGGCGGTCAAAAAGTTTTGAAGGTTTTAACGTCCAGCAGTCCACCTTAAGTGACATTTGGGATACGGCGAGCATTACTTATACACTGCAGACTCTAGGCCAGAATATGGACCGGCAAATACAGTGGTTAGAAAGTAAAACCGTACTTTTTCCGAAAGAAAAGTCGCGCGCCTGGAGTTTTAATAGCCACGACAAAAGCTTGCCCGATCTTGATGACACCGCCGTGGTTGTGCAGACTTTAGCGACCAGCCAGCATAAAGAGGATTTGCAAACTCAAGTAGCCATTCGTGAAGGCGTGAAGTGGATATTGGATCGGCAAAATAAGGATGGCGGGTTTCCCGCTTGGACACGTGGAGTGCCAAAAAGCCTATTTAAAATCGCGCGTAAGATTATTAAAAATCTACCCGAAATTGAAGACATCAGCCAAATGGATATTACGGGCCGGGTAGTGCACATGTTATCTATTGTTAAAAAGTCGGGAGTGCAGGTTGACCCACGTGTCGAAGCGTCTTTAGCCCAAGCTTGTCGTTTTTTAAAAAATGGCGGAGAAGGCGTTAAAGGCGTGCCCTTTAGAATTTCTCACGGTCACTGGTTTTCTAATTATTTCTACAGCGCTTCGATGCAACTTATCGGCTTAATTCATGGCAATTGTTCTGGGAGCTTGCCTCCGACCGTTGCCCATTGGTTGGTTTTGCAACAAAACTCTGATGGCGGGTGGGGCGAAAGTAATTTAAGTTACGCACGGCGGGAGCCTGTTAAAATGTATTCTACGCTGTCACAAACAGCGCTAGTCCTCACGGGGCTTATCGAATATTTTAAATTTACCGGTGATGGGCAAATTGGGGCGAGCATTTCGCGAGGAATCGATTTCTTAATCAGAAAATCAAATCGGGGGCAAGATTGGTTTGAAAAAGACTTTGCCGCCGTCGTCGTGAAAAATCATTTGTATAATCGCTATGAACTTGTGCCTGCCTATGCGTCTCTTTATGTTCTTGGGCAATGGCAAGGCATTCTAACAAAACGCTAACGGACTACTAACTGCCGACAAACATTGATCATGTAGTTTGCCCAATAGGAGGCAAACCCATGAAGAAGTTTGTATTAAGTTTAGTTATTTCGGTCGTCGCCTTATCGGCATTGGCCAGCGACAAATCAGTTCACATTGACGGTTCAAGTACCGTATTTCCTCTCACAGAAGCCGTGGCCGAGGAGTATGGTAAATCCCATTCTGACGTGCGTGTTATGGTCGGGGTGTCGGGGACCGGCGGCGGCTTTAAAAAATTCACTAGCGGAGAGCTTGATATTGTCAACGCCTCTCGAACAATCAAGCCTGAAGAAATAGAAATGGCAAAAAAGGGCAAAGTCGAATATTTCGAAATTCCTGTCGCCATGGACGGAATTACAGTTGTAGTAAACCCAAAAAATACATGGGTGGATCACTTGACTGTCGACGAACTTAAAAAGATATGGTCACCCAATAGCCAAGTTAAAACTTGGAAGGAAGTACGTAGTTCGTGGCCAGATAAGCCGATAAAACTTTATGGTCCTGGTACTGACTCCGGTACCTTTGACTATTTTACTGAGGCCGTAAATGGGAAGGCACGGGCGAGTCGCTCGGAGTATACGAAAAGTGAAGACGACAACATTTTGGTTCAAGGCGTTCAGGGCGACGAGGGATCCTTAGGTTATTTTGGTTTTTCTTACTATGTGGCTAATAAGAATAAGGTAAAAGCGATACCCATTAAAGATAAAGCCATTGTAAGCCCAACCGAGAAGACCATTTTGGAGGGAACTTATAAACCCCTTTCTCGTCCGGTCTATATCTACGTTGCCCTCAACGCGCTAAAGCGCCCCGAAGTTAAAGAGTTTATAACATATTATCTAGAGCATGCGCCGAAACTTTCTAAAGAAGTCGGATTCGTACCACTTAAAGAAAGCCGTTACGCTCAGGCGACAAAAGATTTTAAAAAAATCGTAATTAAATAAAATTTGGAAGGGAAACATCATGATTAGCAAAATCCTTTTAGCATTTATGGCGGCAAGCGCGACTGCCTTCGCCGAGGAAACTCAAATAGCGCCGGATCAAAAGGCTTCGGCGACATTAAAAGCCGGAGCGCCAGCCGCCGCATCAAAAGTTTTTAAAATAAAAACTGAAATGCGCTCGTCGCAAAATTCTTTTAGTGATAGATCGGCGCAATCGCAGTTTCGCTTACGCTTAGACCCGACTTGGAACTTAGGCGCGTGGAGTGTGGGGGCTCGCCAAGATATAAAAAATAAAAACTTCAAAGGTCAGGACGATTACACCTTAGAAAACACGCGGGTATTTGGCGGCCGAAATTATGAGGTCGCTGGAATGAACGTGCAGGCCCGTATCGAAGGCTGGTTGCCAACGAATGTTAAAGACCGAACCAGTTTAACTTTTCAAGGGGGCCCGGGAACAGCCGTAAAAGTAAAGAAAAGGTGGCTAGCAGTGACTTCTAATTACGAACTTAATGCGCGCAAGATGAATTACCAATCCGCAAAGGCGAATTACGCAAACTGGATTGTTTTTAATGAATTAAAAAATGAAATTAAAATAACGAAGCCTATTTCTGCTAATTTAAATATTAAACTTGAAGATGCGTGGGATCAGACTGGAATTCGCTCGCAAAAATATGGGATAGAAGAAAGTTTGGCATATAACGTGTCTGATAGTTTATCTTTGGAAATAGGTCATCTCATCGAAAAACCCTTGTTAACGGCCAACAAAACCGATTCATTTGTGGGCTTCGACAAAGATTTCTCGCAGCTTTATACGCAAATTAATTACGTTTATTAATTTTTGCGGAAGCGACAGCCAAATTCATTGACGTGGCATACCCGTTGCTAATTAGTATCGTATTGGTAACGGGGAGGTTCCAAAATGCTACCTAAAAAGATTCTTTTTGCTCAGATAATGTTCATTTCACTTAATTCTTATGGATATGAATTTGGAAATCAGGGCCGCAGTGGCGCCAACGGTGACGAAGGTCGTGGTGGTGGATGGGGTCAAGACGTTACGGTCCAAGCGACGGGCCAAGTGCTTAATCTCAACTTAAGTGGACGTGACGGCGAAGACGGCCGCGATGGTTATGACGGCGAAGACGCTACAAACTGCGCGCAACCGCGCCGGGCAGAAAATAATCTTACGGGCGCAAATGGCGGGCACGGCGGAGATGCCGGCAAAGGTGGAAACGGCGGGCGCGGTGGAAATATTATTGTTTATACCAACGATGTAAAAAGCCTCGCAAAAATTACAGTTTATTCCGAGGGCGGGCGCGGTGGCCGAGCGGGAAGGCCGGGGAATTTTGGCCGCGGTTGCCGCTGTTCAGAACCGCAGTGGCGCGTGCGTCGCTGTTCTAAAGATTCTAACGGCAAAGAAACTTGTACTGAGAACATGTATTACTGTAATGACGGGCAAAACGGCCGGGCGGGACAAGCCAAAGAAAATGGTTATACCGGTGGTCGCGGACATTTGACATTGATTCCAAGTCTGAACCCCTTACCAACGGAAAGCCGAGAAGCCCAAATTAATGTTGGGCAGATCCTCGCGACAAAAATTTCTCTGGTCAGTCAAGTGTGGCAGGACTTTGGCGGCGCCTTACAACTTTTTGCGCCGGGCTCTATCCTTGCGGACGGCTACACAAAATTTATGGGCATGCGTACCTTTAGTTATATTTTCGGCTGGACCGCCAGGAAACCTTTTAGCGACTTTGCTAGTGCTACGATGTATTTAAAGGCGACCCAAGACGGCGTGAGTTCTTATGGAAGCCGTGGCTTTTGGTATGATTCCACAACGCAAAGAAGCGGCGACGCTTATCAAGAAGTTATTACTCGCGCGATGTGGGGCGAAGAGGCTGTTAAAATGGAATTGCAATTTAGTGGCGCGGAACACGGCTTCGTCGCTAAAATCCGCGATCTCGCGCAGGTATCTGATATGCTTAAAACGGGATTTGTTAACGTCGTATTTAAAAAAGTAAGACCTATTGTTTGGGATAAAACTCTTTTTGAAGGAACGATCCCAGCAACCCATATTTTAGAAAACAACAATCAATTTGAAATTCGCTTAGGGCAACTGCCCGACGTTGATCCCAGTGACCTTGAAGACGGTAATAAAATTACTTTAAAAATGGCGATCAGCCGCTTTTTTAGCCGTGACTATTCGACGTTTCAAAATGTCGACGTAAAACACGAAATTAAAAAGTAATTATTCTTTTTGTAAGAAGTTAGCGATCATTGATCTAAGATTTTCGCTAACTTCGGGAATCTCATTATCAAGCTCATGGAGCGATCCACCCAGAAACCAACGGCGCAAAAAGTGCGGCGCTTTTTCCTGCAAGACACCCATTGTTGCGATGGGATCGGTATAGGTATCATCCGTACTACTTAGAAGCACGAGTCCTTTGATTTTCGGATTAATTCTCCATGCTTTTGAAGCGCGCGCCGTCCGTAAAAGGTCTTGTGAGAATAAGGGGACCTTCAGGGGACTTGTTGGTCTAATGGGGTCTATATGCGGATCGGGTTCCGTTCTAAATAAATTGCGCGTAAGCGTACGTATCGTAATTTCAAAAGTGGGAAAGCCTTCCCCCACAAACAGCTTAGGGGCAATGCCGGGAGTAATCATTATCACGCGCTTAAAGCGTTCAAGGGCTGCGAGTTTATAAGCCGCCAATCCGCCAGTGGACCATCCTAGTATTGTATCCGAGAATTTCCCTCCCGCCCGCGCATATTTCTTTTGTATTAACGTTGCCATCTCGATGATTTTATCAATACGGGTTGAATTCATGCTGCCGCTTGAGCCGCCTTGACCGGGATAATCAAATGCAAGCACACGAAAGCCCAGATTCGAAATCATTTTAAACAAGGGGGCGTGGTTTAGCATGGAATCACCAAGCCCTTGCAAATAAATTACGTTGCCAAGAAAAGGTAATGTTGAGTCTTCCGGGAAGTAACCCGCGCGAATTTGATGGCCCTTATAATCCACGAGATCACAGTTCTCAGTACCGTTTTGACCTAGCCATGGCGTTGGACAATCGGTGCCTGCCAAAGCTAAGTGGGCAAAAAATAATGACAAAATACCAGCTAACCTGACGAAATTTGGAGAACGTTGAGCGACGAAAGCCAATGGATTCATTATTACCTCTCAGAGATCGAATCGTGGAGTTGAATTGCAGAGGTTATGCCAAATTGTAAAAAATTCATGGCCCTATTTAAAATTAGGGGAATGCGTCAACTTGATGTAATTTCATAGGTATTATGACAAACCTTGCGCTTATTTTAACATGTACGGCATTTTTTAATAACGGCTCTCAAGTTAGCACCATGAACTTCAAAACGGACGCTAACGGCACTTATGAAGGGCGCTTTGCGCAAACTTTTTTGCTGCAAGTAAAACCTGAAGGTAAGTTTCTGGCGATGAAGGTCACGAGCCAAAATGATCATGTGGATCTTAATTTACAAACTGTTGTGAACTGGCCGCAACAAGGTCAAAAGAGTGAAATGACGGCAGGATTGTCGAGCGGTACGTTTTTTCTGTCTTGTTCCGCGAAGTAAAACTTTAGATCTTCTTCGTTCGGGATTTTCCTTACCCGCGCCGAGATCAAAAATACTTTTCGCCTTACCAAATCAAGAAAATAGGGCCGTGAGGGGACTGCACTTTATTTCTTCGGTCGGTTCATAAAAAGCAATTCACCTAAATTGGTGACTAACTTTATTTGATCTCCCATTAAATCATATGTCCAAACGCTGGGGCTAAAATTTAGGTGGCAATCAAAATCCCCGACATCCTTGCTGGCATAGCCCTCTTCCAAAAGTTCAAAATTCCAGCCGTCAACCTTAGTCGCAATTTTGACTTCAACATCGCCCTTGTGGCCGTTTACGACACAAGTCATGCCGAAGGTGGAGTGAGTAGCAGTCACATTTAGCCGCATGTGCAGAGTGAGCTCGTCGTTAACTTTAACCGAACGAACCCAATCCCCGAAAATAGTAGGCTCTGCGGCCCAAACAACTGTTTGGGCGAGAGTTACAAAAAAAATTGTAAATAAAATCTTTTTCATTTTTGTTTCCTAGAGTGCGCAGTCTTTACAGAGGGCATACATGACGCGGCCAGATTTTTCCCAGGCGATATGAACTTGCCCCTGTGAATCCGTTTCTATCCATGGGTATATTGACGCTCCCATCTCATCGATAGTCGTGTACTCCCATGCCGAACTCGCCGTTGGTTTACGCGCATAAGCTAAATTTTGGCGATTAATAATATACGCCATATGAAGGCCACCCTTAGCGTCCACGGTAATGCGGGGGAACGTGCCGGTGTCAGCGACATTACCCGTTCCACCTTCTTGCAGTTTTTCGCGGTGCCAGTTGCCGTTTGGCGCATTGGTCGCGTACATCAAGTCATGTAAACCATCGGGAAACTTATCTGAAGAGATTGGCGATACTTTTTGATAAACAACATGTAGGAAGCCTTGCTTATCAACAGTCACGTGATGCTTAATCGAAATGTCATCGATATCCACAATTTGCCATTTATTATTTTTCTTATACGCAATTTTGATGGCGCCGACGGGTTGATTAAAGACAGCATTATAACTAATTACGGGATTGCCGTCGGGTAGAATGGCGGCGGACGTAAACCAACCGGCATTGCGGGCGGCATCTACGGTTTCAAAAGTCCATTTGCCGTTTTCAAGAGTACCAACTTCGAGTGCGGCATTTTCCCAGCCAGATTTTGGCAATTTTGTGTGGGCCATATAGACCTTGCCATTTGCGGCTACGGAAGAGGTCCACCAACCGCCACGTCCAGAACCTATTTGAGATTTTTTCCAGCTGCCTCCATTTAAAGTCGCGTACCATAATTTTTGTTTGTAATGATCAGCATAAAAAATATGCGGAATTCCACTATCATTAAAACTTATTGAGGGAAACCATCCGGTATCGTCTCCGGAATTATCTACCGAGGTCGTTGTCCAATCAGAATTGCCACTGCGATTCGCATAAAAAAGTTCACTATCATTACACGCGGTATCGGAACAGCCAGTGTACACCAAATGCTGACTGCCATCCGGGCGAATCATTAACTGCACAACGCGGTTTCCTTTGGCGGCGCGGTCAACCGCTTCGATTTCAAATTGGGGAGCTGCCTGCGACAGAACGGGAAGCAGAGAAAGAAAAATAAGCTTCTTAAACATAAATCCTCCTTTGATTTAACAAAATTGGACCATCTGAATATTGATAAGTAAAGAAGAAGTTAGGACAGCCCGCACCGAAATTTATAGGGGGGAAGGGGGCTCTATCGGTGCGGGCTGCGGGGGCATCGTATAAAGTGAACAACTCATTTACAGGCTCCAACAATTGTCAGCCATGCATGGCTCAGTCACCGTTGTTGAATGCTTCCTGCGTTCACGATTAGTTAAAGCAATCCCAATGCCGGGAAAGTTATTTGCGTGCCAAAATAGAGATTCTTTTTTTACATTTTTTCGGGAGCGGGAATACCTAGAAGGTCTAAACCTTTTTTAAGAATTTCGCCGGTCGCAAAACTTAAAGCTAAACGTGTGGCTTTTAATTCTTCGCTCGGCGCATTGGCGACGGGACATTCATGATAAAATAAATTAAATTTCTTGGCTAAATCGTAAAGATAACTGCAAAGGCTTAGGGGTTTAAAATTTTCGGCGCTACTTACGATGACGGTGTTAAAGTTGGCCAAAAATGCCAGTAAAGACTTCTCTGATTTCTCGGTGAGGGCCGACCAATTGGGTTTATTGTCTTTGGAGAAATTGAGTTTCCGGCAAAGACTTGAAATGCGGGCATACGAATATTGAATAAAGGGTCCCGATTCGCCATCGAGCTTAAGCCATTCCTTCATGTCGAAAACAATTTTTTTATTGTTATCCATCTTGTTCATACCATAAAAGATCGCGCCTTTTGCAACCTGTTCTGCCGCCAAATCAATATCCTTTTGTGACCACTCGTCCTTATAGCGCGACAAGTACTGATCTTTTACCGTTTGTTCCATTTGATGGATAAGTTCGATTAAAGGAATAATATTTCCTTTACGCGAGCTCATGGCGCCGTCGGGAAGTTCCACGAAATTATATTGTAAGTGAAAGCACTGTTTCGCCTGCGGAAAGCCTAAAATTTCTAAGGTGCGAAACACCTGCTTAAAATGCATGGCCTGGCGCATATCTACGACATAAATACTGCGTTCAATTTTATGCTCCTCAAACTTGCGGCGGGCGAGTTCTAAATCCTTGGTGGCGTAGAGCCCAGTGCCGTCGGTCTTAAGCAACAATACAAAGCCTAGATTTTCTTTTGTGAGATCAAGTCCAACAGCCCCCTCAGACTCAATGAGTTTTCCGTCGCTATGAAAGCGGCGGACTAACTTTACCGAATCGCTATCAACCTCGGATTCCCAATACCAAAAATCAAATTTAACTCCAGCCCACGCGTAGACGGCTTCCATAAGCTCAATTGACCACTGGCGGGTTTCCTTCCAAAGATCATAATATTCGCCGGATCTTGCTTCGAGCTGTTTTATTATTGCCGTAAGTTCTGCTTTATTTTTTTCTTCCTGGGGTGTGCCGGCATCATCTTCTAACTTAAGATGGCCTTTGGAATATAATTTACCTAACCATTCGCCCTTTTGCTCCGCGGGTGGTTTTTCTTTATTGTGGTATTTCATGTACCAAAGACATTTGGCCACATGGGTTCCCATGTCGCCGGGAAAAGTGGAGGTAAGAATATTATACCCGGCGTAGCGCAAAATGCGTACTAAAGCGTTACCTAAGGAGAGATTGCGCATGTGGCCCACGTGGAGTTCTTTATGTGTGTTGGGTTGCGAGTATTCGATCATCATGCGCGGAGAATTCTCGACGAGTTTGGTTTTAAAATACTCGCCGGTAAAAATTTTATCGCCAATAAGGTCGCCCACGCCCTGGCTTTTTAAAATAAAATTAATGTAGGGCCCGGCGGGGAGGGCCTTATCAATGAGATTATCGGCGCTTAATTTTTCACTAAGTTCTTTAGCAATGACGGGCGGAGCTTTCTTTTGCTCTTTGGCTAATTGGAAACAGCCAAAAGCTAAATCACCCATGTCAGGATTCGGCGGTTGTACTAGCGCCTGATAGATAACAGCTATATCGGTCCCGGCGATAGCGGAAATTTTTTTCGCCAAGTGAAGCTTAACGGGGTCGTGCAGGGTAATCATAGTAATTACACTACCAGCGAATCCCCGCCAATGGGTAGAACTAATTTACATTTTGTGAGTAGGTTCGCCTTCTAATACTTTGGCGCCTTCGCCCGTGCATTTATCGGCGGCGACATTTATCCAGCCTTTGCCTTTGCAAGTATTTTTGCCGCCGCAGGCGTGGCTCTTATCGACGGAACATTCGGATTGGCCTTTACACGAGTTAATGCCAAAACAGCGAACCGTTTTTCCGTCGGCGGCTTTGTCGGCTTTTTTTTCTTCTTTTTTTGCCTTTCCTTTGGCTTTGTCGGCGGCGAGAACTTCAGCGCTCATTAACCCAGCAAGTGCAGCGGCGACCAATGTTCCTTGAACTATCTGTTTCATTCTATTCCTCCTTGAAATGATTTCAGATTATTAGATTTTAGTTAGATCTTAAATGGGGTGTCAATAGACCTTGACGACTATTTGAAGGATCATCCAACATCGGAGGTATGAAAAAACTCCTGTGCATTAATATTCTTAGCGGCTTTTTCTATTTACCGGTCACAGTTTTCGCGGAGACTTTAGAGGTTGGCGGAAAAGCAAAACTCAATGGCCTCCTGCAAACCTGGTTCGTACATGACACGACGACGGGATCCGCTGTCGAAGAAAATTTCAAAATTCGCCGGGCCGAGGTTAAATTAAGCGGGAGTGTGGTCGAGGGTACACGCTGGTTTGCGGTGATGGATATTGCAAAAACGTTAAAATACGCAACGCCACAAATTGACGATGGAAAAGTGCTGCAGGATATTGGCGTTGGCTTTAATATTACTCCTTACTTAGAAATCGTAATGGGCCAAATGAAAACACCAATGAATTGGGAGTCGGGGAGATCGTCGGGGGATCTTTTGCTCCCCGAGCGTTCCATGGTAACACGTGCCTATGGAGACCGTCGCGATATAGGAGTCATGTTCAATTACAATTTCCTCGAAAATGGAAAAATTAATTTCATGGTTTCAAACGGAGTCAACAGTAACGGCAAAAGCACAAATCTCGACGAAACGAATTCCAGTAAAGATGTAAATGCCCGCGCCGAATATGATTTTGGAAAAAATAAGCTGGGTCTTTATGGTGGCAGCATGGTGGCCGGCGACCAAACCGGGACAAAAACGATAAACACACAAGCCGGTATCGATTACATGTTTGAATACGATTCGTGGCTCTTAGTTTTGGATTATATTTCGACCAAGGCGGATGAGACCGAGACTGTTGGCGGTGTCGTTACGTTGGGTTATCAATTTGCGTCCCAGTTTCAACTTGTCGCGCGGTATGAAAATTTAAATACCAAATCTACCCCCGAACAAATCTCGGAAGTAACTTCGGCGAGCCTGAACTATCAAGTATTAAAAACCAATGCCGAAATTCAACTTGGTTATTCAAACCTACGAAACGCCAAAGGGAATGGCGGGTCTTATCAGACTCAAGCGAACATAAGCGGTGATTTAACGGTTTTAGCTTTCCAGGCGAAATTCTAAAGTGTAAAAATTTCAGGGCCTGTATTAGAATTTGATCTAACGCATTATATAGCTTAAATTAATAGAAAAACAGACTAAATGTGGAGCGTTGGTTGGTGAATTTAGTTTTTAAGGTCCTATTTCTATTCGGATATTCGTTCGCGTTTTCCGCCGAGCCCGTGCGGCCCTTAAGTATACATGATTATGCGGAGGCGAATATCCGTTTAACTTTAGAAAACGCTGTGCCGATTGACGGCGCTCGCGTTGTTTGGGCTGATTTTGCGCTATTAAAGCGCGACTTTCCACAGATTGCCAAATTATCCGATGCAGAAATTTGTGATTGGCTACTTAAAAATTTCGCCTTCATGGGTGCGGAACAGGTCAAATTAAATAATTTGCGTAATTCACCTATTTCCCCGGGAAATCGCCCGCATAAAAATGCATACCGTCCGCCAAGTTGGGAACGCTCCGCGGTCATGGAGGCCATCGACCCTGATGGTAAAAACGTTATTGGAGCCGTCGACATAAAAGGGTTTGGTCATGGCGCGCGTTCGCCCAATGATGTTCAATGGCAAGTTAGCAACTTTAAAAACGCCGCCGGCCGCCAAGCTGAAATTAATAAATTAAGAGTCCGTGGTCATAGTGACGGGCTGGCTAGTCTTGGAGAGGCGATTGCTGAAACATCTCGTCAGCGCACGGCTCAAATGCTATTTGATATGTCCGACACTCAGCTTGAAACCGTCGAAAACTACGCCATCATCGAGCTACCTATTAAAATTTTAAAAAACGATGGTCACACGATTCCGGCCGGCATGATTTTAAGACAAGCCCACTTTGGCCGCGGCGGTGGTTTAGCTGTGCCCAACGAAATTTATACGGACGACCATGGTGGCAAACAAAAAACCTCCACGGACACCGCCATTGATTTTGGCGGCGTAATTATTCGCGACAAACGCGTGGCCAGGCAGTTTAGCGCTATCGATGGTTCAACGGACCCGCAGCATAGTCTCCCCTGGAAGTACGCCCACGAAACCGCACACTCCGTAGTTTTTAACAATGATATTTACGGCATTTACCGGCATTTAGATGAAATGACCTCCGACATTAAATCTGATTATGAAAGCTCCGAAAACGTCAGAATCGCCAAAAAGCGCCGGGCTGAAATCGCGCAAAAGGTTCAAACTTGGCGAATGCAAGGGGAGACTGTTGGCTCAATTCTTCGCAAAATAAAAGCCCCCGCCGCCGAGGCCGAGGTAAAATCTCCCACGGTCGCAGAGCTTAAGGTGGTACTTGCGGCTACGGATTATAATCGTCAGTTGTCTATGGTTAACGAACTTACTCATTTATCGCCACATGAGTTAAAGGAATTTTATGACTTTGCTATCAATCAAGTTAAAGACGAAAAAGTTTTATCGCTCCTTTTAGAATCCATGGCCCAGTCGCCTCAGAGTCAGGAAGTTATAAACGCGAGTTTTGAGAAACTTCTAGAAATTTTTAATACCGCGAGCGAAACGAGATTAAAAAATAGTATTTTACGCTGCTTTGGCAGAGTGTCGGCGCCGGCTGCGGTAAAAGCGGTTTTAGCTCTGGCCGAAAATTTTAAACCCCAGCAATTTAGTGAATTTACTTGGTACGCCCGCACAGGTAACGAAGTTTCGCCGAAAGTTTTGGAATTCATTTTGGGCAAAGGCAGCGCTGTATCCGTTCTGGCAATTGCAAAAATCAAAGATTCCACAATCGCTGAAAACCTAATCCGCAAGGTTTGGAATTCGAAAAACCGAGAAATGCGCGACGTTCTGACGACCTTTTTAGATAAAATGCCTTTTTCGGTTTCACAAAACATAATCCGGTTTTGTTTACGTTCTGATGAATTAGAACTCTTTAACCGCGCCGTTACGGCCGCCAAAAACTTTACCTTGCCCGAGCGTGAGTCGTTAGTTATTCCTTGGCTCGCAAAATCTTTTAATTACCCCCAATGGTTTCAATTGCTAAATATCTTGAGTGACTCAACTCATCCGGAGTTATTAAAATTACTTAAGGATCGCTTTATAAATGCTCATGTCGGTGAATATGGGCAACACGCGATCAACAGCATGATAAGGCGAAAAGACGCATTTTCCACAAAATACCTTTACCAAGTATTGGAAAGCCACGCTAAGGGTTATCTTAGGATTTCGGCGATGCGTGGCCTCGCCGAGCGCGCGGACCCAGCAGTAATTGCGAAACTTAAGAAATTTGCTTTCTCAAAAACAGCCAACGATCAAATGCAAATTGAGATGCGGGATGAGGCCATTCGGCTTTTAAAAACTTTACCGGGAAGTATCGAGCCACAAGAATTAGTGACAGTGTTGCGGGCGCCGAAGTGGCCGGACCTGCCGCAGACGACTTGGATAGGATTTATAACTGCGCAGGCAAGTGACGCCAATGTGGAACTTGCCAGAAATTTAATAATGGGAAATTTGAGTGTAGAACTTGTGCCCGACTCGGAGCAAGTTTTGTTAAGTTACCTGATCGTAAATGGCCGCCCCGAAGATTTGGCGATAACAAAGAGTCCCAAAGTGCAAAAAGTTTTGGGTAACGGACTAATTTGGAATCTGCGCAAACGCGATAAGGATAATGCAGCGATCCCTTACATTCTCAGTGCCATGGAAAGCGGCGCGAATATGTCAAACGAGGAATTAATGAAATTAGTTTCGGCCTGGCCGCGCTCCGGGGAAATTTTGGACAGATTGCAAAGATTACCGCAACTTGATGCTGAAATGCAGTTCTGGCTTTATGCGCGCCGAAATCCCGCGCCGTTAAGTTTACGCTGCCCCCGGCTTTTTCGCTAATACCTTTGACGCCGCCAGATCTATTACGCTAATTTCGTGACCCAATGTTTCGCTGGTTATTTATCCTATTACTTGTTTCTTCCGTTGCCAACGCAATACCCAACCGTATCGTGAACGAAGCTATCAGAACCGGCTCTGATTCTCTGTATGTCTGGCAAAAGGGGCGCCTTATATATGCCAATAAGTTTGGTAAGCAGGAACAACTGCAATCGGTGCAATCTATTACCAAAAGCATCGACGCGCTAGCCATCGCGCGCCTAATCGACGAAAGAAAAATCGAAAATCTAGATGTTCCGATGAGTCGCTGGTATCCTCTGTGGAAAAGCGATGCGCAAAAGGCAAAAATTACTTTACGTATGATTCTCACCCACACCAGTGGCTTACTCGACGACCCCGAGATATCCAAAGCAGATGATGTAATCGCCGCCGCGCAACGCGCGCCCGTAAAAAACGAACCGGGCCGCAGCTTTTCTTACAATAATTTGGCCATTGATTTACTTGAGCAAGTGATTTCGCAGAGTGCCCGCATGCCCACGGACCGTTTTGTCGAAAGTTTTTTATTTTCGCCTTTAGGAATTACCAATTGGCGTTGGGTAAAAGACAAGGCGGGCCATTGTTTTACCGCCGGCGGCCTACTCCTTGTGCCTTCGGATCTAATTAAAATTGGAATAGTAATGTTGCAAAACGGTAGTTATAACGGTCAGCGTATAATTTCCTCTCGCGCGGTAAATGCCTTGACCACGCGAAGCCAACCCTTTGAGGATTACGGTTTGCTTTGGTGGCTAAGAGCGTGGTCGCCGCAGCGTAGTTTTTATCGCAGTTTTTCTGCGGACGGCTGGGGCGGTCAGTACATCGCCATTAACCGCGAACGAGAAATCGTCGGTGTGCGTACGCGCGATCCGCGCTCCATCGATCCCACCAAAATTAGTGAACAAAATTATTATCAGTTTTCTAACTGGATTGGTGAGTGGGAATAAGGCGGCGGTGAAGGCGCTGGACGACTTCGTCACATTCGCTGGTATTAACCACAAAGCTTATATTTAATTCCGAAGCGCCCATAGAGATCATTTGGATATTCGTATTACTTAATTCGTTAAAAATTCTCGCCGCTAAGCCAGAGGTGCGCCTTATACCCCCGCCGATGACCGATACCATGGCCCGTTCGGAATTTACTTCGACCTCCGAGAAGCGCGCGAGTTCTTTTTGAACTTTGTTAATCGCTTGCGCGTCTGAGTTGGGGTCCAAGGTGAGGGAGACATTGACCTCGGATGTGGAAATCAAATCCACCGAAAGTCTATATTTGGCAAAAATATCAAATACTGATTTTAAAAAACCCGGGGCGCGGAGCATGCGGGTGGAATAAATATTTACCAAAGTAATGTTTTTCTTAAAGGCTATTCCGCAGATTTCGTTTGATCTTAGGTTGTCGTCAAACGTAATGGTCGTACCTTTGGCCGCTGGGTTTTTAGAATTTAAAATTATCACCGGAATTTTATTTTCTAAAGCTGGAAAAATCGTCGTTGGATGCAAGACCTTGGCGCCAAAAAACGCCATTTCGGAAGCTTCTTTAAAATGCAGAGCGGGTATAACCTTAGCTTCGGGAACTAGGCGTGGATCGGTTGATAAAATTCCGTCCACATCTGTCCATATTTCAACCCGCTCCGCTCCCAAAGCGGCGCCAAATACGGCGGCGGAATAATCTGATCCGCCACGTCCTAATGTTGTGGTTACACCCTTAGCGGTGGCGCCAATAAAGCCCTGGGTAACGCTTACGCCTTCAATTTTTAGACGGGCAATTTTTTTGTTTGTTGTTTTGAAGTCAACGGGAGCATTATTAAACTCAGTTCCGGTCAGAATGAATTTGCGGGCGTCAATCCACCGGGCTTGTAGGGCGCCCGCGACAAGAAAAGACGAGGCCAACTCTCCCGTCGCATAAACTTGGTCAGTTTTGTTTTTGTGAAATTTTGTTTTTATAACTTTTTGTAGTTTTGCGAAATATTCGTCGAGTTCAGGGGGAACCGCTATTTTTAGGTCCTCGGCCAGTTTTAAGTGACGCTGCCTGAGTTTCTCCGCTAGGGCCAGTGCCGCCTTTACTTTCCCTTTTTGCCAGAGGGTGGCTAATTCAACGAGGGAATTTGTTACCCCGGCTAAAGCGGATACCACAACTAAACGTGGACCAGAGCGCGATTTCACGATCTCTACCAGACGAAGAATCGCCCCCGAGTCCTGAACGCTAGTACCACCAAATTTTAAAACCGTAATGCCCATGCTTCACCACATAGGGCTTTGACAGATAAATGTAAAGAAAATAAAAACCTCAAGATGAAACCTAAAAAAGATCCTTTTCTGGAGTTTTCGCAAAGTCAGTTGTTCGAAAATTTTTTGGATCAGCCGTCATTTCACTACAAGCGGATGTTCGGAGGTCTTGCTTGCTACTTCAATGGGCTATTAATTGCCGTTCTTATGGAAGAAGAAAATTCGCATTGGAATGGATTTCTAATTCCCACTTCGCGGGAGCATCATGAAAGCCTACGCGCTGAGATACCGGGGCTTATAAACCACCCGGTATTGGGAAAATGGCTTTACGCCCCGATGAAGGACTCCAGTTATGATGAATCTTGTGAGTCGGTTCTGCGCTTAATTCGTAAGGGCGATCCGCGCCTGGGAATCATTCCTGGAGTAAAAAAGAAGCAAAAACGCAAGAAGAAGAAATAGGCCGTTGACTTAACTCAAGGCATTTAATCAAATCAAAATTGCTCTATGAAACAAGATCTCTTTGATTGGTTATTATTACTTCTGCGTTGGCTCCATATCATGGTCGGCATTTCCTGGATCGGGGCCTCTATTTTTTTTATGTGGCTCGACCGGACCTTTAAAGACGGCCACTTATGGATGATTCACGGCGGTGGATTTTATCACGTGCAAAAGCATTTGATGGGTACCACCAAAGCGCCAGACGATCTGCATTGGTTTAAATGGGAGAGTTATTGGACCTGGATGAGTGGTATGCTGCTTTTGGCCCTTATCTTTTACACTAGCGGTGGAACATTTCTTATAGATAAATCCGTGGCCGATATAAGTTTTGAACGAGGAATTTTAATTGGCTCTGGCGCAATAATTGTTTCTTGGTTTTTTTATGATTTACTTTGGGAGAGTGCTTTAACAAAAAAACTGCCAGTAGCCGGTCATATCTTTACTTTACTGTGGTTTGGCGGAATTTCTTTTCTCCTCTGCCGTTACTTAAGCGGCCGCGCGGCCTATATCCATTTGGGGGCAATCCTAGGAACGTGGATGGCGGGAAATGTTTTTTTAAGAATTATTCCGCGCCAAGTGAAAATGGTAGAGGCCGCGAAACGCAATGAAAAAGTAAATCCCGAGTGGGCCAAGAATGCTAAAAGCCGCTCCACTCACAATACCTATTTTACTTTACCCGTTATTTTTATCATGCTGAGCAACCATTTCCCGTCGACTTATGGTAGCGATAAAAACTGGCTGATTCTTTTGTTTATCAGTGCGGCGGGAGCGTCCATCCGCGAATATTTTGTCGTGCGCAGGCAAAACCCGCCACGCAGTTATGCTTTCGCGGGTATCGGCGCCTTAATAATTTCTGGTTTAGTATTTATGTCACGCGATAACTCCGGTCAGATTGATTTAGCCAAGACTCCGGGGGGCGCCGTGGCGGCAGTAAAGCAAGAAGCCGGCATCCGTGGAGTCGTAAAATTTATTGGAGAGATTCCGGCGCGAAAAACAATAAATCTGCCACCGGGCTGTGGAAAAAGCGCGGTGCTCGATAACGATGTACTCATCCAAAATGGGCGCTTGCAAAATGTTTTTGTAGCGATCACCAAGGGGTTGCCGACTAGGGATTTTGGAGCGGCCCCCAGTATTCCGGTCTTGGTGGACCAACGGGATTGTATTTATGAACCCAGAGTCACCGCCGTACGCGTCGGTCAGCCTGTGGAGTTTGTGAATAGCGATGCCGTTTTTCACAATGTGCGTACCATCGCGGAAAAAAATGAAAATTTTAATATCGGTATGCCCAACAAAAATGACCGCTTAGTCAGAGTATTTGATAAAGCCGAGATCTTATTGCAAACAAAATGTAGCGTTCATCCCTGGATGGGGGCCTACATCGCGGTTTCAGATCATCCTTTTTTCGGGTTAAGTAATCAAATTGGTGAATTTGAAATCCCGCGCCTTCCCGCCGGCCATTACACTTTGGAGGCGTGGCATGAAGTTTTTGGTAAAATGAGTCAGGAAATTTCCGTTAAGGACGGGGAGATCTTAAATGTCGAATTTGTCTACCGAGGTAAAAAGTGATTAGTACGCATGTTTTAGATACGGCAACGGGAAGACCCGCAGCTAATGTGAGTGTAAAGTTAGAAATCATAGAAGCAGGTAAACCGCGTGAGCTTGCCGTTGAACGCACCAACGCCGACGGCCGTATAGTTTATGATTGCGAAAAGAAAGCCGGTATTTATCAGCTTACATTTGAAATCGAAGACTATCTTAAGAAAAATTCCAAGGATTATTTTTTTCTGGTAGCTCCCGTGCGTTTTAAAATCGAAGACACAAAACGCAAATATCATGTGCCCTTACTTTTAAACCCTTTTGGGTATTCAACCTACCGCGGGAGTTAATATTTACCGCGAATTTATTTCCTCAGAATTATGGAATCATTTAAAGTCACAATCGGCGCCCGTCGAGGGTATTAAGGGTTTACGCCAAATTGGGGAATGCGGCGGTCTAGAAACAACGGCGGGTCTAAAATTTCTTTGTGAGCTCTACGAAATAATCGCGCCAACACTGAAAAAGATTTTATGCCAGCGAGTCGTTGACCGCGAGTTTTTGGACGTACGGGTAAAGGCTTTATATGAATTTAATAAAAGTCAGGGGACTGATTTTTTAAATCCTGATTATGAAACCGTGATAGGGTTGCGGGACGGTAAAGATCGCATAGTTATCGGCCCGCACAATAAATTTTATTGCCGCCCCGGGGGCGGGGCGCCCATTGCCAAGTTGCCCGAGTATTTGCGGGGGAATCATGTCACGCTCTTTGGCCCGCCGGGGGACGCTAAACTTTCTATTAATGCGATGAACGCCTATCACCGCAAACTTAAGAATGAACCGGCCATTGTCGGGGAGTTGCTTAAAACGCACGAAAGCTTGCCCAAATGGGGAGCTGATGATGAGGATTCTAAAACACCTCTGCGCGCGGATCTGATTCAAGCGGGAGAAAACTTAACGGCCTGCTTTGCGAAGGATTTAAAGTTCGTAGACGAAAAAACGAAAAAGATTTACGAGTTAGCAGACGATAAGCTTTCTGTGCCAATAAAACGGTTTCCGGGTCTTGCTCTTCCTTGTTCATTTTTATTTTATAACGACGTGCCTCTGCCACTTCACCTTTATGATTTCGCCTTGCACCTATTCCGGAACTGGCAACGGCCCGAGTCGCTTTGCTTTTACGTGCCAAAGCTAGAGAACGAAGAAGAAGCTAGATATATCCATTTGATGGTCGAAACCGCGGAAAAGATGATTAAAAATCTTCACCCGGAATACGTTTTAAATTCCGTGCGGCTTTTGATTGTGCTGGAAAACCCACGGGCTGTTTTCCGCGTTAATGAAATGATGGACGCTATGTACCCTTATTTTGCGGGGGCCTCTTTAGGATGGCACGATTATTTGGCGTCGACGGCGAGACTTTTTAAAGAAGATGGAAATTACCGAATCCCCGTGAAGGCCGATCCTTATATCGTAATTAAATACATCAAGGCTTCACATAATTTATTGGCCGATGTCGTAGGATCTCGCGGCGGCATAAAAATCGGTGGGATGTACGGCATTTTACCCATGGATAACGACACCAAATCACTTTCCTTTCAGATTACTCTTAAGGGATTTTTTAAGGATGTTATAACTCAGTTAAAGCGCGATCTATCGGGCTTCTGGGTCGCCCATCCTGATTTTATCCGCTTGGGTTTGGCGATCGTTGAAGCTTTTAAGAAAAATAAATTAGAAGAGCTTGTTAAAGCTTTGCTGATTGATCCCCACCAGTCCGAAATTTTGTCATTCATTGAGAAGCCCGATATTCAGGGCTTAAATAAAGATCACGCGCTTTTCCCGCGGTCGCTCCTTGTTGCGGATCTAAAAGAGTCTGATTTTATCGCCAACAACCACCCCGAAGAAATACGCTATAATGTTTTTCAAAGTTTACAGTATCTAACGGACTGGCTTTCTGGCAACGGTTGCGTTGCCCTACCGGCGCAAGTGGAGGGGGTTTCCGTCAGGGTCATGGACGATTTGGCGACAGCCGAGAGGTCGCGTTGGGAAGTCTGGCACGAAATTTTCCATGGGCGCTTTCCGGTAGAAGAATTTATTAAGATTGCTTTTGAAGAGTTAAATTTTATCCGCAAAGATCTCTCCCACGCCAAGAAAATAGTTCAAGTAAAGTGGGATGAGCGTACGGCAAAGTGGTACCCTATTGCATTAGAACTCATGATTAATCTGATGACGGCAAAAAGGCCCCCGGAATTTGCTTCTGAGCTGCTGATGCCTTTTACGATTGAGTCCATTCGCGCTAGCGCTGACCCCCTGCGGATCTTACGTGAAATTGAAACGGATAAATATACCTTGGAGCCGTACATAGAGAGATTGCGCTATTATTTTTCTCTTTGTGGGTCTTTAAGTTTTGCCAAACCCATGGCCGTGGGCGTAGCGGTGGACGTAAATCTTGCGGAAAAACTTATTATGAATTTTTCTTTTGCAGAAATTTTAGCCGCCGCTAGCTTTCACGGGGATATCGGGCAAAAGACAAACCTCGACAAGATGGCTGCTGAAGAGCAGGCGATGGTAAGGGATACTAACGAGTTAACTCAGCTGTGCGAGGTATACAAGGCCAAATTCGGAATGAAGTTTTTAGTTTCTGCCAAAGGGAAATCGAGTTCTGAGCTTTTAGAAGTTTTAAAGGGACGGATAAATAATTCAAAAGAAAAAGAAGTTGAAAATGCTAAGTTGGCGTTGTGGGAAATTACTTTTAAGCGACTTAAAGCGGAACCTCTTAACCTCGTCAGCGAAAAAATAGAAGAAGCCTTTAAGCGCCATCAAATTAAAAACGCGCAGATTAGCGTTGGTTCGCAAGACTTATATTTTGGCGCCGGTACGCACCCGCAAATGATGTTTCAAATAGCGTCCTTAAGTAAAACCCTCGCTTGTGCATTTTCATTGGAATATTTTGCGCAACATAAGATTTCCCTCAACACTTCGGTTAATTCTTTATTTGAAAAAAATAAATCAGGTTTTAGGTTGAAATCAAATTCCGTGACATTAGAACATCTCATGAATCACACGGCACTTAACATGCATTACGTATTCGGAGTGCCACTTAATGAGTTATTACCTAAAGTTGACATCGCCAATCCTCCTGGAACGGTTTTTCAGTACTCCGGTGGCGGTTTTCTGGTCCTAGAGCACCTCCTTGAGTGCTTGGAGAATAAATCAATCATCGACATTACCGCGCCATTTTTTAAAAAATTGGAAATCTCGGATCTGACATTTAAAGCTGAAGATGATGGAATTCACGAGTACGCCAACGGGTTCACGGCCGACGGCAAACTCATCCCGGGCGGGCGTCTACATTTTCCGGCCTTTGCGGCGGGAGCCATGGGAACGACGGCGGCTCTAAATAAATTCTTGCACGCGTTAGTAACTGCGTACCACAGTCTCGAGGGATGTGGCCCGATTTCTCACGCCACAGCGGTACAGATGCTTTATGGTACCGACAAAGGCAGCCGCGCTTTTATGGGTGCCGATATGGGGCTTGGCGTATTTACCGCCGAATGTGGACCCAACCGGTTAATGATTCATCAAGGCGCCAATGATGGCTTCCGTTGCTTGTATGTCTATTGTTTTAATGGCCCCGACAAAAATAAGGGTTTTTCGATTTTATGTAATGGTGAGATAAATGGCGTGGTTTTTATCGCGGAAGCCGCCCAGGCTTTGCTGATGGGCCTGAAAATTAGAGGCTTAAATCCCGCTAAATTTCAGCAAATCATTCCGACTGAAAAAATTAAACCCGAAGAGATCGTAAATTTTGCGTATAAGAATCTTATTTTTGGGGCGTTTGAAAATGATCGCGCCGAAGAAATTTTAGAAAAGGGTAGGCCGCTAGAACCAAATCTGGCAACGGGCGCTAAAGTAATCTCGTGTTCCAACGAAAAATTCGCCCGTGCCGAAAATCTCTTTTCGCCTTTTGAGCCTATCTTTGATCCCGAACTCTTTGGCCGGCAGGGAAAAATAATGGATAGCTGGGAATCGGCGCGGCACAGTGAGCGCGGCTATGAAGTCTTAGAGTTTGAAATTCCAGTGGCTTCGCCGATCGGTCACGCGATGTTTTCAACCAAATTTCATTTCGGCAATCAGGTTGAGTATGTGCTTCTTGAGGGGCAAGTTGGAAGTGAATGGCGGGAAATAGTATCTAAAACAAAACTTGACGGGCATTCGGTAAAATATGTGGCTAGCAAAGATACGCATTCCACCTTTAAAAAATTTAGACTAACAACCTATCCCGACGGTGGCCTCAGTCGTTTAAGTTTATTCGCTACGCCATTACCAAAAACAGCCGTTAGCGGCCGGTGTAGCGAAGAAATTCCAAAAACACATAAACCCTTAACGTTATCGGGAAAAATTAAGAGTCCATTTAAAATAATCAGCGCCACTAATGAACACTACGGGCCCGCCGCACAAGTGATCTCACCTTATCCACCGCTGCATATGTTTGATGGGCTTGAGTCCGCGCGAAGCCGTGAGCCGGGACACTTCGAAGAAGTGGTAATAGGTTTGGAAACGCCTATGATGATTAAACAAATCGAATGTGATTTCCGGTTTTTCATAAATAACAATCCGCGGGAAGTAGAAATCAAAGCGATGAATGGGAGTGGCGAATGGGAAGTCATTGTGCCAAAAACCAATGTAAAAGCTTATGCCGGAAATCAAATTCGCCTCAATATAAAATGCGAAAACAAAATTTCACAAATTAAGGTCATCACTTATCCCGACGGCGGTATAAACCGCATTCGCATAAAGTGATTTCTGCTTCGCATCGAGAAAAGGGAACTGTTACCTAGCCCAAGCCTCGTTTTCTTTTTTTATCCGGTGGGTAATGAGCAGTCCATGAACGATTGTGCCGCCTAAACTGAGCTGCCAAAGGTAGAAAATAAGAGGCACGACGAAAATTTCACCGACCACGATAATGTAATTGGGGTGACGGAGCCAACGGTAGGGGCCCTGATCAATTGGATTTTCATTGGGAAAGCGTAAAATGCGTGTTGTCCAACGCGCTCCCAACGTCAACAGAACCCACATCCGGCAAAACTGTAAAATCACGAAAATCAACAAGGCGATTGTATTAATACTAACTTCGGGGTGAATTGCTAATCCTAAAATCACCAGCCAAGTAAGGTGAAAAAACACGATCCACTTATAGTGGCTGGCAAAAAATTCCTCGGCCCCCAATTTTTTTAACTGCGAAGTATTACGGTGTGACCAAAACAACTCTAAAATTCTCTGCAGGATAACAAAAGCATAGATAAGATAGGGCATCACTGACTTTCAACTTCGGCAATCGCCGAAGTGAAACCCGGGCCAAGTGTACTCACCAAGGCTTTTCCTATTTTGCCACTTCTCATAAACTCATCCATCACAAACAACACGGTCGGTGATGACATATTCCCGTAGTTCCGCAATATGTGGCGAGTTTCTGTCATGGCACCTTGAGGTAACTTATAGCTATGTTCTAAATATTCAATCACGCGCGGGCCCCCGGGGTGCGCCAGAAAGTGCTGATAGTCGGCGAGGTTGCGCTCGTTTTGTAGTAAAAATTTATCAAGCACTTTGGGATAATCCGTTTTAACAATTTCAGGAATTTTTTGCGAGAAAATCACGTTCAAGCCCTTGTCTCGTACGTCCCAGCCCATCACAGAAATGCTATCGGGCCAACGGTGCTTAAGAAAATTATTAAGTTTAAGACCTTGCGGTTTTTCGCTACTGATAATGGCGGCAGCGGCGCCGTCAGAAAAGAGCGAGTTAGAAATAATGTCTTTTGCTGTCACGGCTTCTTTATCAAAACACAATGTGCAAAGCTCAACGCAAAATAACAAGACGTTATTCATACACGCGCTTTGCAGTAGCTCATGCGCCAGGATTAGTCCCAGCAAGCCGCCGGCACAACCCCAGCCAAAAACAGGAATGCGCAAAACTTCAGGACGAAATTCAAGGGCGTCTAAAAGATACGCGTCTACTGTTGGCGTCATGATTCCGGTTGTTGAAACCGCAATAATGGCATCGACATCTTTTGGCTGTAGAAATGTCTCTTCTAGGCAACGGTCAACGGCTTCGTGGGCCAAAGAAATTACCGAAGATTTAAAGACTTCACTCCGGTCACGCCAACCGTGATCGTCATAAAACCAATCTAAAGGCACGGCGCTATAACGGTGTTTTATTTGCGTGTTATTAAACGAAAGTAAATAGCGTTGAATCTCTGGAAAGCGATCGCCATAAGTCTGTAACAACACTTCCGCGGCGGCTTTTTGATCAAACTTATGCTCGGGAACAACAGGAACGATCTTCTTAATATAAGTGGGCGTGCGCGGTAGGCTCATAGATTTCAGAATCTACTCGCGGCTTATTTTTTTTCAATGTAATTTCACGGTGGGAAATATTCCCTTTTCTGAGGACATAATTCCCCTGACGAGAGTAAATTCATTAGAATTGACTATATGAGGGTGGTATATCGTCATATTCGCGCCTTAAGAACTTAAGAAAAAATTTCAGTTCCGTTGTAAGGCACGCAAATCTCGGCTAAGACGCTAAGTTATGGATCTGCAAGCAAAGATTGATTTTATTGTTGAGATTGACCGCCTTAAGAATGTTCTTCGTCAAACTTTGAATTATCACGGAGCCCGCCGCGAAAATACCGCCGAGCACTCCTGGCATTTGGCAATGGCGGTCATGCAATTTCATGGATACGCGAATGAACCCATCGATATTTTAAAAGCTTTAAAAATGGCGCTCATTCATGACATTGTTGAAATTGATGCCGGCGATACTTTTATCTACGACTCGGTCGCCGACAAGTTTGATCGCGAAGTCAAAGCGGCCGACCGCATTTTTGGCATGTTGCCAGTTAGTGATAGCATCGGTCTAAAAAGTTTATGGTTGGAATTTGAAGCCAATGAAACCCCCGAAGCTAAGTTTGTTCGGGCCCTTGATCGCTTTTTGCCATTTTATTCTAATATCATTAATGGCGGTTACTCATGGAAAAATCATAAAATTCGCAGCCACCAGATTTTGGCAAAAAACCGCCCCATTATAAGTGCGGGATCCCAACGCCTCTGGGACGAAGCCGAAAACTTTTTGCGGGCGCAATTTCCAAATTTCGATTCCAATCCTTGGTTGCCTTACTGAGTGCCTGCTTTTCTCCCAACCTTTGACGTCGGCACGCCATGCCAACATTCAAGGTTGTGTAGGTGAGGTCCTCGAACCTTGACATTTTAATTCCATAATTTAACTGTTACTTAAATGGAAATTTCACCTGAAATTAAAAGTCTCAGTCCCTATGTTCCCGGCAAACCGATCGAAGAAACTAAGCGCGAGTTTGGCCTAAAAACGGTAATTAAACTGGCCAGTAATGAGAACCCTTTAGGTCCCAGCCCAAAGGTTGTGGCCGCGATAAAAAAGGAACTCAAGAATCTTCATCTTTACCCGGACGGCGCCGCCTTTGAGCTAAAGAAAACTTATGCGGAGACATATAAACTTCAGCCTCATCAACTGGTTTTTGGCAATGGTTCTGATGAACTCGTAAATAATCTCATTCGCGTTTACTGCAAGCCCGGCGACCGCATCGTCACTTCCCAATACGGATTTATCGCTTACAAAATTGCGGCGCAGGCGCACTTGCTGGGGACCGATGAGATTCCATTGGGAGCTGATTTTTCCTACGACATCGATGCGGTCATTAATTTTATCAACACTAAATGGACGAAAAATCATAAGATTATTTTTTTGGCTAATCCCAATAATCCGACGGGTAGCTATATTACGGCTAAAGAGGCGGACCGCCTTGTTCGCGCTATACAAAACCGTAAAGATCTTATTCTCGTAATTGACGAAGCCTATCTGGAGTTTGCGCGCTCAGGCGATTACGCGCGGTTTGAAAAATACTTAGACTCAACACCCAATTTGCTCCTCCTACGCACATTTAGCAAAGCTTACGCGCTGGCCGGTTTACGTGTTGGCGTACTTATTGGCGCGCCCGAAATTACCGATTACGTCAACCGGGTGCGCTTGCCTTTTAACATAAATTCGCTCGCCCAAGTGGCGGCCTGTACGGCGCTTAAAGATAAAGCCCATCTCAAAAAGTCGCAAAAATTGACGTGGGAAGGACTAGATTTTTTCTATGAAGTCTTTGAGCAAATGAAAATTAAATTTTTCCCGACGGAAGGTAATTTTTTGTTGATAGATGTGGCAGCCGATACCACTTCCATCTATCAAGAACTTTTAAAGCGCGGAGTTATTGTGCGGCCGCTAAAACCTTATGGACTGAGTTCCTATTTACGTATTAGTGTGGGGACAAAAGCTGAGAACCGTCAGCTGATAAAAGCCTTAACACAAGTATTAGGAAAAAATTAAATGGCTAATCCGTTACTTATAACCATTGATGGACCGTCGGCCTCTGGAAAATCCAGTATTAGCCGCAGGCTTGCAAAGAAACTAGGCATCAATTGGGTTTCTACCGGTAATTTTTATCGGGGAGTAGCGTTCATGGCGGGCCGGCTTAAGGTGGATTTAGGCGATGAATCCGCCATCGTAAAAATCATAAAAAGTGAAAACTGGGCTATCGATTTAACGGAAGAAAATACTTTGTTCCGCTTTCGTGGCGAAGATGTTTCTAGCCAGCTTGCACTGGAAGAGGTAGGGGCAATTGCAAGTAAAATCAGTAGCTTCCCAAAAGTTCGTGAAGCCTTACTGCAAGGACAGCGTGATTGTTTTATGCGCTCTCCAAAGGGGCTAGTGGCCGAAGGACGTGACTGTGGTACGGTGGTCTTTCCCGAGGCGCAAATCAAAATTTATCTGACGGCCGATAGCGCCGACCGCGCAAAAAGACGCGCCTTAGAAGAAGGAAAATCAATCAAAGAAACAAAGCAGGCGCAAAAGGAGCGCGATCTCAAGGATCAGACCCGTAATGTTGCCCCTCTTCAGGTGCCAGAAGGCTCTAAAGTCGTGGATACTACGGGCATGACCCTCGACGAAGCGGCTTCTCGGGTCATTGGTCTTGTCGAATCAATCTTAAGAGCAAAATAAGTAAATTTAAGATGTTTTTCTTGGACTTTTACGTCATTTCCCCTCTATAACCTACGTCACAGACTTATAAAGTCTAAAAAAATGCGTGTTTGAAACCCCTAACCAGATTTCGAACACAGAGGAGGTATTTAAAATTTTTATGGTTAAAAGTTCAACGAAACCGGCTTTAACTTCAGCCCAAAAGAAGTATCAGGAGATTCTCAATCTCTTAGATTCCAAAGACACAGAGATTCTAAAAGACGACAACAAACAGCCTAAGAACGGAAAAGACAATTTCGCCGATATGTTCGAGGCCAGCCTCAAAGACCGCGATTTTGGCGTAGGTGATATTGTAAAGGGGACAGTGGTTGAGGTTACCCCTGACTATGTTCTCGTCGACATTAATTACAAATCTGAAGGTATGATCCCAATTAGCGAATTCCGCTCTGTTGAAGGTCAGAAATCAGTGAATGTAGGTGAAGAAGTTGAAGTCTTCATCGACAAAATCGAAAATGACAATGGCATGTTGGTTCTGTCCAAAGACAAAGCCGATATGATGCGCGCCTGGGATGATATTTCCCGCGCCCATGAAAACGAAGAACTTATCGAAGGTACCGTTATTGCTAAAGTCAAAGGTGGCTTAAGCGTAGATATCGGTGTGAAAGCCTTCTTGCCTGGTAGCCAAATTGATTTACGTCCCGTACGTAACATGGACATCTACATTGGCAAAAAATATAAATTCAAAGTTTTAAAATTTAACAAAAAACGTGGCAACATCGTGCTTTCCCGCCGCGCTCTTCTTGAAGAAGAAAGAGAAAAACTCCGCAGCCAAACCATTGATGCGATGAAAGAGGGATCGGAAGTTATCGGTACTGTGAAAAACATTACTGACTACGGAGCTTTCATTGATCTTGGTGGTGTTGACGGGTTACTCCACATCACTGACATGAGTTGGGGCCGCGTAAAGCATCCGTCTGAACTCATGAAAATGGGCGATGAGATCAAAGTTAAAGTTTTAAAATACGATCAAGAGAAAAACCGCGTAAGCTTAGGCTTAAAACAAATGCAGCCTGATCCTTGGGAAGCGGTTAAAGACAAATACCCACAAGGTACAAAATTGTCTGGCAAAGTTGTTTCTCTTGCTGATTATGGAGCTTTCGTCGAGCTTGATGAGGGTATTGAGGGTTTAATTCATATTTCAGAGATGAGTTGGAACAAACGCGCCAAGCATCCATCCCAATTCGTAAAAGAAGGTGATCAAGTTGATGTTGTTGTATTAGAGATCGATGCGGCCAACCGCCGTATTTCTCTGGGCATGAAGCAACTTCAACCAAATCCATGGGACGAATTGAAACAATCTTATCCGCCGGGAACAATCATTGAAGGTGAAGTTAAATCAGTCACTGACTTTGGTATCTTTGTCGGTATCGAAGAAGGTATTGACGGACTTGTTCACGTTTCTGATTTCTCTTGGAACCGCAGAGTTGGTCATCCATCAGAAGTTTTCAAAAAAGGTGATAAAGTTCGCGTCGTCGTACTTGGTGTAGATTCGGACAACGAGAGATTTTCTCTTGGCATCAAACAACTTGAGGCCGATCCGTGGAGCCAAGTCGAAGCAAAATTTGCCATCGGCACGCAACACGACGTGAAAATCGTGAAGCTTGCTGACTTCGGCGTGTTCGTAGAACTTGCGCCCGAGGTTGAAGGTTTAATTCACGTTTCTGAACTAAGCACTAACCGCATTAAACACCCATCTGAAGTTGTCAAAGTTGACGATGTGGTGCGCGCTGAGATTATCACGATTGATCGTGACTCTCGCAAAATTGGTTTAAGTGCGAAGCTCGTAAAATTGCGTGAACAAAAAGCCGACGTTGCCGATTACATTAAGAAAGCAACATCGACTTCGAAAACAAGCCTTGGTGATGTATTTGGCGAAGCCTTAAAAGGTATGACGACAAAAACTTCAACAACGCCTGATCACGAGTAATATTTAGAAATTTTATTGTGCAGCTCTAATTAAAGCAGAGCTGCACTGTCTCTCCAAAATCGACATCTTTGAGAAGGGGCGTGCTAGCCATGAAGCGGTTCTTTCAATTCCTAATGATAATGATCTTATTAATGTTCATGGGCGGGGTTTATCTGGTTGCTACCGGAAGCCTTATGTCTATGGTTAACGTAGACGAGCCCGAAGTTCATCTGACAAAAGATTCCGTTCTTTTACTGCGAGTTTCGGGAGTTATTGTCAGCGCTGAAAAAGTTTTAAAACAGCTCGATAAATATGGCCGCGACGATAAAGTTAAGGCCGTTGTGATACGTGTTGACTCGCCAGGGGGCGTAGTTGGCGCGAGCCAGGAATATTACACGGGCATTAAAAAGTTTAAGGCCTCTACCAAAAAACCAGTCATCGTATCCTGTGCAAATTTGGCGGCCAGTGGCGCCTATTACACCGCGATCGCCGGCGATGTGATCTATACCAATCCCGGTACGCTTATGGGTTCCATTGGCGTGATCATGGAGTTTGCTAACTTGCAGGGACTCTACGATTGGGCAAAAATCAAACGCTATGTCGTAAAAACTGGTCCTTATAAAGACTCAGGTGCTGAATACCGACCCATGCGCGATGACGAGGTCAAACTTTTCCAAAGCATGATTGACGAAGTGTACAAACAATTTAAACAAGCCGTGGCCGATAGCCGCAAACTGCCGTTAGAAAAAGTCGACCCGTTTGCCGATGGCCGAATATTTACCGGCGAATCAGCAGTAAAAAATGGATTTGCCGATAAACTCGGTGATCTTGAGGACGCCATAACTGAGGCCGGTCTTGTCGCGGGCATTAAAGGTAAACCGGAAGTATTTGAGCCCAAGCGCTGGCGTTCAAACCTAATTCAGTTTTTTGTCAATGACGACGAAGACGAAGCGAGTTCGCGAGGTTTTAGCAAAGCGGTGAGCCGCGTGTTGCGTACGGAACTCCTGGGTAAACCTTTATTTCTATTACCCGGTGTATTGGAGAGCGCGCGCGAGTGAAAAGGAAAGTAGCGAAAGCAAAAGCGAAACGAAAGTCCACCGCAAAATCTAATTCTGCCGGTGGCGCCCTTAAAGGCAGGCCGGTATTAGAGCAGCTGGGCACCTGGCTTATGCCGCAGATTTTATACCGTCCCCAGCGTCGCGATTACATACTAAAAATTTACAAGCCCGAAGGTTGCGTGTTTTGTTCGGCTTTGAACTCTGGGAAATCCAGTGAAACCTTAGTTGTTCATACCGGCAAAATGGCCTCCGTCATCATGAATAAATTCCCCTATAATTCGGGGCATCTTCTTATAATTCCCAATCGTCACTGCGAACATATTTATGATTTAGAGAAGGATGAGTATGCCGAATTTACGGCCCTCTTGCCGCTTACTTTACGAGTTTTAAAAAAGAGTTTTAATGCGGCGGGATTTAATGTCGGTATGAACCTTGGATATGCGGCCGGCGCGGGTATTCCTGAGCACCTTCACCAGCACGTAATTCCGCGGTGGGTAGGGGATGCTAATTTTTTACCCCTGATTGCAAAAACTAAAGTTATGATTGAAAACTTAGATCAAGTTTATGAACGGCTTTGTAAAAACTTTGCGGAGCTTACCTAATGGCTAAGTTTGAACTTGATCATATTGGCATAGCCACGGAAAGTTTAAATGCGGGACGTAAGTTTTATGAAGCTTTAGGACTAAAATTAGATCATACCGAAACGGTGGCATCAGAAAAAGTGCAAGTCGGCTTTTTTGGTCTCAATAATCAATGTAATATAGAGCTTTTAGAACCCACCACCAAGGACAGTTCGGTCGCAAAATTTCTTGAAAAGCGCGGGCCAGGCGTACATCATATATGTTTGAGGGTAGAAAATATTCGCGAAACGATTAAAAGCTTAGTTTCTCACGGTGTGCAGATGATTCATGCGGAACCTTTTAAGGGGGCGCATGATTGTGAAGTGGCCTTTGTGCACCCAAAATCTACGGGCGGCGTGCTTATTGAGTTAAGCCAGCCGAAACGGAGTTAGCATGCGTGGTGGAATGAATATCCAGGTCGTAGCGCCGCTTACGCCGGTCGTTAAAAAACTCATAATTATCAATACCGCAATTTGGTTTTTCTTAACCATTATTGCCGAAAACTATATTGTGGCGCCTGGATTTTTCAGCAAATATTTCGGGCTGGTCCCGGGACTTTTATTTGAAAAGTTTTTTGTTTGGCAGATATTTACCTATATGTTTCTGCATGCGACAAGCCTCTCGCATATACTTTTTAACATGCTGTTGCTTTGGTGGTTGGGTTCGGAGCTAGAACAGCGTTGGGGTTCACGCTTTTTCCTAATTTACTACTTGGTTTGCGGCGTAGGTGCAGGAATCATTTATATGATTGGTCTAACCTTTCATTATCTGGTTGCCGGGCCGTCGCTAGCGTGGATTTCACCCGTTGTCGGCGCGTCGGGAGCGGTATTCGGGCTACTTTTGGCCTATGGAATAATTTTTGGCGACCGTATTGTATATTTTTTCATGCTTTTCCCTATGCAGGCCCGTTATTTTGTCATGATTTTGGCCGGAATTGAGTTTATTACGCTTTTAAATTCAAAAGCGAGCGGGGAAAGTAACGTCGCCAACCTTGCTCACCTGGGCGGTATTATCGTGGGTTACTTGTTCCTGTATTTTTGGACCCGCTGGTCGATTGGGCGCCGTGGTAAAAGCAGCCAACCTACCAATAGACGTGGGCTTAAATTGGTGGTAAATAACGAGGTTTCCGAAAAACAAGATCCAAAATTTTGGAACTAGTTTTTTGAATTTTGGGGGATGAGATGACTGAAGATCTACAAAAAGTTCTTGAAGCTTTAAAATTTGATAAAAGAATGGCCGAGTGGTACATGCGCCGCGGACTTTTAACAACAGAAGAGCTCAAAAAACATCTTGAATCCCTTCCCGATTTATCCGCTGAAGCCGCCCGCTTTGACCTCGAAGAGGAAGAAGAAGAAGAAACCGGTAACGGCGCCGCCCACTAACGCAAAAAGGTTCCAGGTTCTTTTTGGTAGTGCACCTGCGTTAATTTATTGACCCAGGCTCTTTGCCTTTGCGGCTCGGCGCGCGCTTTCGGGCGCCTCTGGAGGACCTATGAGCGAGCTGTATTCTCGGTATGCTTCGGAATATGCCGAAGTAATCAAGGCTAATATTTATAATTCCCTATATGACAAGCCGTCTTTATTGGCGCTCTTACCGTCAGAAAAGTTTAGTTCGTGCTTGGATTTAGGTTGTGGGCCGGGTTCCTATATTCAAGATTTAAAGACTTTTTGCCAGAAAATAACTGCGATCGACAGATCCGAAGAATTCATTAAAATAATTTCCAGGCAGCATCCAGACGTGAACGCTTATGTTGGAGACCTAAACGACGGATTGGCTAGAGAGACTGATGGGTCATTCGACTTGGTAATTTCCGGGTTAACCATTCACTACGTTAGAGATCTTGAGAAATTATTCTTAGAAGTTAACCGGGTATTAAAGAGGGATGGGATATTTGCTTTTTCAACGCATCATCCGAACATGGATTTCGCTGATTCCGTGACTAAAAACTATTTCGCAGAAGAATTGTTGACGCAAAAATGGAATACCTTGCCCGGTAAGTCAGTTGAGGTTTCATTTTATCGCCGGCCAATAAGTAAGATTT
The DNA here is from genome assembly GCA_964498095.1 of uncultured Bdellovibrionales bacterium. GTDB lineage: Bacteria > Bdellovibrionota > Bdellovibrionia > Bdellovibrionales > SG-bin7 > SG-bin7. The sequence continues at coordinate 118,900 of CAZCFY010000003.1, read as the reverse complement.
TTAATTCTCTTTTTAATGCGGATTTTGTGATTGACGGTTTTTCGGAAGGGGCGCCGGCCACCGCCATAAAAAATATTTCTGAGGCTCACTTTCAAAAGCTTTCTACAAAACCTCATTTTATTTTTGTGCGTGCGCGAAAAATCAAAGTTAATCAACGCACTTTATAGAATCGCTACCTTTAAAAAAAGCACAGCCGCGATACTCTTTTAAACCGTAACAAGTTCGGTCTTTTAGACAAACGCTTTCACAGTCCTCGCCACGCTCACATTTTTTGCCGGCGTCTTTAGTGGGAAGATTGCAGCCCGTCACGTGTCCGCGGCCCACAAAAGTATCCCAAACGCCGCCCGCTTTTTCGCAGACGATTTTAGGGTCGAGAGCTTGCTTTACGGGGATACATCTTTTTACGGTACATTTTGCGGTCCATTTACCGTCGCGGACTTCGTTATAGGCCGCGCAGTCCATGGCCATGCCCCGGCACTTATTATATTTAAGATTTTCTTCGGTGAATTTTTTGTTAACTGCGTGTTTAGGCCAACCGCAGGAATCCTGAATCACCGTGCAGTCTTGGTCGGCCTCACATTGTAACCACTTTTTATCGGCCTCACCACACTGCTGGGATAACGATAAAGTTGGGGTGAAAAAACATAATACTAAAAGAATGCTAAATCGCATACAATTCCCGAAATAGAACGGTGTATCTAAAGTTTTGAGGTCTGGCTTAATGTTCCCATCATGCCAGTGGAGCTATTGAGGGAGTCAACGACGGAAGTGTCGGTGGTTTCAACCCAGTCCTCGTTAATTATTTTTGGAACATTATTTTCGTAACGGAGGTAAATTGTTTTTTGGCCAAAATCCTTGTGGAGGTTGGATTCATAATGCTGAAAGGCGCGGACCCAGATTTGATCCTTTTGTTCCAATACCGCAGGTTCGGAAAAACGAATTTTAATGTTTTCATATTTAGCCGCAAGGTCTTTTTTATAGCGGTGCCACTTACGCTTATTCATTTTCAAAGCGTGAAAACTATCACTATAAAACTCCATATACTTGTCGATGTTTTTTTCTTCCCAGGCCTTGCGCCAACCTTCGAGCATAGTCGTGAGAACTTGATATTTTTCTTTCTGCTTCTCAGAGCCCACATAGTTAACGGTGTCGCGAATAATGATAGGAGTCTTTTGCAGATTAATAAATTGCGTAATATCTTTAATAACTTCGTTACGAACAACGACGCAGCCGCGGGATCCCCGCGTAAGCGCCACTGTGTCGGGAACGGCGTGAAGCCAAATTCCCGCGCCGGTTTTTCCTAATAGTTTATCAAAAACGTTGGGATAGCTAATCGTAAAAGCGCGGCTGCCATAGAGAGAAAAATCTAAAACATTGCCTTCAAGTTTTTCTAAGAAAGTGTAAATACCTTCGGGCGTGCGGTGGTCGCCACGCGCCACTTTATCACCCTGATTTTTACCGATGTCGGCCGGGTAATGGCGTATCGCTTTGAGACTGCCAACATTAAATTGCTGCCACACTGTGAGGCTACGCTGTTGTTTATCAACGACAAAAATATGGTTGGGAAAGTAATTAACATTTCCCAGGCTGATCACGCTATCAGGAACTTGACTGTTAATCTTGGTCATAAAGGAGTTAGAAGAGTCGCGGATTTCCTCTTCAAGAGTCAGCGCGCCGGCGAAGGCTTGTGCGGCGAGTAAAAAAGGTGCCAAAACTGTTAAACATTTTGACGATTTTAAGAGTGAATTCATTCTCATACCTTCTCTACTTAATAGTATAACTCAGTCTCGTTGGGTTACGGAATAAATGTCAAGAATTAGAGTCCAGTGACCACGTTTTCGTATCAAGACTTTCGTCGGACTGCCGATAAATATTACAGAGGACGAACTATGGCTGAAACTGAGACAAAAGAAAGTGCGGCCCCTGCGCCATCTGACGGCGGCAAAATAGGCAAACTATTGCTGCCACTTTTTCTTGTTATAAATTTGGCGACTTTAGGTGGGGGTTTGTATTTGGTTTTTATTAATACGGTTGAATTTGAACCACCGAAAATCGTCGAAGAAAATGAAAAAGAACTTTTGTCTAAAGCACTCGAGGAGATGGAGTCGGACGTCGTGCTTTATAATATGGAACAGTTCACCGTAAATTTAGCTGGCTTTCCGTCGCGCGCCATTCGTTTGGAAATGAGTCTAGAGATGCTTGATACCAAAGGCTTTGAAGATGTGGTGCGACTAGGCGCGGAATCACGAGACTCTATAGTTAAAATTTTAAACTCAAAGCGCTTTGCGGATATCGAAACAATTCAAGGAAAGCTCTTCTTAAAAGATCAAATTGCCACGACTCTTAACGGTTTCTTAAAAGAGGGCGTCGTCAAAGAAGTTTACTTTACTTACTTCGCCGTCCAGTAGTTGACTCAGGCGCAAGCCAGCTAGACAATAATGAGAATTCACATGTCAAGGAGTTGGACCGTGAGCATTCTCATTTCGTTTTTATTTACGGCAATCGCATCGGCATCCAGTATAAGTCAAAACCTAAAACTCGATGTCGAAAAATATCAGTTACCTAATGGCCTAACTGTTCTTCTTTACGAAGATCATTCGGTACCTCTTGTAAGTTATAATACCTGGTTTCGCGTGGGCTCTAAAGATGAGCGTCCCGGAATAACTGGCATCGCGCATCTTTTTGAACACATGATGTTTAAGGGCGCGAAACGCTATAGCGGCGAAGACTTCGATAGAATTACTCACTCTAGTGGCGCCGTAAATAATGCATTCACTTCTAACGACTATACCGGTTATTACATTGATGGTCCCAGCGATAAGTTAGAGCTCATTATGGATATCGAATCCGACCGCATGGTGAATTTAAATATAACCGACGAGAAAATAAAAACGGAACGGGAAGTCGTAAAAGAAGAGCGCCGTAAGCGTACTGATAATAGCGTGATGGGAGCGTTGTGGGAGGCTACCTTTGATTTAGTTTATAAAGCGCATCCTTACCGCTGGCCCGTGATAGGCTGGATGACGGATTTAAACCGCATCACACTTAAGGATTGCCAGGAGTTTTACAAAACGTTTTATGCTCCCAATAATGCCGTGCTGGTGGTGGCGGGTGATATTAACAAAGCAAAAACAAAAGATTTAATTCAAAAATATTACGGCAGTCTTCCGTCTTCGGTTATCAAACCGCGCACGTACCCCACGGAACCCAAGCAGGGCGGTGAACGCAGCCGCGAGATTACGAGAGCGGTTCAAACGCCGACGGTTGGAATGGCGTTTAAGACTTCAAAGGCCGGAGATGATGACACTTATGTTTTGGATTTGATCGCCAATATTCTAGGAAGCGACCAATCCAGCCGCCTCTATAAACGCATGGTTTATCGTAGTCAGATTGTTCTTAACGTGAGCGCGAGCAGTTGGACGCCCCAGGAACCAGGATTTTTTCAGATCACTGCGGGATTACGCTCGGGAATGACTCCGGATAATATTTTAAAAGTTATTGAAAATGAACTTTGGATATTGCGTACAAAAGGCGTTGGCGAGGCCGAGCTAAAAAAGGCCAAAAATCAAATTATGATGGACTATGTGAGCTCATTAAAAACGATTCACGGCAAAGCTCACGCGCTGGCGCTCAACGAAACGTTGTTTGGTGACTACCAAATGTTTTTTCGCGACTTAGACAAATACGACGTTGTTACGGTTGATCAGGTGCAAACCATTGCTAAAAAGTACTTAAATCCAAACCAGAAATCCATCGTAAAAGTGGTTCCATCCGTAGGGGGAGAAAATGAAAAAACTAATTAGTCTGGCAATTATCATTGCGGCGGTTGCGGGATGCTCGGGCGTGCCGCTACCAAAAATTTTACCGCAATCTGGATTTACTTTACGTCCCTATAAAGAGGTTACCCTTTCTAACGGGCTCAAAGTTTTATTAGTTGATGATAAGGCCCTTCCTTATACTACCTACAGCATGATGGTTAAAGTCGGTGCGTCCCATGATCCACAAAACATGCCGGGACTTTCTTATTTTGTCGCGGAAATGATAAACAAGGGCACGCAAAAATTAAATGCGACGCAAATTGCCGATAAATTTGGAGCTATTGGTGCTAGTTACGATGCGGATACCGATTATGATTTTACGCAGTTTAATGCGTCAGGGCTTTCCACATATAGCGACGAACTTCTGGATATTTTCGCTAACATTTTGACTGGAGCCGCTTTTGATAAAGACGAGATAAAACGCTTAAAGCGACAAGTGCTTGATGCCATTAAGAAGTCAACGGAAGAGCCAGGCGCGTTTACGTCTTTAGCTTACCAAGATTTTCTTTATTCCGCGCACCCGTATTCCCATGCCGTTATCGGCCGCCGTCAGGGAATTTCTACAGTGGAACAAAAAAATGTGGTGAAACATTATCGCCAATATTACCGCCCGAATAATGCCATACTTGCGGTCGTCGGAAACTATTCTTCTGATATTGTCGATAAACTGGAAAAACACTTCGGTGGCTGGAAGGAAAAGGAAGTCCCAGCCCTCACTTTCCCGGCATTAACACAAATTCAAGGACTGCAAATCCGTGTTGTTGATAAAGTAGACCTTGTGCAGTCAGAAATCCGCATCGGTCACTACGGCATCCGCCGTGATAACCCCGACTTTCAAAAATTGCGTTTAGCGAATACTATTTTAGGTGGCGGTTTTGCCAGCCGTTTGATGCAAGAAGTGCGCGTGCGCTCTGGACTTACTTATGGAATTTCCTCGGGCTTTGATGCCCGAAAAGATTCGGGTCCGTTTACGATTTCGACCTTCACGCGCAATGACAAGGTTGGCGAGACCATTAAAAAAACTTTGCAGGAACTAGAACGCTTCCGTTCGCAGGGGGCGACAGAGCAGGAAGTTAAGGATGCTAAGGCTTTTATGGTCGGAAACTTTCCGCGCGCGATTGAAACCGCGGAAAAGCTGGCCAGTAATTTAATGATCTTACGGCTCTATAATATTGACGATGATTATCTGGAAGATTTTATCGACAACGTGCAAAAAATTTCTACTAACGAAGTTAATCAGGTCATAAAAAATTATTTAAGACCCGAATCCTTAAAGATTTTGGTTTATGCGAATTCACGCTCGGTTAAAGATCAGTTAGGCCCCGTAGGCCCTGTTGAAGTGAAGAGCTTTAAAGATTATTTGTAGTTTCCGATTTGATTTCTAAAGGAAAACTAAAATTTTCTGGGAGCCCATCAGCGGATTTGATTAAGGTTGATGGGCGTTCTTGCATTTTTAATCGTTCTTCTAAGTTTTGAATTTGAATGCTCAGATCGTGAATGTCTTGGCGAACACGATTAGTTTTCACCATCCAGGTCATAAATTCACGCAGCATAAGGATCGTAACAACAATCAACGCAATGATGGCGACAATAACTGATGTGGAAGAGAGTTCGATGTTTTCCAGGGTTTCAAGAAGATTGGCTAATTTCATTGGCAAACCGTTTACCGAAAATTAACTGTAAACTCAATATCCCTATTTACGACGCAGCACCAAATATCCCACGATCGCCAGGAAAAGAAGTGCAATTCCTAACACGGTTGACATGGGTGTGCCACCGCCTTCGCTTCCCGCGCCCGCATCAGGCTCAGGTGTTTGATCAAGTCCCGGTAAAGACGGAATTCCCATTCCTTGCCCCGTTGTGGGACCTGTTGCTGTCGTGTTTCCGAGCGGTGCCGCAGTTGGTATTTTCAGCACAACAAGGGAGCGGATGGCGCGGTCGAAATCCTGACTATATTTTGAATAGCTTTTTCGGTGTGCACTAAAAGTCACAAGAATGCCCAGATTGTCTTTAACGGTCGCCAAATAACGCGTGTAATAGTTAAATACTTCGGAACTATCATGAAGGCCGTCGATCCATTCCTGACCGCCAATGAGATTGCGAACAACTTTAATGACCTTTGATTGCGCCGGCTGATTCTTTTCATTAGGTATTGTTTTTGGCATTTTTAGATGCTGTTCATAGGCGGAAGGACTATCAGAGGGGCCGCGTTCTTTAGCGGTAAAAACAATAACAGCATCGCGCTTGCCTTTGACTACGCCAGAGGCGCAGACATATTCCGTTCCTTCAGGGACGCACTCCCAATTGGGTGGAAGATCAAATGAAAGATAAGAAGTTTTGTAGTTTACGGACCATGCAACCGGTGAGAAAGCCAAGAAAGATGCCGCCACTTTTAATGCTAGACTCATCCTTTAAGTCTAGCTAACGATGCCTCTATGTCAACCGCGTTTTGCAAGCTTGCGTGCGGGTTTAGCTTTTACTTTCGCTTTCGCGTTGGTTACGGCGGAGTAAGCGTCAAGTAGACGGCCCGACTGAACCTTTCCTTTAAGAGCAGCGGATTCACTTCCCGATATTACCAAGACGTCATTAATCTCGGCGACCGTAAGTTTTGGGTTGGCACTTTTAATCAGGGCGACCATACCAGAGACTAAAGGTGCCGCCATCGAAGTTCCTTCGGCTCCCCAAAATAATTCTCCTTGCGTGGTTTCTTGTTTAGCCGAGAAAAGAGATTGCCCCTTGATTCCGCCGGGAGCGGCAACCTTAACTGACTTTTTGCCGTAATTTGAATACGGCGTTAACTTTGCCTGAAAATCTACGGCCGCTACGGCAATGTTATTGAGAAAAGGTAAGCTTGCCGGCAAGTGAGGAACAACATCAGTGTTTAGGCCAACGGGCGTGCCATCGGGTAAACGCGTCCCGTTTCCTGCGGCCGTCACGATTATAATTCCGGCTTTTTCAGCGGCGGCAAACGCCTGTGAAATGGGTTGCAGCGCCTGCTGCGGCATACCCCGATCCATGGGCCCACCAAATGAGGCATTGATCACATTTACTTTTCGGTGAATGGCATAATAGATAGCGGCAGTCGCTTTGGCCATGTCGGCCGCGCCATTTTCGTCGATCACTTTAACGGGTAGAATTTTTGCCTTTGGGGCGACACCAAAAGATTCTGCGGCAGCAAGGCCCGCCACGTGACTTCCATGGCCCGCATCATCAAAGGGTAAGCCATCGTCTTGAACGTAATCCCATCCAAGATGGTCATCGATAAGACCGTTACCGTCGTCATCTTTGTCATTATCGGGAATTTCTTTTGAGTTCACGAGAATATTTCCGTTTAAGTAAGGGTGATTATAGTTAACGCCGGAATCAAGAATGGCAATAACCTGTCCCTCGCCTTGAGTGACATTCCAAGCTTTGGGTGCATTAATGACATCGAGATGCGCAAATTTTTGCTCCATTTCTTGGAGGAGTGCATGCGCACCGCGCGCTTTCGGATCAAACTTAGGGTTAGCTGTTACGCCAACTTTTAAAACGGTAAGTGCACAAACATTTTTCTCGTCCTGCACGAGTATGCCCACCTCGTAATGACCAAAAGTTTCCAGTTTTAGGTCAAACTCCAACTCTTGCGAAAGCGGACCTTTGGGTGTGGTTTCGCCCGGCGAAATTAGGAACCAACCTCGGCGGACATTCGGGGTTTCGTCGGCGGCGGCGAGTTTTAATGTTTGATTACGCTCAAACATACCGCTTTTTCCGCGTAACTCCTTTTCGTTTAGGATTTTAATGCTTGGAGTTGCGGGTTCTTCGCCGTCGGCGCACTCCGAAAGTTCTTTTGCTGGTGAGACTTCTTTTATTTCTGCAGCGAGCGCTTCAAACGCGGGACTTTTTATTACCCCATCTCCTAGGAGAATATTTTTATGAACTTCGGCCGCAGGGACAGCGACGTAAATTTCATTTTCCGATTCCGCAAGTACTTTATAAATGCCGCTTTCGGCGTTTATCACTTCGATTCTTCCCGCAAAATTTTTTTCTAATGCGGGAACATCTCTTAGGTCCACTTGTACGATGTAGCCAAGCGCGCGGCTTTCATATTGCGGTGTTTGATAAGTTACCGGTACTGGCTGCTGATTGTTTTGTGAACATCCGATGAACATCGCGGCGGTGACTAAAAGTAAGCTTGGTTTAAACATAAACCCTCCCCCTTGTCCCACGAAGATAATTACCGACTTCGAGCTCTAAATTCTATTTAGATTATTCTTGATTATCCATAACAAACCCTTATAAGGTATCTGATAAGATGAATCTGCAACAACTCGCAACTTTTTGCGCGATCCTCAACGAAGGTAGCATGACGGCTGCTGCAGAAAAGTTATTTTTAACTCAGCCCGCAGTCAGCCAACAAATTCGTAATTTAGAAGAAGAATTAGGTGTTGAACTCCTCGTGCGAGGCGTTCGTCATGTAAAACCTACTCTTCACGGCCAACTTTTGTATGAGTATGCAAAGAAGATTATGCATCTCACGAAGCAAGCGGAAGTGGCGATTCAAAGCATGAAATCGGAAGTTAAGGGTAAACTTGTCATCGGTACGTTAAATTCTATTGGCATGTATTTGGTGAGTCCTCTAGTTGGGTTATTTTTGAAAACTAACAGCCAAATCACGTTGAACTTAGAGTATGGCTCTGGCGAAGAAATCTTGGCCGCAATGAAGAAGGGCGAGCTTGATGTGGCCATCTTGCCGGATGTGAATAAAGAGTACTCGGGAAATTCAGACCTATATGAAGAAAAGGTATTGTTTAAGGACGAAGTCTGGTTGGTGGTATCAGCGCGCGATGCGACGGTGCCGAGCAGTATTGACCTTAATGGATTACTGGAAAATCCAATGGTGAAGTTAAAACACCATTTCCCGGCGTTTGACGCTTTTTTACAAAAACAATTGGATGCAAAAAATATTAAAATTAATCCAGTTATAGAAACTACGAATGTGGGTTCGCTTAAGCGCGTGATTGAATCGGGATTTGGCTGGGGATTTTTACCAGCGCACAGTATTCGTAAACAAGTGCAAAGCGGCCGCTTAGCCAGGGTCGAAGTTAGCGATATCAATTATAGTTATAACGTGAAGTTTTATTCCCGCAAGGACTCCACGGCAAAACCGGCGGCGGAAGTCTTGTTCCGAGCGCTACAGCATAATACCACGAAATAAAATCTTAAATTGTAACCCATTGGTTGCGAGTATTTTGGCGCCAAATTAGGCCCGTGCTCCGTGCACTTGCGGCTCGGCGCGCGCCTCCTGCGCGCGGCCTTCGGCTTCCCATCGCCGAGGCCAAATTTCTCGCCGAAATACTCGCGACCAATGAACTATTTAAAATCTTACCTAAGTGCGAATTTTACAGCGTCAGCGTTGACGGAATATATTGAAAAATATGTTTATAGCGTCTTTAAAACGGATATAAACTTTCCATCATTAAGCTGGCTCGCGGGAGTGACAGTGCGGCGTTCCCAGGGAATTTTACCGAAAAAAAACAATTGCCAAAATGCCGGGGAATACCCCGGGTTTTCTGATAATAGCTGGCGGAAAGTTTGGATCTTACCCACTTCAATATCAATGGCCTTATAGGTTAAATATACAAACTTTGAACAAAAGAGTTTTGGCGAATCAAAGTCAAAACCTAAGTCGTAATGTCCATTTAGCATGCCGCGCGCCCTGGTCCGCATCATATTGATTTCCGCAGGTAGTAGTGTGCGGTTTAGTCTCTTAATTTCGAAGTTATATTGTGATGAGCGTTTTAAAAACTTGCAAAGTAACGTCTCCGTAGCGAAGGGAACTTTACTTTCGCTGACAATCCAGTTTCCCTTATCATCTTTAAAGACAATACCTATATGGGAAGTCCAGCTCCTGGTGCTAGCGGCAACATTGCGAAAGAGAATATTTGGAATGTCGAGAAAAACAATATCACCTTCGGCAACTAGGTTCTGCGCTTTGCTGCAGGCTTCGTCCCAAGAAGAAAACTTCGTAGCATTTGCCTCGGCAGATGAGCTCGTTAGAAAAAGGAAAGTAAGGACAAAGCTCACGGGCCTATGTATGTCTTTTAACTTAAGCATTTCTTTAACTCTCAATTCGTTTCGCTCATCAAAACCACAGTTGCCGTCCCAGGTTTTTGGATTTTCATAAGTGCCAAAGAGCATGTCCCAAAAAACAAAATCGCCGTAATTATTTTTGTGACGGTTGTATTGATGATGTACGCGATGCATTTCTGGCCGCTGGAAAAAATATCCTACCCAACGAGGGGTTCTTATATTCGTATGATAAAAGAATTCGCCAAGGGCCGTGAACAAGGTGTAAATCGTTCCGGCTTTTAAATCTAGGCCCAGTATCGAATAGACAAGAATACTGCCCAATAAGGAATTTGCAATCATCTCAAGGGGGTGTTTATAAAATGAGGTAATAACCTCAAGCCGTTGCGGGCTGTGGTGCATTTGGTGAAACGTACGCCATAGAAAATCGCTGTCGTGGCGCAAGCGGTGCCACCAATAAAAAACAAAGGTGGCGATAAAATACGCAAGAAACCCGGCGGCCCAAGCATTCATATTCTCGGATAACTGAAATATGCTAGTTGCCGAAAGCCACTTTTCCCAGGTAAATCCAGCCGTCAAAACGACGATCAATTGGATAGTATTTGTGAGTAGGACTCGGACATACCAGGACTTAACTGTAGGGAGATGCCATCCCGTAAATAGGCGTTCAAAGACAAAACAGGCTGTAAAAGATAAGACCAGGATTTTAAACATAAAACCTTCCTTTTAACTCCATTTTAATGGCATTCTGAAATTGAGACCAGAATATCTCCCGACAGAAAAGGGGGTTTTATGTCAGCGCAAAAAACCAATAATAAAGAAGAAAAGCAGTTTGCAGTTTCAAAGGCCATACTCGATATTATTGATAGAGATGGCGTATTAGGCGTCACTCATTCGAAAGTTTCGCGTAAATCGGGTGTTTCGCGTGCATGGGTTTATGAATATATTGGGAAGGACAAGAACCATCTCATTGAATTTGCCACCAAAGTTTTTGCTACCTATTTTTCCCGCGAAAAAATTGAACTTCCAAGAACTCGCGCGCAGTTGGAGGAGCAACTTAAAGAGGGAGTCAGTTTTGTATTCGATACAATTTCTGATATCCCGGTTGTTATAAAAATTTATTTTCGCTTTCGCGGTTCAGAAACACCGATGGGTGAGATAATTAGAAAATACGAAGAACATTGGCTCGATTCGGCTACACGCTGCGCTGTTGAGATTTTAGGCTTACCTAAAGAAAACGCTAGATTACTCAGTGAACTCCTTCTGACCATCAGATTAGGATTTGGTCATCGCTTTGCTACCTCGGTAAAGCCTCTTGAGGCGCGCGCCAGAGCGGAAAAGATATTTGATCTTATTCACGCGTATGTGGGAGAAATAGGGTAACTTCGGCCCCGAACAAAGTGAACCCTAGGGAGATGTTATGACCGCGCCACTTCCGGCTAAACTTTATTGCGGTACTGACCATTATGGCTGTGAAGATCATCTGATAGATATCGCAGAAATTACTGTCGAAAAAAATAAAACGCTTTTAAAACGTGTGTTCAAAGAGGGTGATAATCCTTGGGAAGCCACTTTTACAGGTGAGGTTTCAAAAAATGGCAAAGCGGTATAACTTCTGCTTGATCCGGATAAAAACTCATTTGCGGAAGGTAAGTATTTAAAGGGTCAGGCGAGCATTGTCATAACTTGCGAAGAAAAAGCCGAGAAATGTAAAATCAAATCCACGGGGAAACTACAGAGCTGGATTCCAAATTTAATTGGTCATAAGGCCGACCTAAAGGATGACGAGCGTGTAATGAGCTTTTCACTGGATTGTAATAATAAAGCCATCGTAGTGGAACAGCCAGCCCCGGGCGACTGCGATCGGGGTGAAGAGTAACTAGTGAGTTGCCGAACTATCTAAAACCACCGAAATTTCTTGCGCGCCATCTTTCTGCGCCCAGTATTTTTTTACATCGTCAAATTCCATGCCTTTTGGCAGAAAAATTCTTAGCGGAGGGAAATTTAGATTTGCCCAAATTGCCGTGATAGATTTTAGCCAAGTTGCTTTGTCGTCGGCGTAAGGAACTTTAACAGTAAAGGAATTTGGTAAATAACGAGTGGAAGCCACCATAAGTGGTGATTTTTCTTTTTGCGAGTAATCTTGTAGCGGCATTTCACAAGCTTTGATTATTTCTTCGAGCCTCTTTTCGACGACGGGGTCCTTGTGTTGGTCGGCGCGCGTAAGTTGGAAGCCTAACTCCCAATCAATAACCTCGGACCACCGTGAATTAACCTGGTCCGCAACAATCCAAAGTTTTGATCCCGGAGAAAATGCGCTTAACGATTCTAGCTTAGAGATATTCATAATAAAAAGTTAGCAGGATAAATTTAAAAAAGGTAACAGTTCCCTTTCCTCGATGCCGAGCATCGAGGAAAGGGAACTGTTACCTAAATCTGGTCGAGGACGCCGTTTACGAAGGCGGAGGAGTTTTCGCTACCAAATTTCTTGGCGATATCGACGGCCTCATTGATAGCGACTTTTCGGGGAATAGGTTCCTTCATGAATTTCATTTCAAAAACGGCAAGGCGTAATATATTTAAATCGACGCCGGCGATACGCTCGATTTTCCAATTTAAACTTTTGCTGGAGATGAGTTCATCGATGGATTTTTTAAATTCCAACACGCCGTGAATAAGGTTTTCAGCGTATTTCCATGCATCTTTGTCGCGCAGAAACTGGCTTTCATATAAAGAAAGACACTGGCCTAAATCAATTTCAGGCGAAAAGTGATATTGGAAAAGAACTTGTAGGGCTACTTCACGAGAGGCGCGGCGCGTGCTCATGGGCGTCAGGTAGCACATAAAACATTGCGCGTCAAATGCGCTTTAGATATAGTGACGATCTATGAAGACATTACGAGTAATTTCTATAGGGTTTATTGGTCTATTAACTATGGGATTTCAAGAGCCTACGCCAGTTCCTGAAACGGGCGCCAAAGCTGCCGCCAAGTATTTTGAACCGCGAAAGACTGACGGCTCAGCAAGTGCAGCCAGTGGCGGCGGTGAACTCCATTACATGTCCGTTTATTTGGGAAATCATTTAGGTTCTGACAGCTACCGTTGGGGCGCGGGAGAAACCGATAATGGCAAATTTATTATCGGACTTTCTTACCGGTTTGATGAATGGGTGAACTCTGGCGACAAACTCGTAAAAGTGGATTTCGCTTCCTACGAGTTTACCGGAGGCGAAAAGGCGACCAAAATGTCCATCCTCTATGCTATTAGTTTTCCGGATGCGATGAGCAAATTTCCATTTTATTTTGGCGCGGGTGTAGGGCCCGGCGTTTTCTTTAAACAATTGTCGAGTGAGTCCTCGGTTTCTATCGATTATCAATTGTTTCTCGGTTTGCGTTTTATGAATTTGTTCCAAAGCGTGGGCCTTTTTGTCGAAGCGGGCTTTAGAAATCATGTTTTACTTTTAAGTGACGGACAGTTTAACGGCAGTTACTTAACTACCGGCGCCGTTTTTACATTTTGAAAATCCACCGTCCGCAATCTGAAATTGTCATTAAGTGTCTGCGAGATATTTTTGAAAATAAATATCTTGCCGATAAAGTCGTACAAATTCAGCTAAAAACACAAAAACAAATGGGCGCGCGCGACCGCCGGTTTGTGGCCGAAACGGTTTACGAAATCGTACGTTGGTGGCGCCTTTTAAAACATGTCGCCGAGATTTCTGGATTTGATAAAAGGAACGTTTGGATTTGGTATGGCATTTATCTAGTTAGAAATGGCTTTGAGTTACCCCATTGGCGCGAATTTGAAGTATTGCAGGGTTTTGTTTTTCCGAATGCTGAGATTGTGGAATCATTTCCATTTGCCATCCGCGAGTCGATTCCCGACTGGATGAATGAACTGGGCGAAAAGGAAATCGGTGGGCGTTGGCAGAAAGTTGTTACGGCATTAAATAAGCCCGCTGATGTCGTGTTGCGCGTGAATCAATTAAAGACAACACCGCAGGAATTAATCCCCGCGCTCCTGGCCGAGGGCATAGAAGTAAAGGCCATCGATGGAGACGCCCTTTTATTGCTAACGAGAAAAAATCTTTTTACATCCGCTGCCTATCAAGCGGGGCTTTTTGAAATTCAAGACTGGTCGTCACAACAAATCGTTCCGTTTTTGGGAGTGAAACCCGGCGAACGGGTTATCGACGCTTGCGCCGGAGCCGGAGGCAAGACCCTTCACCTGGCCGCTATGATGAAGAACAAAGGCCGGATTGTGGCCATGGACATACACGAAAAGAAGCTCGAAGAACTGCGCCGAAGAAAGAACCGGGCGGGCGTGGATATTGTTGAGGTAAAACCCATAGAAGCGAAAACAATTAAGCGGCTGGCGGAATCGGCGGACCGGGTATTACTCGACGTTCCCTGTTCGGGAATAGGTGTTCTGCGCCGCAAGCCCGACTCTAAATGGAAATTATCTTTAAAAAAAGTTGCCGAATTAAATGGTTTACAGCGCGAAATAATTTTTGAGTATTCGGCGATGGTAAAAAAGGGCGGCACCTTAGTTTATTCGACCTGCAGCATTTTGCCGTCAGAGAATAATGATATCGTAAAGGATTTTGTCGTTAAAAATAATCTGGGATTTAAGCTTATCGAAGAGAAAACTCTTTTGCCGGATGAAACTGGGTTTGACGGGTTTTATATGGCTAAGTTGCAGAGGTAGAACCTGATTAAATTGGCGAAATTGTCGGGACTGCTAATCATGATTGTCTCTGGCGCGGCATTAAGAGCTCACCGGTAATGGTTGAGCGTCTAACTAACTAAAACGATCCGATGCTAAAGTGGAATTGGTATTTTGATTCCGAGTAATCGCTGTTAACTTGCGAACGAAAGATGGGATCAAGTTTATAAGCGAGCTCAAAATTTACGGGTCCCACAGGCGTCATAAACCTTAAACCTACGCCTGCGGAGTCGCGGTATTCGTCTTCAAAGCGAAATCCCGGCATCATGACCGCACCGCCGTCATAAAATATAGCGCCGCCGATGGAACCATATATGGGAAATCTGAGTTCTGATTTAACGAGATAAAAATAAGTTTCATCGCGGAGTTTAAAGTCGGTGATCGCGAAGTCATCGTTCATGGGTATTCCCTGAAGATTGAGATTATTTATGATGTCGTCCTTGCGGGGGATAAGTTCTGATGAAGGATCAAAGCCACGAATTGTCGAGCGTGTGCCAAGCGTAAAAAGTTGTAAATAAGGGACACCGGCATATTGAATTTGGCCGGGAGTTGCATCGACAACATAGTTAATAGTGGAGAGATTTTTAACATAGCCTCCCCGGACGGAATTGGCCCACACCCAGCCGGATTTCTTAATGGGCTGATAGTGCGAAAGGGTGGTGGATGTGCGTAAAAATTCGATGGTTCGCGAGCTTCCCATCCAAGGTGTTGAGTAATCTAAGTTTAGACGAATGAAGTGCCCTTTTGTGGGATTAAAAACATCATCGCGGTAGTCAAAGTCAATAGAGGGACCCATGCGGGCGACATCTTCTTCCGAACGCGGCCGTTCAAAAACGAAAAACTTTGAGTCATGAGAAAAACCATAGAGTGCCCAGGTAAATTTGACGTTGGGGTTAAAGGTCTTCTCCAGCAGAAAATCAACGCTATTTGATTCTTGAATGTCGGTTTTTGGCAGAGACGGCGTAGGGTAGCTGGTAATCGTTTGCGCACGGGAGAGATTAATACGGCCGTCTACAACAATATCAAATAGTAGGGGAATATAGGGCTTAAAATAACCTGCGGTTACTTTGTTTTCGAGGAAATCAGCGCCGTAATCGAGGGTTTTACCGGGAAGGGCCGCAATCGCTTTGTTTTGTTCCAGGCGTAAACTCACGGCTTGGGCGGTGCCGAATAAGTTGCGGTAGGAAACCCCCACGTAACCGCGCGCATTTAAATTGTTTTCATTGGTAAATCCCACGCCAAATTTAAAAAGACCAGGATTTTTTTCGGCCAGCCGAACAATAACCGTGCGTGGTCCCGTTGACGTGCCCTTCTCGAAAGTTTCTATCTCGATCTTACTAAAAAGTCCTAACCGTTGCAGACCATTTACGGAAGATTCAATGGAGGCGGGAGTCAGCGGTTCGCCAACTTTAAATTTTAATTCGCGTAGGATCACCGAGTTTTGAGTCTGGTCATTGCCATCGATAATTATGGAGTTAACGGTAATTTTAGGCCCTTCGAGAATTTTAAAATTAATCGTCGCTTGGGTGCTGGTCTTATTATAAGAAACTAGCGAATCCGCCGAGCCTAAAATCTGCATTTCCAAATAGCCGCGCGACAGGTAGAACTGGCGCAAGATATCTAAGCTTTCCTCGAGTTCGTTGAGGTGAAGCGGGCCGCCCTTTTTTATTTTTAAAGAACTTTTTAGTTCTTCAGCGGAAAAACTTTGATTACCGGTAAATAAAATATCATGGACTTCGGTCATGGGCCCTTCGTAAAGAGAAATTTGGACGTCTACCCATTGGCGGCGCGGACCCTCCAGCAAACTGGCGGATTGAATGCGGGCGCGGAAGTAACCCTGATTGCGTAGTTCCGTGATGAGATTTTTATAGCCGCGATCAAGATCCTTTTCATTGTAATAACCGCGGCGGATTAGATCGGAACTGTGATCACTGATGAATTCAGAATAATATTGCGGTGGGCGGGAAATCTGACCTTGGATGTAAAATTTGCGGATTTCCACTTTAGGTCCCTCTTCAATGAAGAAGTGGATCTCGCGCCGGGGCGGTTCTTCAAATTGGCGCAATTGCGGGTTTACCGAAACATGAGCGTACCCGGCGTTTAAGTAGTAATCGCGCACGCGGGTTGTCGCTTCGGTCGTAATATTAAATCCCAGTTGCGCGAGGGAGTCCGGGTCGATTGCCCGGCGTAACGAATCGTCATCCATATTTGGCGAGTTATTACCTTTAAAAATAAATTCAATTTTATAGGGGTCAGCGACCTGATAAGAAATTGTGACTTCGCTGTAGTTGGCGTTGAAATCAATTTGCGGCGCTGACAGGGAAGCGTTGAGGTAGCGGTTATTATCCGCGATAAACTCTTCGTTAGCTTTGGCTTGAAACTCCGAAAGTACGTTGGCAGAAAACCGCGAGCCACGGTATTTTCTGCCAATACTTCGTAATCGCGTGGCAAGAAATGGATTTTTTACGTCGAATCTAATTTCCTTTATAAAGCACTCCGGCCCCTCGCTAACACTCAAAAATATGCCTATGCGATTTTCTGGCTCCACTTTAAAGTCTACGGTTATGACGGTGTTAATAAAGCCCAAATCCGTGTATTTGTTTTTTAATTTCTGTGTCGCCTCAAGAACAATTTTGCGGTCAAAATTATCGCCAATACCAAGACCAAGAACTTTAACTATTTCTTCCTGCCCAATGGCCGTATTTCCCGTAACCCCAATACGTGATATTTTACGTGCCGGCCGGGCTGCAATAATTATATTACCCTGGGCATCAGTTTGTGCTTCTACGACCTCAAAACTTTTTGTGGTCATGAGGTTACGTATAAGCTGATCGATTTTATCAAAGGCCTGCGGGTTTTGGCGGATTTGTTGGATAAGGGGGGCTTGCTTTTGCGCGATAGCATCGGGTATGTCCACGAGCTTTAGGTCTGCCGCTGCAGAAATCTGAGAAAATAAGAAGAGTTTAGTTAAAAAAGAAATCACTTAAACTCCACCTTGTATTCTAAATCCACGCCCACGGAGTTATTATTTTTTTGCTCCGTCGTTGATTTTGTAGAGTCCTCCGTGCGGCCCTCCCAACTGCCCACAAAAGACCAATTGCGGTTTAAGTTCCAAAAAACCTGCGCGTCGACTTTGGGCTCTTTGCCACGGGAGTGAATAACTTTAGCGCCAATCTTCGGCGTGATTTGTTTTCCGACGGTTACTTGTGGAACGGAACTATTATCAGGATCAAATGTAGTAGAAAAACCCACGTCTACGCCGTAACGGTCTTTAGCTTGTTTAAACAAAGGATTATTAGAAAGGAAAACGGCGCCAATCTGATGATAGCTTGCCTGACCTTGCTGTTGGCTGGCGACTTTCTTTTCCATGGTATCGCAAGTTACACCGAGAGCTAACAAACAAATAATCTCTGGCTCAGTGAGTGTGGGTTGACTGCTGAGTTGAATAACGGGTTTAAGGCCAGTGCCTTGAATTAACAGGGTAACGTCATGTTCTTGCACCCGCGCTGTTGAAGTAATAAATAGCTCCGGATTGTTCATGACCTCTTTAAACCGAATAATTCCGGAGGAAACTTCAAAAGGCGTTTTACGAAAATAAATTTTTCCGCTCTTTACGAAGTTGATTTGTCCATTGAGCTTGATATCGGTAGGCTCACCCAGTATTTGAATTTGCCCAGAAATATTTGTGTCTAGCAATTCATTTTTAATGCGCACATTTTCCGAAAGAAATAAGTTTAGATCAAAAGTTAAAGGCGAAACTTCTTTGTCGGCGGCGCGCTTGGGCAGAAGGGAACTTTGCTTAATTGTGCCGGGCTGAGAATCATCAGAAGAAAATTCTTTATAGATTTCTCCGGATTCGATATTTCCCTTTATGGCTAGCTTATACGGAAAGCCCGCGCCCGTGATGGCGATCGTACCCGTGCCCACGCTTTTTACGCCATCGGGAACCGTTAGATGGACTTGTTCAAAGGATCCCTGAACGTCAATCAGGGGCATTTTCTTGGCCACCAAGGTAATACCGCCGTTGGCTTGAACAGTTCCGCCACCTAAGTTAGCGCTAGCCGAGTTGATAAGGATTTTTTGATTATTAAATAAAACATCGGCGCGCAGATTTTGAAACGCGTTGGGAAAGTCGGGAAGTTTAATAAGACCGCCCTCGATAAGGCCGGAACCCAAGATACTTGGATTGTCTAAACTTTCGCGCACTTTGAGTGAAACCGTCATTAACCCGCGCATTTCTTTTAAAAAAGGAGTTAGCAGCGCAAATAAAGAAAGATCCGCTTTAGCCGATGCCGTGAGATTAAAAGATTCACGCGTGGAGTTCGAGACATTGGCGCGCAGATAGGAATTGGCACCCTTTAAATTAAGTGTCGTGGAGTTTATAACACCGTTTTCAAAAGTGATTTTGGCCGGCGCGTCGGAGGCCATTGAAACAGGACCGCGTTCGATGGACATGGAATCTATCACCGCCTGTCCCGAAGACTTCCAAAACCCGCCGCGCGGGGATCTGATATCTAATATTCCAGTGAGGCTACTTTTATAATCCCAGTGCCGATCATTGCGCAAAAAGAGTCCCATGAGCGGTAAAAAATTTAGCTCTTTAGCATTCATGTAAATGCGAAAAGTGGCGTCAGGATCTAAAGGGAATTCAAATTGGCTAGTGACTCGTGAGCCAAAAAACTTTCCATTTCCTAAAATGCTCCGCTCGCCAAAATCCAGAGTAAAGGTCGACGATTCGATGGATTCGCTGCCTAAACTCATTTGACTTAGATACCCTTTAAATTGCGATTGGAGTTTTTTGACCGGCCCCTTGAGAGTGAGATCGAAATCAAGCTGGCCCCGTAACTCTTGCAATCTGCCCTTGATAAACTGCGACTCCTCAAGCCTTAACTGATCACCCGTAGCGGTAAGTTGCAACACAAGTTGCGGGGTAATTTGCCCGGAGACGGCGATTTGTGAGGCGTTTTTCGTGAGAATAATTTTATTGGAACGGATGAGGCCCTTTTCGGCAGAGACATTGGCAATCAAAGAGTCAAAAGATTCGCTAGCAATTCTGCCGTCGCTAAAATGCGATAAGAATTTAAAATCAAACTGCGATGGATCCAGTGGGCCAGAAAGATTTACTTGCATTTTACCAAATCCAGAAACATCCAAGGGCAACTGAAATTTTCGGCTTAATACATGTTGCACGTCTTTTAAATCTGTGTCGGGAGAGCGGGCATTAACCTTTATCTGATTTGTATCTAAATTTATATCAACCTGTCCCAGATAGCTTGTTGAATCCACATGCCCACGGATGTCGGTAAACCCCAGAGTTCCTTTCGCGTAAGAAAATCCAAATTCCGCATTATCCAAAAAATAATCATCCAACCAAAAATCACTGGCGAATGCTTTGGCCGAAATTGTGGCGGTATGCGCATTGCCCTCGGTTACACCGCTGAGCTTTACCACGCCTTCAGTTTTTAAATTTGCCAGATGATCAAGGGCTGCAAAGCCAAGTGCGGGAGTATCAAAAGCAATTTTAAATCCATTTTCAAAATCTATAGTGCCGCTGCTTGTACCGTTATACTGCTTCACCTTCAAGGCCGCCTGATAGACGACATTTTTCTTGGTTACCTTGACGCTGCCGTCGGCGTTAAATTCAGGGAGCTTAACGATAGAAAACGGTTTTTCGTCGCCGGCATAAACATGGAGATTTTTTCCTTCGGCAGCTCCCTGGCAAGCTAAAGTCAGGTCGGGAGAAATTTCGCCGTCACATTTAAACTTTCCGGTTAAGTTTAAAATCGTGGGGACATCGTGCAAACCCATCGTATTAAGAAATTTTTGTAATTCCAGACGGGTAATGTTGAGTTCGGTATTAACTAGGAGTTTATCGCCCAACTGCAGGCGGGTTTCGCCGACCCCAAATTCTCCGGAACTGTTGCGCACAATTAAGTGCGACAAGTAAATATTTTTGCCCTCGTAATTCCCCCGCGACTCAAGATTGCCGACGGTAAATTTGTCGATCTTTAAATTTTGAGTTTTCGTTAGGAATTGCACCGAAAATCCCTTGGCCGCATTGTACTTTGAAATCGCCGCTACTTCGGCTGATCCCTGAACTTCGGGCTGTTTTATGTCGGGAAAAAGTTTTCCCGTAAGCGCGCGAATCTCCGGTAGGTTTAAGTGGATCTTAGTATCAAACTCCATGTCATGAAGAATGCCTTCTTCGACTTTGCCATAGGCGGTACCGCGAACGCTGATTTCGGAGTTTTGTTGGCGGAGTTGAAGTTTAGCGAAATTTATTTCGTTGCGGTAAACGTGACCTTTGGTTACAAAAGAAAAATCAACGCCAATTTTATGCGCCGTTTGACGATAGGAAATTTCGGGTCCATTGATATCAAACTCCAGGGCTCCATCATTGTTATCCAGTGAGAGCGAAAACCCCTTAGTGCTTAGGGCAATTTCGGGATCGACGAGACGCGCATCGAGGTTCATGCGCAAGACCCGAATGCGGTTAACGGGGATGGAGCGCATGCGACGGAAACTAAATTGCAAAGGCGGGGCATTGGAAGTGCGGGATTTTACTTTTTGGATAAAAATAATTTCGGGTTCGACGATATCGATATTCGATAAGCGCAGCCGCCCGGTGAGAAGGCCAAGGAAATCCAGATAGGCGGCGATATACTTTACGGAAACGCGGGGGAAATCTTTTTTATGTTCTTTTAGTGCCTGCACTTGTAAATCCGCTAGTTGAATTCCCAGAGGAAAAAAAGAAATTTCAATATTGCGGGGCTTAACTTCAATCCCGAAATTCTTGGCGCTTACTTCGCGGATTTGATAAATCGCCCAGGTTTTAAATTGGGGGTAATGATATTTAAGCGCAAAGCCCAGCATGAAAAAGAAACCGGCAACGACGGCGGTTTGACCGATAAACTTTAAATTCACTTGGCGTAAGCGGTTCCAGTTAAGTTTCATGGGTTTTCTGCCGTCCATTGTTTGAGTAAAGAATGGGCCGAGCGAAAATAAGGCCGAATGCTCACAATACCTTGGAGAAGGCTAATCGCCAAAGAGTTTTGCCCCAGTTCCCATAAGCATTGGGCGCGTGCGTAGGTGGTGGCAAAGGTGGATTCGGGGTCGGTGGCATAAAGTTGTTCCAAGCGCCTCGCTTCTTCCATGGCATCGACAAAGCGTCCCGATAAAACCTTGAGTTCAAGGCGTAGCCAATTTACCGATTCTGTCTCCGGCGCGACACTAATGACGGCCAAGGCCTCGCTGTAAAGTTCAAAAAAATAAAACATGAGTGCCAGATCCACGGCGGCCTGAGGATTTGCTTTGGCCTTTTCGCGGCAACCTTTAACCAACAAACTAATCCAAGGCTGAAGTTCCACCGGCGGGGGAGTGGGGCGCGGTTTACGCAGCGGAGCTTTTTTGTCACCCTTATCCGCCATCGCCGAAATCATGTGTTCGGCTTTGCGCCGCTCAAAATCAGCATTTAAAGCATCCAAGTCCCGGGCTAACGGAAAAAAGGCTTTAAATTCTTCGATAACTCTTGCCTCTTCGTCGATGATGCGTTGGCTTTTAAGGTATTGGATTTTATCCAGCAAGGCTTTTTTGTGTTTCTGGTATTCCTCGCCGAGGTGCTTTAAGTATTTTTTTCGTTCTTCGGCGAAACGGGGACTAAACGTCTCTAAATTTCTAAGCGGCAAAACTTGGTTAAGTTGGTCCTGGTCTTCGGCGCCCTCAAGAATTAGATCCATATAACCGGAAGGAATTTTTTCGGACAAGTAAGCTAAAGCAGAAACCATTGCCCCCCAAGGGATCGCTTTTTGATCGGTTGCCAGTTGATAGATGTAGGTAAAAAGCAATTTGTATTGGCCTGTCTGTAAAAGAAAGTAGCCTACGGCATTTACAAACTCAGAATCGTTATGACCGCTTAATGACTTCTGGACTAAGGACTGACCAATGGAGTCAGAACCCTGTCCATCGCGTAGGCCTCTTTGGATGTTAAATTCGACTAAAAATTGCTTCTCCACGCGCTGCCAAATCTCCCCCTAAATAGTCTAAAATACTTGGGGAAAATAGGCAGACCAGGTGCGGGGCATTATTTTTGCGAAACGCGCTCGGTGTACTCGCCCGTTTGCGTGTTTACTTTGAGTAAATCACCCTCAGCAATGTGGAGCGGAACTTGTACCACGTGTCCAGTCTCGAGAGTGGCCGGTTTTGTGGTTCCGCTGACAGTATTGCCTTTGAAGCCTGGGTCTGTTTGAACGACTTTAAGGTTTACTGACTTAGGAACTTCAACGGCAACGGCGCGATCATTGTAAACAAGAATCACGCAAGGCAAGTTTTCGGTTAGATACGGTTTGGCGTCGACGACTACACTTTCGTCAAGATTTAGCTGTTCGAAACTTTTTGGGTCCATGAAGTTATAACCGCCTTCATCTTTGTACAAAAAGTTCATTTCTCGGTATTCTACATTGGGAACATCAAATTTTTCGCCAGATTTAAAAGTGCGCTCTAAATTTGATCCGGATAGAAGATTACGCAATTTTGTGCGGGTAAACTGGTTACCCTTTCCTGGTTTTACGTGTTGAAAATCGACGATGGAATAGGGTTGACCTTCCACCATGATCTTAAGACCCTTCTTAAAATCCGACGTCGCGTGCATAATTTCTCCTAGCGTTCTAAATCACGGCGGCGAGTTTGAATTCGCTTTAGCAATTTATTTAATAGTTCCGTTTTCGAACTATTCGCTATATCACGCCGTGCGGAACGGTTCAACTCAGGAGTGGGTGGGGGCTCTGAGGGGCGTACAAATTCTTCATTTAAATTCGCCAGCATTTTAAGCCGATTTAGAATTTCGGGTTTACTACCTAGTTCTTCGCGGCCCGCTTCTAAAACTTTTATGGCTTTTTCGATATCATTGCGTGCGGCTAAGGCATCGGCCAGCGACAATGTTCTGTCTAGCGTGGATCCCAATGATAAATTCGTCGGAGAAGTTGGCGCGACGGTTTGAGGTGGCAAATCAATTGGCGGTTTGCTGCGGCTTGTTGGATGAATAGCCGCAAATAAATCGGCACTATACTCGTCGGCCGTTAAGCTTTCTAGCTTGCGAATTGCCTTAGAGGCAACGGGGTCATTGGGATTAATTAACATGATTAATTTATAAGCGTTTAAAGCGTCTTTAGGTCTTTTTAGCTTTAAAAAAGCTTCCGCTAAATACTGGTGCGCTAAAATATTTTCCGGCGCAAGCTTAGTGGCCTCTTGCAAGGGGGCCAGCGACTTTTGCACTTCATTGCTGTCAAGATAAATTCTTCCCAAAACCAAGTGGGCACTGGCCATTTGCGGATGATGTTTAAGTCCTTCTTTAACGATCGCCATTGCTTGGAGGACTTTACCCACTTTACGGTAAGCATCCGCTAAGAGGGCAAAAATTTGCGACTTAGGATCCTGTTCATAAAGCCGCTGATAGCGTTCAATAAATTCGGGATCAAGCGATTGCATATCATAATCATGACATATCAACTTGATTAAGCAAGTTCTATTAGTACACTCTAGGGCATGCAGATTATTATGGGGGTTGACCCCGGTCTTTATTTTACCGGTATCGGCATAATTGGCGTAGAAAATGGAGTCAGTAAACACATCTTTCATGATGTTATCGAATTACCAGAAAAAATCCCCGTAGCGTCAAAACTTCAAATCCTAGGGGACAAAATTACGCAATTAATTGGCGCGCATAAACCGGCGATTCTGAGTTTAGAAAAAGCATTCTTCGGAAAAAACGCCGATAGTGCTTTTAAACTTGGACTTGTTCGCGGTGTTGTAATGGCGGAATCGGCGCGCGCGCAAACACGTGTTTTGGAATTTGCCGCACGGGCGGTAAAAAAAGGCATTGCGGGCCATGGCAATGCTGATAAAGAAACGTTGGCGCTATTTGTGCAAAGAATATTAAAAATTGATATTTCTGCCCGGCGGGATGCAACAGATGCTTTGGCTTTAGCTTTGTTTGCTTGGAATTATTGTGATAATGAAAATTTAATGCGCATGCGAGGTATCGAGATTTGATCGCTTATTTGACAGGCAAAATTAAATTCATGGACGATGAAAAAATAATTCTACTTACCGGCGGGGTGGGATACGAAGTTCATGCTTCGCGCGCGACCTTGGATGATGTTTTGGGCCGCGCCGAAACCGAGTTATTTATTCACACTCACATGCGCGAAGATGCTCTTCAACTTTTTGGTTTTTCTACGCCGACGGAGAAAGAAGTTTTCTTAGCGTTGATTTCGGTAAATGGGATTGGACCCAAAGTCGCATTAAAAATATTATCGGGCACCAAAGTGCCGGATCTAGTCCGCTGGATAGAAGAGGGCGATATCGGCGCCCTTACCCAATTACCTAAAGTCGGAAAAAAAACCGCGGAACAGATTTTATTTTCATTAAAAGATAAATTTGTTCTTAAGCATGCCCCCGAAAAAACCTCTCTTAAAGCGGGAGTCAAGAAAGATATTTTCTCGGCTCTTGTTAACCTCGGTTATAGTCCGCACGAAGTGGAAAAAACCGTGGCGCCGATGCCCGCCAATATTGAATTTCAAGACGGCGTGCGTGAGGGCCTAGCGCAACTTTCGGGACACTAAGGAGCCTAATGGAAGAAAGAATCATAGCGGGCAATAAACAGGGCAGTGAAGGCATTTGGGAAAACCGTTTGCGTCCGCATAGCTTTGCGGACTTTCCGGGACAACAAAGATTAAAAGAAAAATTATTTGTATTCGTAAAAGCGGCGCAACAGCGGGGCGAGCCGCTCGATCATATTTTATTTAGCGGCCCACCGGGGCTGGGAAAAACAACACTCGCGCAAATCATCGCCCACGAACTTAAAGTGGAATGTAAAACAACTTCGGGGCCGGCCATTGAGAAAAAAGGCGATATCGCGGCCATTCTGACAAGTTTAAAACCTAATTCAGTTTTGTTTATTGATGAGATTCATAGATTACCCCGGCCCGTCGAAGAATATTTATATAGCGCCATGGAAGATTACTTTATAGATTTAATTACGGGGGATGGATTAGGAGCTCGGGCCATGCGCTTTCAACTTGTTCCATTTACCTTGATTGGCGCCACGACAAGAGAAGGTTTAATCAATGCGCCGCTACGTGCGCGCTTTGGAATTATGGAGCGGCTGCATTTTTATGATCATCCTTCTTTGGCAAAAATCATTAAGCGGTCAGCGCAGCTTTTAAATATTCCCATCGACGAAACGGGGGCCAACGAAATCGCGCGACGAAGCCGCGGGACTCCGCGGGTAGCAAACCGTCTATTAAAACGCGTGCGCGACTACGCCGAAGTTGTTGGTACGGGAAATATCGATCAAAAACTGGCGCATCACGCGCTCGATGAATTAGAAGTGGACCCCATAGGACTTGATCCCATGGACCGGCGGATTCTAAGAATCATCGACGAAAAATTCTCGGGCGGACCCGTCGGAATCGATACGCTTTCGGCGATTTTAAACGAAGAATCCCAAACGATCGAGGAAGTGTACGAGCCGTTTTTACTGCAAGAAGGTTTTTTGCAAAAGACTCCCCGCGGCCGCATAATTTCTGAATTGGCCAAAAAACATCTCGAGGATTCGGCGCGTGCAAAAGCTTAATTCCCAGGGAAAAATTGATACGATAATTGTTGTGGCCATGACGGTCATAGTTATAACCGCGACGATGGCGTTATTTTCTCAGCCGAATAAAGCGAAGTATTCTTTTAACGTCCACAATGCGATGAAGGTCATCAAAGGTAATTTGTATTTGCACATGGAAGATTCTAATGGCTGGCAAGAGACATTAGATTCCGCCAATACCAGCGTATCGAAGGCTCCCTTTGACGGAACTAATAGCTATACGGCAAATCTTAAAATTCAATGCGTAAAGGACGGCACCGATTGCTCTTCCTTTGAAAGCATGAGTCCGTCACCAATTATTGACACCATCAAAGATGTCGCTGGAGAATATTATTTGTATGGGCTTCATAAGCCGACGACGGGCGTAGGCTTAGACGGTAAGGTTTGTACAACTTTTGACGAGGTCAATGGTAACCCGGGTTGCCCCATTAGAGTAAAAATTTATTGGAAACCCTCATGTGGTACCATGGCACCTTGCTTGAATCCGCCTTATATTGTGAATGTTGAATTTGAATATAAAATCCCGGCGGGTTACGGCCCAACGATCGATTTATCAAAATATAATTTTTCGCTGACGAAGCCTTAAAAAGTTAGGGCCAGTTTGTTACCATGCTGCCCGTGCCGTTGATTCTGCTCGTTGTAGTTCCATCACCGAGTTGTCCAGAGCCATTAAATCCCCAGCAGTAAACACGGTTAGAAAAGACCCCGCAGTTAAAGGGATTCCATCCACCACCACCCCCACTGTAGTCTGATACTGGCGAGGGCAGATCCGAAGTTTGAACAGGAACGTCGACGTAAGTATCCCACATATTGTATCCACCCGGCTGTGCTATAGCGTTATTAACATCATTATGTCCCCAGCAATAAAGTTGCTGATTTTTAATTCCGCAGAATCCTTTGTTTGTGCCGGCAATACTTTCGAGTCCAGAAATACTTGTAACTAATAAGGGATAATTTTCATTTCCTATGACGGGCTTGGCTTGCCTTCCGTAATCATACGACCCCCAACAATACATCGTACCGTCAAACTTAAGCGCACAGGTAGTCTCGGAACTAATCGCCACCTGTTTGACGCCCGATTGTAGTTGCGGGTGATCAGTTCCGGGGGCTAAGGGATCATCTGGAGATTGGGGATGCGGATTACAAATTTGTACTTGATGAGCGTAAGGAATTGGACTGTTATCGGCGCAACTACTGGGATTGGCCGCAGTACTTCCACGGAAAAACCCATTAAAGTCTAGGGGTTGACTGGATAGATTCCAGACTGTTGTCGACGGGGTAGGAAGAGGTATTGGTAGGGAGTCAACAAAGTAAGGCCAACAAATCTTGTGGCCCTTAACACTCGGGCCGGTTTGAGTATTATTAAAAGGGGTATATCCTAGAGTGCGAGTTCCGGAGCCGCAAACTTGTCGATTTCCACCGCGGGCGTCATTTGTTCCCCAACATTTGACCCCGCCATTAACGACAGCACAGCTATAGTGAGCGCTTAGAGCCATACTGGTAACAGGTCCTAAATCATTGCCCTTTAAGCCGCGGCTTAAATCAATAACGGGTTGCGCGCGAGTACTATCATACCAGTTATTACTTTCCCCAGGTGTTAACCCCCCGGGTTCATCCCAACCCAATTTTCCACTTTGGTTGCTACCCCAGCAATAAGCGGTGCCGTTGGATTTAATCGCGCAAATATGATCGAGTCCAACAAAAACCTTTTCCATATTATGCAAGGGCACACCATCGGCCCTCAATATCATTGTCGGTGTGGCAACCGGCGCTCCACCCGAATTGACACCCACTTGCCCGGCGCTATTTCCACCCCAGCAATAAACATTGGCGTTCATGATCGCACAGGTATTATGGGTTCCTCCCGCAATGTAAGTTACATTGGAAAGCCCCGCAATTTTGACGGGTGTTTTACTACTTCCGCCGGGCCCTAAGATTTTTTGCCAGTTGTCCCCCCAGCAATAGACGTTTCCCTCTGCTAAGGCGCACGCGGAATTTTCGTTAAGTACGACTTGTGTGGCATTGGGAATATTAGTTGGTCTACGAACCACGCCTGCGGCGTTTGAAGCTATAAACCGCGCGGCGCTATTTGCGGCCGTTGATTTAGTAATAGAAATATTAACTTCAATCACCGGTGGGGGAATTGTACAGTTACCAGAGGAGTTTTTGCATATTGGGCGCCATTTAATTTCAACACGGAAGTCACAATCATTGTTATCTTGAGAGCTCAAAGTACAAAGGCTTCCGTCTATTTTTATTCCCTTGTGACTTGAGGATTCCACCACGACTTCGTTGCGGGCATTTCGTAATACGCGGATAGGTTTAGCATCGACAGAACAATTTGCAGATCCCTTTAGGCATTCGAAACTTTGGCTGTTGTTTGGGTCATCAAATGTATTTTTCCATGCCGTTTCGTCTTGAATGTAGAGTGAATAATTTTGTTGGAGCACATCGACGGCAATTTTGTTTTCGGAATTTATTTGCAGTTGCCGTTTTTGGAAACTTGAACTCAATAATCCCATCATCGCCATAGCCGAAATTCCCATCATCATTATGACGCCAATGAATCCTTTTGAATTGCGGATAGAATTGCTTATGGCCATGTGGTCACCATGATGGGATTTCCCATAGTGCGGTCGATAAGTGTGCCATCACCTAACTGACCCAAATTGTTGGCGCCCCAGCAATAAACTTTTCCGCCCGCCACCGCGCAAAAATGATTACCTTGATCTAAGGCACCACCTTGGGCGTTGGTAACATTTGGCGGAAGACCCGTGAGCTCAAAGGGCATCCAGAGACTACCGAGGGCGCCGCTAGGTTCGCCCAGAGGATTTCCTCCGGGATTGCGTCCCCAGGCAAAAAGTTTTCCGGCTTTCAATGCAAAAAATCCGGCGGCGTGGCGGCCCAACCAGTCGACATTAGTAATAGTCGTCACATCCATGGGATAGTTGGCGTCAGTCAGTGGTAATACGGCCGGGTCCTGTGCCGATCTTCCATAATTATAATACGTCCAACAATTCAAGTGGCCGTCATTATAGAGAGCGCAAGTCGCCTCGCCTGCGGTCACCACTTGTTTAACGTTGTTGTTAAGAACAGGATAATCGGTGAGTTCAGGTTTTGGATTACAGAACAAAGTATCGCTGGGTGAGGGGCCCGGTCCTAGCGGTAAAAAGAGTCCATACATAAACATTGGGTCACCCGGAGGACCAGGCAAGGGAGTACCTTCTGTGACTCCCGGGTAACAAATCTTATACCCCTTTGCCGTCATGGGTCCATTGATATAAGGGTTTCTGGGTTTATAAGCGAGTAAATAATAAGGCTCTGCACTCATATCGCCGTTACCCCCGCGCTGTTCGTTGACTCCCCAGCACAGCACGCCGCCATTGATTGCGGTCGGGCCGATATTTCCCTTTAAGACGGCGCAGGAATGTTGAAGACCGGCGGAAATACTTATTGTTTCCCCCCAATCGGGCCCATTAGCTCCGCGGCTTAAGCCATAAACTGGAAATGCGGTTGTGTTTGAGAAGGTGTCTGTCATGTAGTCCGGTGGGAAGTCAGGCGTCGGGGGGCTTTTGTAACCCAAATAGGCCCTTCCGTTACCTCCCCAACAGTAAGCTGCTCCGTCACTTGTAATGGCACAGGCGTGACCAACTCCCGCGGTCACGTCCACGACATTAGCGAGAGGAACACCAGCGTCCGTGTAAATTTTTTCGGGAATTTTCGGAAAATACCCACCCCAGCAATAAACGTTTCCGCCAGATATCGCGCAATTAATTCTATAGCCAACGTCAAGTTTAGTGACTCCGGTGGGGATGCCAGTTACTTTTTGTGGAGTTTTAAATATGCCGCCGTTAGAAACAGGTCCCAAAGTATCTTGGAAACTACTCCCCCAGCAGTACACATCTCCGCCGGCGAGTGCGCAAGTGTGTTCGAAGCCAACTCCGACGGCGGTGGCGACAGGCATTACTTGCGGCCGCCGCATAATTCCCGCAGCATTAGACGCGATAAATCTGGCGGCATTATTTTGTGCGCTAGATTTAGCAATGGATATATTTACTTCGATGAGGGTGGGAGGTGCCGTGCAATTGGGGCCCACGCTTCTGCAGATTGGCCGCCATTTTACATCAACGTGAAAATCGCATTCTTTGGCATTAATATTTGTTTCAACGCAAAGAGTGCCGTCAGCCCGCACTCCTTTATAATCAGCAGTGTCGACGACCACTTCGTTTTTTGCATTGCGGATTTCGGGAATTCGTACACTCGTTGTGGTGCAGGTAACGGAAGGATCTTTAAGGCATTTAAACGCATAGTCGTTGTTAGGATCTTCAAAAGTATTCTTCCATGCGGTTTCGTCTTGGATGTAGAGCGAATAATTTTGTTGGAGCATATCGACGGCGACTTTGTAGCCGGAATTTAATTGTAGCTGCTTTTTTTGGTAACTCGAGCTAAGAAGTCCCATCAGGGCTAAAGTCGAGACGCCCATCATCATGATGATACCGATAAAGCCTTGATTGGATACGTTCCGCAGTTCCGGTCTCATAGCCAGTACTTATCGGCTTATTGCTACTAAGGATTTAGGGGGTTCCTGAAATGAAACTGGCTGCAAGCCTAGGGAGTATTAGCGTTTTAATTTGGGAATTTTAGATTTTTTAGCGCCGCCAATTGTCGTTACTGTCGAGTCTTTGAACGGGTCAGAACTCCCAAAATGAGACAGGCAAAGGGTATGACTTCTGCAATTACACGATTTGAACGAAGGGTGGTTCTTATGAGATGGATTTTTTTTGGGTGCATTTGTGTATCGTCATGGGCTTTTGCTGGAGATCTAAATCTTCAAGTGGAAACAAAAGACGCCGTAAAAACAGAAGAAGCGCGAATAATTTTAGTGGATAAAACGGGTGAAGTGCCCGTCCATATAGATCCCAAGGCGCAAAAAGCAGAAACTGAAGAATTAATGGAAAGTCATCCTGGGCTAGGGAAGATGGTTAAAGAAATAAAAACAGAAACCGTCGAAAATCCTAAGTTCAAACAATCCCTAAAAGTTTTGTACGCCGTTTTAAAAAAGCAGGGGAGAAAGTTACGCAATCCCGTCGTATTTGTTAGTATTCGTAACCCTTACAATTTTAATAATCTTAGGCGCGATGAATTGCAAGTTGCCAAAGCCGAGATGACAGAGCTGCGGGCGGATATAGAAGAGCCCGGAAAAAGCAAAACAACGGTTGTTGTTTCCGGCGAAGAGCAGAAACCTTTAAAAGAAATGCCAGAAATAATTAAAGAACAACTCGCGGTTCATGACCTTAAACAAGATCCGGGTTTAACAACAAATCAAAAATTGGCTATTGGGGCCGGTGTACTTATGGCTTTTACACCCCCGGGCCGTGTCGTCGCTTTGACATTAGGCTTAGTCGCCTGCGGCAGTGGTGGCGACGGTGGTAGTGGTGGCGGATCGTTTGATAATAATAGTAATTCGACCACGCCCCAATCGTTAAGTGGTTGCAATTGTGAGGCGCAGCTTGCTTGGCAGCGGCAATATGATGCGGAGATGTATTCGTGTTACTATGATGTTCCCGGTGGATCGAATTGGAAGGACTGTGGCACACTCGTTGGCGGTTCTGCGACTTCAATGATAACAAAACCATTTTCTAATGGGACTTGGGATATAACTTTACGCGCGGCTGTTTGGAATCCCGCGCGCGGCGATTGGGAGTACAGCGATTATTCGGAGCGTGTGCAATTTACCGCGCCTCGGCCCAACTAGGAGAGTTTATGAAAAAATATTTATTTGCGATTAGTTTTCTGTTTGTAGAAATGGCGGCAGCAGTGCCACCGGATACACACGTGGTTACCATGCTACCTATTGGAACAAAAATCTTATTAAGTAAGAGTATTGCAATTTATGCGCGTACGACCTCTAGGATCTTGGGAAGTGTGCCGTCCGGGGAAGCTTGCTGGTTTAAGCTTGACGATAGTTATTATTCAGAAGAAGAGCGCATTATTCCTTGGGAAACGGTCTTTACAATTTCGCACGTTCAATCCGCCCTTGGCAAAATTTATTTAAATGAGCCAGATAAGCCCGAAATCAGCATTTTTTGTTTAAAGGGATTCGTTACAATCGGTGAATTAAAGCACGCCCTCGAAGGTACGGCCCGCATCGTGGTTCCCGCCGGCGAAATTCTAAATTTTCAAAACTACGGCGGCCGCCGCACGCGTTCAGCTGAACCGCGGTTTTTGGAGAAGTAGGGCATTTTTTATCCAAAGGTCTCCGCCGACATTTAACGGCAAACTCATCGACCGGATCGCAAGTAGCGATCCGGAAGCGGGCGGTGCGTGCTAAGCTGTCTTCAAAAAAAGTAATCACAGCGGATTATTATACTCACGCAGGATCTCGTTATCCTTGAGGGCGCGTTTCCAAATTTTGACGTGGTCAATAACGCCGGGAAAAATTTCTCCGTAGGGGTTAGCCCAGGTGTCTTGGCGTTCAACGCCGATCAATAGAGAAGAAGACGCCCAGTAATTGGGTCCGGTGTAAGCCTTAACATCGGCTTGCAGCACGCCATTTAGATAAATTTTCATTTGTTTGCCGTCATAGGTTGCGGCGACATAATACCAGGTATTTGTAAGGATTGGGGCCGCATTCGTGTAAACACAACGTTGTAGGAGAGTGGGAAGTGGTGAGCCGGCGTCGGCTTCTGCATAACAAAAAGCAAAAGTATTGGCATCTTGCACGCGCAGTGTGTAACTGTCACTAAGGTCGCGAAAATGCTTATTTACGATTCCGGCAACGTCGGGTCCTACACCGCCTGTCCACCTCACCCACGCGGCGACAGTTAGAGTTGAAGGGCGTAATGACGACGTGTCGGGTATGGCAATCCATTTCCAAGTGTTCGCAACCGTATCAAACCCCAGGCCCTGACCAACTTTTCCAGCGAAGTAGGTAGGGTTTGTTCCGCCCGGCGCTATTTCTGTTACAACACCATTATTTTTGTATCCCGATAAGTCATTTATGACGGTACCGGCAGGCGCCGTGGAGCCAACTGTTCCATCTAATTTCATAAACAATACGAGATCAATATCAAACGGACCGCCATAGCGAACAAGTTTTCGCGTTAAAATGGAGCCCGGCGCATTCTTACGGTTTTTAGGTGTGTCTTTTAAAGTAATCGTCACTTCAATTTGATTATTTGTACAAGTCACGCAAAGGGGGCGCCACGTGACCTCCGCGCGCAAGGGACAAAAGTCATCGCCAGTTGCCGAATACGAATTGCAGGGTCCCGCGTTGAGGGAAAAACCTGCGGTAGCGGTGGTGCTATCTAAGAAAATAGTCCCGGCCTCATCCAGAAGTGAAAAAGCACCGCCGTCGACGGCCATATCACAGGCGCCGGCATTTGTTACGGTTGGAAACTTAGCTGGATCTTTTAAGCAATCAAGGCCAGTGTTAGCCAAGGAATCCACTGTCTTCTGCCAGGCCTGGTCGTTATTTATCAAGTTAATTATTGTTACCAATAGATCTTGTTTGCGATCGGCATAAGCTAGGTTTTGTTGATTATTGGTATAAACTTGCAGAACCATGGTAAAGGCACTAAAGATAACCATCACGAGTCCCGTGGTGATTACAACTTCCATTATAGTATAACCAAGTTTATTTAGTCTTTTCATTACCTGTCTGCACAATCAAAAGCTGTTCTAGAAAAATATGAACCCTGAGTCGCGCGAGTGCAAGCTCGAAAATAAAATGGCCCATTGACGCCGTCGCGTTCGTGAGGCGGAGGTGGCACGTCGAGATAAAAACCGTCAACGGCATACGCCGCCGGGTGGGGATAGGTGACGGGCTCTTCTCTTTCTGCCGAAGCGCAACCCACTAAAATTAGAGCTAAAAATATTATACGCATCCTCTGATCCTATCGGTAAAGATTCACGTTGAGACGAGTGGATAGGTCTGATATAGTTTAACTTAATTATGTTTTTACAGAGAACCCTACGTAAGCCGGTCGAAATAGACGGAATCGGGCTCCATACGGGCGCACCGACTCGACTGCGCTTTTGTCCTGCGCCATCAAATACGGGAATTTATTTTGTACGTAAAGACCTTCCTGGATCGCCGGCGCTCTCGACAAATTGGGAGTTTGTTAAATCCACGTCTTTTGCGACGACGTTAACGGGGCCGGAGTTTTCGGTTTCGACGGTTGAACACTGCTTGTCGGCGCTGACGGCACTTCGTATCGATAATTTGTTTATTGAACTTACAGGTCCAGAAATTCCCATCGGCGATGGCAGTGCTGCGGTTTTTTTAGAAGCTATTTTAGCTGCCGGGATGGTTGAACAAGATGAACCGCGAAAATATGCTTACGTGACCAAGCCTATTTATTACGGCACGAGTGAAAAGCACGCCTACGTGTTGCCCTACAACGGCTTACGTCTTACGTGTACGATCGAATTTCCTCATCCCAAAATTGGTAGCCAAAAAATTGATCTTGATATTAATGAGTACAGTTTTACGCATGAACTGGCTAAAGCGCGTACTTTTGGTTTTTTAAAAGATGTCGAAGCCATGAAAGCCAAGGGCTTAGCTCGCGGCGGCAGTTTGCAGAACGCCATCGTCCTTGATAATCAAGAAATTTTAAATACGGAAGGTCTGCGCTTTCGTGATGAGTTCGTCCGTCATAAAGCCCTTGATGCCCTCGGCGATTTAGTAACCTTAGGAATGCCGCTTATGGGTCACCTCGTACTTTATAAATCCGGTCACGATGTCATGAACTATTTAGTGCGAAAAATTATCGAGTCCAAAGATTCCTACCGTCACATCGAGTTGGGCTCCGATTTACCCAACGATCAATATAGGTAACAGTTCCCTTTCCTCGATGCATAGCAACACCAGGGTTGGCGCCAGAAAACTTGGGAATTGGCATTTTGCAACTTTATTGGCTAACATATTTATTGTGAAATTCAGAAGTTCCAAAAAGACCGCAAAGATTTTACCCACTGTTTTCTTGCTGTGTTCGGCCTGTAACAATTTAAATTTTGACGGCATACGTGAACGCTTCCGCGAAAATTTTTCGGGAAGCCTAAGTGCGCCCGCTAATATTGATCCCGCGGGTACGAACGCATTTAGCTTTACCGTTTTAGGTGACACGCATGTGGGTTTAACTTCCACCGATTTTATCAGTGAAACATTACAACAAATACAAGCGAACGGGGATGCGTTCGTCATTGTTGCCGGCGATCTAACAAATCTTGGCAAGGCCAATGAGTTTAACGCCTTTAAAGGAACTTTTACCGCCTCGGGCCTTCCTTATCGTGCGGCTTTGGGAAATCACGACCTTTATTTTGAGGGATGGAGCAACTTTAAAGAACATGTTGGCCGCAGCATTTATTCTTTCGACGCCGATAATGTTCATGTTGTGGTTCTAGACTCTGGCAACGGTACTATTGGTGAGGCTCAATTTAATTGGTTAAAAGCCGATTTAGCGGCCACGACCCAACCCTTAAAAATTGTAATTTCACATTATCCGCCCATATCAGGCACGCTTGATAACTTATTTAAGATGGCCTCTGAAGAAGAAGCCGCTATATTAAAGGACCTCATGCATCGCTACAACGTAAACTACATGATTGCCGGTCATTACCATGGTTACCGCGAGCAAAAACTGGGAAACACAACTTACATTGTAACCGGTGCTATCAATACACTTTTGGATCCCGGAAATACCAAGCATTTTGTGCGCTTTACAGTTTCGGGAAATTCTATTTCGCATCAGAAGGTAGAGCTATGAAAAATACAACACGTTGTCAGTGGAGCGGGAGCGATCCCATTTATGTAAAGTATCATGACACCGAGTGGGGTGTGCCGGTTTATAATGACCGTAAACTTTTTGAATTTTTAATTCTTGAAGGCGCGCAGGCGGGACTGAGCTGGATTACAATTTTAAAGAGGCGCCAAGGATACAAAAAAGCTTTTGCTAATTTTGATCCTAAAAAAGTCGCCCGTTTTGACAAGAAGAAAATCAAAACTCTACTCAAGGACCCTGGCATCATCCGTAACCGCTTAAAGGTTGAAGCGGCGGTTAATAACGCGCAGAGATTTTTAGAGGTACAAAAAGAGTTCGGCAGTTTCAGTAAATATCAATGGCAATTCGTTGGCGGAAAACCCATTGTCAATAAACGAAAAACGATGAGGGATCTCCCGCCAACAACTAAAGAGTCCGACGCCTTTAGTAAAGATCTAAAGAAACGGGGATTTAAATTCGTGGGTAGCACGATTATTTATGCCCACATGCAAGCTGTGGGCATGGTCAATGATCATGTCACGAGTTGTTTTTGTTACGGTAAAGCTTTAATGCGTAAGTAAAAACGTTTTTTAGCGACAGGCTTTTTATCGCCCTCATTAAAAATCTGCACGTACGCGTAATCAACACAGCTACCATCGTCGCGGTTTACGGCATCACATGTGCCAGAGGCTTTCAAATTAAAATCCACCGCTTCAGCTTCTGAATTCAACTTGTATTCTACCGCTTTATTTTCCTGGCCCTCCCAATGAATCGCCCCCTGAATAGGACCGCCTTCAAATTGCACGCGTACCGTGACGGGATATTTAAATTTATAGGTTTCCGTGCTCGTCAGCTTCACGTGCATGGGATATTCGACGTGGGCGTCATTTTTAATTTCGCGCAAAATTGGCTTTCCGCGCGAGCCATCGGTTTTATCGGTAACTTCTTCTTTATCATTAAGAAGCAGATACTTCGCCGTGGATTGATCGCCAAAAGCAAAATTGCGGCCGTTAAGAGCTTCAATTAGAAGGGGCTTTAGCTCTCCCGCACTACGTACACGGCTGGGTAACTCGTCAGCAAAAAGCATGTGGTTAAACCAATCGGCGGCCGTAAGTCCCGGGTGATTGCGGCTAAGGCGCATGGCCTCTAAAGTGAGATCAACAACTTTAGCTAAACCATTTACCTGCCCATATTTCGCCAGCGCTTTAACTAAGAAGTCATTCATCGTTCCGCCATAGGCCTCGCCATCATCATGAACTTCATTGGTTAAATTAAAGCCCGTTTGATTGATGATGCGCATTTTTTCTAAACCATCATAAGGCTTACCTTCGGTCACGTGTTGAATGATAAGCTGTGCAATGTAATCTGCCATACCTTCGCTTAATCCGCCGGTGTCAGCGAGATCAATATAATCACCCATCATTCGGTCCATCACGCCATGACCGAGTTCGTGCCATATCGTGGTATTATCGCGCGCAAAGTTTTGTGCTTTGGATGAGTAGGTCGTGAAGTTAATGGTGTCATCGGTATAAAAAGCATTGTCCCGCATGGAAATATCTGGGTCGTAAAGTACGGCGGTAAACGGGCGGGTGGAAATTTCTGGATCCGTAAATCCCATGGCGTGCAAGGCCGTCATCAAAGTATCAACCGCCCAGTAAACTTGGACTTCATCAAAACCGTCATTGATATAAGTCACGGGATCATGTTCGGGGTGACGTTGAGCCACGCGTTCTACAACTTCTTTTGGATCAAATACAAGTTTACCTAAAAGAGTATTGCCGGGAACTAACTCGCCAACCTCTTTGCCGTCCACAGTGGCCACACGCCAGTCAGGCTTATACTGGGCCGAAGGCAGCGGCTTAAATTTAATGCCCGGAAATTTTGTGGCCACGGCGGGATGCAGGTTAATAGTTACAAATTTGCCGGCTAAAACCATTCCACTGGCGTAGTCGTTAGCGCGCTGAGGAAGTTTATTTAAAATTCCCAGCGCTTTCATTTTCAAGTCGACATTGGACCAAATTCCTTTTTCTTGATAAACGGGATCCATTCCTAAAATAGGATCTAATTTATCTTCAAAGTAACGTTTGGCGCGCAGAGGGGCATAGGGGTCTTCGCTGGCGGCGGGCACAAACGAATTTAAATTTTTCAACAGCACGGGAATTCGGGTGGGGGCAAAGGCTGTCTCAGATTCTTCCCAAATCGGGTACACCATGGCCGGGACATCAACTTGAGGAAATTCTTCGTAACGGCTTTCCATGACGTCTTGGTTGGTTAAGTCGATGCGGATAAAGTGATAACCACGTTTGCCTTTGACTTTTACTTTACGAGTTAAAGTTTCAAACGCCCATTCATCTTGCCATTTCACGTCGAAGATGGCCCTGTCATCGGCATGTTTGGCAAGTTCGCTGCGCACGATCTGCATTGTCTCTTGGCCATCTAATGCGGCCTGTAAATTGCGTGGCGAAAATCCTTCGGAGGTAAAGGTTAACCAAAGATTACTAAGATTTTCCTGGCTCTCTAACTGCGCTTCCATTTGAATTAAGTTTTTATTTTTTAAGTCGGACCAAATGCGCAAGCTGCGACCACGTACCGGCGTACCCTTCAAGACTTGTACGTAATATTGAAAGTGCGAGGTGGCTAAGTCACGTTCCTCAAATAATTTAAAATCAACGATGGAAAATTTATTGCCAGATTGCAGATTTATTTTTTTTAAGATTTCTTCGGGACGGGATTCGCTGTCTTGTGATCCTACCCAGCGAAATTGCAGTGGCTTGCCGAAAGCGTTAAGTCCAATCAGAGTTGCAATAATGAATATAAGTTTTTGCATAATTCCCCCTGGCCGGAAAAATTAGGTCAGGGGGAACATTAAATCAAGCAGTAAAAATCAGAAGCCGTAATACCATGTCCAGTAATAACCATTCATACCATAAGGGTATGTGTTGTAGACTGATCCGTAGGGGTTTGAACCGTACCCTAAACCACCATTTGGATACTGACCGTACTGACCACCAAGGTATTGATTGCCATAAGGATTTAAACCGCCGGCAACAGCTGGAATACAAGTGTTGTTGTATGTCGCTTGACCAACCGGGCAAGAACCTTGGGGTAAGCAACCATATTGTGTTTGTACATATCCCGCCTGACACATTTGTTGATTGTAAGGATAGGCCCCGGTCGTGATTGCTGGAATACAAGTATTGTTATATGTGGCTTGACCAACCGGGCAAGAACCTTGGGGTAAGCAACCATATTGTGTTTGTACATATCCGCCTTGGCACATGCCCATAGCGGTAACTACAGGTGCTCCTCCGCTATCATTGTTTTTGCAAGCTGATAAAGACAGCGCCCCACCCAATAGAGCTAATGCAAATAGGATTGTTGATTTCATATTTTTCCCTCTCAAAAAAATTGTAGATGAACCCGTTTGAGGCCAATTCACTTTTTGGGCCAACAATTTAGGACCGCCAGATAGAAATTATAAGTTTATACGCCTCGTCATGGGTTTCGGGCGCCGTTTTTTGGTGGGTTTTTGAAAGAAATTACATTGGCGGTAGGCGGTAGTCGCACACCAGTTATTTTGCAAGTGGTGATCCCGAGCGATCTCCATTTGGACTTTGGGAGTCAAAAAATTCAATTGAGCGCTTCATGCCGCGCTTACTTATTTTGGTCTGACCCTTGAGCTGACAACTAGAAATTTTGTCGTTAAAAAGTTTTTCGATTTCGCTGTCGTGGTTAGTGTTGGAGAGCGTTTGCATCTCCGGGTAGCTAATGGCCTTGCCGGCGTCGAGAACTGCCAATGTGCACTCTTGATAAACCATAGGTACATTGCCCACGAGGCCTTTAAGTTTTTCGGGAGCGCACGTGTCTTTCGCGTTTAAGTCCTTTTTGATCTTGTCCAAAACGCAGGTTTTAAGGTCCGTGGCCGAAACTGACACAGTTAAAAATAAAATAAAAATTGCTTTAATCATGTCTATTAGTTTCCTTCAGCGCCAAATTTTGTCAAGATACAGTTTATGGCCATTCATCCTGCCGAAAAGGTCGCCGCTTACCTAATAAAAGAGACACAGAGTCTTTATGGGAAAATCTATATCGGTAACCGCCTCAAACCAATTTCGCCAGTGCCGCTGGAAACTACCGCCTTAGCTTTTCTAAACACGCATACCCTGCGCAAAGTTTCTCTAAGAGTTAACCGCTCCCTTATCGCTTGGAGTGAGGGACGTTACGGTCTGCAATTCACGACGCGTATTCCTACCCCTTATGAAGTTTTGGAAATGCAGACGCAAGGTCAAAGAATAGTTTCCCTGCCGCAAAAATCCACCAATGGAAAAACGCCTTATGAGTTTGTCATTCACGACTTAGAGCATGCTGATAGATTTTTTCACGATCCCATATTGCAGGCCCAGCAAGTGGATTTTTTTAAACGCCTAAAGACCAGCATGGATGCCGGACGATTCAAATCTTTCCTGCGTGACGCCGAATTTGAAAAGAAATTTAACTATCTTATCTCCGATATGAATTCGCATCCGGCCCACATGGAGCATTATCTTACACACATCATGCAAGAGTGCGCTCCGGAACAAGTCATCCTATAGGTTGCGTATTCGGCAATCTAATGTCTTTTTGCAACCTATAAGTTGACTTGTTCGCAAGGGGCACAATCTACCACGATAGTCCCAGTCCCACATAGCTTGTGGTCGCATAGCCTGGAGGAAACGTAAAAAAGCCAGACCAGCGGGTGCCCAGAATCAAGCGCAAATAACTGCCGTCGGAAAAATTCAAATAATAACTTAAATCGGTGCCGACATCGTCACTGTTAAAAAAATTAAAACTGTTGCGGTTGTTTATATCAAACGAGACAAAACTGTCATTGGGCCATAGCCGAAATAAAATTCCAAAAGTCGCGACCGCAAAAAGCGAAGTGTCGTCAGTGGCGAGCGAAAAAGGACTCTGATAATCGGTATTCCAGCTCTGTTTAAGCCAGCGCTGATAGATTCCTAAATTAAAATAAGCTCCCGTTCCCAGGGACTCAATGCTGACAAAACCATTGTACTCCAAACTTATGTTTTCTTGAGTGGAGGAGATATAGTTCCAATCATTATGTAGCCATTTAAGCGCCACCGTATGGGTACCCGCAAAAGTATAATCGTAGCGCAAAAAGTAAGCATCCTTATCGTTTTGATTTAGAGTTTGATAATAACCAAATGTGAATGAATTGCGGGCAGCGTTGGTAAAGCCGATCAACACATTTGCACTTGGGCCTTCACTGCGCCAGATAGACTCTGTGTTTTGCACAGAAACATTGTAACGTAGCCCTTGGGAACGCCCATTTTCGAGCATTATATTTTCGAGTCCTTCGGGAATGACGGCGCTTGCATTCAGCCACCAAAGGTGACTCAATAGTAAAATTAGAATTTGGCGGCGATATTGACCGAGCATTACTAGCTATTATAAAACTCTCTAATTGCGAAGGAGTCTATATGATTATTGGGGTACCGAAGGAAATTAAAATTAGCGAAAATCGTGTCGGGATGACGGATGCTGGCGTTCGGCAACTCGTGACCGAAGGTCATAAAGTTTATGTCGAAAAAGACGCTGGCCTTGGCAGCCGTATTACCAATGAACATTACGAACAAGCCGGCGCCAAGATTTTGGACTCCAAAAAAGAAGTATATGCCAAAGCCGAAATGATCGTGAAAGTAAAAGAGCCCCTTCCCGATGAATACGATCTCTTAAAGGAAAATCAAATTTTATATACCTATCTGCATTTGGCTGCGGAACCAAAACTGACAAAAGTTTTGTGTGAACGAAAAGTAAAAGCCATCGGCTACGAAACCATTCAAAAACCCGACGGTAGCTTGCCGCTACTCACACCCATGAGTGAAGTTGCCGGCCGCATGGCTCCGCAAATCGGCGCTATCTGTCTGCAAAAAGATCATGGCGGGCAGGGGATTTTGTTAGGTGGCGTCCCCGGTGTTAGACGCGGAAAAGTTGTGATCATCGGTGGCGGTGTGGTTGGCGTAAATTCACTCTATATTGCTGTGGGTCTCGGTGCCGATGTCACTATTATTGATATTAGCTTAAAACGCTTGGAGCATCTGGATTCCATTTATGGCAATCGCATCAATACACTCTATTCAAATGCGACCAATATCGAAAAAGCGGTGCGTGAAGCCGATCTAGTAATCGGCGCCGTACTTGTAACCGGGGCTAAAGCGCCAAAACTTGTGACTAAAGAAATGGTCGCGCAAATGACTCCGGGAAGCGTCATCGTGGATGTCTCTGTTGACCAAGGTGGTTGTATCGAAACCTGTAAACCCACCTCGCATACGAATCCCACTTACGAAGTTAATGGTGTGATTCACTACTGCGTACCCAATATGCCGGGCGTGGTATCGCGGACTTCAACGTATGCCCTCACTAACGCCACATTTAAATATGCGTCGATGATTGCTGGCATGGGATTAGAAGATGCTATTAGCAAAGATCCCGCTTTGCTTTTAGGTCTTAACGTCTACAAGGGTTACGTTGCCTATGAGCCGGT
Source organism: uncultured Bdellovibrionales bacterium (assembly GCA_964498095.1). GTDB lineage: Bacteria > Bdellovibrionota > Bdellovibrionia > Bdellovibrionales > SG-bin7 > SG-bin7. Next base: position 76,336 of record CAZCFY010000003.1, on the reverse strand, counting down.
GGCCCGCGATCTTGAGATGGAGCTAAGGCCCTTCCGCGGAAATTAATTATTACTGGAAATGAATATTCCCCCAATGTTCATTTCTAAGTAAACTCACGCCCTGTTTTTTTAAGCGAATCTGAACTTCCTTATGAGGATGGCCATAGCGCTTTAAATTTGCGCTGGCCACGGCTGTTTTTAGCCCGGTTAATTGCGTGAGTAAAAAAGAACCGGTGCTTGTGCGGCTACCGTGATGCCCAAGAATCAAAATTTGGTTAGGGGCCAGACCAACCTGCGGCGCCCAATGTTTTTCATTTTGAATGGTGCTGTCGCCGGGCAAAATAAAACGGCCAAAAGTAAATACGCGAGAAGATTCGTTGGAAATTTTTTCGTTATAGGGAAATTTTATTTCTTTAATGGCCACAACATTTTCATGGCATTTGGGATAAAGATTTAGCCATTCCCGTTTGCGCTGACTTATGGTGGAACCGTTGGGGGTGTGCAACAGACAACCTTTAAAACCCTTCTTGTAAAACCCGCCGACAAAAGAGATGTGATCCAAATCCCAGTGGCTAAAAGAAAAAATATTAGGTAAGTGCCGGCATAATTTTTCTAAGCTAGGGAGGTTTTTAAGGAAATACTTTTTCTCGCCGCCCGCATCGAAATGCAAACAGGCCGTCGGTGTGGCGGCCGTTACCCAAAGGCCTTGTCCCACATTCCAAACGATAACTTGCGGCAGCGTGTTTAGGCCTATGCGGCTACAATAGAAAATAATGATAACTAAGACTTTATCCAAGCGGCTTTCGCTTTCTTGTTACATAATTTATGTGATCACCAATATGCAGTGCGAATAAATAAACCCATAACCAAAGCAGAGAAAAGTTTATGGGCGGAATTGTTAACGGTGCTTCGGCGGAAATTATTTTTAAGCAAGAGTCAAAAATCTGCCATAAAATATCAACAAGGTGCGCGGGGCCACTGCCTAAAAAGGCAAAAAGCGAAAAAGGGAAAAGTACCGCTCCTACAACGGGCGCAAAAAGTAAATTCGTAAGAATTGAAATCGGGTTCAGCGGCGATAGAGGTAGAAAAATAGGAAACAGTACAAAATAAACCCAAAAATGGTAGCGCCAACTTTTTACATCATGTTGATTTGTCGCTAACGCAAAGCTTGCCGCCCAACTCATGACAAATGAGTGCGAACTGGCCCAGGCTGGAAAAAGAAAGAGCGTTAATAGTCCACCCAACATTGTCTGCTGCGCTTTTGTCCAAAATAAATTTTGGCTAACAGCATTTTCGGCAACGCTTAAGTTTACCATCGCCCTAACGGTAGGTGGTTGTAACCCCGTCATTAGTGTAAAGGCCCCAAGAATTAAGAAAAGAACCCCTCGATTTGGGACAAACTTCTCCGCAACGGCAACCAAGAATATTAAGTGGCTGCCGGAAACAACAATGAGATGAATCAATCCCGTTATAATAAGTCTTGATTTGAATTCGCCGGGCAGAAGCGGGTTGCCACAGACAATTGCATTGTAAACAGGACTCCATTGGGAATCCGGTACTGACAGAACACAAAATTTGTTGGCAATTGTTGATAAGTTTTTTAGCACAGGTAGTAAAATGGTGTGAAAGGCCCCAAGGAAAAAAAACGGCAAAATTAATAATTTCATTTTCAAAGCGCTTTATGCAAATGTGGGTAACCACTAGCTTGTTTGTGTTTTTAGAGTCTGGCTGAAGACCGTTCGAGGGCAAAATTTAAGAAAAATAAATATTCTGAAATTAAGGTAAGGTATTATTCTCAAATTTAACGATATTTCATGGACTTAACTCATGGTTTGTTTCTAAGCAATTCGCTAAAACCCTTGTCCGTACTACGGCCCAAGGTCTGGCTGGGGTAACTTTCCACATTACTTGTGGAAAAGTCGGTAAATTATTACGCATTTGCTACTGACAGTTTAAGAAAAGCTCCCTACAATTATTAATATTGAGCATCACTAAATGGGGAAGGGGTCAGCGGATGAAAAGAAAAATCTCTTGGGTTATTACGATGTTATTTGCTCTGGGATTTTCAAGTTTTAGTTTTTCCGCCATCAACACCAGCCCTGATCAAGATTTTTACGCGAAAGTGATCCAATCGTACCGGCAAGGTGACAGCACTCTTCTTAATAAGTCTGTTAGACTGCTGATAAAGAACCACCCCGACAGTGTGCATGCCGATAACGCTCTTTACTTAAATGGGTTACTTGCTCTTTCTAAAGGTCAGTACAAAAGAGCCATCAAAAATTTTTCTTTGTTACAGAAATTTTATCCGCGCGCCAATAAATTTCCCGCTGCATTGATAGGCAAAGGAATCGCTTATCGTAAATTAGGAAAACTGGATAAGGCCGAAAAGGCATTTAAAGTCGTACAAGATAAGTTTGCGGGCAGTCCTGAGTTTTTTCAGGCCAGTGTGCAATTAAAGTTGTTACGCCAAGAATAAAAAGGATTTTTGAACACGGATGTTTAAATTCTTTATCACATTTTTTGTAATTCATTTTATTTTTTTATCCCTGCCTTCGCCTATGGCCTTGGCGCAATCCAATGATGAGATCGATCTTGAAAAAGAACTCGATTCTGGCGATGAGGAAGTCATTGAAGAGGAAGCCCCCGTTGCTAAACCAGAGAAAGCGGTAGAAAGCCCATCTGAAGAAGCGCCCGTCGAACAGGTCCCCACGGAACAAGCAACACTTAGGGGTGTAGACGATCCTGATTTGGAATTAGAGGAACGGCTTTTTAAAATTTTTAGTGAATTAAAGGGGCCAATCACTGATGAGTCGTGGCGAAAGATTATTGGTAAGCGAAGTAAAGAAACTTATCGGATTCAAAAAGGGGATACTCTTTGGGATGTAAGCCGCACATTATTCGGTGATCCATTTTATTGGCCCAAAGTTTGGGCGGTAAATGAAGACATTACTAATCCTCACTTCGTAAAGCCCGGTGCTTCTCTTAATTTTTATCAAGGTACTGTCAATGAGGAGCCGGTTATTGACATTAAACCAGAGACGCCTCCACCGCCAATATCCGCGCCAGTGGCCACGGGAATTCCCTCCGCGGAACAAATTGAAGCCGAAAAGCTTGAATTTTTGCCGGGTGAGGATGGAGATTTTCTTCCTACTACCGGCTTGCGGGCCGAAACTGCTGACCAAGTCGTCATTCCCCCGCCAAGAGGTAAGCCAGCAGTTAAGTTAAAAACAATTCCACCAAGTATACCTGTTTGGGACGCGACGGCGGCTAGTCAGCCCAGCCAGGGTAAAGTATTTTTCTCGGGGGCTCCACCATCTTCGCCGCAAACTATTATAGTGCCGTTACTGGCTTATTTGGCTGAAGAATTTCCTGACGACGTGGGCGAAGTGGTTGAGTTTCGGGACAGTTCGCTTGTCGGTTCTAATTATCAATATGTTTATGTCGATGTTGATGAAGGGGCCGTGGGCGACACGTTTTTGGTTGTCAGCCGCTTAGAAAAGCCACGAAAGTTTTATAAAATTCTTTCCGGTGTCCCCATAAGTGTCGATGGCGAAGTTAAACTCATCGAAAAAGTCGACGATGACTATTTTAAAGCGGCGGTAATCTCTAACACTAACCCCATTCGTGTCGGGGCTAAATTAGTGAAGGAAAAGTTACCCACCGTTGAATTATCGACAATTGGGCCGATCCTTAATGTCGAAGGGCAAATCGGCGGCGGTTATTTAGACGGGTTAACTGAGTTTTTCTCGCCGGGATCTTTTGTATTCTTGGATGTTGGCAGTGCTCAGGGCATAAAAGTGGGCGGCATAATTTACGCGCTCGCCAACGAAAAATTACGCAATAAAAAAACAGTGGATGATTCAAATAAGCGCGACGTGGGACTTCTTAAAATTGTTCATACGACCGAAAACTCATCAACCGCAGTTGTCGTTCAAGCCAACGATGTCATCATGTCAGGAGATTTGCTCGGTTCACCGGGGCCGCTTAACCGTGAAATGTTAAACTTAAGCCGGGCCAAAACTAAAACTTCTTCTATCCTAGAGGAACTTTCTCGAGAGGAGCTTTTAGAGGAAGAAAGGAAAGCCAATTCCGGCGAACGCAAAGCCCGCGTTAAGAAATCCACCGAAGATGAAGACGAGGATTTCGATTTAGAACAAGAAGATGACGAAGAAGAAGAAGACGGCGAAGAAGAAGAGTAAAACTCTTATTCACCTAATTTAAATAATATTGAAGTAAACGCTTTTAATAATTCAGGATCAAAGCGGTCCGCTAATTTCTGCTGCATAAAGTTTAACGCTTCTTTAGGCATCATGGGCTTATTGTATGAGCGTTTGGTCGTTAGGGCATCATAGGTATCCGAAAGAGCTACCATGCGGGCATAGGGATGAATATCGGGACCGTTTAACCCCTGGGGATAGCCAGTCCCCAAAAAGTTCTCATGATGTTCAAAACAACAAGCTTTAATCGCATCAGAAATGGATCCGTGCTCATTGAGGATCTTTAAGCCAAATTGCGGGTGACGAGACATCTGCGCCCATTCCATGTCATCTAGGGGTCCAGCCTTACAGATAATTTCCACGCTAACCATGCGCTTGCCGATATCGTGAAAAAGTGCGCCTTGACCAATTTCTAAGAGATCCCGCGCATTGTAATTTTGCGCCCGGGCGATTCCAAGACAATAAATTCCAACGTCAAGAGAGTGGTTGTAGGTATAAAAATCGTGACTGGAAAGGCTGATTAAGTGAGCCATACCTTCAGGTACGGCCTCCATGAAGCTCACAAATCCGTTAATGACTTCTTTACTCTCATCAAGGGCCTTATTGACGTCGGGGTTTTCATAAAGCTCTTCCACAAGAGCGTAAGAACTCTCACGTAAAATGACCGCTTTTTGCCGCGGGTCTAGACGATCGCTGTTTACTTCGCGATGAATATATTTTTTGTAAATGGGCAAATCTTTTTCTTGAATGTAAAATGCCGCCCCGGGATGGTTTTCCAAGGTTTTTAACTTTTCGGGCGTGAGGCGGTCACCCGAGTGCAAATATAAGACGTGGCGGCCGTTAATGAATACGTAGAGATTAAATTCCGTCGGCGTATCGGGAAATATACTGCGAATGCGGATACGCAAAAATTTTTCGGCTTTGGCTTCTGTCGTCACCGGATTAGGTTATGCTAATGCACCCGATACTTCAATCCTAAAAAGAACATGTAAGCCCGCGAGTTCTCATCGGGTTTATCCGTTGTCGGGAGTAAAAAGCGGCTATCTAAAATTAGCGCGAATTTATCATTGGTAAAAAGGTCAGTTTGCACCGAAAAATCAAACCCATACTCGGCAATATCCTGGGCCGAGGTGACTATCTCAGACGTGAGTCCGGGCGAGCGGTAAACGTCTTCCCATTTACCTATGCGGTAGGTAGCGTAAAAACTCGTCGCCAATGAGACATATTTAGAAAACCAATAGCGGTAGCCGATGGGAATATAAATGCGATGCGCGCGCTCCACGAGCCAGTAGCCGCCATGATCGACGGCGAATTGGCTTTCAAAATAAAAGATAGCTATTTCGATGCCGCTGTAGTCGCTGAAGTCGAGTTCACCAATAACACCCGCACCGATAAATGTAGGTGTTTTAATAGGCGAAGGTGAGTCCATAAACCGGCTCGTAAATGGACCTACCGATAAGCGTCCTTGACCGGCGCTAGGTTGGTGCGCCCACGCAAAACTGCCAAGGAGAATCAGTGGTAAAATGTAAAAAAGTTTTCGCCTTTGCAAAATCTTTAAGTTAAACATACTTCATGACTAGTTATAGGGCGTATGCGCTAAAAGTCAGTTTATTTTTAAGTTTTTGTGCGCCGATGATGGGTTTAGCGCAACAAGAAACGCCGCTTAAAGATTTAAACAAAAAACTACTGCAGGTCGAACGCGATATTTCCGAGGGTATTGACGATATGGCGGAGCGGCTTGATTATTTCTTAAGCGGGCGCGCCGATTCAAAAAAAAAGAATGATACCTACCTTAAGTTAACAGGCTTCGCCGAGCTCTATGAAGGTGGCGATCTGCGTACCGATACTGCCGTTGACTTTAGTTTGCGTTTACCAAATACCGAAGAACACTGGCAGCTCATGTTATCTTCCGCCGAGCCCGAGGACTTTAAGAGCCTGGATCGCCGCCGTTATGGTACCGCGCCAGGGGCTAGGAAATACGGGGCGGGAGTTGGTCTGGCAAAAAAACTTGGTCAGTTTCAAACTTTGTTTCAGCCGCGTTTAATATTTACTGATCCTTTTCAAACTTTTTATTTATTGCAATTTACCAGCAAAGCCAAAGTGGGACGGTGGACATTAAGACCCGAGTTCCGCTTTTTTGCCGATTCCGAAAAAGGCACGGGACAGTCAGCGGCATTTTATTTTGATTTTCTGATGCGGCCGCGGCTTATATTTCGTTTGATTAACGAAGAGCAGTATCTTGATTTAGATAATATTTTTTCAACCAATCACGGGCCACAGTTACTTTATAATTATTCGGCACGAACGGGTATGAGTACGTCGCTTACTTTTTATTCCATCAGCCGGCCCGAATTTCATTTGGATCATTATCTTTTAAACTTTTCCGTGCGGCATGATCTATATAAGCAAGTTCTCTTCGTGCAAATCTCGCCCAGTTTAAAATTTGAAAAAATTTATGAATTTAAAGGCCGCGCTGGCTACGCGATTTCCCTAGAATTGGTCTTTTAGCCGCAGCACTTCTTAAATTTTTTGCCCGAGCCACAGGGGCACGGATCGTTACGGCCAACTTTTGGGCCCTCTCGTTTGAAAGTTTTGGCGCGGCCGGATTTACCGTCGACAAAATACCATTGGCCGGCCTCGTCCTTACGAAAAGTAGAAATCTCGTGATGATCTACGATTTCGCCTTCTTGCCCGTAACTGGCGACGAATTCAACCACGCCTTCCGTGTCGTTTTCCGTGCCTTTTTCGGTGGCCAATATTTTTAATCCCTTCCATTCGGACTTACGCGCCCACAGAAGGGCGTTTTCGGCGTCAAAGTCGCTACGGGATTCTGGGGCTAGGGTGGCGCCAATATATTTAATATCGGCTAACGTGTAGGCCGTATAACGGGAACGCATGAGTTTTTCCGCCGTCGGGGGCTTGGCCGTGCCCGCTATAAACGGCTTACAACATTTTTCAAAGCTGAGCTGAGATCCGCAAGCACAAGTCATGATTTAGGCATTTTTTCAGAAATGTTCGGGGAACTCAAGGCCTATATTGACTCGTCTCTGAATACAACTTAGGACATTGGTATGTTTGCCGCCGTTGACACGCCAATTCAGTACGTCAAAGGGGTTGGGCCTAAATTATCGAGCTACTTAGGTAGCAAGGGTCTACGCACAATTTTAGATCTTCTGGAATACTATCCTCGTGCTTATGAAGACCGCCGGCAAGCCCGGGATATTCGCAGCCTCGTTGAGGGTGAAACCGTTGGTCTAAAAGCCAAAGTCGTAAAAGTTTCGCTCATACCTTTGGGGACACGCCGAAAAATTTATGATGTTTTGGTGATGGACTCAAGTGGCAGCATACACTGCAAATATTTTCGAATTCCCTTTCGTGGCTATTTTGAAAGTTTTAAGCCGGGAATGGAAGTGCGGGTCGTCGGTAAAGTCATAAATTACCGCGGTAAAATCGAATTTCATCACCCCGACATCTACGAATATAAATCCGACCAAGAAGACCACGACGCTTTAATTCCCATTTATGTTGAATCCGAAGGTCTCACGTCCCGCAAAATTTCGCGGTTTGTGGCGGCGGCACTGGCGGCGTTAAAAGAAAGTAAATTACAAGTTCCAGAAACATTACCAGCCTGGGTTTTATCTAAATATAAATTAAAGGGCCGTTTTGAATCTTACCAAAAAATTCATCAGCCCCCGAAAGACGCGGGCCGTGATTATGTCAACCTCGAGACGCCTTATCATCAGCGCATTAAATTTGAAGAGTTTTTTGGGCTGGAAATGTTACTAGCGATGAGCGCTAAGAAAGTGAAATCCCAAACCGCCCAAGCAATTCCTAAGAAGATGGATTTGTACCAGCAAATTTTAAAGCAGTTACCCTTTGTGTTGACGGGTGATCAGCGGCGGGCGAGTGAAGAAATTTTAAATGATTTAGAGCATCCCTTTCCCATGCACCGTTTACTTCAGGGCGATGTCGGTAGCGGCAAGACTCTCGTCGCTTTTTTAACCGCCGCGGCGGTTATTGAGAATGGCTTTCAAGCCGCCCTCATGGTGCCCACGGAAATTTTAGCCGAACAACATTATAAACAGGCCGCGCGTCTTTTTGGCTCGCTCGGAATAAAAACAGCGCTCCTAACCAGTAAATCTTCTAGCCAGGACCCGAAAGAAATTTTAGAGGGCCTAAAAAGCGGCGAAATTAAATTTGTTATCGGAACGCAGGCGTTAATTCAAAACCGTGTAGAGTTTAAGAATTTAGCTTATGTCGTCGTGGATGAACAGCACCGCTTTGGTGTCGAACAAAGACAAGAGTTAAAAAATAAAGGTATATCGCCGCATCTTTTATTGATGACGGCCACGCCTATCCCACGGTCGTTAGCTTTAACGGTGTTTGGTGATCTTGACGTGTCGATTATTCGCGAAAAGCCTCCTGGCCGCATGCCGATCCAAACCCGGGTGGTGTTTCAGAATAAGCGCGCGCAAGTGCTGCAATTTTTAAATGAACAAATTCAGAAAGGCCGCCAAGCTTATTTTATTTTCCCGCTCGTTGAGGAAAGTGAAAAAATTGATCTTAAAAACGCCGTCCACGAGTATGAAAAGCTAGTTACCGAGTTTCCGCAAATAAAGTTTGGGCTTTTACATGGGCGCATGACGAGTGAAGAAAAAGAAGAAGTCATGGCGCGGTTTCGAAAAAACGAAATCCATGTGCTTGTTTCGACGACGGTGATTGAAGTTGGCGTGGACGTGCCCAATGCCAATATTATCGTGATTGAACATGCCGAGCGCTTTGGGCTGTCGCAACTGCATCAACTGCGCGGTCGCGTGGGCCGCGGCTCGCACAAAAGTTTTTGCATTCTTTTAATGGGGAATGCGGTTTCCCAGGAATCGCGCGAACGCGTGATGTGGCTGGAGAAAACTAACGACGGCTTTGAGCTGGCCGAAGCCGATTTGAAATTACGTGGGCCCGGAGAATTTGTTGGAACTCGCCAGTCGGGGGCCTTAGGTTTTAAGCTAGCGTCATTGGTAAATGATATTGAGCTTTTAAAGCTGGCCCGCGAAGCCGCTAAAGAAGTTTTCAGTCGTGATCCTACTTTGAGTTTGCCCGAACACGCCGTTCTTAAAGAGACGATGGAATCGCGTCAAAAACTTTTTATTGGGTAGAGTTACTGAATCGCGCCGCCGGCTCTGGCGTTGGCCTGTTTAGGTGGGAGTAATCCCTGTTCCGCAAAACGCACGCAATCTTCGGTTGTCTCCATCATCTCAAAAATTCCCGCTTCTACACTGCCAGTATATCTTAGGTCAAATTTGTCTTCGGCCACAGGAGATGCTTCACGATTAGCGGCCTTCCATAACTTTGGATTATTAAGCGCGGCTTTGGTTTCCTTTAGGGCCTTGTCTCTTTCTTCAGGAGTCTTGGCAAGTTGCTTTTCAGTTTCAAAAACTTCGCTCAGTTTTCGGCAAGACTTCATTTTTTCATGAAGTTCTTTAAGGCTATTTGAGCGCGAAGCATCCATAATCTTATAGCAGAACTTTGGCGTCAGGTAATCACACGCGGTTATATCCCCATTTTGTTTACAATTAGCACGGGAAGCTATTTTGCCGTTATTATCGAAATCTAAGACCTGATAGGCGCCTTCTAATAAGCGAATAGTCACAATCGAATTAAGTGTTTTGTTGGGATTCCTTTTAACTTCGGCTATTAGGTCCAGCTCAGAGCCCTTACCGATAAACACTTCGCCACTGTCTCCTTTATTCTCCATATCCTTGCTGTTGACTGTGACGTTGCCAGCACGATCCACTTGTAAGATTTCTCCCGGTACTTTTAAATTCAAATCGAGATAAGGATTTCCTGCCCAGGCCGCCGCCGAAACCAACAAAAAAAATAATACTTTTTTCATTTTAATGAATCCTTTCTTGGCGCCAGCATTTGGCTTACTTTAACCAGTTTAAATCCACCGGTCTTAATTTTTCCTTTAATAAATTGGGGAAGCACTTCGGCCGTGTGAAGGGCATTGCGGTTGGCATGAAATGGAATGATTGCTCCGCCGCGGGTTAAGCGGTCAAGCCCGCGCAAAATTCTTTCGGCACTTAAATTGGGATCGGGATCGCCGGACTCAAACGTCCACAAAATAAATTTTAAACCCAATTTTTGCGTTAACTTAAGAGTCGTATTGTTGTACTCGCCAAAGGCGGGGCGAAATAAATTCGTCGAGTAGCGGTATTTACTCTTTAAAATTTCCAGTGGCCGCTGAATTTCAAAAAGTTGCCGTTCTTCGGTTTTCTCCGGTAAATGCGAATGCCAATGGCCGTGGACGCCGAACTCAAAAAAGGGAAACTTTAATAGCCGTTTGATTTCCTTGGGATGAGTTTCTATCCAACGGCCAGAAACAAAAAACGTCGCCGGTATTTTTTCCTTAATAAGATAATCGATAACGCCCGTATCATAGCCGTCGCCTGATTTTACCGGGCAAAGATCAAAGGTGAGTGCCACGCAATTACAGTCGGCGGGGCCGCGCAAAATCGTTTCTTCTTCGGCTAATGCCGTGATTTGAAAAATGAAAAGTAGACTCAAAAGCATTTATTTATCTTACCCAACATAATTAATATTTTTCACGTTATTTTTATTATGCTCATGGACTTCCATTTGCCGCCGTTAAAGCGGCGCACGAAAACCGATGTGGTAATTACCGCATAAACAGCGGCAAAGCACCAGGCCAATATGACTGCATTGGGGTGATTTCTCACTAAAAAGGCCGGGAGGACCATTAATGGCCATGGAATAGTTAGCGCCACTAAAGAGACATAGCGCGTATCTCCCGCCCCCTTAAGGGCAAAAGAGATATTTAAATACATGCTATCAAAAACCGTAAAGATAGCTACGATTTTTAATAATATCGGCACTAGCTGACTGACTTCGCTCCAAAGAGAGGGGTTTTCCTTGTTTTGAAACCAAGAAAGATAAAATTCAGGAATCAAAGCAAACGAAAGCGCCACCACCATCATATAGCAAAAGGCAATCTTCACGCCATCCCACGTAACGGCTTGAGCTTCGTCGGGTTTTCCTTCACCCAGGTATTGGCCAACCAGAGTCATGATAGCTTGCGCAACGCCCATACTCGGCAAAACCGACACCATCATGACCGTGACCGCAATACTACTGCTGGCAAGTGCTGATTCACCGTTTTGCAACCGGCCCATTATGATTAAAAAAACAGTAAATGCTAAGCCCTCAAGGGCCCATTGCAATCCGCTCGGTACGCCGTACTTTAAGAATTGCTTAATGACAGTCAAATCAAGTCGCCAGGCACTGAGTGTCCTGTACTGGGCCTCATATTTTTTATTAAACAAAAGATAAAGACCAAAGATGGCGGCGCCGAAAGTAGCGATGGCTGTTGCATAACCAGCGCCAGCGATACCCATTTTCGGGAAGCCCCAGTTCCCGAATATCAAGGCGTAGTCGAGAATGGCATTGAGAATAAGTCCCACAAAATTTATTCCCATCACCGTACGCGTATTGCCGAGGCCGGTAAAGAAACCACTGACGGCGGCCACGATCGCAGTGGGCAGTGCCGAGTAGCCCAGGGAATTAAAGTACTCCGCTTCTAATGCTTGAATGTTCGGTGAGTGACCGACCAGAGCAAAAAATTTTGCCGAGAAAAAATTTAAAAATAAAAATAAAACACCGCCAATGACGCTGACATAAATCGCCTGCCAGATGCTTACGCCGATTTTGTCAAACTCCTTGGCGCCAAAATATTGCGCGGTAAAGGCCGTCACGTAGCCGGCGGTTTGTTGTAAGAGCGCCATTGGCACCCAAAATACGCCCATCACGGCCATGGCCGCGCCCAAAGATTCTGTTGAAAGCATGCCTAAATATATGCGGTCAATGGTGAGCTGCAAATTCCAAAAACTATTAGAAATTATCAGCGGCCACGCGATTGCAAGTATATGTTTCCAGCGCTGTAAATTGATTTGCATTTTGTTAACTTAGTTTTTCACTTGTTTATTCCAGTAATAGTACACTGGAATTCCGATAGCGATGAGTAAAATTCCGCTTAAGGCTTGCCAGGTCTGGGTCCAGAAAATAACGCTCAAGAGTACGACGCAAAAAAGAGCGTAGGCCGCCACAATAAGACTCGGGACTTGATAGGTGGGCGCGCCGATCTTGCGGGCGCGCAATTGCCAAATCGAAAAGGCGCTAATACCGTAAAAAATGAAACTCGCAAATATAAGGCGGTCAGTGAGTTCGTCAAAAGTTCCCGAGAATACGAGAACTGTTCCCCACAGGGCCTGTCCCAAAAGCGCGCGGTGAGGGGAGTTATAGCGCGGGTGAAGTTGGCCCCAGGATTTAAAAAATAATCCATCGCCTGCCATAGTCGAATAAATACGTGCACTTGATAAAATGGAGCCATTGGCACAGCCAAAAGTTGAAACGCAGACAAACGCTACCATAACGAGAGCGCCGCCGGTTCCCAACACAAAGCGGACCGCTTCGATGGCAAATACTGAGTTTTTAGTTTGGGCGATTTGTAGAATTTGGGGAAGGTTGATTAAGCGAAAGTACGCAAAATTAATTAAGAGATATAAAAGTATTACGCCCGTGACGCCAAAAATTAGCGCCCGCGGGATGTTGCGACTTGGCTTATCCACTTCCTCGCCGATAAAGCCAATATTACTAAAGCCATCATACGCCCAAAAGGCGCTGAGCATGGACGCAAAGAAAGTTCCTATTGTGAAATTTAATTCCGGTGAAGTGGCCGCTTTGCCACCTAAAGAAAAATCCACCGGCACGCGGAAATAGATGACTCCAAGTATAACGACAAAAAATATTCCAAAAATTTTTCCGATGGTGAAAACATTTTGTATCAAGGCGCCCAGCGAAATGCCGCGGTAATTAAATAATGTCAGAAGCCAGATGGTGCCCGCCGCAATGAGCTTAGCGGCAAGCGCGGTCTTTAAGTCTAGTAGCGCGCAAATTGATTCGGCGAAGACATAACTCATCGATGCGAATGAACCACTTTGCATAACAACGAAACAGCCCCATCCAAACAGAAATGCCGTGGGCCTTCCGTAGGCTACGCGTAAGTAAGAATACATGCCGCCGGAGTTAGGAATGCGCGAACCAATTTCGGCAAAAGTGAGAGCGCCAAAGAGCGTGATAATTCCAGCGCTTAGCCAGCAAAGTAAAACTAAACCCTCAGCTTGTAGATTAAGGGTCATGGGGGCGGCTTTTTTGAAAACGCCGGAGCCAATGAGTGAGCCCATCACCAGCATCGTGGCGCTAAATAATCCAATTTTTACCGGGTGTGGGCGCATTTTTTCCTCAACTCCTTTATATTACCGGAAAAGGAACGGCATACCTCGTGCGGCGTATAAAGTTTATATCCTACCTGTCCGGATATCTTAGGAAGATTGATAAGTTGTGTCAAAACTGATATAAGAGTTACCTGCAGTGGGGAAGACGAACGTGAATAAAACAACAATAAAAGGTCCAAAAATTCAGCAACCGCGTAAGGTGCCTAAAAGCAATATCATCGCTTCGGCATTAAAGGTTGGTGATAATGCCGTATATCCAGGCCATGGTGTTGGCCGCGTTTTATCCATTGATACAAAAGAAATCATGGGTACAAAGCATTCTTTCTTTACCATTGAAATCATCGAGACGGGAATGAAGATCATGATTCCCGCCACTAACCTGCAAAACGTGGGTTTACGGCCAATTATTTCTGAATCTGAGGCGCAAGAAGTTATCCGTATCCTAAAAACCAACGAAGCAAAAGTTGATAATCAAACTTGGAACCGCCGCTACCGTGAGTACATGGAAAAAATTAAAACCGGATCTGTCTTTGAGATTGCCGAAGTTTTACGCGATCTTTTCTTGTTAAAGGTCGATAAAGAATTAAGTTTCGGCGAACGAAAACTTTTAGATACCGCCCGCGGCCTCTTATTAAAAGAGTTGCGTTTAGCCACCAAATCTACGAATTTTGAAGAAGAAAAAGATATCAAAGATATCTTTGGCTTAGCTTAGGTAACAGTTCCCTTTCCTCGATGCATTGTGCTGAATAAGGTGAACTGCTAAGTTTGCGCCGACCTATTTTTAGATTGGGGTTAATCATGTCAGTTCGAACGCGTTTTGCACCATCACCAACAGGCTACTTACACGTCGGCGGCGCGCGCACCGCACTTTATAGTTACCTCTACGCCAAAGCCAAGGGCGGCAAATACATTTTGCGTATCGAAGATACAGATCAGGAAAGAAGTACCGAAGCCGCATTAAAAATGCAGGTAGAAGATTTAGTTTGGTTAAATCTTCTTTGGGATGAAGGGCCGGACGAAATGACTTTAAAAGATAAAGGTTCCTTCGGGCCGTATCGTCAAAGCCATCGACTTGCCATTTATAAAAAATATGCTGACCAATTACTGGAAAGTAAAAAAGCCTTTTATTGTTTCTGTACGGATGAGGAATTAGAAGTAAAAAGGCAAGCGGCGATGAAGGCTGGAAAACCTCCTCATTACGATGGTACTTGCCGAAATGTGACAGTGGAAGAAGGTAAAAAGAGAATCGCCAACGGCGAAAAAGGTGCCGTGCGTTTTCGCGTTAGCCACAATCATGACGTTAAGTTTACGGATTTAATTCGTGGCGAAGTTTCATTTCCCGCCGGCACTCTGGGGGATTTCGTGGTGCTGCGTTCTGACGGCATGCCGGTTTATAATTTTTGTTGCGTGATTGATGATGCATTAATGGAAATGTCGCATGTTTTGCGTGCCGAAGAGCATTTAAGCAATACGCTTCGGCAGTTACTTTTGTATGAAGCCCTTGGCTTAAAGATTCCTCTGTTTGGCCATTTATCGATAATTTTAGATTCTGATCGGCAAAAACTTTCTAAGCGTAAGGGAGCTACGAGCTGTAATGAGTTCATGAAGCTTGGCTTTTTACCCGAAGCGATGTTGAATTTTTTGGTGCTTCTGGGTTGGAGTTCTCCTAAAGGGCAAGAAATTTTATCAGTTGCGGAAATGATCGAACAGTTTGATGTAGATCGCTTAAATTCCGCTCCGGCCGTGTTTGATGAAACCAAATTGCGCTGGTTTAACGCGCATTACTTACGCGCGTTACCGCATGCGGAGCTCTGGCGGCGGACCTTACCATTTTTAGAGCGGGCGGGACTAAAACTTCCCAATGATCCGCAATGGATTGACCGGGCCTTGGGTGTCATGAAAACCTCAATGGAAACATTGGCGGATGCCGTGGAATTATTCCGCCCGTTAAGTCACACCGCTTTGGAATTTAACGACGAAGCCCGCGAAGTTTTAAAGTGGGAAAGTTCTTCGGCCGTTATTAAAAAATGGCAAGAAAAAGTTGAGGGTTTCGGTAAGCCTTTTATTTCTGGGGAAGAGTTTGATCAGATAATTAATTCCGTTAAAGATGAATGTAACGTGAAAGGTAAATTCTTATTTATGCCGACACGGGTAGCGATTATTGGAAAGCCACATGGGGCGGAGTTAAAACAACTGGTGCCGTTGCTGGATAAAAAGGTTTTGGTCGAACGGGCGCAGAGTTGTTTGCGCCACTAGGCTCATTATTTGCAAATCCTCCTTTTGGTTTGATACGAAGGACTCTATAGCATTTTAGCTATTAGTGGTGTTCTTGTTTGTGTCAAAACGTCAAGTTTATATACATAAGGGAGTGATTTGTGCATTTAGCTTTAATGTTCATATTTACCGGCGTTTCATTGGCTCAGCCTCCAGTCATTCGGGAAAGAGGAGCCATTGATCCAAGCGTAAACAAGTCGCAAGAGTATACTCCGGAGCAGCAGGAAAAGGCTGCCAAAGTGATGTCTTTGCCAAAAGCAAATCTTGGATTTAACGTTGTCGAGCAATCAAAGCTCCCCTTTGCCCCCAAACTTTTGAAATCGGTATTTCGCATCCGAAGCGCCGCCGGAATGAGTATCAGATTTGCGGAGGTAACGAAAAATCTTCAGATTGAAAATAAATACGAAGTCTTCTTGAGGCGGACGATGGGCCTTCTTGCTGAGGCACCCGAGACTGAAAAGGGCGCCGTTTTGCAAATTATCGGCCAGGTAAAGAGTTGCCAGTCTCTAGAACTCCAAGAGGACGACTGCATTATTTTTATGGGAGAATCTTCGGGTACGGCCTTTATAACTGGTGACGGGAGCGTGTTATGGACGGCGGCTCACAACCTTAAAACTCTAATCAAAGCGGGAATGAAGCCTGGTTTTCGGCTTTATGATTACAATGACCAACTTGTATTTGATGGTCTCCAGGAAAACTTCACGGTTGAAATCATAAATGAGAACTACACAAAAAAAGAAGAGACCGATCCCTCGCTGAAATGTTCAAAACACGTAAACGATTGGCTAAAAATTAAACTCCCCCGTTCCCTAGGTGCGGGATTACAGATTTCAGTGGCAATACCAAATCTTAATGAAAAAGTCTTTCAAGTTGGGTATCCATGGCAGACGAATGACCGCAAACGTTTGGATCCGAATATTTCCGATTCGAATGGCAAGAGTTTATATTTCTCTGAAGGGCAAGTCCGCGGAAATGAGCTTGAGTTCATCATGGAAAGCTGCCCCAAAGAGCTTGGTGACTCCTATCAAGGGATTATTGTTACCCATGCTGATGGTAAACAGGGTATGAGTGGCGGTCCAGTTCTAAATGAATTAGGAGAGGTTATTGGAATATTCAATTACTCCTTTCCGCCGAGTGCTAGCGCGGTTAACTTTTTGCGGACGCTTTCGACTAGCTTTTCTGTGATACTAAACCAAACTAGACCAAAATACAGATAACCACAGAGCCAAAAATGCCCGAAAAGCAGATATGATCGGGATTCTAAAGGCTTTCGTAATCTTTTTGGGCGTAGCTTCGGCAGAGGATTTTAATCTTGTAAAAGGGGTTTTTGAGTTAGGTTCTTGGAACGAAGAAAGCCTTACGGTCAGTGAAGGAACCAAAAAAAATTGGCAAACTTGATGACTGGTAGGCGCGATTACACGTTAAACCGCAATCGATTGCACCCGCCAACTTATCAGTTGAGGCTTAGGCTCTAATACGCTAATTTAGCAAAATGGCATTGCAAATTTACAATACGCTCACGAAGAAAAAAGAAGAATTTAAACCGCTGCAGGCGCCGCACGTTAAAATTTACGTGTGCGGTCCGACAGTTTATGATTTTCTTCATATCGGAAATTTTCGCGGACCGGTTTTTTTTAACCTTGTAAGAAATTGGCTTGAGCGATCGGGATTTGAGGTCACTTACATTCTAAACTACACCGATGTCGATGACAAAATCATCCAGCGTGCCAATAAAGAAGGTACAACGCAAGACGCGATCGCCAACAAATATATTGCCGAGTACAAAAAAGATTTCGAGATTCTTGGTCTTAGACCTCATGACCGCAATCCGCGCGTGACCGAGTTCATGAAAGAAATTATTGCGACGATTGAAAAGCTGGTCGCCAATAAAAAGGCCTATGTTGTTGACGGTGATGTTTGGTGTTCGGTGGAAAGTATAAAAGATTACGGCAAGCTTAGCGGCAAAGATTTAGAGGGTCTTATCGCCGGTCACCGCGTGGAGATTGGCGATAGTAAAAAAAGCCCCGCAGATTTTGCATTGTGGAAAAAGTCAAAACCCGGAGAGCCTTTTTGGGAATCCCCTTGGGGTAATGGGCGGCCGGGCTGGCATATTGAGTGTACGGCAATGAGCCAGTCTCTGCTAGGGGACACTATCGATATCCATGGTGGTGGCGTGGATTTAATTTTCCCGCATCACGAAAATGAAATCGCGCAAAGCGAAGGTGCTAGCGGTAAACAATTCGTGAAGTACTGGGTTCATTGGGAGTTCCTAAATTTTTCTGAGCAGAAAATGTCCAAGTCGCTGGGCAACGTGGTTACCTTAAGACAATTTGTCGAGAAATTTCATCCGGAAATTTATAAATTCATGATTCTGATTGGTCATTACCGTAAAAAAATTGATTTTTCCGATGCCCAGGTGGAGCACGCGATTTCGGGGCTGGCGCGTATTTACTCGGCTCTGGCTTCGGCCAAAGATATAAATGCAGAAAATATTGCCGCCGAACCCTTAGATAACGACTTTAAAAAAGTATTAGACGAAGCGACAAAGGGGATAGCGACGGCTCTTAATGATGATTTTGCCACTCCCGAAGTGATGGCGAGAATCTTTGAAGTGGTCAGAAGCTTTAATAATCTTGTTAAGCGCGGACAAAAGGTAAATGGCAAAAGCAAAGCGCGTGCTGAAGCTTTCGTAAATTGGTTTGCCGACTATGGAAAGCTTATGTCTCTTTTTAACGAGGAGCCCCACGCCTTTCTCCGTTATTTAGATGATATGTTATTAAAGAAGTCTGATGTCGCGCGGACCGAAGTTGATGATCTTGTGAGTCAGCGGGCGGCGGCCCGAAAGGCCAAAGATTTTGCAAAGGCCGATCAGGTGCGTGACCGCTTAAATGAATTAAACATCTTAGTTTGTGACATGCCTAATGGTACTAGCTTCTGGGAAGTAAAGAAGTAAGGGTGTAATGCCGCGCACTTGCCCAAGGCAATAAGAGCACGTGACCGAGCGCAATGTATAAATGAATATTAGGCGTTTACTTATATCCGTCTATGGCGAAGGCCATAAATTTAAGGTATAACTCAAAGCTATGGCCAAAATACAAAAGCCTTTTCAGCTACGGTCAGACTATAAGCCGGCGGGCGATCAGCCCGCGGCGATAAAAAATATCGTCGAAAATATAAATGCCGGTCAGAAACACCAGGTGCTTTTAGGTGTTACCGGCAGCGGCAAGACTTTTACGATGGCCAACGTGATCGCGCAAACAAACCTTCCGGCGTTAGTGCTGGCGCCAAATAAAACACTGGCCGCGCAGCTCTATGCCGAGTTTAAAGATTTGTTTCCCAATAATGCCGTTGAGTATTTTGTAAGTTATTATGATTACTACCAGCCGGAAGCTTATTTACCGACGACCGATACCTATATCGAGAAAGATTCCGCGATCAATGAACAAATAGATCGTATGCGCCACTCGGCAACGCATTCGCTTTTTGAGCGCCGTGACGTGATCATCGTAAGTTCGGTGAGTTGCATTTATGGTTTAGGTAGCCCCGAGGCCTATCAAAACATGGTCTTTATTGTCGAAACAGGCAAGGAAATCCGCCGTGACTCTCTATTGCGAGAGCTAGTGCGTATTCAATATAATCGAAACGATATTGATTTTCATCGCGGCACCTTCCGCGTGCGCGGCGACGTCGTGGATATTTTTCCGCCTTACGAAGATGACCGCGTGATCCGCGTGGAATTTTTTGGCAATTTTGTCGAAAAAATTTCGTGGGTAGACCCCTTGCGGGGGATCGTACTAGAAAATTTAGATAAAGCGGCAATTTATCCCGGTTCGCATTACGTTACCCCAGAAGAAAAAATGAAGAAGGCCATTAAAGACATTCAAGAAGAATTACGCCATCGTCTTAATGAGCTAAATTCGCAAATGAAGCTCCATGAGGCCAAGCGCCTTGAACAAAGAACTTATTATGACATCGAGATGATTGATGAGATGGGGTTTTGTCAGGGAATCGAAAACTATTCGCGGCACTTAACGGGCCGCGGTCCCGGTGAAGCCCCGCCGACTCTTTTGGAATATTTCCCCCGGGAGTTTATTTGCTTTATTGACGAGAGTCATATCACCGTTCCACAAGTCGGCGGAATGTACCGCGGCGACCGCGCCCGCAAATCTACGCTTGTGGAACACGGGTTTAGATTGCCTTCGGCACTTGATAATCGGCCTTTAAACTTTCAGGAGTTCGAAAAGTTCATGGATAATGTCGTGTATGTTTCGGCAACTCCCGGTCCTTATGAACTGCAAAAATCTGGGGGCTTAATTATCGAACAAATTATTCGTCCGACGGGCCTTATTGATCCCAATGTCGTGGTAAAACCGGCAACTCACCAGGTGGATGATTTAGTTGGTGAGGTCAGAAAAGTTATAGCAAAAAAAGAACGTGTTCTGGTGACAACGCTGACCAAAAAAAGCGCCGAAGATTTAACCGATTATTTTGCGAGTCTGGGTATAAAAGTAAAATATCTGCATAGTGATATAGTTACGCTTGAGCGCACCGAAATTATCCGGGATTTGCGCTTGGGGGTTTTTGACGTTCTCGTCGGTATTAATTTATTGCGGGAAGGGTTAGATATTCCTGAGGTAAGTCTGGTCGCAATTACCGATGCGGATAAAGAAGGCTTTTTGCGTTCTCAGCGTTCACTAATTCAAACCATTGGCCGGGCGGCGCGTAATGCCGAGGGCCGGGTAATTTTGTACGCCGATCATGTCACGGAGTCGATGCAAAAAGCTATGGATGAAACCAAAAGACGCCGGGCTAAACAGGAAGAGTACAATAAGAAGAATGGAATTACTCCCGAAACCATCCGAAAACGCGTGCGCGATGG
This sequence comes from uncultured Bdellovibrionales bacterium, assembly GCA_964498095.1. Taxonomy (GTDB): domain Bacteria; phylum Bdellovibrionota; class Bdellovibrionia; order Bdellovibrionales; family SG-bin7; genus SG-bin7. The sequence continues at coordinate 55,679 of CAZCFY010000003.1, read as the reverse complement.
GCTAGGTGAAATTTATGAGGCGGATTACTCCAAAATAACGACTGAGCCCTTGGAATATATTAAATCAATCAAGGACGAATATGCCGATAATCCTTTGGGTATTCACCGCGAAATTAAGAAATTGAAAACAAAAATGAAAAAGGCGGCGGAGAATCTGGAATTTGAGGAAGCTGCCAAACTCCGCGACGAAATTAAGCGCTTGGAATTAAGTGAACTTACTAAGAGAAGCGGGTCCGTAGAAGCCGAAATGGAAGAGGTAGTCGGTGGGCGAGAATCAAGTTAAAGACACCGGCAAAGAAAAAGTCCGCGAAACGCTAAAAGGCTTTCCCTCGCAGCCCGGCGTTTACCTGATGAAGAATTCTGAAAGTAAAATTCTTTACGTCGGGAAAGCCAAAAATTTAAAAAATAGAGTGCGCAGTTATTTTAATAACGGTGAACAAAGCGCCAAGACGGTGTTATTAGTTCGGCAAATCTGCGATGTTGATTACATCATTACCAAAACCGAGGTCGAAGCTTTTTTGTTAGAAGCTTCGCTTATTAAAAAGCACCGGCCCAAATATAATATCCGCTTAAAAGATGATAAGGCCTACCCGTATATACGCATTAGCTTTGCGGATCATTTTCCACGGCTTTACTTAAGCCGGCGGGTTGTTAAGGATGGATCACTTTACTTTGGACCTTATACGAATGGTTTTGTCGTGCGCGAGACGATTCGGTTTTTGAATGAAGCCTTTAATATTCGCGATTGTCAGGACGGTTTTTTTGCCACTCGTAAAAGACCCTGCATGACGTTTGAAATTGGCCGCTGTCGGGCGCCGTGCGTGGATTTGGTTTCTGAAAAAGAGTACCGCAAGGAAATCGAAGGTGCGCTAAAGTTTTTAAAAGGGGAAAATCAAAAAGTTATTACCCACCTAGAGGGGCTCATGAAAAAGGCTTCCAAGGAGGAGCGCTTTGAGCAGGCCGCAAAGTATCGCAATAGCTTGCAGGCCCTGAAAGCTATTTTAGAAAAACAGGCGGTTATAAATGCCGCCTCAGAAAAAAATCAAGACGCCATTAGTTTTCATGGCGATGAGCGGGGCGTGTTGGTTGCGACGGTGCACATCCGTCACGGATTAGTAATTGGTCAGCGCAGTCACTTCTTACCGCAAGTAAATATCTTTTCGGAAAATGACGATATTCGTGAGTGGCTCGTGGATTTTGTGAATCAGTATTATTATGACAATGTTATCCCTGATGAGGTCTTGTTACCGGTTGATATTGGCCATGACCTTACGGATTTGCTACAAAAAGTTTTGGAAGAGAGAAGCGGTCAGCCCGTGCGCGTACGGTTTGCGACCGATGAGGTGGGAAGAGGAGTCCTTGAAATCGCCGAGAGCAATGCTAAAAGTTATTTTAATTCTTACGTTAACCGCAATGAATCTAAACTTAAGGCGCTGGAATATATCCAGAAAAAATTAAAGCTTCCTAAAATTCCCCACCGGATTGAATGCTATGACATCTCAAATTTTCAAGGTAAAGAATCCGTAGGTTCGCAAGTCACTTTTGTCGATGGCGTTCCTTACAAGGATGGGTATCGCCGTTATAAAATAAAGACGGTCGAAGGTGCCGATGACTACAGTTCGCTGAAGGAAGTATTGCAGCGCCGATTTAAGCACACCGAGTGGGAAGATCCGGATCTTGTGCTCATTGACGGTGGCCGCGGGCAATTAAGCAAAGTGATGGCGGCCCTGCAAGAGATCGGCCGCGAGGACGTTAGTCTTGTAGGTATAGCTAAGGCCCGCGTGCAAGGCGAGTTTTCTGATCAAGAGGTCAGCGCCAGCGAAGAACGCTTTTTCTTACCTGGTCAAGCCAATCCCATTACATTTAACCGCAACGAAGAATCCCTGCATATTCTTACTAATTTGCGTGATGAAGCCCATCGCTTTGCAATTTCTTATCACCGAAAATTGCGAGAAGACTCGACATTAAAAAGCATTTTGGATGAAATTAAGGGATTAGGGGCTAAACGCAAGAGAGAATTGTTAGCCCACTTTGGATCGGTGGAAGAAATTAAGAAAGCCCCGCTCAAGGAAATTTCGGACTTGCCGGGATTTGGCGAAGCTTTCGCTGAAAAATTAATTAATCAACTTAAGGGCAATTAAAGGCGACGCCGACGACTTCCGTTCCATACGAAGATTTCTCTTTAACCTGTACGTAGTTGGCGCCTTTGTTAGCGGCTTCAATTTTTAAATCATTCATTGCCGCTTCTAAATTTGGTGTTTTGGAGTTTACGCGGCCACGGACACTGCCGATCTCGCGGCAGTCCTTAGATGGAACATTAGCGCCCGTCGTTACATCTCTGGCTTCGGGAAATTTTTCTACGGATTTACACGCGAATAAACCGACTCCAATGGCTAAAATAATTGCGATTCTCAGCATATTTTCCCCCTACTTATTGTTATGGCGCGGGAAGATGAATTTTTCAATAAGTGGCAAGAAAAAATCTGCGCCAGAGGCTAGATTTGCTTCCGTGACATGCGAAAGAGGGTGAGCTTCTGTGGATAACTCGCGGTGAATGCGTACTTCTCCATCATTAAATACGCGGATATGAAACTGATGATCGCGACCATCAAAGCGACGCAGAGAAAAAACTTGCCCCGGGTCTCTCCACGCAATTACCGCTTCCTCGAAACCGTTATTTAATAAGTAAGCCTTAAAATCAGCCATGGCACGCTCACTCGTATCTTGCATTTTACCAATTAAGAAATTTTGGCGGCTGCGGTGAACGCCCCATTGATTAAGCTTATTTTCGATGGTCGGGTAAATTGCGTAGGCTAATTTCCAGACGGGGTTTTTTTCAAATGGAATTCTTTGATTCAGAAATTCCCAGCTCGCGCCAAGAACAAGAAACAACAAAATTATAAAAGAAATTCGCGGCAAAAAATTCATTTAGAAGGACACTGGCGTTTGAATCCCATGTTGTCCACTAAAAAAGTTAACCTGCCGCGAAAATATGTAGGAAGTTTACGACCTTTTTTTTCAAGGAAGGTAACCGCGGTACTGCAGTCGTTTGTATACGATAATGAGCGAGGCTACCAATAGAAGTGAAGCGGCGTAATACATCATCATGTCGTCGGCTTTTCTCATGGCCGTGCCGGCCACGCAGAAATACCCAAATGGTTTTAGATCATACCAAAAAGAAGATTCAAAATTTCTAGCTCTCATCTTTTCCCCCAAATCTATATTTAAATTTTATTTATTCTTCAGCGGGCATTGCACTAGCATTTTCGGGCCAATTAATAATGTCGCAAGCTTAGACAGGGGCCGCGAATTGGCGGCGGGAACGGGGGCCAGGCTTTAAATTAATTATAGGGGCTTTAAAAGCGCATATATCTTCTTTGAGGTATTATAGATGGTATATCACCTGCAATTTTAAGTTTCGTTAAACCTATAAAAGGACAGTTATGAAAACGATATCTTCTATAGTTCTGATGGTAACTCTAGTTTTTGGAATTGCATTTGCGCAAGACGAGATGGAGTTTGGTTTAAGAAAAATCCGCCACCGTAAGAAAGTCGAAAAAAAGACACCGGCCGTACAAATGGCTAAGAGCCAGGATTTAGGTAAAAAGCTAAATCTGAAAGCTAAGAAAGTGGCAAAGGTTAAACCTAAAAAGAAGAAATCCAAGAAGTATGGCGAAGTTAACGACATGTTTGCCAACGTTGAATACAATAATTACAAGAAAAAAACGAAACGCTCTGAGGATGATTTCTTTAACGAGTTAAAAGATCTTTCCGATCTTGACCAAGTGGATAAGTATGAGCGCAAATTTGTTAAAGCCGAAGGTAGCCGCGCGAAAAACCGCCGTAAAAAGCAAGACGCTTTCGTGGCTAAAAACGCCGGCGCTGAGCCAACGTCTTTTGCGGCGCAAGCCGGTGGCAGTAACTTAAAAAACGCCAAACCGGTAAAAAAATCCGTAGTGCAAGGGACCGTCGCTGGCACTACATTTGACTCTTTTGAAAATGATTTTGTTGAACCCAGTGTTGTCACTCAGCCAGAATCAGCAAAAACCTCCGAGCCAGCTCCCTTAACCGTGCAAAAATCTTCAACGGTTTATGAGTCCGTCCCAGTGAGTTACTCAAAAAGCAACAGTTGGATTTCCATAGCGCCCGTGGGCGGTTATGGCGTTGTTTCTTTAACAGATAGCTCGGATCAGTTTAATCGTGGCGCCAAAGAATGGGAAGCAAGTGATAGCTTTACCGGTGGTGTGATCGCCGACATAGGCCGCGGCCGCTGGCAATTAGAGACCGGGCTCCTTTATGTCCGCTCAGGTATAAAGCGCGAGGTCCAAAACTTTGCTCTCTACGGTACCGGCGATAATTATATGGAATACGTTGATCGTGATTACGTCGCTATTCCACTTGTCGGGATTTATAATTTTATGGAACGCTACACATCTTCTCTTTTTGCGAAAGCGGGACTGTGGCCACTTATTATGACTTCGGCGCGCCAAGAAACCTATGGCACTTTACTTCCGGATGCGTCTAGTGACGTGGGAAACTTGTATCAAAAGTATGAAGTCTTAGCCACTTTAGGTGTGGGTGGACGTATTAAAGTAAGCGACGCCATGGCCATAATAATCGAAGGCTATTTCTTAAGAGGCCTCAGCGATACTTTTAGTGCTAACGGTATGAGTGGTACTACCCAAGGCTTTATTGGTAACGTCGGCATCTCTTTTGACTTATAATTAGAAATTGAATATGACTAGGGCTTCCTAAAATTGGAGGCCTTAATGGCAGATTTTTCAAGTTACGATCTTTTTAATCCTACCGAAGATCATAAAATGCTGCGCGAAACTGTGCGGCAATTCGTTAAGGCCGAAGTGGAACCTCAGGCCGCAAAATTTGACCGCGAAGAAAAGTTTAATTTGCCACTCTTTAGAAAATTAGGCGAGTTAGGGCTTTTAGGAATTACCGTTAGTCAAGATTACGGCGGCAGCGGTATGGATGCGCTCGCCACGGTAATTGCTCACGAAGAATTATCTTATTCTGACCCTGGCCTATGCCTGGCGTATTTAGCGCACTCCATGTTGTGTGTAAATAATTGTGCCGTTAATGCCAGCGAAGAACAGAAACAAAAATATTTGCCAAAACTTTGTAGCGGCGAGTGGGTAGGTGCCATGGCCATGTCAGAACCTCATGTCGGCACCGACGTTTTGGGAATGAGCACCACGGCGGTGGCAGGCGGAAAACAGTTCACGTTAAACGGTCAGAAAATGTGGATCACCAATGGCTGTATCGATGATGAAGGCACAGCTTGCGATATGGTTTGGGTTTATGCCCGCACGGGAACTAATAAAGGGCGTCCCGAAATTTCTACTTTTATCGTCGAAAAAAACGATAAAGGATTTTCCGTCGGCCAAAAAATTCGCGATAAAACCGGCATGCGCGCTTCAAATACTGCAGAACTTGTTTTTACTGACTGTAAAATAGGAGAAGACCGTTTGGTGGGTAAACTTGGTGATTCTATAACCCACATGATGCGCAACCTACAGCTAGAGCGTTTGACTTTAGCCGCGATGAGCCTGGGAATTGCCAAACGCAGTCTTGAGGTCATGAACCGTTACGCCAATGAGCGCCAAGCGTTCGGTAAACACCTCAGGGAGTTCGGGCAAATTCAGCGTTACATCGGAGACTCTTACGCTGAATATATGGCATCACGCTGTTATGTTTACGAAACGGCGCGCCGGTTGAAGTTAGATCAATACGGATTACGTCTTGATTCTGACGGAGTAAAACTAGTGGCCACGACCATGGGTAAAAACGTTGCTGACCGCGCGATGCAAGTCTTAGGCGGCTATGGCTACGTCGGTGAGTACGTCGTGGAACGTCTTTGGCGGGACGCTAAACTATTGGAAATTGGCGGCGGAACTTTAGAGGCGCATCAAAAAAATATTACCAACGACTTAGTAAAACACGGCGCGATCTTAAGTCAGTAAAGCCACACTCTTATAGATATTTTCAATTTCAGAAAAATCCCGGCGGTTATCGTGTTTTTGGTAACCGTTTAAAAGAATTTCGGACTTACTAATGATGAGCCGCTGGACTTTTTTCTTCATGCTAAAACTTAAATGCGGCGACTTAAGGCATGCGTCTAAAGATTTTACGCGCCAGTAGTCCATGGCAAAATACTTTTTTGAAAGTTGATCTTCGTGACCGCCATATTTACGAATGATCGGTTCACTGACGAAACCTACGGGATAGCGGGCGCAAAACTTTAGCCACAAATCGTAATCTTCGCAGACGGGAAAGTCTTCGCGAAAGCCGCCGAGTTCAAGTAAGGTGCTTTTGCGAAGAAGTGTCGCGGAAGGAGAAATTAAACATAGCGAAAGTGATTTCTCAAAAATATTTCCACCCGACTTCTGGTGTTTTTTGTGTGCGTTGACACGTACCCCATTGCGGATCCAAATTTCCTCGCCATGAACCAGGTTGAGTTCTGGATTTTCCGTTAATACTTGAACTTGCCTTGCCAAACGCTCCGGTAACCACTCGTCGTCAGAATCTAGAAATGCAACCCAAGGGCTAGAACTTAAACCCACTCCGAGATTTCGCGCGTGACTGACCCCAAGATTAGCCGTCTTTACGAATTTGACCTGATCTTGCTGCAGGTAGGGCGTTAAAACCTCTAAAGTATGGTCGGTAGAGCCGTCGTCGATGATCCAGATATTTTTTACAGGATAGGTTTGGGATAAAACACTTTGAATGGCCCTCGGTAAAACCTCGGCGCGGTTAAAAGTGGGGATAATTGCATCAATCTCGGGGTTCAAACTTTGACGGACCATATGGAATTGGATATGTAAAGACTAAAACGTTTGTGCCGTCAATAGGGGGCTCCCATTTCCTACGAAAACTACCTCAAAGAACTTACAAGTCTTAGACTTTCTGTGGGCAGCGAAAATTATGATCCCGATGCAGTTTGGCGGGCGCTGAGTACTTTTGTGACACTTGCCCGGCTAGAGCGCATTCAAACTGTTGCAAAAAATCGCACCCATAAATTCATTCCAGTCCTGTCAGACATTTATGACCGCGGTAATATCTCCGCCGTTTTAAGAAGCGCCGAAGGTATGGGGGTCGGCGAAATTCATTTGATTCAACGTAATGAACGCTTTCGTGTGGCAAATCGAGTAACTCGCGGCGCTGATGAGTGGCTAGATATTTTTACGTGGGCCGATCCCGGAGTTGTGAGTGCTTTAAAAACGCGGGGATACCGTGTCTATAGCACGGGATTTGAAAACGCTATTTCAATCAATGCCGTAGATTTTTCTAAACCCACCGCCTTGGTTTTTGGCAATGAAAAAGACGGAGTAAAGCCCGATATCGCTGAACTTTGCGATGGCACCGTTTATATTCCCATGCATGGCTTTTCGCAAAGTTTTAATATTTCGGTCGCGGCGGCAATTTCAATGTATCAAGCGCGCCAAAAATTGGAAGCCGAGGCACCAGAAATACAAAACTTTTACCGTGGAAAACTGTTATTAAAGTCTTTAGCTAATGCCGAACAATTGTTAGGAGTCGTTAATGTCGAATCGCCTTGAAAGTTTTCCCAACCGTACCCCTGACCGCCAATATGAAGTGGAATTTGTGTGTCCCGAATTTACATGTCTCTGCCCGCGCTCGGGATTTCCCGATTTTGCCACGTTATTTGTGCGCTACGTGCCTGATCAAAAATGTGTCGAATTAAAATCTTTAAAACTTTATATAAATGATTTTCGTGATAAGGGTGTCTTTCACGAAGATGTGACCAATATCATCATGAGCGATTTGATTGCGCTTTTAGATCCTTGGTATATCGAAGTGATCGGTGACTTTAATATTCGTGGGAACATTCATACCAAAGTCATTGCCCGGCATGGAAAAGGGAAATTTGAGACTTTAGCAAAAACTTTGCATGGCCCTACCTTCGAAACGCGGGCGCGAACTGGCGGCACTCGATTTCCGGCGCCAGAGTCACAAGTATAAATCGGCTCCCATCGCTACTTGAATATTGCTCCGTGAAACTTCATTGACAATTATCTATGCAATTTGCCCCAGCGAAGTGTTTTGTAACATAATTCCTGGAGTTCCCCTTGCCAAGTCACGAAATCCACCCATAATAGACGGAGTTAAAAAAAGAGGTTAGCGATGAAGAATGTTATCCAAGGTTTAGTGATTATTAGTTTTCTGGCTTTAGCAAGTTGTGGTTGGCGGGCTATTCCGCAAAGTAAAAACGAAGTTGATGCCGCACTCGCGGAAGTGACAAATCAATACAAACGACGCGGCGATTTGATTCCCAATCTTGTAAATACAGTTAAGGGTTACGCCAAACATGAACGAGAAACTTTAGACGCTGTGGTTTCGGCCCGGGCGCGTGCAACGCAAGTTACGATTGATCCCACGAAAGTGACGCCCCAGAAGCTAGCCGATTTTCAGGCGGCACAAGGCGCGCTCTCGCAGGCCTTAGGACGGCTTTTAATGGTGAGCGAAAATTATCCCAACTTAAAGGCGGATGCAAATTTTAGGGATCTTCAGGCGCAGCTCGAAGGCACTGAGAATCGAATTACAATCGCGCGACAGCGCTACATTGAGCAAATTAAACTCTTTAACAATCTCATTACCGTGCCGCCGGAAAGTTGGACTAATAGTTTACTTTACCACTTTGAAAAAATGCCGCAGTGGGATGCTCCTAAAGATGAGAATGTCGAAAAAGCTCCCGAAGTGAAAATGTGATTCGCCTTATAAGTTTTAGTATCTTGTTACTTACATCCGTGGCGTTGGCGGAATTTAAAATTCCGCCGCTGGATGCACCTGTAGTTGATACGGCTCAGCTCTTATCAGCAAATGAAAGAAACCAGTTAAGTGATTTGATTCGTAATTACCGCGAGCGCGGCGGCCCCCAGGTGGGGGTGTTATTGATGCCATCGCTGGAAGGTCTTACGATAGAGGAAGCTTCCATTAAGGTCGCTGACGCATGGAAGCTGGGATCCGCCAAGGGCGACGAGGGGTTACTTATTTTGATTTCCCGCGATGAGCGCGCGGTGAGAATTGAAGTGGGGCAGGGGTTAGAAGGAGAATTACCCGATGTGCGCGCCAAACGCATCATCGAAGACATAATGATTCCGCAGTTTCGCCGCGGAAACTTTGCCGATGGGATCGCCGCTGGGCTCGCGGAAGCGGCAAACATAATTAATAAAGATGTGCCATTTGGCGCGGGCGGAAAACGCTCCCGCGCCCGCTATTCCGATGAGCTGCCGCGCTTTCCGCCACTGGTTAAATTTTTATTTTTTCTATTTTTAGTTTTCATGTTTTTTAAATTTCCTTTTCTTTTTATTGGAATCCCGGGTGGCGGTTATCATCGAGGGTATGGCGGTGGCAGGTCTTGGGGCGGCTCATCCGGCGGTTGGGGCGGTGGCGGCGGTGGATTTTCTGGCGGTGGCGCTTCGGGGAGATGGTAATGGAATGGGTAAATAAATATCTCACAGAAAATGATTTAAATGAAATTGAGCAAGCCGTACAACTGGCGGAAAAAAATACCAGCGGAGAAATCGTACCGGTCTTAGTCAAAGAGTCTGGCACTTATCAGCATGTGCCGGCCATTTTATTTCTTATGGTCCTCGCGGCGCTGGAGTTCTTTGAAATTTACTTCGCCGTGAGCTTTGTTATTGCACTTGTTATTGGAGTATTACTTGCAAAAAATGGAGCCGTTCGCCGGTTATTAACATTTGATCGCGACACCGAAAAGCAGGTCAATTTGCGGGCGGAAGTTGAATTTGCGCGCTCGCGAATTCATAAAACCAAAGACAATACTGGTATCATGCTTTTCTTATCATTTGAAGAGCATATGGCAGTAGTACTGGCCGATCAGGGCATAAATCAATATCACGAAGCTAAGACTTGGAATGAGATTGTCGCTGTTATGACTGCATCCATAAAAAGAGGCCAGTTAAAGGCGGGTATTATCGAGGCCGTTGATAAATGCGGCAAGATTTTAGCCGAAAAATTCCCCAAAAAAGAATTTGATACTGATGAATTATCCAATAGACTGGTAATTAAGGAAAATTAATAGATGAGAAAAAAGGAACACAAAGAACCAAAAGAACATAAGGGACAGACCAAGAGATCAAAAAATCTCGTATTCCAAAAAGTTGGCATTTTCGTGGACGCCGAAAATATTGAAATGTCGGGTCTAAAGCATCACGAAGGCCGCACTGATTACAAAAAAATCCTTGAAGTGGTGGGTGACCGGGAGGTTATTCGCATCCTTTATTATAAACCAGAGTACAAAGAAATCTCGGCGACATTTGAGTCTTTTTGGCATGGCCTTGGCGGCGAAATTAAACGCCCCACAAAAAATGCCGACACCTTTCTAACGATTGATGCCGTGACCATGGCTGAAAAATTAGACGTGGCCATCATCATGGGTGGCGATAAAGACTTTTTACCGCTAGTTTGGTACCTAAAATCACGCGGCTGCCGTGTGGAAATCTGGTCTTGGCCCGAAGCGACCTCACCAGAGGTTAAAGAAGCGGCAGATTTTTACTTTGCCCTTGACCCAAACTACGTCTTGCGGTCTTAATCAGCATAAGCGCGTCCGTAGCTCAGCTGGATAGAGCATGTGGCTTCGAACCACAGGGTCGGAGGTTCGACTCCTTCCGGGCGCGCCAATTTCTAAAAAAATCTTTTTCACTTCGGATAGCGAAAAATCACAGGACGTTTTTCGGTGCAATCATTGGGACTAAGTTTGGCGTAAGCTAAAACTTCGATGCTGGGGTCGGGAACCGATAAGTCGATGTCGTTTCCGTATTTAAAGCTTAAATGTGACGAACCCAGATCGGCAAATATGTCAGGATCTAATTGCACGTCATAATAGTTAGAAAATAAATTATTATCGACATCATATACATTTCCGCCGCAGTTGACGGCGGTGCCGTTGTTAACGTGTTTAGCGCCCGTTAGGTCTGAATTATCAAAACCATTACCGCGGGTCATGTCATCGCCCGACAAGATCACGCCACCGGCAAAGGCCTTAAGTGTGTCGTGCGTGGTTTTTTCTCCGAGGGGATAGCCGGGGTTTACCAGCCAAACTACGTCGTAGCCGGCGACATCACTGGGTGTAAGTCCACCCATGGGCTCATTCATGTAACTCGGATTGTAGCGGCGAAGTAAATTTTGATAAAGGTTTTTAAAATCCAGAGGTGATTCGTTTTGATTATTGCGGTCAAGCACCACTAAAACCTTTGGATTTACCGCCGGCGAAGAAAACTGCACCATGGCTTCGGCGACGACCTGCGCGGAGACTTGGTCAACGGTGGGATTTGGCATATTGTCGCTATCACCCATCGCCAATAATATAGTAACGACTCCCGGTTTGGAAACTTGGGGTGGTGGTACACATAGCGGATCATTTGGATCACAGCCAAAAATCTTATTGCCCTTCGTGTTGGCGGCAAACTCTACAGGTCCACATTGTTGATACAGAAGGACCGCACTTAAAAGTATAACTGCGGCCATGCCTTTTTTTGAAATTGTCATTAAATACCCCTACAGTATTTTGTTAAACAAAAATAAAAACTAATTCGCTAATGTCAGTAATGCATCGATAAATCCCGAGCCTTGTTTGCTCATCGGCGCTCCAAGGTCGCGGCCCACAGGACCAATACTTCCGCCGGCTATACCTAAAGCAATAACGCCAGCGACATGCGGTGAGGCCATGGAAGTTCCGCTAATAGTATTGTAGCCGCCGCCTTTCCAGGTAGAGTAAATACTTACTCCGGGAGCGGCAAAATCATCCATTTGTAAGCCAAAATTAGACCAAGAGGCGAAGTTGTAGTTTACGTCAACGGCGGAGACGGCGATTACGCCGGGATATCCAGCCGGAGTGGTTGTCGCAATGTCACGGCCTTCATTGCCAGCGGCGGCAACGACATAGATTCCTTTGGCGATAGCCGCATTGACAGCGTCTTTAAATGGTGAAGGTAAGCTGGGGTCACCAGATCCACCTAAGCTCATGTTAATGACTTTTGATCCGGCGGTAATACAAGCGTATATGCCATCGGTGATGTCAGAAACATAACCGCTACCTTGTTTGTTTAATACTTTTACGCCGTAAAGTTTTGCCAGGGGTGCTACACCAATGGAACCGATTGTATTATCAAGGGCTGCGACCGTGCCGGCGACATGGGAGCCGTGGCCATTATCATCATTAAATTGGTTAGGGTCTGTCACTCCACGCATGGTCACGAAGTTTCTTCCGCCAACGATATTTCCGGCTAAATCAGGATGAGTTTTATCTATACCGGTATCAACGATACAAACCAATACTCCAGCACCTTTAGAAGCTGACCACGCTAAATCGGCCTTCACCGCTTTCACTCCCCAAGGAGTAGATTGAACCGGAGGAGTCGTCACGGGTCCTGCGGCTTTAGCTTCGGCACCTAGAACGGGATTTACCAAACTTAGCACCGCATCTTCAGTAATAACGGCATCAGGAAATTTCTTTTTTAATCCGTTTAATGCTTGGACGGGAACATTAGCCACCAGAGCGTCTATAAATTCCATGTTTCTTACGACTGCGCCGCCGCCTTTGGCGATTTCAGAGGCGACTTTACCTAAATCAGAATTTTCTATAATTAGCCGCGCGGGCCCGGTACCTTTTTCGGAATAACTTATGTTTGTCGCGGGCGCTGAATCGGTAGCGTTGTTTGAACAGCCTACTGTTGTAATAAGAGCCAAAATTGCAAGTGAAATATTTAGGTTTTTCATGGGCTTCTCCAATTATGTTGTCATTGAAGAATTGCAATCAAGGGACCAGGCGCACGGACTTCTACGAAAGCCTAATGGCAATACTCTTTACACCTGATTTACAATATTGCGGGTGTTTCAATTTGAGATGACGACACCAACGCCGCCAAGGTCAACGGCTTCGAGATTATCCCCCATTTCACCCGAGCGAGATCCGCGGTCAACGCGGTCACCAAGGCCGAGAGCGCTGGTAAAATTATTGCCCCAACACTTCAAACGGCCATTATCTAAAATAGCGCAGGAGTGATTCGCCAGAGAAACTCCCGCGGCGGTAAATCCCGTTCCAAGTTCTATGGCGTTGAGGATGTCTCCCATCTCACCGCCGTTATCGCCAATGTGATTTGTATTTCCTAAACCCAATTGTCCGTAGGTATTTTGTCCCCAGCATTTAAGTGAACCATCATCGAGTACCGCACAGGTGTGAGATTGCCCCGCCGCAACCATTGATGCTGTTCGTCCCGTGCCAAGATCGACGGCGGTGAGTGCCGCGCCCATTTCGCCAGCGCCATCCCCGCGGTCAAATACATCACCAATTCCCAGCTGCCCATTATAATTTCTTCCCCAGCAAACTAAGGTGCTGTCGTCGCGAATGACACAGGAATGTCCTTCTGAACCATAACCTCCGGCGGCGACCGCAGTCGCCGTGCGGCCTACGCCGATATCTACGGCCGTTAAAGCATCACCCATTTCACCAGGGCCGTCGCCAAGTTTCGTCGTGTTGCCTTTTCCGAGTTGGCCAGTGGAGTTTTCTCCCCAGCACTTAATAGAAGAGTCATCGAGTAAAGCGCAAACATGATGGCTTCCCGAGGCGATACTTACGGCAGTTCTTCCCGTACCTAAATCGATGGGAGAAATATTGTCGCCCATCGAGTTGGCGAAAGTCCCCCGCAATGTAATATCACCTTGTCCAAGTTCACCAGAAAAGTTATAGCCCCAGCATTTTACGCTATAGTTATCAAGGAGTGCGCACGAGTGCCAAAGGCCAAGAGCTAATTGCCGGGCGGTTCTGCCAGTTCCTAAATTAACGACGGGTAAATTATCGCCCATCTCATTGGCGTCATCGCCTTTATTATCGGTATTTTCTATTCCCAATTGTCCGTAATAATTATAGCCCCAGCATTTTACGGTGTCGTCATCCAAAATCGCGCAAGTGTGCAAACCGCCGGCGGCGACTTGCTTTGCGGTACGCCCACTGCCAAGCTCGACAAAATCTAACGTTGTTCCCATGTCGCGCGGATCATCCCCGCGCGCATCTAAATCGCCAAGGCCTAATTGTCCGTATGTGTTTCCGCCCCAGCATTTAATTTTAGAATTACTTAGGACAGCGCAAGTATGAGAGTCGCTCACTGTTCCCAAGGCGCTTTGCCCCGTGCCCGTCGCCAGAGAAACAATACTGTATGGCGATAGCGAAGCATTATCCTTACTGTCTTCACAGCTTATAAAAAAGATTGCCAACCCCAGGAGTAGGATGCGGTTAGAAGAGAACATTGATAAGACCTCCTATTTGCCAGGTGTCAAACGTGCGGCTTAATTGGGAAACGCCCGAGAGCGACAACGACTGTTCTTTAAAGCGGACGGATTCGTAGTAAACTCCGACGGGTGCAAAACCAAACCATTTATCAAAAATAAAAATGAGTCTTAACCCTTCGGGGTGATTCAAGCGCAGTTCTGATCCGTCAGTCAACGCCTTTTTTATGTCGAGGCTGCCGGCGAATTGATAATCCAGTTTAAAAAGAAAGCGGTCATATTTAAATCCCAGAGTGGGAGCAAAGGGAACAAACCGGGACGCCGAGAGATTCAAATGATTATTGTCTACGGTGGTGGTCTGACCCATGTAGCGGTAATCGACGGTAATACCGCCAAAAATTCCGCCATAGAGTTTTACGCCGATGGTTCCCCCCACGCCCGAATAAGCACCGGCGACGGCTTCGCTCATATTGGGATGAGAAAATTCCGCATAACCGGTAAATACAAAAACATCCATATAAAGTGAGCGTTCAATTCCTAAATTCAGTTCCGAAAGTTCCGCTCCAGAACTGGCGGAGGAGGCACTGGCGGGAAGTTTTGCCGCGCTGGCGGAATTCGCAAGCAAAAAAATTATGGCAGTAATTAAATACTTCATTGAGTTTCTCCTAACCACTCCCAGTAATTTATAATGTGTAGAGGAGTTGTCGGGTTGCGGCCGTAGATAAATATATTTTGGTCTTTATCAAGAATTAGAAACTCCCTGAGCCCGTCATTATCTAGATCTACATAATCATAAACTTCGTGACCAAAACTGTCGCAGGTACGCGGTGGAGTAAGTGCATTAAAGGCGTGGCCGTTGGCGCCGTGATGATGGGTGACGCTCTCTTGACGGTTAGAAACCAGCACGTCGTCAATTCCGTCATTGTCGTAATCATCTGACGAAGTAACCAGGGGTTTTTCTTTTGGGATTTTTATTTTTAAATTATATAAAAATTTTCGCGCCAATCCGTCAAATACGTTAAGTCCGGCGACTTTTTCTTGGTAACCGTCGTGATTAATATCAGCGAAGTCGTCGCTGGGTTCAAGCTGGCGGGTTTCATAAATAAAATGGGTCAGCGATAAAATCGAAAATGCCGCAAAGGCGCCGGCGCCCATCACCCCGCGTGTGGCGGTTTGCGTGGAATTACTATTGTTGTAAACAATTTGAATGGTGCCCGAGGCCGCTCCCGAAACTGTTGGCCTAAACGAGACCACGATGGTGCAAGAGCCTACCAGCAAACTCGCCGTGCAACTTCCGCCAGTTCCGGGGTAGGCGCCGCCCTTAAAAGAAAAGGGAGCGACTAAACCGATACCCGAAACCGACGTGGCCGTGACACTTCCTGAATTCGTGACAACAAAAGTTTTGTCGGTTGTGGATCCTAAAGTGCGGGTGCCAAAGTTATAGGTGGGGCCGTCCGAGAGAGAAATGTACGCCCACGCCGCTCCTGTTCCAGTTAAGTTTCGGGACGCAATTTGTGCGGAGGCGCCATCATTGTAATTTACGCTAACGGTGGCGTTATGGGTGGCCACCGAATTAGGCGTGTAGGTGACAACGATGGTGCAGCTACCACTACTTAACGTGGCTCCGCAGGTGCCGCCGGTTCCGGGGTAAGTTCCGCCTTTAAAGGCATAGGGCGCGCTCAAAGCGGCACCACTCATGGAAGTTGCGGTAGCAGTTCCTGATTTATTGATAGTGAAAGTCGCGTCCACGGGTTCGCTTGTTGCATGAGTTCCAAAATCATACTGGGTTGACGGCGAGAAAGTTAATACGGCCGGTGAGATGCCAGTACCGGTGACGGGACGGGTAGCGCTAGCGGCACCGAAGCCATCGTTGTAATTAATTTGTAGCGTCCCATTATGGGTGGCGACTGTTGTAGGCATGTAGTGGACCACGATTGTACAAGTGCCGCTACTTAAAGTGGTACCACAAGTCCCACCGGTCCCTGGGTAGGTTCCTCCCGCAAAAGAAAAGGGCGCACTCAGTCCCACATCACTCATTCCTGTTACGGTGGCACCGCCAGTATAAGTAACGGTAAAAGTATTTTGCGTCGTAGAACCTGTGGCACGGCTGCCAAAGTCATAAGTAGGACCGTCAGAGATTGTTAACTGGCCCTCGGTGTTGCCAGTCATTGAGCGCGCAATATTTTGCGTCGAAGCGCCATTATTATAAGAAAAAGTAAAAGTGTTATTGGACACCCCCACACTTACGGGGCTGTAAGTAAGTACAACAGTGCAGCTGCCGCTACTTAGAGTTGCACCACAATTTCCTCCCGTGCCGGGATAAGTTCCCCCCTTAAAATTATAAGGCGCCGCTAAACCCGTGATGCCGAGACTCGTGGCCGTGGCTCCGCCAGAAGAATAAGTAACAGTATAAGTCTTATCAGCCGTAGAACCCGTGGCCACGTTGCCAAAGTTATAAGTTCCAGAATCAGAAACGGTAAGTGTCGCGGGTAATATTCCAGTGCCTGTACTTAAACGAGTAATCGTTTGCGTATTACCGCCGTCGAAATAAGTAAATGTCCAAGTGCGGTTCGAGGTTGTTGCCGTCGTGGGAGAGTATCGGACTATAAAAGTGCAGCTGCCGGTCGCGCTTGAGAGAGTAGTCGTGCAGGTGCCGCCACCGGGGAACGAGGGAGTTACGGTAAATGGCGCGGTACTTAGATTAGTTACCGCGAGTCCCGTTGCATTTAAAGTTCCTGAGACAAAAGTTACGGTATATGTTTTCGTTGCTGTCGTGGTTGTTACAACATTGCCGTAATCGTAAGGAGAGGGTGCGGCATCCGAAACCGACAGAACCGTGGCGGCAACTCCGGTCCCCGTGACCGCACGCGTGGCAGTTTGCGTGGCAAATCCATCGTTGTATTGCAGCGAAATCGTATCATTAAAAACACCATTCATTGTTGGTGAAAACGTAACTCTTACCGTACACGTCGCCGTGATGGGATTACCGCAAGTTCCTCCAGTCCCAGGATAAGTACCTCCGGCCCACGAGAAAGGGGCAGTTAGAGATCCCGGGACAATCGCCGTGGCTGGCAGCCCTCCTGTGTAGGCCACAGTATGAGTGCCGGTTAGAGAAGTGCCAGTTACGCGGCTACCATAAGTAATGCCCGCAATATTTAATCCCGCTTCGGTCGTGCCGGTAACTGTTACGGTAATTGATTGCGCGAAGGCACCGTCATTGTAATTAAATAATAAACCCCGCGTGTAAGTACCCGTGGCATTGGGCGCATAGCGCAGGATGATCGTACAACTTGCGCCGATATTCACCGTGGTCGTACAAGTGCCGCCGCCGGGAAAGGTTCCGCCTCCGGCAAATCTAAATTGGGAAATAAAGTTTGAAACACCAAGGCCTGTGGCGGACACGCCGCCAGAAACGTGAGTCACCGTAAACGTTTGATCCGCCGTAGTCGCGGGATTAACACGCACAAGTCCAAAATCATGATTCGTCGGACTCACCGCGAGCACCGCCGGCGGCACACCAATTCCCGTTACGTTTCGTGAAACCGTTTGCGGAAATGCGCCGTCAAAATAGCTAAAGACCATAGTTCCATTGTGCGTGGCTACACTCTGCGGGCGAAATTCGATAACGATGGTGCAGCTGCCGCTACTTAAAGTCGTACTGCACGTGCCACCCGTTCCGGGGTAACTGCCGCCGCGGAAAACGAAATTCCCAGAAAGGCCAGAGCCGCCGAGGTTTGTGGCTGGAACACCTCCAGAAGAATAGGTCACGGTAAAAGTTTTGGAAACTATAGCACCCACGGCGCGGGTCCCAAAATCATAGGACGAGGGTGGGGCGACGTCAGAAACGGTTAATACGGCGGGAGGCACACCGGTTCCGGCGAGATCACGCGTGGTTGAAGTATTACTGATTCCATCATTATAAAATAATGTAAGAGTCGTTGCGTGCGGCGCTAGCGTTAATGGGTTGTAAGTAACTACGATCGTGCATGAGGTGACGGTGTTAGCAAGTGTGCCGCTACAACTGCCACCCGTTCCGGGGTAACTGCCGCCTTTAAAAGAAAAGGGCGAGGCCAATACCGGGGCTCCTAAATTTGTCGCCGATGCGCCTCCGGCGGCGCGTGAAACGGTGAGTACCTTATCCGTCACGCTACCAACGGCCTTTATACCGTAATCATAAGTGGGGCCGTCACTGATTGTAAGAATAGCTTGCGTATATCCCGTAAGCGTAATCGAAGAAGTATAAGTAGTACCATTGGCGACATAGGTAATCGTAAGCGGTGCGGAATCAGATCCGACCACCACGGGAGAGTAGGTTACTACAATGGTACAACGACTGTTCTCTTCGCTGGTAGCACAGGTCCCCCCGGTGCCGGGATAGCTTCCGCCCTTTAAGGCAAAGGGCGCCGCCGTCGCAGCGGTGATATTGGTAGCCGCCACCCCACCGTCAACGGTCAAGGTAATTATGCCATCGACGGTCGAGCCCGTTCCAGCCAGTCCCAAATCAAAGGGCGAGGCATTGTCGAATGAAATAACGACGGGGGGACGGCCCAATCCCATGGAGACAACTCCGCCCGTATCACAGCTGGCGGTAAGAACTAAAATGATTAACAGTAAAATGCATTTCATTTCGCGGCTCCAAATGGCCGCGAATAAGAGCGGTGGGAAGGAACTTTTAACGTGAGTTTGGCGATATAGTTCGGATCGAGATTTTTTTCGAAATCGACCTGGCCAGTAATGGTGAGCGCTTCATCCCACACTCCGAGATTACGAAAAATATTATAGGAAAGACCAACCAGAAAGCTTGTGCCAAATTCATTTTCGTAACTGATGACGCCAAAATCTTGTTGATTAGAGGGAGCGGTGAAGTCCGCCGTGCCAAAAACATATTTTATGCCACCGAAAATTTCAAATCCTTTTACCGCATAAGTCTCAACGAGAGCGGCGCCGCCAGAGGTTAACTCCATAAATTCACTCTTCCAGGCGCCACCATAATTTAGTAAAAGACCGGTATAGAAATTCTCGAGATGAAAAAAAGTCCACTCAGCGGTGGCCCCCACTCCCATCATTTGCCAGTCCGGATAATAAAGTAAATTAATTCCGGCCGCTAAATTTCTTTTAAGCCCAAGCATGTAATGAAACCGGGGAACGTAAATATTTTGCGGAATTTGATCGTTGGGAACATCAAACGTTAGCAAAGAATTTTTTAGGCGTTGATTAAGCGGAATAATTTGCATGGAAAGACCATATTCTGTGGAATAAGATTCTGACCAATTCGGCGATTCGGTGTAAGTTCCCCAGAACTTTCCAAAATCATCTGTCGGCCGCACGGCTTGATGGCTTGAAGAAATAATAAAAAGTTCAGCAAGATTTTGGCTGGCAGCCGTGTAGTCTATGGGGCCGCTGATTTGCGCGAAACTTTGCGGCGCCGCTAAAAAAAATGCCGCGCCTAATAGTCGCCAAACATTCGCAGAAAAGTCGTCCCTAACTCTTCGTGACATAGATAGTTTAAGTATAACAAAACACAGAGTATTTTGCTTGAGGGAAGATAAGATTTGTGGCGTGCACTAAGACCTAGGCCGCAACTCCATTTAGGAGTGCAAAGAGCGGTTGGTTTTGACTTTGTGTTACCGCATTTTTACAAGCTTTAAGCGCTTCGATTTTGATCTCACCTGAACGCAAGACTAGGACTGTCGCCGAAGACAGTTGGCCAAGTATTTTGGCGTCATCAACCGCTAATAGGGGCGGGGAGTCCAAGATTACAAAATCGTAAAGTTTTCTAAGGCAGTTAAGGTACTCCCCGAGATTTTTACTTCTCAAAAACTCCTCAGGGTCCGCGGAAAATTTATTGGCGCAAATGACATCTATGTTAGGTCCAAAAGCAAAGCGTTGCGCACTTTCTAAATTTTCGATTCCTTTTTGGTCACGGGGTAGACTTAAATAATTTTTAATAGAAGGTAAGCGCAAATCTAAATCGACAAGACAAACACGGTGGCCTAAGCCGGCTAGCGCCAATGAAATATGGGTGGCGGCGTAGGTTTTTCCGCAGGAAGGCGCCGGACTTGTAATTAGAATGAGTGGATTTTTCTCCGGCACGCGGCGCACGAGACTTTCGGCAATCTCGGCAAAACCGCATTGCTCTTCTCCAGCAAGAGTTTGTGCTAAATCCGCCTGCGGGTTAATGGCGGCCTGTGGAATTTTGCCAAGAAGTTTTATCATTGATTTCGTATCGGTATGAAACGGTTTAAATTATAGCCGGTTGAAAACTTGGGATTGCTTATCGTACTTTAGTATAGCCAAATGCGCGACTAGATCTTCGTCGTACATGGGAATTAGAATTTCTTGAATTTCATCGCCGTCAACGTCGTCGGCGGCGAGATTAGAAACCCGGCCCGCGAAATTAAAAAAGGCGTCTTGACTGCCAATATCGATTTTCGAAAGCAATTTATACTGACCATTTTTAGTGTCGTAAATTTCAAGACGGATCCCATTGGCAGTTTTGACTTTAACGGCAGTGACAAGAGTATCTTTGCCGCTGAATGGACCTGTCACTGTCGCGAGAATTTCACGTTTGTCGCGTTTGAAGAATTCACGAATATCATTGGATGCCTTCTTGTCGACGGCGGCAATTAGCAGTGTAACAGCTAAGATACTGCTGACGGCAAGTGAGCTGCGAAAGAGATAATTTCGTGATTTCATTTTGAGACTCCTACTCTATAGAATTTAAGAGCAAACGCGATGCCAAAAAATAGCTATTCCTATTTTGATATCTCCAGTGATTTCAACAGTCTACCTATGTTCCCGGAGTGGTCCTCTGGCTACATTTCTGACACCTGAACAGAAGACTTACGGAGAAAAATTTGCGCCATTCACTTTTAATTATCCTTCGCAATAAATCCGCGCTACACACTGCCGGTAAAGGGGGAATTTATGAAAATGTTTTTTCTCGCAATTGTGATGCTAGGACTGACCGCTTGCGGTGGCGGCGGAGGAAGTACCCAAGGCAGTTATTATTATAGTGGTTGGGATAGTACCTATGATGATTCGTGCGACTATGGGGGACCCGGCTGCGAATATTATTACGACGATGGTTCCTACGATTCAGGTTACTATGATTCGGAGGATTCTTCGGGTGGGTATTATGATGAATACGGTCAATGGGTCGATCCGACTTATACTTATAGCCGTAAAAACCCAAGCGAAGGGCGCAACGTCGTAGGTGATGTGGCGGCGCTTACCTTAAAGGTCGTTAAGTCCGCGGGTCAAAAACTGGCCGCCAAATATGGTTTGTCGAGTGAAACGGGTTACAATATTGCCCGCCTCTATAATACCTGGGCTGTTATCGGTAAGGACCGCTCCCGTACCGAAAAGGACGTCAAAGATTTTACCCGACGTCTCTATGGTATTGACGCGAATAAAATTAAAATTTCCTTAGAGGCGGCGCAAAAAGGCGAGATGTCTTTATTGGAAGAAAACCTAGAAGAAGTCGCCGATAACTGGGGAACCACGCCGGAGATGGTTAAAGCCATGCAAAAGGAATGGTTCGCGCCACAGTTAAAAAATTACGGCTATTGATTTAAAGGGCGAGGATAAAACTTCGCCTAAAAGATTTTTCCCGGGTTCATGATGTTATCAGGGTCAAATTGTTTTTTTATGAGCCGCATGTATTCAATTTCTTCCGGACTGCGGGTAAAATGCAGAAATGCTTTTTTGGCCAACCCCACGCCGTGTTCGGCGGAGATGCTGCCTTCAAATTTTTGGATGGTGCCGTAAAGATGCTGATCTACTTTGCGGCAAGCTTCGTAAAAATTTTCTTTATTCCAACTTTCCGGCTTTAAAATACTTATGTGCAAATTACCGTCGCCGATGTGTCCAAACCACACGACCTCGAAGTCCGGGTATTCTTTGGTAAGAACGGCATCCATTTCTTTTATAAATTGTGGGACGCGCGAGAGTCGCACGGAAATATCGTTTTTATAGGGAGTATATTTCGCAATACTTTCGGCAACGTTTTCGCGTAACGACCAAATTTCTTTAAACTGAGTTTCGGTCTGGCTAATGACTCCGTCAATAACCCAACCCTGATTTACGCTCTCTTCAAAAAGTTTTACAAAATCTTCCGTTGTGGCCTCTGAAATCAATTCTCCCTCAACTAAAACATAATAGGGAGAAGACTGTGGCAGGGGACGCGCCAAATGGCTCGCGGCCAAAACATGTTTGAGCGCGATCTCCGAGAACATTTCAAACGCCGTTAAACTTAAAAGATTTTTTGCCAGCTCGTAAATCTTCATAATGCTCTCAAGATCAGGAACCGCAAAAAGCATCACTTGCAGGGGATAGGGGGGGCGGCACATTTTGATGGCCGCTTCGGTAATAAATCCAAGCGTGCCTTCACTGCCAATAAATAATTGCATCAGGTCATAACCAGAAGCGTTTTTAACGAGGGATTTATTTAAATCTAAAACCTCGCCCCTTCCCGTAACGACTTTAAGTCCACCCACCCAATTGCGCATGAGCCCATAGCGCAAAACTTTAACGCCGCCGGCGTTGGTCGCAATGTTACCACCGATTTGACTAGAGCCTTTGGACGCGAAATCGACAGGGAAGTAAAGTTTTTTCTCCGTCGCGAACTCTTGAATCGTTTGTGTAATCACTCCGGGTTCGACGCGGACGATTTGATCCATGGGATCAAACTCTAAAATGCGGTTCATTTTCTCAAAAGAAACAACGACTTCTTTGTTGGTCGCCACGGCCGCACTACTTAAACCGGTTCTGCCGCCAGAAGGCACCAGCGCCGTTTTGGACTGACGGGCGAATTTTACCAAGGCCGCCACCTCCTCCGTACTCTTAGGAAATACGATGGCGGTGGGTTTGGGTTCAAAATATCTGGTCCAATCTTGACCGTAGTGAATTAAACTTTCCTTGTCGGTAAGAATTTGGTCGGCTTTAAAAATATTTTTTAATTCATTTTCAACGGCCATGTTACCTCCGCGTTTTGCGGGTTCGGAAAGTTAGATATAGGGGGCAAACTCCAAAAACAGAGGTCAAAATAAAATAAAGTGAAAGATAGGCCCAGGTGGGGCCCCCCGCCAGAGCCCAGGTCAAAAATAATGTGCCAAATAGCCAGCGCGCGATACGCTCCCAGCGGGCGATATTTGGACTCACAACGCTTCTTTCACCATTTTTTCAAGTTCGCCGCTTTCATAAAGTTCAAGTACGATATCGCTGCCGCCAACGAGTTTCTTATTTATGTAAAGTTGTGGGAACGTCTGAAAGTTAGAAAAGGATTTCAAGCCTTGGCGAATTTCTTCGTCGGTAAAAATATCAAAGGATTTAAAAGGAGCATCGACCGCCATTAAGCAATGAACTGCGCGGGCCGAAAACCCACATTGCGGCATTTCGGGAGTGCCCTTCATAAACAAAAAAACCGGAGAACTGTTTAATAGTTCTTCTATGCGCTGATTCACGTTACCCATAAAAAAATCTCCTATTTTGGTTCTTTGGCCTTGATGGTTAAAGCATGAAGTTCGCCCGATTTGAGTTCGGCATCGAAAAGCCCCATCACCTGACGGTGACGGTCTAAGAGAGGCATTCCCTTAAAATGGGTAGTTTCTACATGGACCTGAATGTGATCCATTGTGCCGGTAAGGTCGGAAACCTCCACTTTAGCGTCGGGATACGCTTTAACTAATCTATTTTTGATTTCATCAAGAGTCATATTTTGCCTTTGGAAATTAAATGGAAATGAAGGAAAAGTCATGTTATTTAAACAACATGGAATCAATTATAAAACGTGAGCGCGAGCGCGCTAGAGTTTTACGCAAGAGTGCTTGGTGGAAGGAACGCCTGGCGCGCGGTGTTTGCCATTACTGTGGGCATAAATTTCCCGTCAGCGAACTCACCATGGATCACAAGATTCCTCTGGCGCAAGGTGGGAAATCAGAGAAATCTAATCTTGTTTGCGCGTGTAAAACCTGCAACACTCAAAAGAAATATTATTCCCCGGTTGATATGATTTTGGCAGGTAAAGATCCTTATGCATCCTCTGGAAATTAACGCCAAAAAATTTGGTGAATGGCTAGATGAAATTAAAACTTTTAGCGAATCTTTTTTGCGCCGGCTTCCCGAGGACTGGGCGTATAAAAATCAGGAACATTTAGAAATTAGCGAAAATCCATTTCGTCATCCGCACGAGCTGCGGGAAGTTTTGCAGGAGTTCAATTCTCTTTTACAGGCGGGCGGTGTGAATACCGCGTCTGGCCGTTTTTTGGGATACGTGCCGGGCGGAGGCGTTATCACAGGCGCCATTGGCGACCTGCTGGCGGCACTCACTAACCGCTTCTCGGGAATGTTCTATACCTCACCGGGCGCGCAGAAAATCGAAGGGGATGTCATTCGCTGGATGTGCGATCTTTTCGGTTATCCCAAAGATTCTTGGGGCGTGCTTACCAGCGGCGGAACGTTGGCGAATTTGCATGCCGTCGTAACGGCGCGCGAAAAAATTCCATTTGAGCAGTGGCCAAAATCCGTTATATATTTAAGCTCCGAAGGTCACGTTTCTTTGGAGCGGGCATTAAAGGTTGCGGGGCTGGCTGCGGTGCCGACTCGTAAAATTCCCGTCGACGAAAATTTCAAATGGGATCTAAACGCCTTTGAAAACATTCTGCGCGAAGATGCGCGTCAGGGCTTAAAACCCTGGATGCTGATTGCAAATGCGGGCGCGACAAATTTAGGCTCGATTGATCCTCTGGCGGAGTTGGGCGCCTTGGCAAAAAAATTGGGAATGTGGTTTCATGTGGATGCGGCTTACGGCGGATTTTTTATAATGACCGCGGCCGGCAAGAAACGTTTAAAGGGAATTGAATTCGCCGATTCGATTACTCTTGATCCTCATAAAGGTTTGTTTCAACCCTATGGTTGCGGCGCGCTGATTGTGCGTGAGCGCGATAAATTACGGCAAGCCATGAATCATTCCGCGTATTATTTGTCGGAAACAGAGTCGCCTACGGAGCTTTCACAAACGGACTATTCTTTAGAACTTACGCGCCACTTTCGCGCGCTGCGCGTGTGGCTTTCGTTAAAGATCTTCGGCGAAAAGGCCATTTCCCGCACCCTTGAAGAAAAACTGGAACTCACCGCCCTGGCGGTGCGCGAGCTACAAAATATTCCTGGTATCCGCGTCATTGTCAGGGAGCCAGAACTTACGGCCGTGGGCTTTCAGGCGCATAGCGATGAGCTTACTTTAGAATTACACCGTGAACTTTGCCGCCGCGGAAAAGTTTATTTAAGTACGACCCGCTTGCGCGGACGGGCCGTGATTCGTATTTGTATTTTATCTTTCCGCACGCACAAACACGATATCGAATTGTGTCTTAATGAAATTCGGGAATCCTTAGCCGCTATTTCTTAAAAACTTCTAAAATTTCAATTTCATATTTTAGCGTAGAGTCGGGCGGAATTTCACCTTCTTGGCGGGCGCCATAACCGAGCTCCGGTGGCACCGCCATTACAAATTGCGTGCCTTTTGTCGCGCCTAAAATTCCTTTATAAAGACCTGGAACTAATTTTTTTTCATCGAGAATTACATTCAGTTCATTTTGTTTTTCGATAAGTTTTTCTTTGACCCAAAGTTTATACGTGATCCTTACTTTATCGCCCGAATTCGCCGCGTCGCCGGCACCCAGTTTAAGAACTTGTTTTTCTATTTCGGCGGCCAAAACAAAATTTGAAAGGAAAAGGCCTAAAAAAAATATTTTACTCACAAACAACTTCAAACTGCGCGCAAAGAATTTGTAGCGCTCCTGGATTTCCCGGCAGCGGGTTAACGCCCACCATAACTGTCCCGGAAGGACAGAGATTTAAGTAATAACCGCGTCCACCTAACTTTAATTTGCAGGATTTTGCCGCGGCGGGGGAAGTTGGTAGCCGCATTTCGGTAAGGTTTTGCGCCAAGACCACCGTCGAAAAAAAAGATAAAATAAAAACTAGAGATCGCATTTGAGTTCTCCTTTTGTCTTAAAGTTCATCACTTTAACGCTAAGCACAAGGCTAAACAAGAGTTAATTCTTGCCAATAGCAGGTACCTTACCGATATTTTTAACTAAAGCTTTAGAATTTTCCAATTATTTTAAGGAGTCATGCGCTTTGGCTAAAATTACTTCTAGCAGTACCGCCGAGTATTTTGCAAAAAATTTACAGCAGGTCGGCTTTTCGTCCCCCGTGAAGGCAGTTTTGACCACTCTTAAGGAATCCGTAGACAATTCTTTAGATGCTTGCGAGCAAACAGGAATTCTTCCGGAACTTTCCATTAAAATTGATCGCGTCGGTAAAGGCGCTTCGAAAAACAATGATCTTATTGAAATTGAAGTTGAAGACAATGGGCCTGGTATCGAACCCGATTTATTACCTAAAGTATTTGGCGAGTATTTGGCGTCTTCAAAATTTGGCCGGGGCCAATGTACGCGGGGCCAGCAAGGGATTGGTATATCGGCGGCCGTCACTTGGGCGCAGCTAACCAATGCCAAAGGCGTTTGGGTAACCAGCAAAACCGAAAACATGCGCAAAGCGGTGCAAGCGCTTATCGACGTGGACATTAAACAAAATAAGGGATTAATCCGCAAAAAAGACACGATTGATTGGGGTAAAAAGCACGGCGTAAAAGTTAAATTCGTCATGGACGGGCGCGTGCAACTCAACGGTGAAGGCGGACTCCTTACTTATTTAGACGGCACTGTTTTAGTAAATCCGCATTTAACCATTAAATATAAACTTTTAGAAAATGACTGGGTCGAAATTCCACGGGTGAGCGAAGAGACGCCGGAAATTCCGCAAGCGACCCTACCGCATCCGCACACCATGAAGCTGGGTGAGTTTATTACTCACGCGCGTCTTTACGGAAATATTCCACTCAAAAACTTTTTACGTAAATCGTTCTCGCGCATTACCGACCAAACTATCAAAGACTTTAAAAAGGCCGGTCTTAAAGACAAAGTTTTAGGAATGTCTTTAACGAAAATCAGCGAAGACGAGTTTAAAAAAGCTTTTCAAGTTATTCAAGACACGGAAATTCAGAATCCAAGCACGAAGTCGGTCCTAACTATCGGCGAAGAAGCCATGGCAAAAAGCATTCACCGGTTAGGTGACGTGGACTTTTTTAGCGTGGTTACCCGTAAACCAAAAATTTGTGATTTTAAACCGGTAGTTGTTGAAGTCGCGATCGCGCGCTTTAAGCAACGCGGTTCCGAAGACGAGCAAGTTCAGCTCCTGCGTTTTGCCAATCGCGTACCGCTGCAATTTGATAAGTCGGCATGTGCGATTACCCGCGCGGTTGAGACCGTTAACTGGAAACCTTACGGATTAAATCAGCCTAAGGACAGTATACCTTATGGCCCTTACGTTTTTGCGGTGAGCGTGGTTTCGCCGTTTATCAAATTTAAAAACGCCTCTAAAGAGACGATTGATTCCAGTGAAGAGTTGGTTGAGGAAATTAGGTTGGCCTTGATTCAAGCGGGTCAGCGGCTTTCTCGCCATATCAAAAAAGAAATGCGCGAGGCGGATTTAGAAAGAAAAATTGCCCATATCGAGAAGTTTGGTCCTATCTTGATTGAGGGTCTGGCCCGTATGGTTGGTGCCGGTAAGGACCGTAAAGAAAGAGCCGAAAAGGGTTTAGAAAAAATCTTAGGGCGCGATACGCGTGAGGCCAAATCCGAACTTTTAGAGGCCGAAGATAAGTTAAAGGCTTATAAAGAGAAGCACACCCATATTTTCTCCATGAAAAAGGTGGAAGCCACCGACGCCGAAGGTGAAGAGGGGGGCAGCGAGGAAGCGGCGCCACCCATGACTTCTGAGGCAGAGGCCGAAGGCGAACAAATAGCGATGTCGGTCGACGGCGAACCCTTGGCGGCGAAGACAACGAAAAAAAAGGCCGAAAAAACGACAACAAAAAAAGCCGCGCCCAAAACAACGAAAAAAAAGAAATAATAGGAATAGATTATGAGTAAAGGATTATTGAAAATCAGGGATTCCGGAAAAGACATTCCAAAAATGTCGAAAATCCTCTGTGAAGAAATGCTTAAAGACCTAGAACATGCCCGCCGCCCGGTTCTTGAAGCGGTAAAGTGCGCGCTGGATAATTCATTTTATAATCCAAAGGTTGGCTACCTAACTCCCGGAAATAAAAAAGTCCGAACGGAGCTTAACGTGTCGTCCGTGCAGAAACTGGCGCGCGTCGTATATATGCTCGAAATTTTGTTGCGTAACCTTGAACACGGAAACGTAAACACGAAGCGCGAATTATACTACATCGCTAAAGGTATGGTAAAGTCCATGCCGACCTTAAAGCCCCTGGATTTCGAAGAGCAAGCTGAGAGTGATGATATTATAGATTTTGTCGGCGATCTTTTAGAAGTTTACCGCGAAGAACTAAACTGTTTTGCCAATGACCGTGGTGGGCAGACTTATTCAAAGGAACTCGTGGTTACCGAATCCTTGCCCGATGGCGAAAAAGCGATTGTCGATCTTAGCACGCTGGGAACAACGCCCTTTCAGCCGAAAAATAAGCCGCAAAGTTTAAAACTTAAAGCTAAAAAGAAAATTAAATTTTGCCTGGTGGTTGAGTCAGAAGGTACGGCGAATACTCTGGTGTCAAATGGCTTTACAAAAAGACATAATTGCATAGTGATGGGTGCGCAAGGGGTTCCCAGTAACGGCGTGCGCGGCTGGTGTAAACTTATCGAGGAACAATTAGAGGTTCCGATTTACTTTTTCGGTGACCTCGACGCCTATACGCTGCAAAATATTTTCCGCACACTCAAAGCGGGTTCGGCCGCGAGTCTTATTCGTAATAAAGATTTTTGCGCCCCGACGGTACGCTTCCTGGGCGTTTTGCCCGAGGATGTGGAGAAATATGATCTTCACTGTTATCCAGTTAAAGAAAACGACGTGGCTGAAGCACGATCGCTCAAAAAGGCCAAAGACGCGCTGGAAAACGACCCATTCTTTCAAGATAAGAAAAACAAAAAGCTGGCGGATATTTTGCATTGGTTAGTTAAAAGAAAACTGCGTTGCGAGCAACAAGCGTTTTTTATGGTCGACCCGAAGGATCCGCTAATGCCAGAAAAAATCATCATCAAGAAAATTGAGTCAGGCTCCTACGTTTAGAAGGCCTCCGGAAAGGAAATAGCGCCATGGCAAATATTGAAACAACCTCCGAAATGGTAAAAAAAGTTTACGATCGGTCGCGCCAGCAACTGCAAAAAATAAAATCAAAACTTAATCGTCCGCTGACTCTGGCGGAAAAAATTCTTTATGGCCACCTTGCTGATTCCGAAAACCAAGAAATGGAACGTGGCCGCAGTTTCTTGCTGCTAAATCCTGACCGCGTGGCCATGCAGGATGCTACCGCCCAAATGGCGGTATTACAATTCATGCTTGCCGGCAAAGATGAAGCGGCCGTGCCCAGCACTATTCATTGCGATCACTTAATCCGCGCACGCTTAGGTGTGAAAGAAGACATGAAAGTGGCGATGACGGAAAATGACGAGGTCTTTAACTTTCTTTCTAGCGCGGCCTCACGGTACAACATGGGGTTCTGGAAACCCGGTGCCGGAATTATTCACCAAGTTATTTTAGAAAACTACGCCTTCCCTGGCGGCCTTATGATTGGGACGGACTCTCACACGCCAAATGCCGGGGGCTTAGGAATGCTGGCCGTCGGTGTCGGCGGTGCGGATGCCTCTGACGTAATGTCGGGTCTTGTTTGGGAAGTAAAAAACCCAAAACTCGTGGGTGTACATTTAAAAGGTAAGCTCAACGGTTGGACGGGGCCCAAAGACGTGATTTTAAAACTTTTGGAAATCATGACCGTCAAAGGTGGGACCGATAAGATTGTCGAATATTTTGGTGAAGGTTGCCAAAGTATTAGCTGTACCGGAAAAGCGACGATTACCAATATGGGTGCCGAACTCGGCGCAACTTGCTCAGTTTTTCCGTTTGATCAGCGCATGGCGGACTATTTGAAGGTGACTAACCGCGAAGATCTAGCCCGCTTGGCGCAGCAAAATATAGATATCTTAAAAGCCGATGACGAAGTTTTTAGAAACCCGGCGAAATATTTTGATGAGGTTATCGAAATTGATCTTAACCGCTTAGAGCCTTATCTCGTCGGTCCGCACTCTCCAGATGTGGCCCGCCCCATAAGTAAAATTAAAGATGAAGCGAAAGCAAATAATTGGCCGACAAAACTTTCCGCAGCCTTGATTGGCTCGTGCACCAACTCTTCTTACGAAGATATCGGGCGCGCGACCAGTGTCGCACGGCAGGCTTTAAACTTCGGCATGAAGATGCCGCAAATGTTTTTAGTCTCTCCGGGTTCGGCGCAAATTTACAAAACCATTGAACGTGACGGACAAATGAAAGTGTTACTCGATGCGGGAGCTACGGTTTTGGCGAATGCTTGCGGACCCTGCATTGGGCAGTGGCAACGTGATGACATTAAAAAAGGTGAAGTAAATACGATTGTAACGAGCTTTAATCGCAATTTCCGCGGCCGCAATGACGGTAACAACGAAACTCTGGGGTTCATCGGCAGTCCCGAATTAGTTATGGCGTTAGGCATTGCCGGCCGGTTAGATTTTAATCCGGTGACAGATGAATTAAAAACTAACGACGGCAAGTCAATAAAACTTGCCGCCCCCGAAGCTCCCGAATTCCCAGCGCAGGGATTTATCCGTGATGCTGACGGCTATCAAAAACCCGGCGGAAAAAACGTCGAGGTCATGGTGGCGCCAACTTCAAACCGCTTACAACTGTTAACCCCTTTTCCGGCGTGGGATGGTAAGGACATGAAGAACCTCACTGTTCTGGCCAAAGTAAAAGGCAAGTGTACGACCGATCACATTAGTCCGGCGGGAAAATGGCTTAAATTTCGCGGCCACTTAGACAATATATCTGATAATTTACTTGAAGGGGCGACGAACGCTTTTACCAATGAGTTAGGTAAAGGTACTGATGTTTCCAACGGGGAGAAATCGGTGCTTTATGCGAAGGTCGCGCGTAATTACAAAAAGCAAGGTCGCGAGTGGGTGATTGTTGGCGACGAAAACTACGGCGAGGGCAGTAGCCGTGAGCACGCCGCGATGTCGCCACGGCACTTGGGCTGCATGGCCGTAATCGTAAAAAGTTTTGCGCGAATTCACGAAACGAATTTAAAAAAGCAGGGCGTCCTTGCCTTGAAATTCGCTAAAGCCGCCGATTACGATAAAATTATGGAAGACGATCGTTTATCTATCGTTGGTTTAGAAGCCTTTGCTCCGGGAAAACCTTTAACGATGGTAATTACCCACAAAGACGGCGCCGAAGAACAAGTTGAACTCGTTCACACCTTCAACTCGGAGCAAATTAAGTGGTTTAAAGCCGGCTCCGCGCTCAATTTAATCCGCCACCGCTAAAAGGTTCCAGGTTCTTTTTGGTAGCAATGGTGCGTTAAATCTTCGTTCCGTCAGGCTTAAATTTTTCGTCACGGATGAGTTTACCGAGTTGGTCGTACTCTTTTTCTGTCAAACGGTTACCTTTATCATCGTAGTTTGTTTCTAGCTTAAGTTTACCATGTTCGGAAAAAACTTTATGCAGGCCTTGGGGTACAAATTTAAACCCATTGGTCCCCGAGGTGGCCCACCAGCTAACCGTGTCTTTAAGTTGAAACCTTCCATTGGATTTAATGTTGCCCTGATCAAAGTACTCGTCAACCTGGGCGGTGAACTTTCCGTTTTTGTTTTCAAAGCTCATACGTTTTTGGGTTTTACCATTCATGAAAAAAGTCGTGCGCCGCAACTCCTTACCTTTGGCCCAGACAGATTCGCGCGACTTTTTGCCGTTTTCAAAAAACTCAATTTCCTTGCCATCGAGAATTTCATTGTCGGCGGAGTGTTGGGATTTTACTTTACCACCTTTAAAATACGCTTTCACAGTTGATTTTTTACCGTTAAATTTTTCCTCGCTAGAAATAGTACCGTCATCAAAAAACTTTGTGCGGAGCTTTGGCTCACCTTTAAAGTGAATTACTTTTTCGCTGACCTTGTCGCCTTGATAAAGCGAAACCTCACTGACTTTACCCTGATAACCACAGTATTCTCTGTCCTGAGGGACAACGGACTCTTTCGCGCATTTGAGGGAAGTAGGCCTACCGTTTTCGTCGAAGGACACAAAAGCTGTTCGTTTACCTTCTTCATTGGTAAAAAACGCTTCCTTTATCTTTCCATTTTCAAAATAAATTTTCACGGGGCCGATCTGTTTCCCTTGGTCGTAAGTAACTTCGCGGGTGAGCCGTTCCTTGTCATCGCGGCAGATGAGTTTACCGGTGAGGTCTTTAGTTTCTTCAACGGCCTGGCCGGCATGTTTACAGATTTCACCGGCGAAAGTTAGCGATGTTAGAAGTAGGATTAAATGCACTCTGGCCCCCTTAAATTTCCTCAAAGACGGATTTAGCGTGGTCTTTAACTTTTACTTTATTATAAATTTTTTGAATTTTCCCATCAGGGCTGATGACGTAAGTCGTGCGCACAATTCCCATGAACTTGCGGCCATACATGGACTTTTCTTGGATGACATCGTAGGACTTACATACTTCGCCTTCCGTATCCGCCAGCAAAGGGAAGTTTAACTCATACTTTCCCTTAAACTTTTTGTGGCGCTCGACGGAATCTTTGCTCACGCCAAGAATAACCGTATCCTTTTTTGCAAATTTCTTCTGCAAATCACGGAAGTCACAGGCCTCCGTCGTACACCCCGAAGTCATGTCTTTGGGGTAAAAATAAAGGACGACGGTTTTGCCCTTAAAGTCTTTAAGAGAAACTTTCTCGCCGTTATCGTCTTCGACTAAAAAGTTAGGGGCTTTATCGCCAATTTTTAACATTTTGCACTCCTTTAAATTTCTTTCCACTTAATTGAACATCCCATAGATGGGTTTTGTTCTTTGGTCACCGGCCTTCCCGCCAACAGAGTTTCTACCGCGCCCTTGAGTTCTTCGCGTGTAACTTTGCTGGGTTCCTTCCAAGAATCATCCAAACGCCCGCGATATTGTAAGCGGCGATTTTTATCAAATACAAAAAAATCAGGCGTACAAACCGCGCCAAACGTCTTTGCCACGCCTTGGTCCTCATCGTGCAGATAGGGAAAAGGATATTTTTTCTCCGTCCAGCGCTTTTTTAGATTTTCAAAAGAATCTTCCGGATAACCCTCGGCATCGTTGGAGCATATTGCGGCGAACTGCACGGATTTACTTTTAAAGTAATTTCCCAAAGTGATGAGCCGGTCTTCTATGGCTTTTACGTAAGGACAGTGATTACAAATAAACATAATGACCAGTACTTCGGATTTACGAAAATCGCCAAGCGAATAAGTTTTGCCATCCACGGCCGGTAAAGAAAAATCGGGACACTGAAAATTTAAATCAGGGGTCGGTGTATGCATAAGTGCCATAGAAAAACTCCTTAAATTATAAGTCGAACCATCGAATGACGTCGTCATTTGTAATAATGTTCCCGCGCGTGTCGACCTCAATCACGACGTCTTCTTTAAGCGGAAAATAATTAAGAGCTTCCTTTAACTGATGACAAAAAGATTCTGGCATTTCTGAATCCGTGCTTAATACGGCCATTTCGTTAAAATAAGAAAATAAGGGATCTAAGAACTTAGCCCAATTTTCGGCTGTAACGGAAATTTGACTCGCCAGATCCGTAGCCGTGGCGACTTCCTTTGGGTGGGAGTGTACGTTTAAGCCAAGGCCGACGACTAAGAGACTTTGGTTGCCGGTGGAAATTCCCTCTAATAATAAACCCGCCAACTTTTTGTCAAAGAGGTAAATATCATTGGGAGCTTTAAGACTAAAAGGTAGCATTGGCCAAGCGGATTTTAATGACAGATAAACGGCCAAACCAAAAAGGGGAGAGGCGATAGGTTGCGGCGGTGAATTTAGCAGAAAGGTCCAACTGGAAAGTAAAGTTCCGCTGTTTTCACCTTCGTGCCAATGGGCACCACCGCGGCCGCGGCCCTTAGTTTGATGGTCCGTCAAATATAATTCATATTCACGGGCTTGTTCTTTGGCGATACTATTTGTGCTGGTCGTTTCTTTCTCAAACCAAACCTTTATGCCTTTGGAGTCGGCCCATTTTTTTGTCCATTCATTTACGGAAGACATAAAGTCATTTCCCCCAGTCAAAATGCAAACTTAAATCCGCAGTTGGCGCGGAGTGAGTAATAGCACCTACACTTATATAGGTTAGCCCCAAATTCGCAATCGATTTTACCCGCGCCACGTTCATATTTCCTGACGCTTCAGTTTGAATACTTTTGGGAATAGCGGCAAGAGCTTCACTGAGCATGTCATTTGTCATGTTATCTAACAAAATGCGGTCAACATTTAAACTCACCGCAATTTTTACTTCTCCCAGGGTGCGCGCTTCCACCTCGATGGGGCCCTGATGTTTTTTGCGGATTGCTTCCACGGCCTGAATAATTCCACCCATGACCGCAATGTGATTATTTTTTATTAAAACAGCGTCACTTAAATTTTTGCGGTGGTTCTTTCCGCCGCCATGTAATACGGCCTGCTTTTCGAGTTCGCGGTAGAGCGGCAAAGTTTTGCGGGTGTCTAGGATTTTTGTTTTTGATTTGCCAAGCTCATTTACAAAACAACGCGTAAAGGTCGCAATACCAGACAGGCGCCCTAAAAAATTCAAAGCCACGCGTTCGCCCTTGAGTAAGGCGATTAAATTTCCCTCGATAACGGCGACGGTTTGTCCCTTAAGAACGAGGTCGCTGTCTTTAAAATACCATTGGATACGGCTCTCGGGTTCGACAGCTGACAGCGTCTGCGCAAATACAGTACTCCCAGAAAGAATTAAATCTTCCTTGGCGAGGAGTTTGGCGCGGCCGGGGTGAGAGTTCACTCCCAAAGAGTCTGTGGTGATGTCGCCATCAGGCATATCTTCATTCAATGCCTCATGGATCATTTGCTTCAGTTCCATGGTTTAATCGACGTGCAGTTCGTTGTCTTTTTCTTTAATCAGGCGGTGGAGCTCTTCGCGAATTATACGCTCGGCGATTTCAGGAACGACCTTCCACACAACTTGTTCGATAACTTCGCGGGTCTGTGCGGCTAAGGCTTCTTCATCAAACTGCGGGGGTGGTTGATTGCGGACTTGAGGCTCGCGGGGAGAAATATCTTCGAGCACCAGCTTTTTTGAATTGGTATTCATCGGCTGGGTAAATTCAAATGTATCCGAATCGGAAGCCGAGTCAGGGTTGCGGAGGGACTCCATAATTGTTTTTTCTTCGTCAACAGGATCGGGAGCGCGAAACTTATTAATATCCTGTTGCACCCAAGTATCAGGCGAGGAAAAATCATTTGGAGAAAACCCCGGGGTTTGTTGCGGCAGGTGTGGCTTTTTTCCGAGACGGACTTGCGCAAACTCTTCTTTTTCAGCAAAGTCCTCGATCTTTTCAAAACTATCCATGTTCCAATTGGATTGTTCCGGGGCGTTGGCGCCCGTATCTATTTCCAAAGCTTCAACATTATCAATGCTAATTACATTCTTTGGTTGGCCCGGTTTCGGCGGTGGTGAAGTGCGTGGAGATACGTTTGCGGTGGATTTGTCCTCAATAAAATCTGGAAGTTTAGCAAATTGAGAAAGAGATTGAGTTTTTGTTTTGGCGACTAAGTTCTGCACGAGGTTACGTAGGGTATCACTGTTAAAGGGCTTTTCTAGTTTGGCGTCGGCTTGGCTTGCTTTATATTTTTGCTCGTCAAAATCCATGAACCCGCTCCACATAATAACGACCGGAATGCGCTGCAAACCGGGATCGGCTTTTAGAAGTTTAGTGACTTCGTAGCCGCTCAGTTTTTGTAATAAAATATCCACAAAAATTACGTCGGGACGATAAGATTTTGCAATTTGAACAACGTCGGTACCAATATGAACCGGCTTTACCTCAACCGCATAATCCTGCAACGACAGTTCGATAACTCGCTTAATGGTATTGCTTTCATCAGCTAACAAGACGCGTAACGCCATATGGAAAGTAAACGTTTTTTTAATGGGGCAGTCAAGAATTCTGATAAGATATTTTAATGATTTCTTTGATAGATCGCTACATTGCGAAAGCTTTCGTAGCCAATTTTGTATTATCTTTGGTGGTATTTGTTTCGCTATTCGTTTCCATAGACTTTATGACCACCATGAATAGCTATAGCAATGTCTCTATCCAAGTCCTCATCGATTTTTATCGCTATTCGTTTCCATCAATTGTTTATCAAATGATACCTGTAGCCTCTATAATTGGAACGGTATTCACAATTTCAGGGCTCAACCGCAATAATGAGTTGGTGGCGCTTTACAGTTGCGGGCTAAGTCTAGCCCGCATTAGTTTGCCGATTTTGATTGTCGTGGGCTTACTATCTTGTTTGTCCTATTGGTTAAGTGATCAGGTACTTCCTAGTTTTGCGCAGAAAAAAAACTATGTTTATTTCGTGGAAATGAAGCAGCGGCCGGGACTTTATAGTACGGTTAAGACCGATCGCATCTGGTACCGCTCAAAAAATGTGCTCTTTAATATTAAAACATTAATTCCCGAAGCAAAAAAGGCTCAGGGGCTCTCAATGTATTATTTCGACAATGCGTGGAAACTCATTCAACTCATCCGCGCCGACACCGTAGATATTTTGGGCCGCGAGTGGAAATTAAAAAATGGCACGGTAACTGTTTTTGCCGAGGAGTCGAGTTTTCCATTTACCAAAACATTTGAGGAAAAAGTCATTCAGATGGACGAGGACACTGGCGACTTAAGCTCGAGCACGAATTCCTCAGAGCAACTTTCTGTGTCTCAGCTAAATAGTTTTATCAAAAAAAATAAGGAAGCGGGACTAGACACAACGCGATACGAGATAGATTTACACGCAAAATTTAGCTTTGCCTTCGCGGCCTTGGTGATGTCTCTTTTAGGAATTCCTTTTAGTTTGTCGCGCGTACGTTCCGGTGGCCGCATGTTAAATTTTGGAATTTGCATCGGCGTCACCTTCTTTTATTGGACCCTCTATAATTCTTTTATCACTATGGGCCGTTATGGCTATGTTCCCGCCTTTATTGGCGCGTGGTTACCCAATTTAATTACCGGGGGAATTGCCCTGCTCTTTCTTTTGAGAGCGAAGAGATAAGGCGAAATCTCGGCAGTCATTCGTTAATTGACTTAGAGCTGAAACTATAAGAATCTCAAGTACATAATGAAATTACTTGAGATAATTACTTATCCTGACCCGCGTTTAAAACAAAAGAGTCAGGCGGTGCCCGATCTGAACGCGAATTTGCGCGAACTCGCGGATAATATGCTGCATACAATGTATCACTACAAAGGTATTGGTCTGGCGGCCCCGCAAGTTAATCAGCATGTAAGGTTATTGGTGATAGATACAGTTTGGCACCGAAAACCCGAAGATGACGAAAATAATCCGCTGAGCGAAATGGAAAAACAATACAAACAGCCGCTTGTATTGTTTAATCCCGTCATCAAAAAAAAAGACGGTAAAATTTCTTACGGCGAAGGTTGTTTAAGTGTTCCCGGTTATTACGAAGACGTCACGCGCGCCAAATACGTTGAAGTTGAATACCTAGACCGCGATGGCAAAAAGCAATTGATTAAGACCGATGGGTTGTTGTCGGTTTGCATACAGCATGAAATCGATCATCTCGATGGTTTTGTTTTTGTCGAACGCTTAAGTCTAATTAAATGTGAACGCTTGAAAGCAAAAATTAAGAAATATGGTTATCCCAAACGCAAAGAACCAAGTGCGGGACACGAGGCACTGTGAGTACTATCCGCGTTGTTTTTCTCGGAACACCGGATTTCTCCGCTCACGCTTTAGCTTCACTTTGTAGCGATAATCATTTCGAAGTGGTGGGCGTTGTTACTCAACCGGATAAGCCGGCGGGGCGCAAAATGCAGCTACAACCAAGCCCGGTAAAAGAGTTGGCCTTGTCAAAAAATATAAGAACTCTTACTCCCGACAATATCAATACCGATGCCGCCTTAAAGGAGATAGAAAACTTAAATGGCGAAGCCGCTGTCGTAGTGGCTTATGGGCAAATTTTAAGTCAAAAATTTTTGGATCTTTTTGGTGGCCGCGTCGTTAATGTCCATGCCAGCATTTTACCGCGTTGGCGGGGGGCGGCTCCTATTCAACGCGCAATTTTAGCTGACGACAGCGAGACCGGCGTGAGTTTGCAAAAGGTCGTGAAGAAGTTAGATGCTGGTGACGTTCTGGGAATTCGCACCCTAGCGCTGACTGATGATTTAAATGCTCTGCAGGTTTTAGAAAAAATGAAACCAATGGCCGCTGAACTTTTGCACATTGAATTTATGGATTATTTGCGCGGAAATCTGGCGGGTAAAGTGCAGGATGAAACTCAGGTCACTTATGCCAAGAAAATAGAAAAGAGCGAAGGTATAATTGATTGGAGTCAAAGTGCGCGCTTTATTTTTAATCATGTGCGCGCAATGACGATGGGGCCGGGCTCTACGACGGGATTGGCGGCGAAGCGGCTTAAAGTTATTGCCGCTGAAGTGAAATCTTTGACAGGTACCAATAAGCCAGGAATTATTTTGGAAGTTACGCCTAAAAGTTTTGTTGTCGGCTGTGGTACGGGTAGCCTGGAACTATTAGAAGTGCAGCCAGAATCAAAGGGAAAAATGCCAGTCAGTGAGTTTTTAAAAGGTACCAATCTAAAAAAGGGAGACCGGCTTGGCTAAGAAGGTCGCCCCCAGCATTTTGTCAGCGGATTTTGCACGGCTGGGAAGTGAAATTCAGTCGGTGGTTGAAGCCGGAGCTGACTGGATTCATGTGGACGTCATGGACGGGCACTTTGTGCCCAATATTACTATTGGCCCGCCGGTGGTAAAGTCTATTCGTAAGGTGACGGACGTGCCACTGGATGTTCACTTGATGATTAATAACCCTGAAAAATATATTAAAGATTTTATCGATGCCGGCAGCAATAATATAACTATTCATGTTGAGTCTACCGGCGATCCCGCTCAGGTATTAAAGGAAATTCGCCGCATGGGCGCACGGCCGGGAATAACTTT
Source organism: uncultured Bdellovibrionales bacterium (assembly GCA_964498095.1). Lineage (GTDB taxonomy): Bacteria > Bdellovibrionota > Bdellovibrionia > Bdellovibrionales > SG-bin7 > SG-bin7. The sequence goes on along the minus strand of CAZCFY010000003.1, from coordinate 16,268 downwards.
AAAACCGGCGACACCCATTTCTGATATTATTGAATTTTTGCCACTAGTGGACTTGGTACTGGTAATGACAGTAAATCCCGGATTTAGTGGCCAGGAGTTTATGCCAGCGCAAGCCGAAAAAATCCGCGAGGTCCGCCGTAGTCTTGATAAAATTCGCTCTAAAGCGTTGATCGAGGTTGACGGAGGAATTAATGCCGAAACGGCCAAGCAATGTTTGGCCGCAGATGTTTTTGTCGCGGGAAATTATATATTTAAAAATAATTACGCCCAAATGATAAAGAGTCTAAAGGAGATCAAGAGTGATTGAGATTACCGGCTCTGATCTTAGCACCACGGACGTACAGCAGGTCGCAATTGGTAAAGGTGAAGTTAGTTTATCAGCTAAAGCTCGCGAGGCCGTTACGGCCTCCCGTAATTATTTAGAAAAACGGTTAAAACAAAACGAAACCATTTATGGAGTAAACACCGGCTTTGGTGCCTTAAGTGATGTACGAATTAATCCCGAAGACTTGGCAAAGCTACAAATAAATATTATACGCTCGCACAGCGCCGGAGTCGGCAGTTTTTTTTCTCCGGCGGAGACGCGCGCGATAATGTTTTTGCGCGCCAATGCGTTAGCGCGGCCTCATAGCGCCACGCGCGCCGATGTGGTTGAAAAAATACTTGAGCTATTAAATGCCGATGTGTTGCCGCTCATTCCTTGTCAAGGAAGCGTGGGCGCTAGCGGTGACTTAGCGCCGTTGGCGCATTTGGCTTTAGGCGTGATCGGCGAGGGTGAATGCTGGTACAAAGGAAATGTAAAAAGTACTGCTGAGGTTTTAAAGGAAAAAAAGATTTCTCCGTTAAAGTTAGAAGCTAAAGAGGGCTTATCACTCATCAATGGCTGCCAAGTAATGACCGGAGTAGGAATTTTAAAAACGTTATTGGCGCGTGATTTAGCGTTGCTTGCTGATGTCGCCGGCGCCATGACATTGGAGGCGATGCAAGGAACACGAAAAGCTTTTGATCCCGTTATCGCGCCGACACGGCCGCATCCGGGAGAAAACGAAACCGCCGCCAATATTCGAAAAATTTTAGGCGAGCGCAGTGAAATTGGCGATAGCCACGCCAACTGCAAAAAGGTTCAAGACCCGTATTCGCTGCGCTGTATGCCGGCGGTCCATGGTGCCACCAAAAACACGATAAAAAATACTTTGCAAACTTTAGAAATTGAAGCCAACTCGAGTACGGATAACCCGCTGGTCTTCGCCAAAGAGGATAAAATACTTTCCTGCGGAAATTTCCACGGCGAGCCCGTCGCTTTTGCCATGGATTATCTTGCCGTCGCTATGACGGCAATGGGCGCGATAAGCGAGCGGCGTATTGACAAATTGATGAGTTCGGCTTTTAGCGGGTTACCGGCATTTTTGGCGCCGAAAAGTGGATTAAACTCAGGTCTCATGATCGTGCAATATGCGGCGGCAAGTCTAGTGAGCGAAAACCAGGTGCTTGCGCATCCCGCCAGTGTTGCATCGGTGCCAACATCCGCCGGTAAGGAAGACCATGTGAGCATGGGCACAATCGCTGCGCGCAAATGCGGAAATGTTATAGAAAATGTAAAAAATATTATAGCGATTGAACTGCTATGTGCGGCGCAGGCTTTGGATTTATTAAAACCCTTAAAGCCGACAGCCGGTGTACTGGCGGCATATAATTTTATTCGTAAACACGTTGAATTTGCCAGTGAGGACCGCATTTTTGCCTATGACATAAAAGTCATTGCCGAGAAAATTACGGATGGCTCTCTCTTAGCGGCGGTTGAAAAGGAAACAGGAGTTTTACAGCTATGAAGCGCACGATAAAAGCCCCAACAGGTACAAAATTAAATTGTAAGGGCTGGCTGCAAGAAGCGGCCTACCGCATGATTCAAAATAATTTGGACCCAAAAGTGGCCGAAAGACCCGATGAACTTATTGTCTATGGCGGTCTCGGAAAAGCCGCGCGCAATTGGGAATCCTTTGAGCAAATTTTAAAATGTTTAACCCAGCTTCAAGATCACGAAACACTGTTAGTGCAATCGGGAAAGCCCGTGGGAATAATCAACACTCACGCCGATGCGCCACGCGTGCTACTTGCTAATTCTAACCTCGTACCTAAATGGGCCACATGGGAAGTTTTTAATGAGTTAGACCGTAAGGGGCTTATGATGTATGGGCAAATGACTGCGGGCTCTTGGATATACATTGGTTCGCAGGGCATCGTGCAGGGCACTTACGAAACATTTGCCGAAGCCGGAAGAAAACATTTCGGCGGCAGCCTCAAAGGTAAAACTATTTTAACCGCGGGATTAGGCGGGATGGGTGGAGCCCAGCCTTTAGCGGGAGTTTTTGCCGGTGCTGTTGTTTTAGGTGTGGAAGTTGACCGCGAACGCATTCAAAAGCGCTTGGATTCAAAATACGTTGATGAATTGGCGCACGATATTGATGATGCCTTAAATCGGGTGCGCAAGTACCAGAGTGAAGGGAAAGCAAAATCCATCGCTCTCCATGGCAATATGGCGACCGTGATCCACGAACTTATTGCCAAAGGTTTTAAGCCTGACATTTTAACCGACCAAACTTCGGCCCACGATCTATTAAATGGTTATGTTCCCGTAGGCTACGATATTAATCAGGCGGCGGAATTTAGAAAAAAAGATCCCAAAGGTTATGTCGAAAAGGCCGGGGAGAGTGTTGCCAAGCACGTCGACGGAATGTTGAAAATGAAAGCGCAAGGAGCAGTTACTTTCGATTACGGAAATAATATTCGTGCTGAGGCCAAAAATTACGGATGTAAAAATGCTTTTGATATCCCTGGATTCGTGCCAGAGTACATTCGCCCACTTTTTTGTAAAGGCAGCGGACCTTTCCGCTGGGTTGCTTTATCGGGAGATCCTGACGACATTCACGTGACAGATAAAGCGCTACTGGAACTTTTTCCTCATAAAACCCATCTTCACAATTGGATTAAAATGGCCGGCGAGCGCATTCAGTTTCAGGGATTACCGGCGCGCATTTGCTGGTTAGAGTACGGCGAGCGGCACCGCGCGGGATTGTTATTTAACGATTTAGTGAAAAATAAAAAAGTGAAAGCACCCATCGTCATCGGCCGCGATCACTTAGATTGCGGTAGTGTAGCGTCGCCTAATCGTGAAACCGAGGCCATGAGAGATGGATCGGATTGCGTTGCCGACTGGCCGATTTTAAATGCCCTGACAAATTGTGCTTCTGGTGCAACGTGGGTTAGCTTTCATCATGGTGGCGGCGTTGGTATGGGATATAGCTTGCATGCCGGTCAAGTTATCGTCGCTGACGGGACAGAAGCGGCCGCGCGCCGCTTAGAGCGCGTTTTGACTAATGATCCTGCTCTGGGAGTCATGCGCCACGTAGATGCCGGTTACGATGACGCTAAAAAGATTGCCCGCGAACGCGGCGTTCGCACTGTTTGGCTTGATTCATAGTTAGTTCCCTCTATAATTGAGGTTTGGAGTTAAGCCATCAGCAGTAGTACGACGCAACCTGAAAAAGGCAAAATGGGGGCACTTGTTTTAGCAGCCCTGGGTGTCACCTTTGGTGACATTGGTACGAGTCCTCTTTACGCGCTCAGAGAATGTTTTAATCCCGCGCATAATCTGCCCCCCACAACAGAAAATATTTACGGCGTCTTGTCCTTAATTTTTTGGACGCTCACGCTTATTGTCGCTGTTAAATATATGACCTTTGTTCTACGCGCGGACAATAATGGTGAAGGCGGGATTTTATCTCTGATGGCTCTCATTCAAGGCGCCACCGGTAGATTTTATGTCGAAAAATTTTTCTTCCCCTTGGGACTCCTCGGCGCTGCCCTCTTAGTCGGAGACGGTTTTATTACGCCAGCGATTTCGGTTTTATCCGCTGTCGAGGGTTTAGCGGTAGCTGCACCCGAAGTGGATCACTGGGTAATGCCTATTACCATTATAATTTTATTCGCACTTTTCTTTTTGCAGAGTCGTGGGTCCGGAAAAATTGGAAAACTTTTTGGTCCCGTTATCGTGGTTTGGATGCTTACCATGGCCGCTCTTGGTGTTTTTGGAATTTATCAAAATCCACAGGTGATAAAATCACTCAATCCTTACTATGCGTGGCGTTTTTATCAAGAGCAGGGTGCCAGTATTATCGTAATTCTTGGCTCGGTTTTTCTTGTCGTCACCGGGGGAGAGGCGCTTTACGCCGACATGGGCCACTTTGGAAAACGTCCTATTCGCTTAGGCTGGTTTTATCTCGTATTTCCATGTCTGGTGCTTAATTACCTTGGGCAGGGTGCCATTGTTATCAATGACGCCGAGAAAATTTCAAGTCCCTTTTTTAAATTAGCGCCCGAAGGTTTGGTTATCCCGTTGGTGATTTTATCAACTCTTGCCACGGTTATTGCGTCACAGGCTTTAATTTCTGGTGTCTTCTCCGTTTGTAAACAGGCCGTGCAGTTGGGATTTTATCCGCGCATCCAAATAAAACATACTTCACGCGAGGAGATCGGCCAAATTTATATTCCAGCCGTGAACTGGGTTTTACTCGCCGGCGTATTGTGGATGGTTGTGACTTTTAAAACCTCCAGCAACTTGGCTGCCGCCTACGGTATTGCCGTTTCCATGGATATGGCAATTACCACCTTGCTGGCTGCGACTGTTGCCCGCATTATTTGGAAATGGCAATACTGGAAAGTTATTTGCTTTGCACTCGGGTTTTTAGTCATCGATTTTATGTTCGTGATTTCGTGTTTAACCAAAGTGCTCGAGGGCGCGTGGATACCGTTATTGATATGTGCTGGGATCTTTTTGTTGATGTCGACATGGAAGCGCGGGCGCGAAATTTTATCCAATTATCTTATTGAGCGTTCCGTTTCTTTGGAAGAGTTCGTGCGCAACATAACCGTTGAGCCTCCCAAGCGTGTGCCGGGCGCGGCAATTTACATGACCGGAGATCCGTTTGGTGTGCCGCTGCCGCTTTTACAAAACATGAAGCACTTTAAAGTTCTGCACGAAAAGATTGCCGTACTGACGATCGCCACCGAGCAGGTTCCCTTTGTGAAACGCGATGGGGGTTTATTAATTAGAGAACTTGCGCCCAATTTTTACCGCGTATTTGCTATTTACGGTTTTATGGAAACGCCAAAAATCCGCGAAATTCTAGATCTGTGCGAAGCTCAGGGCGTGCATTTTAAAATTGAAGACACCACATTTGTTCTGGGCCGCGAAACTATTTTAGCCAAGGGTATGCGGGGCATGTCCGCTTGGCGCGAAAAAATCTTTGCCGTCATGGCCCGCAACGCTCAAAGACCCACGGCCTTCTTCGGTATTCCCGCCAGCTCCGTCATCGAAGTCGGCATCCAAATCGAAATTTAGGTAACAGTTCCCTTTCCTCGATGCGCGGCGACACCAGCGCTGAATGGATCGCTCAATCACGAATTTAAAAATTCTAACAATCACTTTCTTTATTCTCATAGGTTTTCGTGCTCCCTTTGACCCAGGCTCCTTGCCTTTTCCGCTCGGCTCGCGCCTCCTGCGCTCGGCCTAAAGGCTTCTCTCGCAGAGGTCGAAAGTGAACACGAAAAACTATTAGAAAGAAGAGAACTTTAGTTAGCTGATTAATTTTATACATTCGGCGCTGACTAAGCAGTGCGATACCAGCGCTGGTGTCGCGGCCCAGCAGCGAAGGAATTCAGTCATCGCAATCTGAATTTCGCCGGCAGGAATTCAGCTTCACGTTAGAATTCTATTTGAATACCTATTTCGGCGACCTGATTGGGGGGAATATTAAAGTAGGCTGTCGCGCGTTGAGCATTTTTTGACATAAAGGCAAAAAGATGTTGCCGCCAAAGTGCCATTGGATTTGTTTTCGTTGGCAAAATTGTTTCGCGGCCCAAGCAAAAGGTAATGTCAGGTAAATCATACGACAAACCTTTTTCTTTACAGAGTTTTAAAATAAATCGGATGTCAGGTTTTTCCATAAATCCGAACCGGACGATAATGCGGTGAAAGTTTTCGCCCACTACGACAATCTCCAGCCGATCCTTTTTGGGAATATAGGGAATTTCTTCGGCTATCACGGTAAGAATCGCATTCCGTTGGTGCAGGCATTTATTGTGTTTTACATTGTAAATGAGAGGTAACGGCGCGCCTGCGGATGAGCCGCTCATAAAAATCGCGGTGCCAGGCACTCGGGTTATGCGTTGGTTGGTTAATTCTGTTAAAAATTCTTGTAAGGGAATTACTTTTTCGGCCAACCTTTCGGCTAAAACTTTTCTTCCTCGACGCCAAGTCGTCATTAGTAAAAATACGACGGATCCCAACGTAAGCGGAAACCAGCCACCTTCGGCTATCTTTATTAGATTGGCCGAAAAAAACACAAAATCTATAGATAAAAAAAGAGCCAGCACCGTTAGGGCCGTCCTTAGTTTCCATCGCCAACTTTGCCAGGCAACAGCACAAGTTAATAATGTGGTTATTATCATCGTCGTAGACACCGCAATTCCATAGGCTGAGGCCAAATTACTTGAAGAACCAAAAGTATAAACCAGCCAAATGGTCATAGAAAAAAGCGTCCAATTTACAAACGGAATATAAATTTGGCCAATTTCATGAATTGACGTGTGAATGATTTGTAGCCGAGGGAAATAACCTAACTGTACGGCCTGACGAGTAAGAGAAAATACTCCGGAAATCAAAGCTTGTGATGCGATGACCGTCGCGAGAGTGGAAATAAGCACTAAAAAATAGAGAAACCAACTTGGTGCCAATAAATAAAATGGGTTTTCGGCAGCTGCTGGCCTATCTAAAAGTAGCGCGCCCTGCCCAAAGTAGTTTAATACTAATCCGGGAAGTGCGACGTAAAACCAACCCGTTTGGATCGGCTTTTTTCCGAGGTGGCCCATATCTGCATATAAAGCTTCACCGCCAGTTACCACTAAAAATACGGCACCCAGAACCGTGATACTTTCCCATCCGTTGCTAACGAGAAAGTTGACAGCATAAGTTGGATTAACTGACCAAAGAATTGCTGGAGATTTCGCAATTCCCATTATTCCGAGGGCACCGATAGTGAGAAACCAAATTAAAATTATCGGTCCAAACACGGCGCCAATTTTGGCGGTTCCGTGGCGTTGGACCGAGAAAAGCGCCGCAAGTATCGTGACGGTGATACCGATGACATAAGGCTCAAAATGGGGCGTAGCTACTTTTAAGCCTTCAATCGCACTCAGTACGGAGATTGCCGGAGTGATTACGCCATCGCCAAATAGCAGTGCAGAACCAAAAAGGCCAAGATAAAGTAAGACTCTATTAAATAGAAATTTTGTAACTAGGTTAGGTGGCGCCGCAAGTGCAGTTAAGGCTAAAACTCCTCCTTCCCCCTTGTTATCGGCACGTAAAACAAAAAGGAGATATTTGACCGAGATAATGAGAATTAATGACCAAACGATAAGCGAGAGGACACCAAGAATATTATCAGAGTTAACGGCTAAGGCATGCGGCCCGTGAAAAGCTTCTCTTAAGGCATAAAGGGGACTTGTTCCAATATCGCCAAAAACAATTCCCAGAGCCGCTAAGGCCAGCGCGGCATGAGAAGTTTTTTGGCCATGAACGTCATTCGTCATAGCACACTCCGTTGCTTACGGGGTTAGCTGTCGGGCTCAGGCCGAAGAGTGCCTTACGCTTGCGCGATCCGCCCCAAAAAGTGGGTCCCCCGCTTCCAGCAGTTAACTGGAACTCAGCGATTAATTTGCTCTACGATATTCCGAAAGTTAGAAGATGTCGAGTCTCTATAGCGGTCCTGCGGCAAGGTTAATCCCGGAATAAAAAAAGGGCCCATCCTGGGCCCTCATGCATGCAGCACAATTTATTTTTGAGTAAGCTCTCCTGGTGATAACCAATGAGAAGCGAATTCGAAATGCTTATTTTACGCGAGCAAAGACAAATGCTTGGTTAGCGGCATTTGTTAAAGTCAAGTGAGCTTGATCGACTTGGTATTTTAATACTTCGGGTTTTACTTCGATTGTACATTCCAAATCGCCGGCTTTAATAGTTGAAGCGGCTGATCCTTGGATCTCGAAAATACCATCTGTAATTTTAGTAGCAACTTCAACGATAACATTGATAGTTTGTCCGGCAGCCTCACAAGTTTTGTTAAAAACTGTGATAATATCACCGATGTCCAAGCCAAGAGTAACTTTGGCGGTTTCGGTTTGTTGCGCAACCATCGACCATTTTCCTTTAATGGCGGCGTCATCCGCAGATGCGCTAAGTGCCATAGCTGTTAGACAGGCAAATACTAATTTCTTCATATCAACTCCTTTTAAGTTTTTCCGTGCTGCATGAGTAACTACGTTAAGAGTTTTCACTAAAAACGGTCAAACAAAAATTACAAAAAAATTTTTAAATAGTGGAGCGAGTTAAGGTGATGAAATTTTTAAGCTTCGTTGGAATTTAACTTCAGTGGTGGTCGAACTTGACTTCGACTTGCTCATTCAGACTTGCCGTTTGCACAGAAAAGTAAATGCGGCGAATTTCACGCTCATCATTTGTCGTAAGCCGGACGCGCCACTGGCCAGGAGAATAGTTTGACTTAAATACATAACCGCGAAAGCCATCTTCGCGGCCGCCTTCAATCGTCATGGGAATTCTGTCGCGAAATTCCCACTTGCCTTTAGCATTGATTGTTTCAAATCTGACATTCACTTGATCTTTAAAGTTTGCCGGCGAAAATAGTCGCGTGAAAATAAAAATTTTGTCACCCGGGCGAGCGACGAAGGTCTGATCGCCGTACTGCCAAAACTTCCATGCGGGGCGTGTGTAACCTAACTTGAATGTGCCATTTTCTTTTTCCAAAGAGTGGTAAACGCCAAGAAATTGCGCTGACAACGGTACGGGCGGCAAAATTTTTATTAGATACATCGAAGTGAACAAAACGGTCACTAGAATTGCCGGTAGCATCACGGTCTTAAAGGCGGGATGACTTATAAAATGAAATTTTTCGGGAAGTTTTGACGGTGCCGTTTCAAAATGCTTTCCCAGGCGCTTCTTGAGATATGCATAAATGAGATACTGCAAACCGAGAGATAAAATGATGGCCAGCGCGAATGGAACTTTTCCGATGCGTCCGTAAAAAATAGGGACGAGGTACATGAGATAAGACACGGAACATAGACTGAGCATGCCGAACTTCATAATGGCCCCGAAAGCTTTAAAGCGCGGTAGCTCATTGAGGACTACAATTGTTACCAATACGGCCAAGAACCCAAAGGAAGTTAAAAGTGAAGCGCTCTTAAAATAGTAAATCGCGTAGCAGTTAAGGAGGCCGCCCAGAAGAAAATGAATTAAAAAAGTCCGGTAGGTCCACGCCTGCTGCAAACGGTTTTTTAAAGAAAACGGCTGAATTTGATCGTACCAATCGAGCGCGGCAAAGACCGCGATTAAAATTAGATAAATGCCTTGTTGAATAATCCCAAAAGTTTCATCAATTCGGCCAGTCATCAACATGTCTAGCAGGAATCCGCCGATAAAAAATGCCGGGTCTTGCCAGTGGTGGTAGCGCTGATAAATATTGACCGCTTTTTCTTTATAAGAAAGAGGAGGTTTTGGCGCGGTAATTTGCATAGGGTTTTATCGACAATTTAGCAGTGCGACTTAATATAAACCTAGCCGATGGTTTTAGTTGTTCAAGGCGCCAGCGGTGATCCAGTCGTAAATTACCTTTAATTCTTCGGTAGTCAGCGCTGAATAAGGAGCTTCGGGCATTTTACCTGACGTACACTCGGTGTACATGGCGCTGGAGAGTGGAAGTCCTGGGGTCACTTTGCCAGTTTGGCGAGTGAGCGTGAAAGTTTCGTAATTAATCCCCGGTTCAGTGCCTCCCGCGCGGTGGCAGGGTATACACTTCGGCGTTAGGATATTAGTATGGATATTTGAAAATTTAGCTTCCAAAACAACAGGGGGAGGCGATTGAATGCCGCCGCCGCTGCCTTCTGGCACCCACGCCATGCTATTGATCCAATTTTGTAAAGTCGTGAGCTCGGTTGTCGGAAAGTTTCCACCGGGAGGCATTGTACCGCCGATGATTGAGCCAATGATTCGTCCCTGACTGGCATTTCCAGGAGTAATAAGACCGGCGTCAATTAAGTGGTTCACATCCGTAATATTACTGACGCCGCCGGAACCAGAGGCGCCATGACAACCTAAGCAGCGGCTTGAAAGGATTCCTGTGGCTTGGGAATTTAATTGGGGATCAACGGATAACATCATCCCTGCTGGCGTGGAACTTAACGAGGCATCGTGGATAGGAGCGCAGCCATTTCCCGCCGTGATCGCCAGCAATCCGCAAAGCAGAAAAAAATATTGTGGAATCTGTTTCATTATGATCCGCAAGCGCAAGCCCCCCCCCGAAATGATACGGAATATACAATGCAAATTGAGGACCTATTTAACTAAATTTATTTAGTTTTAGGCGGTGAAAACTTGTCGGTGTTATTGACAATGTCAGAAATTAGACGTTTTTATTGTACATTCACCGGTTGACGGTGAATTTCTTCCCCCGAGTAGGCGCCGATTACCAACTCAACTTGCTCAAACTTCGGCTGCTTATAGGTCATTATAAAAACCCAAGCCAGTTCCGGGGCAACGGTTTCGGATTTAAAAATCACGGGCCCGCTTTTAAAAACTATTTTTTCAAAGTCGCCGGCGTAATTACTCTGTATATAAGTTTCCGCCTGATTGCGGTTATAGCGAAGTTCCTTGTTATATCCCGCGACGTCTTTAAGTTGGTTGTTAACCATAAAAATGCTGTTATCACTTTCGCGCACGTGAACGGAAAGCACGGATTGATAAACGGGGTAGCCGTCAGTGATTTGATTGGTATGATAAACGCGCGTTAAGTCCGTATGATTTATTTCTTTTGGATCAGTGAGTTGTGTCGCCGGAATCTCTAGAAGTGGCGCGATTTCTTGGACAAAATTTTTAATCGCCGCCGGTGAGCGGCCCAGGTTGGGAACGTTACCCCCGGTGATATAATTTAGGCGTCCCTTTTCGATGCGTTTAAAAATCCAGTTGCCGGGATACTTTTTAATAAATTCAAATTCCGATTTTATTTCCGACTTATTTTTTGCCGCCAAAGGGTCGTCATTAAGACTGGAAGGTGGAGAGTCTGTCGAAGTTTGCGAGGCCGGTGAGTCTGCGTTGGCAGCGTCTTTTGACAATGAAGAACTACTGGCGCTAGTGGCGGAAGTGGGTGTCTCGCTTTGCGGACCAAGCCAAATATAATAGGCAGCAACAGCAATTAGAAAAAAACCAGCAATGGCAAATACCTTCCAATTCATCTAATTTTAATCGGAAAATTGGGGGCGTAGCTCAATCAGACCCGACCTAAGTCAGATGGGATTTAGCCATGTATAAAGAAACCATAACGAGTGAATGAGAAATCTTGCCGTCGCTTAACATTTTATAAGCGTCCTCAAGGGGCGTTGTGAAAACGCGGATGTCTTCGAATTCATCGAGCTGGGGCTCTCCTACTTTGCGGCAATTTAGTGCAATGTATGTGTGGAGTTCATTGCTTAGTATTGCGGGGTTGGGAAAGTGCGCCCCAACAAATCTAAATTCATCCGAAGTATATCCCGTTTCTTCACGGAGTTCGCGCTTGGCGCACTCGAGCGGGCTTCCTGAATCCACAGTTCCGCCGGGAATTTCAATGAACGTTTTCCCGCCGGCGTGGCGATATTGTTCAATGAGAATAATTTCGCGCGATGCGGTCACGGCGACGATATTACACCAGGGCTTCCATTCCATGACATAGTAATTAGGCACAATCTTTTGGCTTGGCATTTCGCAGCGGTCATCGCGAAGAGTAAAAAAATTGGTCTTGCAAACCTCTTTAGAGCTAAGTATCTTCCATTTCATGCAAAATATATTTTCCGCCGGAGGCCTTTTGAAAAAGTTTTTCTTAGTTTCGACATTAAGTTTAAGCCTAATAAGTTGTACCAAACAAGGGATTACCGTTAAAAGTGAAACCGCAGTTCCGGCGAATCCGCCGAGTCTAATGACGGACATGTCGGCTGACAAACTTCTCCAGGAATCAAAAGAAAAATTAAAGTCGGCGGAAGTGCAATTAAGCCAGTTGGAAGGCCTAAAAGAAAAGCCGGACCTTAAAAACGCCCTCATTCCTTACAATGATATTTTAATTACTCTCGAAGAATCCAGCGCGGATGCCCACCTGGTTTCAAGTTTAGATACGGCCGCCTCCCGGCGCGATCAAGCCCGCGACTTGGAGCAAGAAATTGATAAATTTGCCAACGAGCGTTTGGGATTAAATACGAAGCTATATAACATCATAAAAGCGATTCCGCTCAAGGGCGTCGACGCGGAAACAAAATTCTTTTTAGAAAAAACCTTGCGCGACTTCCGCCGCTCCGGCGTGGACCGTGACGAAAAGACACGGATGAAAGTTGCGGCCCTACAGGACGAACTCACCAAAAAGTCCATTGAGTTTCAAAAAATTATCGCTGACGATCAAAAGACTTACGAAGCCGACCCCAAGGAGCTTGCGGGCCTGCCTGAAGACTATATGGCTAATCATAAGCCAAACGCCAATGGAAAAATCGTCGTTACGACTCAATACCCCGACATGTTGCCAATTTTGGAGTACGCCACGGATGTTGAATTTCGCAAGAAAATGTATTTGCTTTTCAACGGGCGTGCCTTCCCCAAAAACGGCGAGGTACTTAAAAAGGTTCTTGAGCTTCGCCATGAGCTGGCGCGCACTTTAGGCTATAAAAATTGGGCGCAGTATACCTTAGAAACCAAAATGTTAAATACGCCCGCCAAAGCCCGCGGGTTTATTAACCGCATGATAGCGGCGGCGGAAAACCGCGCCCGCTACGATTATAAAGAATTGTTGCGCATAAAGCGTAAAACTGATCCCAACGCCAAGGAAGTTACTGAATACGAAAAAGGACTTTATACCCGTTTACTTAAGCTCGACAAAATTAATTTTGACTCCAATGTTCTTCGTCAATATTTCCCTTTTGAGAGCGTAAAAAAGGGAGTGTTTGATATTACGAGCCGTCTGTTTGGGTTAACTTACAAACGGGTAACCGACGTGACTTTATGGCATTCGGACGTCGAGGCTTGGGACGTTTATGACGGCGCTAATTATATCGGCCGTTTTTATTTGGATTTATTTCCGCGGGAAGGAAAGTACAGTCATGCGGCACAGATGACCTTCCGCGTGGGCCGCAAAAATGGCGCTATTCCGCAGGGCATCTTAATGTGTAACTTTCCCAATCCACGGACCCAAGCTCCGGCTTTGATGTCCCACGGGGATTTTGAAACGTTCTTACACGAGTTCGGTCACTTACTGCATAGTTTACTCGCCGGTCGCCACCAATGGCAAAATACCAGTGGTCACAATGTCGAATGGGATTTTATCGAAGCGCCGTCACAATTTTTAGAAGAGTGGGCCAAAGACTACGACACGCTGGCAAGTTTTGCTAAGCATTACCAAACTGGCGAAGTTATTCCACGCGATCTCGTTGAGAAGCTTAACAAAGCCGAGCGTTTTAACCAGGGTACATTTGTGCGCACACAAATGTTTTATGCGGATTTATCGTTTGAGCTATACAATCAAAAGCCCACCACTAAGGAACTAGATTCTCTAGTCAAGGCTTCGCAAAACCGCATCAGCTTGTTTAAGTATGTACCAGACTCTCACTTTATTTATTCCTTTGGTCATTTGATGGGATACTCGGCGGCCTATTACACTTATATGTGGTCGTTAGTTATGGCTAAAGATATGTTTTCTGAATTTGAGAAAAAGGGATTATATGATCCCGCGACAGCGGCCCGTTACCGCAAAGAAGTTTTAGAAGCCGGCGGCACGCGGCCAGCCGAAATGTCCTTGCGCGCGTACCTAAAGCGGCCCCTAAGTTTTGAGCCTTTTATTAAGTGGCTTAATCAGAAAGATTAATGGAGCTAAAGGATCTTGATTTTAGTTTTCCAGAAGACTTGGTAGCAACCCAACCTGCGAACCGTTCGCGGGTGATGTGGGTTGATAAAGCTGGCCCGCAAGAAATTAGTTTTGAAGATTTGCTCGGAAAATTTTCCCCCGGCGATGTTTTAGTTCTCAACGACACAAAAGTTTTGCGGCGGCGGGTGTTTTCCGTTGAAGGTTTGGAAATTCTTTTTATCAAAGAAATTGCGCCCAATACTTGGGAAGTTTTATTTCCTTCAACGCGGATGAAGTCAGAGACTCTAAAGCTTCCCGAAGCGGTGGAATTAAAACTTAAGGCAAGTGGGCGGCCGCAAGTTATAACTGTAAGTAAATCACTAACGGCGCAATATTTTGATCAGCATGGTGAACTGCCACTGCCTCCTTATATTCAAAAGGCCAGAGATGAGCGCCATCAAAAAACCGAAGACGAAGTGTGGTATCAAACAGCGTGGGCGGCGCGGCCGGGGAGTTTAGCGTCGCCAACGGCGAGTCTGCATTTTAAGAATCAGGATTTGGAAGTCTTAAAGAAGAAGGGTGTAAAGATAGTTTATGTAACTTTGCATGTGGGGCTTGGCACCTTTTTACCGATTTCAAGTGCGAAATTGGCAGATCATAAAATGCATAAAGAAGAGTGTGAGGTTTCGGCGGAAGTTTGGGAAACTATTAAAGCCGCAAAAAGTAAAAACGCCAATATTTGGGCGCTCGGTACGACCGTGACACGAACGTTGGAGTCGGTTGGCGACGAAAAACTTCCCTTTAAAGCCAGTACGGATTTGTTTATCCGCCCGGGATTTCAATTTAAAATTGTAAACCGCCTCTTAACTAACTTTCACCAACCGCAAACCACTCTGTTAGCTCTAGTGGCGGCCTTCGCTGGAACGGAAAATTGGCGGCGCGCCTACGCCTGGGCCATAGATAAAAAATTCCGCCTTTTTAGCTATGGGGATTTAACGGCTTGGGAATCGTCCTATTAAGGTGCGAAAAGTGCTATCTCGTGCCGCCGCCGTTGTTGTTGTCGGGGCGCGGAGACTGGCGTTGATTAGTTTTAAATATTTCAGCTAATTCCTCTACCTCAGAGCAAGACTTAAAGATTTCCGTTGTTCCTGGTTCTGTAATTGATCGTTGCCGACCTGAGGGAATTCGTGCCATGGAGAGTGCCGGTTGAAGAGTGTCAATTTGATTTTTGAGGAATTGGGCAATAGATGAAAGCGTAGTGTTTTC
Organism: uncultured Bdellovibrionales bacterium; assembly: GCA_964498095.1. Taxonomy (GTDB): domain Bacteria; phylum Bdellovibrionota; class Bdellovibrionia; order Bdellovibrionales; family SG-bin7; genus SG-bin7. The sequence continues at coordinate 1,020 of CAZCFY010000003.1, read as the reverse complement.
TTGGACCCTTTCGCAGCTGAGATTTTTAATGTTTTGAACTCCATATGACGTTACAAGCTTTAAGCCGCTTTTAGGGTCGTTAACAATAATATTTTTGCCGGCAACGAAGTATTGAACTGGCGAACTGTTGGTTTTTTTAGCTGCCAACTCAGATAACCCATTTAAACATTTTTCGCTGTTTGAGGGTATTCGCTTTACCTTAATCAATCCTTCCGGCTCACCAACTCGAAGTGTTTTTTGAATGTCTTCAGAGTTTGTAAAAGCTAGGGGTGGGGTAACGTAATCTAGCTCTAATACGCCAGCTGAAGAGGATTTGTAGGTCGCCTTATATCCAAAGGTTTCTTGGTACTCAGTCATTTGCGCACAAGGGGTAAAGTTGGCTTCCACATCAGATTTATAATGAGGTGGCAGCAATGTTCCGCTTCCTCTGGGATGTGAAAGCTCGGCGAGGGCCTTTTCTTCTTCAGGATTTTCCGCTTCAAGGTTTAGTCGTGCATTTGAGGCCCGCGCATTACGGACCATCCACCGCCCCGGTACCTGATCAATTTTTTTGGCGTAAGAATAGCGCGCTTGTTGCATGAGAGATTTAAATTTAGATTTAAGATTCGGTTGCGCTTGCGAAAGACAGCGGCCTTCTTCGTTAAAGGTTAGATTTCCGCCGGGAGTAAAAATTTGAATGGCGCCAGGACCAAGCTGCAAAAGCTGATCGCTTCCCACCTCGCGAAAAAAGCTAGTCGCCGAGTCAGGGAAATAAATTCTTTCTTGGGCTGCCAATTCCGCATGGGCCGCCCAGCCAGACAGATAAGTCGCGCATCGCTCAAGGTTTTGCGCCTGCGTCCCGTTGAAGGCTAAGCTAATAACTAATATGGATAGAATTCTTGTGCTCAAGGACATTCCCCATATATTGTTTCGGCTTTGGTCATAGAGTGTTCAACAAGACATTGATCCGGAAATCACGCGAAGGCTTTTACTTCCGGCGGAGCGTGTTTGGAAAGTCATCCCGAAGCTAATCGGGGCAGT
>CAZCFY010000002.1:58567-228567 GCA_964498095.1 uncultured Bdellovibrionales bacterium | reverse complement strand
TTTGTTTTCAAAAATAGCCCCTTTTTTGTGCATATTTGCCGCGCGAATTTATCCTGGTTTTAGTCTAATTCCCACTAAAAAACTGTTAGGGCATACACTTATAACATATTAGAATAATTGATAAAAAATATAAATACTGATTCGCTACAAAACTAAGGACCAGAAATTCTGCCCGCGATTGCAGCCGCCAAAAGTTAGCCGTTACACTGGCAGCCTATGAGAAATTCTATATGGTTGTTTTTTTTACTGCTGCCGACATTTTCTTCGTTTGGGCATGAAGAGCGCGAAAATGTTAATATTGAGAAATGATAAGCGTCTTAGTCGCTGCCCTTGGTTACTTTGTCGATATTTTTGATCTTTATCTTTTCGGCGTAGTACGCGTTGCCAGCCTAAAAGATTTAGGAATTCCCCAAGAAAATATTATGGCCGTGGGAATGCAGCTCCTCAATGCGCAAATGAGTGGCCTTCTTATTGGGGGAATATTGTGGGGAATTCTCGGCGACAAACGCGGCCGTGTTTCTGTTTTGTTTGGCTCTATTTTTTTATATTCTCTGGCAAATATTTTAAATGGCTTAGTAAATGATATTTCAACCTATACAGCTCTGCGATTTATTGCCGGCATCGGTTTAGCGGGCGAATTAGGTGCCGCCATAACTCTGGTGAGTGAGATTTTACCGCAAAAAACGCGCGGCTATGGCGCCACCATTGTCGCCGGCGTCGGCCTATCAGGATCTGTTGCCGCTGCGGTAACGGCGGAATACTTTTCTTGGCGCACCTGTTACTACATCGGCGGCGGTATGGGGATTTTACTATTACTTTTGCGCTTCCAGATCCGCGACTCCCTGCTGTTTGCAAAAGTAAAAAGCGAGAGTGTAAGCCGTGGCAACCTTCTGCTGCTTTTAACTTCGCGAGAAAAGTTTTTTCGCTATTTAAGATTAGTTGTTATTGGCATGCCCATCTGGTTTGTCGGGGGCCTACTTGTCACCTTTGCTCCAGAATTTGCGGCGGCATTAAATATTAATGAGCCGGTCACCGCGCCGAAAGCAATTTTTTATACCTATATCGGCGTCGCCATCGGTGACTTTTTGTGTGGAGCTTTGAGCCAGTATTTTGGCACCCGCAAGAAAATTATCGCCGTATTTATTTTGTTAGAACTTACCCTAATATATCTCTATTTACACTCGCCAGAGGTTTCGGCACGCCGATTTTACGGAGTTTGTTTTGGCCTGGGGTTTGCGACAGGATACTGGGCGGTTCTCATGATGACGACGGCCGAGCATTTCGGCACAAATTTGCGAGCGACCGTCACGACGAGCGTGCCTAACCTTATTCGCGGCTCTGTCGTATTCATGCTTTTTATGTTTAATAATTTAAAAGCAAAACTGGGGATCGTCGATGCGGCCATGGCCTTGGGATTAGCTATTATAATATTTGCACTGCTGTCACTGAGCTTAAGCGAAGAAACCTACGATAAAGACTTGGCGTTCATTGAAAAATAAAATTTATGGCGCTACTTCGTGGATTGAAAAGTTTCCCTTACAAATAAAAATCGTTTTGCAAATCTCCCCGGGCTTTTGTAGATCCTTATTAAAATTAAGGAGTAATCATGAAAGCCACCCTTTTTGCATTTGCTTTAGTTCTTATGAACTCGGCCAGCGCCAGTAATTATCCGGTCGATTATACAATGAAATGGTCTCAGCAAACGCAGGGCCCAGTTGTAGTGAGCCGTGCCATTCAGTCCTATTATGGCGCCGCCATTTTACACGTTTATTATAAAGGGGACTTAAAGGAAAATCCGGGGTTAATGATGTGGATCCGAGTAAATTACGGCGATGGTGCGCGCGAAGCTGTCTTTCCGGTTGATCACCTCAATGATCATACTCTTCATGGCGTCAAAATTACGGGCGGTTGCTTGCGGGCTCAAGGATCAAACTGTATCCGCGAAGGGACACCGGAGATGAAACACCTATTATATTGGGCGCAGGGTTACGGAATGACTCTGAACGAATTAGACATCCAAGTTGCTTTTTTTGATCGCGATGGCGCTTGGGATAGCAATGGGCATATTGGCGGAAATTATCACTTTCGTTTTCCGCATCAGTGAATCTGAAAATCTATTTTTACGGGTTGCCCGCCGCGCTTAACTTCGAAATTAACCGTCTGCTCATTGGGAAGACGGTTAATAAATCCCATGAGTTCCGCGAGACTTTCGACTTTTTTGCCATTAATTTCGGTAACGACATCGCTGGGTTGAAGTCCCATTGATCTAAAAAAACTTTCGTCCGTCAGCGAATCAAATTTTATGCCGATCATCTGGTTATTCTCGTAAACGGGAGAAGCTTTGATGGTGTTTAATAATTCTATCCGGTTGGCAGTAACCTGTTGAATTTCACTGCGGTCAAATTCGCTGCGCGCTGGCGCTACTGCCTTTTTTTCGACTTGAGGCTTTTGCTCAGGTTGCACCACAACAGCGGTTGCTTGATTGGTATGATGTAACCGGACAATTTCGTCATTTTGACCATTTTGAATAACGATACCATCACGCCTGACCTGTTTTAGAAGACCCACTCCTTCGATAACTCTACCGACTTTATAAAATTTCTGCGCGCCCGAGGATTCATCTTGAATAACGGCGCCAAAACCTTTTCTCCCACTGGAAACCACGCCAATGACTCTTATTTTGCGGGGATTAAGGATGGTCTGAAGGTCCTGCGTTTGCGCAGCGAGCGAGGACAGTGAACTTACTGGCCTATTGCATTCCAAGCATGCCTTCGCCTCGGTCTTAGCAAAGGCTAAACCTGGCAAAAATGGCAAAAATGGCAAAACGATAAATAGCTGTCTAGTTAGTTTACAAGATATTCCCATTAAACCATCCTTAACCGAACTCAGTTTCCAATGATTTAAATGAGCAAGGCCGGGGCCAAATTAAAACTTTTTTACGTAAGCGACAGATCTTTGTGCCCAGCCCTCGCGTTCGTAAAAACGCATGGCATTTTTATTGTCGACCCCGGTGCAGAGTCTTAGGCTAGTACAGTGCTCTTCGCGAGCGATCTGCTCAGCATATTCTAAAAGTCTTGCGCCGTAACCCTGAGAGCGGGACCCTTCGGCGGTTACAAGGTCATCCACGTAAAGATGTTTGCCGCGCACAAAATCATGAATAAACCGATAGCCCATAACGGCCCGAATTTTGCCGTCTTCTTCGATGGCCACTATTTCGTAGGATTCATTTTGATGGGCTTTCGCGTAAATATTTGCATAAGTTTCAAAATCAAGATGCGGCCGTAATTCCTTTATAGTGGCAAAGCAGCGCTCTAAATCTCGGGTGTTACTGACTGTTAGAAAACTCAATTTAATTCCTCCAGACATTTATTGAAAACAAAATCGACGGAAATAGATTCGTAAGCTTTTTTTTCCTGCAAGAACATATCGTGATCAAAGGAATTATCGACAGTGCCGCGAATAATCTTTTGTTTTGGGCCCAGTGGTCCCCAAATTTCCGGGCGCGCGCGGCCCATTAAAGTTAACGAAGGCACGTTAAAGCCGGAGGCCAAAAACTGAATAGAACTGGTGTTAGTTATGAGCATGTTGCTGCCCGCAACAACATCCATCAGATCGGCGATGGCAGGCGTCTGGATTATCTGCGCTGTATCTACGGCCACTTCTCTTAACCACTCTGATTCCGCTGGGGCGCCAATAATTTTGAGAGCAATGTTTTTTTCTTTTAGCACCGGTAATAGCCGTTGATTGAGCTCACGAAATTTTTCGGCCGGCCACGCTTTACCGCGCACGCTTGAGGTTGGGTTAATGAGCCAATACCTATCGGCTTGCACCCATTTTTTTGCATTTTCTTTACTAAAGTTTTTTAATTTCGGCAGGCCAATGGGTCGCCATTTTTTAGCCAGAACGCCAATTCTACTTGGCCCCTCGACAACCTGTAACATGCGATCGCGTTCGTGAATTACGGGATCCCATCCCAGCCAAGGCGCGTTTTGGGTATAAAGCCATTTAAATATTGCCGTGGTCGACCCGTAACGTTCCGGCACGCCGGCAAGCCATGGCGCCCAAGCGAAGCGTAAAGACTCCGTCCGCAAATTATAAGACACGGCGACGGTTTTAAAAAAACTTTTAAGTGACGCTTTTTCTGATTTGAGAACAAATTTATTATTTTCAAAACAATATAAATCGGCACTAAAACCATTATCTGAAACCAAGACTCCCTTTAATGACGGCCAAACTTCGGGCTGAATTATTTGTAGCCAAAACTTACTGCCGACGACATAACCTTCAAGGTTTTCGTGACGATCAAGTGCTTCCTTCAATGCGGCAGTGGCAACATAAAGGTCACCCCAAGAACCGGTATGAATAATGACGGTGCGGTTACGCTTTGACATCTTCAAATCTTACTGAAGTTTTGCTTTGAACGAATTGGATATTAAAAGGTGACTGCAGTATTTTGGTGGAGGCGACAGGGATCGAACCTGCGACCTTCTGAATGCAAATCAGATGCTCTCCCAATTGAGCTACGCCCCCAAACGAAAAGGTAAATTGTAAAATGGTAGATTTTTTCTAATAGGTCAACAAATCTTTGACGCACTATGGACTCGATTTGGTGTCGGGCACCTTTTAGCAGGCTTGGGGGGATTTTTGGCGGAGGCCGATGCGTTTGAGCCAGATTTTTTCTTGTGTGAGGTCTATGCCGATCGATTCAGCACCCTCAATAATAGACATTGAAGCCTGGCGGAGTTCAAGAAGCATAGAAACGTTAGTTGTCTTCGACGTTAAGCAGTCTTCTAGGGCTTCGAACAAACCTACTAAATCAGGTGTTGCCACCACTTTGGGCAAGGTCTCAATATTAATTCCTTCAATCGCGGCAGGTTTAAAACCAATAAGCTGATCAGTGAGTAGGATTTTTTTGCCGCCAGAAAAATTAATTTGGATAAAGGTGTCTTTTTTATAGTCTTCCCGTGGAATAACGGAGGTTATCTCCTCCACGCTGAGATGAATGTGTTTACCATCCACTTTTTGCGAAATGCGGATGTTTCCAGTTTCGAGCTTTTTATAGTTAAGCCCGGTGGAACTTTCCAAAAACTCTATCACCATTTCCATTGGCGAATTCATCGTTGAGTCATTACTTTGTTCAGCCAATATCACTCCTAAAAACCTTATTTTCATTAACATTTTCGACAAAACAAACGTAACACTTAACACCAGACCCGCACAAACTACCCATTTCTCAACGATTGTGTTATTTAATCGTATCATTCTAAAACGAAAGGCATTTGAAAGTGGTCATAACGAGATGGCAGGCCCCCCAAGTTCCCTCTTTGGAACAAATGAAAATGATGTTCCAGGTAGAAGGCCACGAGTTTAACTTAGAAAATTACCCGGCGGGCTCGGAAATAAAAGACCACCGCCATCCTTTTGATGAAATCCGTATGGTCGCCTCGGGCACCTTAAGAGTAAATGTCTCGGGAACTCAGCTCTTATTAAGAGCTGGCGACCGCATAGAAATTCCTTCGAACACGAAACATTCCACGAAAGTTGAAGGCGAAGAACCCGTCGTCTCAATTTGCGCCAGCCGCTTATCTTAAGGTTTCACTCTGAGACAAGAGCGTCTTATTTTTTGCCGTTCTTCTAAAGTTTAGTCTAGTTTTGAGCGATAAGTTATAAAGTAACTAACGGAAAGGACGTATTCATGAAAAGGTTGACACCCTTTTATGTAGGACTGTTCGTCATTGCCTTTACTTCCCTCTATCAAAACTGCGGCGACTTTGCTTCCGAGGATTTAAACTCTTCTTTAGAGGGCGGTCCCGTCCCTACTATTGGTTCTCCCGTGAGCGGACCGACAACAGCTACGCCCATCCCCTTCGTTCTAAACTTCGACGTTACAATATATGGAATGAATCAAAATTTAATTAACGTCACCAACGGCGTAGTTACGAATTTTAAAACTGTCTCCGAGGGTCGAAATTATTCTTTTGATGTCACGCCAACTAACTGGGGTGACGTCATCGTATATTTGCCGCCGCGAGCCGTAAAAGACGGTATCGGAAAAGATAGTATGCCATCTAATACTTTCTCCATAATTTTTGGTTCGGCAACTTCAAATCGATTTGAAATTTCGGTCACCGACAACCGCAAATTTCCCTTTTATTTTAACAAAAACGGCGCACCCTTCGGTACGCCCTGTGCTATTCAAGCGCAAAGCAATGAGCGCGATGTGACGTGCACTCTCGATATCGCCGAGGGCGATCTTCACTTCAATGGGTTTGAATTAAACTATCAGTCGCCCCCGGGCATGTGCCGCTACATTCAGTATGAGACTTATTCCTACTATAATTATGAAACCGGAATTGGCCCCAAAAATGTTACGGTGTATTTAAATCGCAACAACACGCCTCACCCCGGTTGCGGGGCCACTAACGCTTCGTTCTGCTACCGCTTAGATAACAATCCCACGGTTTTTTTAGCTAACGCCGCTTTGACAGCCACGCAAGAAGTTAGCGAAGTAAATAGAGAAACCCTCATTCCCACTTGCCGCTATGATTATTCCATTAAGGGCGGCCCCAACTGTTGTTTGGGAGGATATAATTTAACGACGAACGTTATAGGACTTAGAGCCTCGCCGACAGATCCGGAACCAGCAAACATCGAATCACCTAAACCCTTTACGACCTGGGGTGGAGATTTTAAAAACTGCTTAGCTGGCCCGGGAGCTGATGACGGCTGGCCAAAAACCAAAGACGGTTTTCCAATCCCACAAATTCTTTATTCAGCGAGTGGCCTAATCGAAAAACACGTAGTGGCTCCACCGCTTTCGTTATTTGACGGCTATAATATTTCTGCGGCAAACTTTTTTGCCCCTGGAAACTTGGCTAATAATACCGGGCTCCACTACCATACGGGACGCACATTTACGACCTTAGAGTCCGTTTTTCCTATTGCCATTGACCCTATCGACGACCGATTCGTGAGTGTCGCCACCGCGCAAGCTTATTTTCCTACCGGAGAGCGCATGCCAGAAACTTCGCCCTACTACTCCTTCACGTGTCTTGATCAGGCTTGGGAAGTTTTACACCGTGTTCGCGTGCAAGTGCGTGAATGGAATACTTACCGGGAGTTTTTGGATTACGGTACCAGCCGCGGCGCCACTGGAAATCCCGATATAGTGGGACAAGAAGGTGTAAATTGTAATATGGAATTTATGTCCGGCGACGGCTGTAACGACTCATTTGATTGGGATGATATTGCAACAGCGGCCGGTGTAAATGCAGATCGCGGGGCTTACTTCCCGAGCGCCCCTTATAAAAAGTAGACCTAGCTTTTTAACCACGTCAAAAATTGACGAATCGTCTTTTCGAACCCACGGTCGGTGGGTTCGTAATATTTTTTTGATTTTACACCCGCCGGAAAAAACTCCTGTGGCAGCCACCCTTTTTCCCCGTTATGGGAATAGGCATACCCTTTATTGTCGGCACTCCGCAAATTAGCCGGCACTTCAAGGGCACCGGTGCTTTCGACTTCAGCCGTAGCTAAATTAATTCCTTCGTAAGAACGATTAGACTTCGGTGCACAGGCCAAGTAGGTAACAACTTGAGCCAGGTTAATTCGTGCCTCCGGTAATCCTACCAACTCTACCGCTTGAAATCCGCTGACGGCCACGGTTAACGCCCGGGGATCCGCGTTACCAATATCCTCGGATGCTAAAATTACTAAGCGGCGGGCGATGAAGCGCGGATCTTCTCCGGCCTTCAACATTCGGGCTAAATAATAAAGTCCAGCATCGGGGTCACTCCCGCGAATACTTTTTATGAAAGCGGAAATAGTATCGTAATGGCTGGTCGCCTTCTTGTCGTAATAAAGTGGGCGGGACTCTGACAAAATATTTTTCAATTGGTCTAGCGAAAGTGGCCAAGCAAACTCACGCTGAGATTGCGGATGCGAATAGAGCTGCAAAAGATTTTCGAACATATTTAGTAGGGCCCGCGCATCGCCGGCGGCCCACTCGGCCAAATGATCCTGGGAATCCTCCGTAAGAATCAAATTTAGATCTAGCCCCGACGCGGCACTGCCTCTGGCAAGAATTTTTTTTAAGTCCTTCACGTTTAAAGGACTTAAGCGCAAAACATGGCAACGGCTTAAAAGTGCGGCGTTAAGTTCAAAACTGGGGTTTTCGGTGGTGGCACCAATGAGAATAAAATCACCACGCTCAACGAAAGGCAAAAAGTTATCTTGCTGGGATTTATTGAGCCGATGAATTTCGTCAACAAAGATAACCGTGGAACGCTGATATTGTAAACGCCGGTCCACAGCTTTTTGGCCAAGCTCTTTAATCTCCTTAGCCCCCAAATCAATCGCATTTTTGCTTTCTACCGTCGCATCAATTTGGGCCGAAAGAATTTTTGCTAACGTCGTTTTTCCCGTTCCGGGCGGACCCCAAATAATTAAACTCGGGAGATAATTTTTATCGATGAATTTTCTTAAAGGACCTTTTGGGCCGATAACCGCTTCTTGGCCATAAAACTCAGTAAACTCTTTTGGCCGCACCCGGTCCGCTAAGGGCTTAAGTGTAGAAGCATGACTCTGATCGGCGGCCATGAATAGATCCATAGCCACCGAAATAACAATGAGTGGTGCGTTTAATCAAGGAGTATATTGAACGCTAAAAGAATCCTGCGCAGATACCTGTAATTCCACGTCTACGCCATTAACGGCCTTCGTTTGGATTCCATAAATGCGCACAGTGCCAGTGGCCGTTAAAGGGGCATTCTTATTAGACACAGGAAATCCACCACACCGAATACTGCATAAGTTTGTCGCCGAGACCGACGTTGCGCCTTGGCGGTTAATATCTGAAAGTGGAAATCCAAGAGCTTGAGCGATACTGTCGTCGGCACCACTTGAATTAGTAAAAGTACAAGTATACTTAGAGCTGTTGCCCGTGCCATTGACATCCACTTTTAAAAAGTTGGGACGCAAGTTCCCGTCACCCTTCCAAGTTGTAACAATTTTTGAAATCGTAAACCGGGGCGCGGCGATAGTAGCGCCGGGATAGCAAGGATCGGATTCACTAAAAACTTGATCTCCAAAAGCGATCAAGAAAGACGTACTCGATGAGTTAATTGTAAGTTGCGAACTTCCACCCGATCCGCCACACGCGATTAAAATTGAAGTCAGCAGGATCAACTTCATCCGTGTATCAAATTGAGTCATTTCTACTCCTAATCCCGATGAGCTTATCGGTGAAAACTCGACCTTAGTTTATGGTGCTCGTTATCGGTCCCGCTAAAATTCGCGGGGTTAGAAAAATAAGTAGCTCATTGCGAATTTGCTTATCTGATTGCGACTTGAATAACCAACCAAGTATGGGCAGATCTTTTAAGAGCGGAACGCCAGTATTAAAAGTTGTGGAGTCATTCTGGTAGATTCCTCCAATTACCGCCGTCTGCCCGTTTTTAACGAGCACTTTTGTACGCGCTTGGCGGGTATTAACCGTGGGCGGAGAACCTGCCCCTAATAAGTCCCTATTTATTTCCAAATCAAGCACAACACTTTCATCGGAGGTAACCTGCGGCGTTACCCGGAGCGAAAGTTTAACATCCTTGAAGGCATAAACAGGAGTGGCAGGAACCGCTCCCGGGACCGTGGGAGTTGCCGCTGGCTGCGCATAAGGAACCTGTGTATTCTGCGTGATTTCAGAAGTTACGTTATGAAGAGTAGCAATTCGCGGCGAGGACAAAATTTTAATTTTTTGCTCTAACTCGTACATGGCGAGTGTAGCGGAAACATCACCGAAAAAATTGGCTTGCGATACGCTAATACCTGCCGTGAGAGCTGGTGTACCCGGTAACCCAGGAGAAATAGCCGCGCTCGGCTGCAGTGTCGTTGGCGCACCTTGCGAGTTGGTGCCGACCTGAGTTGGCACCCCCGTGAAATTCCAGGTGATGCCCACATCCCGCGTAAATTGATCCGATGCCTCAACGACTTTACCCTCTATGAGAACTTGCGGCGGCGGAGTATCGAGAGACTTAATGAGTTTTTCAACTTTTTCTAAATTGCTGGCAACGTCGGTAAGCACAATTGCGCTCGTTCGCTGATCCGCTACGGCGGAGCCGCGAGGGGTTAGAAATGGCTTTAATTGCGGCGCTAATTGCGTGGCGTTTCCATAGCTAACTAAAACAATTTTAACTATTAGGTCTTCGAGCTTCTTGCGCGACTCCAGTATTGTACTTGCTTCGTCCGCTTCATCTTTTAAAGAAGCAAGTGGTGCGATTCTCAAAACATTTCCCTGGCGCAAATAACCCAAGCGGCGGGATTGTAGCACCAATAACAACGCTTGATCCCAAGGTATCTTATTTAACTTCATACTGACTTTACCAGTGACCTGTTCGTCAACGATCATGTTCAGACCGCTATTTTCGGCTAAAAAATTAAGAACGTCGCGCACGTCAGCGCCCCGCACCTCGAGACTAATTTTTTTTCCATAAAAACGGTTATTGGAAGTTAAGTATTCGTACAGAGATTTACTGCGTAAAACCATCCCTTCATCGACGGGCATATCGATCTCTTTAACTTCGCTCGGAAGGGCCAAGGCACTCTCCTCGATAGCTTGGGCCTTACTTACAACCGTCATCTGTTCGTCTTGAATGGGCCGGTCGGGCGCTGAAATATAAATTATTTTTCCAGACATCCGGATGGAAGGGTCTCCCCCCACACGCTGTTGAATGAGTACCCGGGTCGTTGAAGAGCTGGGGGCTTGATAGGCCTCAAAAGAAACAAACGGGCCTTCAAATTCTTTGGTAATATAAGGGCGTTTAAAGCGATCCGGTAAAACTGTATTGGGAATTTCTAAAATATTTTGTTTTTCGTCCCTGCCCTTGCGTACGCGAAATGTAGCCTCTTTGGATAATTCAATACCTATGGCGCCCCCATTGATTTGGGAAAGATATTTCACATCTTTAATCGACGCGCGGGGTGAGGTCGCGGAAGTTTCAAAAGTGTCCTTGTCGTCTTCCAAAATTTTATCAATCTTATCCGTTTTTTGAGCTTCCTCCGCTGGCTGCTGAGCTTGAGCGGGTTCTTCCTTTTCGTCCTTGGCCAATTCCGCGTCTAAATCCAACGCCTCGGCATCTTCTTCTTCACCGGCTTCAGCCTCTTCGGGTTCAGTGCCATCAACCACTTCTTCGGCACTGCCTTCGGATAAAGTCCCCTCATCACTGGCTTCGTCTCCCAACGTACAACCCAAATGAAATGCCAACGTGAAAAGTAAAATCCCCCGAATGATTTTGTAGTGAAAATCCATTTTCCTCCTACTCTGCCTTTCCGATGGCAATCACCTTAGTATTGTATGACTTTTTGCCATCGTCATCAAATGGCTCAACAACAACAATCTCACCTTCGCGAATGGCGCCGATGTAGGCATTGTTTCTACCGACTTTAGCATTAACTTCGACGACATGGACCCCACCCGACGGATCGGCCATCATAGCCTTTGGTCGAGAGACATCCCAGATGATTCCAATGAGTTTAAGTTCGCGTAAATCAAAACGCTGAAGAAAGGAAATTGGCCCAATTTCCGCACCTGGTGTTAATTCCGTCTGACCAAAGAAAGGTTGAAAGGGGTCACGCTTTCCTTTGATGTCATAGTCATAAACAGTCTCTAGCGTCTGATTGAGAAGGTCAGGATTATCGGAAATTCGATTTATCATTTCTTGGTCAAACACCGGGGCTTTTTTGGTGGGGTCCAAAGGCGCTCCGCCGGGAGCTGCAGGGACAGTTACTTGCGTTTTCCCTTTGGTAACAAAAGAAGTCGATAAATAAAAGGCCAAGAGGCTCGTCGATAACCCCACGGCACCATAAAGTACTAATTCGAAATAATTTACCCTCTTATTTTTTTGCATCTTTTGTCGCTCTTTCCTGCGGGGAAATATATCGATAAGTCGTGAATCTTCCAATGGAGGTCAGATTGGGAGTTTCAGCATCAGGCTCATCACTCCTCATGGTGACTTCCGAAACTTCGATGATGCGTCTGATTTTGGTCATATTTGCCATAAACAACATCATAGAGGTAAAGGAGCCCTTAATTTCAAAATCAATTTTCATCTCTTCATATACTCCAACAGCCGTCCGTTCCTTCTGAGAATTAATTTTTATCACCGTCACGCCGGCAATCTGCGCTTGCTTGGAGATATCCGTCAGCAAAGTATCTTCTTTCCATTCCGTGGGCAAATATTGAACGGCTTGCTTGAATTTGTCTGAGAGTAAATTCACGCGGTCTTTAATCCGCTTGGCTTCGGCGATATCCGCATCGAGTTTTTCTTTTTCTTTTACTTTGACGGCCAGCTGCACTTTAGTGCTGTCGATTTGGGTTTGCAGGGTTTTTCCGTCATCAAAAAAGGGGCTGACGTAATAAAGAAATGCCACTGATAGGCCTAAACCTACCGCCACGCCGACTGTAACCCTTTCCAAAAACTCTTTCACTAAATTTTCCCCGACAATGGACAGTTCACTTCAAAGGAGCGAATGCGCCCATACTTCTTTTTAATTTCTTCATTTCTTACGGTATCAACACGCGAAAAAAACGCTGTTTCCGAGAGCGCTTTAAGAAAATCAGAGAAGTCATCGTTATTTACCGCCAGCCCGACGATATTAATCGACGCATCTGTAAATCGAATTTCTTGAAACCATACGCGCGGTGGAGTCAGCTTTTGCAAATTATCCAAATTTTCGATAGCAAGTTTGCGCCGTTTGGATAAACCGGCTATCGATCCCACCAGCAAATTGAGGTTTTCGTTATCGGTCTTATAGCCTTCCAAGGTCTTAAAGGTATTCGTCGCGACGGTTACTTCGGCGCTGACCTTATTAAGGTCATTTTGAATTTTTGTGAGTTCATCCGTCTTCTGCGAAACGATGTTCGCGGACACCATATAAACCGCCAAAGGAGGCAGGACCATGAGTCCTAAGCGCACTCCTAATTTTACGATCTCGGGGCGGTCACTGGATTTAAACTGAATGGTGCGCGAAACCGTCTCTTCGGCAACTCGCGTTTTCGTCGTATCAACGCTACGAAGAAGGTTTACCTTAATCATGAATCACCTTTTTGCCGCAAAGCTAACCCAATTCCGATAGCGCAGTAGGGGCGAATTTGATCAATATATTCGCGTGAAAATTTTCGCGTGCTATATTTCACGCGCGCAAACGGGTTAAATGATTCGTAAGGGGCACCCGTCACTTGTGTCAGATAATCTGCAAATCCCGGCATACTCGAGGCCCCACCGGTGGTTAAAAATTTAGAAATAGCACCCGTCGCTCCGGTAGCACTAAAAAAATTAAAACTATTTTGAATCTCTTCGGCCACCGCTTCGGTCGTATTTTTAATTATGTTTGAAACCTCTGACGGCACTTGTTGGTTTGAAAACGCGGCTAATTTTAAACCTTCAGCTTCTTCTAAGTTTACGCCCATTTCGCGAGAAATATCGGCCGTAAAGGTAAACCCACCCACAGGAATATCTCGACAAAATAAAACTTGGCCGTCTTGTATTATCGCAAAGTTAGTTATCTGAGCGCCAATATCTAAAATAGCCGCGATTTCTGAGCTGGAACCATAATTAAATGAATAACAGTTTGCTAATGCAAATGTCGATAGATCTACGATGTCACAGGTCAGATCACAGCCCGTAATAATATCCATTAAACGGAAAACGAGGGGCTTTTTGGCAGCGACAAGCAGAATGTCCATCATCTCGGCCGAGGCGCTCGTTTTTAATACATAATGCTCGAGACTAATTTCCCGAATATCAAAGGGAATATATTGTTCGGCTTCAAATTTAATTTGATCCGCCAAAATATTTTCATCGACCCGCGGGATAGTAATTTTCTTTACGATTACGCCGGAGCCCCAAATACCGACAGCAACACTCTTTCTATTTGATTTTAGTTCCGCGAGTAGATTTTTTATCGCCGTTGATATCGCCACGGGATCAGCGATTTCACCACCGACGATAGACTGAGGTGGAGTTGGGATAAAACCAAAAGCATTGAGCGTAGCACTACCTTTGCCAGTATCTAGCTGAACCATTTTGATGGCACTAGCACCAATATCGAGTCCGATTATCTTTTTCGACTTAAACCAAAACATCTTTTTTTAGATCCCAGCTGGCGCTAACTTGGCGCATTAACTATTCAATTCCCTTTAAAATTAGATCTAACCCAAGTCTCGTTGTCAACGGGGCTAATCCCCACCTAGACTTGGAAAAAACAGCTGTAAAAAAGACGATCTAAAATCACCGCAAAACAAGTAAATTACTGCACCTAAGGCTAGGTAAGGACCATAGGGAATTCGCAATTTCCATCCAGCCTTAGTCTTAAATACTAGTGAAAGTCCAACTACGGAGCCGAGCAGGCTGGACGAAAGGACAACAAAGGGAATCGATTGCCAGCCAAGGACCGCACCAATCCACGCCGTAAGTTTAATATCCCCGCCGCCAATTCCGTCTTCCTTGCGCCAAACATAATAAAGATAAGCGATCGCCCAGAAGATGCCCCCACCAAAAAGTACTCCACCTAAAGCTTCTAAAAAAGACCTCTGCGGAGAAAATGCCGAACCTATTAATCCCACGACGATTCCGGAGAGAGTGAAGACATCGGGAAGAATCATATGATCAAAGTCAATCATCGAAACGACGATGAGTCCCCAGACAAAAAGTAAATACTCAGCCATTTCAAAGTTAAAGATCTCACCGTGGCCAAATTGACGGTAAACCAAATAGAACATGAATCCTGTTAAAAATTCCACGAACGGATAACGCCAAGAAAAAGCCGCGCTACACTGCCTGCACTTCCCACGCAAAATAAACCAACTCAATATCGGAATATTATCAAACCATTTAATCGGCTTTTTACAAGAGTAGCAATAACTTGACGGCAGAACTACGCTTTCCTCTTTGGGCAAACGTAAAATTATGACGTTGCCAAAGCTTCCCATTATCGCGCCGAAAATAAAATAAAATATTCCATAAAGGGTAAGTATTAAATCAGACAAAGTCCTTCTTTCTTAAAACTATTGCCGCGAGAAAAACAAATGCCGCCACCCAGCTTAAAGCATAAAACGTAGACCAAAAGATCAGATCACTGGGTATAGGTTCCTTTACCACGACATAGTTTGACCAATTAAACTTAGACAGGTTTGGCAATATACTTTGAATAAAATTCGAAAAACTTTGAACATTCTCCTGACCACTTTTACCGGCAAAAAAATTAAGGCTATCCATACTACGGCCAATGATAAATACTCCCAACGAATAAGAAACGGCTAAAACTGGACGCGTGACCGTGCCAAAAAACACGGTTATTGAGAGCATAACCAACGACTCAAGTAAAATACCAAATACCGTCAAAGTGCAGTTTGAATCCCAGGGTGTACCTAAATAATAAAATACGGCACCCATAAGAAGTGACAGACAAACAGCGACAACCAAGTTGACCATAAACAAACCCAAAAATTTTCCAATAACAAACTGTTCGCGGCTGACGGGGTGAGCCAGCAGCGTATATACCGTACGCTGTTCGATTTCACGTGAAACTAGAGTTGAACCGATAAATACCGCGATTATAATGGCACTGATATTTATGGCGACAAATCCAAAGTCCGCTGAAATCCGGGTCTGCTCCGCGTAGCTAAGCTCCCCGAGTATAATGCTTAAACCCATTAACAATATCGCAAAAACGAAAAGACCGTACAATATGCGATCCCGTATGATTTCCCGAAACGTGTTGGTGGCGATAACGAATACAGAATTCATCGCGGACTCGCTATCTTAGCATAAGCTTCTTCTAAAGTTATGTGCTCACGGCGCACTTCGTGAATTGATTTCTTTTCTCTTAGCAGTCTTTCGAGCTCTTTATGTAAAGTTTCGTTGTCGGGCACCGCCAAATTTCGTGATACGCCACTTTCCGTATAAAAAATGGTTGCTGCTTGGCTCGTCTCATGAAGAAGATCACGCGTGGGCCCTTCGTAACAGATAATTCCCTGCCTCATGACGACCAAGCGGTCACATAGCCTCTCCGCATCGGGTAATAAGTGGCTACTAAAAAAAACCGTAGTTCCTTCTTTCGCCGTTTCGCGAATGATATTTACAACTTCAATTCGTCCATCAGGATCGAGTCCTGATTGGGGTTCATCAAAAATAACAAGTTCCGGCCGGTGAATTAGAGACTGGGCAATACCAATGCGCTGTAACATACCTTTTGAGAAATCTTTTAAAAGCCGGTTTTCCGCGTGCGAAAGACCAACACGCTTTAATAATTGCGAAACCCTAGCCATCAGCTCATGGCGGTTAGAATAGGCTCCGGAAAGCCGACCATAAAAAGTTAAAAACTCTTTACCCGTCAAATACGAATAAAAATAAGGGCGCTCCGGTAAAAACCCCACTTTTTTGAGAACCTCATTTGATAAGGTCTGTTTATCAAAAAAATGTATGGTGCCACTGTCGGGAAAAATGAGATTGAAAATGCATTTTATACTTGTCGTTTTCCCCGATCCGTTGGGACCAAGAAATCCAGTGATTGAACCTTTTGGCAGAGAGAAGCTAACACCCTTTAGAATACTGACAGGACGGGGAATGAATCCCGTCTTAAATGTTTTTTTGAGATCTCGGACCTCAAGAACATTCTGCGCCAAAACTATCTCTCCTTAGATAGGCATGAGTGGAGTAAGAGCACCGACTTCGGGCTTACCTTGTCGATAGTGCCGCAAGGCATTTAAAAATGCAAGTGCCGCATCAGACTCCGTAAGACACGGAATAGAACTCTCGATACAGCTACGGCGGATACTAAAACTTGCCTCTATGGATTTACGTCCACGCGTTGTATTGATCACAAGTTTTACCAATCCTGATTTTATCCTATCGACACAATGAGGTCTCCCCTCGAGAACCTTTCTAACCGAAGTGCAAGGTAATCCCTTTTCATGCAAAAATTTGGCGGTACCGCTGGTCGCTGACAATGTAAATCCCATTTCAACAAGTTCCTTAGCGACGGGTAACAACTCGGTCTTATCTTTTTCCCGAAGTGAGAGAAAAATTTCACCGTCCTTGGGAGGAATTATGTGACTTGCAATGCAGGCTTTAAGTAAGGCCTCGCTATAGTTAGTACCAATCCCCATGCTTTCACCGGTGGACTTCATTTCGGGCCCCAAGATGGAATCAGCGTTGGGAAATTTTTTAAATGGAAAGACAACGCCTTTGACCGAAACCTTTTGCAGATTTTGCCAACGGTACTGGGACAATTTTAAATCTTTTTGAGTGCGCCCTAAAACCGCCAGCACGCCCAAATCGATAAGCGGGATTCCCGTGGCCTTGGAGACGAACGGAATCGTACGCGAGGCCCGGGGATTGGCTTCGATCAAAATCACTTGATCATTTTTGACCGCCAACTGCAGATTGAGAATACCAATGACGCTCATACGGTCCGCTAGGGCCAGGGCCATCTGTTCGATGCGCGCGCAGGTTTCGCCTTTGAGACGTTGCGGAGGAATAACACCCATACTATCGCCGCTATGAACACCCGCAGCTTCGATATGTTCTACAATCCCACCAATAAGACTCCAGTCTTGGCCGCGAACCAAATCAACATCCACTTCTAACGCGCCTTCTATAAATTCATCAATGAGACAAGGTGAGTCGGTGCCAATCACGTCACCATTCCGCACAAAATAATCATTTAGCTCTTCCAAATTTTCGATAATTTCCATACGGCGCCCGCCGAGGACATAACTGGGGCGGCAGATAATTGGAAAGCCAATTTGACGAGCTATAATTTCTGCCTCCGAAAAATCTTTTGCCATTCCGGAGGCTGGAATTTTAAATTTCAACTCTTTACAAATCTTGGCAAATCTACCGCGGTCTTCGGCAAGATCTATACTTTCTAAGGATGAACCTAAAACCGGAAATCCACCATCAACCAAATGACGGGCGATATTAATGGGTGTTTGGCCGCCCAATTGGGCCATAAATCCCAAGGGCTGAGTAAAATTGAAGACCTCAAGAACATGTTCCCCCGTCAGCGGTTCGAAATAAAGTTCGTCCGAAGTATCGTAATCGGTTGAAACAGTTTCCGGATTGGAATTCACCATGATTACTTTCATTTTTTGCTGACGGAATTGTTTTACGGCGCGCACGCAGCCATAATCAAACTCAATCCCTTGCCCGATACGATTAGGACCACTACCCAATATTACCACGAGATTATCTTGTTTAGACCGCGATGTCGGAGCGGACCAGTAAGTGGAGTAAAAGTAAGGAGTGTCTGAAGCAAATTCTCCGGCACAAGTATCAACCTTTAAAAACGCGGGACGCAATCCATATTTGCGCCGGCTATTATAAATAGCGCTCTCGGCTTCGCCGCGCAGATGGGCGATCGTTTTATCTGTGAACCCCATTTGCTTGGCGGCCAATAAAGTTTCGCGGGATAAGTTCTTTTCTTGCGAAATGACTTTTTCAAAATCAATGATTTCTTTTATTTGTTCTAGGAACCATGGAGTTATATGAGTGAGCTGATAAATTTCCGCGATAGACTTTCCCGCCCGCAAAGCGCCAGCCACGGCATATATGCGGCGGCTATTAGGAAAAGCTAACATGGGTTCACTAAACGCCATTTGACCCAAACCAACTTCTTTACGCTCCATGGATGCCATGGCCTTTTGCAGAGACTCCTTGAAAGTACGGCCGATTCCCATGACCTCACCGACACTCTTCATTTGTGTCGTAAGTATATCGGGCGTTCCCGGAAATTTTTCAAATGCAAAACGCGGGACTTTTGTAACCACGTAATCTAGCGCCGGTTCGTAGCAACAGGGAGTAGTTTTAGTAATATCATTTTTAATTTCTTCAAGAGTGTACCCGACGGCAAGCAGGGCGGCGATCTTAGCAATAGGAAATCCAGTGGCTTTACTGGCGAGCGCGGAGGACCGGCTAACGCGCGGGTTAACTTCGATTACCATGCGCGCTCCACTTACGGGGTCAACCGCGAATTGAATATTCGCGCCGCCGGTTTCAACTCCCACGGCTTCAATGACTTTCTTAGCTTCATTACGCATGGCTTGGTAAGCCTGATCAGAAAGAGTTTGTTGCGGCGCTATCGTAATACTATCTCCCGTATGCACGCCACACGGATCGAAATTCTCGATACTACAAATGACAACGAATGTTCCCGTGCGGTCCCGCATGACTTCGAGCTCAAACTCTTTCCATCCGAGAAGACTTTGTTCCACCAGAACCTCAGAAGTAGGGCTTTCTCTTAGTGCGCTGGAAAGCAGGCGTTCATACTCTTCGAGGGTATACGCAATTCCACCGCCCGTTCCGCCCAGCGTGTAATTGGGACGTAAGATAAGCGGAAAACTTAATTCCTTGGCAACCTCTAGGCCTTTATTAAAATCTTTGACGAACGCGCTACGCGCATATTTAGCTCCGACCGAATCGCAAATTTTTTGAAACTGCAGGCGGTCTTCAGCGGCGCGGATAACTTCGGGTTTAGCACCAAGCATGCGCACATTGTGCTTTTTCCAAATTCCTAGTTCTTCCATTTGCAGCGCCAAATTAAGCGCCGTCTGCCCGCCAAGAGTCGGAATTACCGCATCTGGCTTTTCTTTTTCGACAATTTTTTCGATATAATCCGGACGCAATGGCTCGATGTAAACGCGCGTAGCGATGTCGGGGTCCGTCATGATCGTGGCCGGATTCGAGTTTACAAGTATGACTTCAAAACCCCGGGTCATCAACGCTTTACAAGCCTGCGTGCCCGAGTAATCAAACTCGCAAGCCTGTCCGATAACGATGGGCCCGCTACCGATGATCAGTACGCGTTTGATTTTGTAGGGTCCCATAAACTCCTCTATGTTTTTAATTTAGATTCGTCAGTATAAATATGAACCACATCGATGTGTTTATATTGGTCCATGCGATAGCGCATTTTGATGAGCTTTAACATCATCTGTTCTTTTTCGGGAGGAGAAAGTTTCTTAACGCGTTTAATTTCGCGCGTGATATATTTGCGCGCACCCGGCGGGTGAAAACAAAAGCCGCGCGTAAAAACAAATGAATCGTCCATGGGAATTAGGCGGGCGTCAAAAACTTCGTCGGGACTAAATCCCACTGTAATCGGCGAATTTTTAATTATAATTTTTTTGCCGGCCATTAAATCACGGATGTAAACGTCTTCGCCTTTAGCTTTAATGAATTCAAAAAGGCTATGCTGAAGGGCGGCCAAGTTGTCGAGCAATTTGGGCTCAGTTTCGTGCTTAAATATTCCATTGGATTGGCGCGCCAGTTCAATCGGGGTTAAATCGCAATTCGAAAGCTTGCGTGTAAATAAATACCAATCCAAAAACTGTGACATACGCACGTCAAAAGTGGCGTCGGTTTCATCAATAATTCCGGCGCGCTCAAAAAATTCAGATTTGGCCAGCTTTACTTCTTTGGAGTACTCGGAGCCAGTAAAGTGGGTAGTTAATTTTTCTAGGTACTCATCCAAGTTCATCGTATCCACTCAAAAAATTGATTAAAAAGCGTCAGTGCATCCTCTGGTCCCGGATGACTTTCCGGGTGAAACTGCACGCTGCGACACTTCTTTTCAATGCATTCTAAACCTTCATTGGAATTGTCATTTAAGTTAACGTGAGTTTCAACAATTCCTTGCGAGCCGCCCTGAATATCAACAGCATACCCGTGATTCTGGCTGGTTACGTAAATGGCGCCTGTGATTAAATCTTTTACGGGATGATTTCCGCCACGGTGACCAAATTTTAGTTTATAAGTCTTTAGTCCCAATGCATGCGCTAAAATCTGATGGCCCATGCAAATCCCATAAACAGGCCGCCAACCCAGCAACTTTTTTACATTTTCCACGGCATCGCGGACTTCCGCAGGATCGCCAGGACCATTAGTTAAGAAGATGGCATTGGGTTCCCACTTTTGAATATCTTGAGCCAAAGTACGGCTAGAAAAAACGGCGATCTCTTTACTCTGTTTTTGTAATTCCCGTAAAATATTTTCTTTGCAGCCAAAATCTAATACAGCAATCCGTGGACCATTTTTCGACAAGCCCGTGATAATTTCTTTATCTTTTCTAGTCACCGCATAGACCCAGTCCTTGTCTATCCCGCTTTTCTTTTTGATAAGTTCTTGAGCTTGCTCTCTATTCTGTACGACAGCCCCCCACGGCGTACCCTTGTCACGTAAACGCAATACCAAGGAACGTGTATCAAGATTGGTTAGCACCGGAATGTCATTTTCCGTCAAACGCTGAAGCCAGGAATGGTTGTCAGGACTATTTTGCATTTCCAAACACACAAAACCATCTATCCAAATTTTTCGCGATTCCCAAAACTCTTTGTGCGCTCCGTAATTTCCTTGCATGGGTGCAGTTAAGACTAAAATTTGTGAAAAATAAGAAGGGTCAGTTGCCATTTCTTCATAGCCGAAATGGGACGTATTAAAGACCACTTCGCCGGCGCGGGGTTTGCCCCCCCTCCACACACCTTCGTAAATTTCACCGGTTTCTAAAACCAAATATCCTTTTTCCAATTAACCACCAATACTCATACCAAGAATTTCGTTTAAAATCGCTGAGCGTATTAACATACCATTGGTCACCTGTTGGAGTACGCGGCAACGCGGATCATTTAACGATTCGCGCGCAAACTCCACGCCAAAATTAATTGGCCCCGGGGACATGATAATGCCACCCCCAAAATGCTTTAGCGAGTCCGGATTAATGCCGAATTCATTATGATACTTTTTTGCGTCACGCCAGGGGCTCGTATCGCGATCAGCGTGCCGTTCCCACTGAATGCGAAGTGGCATACAGACAGTCGCCCACTTCAGTCCTTCTTTTAAGCTGAAATGTTGAATTTTACTTTCTTTAGGCAGCCAATCCTGCGGCCCGGAGAAAGCGTATTCAATTCCAAACTTGCCATAAATTTCCTGGGCACTGGCGGCGACGCGGCTATGACCAATGTCGCCAATTATCAACACTCTCTCTTTATTAATGTCGCGGCTTTCTGACCAAAGTGTAAATAAATCTCCAAGGGCCTGAGTGGGATGACCGCGCCGGCCGCTTCCGGCATTGATCACAGGTGTGTTCTCCTGCGCAAGTATAGAATCGAGTTCATCGATATCACCATAACGAACGACGAGAACATCGGGTTTTAAGGCCAAAATATTTAAGACCGTATCTATCTCAGTTTCACCCTTGGCAACACTTGTTGATTCGCCATAGTACTGACTAAGCACGCGCATGCCCAAGTTAAACGCAGCAAATTGAAAGCTGGCGCGCGTCCGCGTGCTCGGTTCAAAAAAAACCATAGCCATGGATTTATCGAAATAATTTAGTCGAAGACGGCTTTGTTCCTTTAACGAACGGATTTTATTAGCAGCTTCAAATAATTTTAAAACGTCTTTGGTATCTAAATTAGAGAGCGAAAGGAGAGATCTCTTATATAAGGACATTAAAAGCAAATATAATCATGTGACTCAAAGGCTGTCAACGAACGGAATGAAATATCCTACTCCAGCGAATGGCTGACCAAAAACTTTGAGATTTTGACTCCCAAGCCGTTGAAAACCAAACCCGCCAGATCCTTCCCATCAAAAGTGATTCACGTATTAATCCGTTGCCCTGAGCTGCATTGATTGACCGCACTGTATCACCCGCGACAAATACCATGTTCGGAGGTATAACAATTGGGCCAAAGCTGGTAATGCTTCCTGCCGGCCAATCCACCTTTTGATCATTAACGAGTAAGACATTATCACGGACCTCGAGACGATCACCTTCTAACGCCCACACTCTTTTTGCTTCAACTACATCACTTTCAGCGGCAACGCGAATGACCACAACTTCGCCACGACGGGGTTTTTTTGCGCCTATTTTTTTGCTGCTAAAAGGATTTGGCAAACCAAACGCAAGATCATAAGTTAATAGGTAGTCGCCAGCTAGAATCGAAGGCGCCATATTATTATCTTCAACTTTATAAGGCGTGATTACAAACAGGCGGATGACGAGCCCAATCGCTGCCGCATACAGGAAGGCCTCGATAAAATCAAAAGCCGTCCATTTACGCAGTCGATTACGAATCATCCTAATCTATAAAATGGAAGAAACGGGTTAAACGAGTCGTTGCCGGATTACAGAGAAAAGGAATTTTAGAAAAAGTCTCCTCACAACTTAGCCATACGAACATGGCCCTGCCCAAAATATTTTCCATGGGAACCTGGCCCCAAATCCGGCTGTCACTTGAGTTGTTACGATTATCACCCATAACAAATAAATGCCCCTCTTTTACGATTTCAGGGCCGTAGGTATTGATGAAATGGTCACCTTTTTTTAACAGAATGCTATGTTTATTGTCGCTTTCGCCTTCCCACCAATGAACATACTCACTTTTGCTGTCATAAACATTCGTTCGCTTAAAATCCACATCCCTTAAAAAATCAAAATCCCAACCGGAGGCCGGCACAACCTTTTCTTGCGCTTTGTTGTTCACGTAGAGCGTGCCGTTATCGTAACGGACTTCGTCGCCGGGTAGACCAATAATGCGCTTTATATAAAAAGTGCCTTTATCGTGGGGAAATTTAAAAACAATGACTTCGCCACGTTTGGGCTCAGCAAATTTAACTAACCATTTTTCACTAAAGGGAACACGCAAGCCATAAATAAATTTATTAACAAAAATATGGTCGTGGATGAGCAGTGTGGGAAACATGCTCGCTGAGGGAATTACATAAGCTTCAACTAATCCCCAGCGGATAACGAGTGCAATGGCAATGGCGACAAAGAAGGACCCCGGCCCTTCCGTCCAAAATTTCTTTTGGGAAGACGGTGCCAGATCAACTTTTTTTTCACTCTTGTTGTCGCCTTTATCAGCCATAACTAATCCTCTAATTTGAGAACCGCCAAGAAAGCTTCTTGCGGTACCTCAACGGAACCGACCTGCTTCATGCGTTTTTTACCCTCTTTTTGCTTCTCTAAAAGCTTCCTTTTACGAGATATATCACCACCATAACACTTCGCAGTCACGTCTTTTCGAAGGGCGCCTAAGGTCTCCCGCGAGATAATTTTAGAGCCAATTGCCGCTTGAATGGCCACCTGGTACTGCTGGCGCGGGATGAGTTCTTTAAGCTTTTCACATAAGGCTTTGCCACGATGATAGGCTTTAGAGCGGTGAACGATAGTGGAAAGCGCATCCACTTTATCGCCATTAATCAAAATATCCATTCGCACAAGGTCGCCCTCTTCGAAGGACATGAGTTCGTATTCCATCGAAGCATAGCCTTTGCTGACCGACTTTAATTTGTCGTAAAAATCTAAAACCATCTCATTGAGGGGCAATTTATATTCGATAATTACCTTTACGGTTGTAACGTATTCCATTTTCAATTGAGTACCACGACGCTCCTCTAAAATTTTTAAAATGGAGCCAATATATTCATTGGGCGTATGTATGGTAATCTTAACGAATGGCTCTTCGATTTTTTCGATCTTGGATTCATCCGGCATATCGGCGGGATTTTCAAGATCCATGGCCGATCCATCCGTCATATATAATTTGTAGACCACCGAAGGCGCGGTAACGATCAAATTTAAATTGTAATGCCGCTCTAAACGTTCTTGCACGATCTCCATATGGAGTAGTCCCAAAAATCCGCAGCGGTAACCAAAACCAAGGGCGTTAGACTTCTCCGGCTCATAGGAAAGTGAGGAGTCATTTAAACTTAATTTTTCCAGCGCCTCTTTTAAATTCTCGTATTCATCAGCTTCGACCGGAAAAATTCCCGAAAACACCATGGGTTTGATTTTTTGAAATCCCGCCAGCGGCTGAGGCGCGGGATTCTTGGCATGCGTGATAGTATCGCCGACGGTCACGTCGCGAATCGTTTTAATTCCGCAAATAACAAAGCCCACTTCGCCAGGCCCCAGCGCTTCACGGTCCACTGGAAATGGATTAAAAAATCCAAGCTTTAGAACCTCATAGTCCGTATGTGAAGACATCAGGCGGATTTTTTCGCCCACTTTAATTTCGCCTTCCTTAACACGCACTAAAATAACCACGCCCTGGTAAGAGTCATACCAACTATCAAAAATTAATGCTTTTAGGGCGGACTTCGTGTCGGGTGGAGGTGGGATTTTTTCGACCACGCGCTCGAGGATTTTATCGATACCGATGCGTTCTTTAGCGCTCACGAGAATAGCGTCACTGACGTCTAGGCCAATAGAGTTTTTTACTTGCTCCAATACGCCTTCGGGGTCGGCTGAGGGTAAATCAATTTTATTTACCACGGGAATAATAGTCAGATCGTTTTCGATGGCGAGATATACGTTGGCTAGGGTCTGCGCCTGCACGCCTTGAGTGGCGTCAACGACCAAAATTGCCCCCTCGCAAGCCGACAAAGAGCGCGAGACTTCATAGCTAAAGTCCACGTGCCCCGGAGTATCGATGAGATTTAAGTGATAAGTTTGTCCGTCATTAGCTTTGTATTTTAGACAAACGGTTTGCGCTTTGATGGTAATACCGCGCTCGCGCTCGATATCCATATTATCAAGAAACTGTTCCTTTTCCTGACGTTTATCAAGCGTGCCAGATACGGCCATAAGAGCATCAGCAAGTGTTGATTTGCCATGATCAATATGCGCTATGATCGAAAAGTTGCGGATATGTTTTGCGTCCATCAGATTCTTAAGAAGTCCTTGAGCGCTTGTACCTTATCCGTTTTTTCCCAAGCAAAACCCTGGTCTTCGCGGCCAAAGTGTCCGTACGAAGCGGTTTTGCGATAAATCGGTTTCAACAAATCATATTCACGAATAATATCGGCAGGCTTTAAACTCCAGAGTTCGCGTACGGCCTTGCTAAGTTTTTCCCAGCCAACATGGCTTGTGCCATAATCGTTGACGTAAACACTGACCGGTTCGGCCACGCCAATAGCATAAGCCACTTGCACCAAACATTTTGCCGCAGCACCACTGGCTACGATATTCTTTGCGATGTGACGGGCGGCATAAGCGGCGGAGCGGTCCACTTTCGAAGGATCTTTACCAGAGAAGGCACCACCACCGTGAGCGCCGTGACCGCCATAAGTATCCACGATAATTTTACGGCCCGTGAGACCACAATCACCGGCCGGGCCTCCGACGACAAAGCGGCCTGTGGGATTTACAAAATATTTTGTCTTATTGTCTAATAGTTTTGCCGGAATAACTTTTTTGAAGAGCTCTTCCATCAACGCATCCCTAATTTGCGACTGATTTACGTCGGGAGCATGTTGCGTGGAAAGTACAATGGCATCGATACGTTTGGGTTGATTGTTTTCGTATTCAATGGTGACCTGACTTTTGCTGTCAGGACGTAAGAATTTTAACTTTTTCGATTTTCTAAGTTCCGCTAGGGATCGCAGTAATTTATGCGAAAGAGAAATAGTTAACGGCATCATTTCGGGAGTTTCGTTAACGGCGTAACCAAACATGATCCCCTGGTCGCCAGCGCCTTGCTCTTTATTGTCGCCCGTGTCCACTCCCATGGCTATGTCAGGACTTTGGCGATTGAGGGAAGTAATAACGGCACAACTGCGGTAATCAAAACCCATGTCGCTTTCATCGTAACCAATTTCTTTAATAACACCACGAACAAGTTCCGGCACATCGAGAACGCCCTTGGTTGTCACCTCGCCGGAAACCATACACAAACCGGTGGTTACTAGAGTTTCGCAAGCAACGCGGGATCTAGGATCCTGAGAAAGTAATTTATCCAATACGGCATCACTGACTTGATCGGCAACTTTATCTGGATGCCCTTCCGAAACAGATTCACTGGAAAATAAATAATTGGACATTAAAAAACCCCTTTAAATTTTTGGTTTAAAGGGGTTTTCTAGCAGACTAGCTAGATGCGGTCAAAATATAAGCTTCAGCCAGCCCGGCGGCTACGGCCCATTCCGTGGGCGGCTGGAAAGTTCGTCGACAGGCTCGCGTTTAGCATATGGAGCTTGCCCCGTTTTGAGAGACGTTCTTTATGATGGTTTTTAATCTTCTCTTTAGATTTTAACATCTGACTTTCAATCTTATCGCACGCTTTATCAACAGCGAGATAATAATCTTTGCCCACCGCGAGAGCTTTAAAATCACCGTTCTTATCGTGAACCGTAATTTCCACCTGCGATAGGTGGCGCTCCGCGCTATATTCGAAGTGTATATTCGCTTCCTTTATCTCAAACCGCTTAGCTTTTTCCATACGCTCCTCTGCGTACTTTGTTAGCGATTTTGATGAGTTAATTTGCCGAAATGAGTGGGTAAACTTCATAGAGACCTCTTTCTTTTGTTGCTTCTTTAAGTATCGGCCTAACCTAGACCTAGGTTTAGCTCCATTGTGATAATTTTAACCGTCTCAGAATGAGGCACAAATGTGCCAAAAGAGAGACGGAATTGACTTCAGTCGAGTCGGGCATTTGCCGAAATGTTTAGACTGGTGGGAAATGACAGTGTCTCAAATTAAGAATATTTTTTCTGTTTGCGTCTTCGCATTGTTGACCGCGTTTTTATTTCATAACTGCGGCAATAGCAGTGGTATTGATTTCAGTGGTCCTGGTTTGACCGACAAATCAAGCATCGCCGCTCAGGCGAGCGGAACTGGCGAAGGCTTTTTTGGCAAACCTGAAAACGGTGATTATGACCGCAAATTTCCCGCGTATCAGTGCCCGTCTGCCAGCGGCGCGCAAGCTCTATTAAAAGTAGACAGTATTCAGGCGCAACTCCTTAGCGATAATTGCGAAGCGCGGGCCCTACCGATTAGTTTTACGGATGCGGCGTTGAATTTTGCACCCTACGATCCAGATTTTATTGCCTACCGCGGCGCTATCTTCGAAAAACGTTTAGCCAACAGCACGCCGGATTTAAATTCCATTTCCGAAGTCTTTTGTTCTGTAAGAACTGCCAGTGAGGGATTCGATGTCGTGGTAAAACGCGACAGTAGCGCCACCTTAAGATATGCGAAAATTTATTACGGCGAAGCGATTGACGCCGTGGCGGGATTTCCTGGCGGCTGGACGGGAATGACCGGCAGCACTGGCGCTTTACAGATGACAGCGAGTGATGGCGATTTACGATTTTTCTCAAGTACCGAAGCCTTTGAATTAACCGTTAACGATACTTTAAATGATCAGCTCACCTTCCCTGGACATATCACTATGAATTTTGGCAGTTCCGCCATTTCACGCGACGTGACCTGTCGGGCAATGAGCATCAAACCGGTACTATGGATTGATCCCACAGGTCTCATCACTTATTTTAAATTTGATGATCCCATATATCAGGACAATGGCGTTTACCCGGATAATTTAGGCCGGCTGAGTGGAACTTTGCTTAGTGGCGATGCCAACAATAAAGCGAGTACTGGAGTCAACGGTGGCGCTCTAAGAACTGATGGCACTAACGATCGATTTTTTATTCCCAACCTGAATAATTCACTAAATGTCACTAACCAACTCACCGTGTCCGTTCACGTGCGCATTACTAACTTAGTGCCGGTCACCGAATTACAAACGATCATTCAAAGACAAGATCCAAGTACCAGTTTATTGAACGATTATTTTGTACTGGCTTTTGTGACTCAGGATGCCGCTTTTAATCCTCTGGCTCAACCGCTACTTATGTTTAAGAAAGATGGAAGCACCTCGCGCCAAGTAATCATACCTTGGGACCTGCCTCCGGGATATTTTCATTTCGTGGCAACGGATGATGGTTCGACCTTAAGTCTCTACGTCGATGGCCAATTACGGGCTTCTGCCCCCTCGACCGGATCTACTTACATCCCGACAAACTCTCCCATTTGTATTGGCTCCGCTGCAAACTTGAGTACTAGTTGCGACGGTGAATACTTAGGCGCGGATTTTGACGAGGTCTCATACTGGAACCGCGCTCTCCGCCCCGACGAAGTCGCTGCTCTTTACGGCCGCCGCGCAATCTTTCCGTGAGGCTTATAGGTAGGCTGCTTTTCTTGTTAATTCTACTCGTAACAACAAGTGCTTTTGCGCAAACCCGGAATTGTGAATCGCCCTCTATCAAAAAATATACTGAGATGGACTACAAGGCATTTGATCAATCACCTCCTGACGGTGGTTGGCGCGCTCTTACCAATAACGAAAGAAATCTTGAGGCCGCTGATCTAATAGATAGTTACCTTGTCTGTCGGCCACGCCTTACTTCCGAACAAAAGGCGACCTTGGTTTTTCACTCGGGCCAAATTCATGCAAATTTGGGGCATGATGCAAAAGCCATCAAGCGGTTTGGTCAGGCTTATAATAAAAACCTGGATACCAAATATCATTGGAATTCATTCGTTGATGGCACCATTGCTTTCATTAAAAAAGATTTTGAAAAACTTAAGGCTGCAAGAGACAAAATTAAAGGTACCGAAAAGGATCATCCGTATGTTGAAACATTAAATATTCTAATTCAATGTTTCGATAAACCCTACAAGGAGCGAGGTCCTAATTGCGCGAAGAAATCAACTCCGCCGACTTCATCACCAAAGGGTGCGGTTAATTAGCCGCTTCTGATAGATCATAGAGTTCGCAAGACTGCCATCTACCTAGTGGCGGCATTGCATTCTTAAAAAGATGGGTTTTATCCCGCCTAAGTAATTTGTTGAGCCCAATTCTTTGATATCTTATAATCATGACACATTTCTTAACTGGAGAATTAAATGAAAAAACTTGCGATAAGTTTGGTAATACTTGTGTTGGAAAGTCAAATCTCGTTTGCCACAAACATAAAGTCTCTTGAATTAAAATGTCCCGAACAAATCAAAGTGTATTCCAAGGTCGACAAAGTTCCAGCAAGTTGGCTCTCTTGGGATGTCGCCGCAGAAGGGAAGAATGCAGTTAAAAGTTTGTCAGTTATTGCTATTTACGAAGGGCATCCCAGTAAAAAAGTGCAACTTGCCCCTGAAAATGCTGACTCGAAAGATAATTATTGGAATTGGACGTTGATTCCTTTTGGTGAAAAACGTAAGTCTCCAATTTGGATTGCTTGCCAATACGATGATACCCAAATGTTAATTGTTAAGAGCCTTCCAGTGAAAATTCAAAAATGCCGAATGGATTTTGTGCCAAACTCAGGCTCAAAAAAACTTGGCCCAATCAAATGCGAATAAATTCCTTTATCTCTCAGACACTCAAAGCATGCTGACGGTTTGGTTTGGGGGTTCGCAAGATCGCTCCCAACCCCGCCCCACTTCCGGCGCCGGAAGTAAATTGGAAAAGTGGTCTCGATTTTTTTGAACATGGCCCGGGGCCAGGTTCACTGCTGCAACCTCCGCCGCGGAGGTAAAGTCCCTTGCTTTTTTAGGTCCTCACTTTTTTGTTGGCAGCGGCAATAATTGTCACTATTGCAAGAGTTTGACATATAAACTAGCCTGAAACTCTATAAATTTAAGAAATTCATCGGTATATATTTCGCATTAAAAGCAAATACTAACTTTTAGTAGAAACGGAAACTTTATGAAATCAATTATATTATCTATGTTATTTGTGAGCTCATTAGCAAATGCACGACTTATTTGTAGCAATGAAAATCAGCAAACCCAGACTCAAACTCTTTTGGTTATAGATGGGAACACCCTCGGAGCTATCTGCCAAAGGTCTTTAAATCCGAATGCTCCCAAAAAATCTAATGAGGAAATATGCGCACAGGACATGTTTGTAGTACAAAGTAGTTCTTCCTCATCAGGAAAGGTTATAACAAACCATCTTTCATCTACAACAGGTGTAGTGCTTGTTACTGAGATTTCAAGCAGTCAAAGCACATTAGAATTAAATTCTAACTATCAAGTTTCAACTCTAAAAGGTGGAAATAAAGTTGTTCTTTCAAGCGGCAAAATTACTCTTACTTGTAAATAAAATTAAATCTGATTCAAAACAAGGGATTAGTTCTACCTTCAACTTATCAGAACTAATCTCATATCCCTTCATTTAAAGTATGCATTGTCAAAACACGCATCTCAGCCAATCAAAGCATTCTGACTGTTCAGTTTGGCGGGGTCGCAAGATCGGCCCCAACCCCGTTACACTTCCGGCGCCGGAAGTAAATTGGAAAAGTGGTCTCGATTTTTTCGAACATGGCCCGGGGCCAGGTTCACAGTTGCAACCTCCGCGGCGGCCTCGCCGGAGGTAACGGCACTGCATCCGGCGCGGATAACTAGGCTGCCGCCGACACCTTAGTAGAAGCCGTATTCAGCAGCGGCAAGCGGATTACAAACCGGGTGTGTGCGGCTTTCGAATCAAAAAAGATTTCGCCTTGGTGACGTTCTAGAATTTGTTTGGAGAGTGTTAAGCCCAGCCCTAAGTGTTTCTGCTTTTTCTTGGTGGTAAAAAAGGGCTGCAAAATTTTGTCGCGGACTTCTATAGAAACCGCCGGTCCATTATCAACGACGGAGATTTCGATTTTGTCATCCACTTTTTCCACATCGATTTCCACCCAACGCTGCCCGCGCACCAAACTTACGGCATCGTTGGAATTATTTAACAAATTTAAAATCACTTGGCTTATCTGCAAACGCTGACACTTTATAAAAACCGTACCGCAATTATTTTTTACGCGCAAATCAACATAATGGCTGCGAAAACGCTCTTTCGCTATACTCAAAACATCATCGAGCATGGCTTCAACGTCTACGACCTCAATGTCGTCATCTTCTCTTCCCCACGCCATAGCACGCACGCCACGAATCACCGTGGTAATTCGTTGTGTATTTGCCAGGATCCGCTCCAGTGCCTCTTCAAGCCTTTTATGAATAGCTTCATCCGTATAAGGAAGTTTACGCACGCGATCTACCATGCCTTCGATAATCATCAAAGGATTTGTAATATCATGGGCAATCCCACCGGCCATCTGCGCGACGGCGACAAAACGGCCCGACTCTAACAGTTTCGTTTGATGCCGCAGCATTTGCGCTTCGATACGCAGGCGTTGGGCAACCTCCACTTTAAGCGCGTGAGATAAAGAGCGGTAACGGCCGACGACAAA
Source organism: uncultured Bdellovibrionales bacterium (assembly GCA_964498095.1). GTDB lineage: Bacteria > Bdellovibrionota > Bdellovibrionia > Bdellovibrionales > SG-bin7 > SG-bin7. The sequence goes on along the minus strand of CAZCFY010000002.1, from coordinate 196,500 downwards.
TCCAACCAGCGGTAAGAAGAAATACGACGGCAGGGCTTCGGCCTGACTCGCGTCGCCAATAAATATGTTTATTAAATGCGCCAGTGCCGCATAAGTGACGCCGGTACGGGCGTTACCATACCAGCCACCCACCAGCGGCAAAACGAGACCCACCATATAAACGGAGTCGCCAACCAGCGGCTTAGTGACGTAGAAAAGCCCAACATAAACTAGGGCAACGAACGGTAGGGAATATAAAAATTTAAGGCGGCGTGAACTCACTCTCTATAATCGGAATTAACGCCCACAAACTAGAAGTATTTCTTACGTTTACTCGACGGTAAAATCTTTAAAATTTCGCGATATTTTGCCACCGTTCGACGCGCGATTTGAATTCCGTCCTTTTTTAAGAGCTCGACTATCTTTTGGTCCGACAGTGGGTTCTTGGGACTTTCTTTATCGACCAACGCCTTGATTTTTAATTTAACTGACTCACTCGCCAACGAGTCCCCGTCGGTTTTGCTAATTCCTGAGTTAAAGAAGTACTTTAATTCAAAAATTCCACGCGGTGTGTGCATGTATTTGGAAGTCGTAACGCGGCTGACGGTAGATTCGTGCATGCCAATATCATTGGCGACGTCTTTTAAAATCATGGGACGGATAAACGCCGCGCCTTTTTCGAAAAATTCCGTCTGGTGGCGCACGATACTTTCGGTAACCTTGTAAATTGTGCGCTGACGTTGCTGAATCGACTTAATCAACCAAATCGCCGAGCGCAGTTTGTCGTGAATGTAATCTGACGTGGGATTTGTTTTTTCTTTATTGGACAACACGCTCTTATAAAAGTTCGAAATCCTTAAGCGCGGCAAACCATCTTCGTTAAGTGCCACCATGTAGTGCTCGCCGACCTTATAGACATACACGTCGGGAGTCACGTAATGCGTGTCATTGGCCAAATAGAGGCGCCCCGGCTTGGGGTCCATGTTGTAAATAATTTTGCACATTTCGATCACGTCTTGCAGTTGCAGGTTCATCGCTTTGGCAATGGCTTCGTAGTTTTTCTTTTCCAAATCTTTGAGGTGGTTGTTAATCAGCGCGACTAAATCATTAGTATCTTCCTGAATATGCCGGGCTTGTATCAAGAGACATTCTTTTAAATCACGCGCACCCACTCCAGGAGGATCAAATTCCTGGATGAAGGGTAAAATCTCTTCGAGATCTTTTACCGTAATTTTTTCTTCCGCGGCGATTTCCTCAAAGGGCACACGGATATAGCCGTCATCATCGACATAACTAATTAAAATAGAAGCAACAACTTTTTCTTCGTCATTAAACCCGTGCAGACTCATCTGCCACATCAGATGATCAAATAAGGTCTGCGTAGTTGAAATGACGTTTTCGTAATTCATGATTTCTTCGCTGCCACCACCGGATGCCGGCGGTTTCCAGTTGGATTCCACGTAGTTTTCCCATTCGATGTTTTCACCTTGCTCGCCCGCTTCGGGATTATCGGCGACTGGGGCAGGAACTTCGGCAGTGTCTTTCTCGAGCTGCGCTTCGGCACCTTCGGCGGCAATTTCGGCATTTTCTTCGAGCACAGGATTTTCTTCGAGCTCCTTACGAATGGTGGTTTCAAGTTCCATCCGAGAAAGCTGAAGGAGCTTAATCGCTTGTTGCAACTGCGGCGTCATGCGCAGGGTTTGCGAAAGATTCAATGACTGTTTCATATTATTCGCCATGAGCTATCCTACCTTACAAATGAAAATTCTCGCCCAAATAAAAGCGGCGCGCCAATTCGTTGTTAGTAATTTGATCCGGAGTTCCTTCGACTTGAATTTTTCCGTCTTTTAATATGTATGAATAGTGACAAATTCCCAAAGTTTCGCGGACATTATGGTCCGTGATCAGTACTCCAATATCCCTTTTTGCCAGAGATAAAATTAATTTCTGCAAATCCGCGACGGCAATGGGATCGATCCCCGCAAAAGGTTCGTCCAAAAGCAAAAATTTAGGATCCGCCGCCAGGGCACGCGCGATCTCGACACGGCGGCGTTCCCCGCCCGAGAGAGCATAACCGTAACTATCGGCGATATGATTTATATGAAATTCACCTAAAATTTGCGCGAGCTTTTCTTCCGCCGCGCCACCAACAATTTCATGAGCTTCCAAAGCCACTAAAATATTTTCCCGCACTGTCATTTTTCGAAACACGCTCGCTTCTTGCGGCAAATAGCTTAAACCAATGCGCGCGCGTTGAAACATCGCCATGTGACCAATAGGGCGTTCGCCTAAATAAATCTGTCCACTGTCGGGCGCGATCAAACCCACTACCATATAAAAGCTTGTTGTTTTGCCGGCGCCGTTTGGCCCCAACAGACCCACGACCTGACCCGCCTTTACGTCAAAGGAAACATGGTCGACAACTTTGCGGGTCTTAAAAGATTTTGAAATTTCGCGCGCGCGCAATTCTGTCATGGTTTACTCTCCGTGTGGCCCGGGTCAAACTGCGCTTTTGCGCCCTTCACTTGCACGCGCCGACCACCGTTTAAAAATATAATTTCTTCGCCAAACATTTCATCGTTGCCCTTTACCAAGCGTGGGCGCCCCTTAAACACTAAAGTCTCCTCACGAAACTGGACACGCACATTTTGCGATGTTGCAAACTTATCGACATCGCTTACCTTTATGCCGCCTTCGACATAAAGCGAGGAGAGAGTGTCGCCATCTTCCGAATATTGAAACTGCGCACTGGGACCCGTCACGCGTAAAGTATCTACATCAATCACGACATTCCCTTTAAAGTGCGCCACTTTGGAAACACTACTAAGTTCGACGGATTTACTCTTAATTTGTAATTGTGCGCCACTTTCCAAGGTAACTTCACCGCGGACGTCGTCAACGATTTCTACTTGACCGTTTTCGACATGGGCCTGCATGCCAATTCCATTCAATTTTAAGCGATTTCCTTTTTTGTCCTTGGGTCCCAAAATAAGGATGGGGCTGCCGCTAAGTAGCTGACGGGTGCCAGAATCATAATTTACTGAGTCCGACTGCAATTCATAGTTATTTGAGGTTTTGGTCAGAACGTCCCCCTCGATCACCATATCATTTGACTCCATATCAACCTGAGCATTTTTGCCTCGTACAAAAAATTGAATTCCAGAATTTCCAAAGAACCGGGTCTTAATTTTTTCAAGAATCAGTTCTCCTTTACCTTTAAACTCCGAAGCTGTTTCTGAGTTTAACTCCCAAATTCTTATACCGGCCTTTGTTTCGATGAGGTGCATGCCTTTAAAAGCCTGATCAGCTTCGTGGGAGCTGCGGGGAGCACTAATTCGCTGCGGTGGCTTGATGGCCATTCCCGGTTTTCTGCCCAAGGTCTTTGGCGCCATCAAGACCATTTCCGAAATTAAAACAAACAGTGCCAGGGCATAAAGAAGTTTTGCCCACCTCATCACAAACATTTGACTTAATCATACCACAGTTGCGCCGAATTTGGCATGAAATTAGCACGAGATTGGCACGTCTCATTCTGAGATTGTCCTTGTCTAAATCTTGGTCAAGTTTTCTTGATAAATTCCCGATAGTCTTTGAGATGGATAAATGTTGGTTTTTCATTCTCAATGAAAACATCTCCGGGCCATTTAGCACTGAAGAAATTAAAATAAAAATTTCGCAGGCAGGCCCTGAAGCCCAGTGTCTTGTTTGGACCAAAGGTCAAAAACAATGGATACCTGCGGCAACCTGGGAAAAAGATCACCAACAAATTTTGAAATTATCCCCCAAGGGACCAAAAGACGCAGCCATCTGGTATGTGGGCTATCAAGAAAATACACATGGCCCCATATCCCATCACGAACTCATAAAATTTTTAGAGGGTATTGATAGCTTCGAATGGGACGCTGTTCGCGTTTGGTCGGCGGGGCAGGATACCTGGTCTAAGATTTTTCAATACTCTGAAATCATCGAAGAGCTTGGCGGCTCCCGCCGCATTCACGTACGAGCGCCACTTAAAGGGACTGTAACAGTTAATAAGGACGGCGTGGATCAAATTGGCAGAGCGATGACTTTGAGTTTAGGCGGAATAGGCGTTTCCGGACTAAGAGAGCTTCGCTCCGGCGAAGTAATTAAACTCACGATAAAATCAGAGGACTTGGGTTTACCGATCTATTGTTCGGCGCAGGTTCGTTATCTAACCCCCGAAGAAGTTGGACTTCAATTTCAAAATTTACACATGGAATTTCAGGCACGGATATTGGATTACGTTAAGAGATTTCAAAACTCGGGAACAACTAAAGCTGCCGCTTAATTTAAGCTTCTGGCTTACTCTTCTGGCGCCACGCGTACGACGGCAAAATTGATTTCCCGGCCGCCCGCTTCAGTTACCGTATACATTACTTTTTTTACTGTTAGAAAATCAATTCCCTTATCAGCCTCTACCGTCACTTTTGCAAAGGCGTTTTTAGCTTTTGATTCCGGCGCGTTTTTCTCTTTTTCCATGTCTTCTTTAACTTCGGTTAAGAGACCTTTTTTTTCCATCTCGATTCTCTTTTTTTCGATGGCGACTTTTAACGCGTCATAAAGCTTGGGAATCATCCACCTTTCTTCGTTTTGAATATCCGTGAGAGTTGCGATTTTTTTATTGTTAAAAAGTAATTGTTTTTGCGTAAGGATCACAACGTGGGCTGGCTTTAGCTCCTTGATTTGCGCGGCGGGTGGCAGTACCACTTCACTGGGAATTTCGATGATCGCGCCCGTGATATTATAGTTCTGTAAAAGAAAGATCGTTAACACCGTAAACATATCCACCATCGCCGTCAGTGACAGTTCGGCCATCAATCGGCGCTTGCCAGATCTTTTAAAAACTTTACGATATCTTGGCCGGTAGCCGGGTGCATGTATAGGCATTATTTAATATCTCCCGTGACAACTCCAATATTAGGAAATCGCTCTCCCAATAAAATATCCATTCCTTGAATAAAAACTTCAAAATCCAACGTTTCATTAACTGAAATCATGGCATCTTTTTTTTCCGGGTTTTCTTCTTTAATTGTCTTCAATGATGCCTTTAATGCTTTCCTGTCGTATTCACCTTTGAGTTTTGGAAACTTAAATTCCTTATTACCAAAACGTAATTTATAACCATCTTTGCCAATATCCAGGCGTAAAACTTTGTCCTCTTCCGGCTTCGGCTGTTCACTCTGGTCTTGTTGTTTGGCATAGAGTGAACTACCGATTTGAATCATAGATACCTGCGTCCAAACGGCAGTCAAAAGCAAGAAGGTAATCAACACGCTCATCAAATCGATGAACGGTACGATATTGACTTCTACGTTTGGGCCATCGCCCCCGGTATCTACGCTTGCCATAAATTCCTCTTAGTCTCGAATTTTATCTCTATTCGACGCCACTAAATTCATAAGACTCATGCTACTCTCTACCATGTCGTTAGTAGCCCGGCTGATCTTCATTTGGAAATAACCGTAACAAAGAATCGCTACGATCGCTACCAACAGACCAAAGGCCGTACAGTTTAACGCTTCGGCAATACCGCGAGAAAGTAATTCGGCTTTTTTAACGGCGTCTTTTTCTTGGTAAACCGACTGGAACGAAGTGATCATACCCGAAACCGTACCTAACAGTCCCGTTAATGTCGCTAAGTTACCAAATACGGCCAAGAAACCTACCCAGCCTTCCAATTTTGGTGTTTCACGAAGTACTACGGAATCCATCGCGACTTGAATTTCTTCGTCGCTACGTTTGTTCAACGCTTGGATTAATCCCGCCTTCATCGTGGCAGTAAGCGGCGTCAAACGGCTGTCACAAAAAGTGATAGCTTGACGTAATTGACCGCTAACGATCATTCCAAACAAAGTTTCGTTAAACTGTTGTTTGTTAATCACTAGACGCGATAGAGCTTGTAAACGCCCGACCACGATAGCGATCGTTAGAATGCCGATGATGGCAATGCCATACATCGCTGGTCCCCCCTCGGAAAACGCTTTCGAAACAGACCAGTGGTTTTCTACTGGTTGTTGCGTTGTCGCTGTAGTTTGCTGTTGTTCTGGCACAATTGCCTCCTTGCTCAATTAATTTGATTGAAAAATAAATGGATAAACTACTATTCCTACCATACCCGCTGGCGGCTCCGGAAAACGCCATTCCGCAAGAACGTTTTGACAACAGCGGATGACTTTTTGATTTCGAATCGTGTCGCCGCGGTTAACTGCCGACACCTTGCCTACACGGCCGCCTTCTTTAATTTCCCATTGCAGCACGAGCTTACCCGATAAATTGGGGTCACGGTTAAGCTCCTGCTCGTAACAAGTTCTAAGATCATTAATATGTTCACGTACGACGCGCCGAATGGCCTCTTTATCCATCCCCGCGCCGATGGATTCACCTTCGCCGCCGGGAACGATCGTCGCATTACTTTTTGAAATTCCACTGCCTAAACCGCCGGTAGATTTTCCGAGACCACCGGGAGTGTTGACACCAACACCTTTAATACCAATGGGCGCGATTCCACTACCGCCTGGACCCGCTTTCGTCGCAGCGACATTCAGCCCAGCACCGGGCTTATTACCACGTTCACCCGCTTCGGCGGCGGCAGCACTTCCTACTTCGGTTAATGTTCCGGTGTCTTTACTTTTTTCTAAACTCTTCAAGGCACCGGCGTCGGCAAATAATCCCATTTTCGAAATATCTGGCGCTGGTTTTGGTTTTGGCTCAGAAGAACCCCCGGGATTTGTAACCGTTCCACGAGATTTCGCTGGTGTCGGTTTTACAGAAGTAAGTACCGGTTTCTTATCATTATCTTTTGGCTTTGGCGCCACTTCGGCGGGACTTCCCGCTTTAGCCTGAGTCGCTTTATTTTCGGCTTTAGCTACTGACGTTTTTGGCTTCGGCGCCACCTTCTCTACGGGCGCGGGGACCGGCGTCGGATTATCAATCATGGGAGCCACGGGCATTTTCTGTTTTGGTACCTGGAAGGTAGCGATACGTTCCGTCTCGTCCTCGAGCACCTCCTCTTCAGGAACAAAGGTCTGAGTGTAAATATACATCAATAAAGAGGCGACTACAGAAACAATTAGAGCCGTAAATTCTGCCGGAGAAAAATCAAACCAGGGCAACATGTCGGCTTTGGGTGTTTCTGGTACGTAACGCACCCACAGACTAAGCTCGGTACCGGGAATATCTATTTTTACGAGTTCCTTTTGCGCTAAGAAAAATGAGCGGCCATCGGTGCCTTGAGAAATGCGACCTTCGCGCTGAAGCTGCTCGAAGTTCTTCCCATTCTTTTGGGCATTAAAAAGCTCGCCGGTCATTCCGGGGAAAAGCAGAATAGAAATTTGCGAATCTATAGCTAGAATTGGAATTAATTTAAACGCGGGGTTAATTGGCGGCAGCTTAACGGTACTTTCCGCATCGTAGCCGGCGGTAACGACCATTTTTTCCCGGAAGTGATAAGTATTAATTACGCGTTCACGCCATGTGACAGCGACCTCAACTACGACACCCGCAGAGGGGGTAAGAATTTCGCTGGTATTTTTAAAAGAGGCTGCAGGAAGAAAAGTGCCTTTGCTTGGCGAGGAATAACTCGCTCCGGGCGACGAGTAATCGGGTGTCTTTTCGGCTTGCGGCGGAGGCGTCGGCATTGTTGGCATTGCTGGCTTTGTCGGAATATACGCTGGAGCAGCCGGTGCGCTTGGTGCTTCGGGCATACCGCCAGGAGGCGACTTTGGTTTCGGCAATCCTTCGTAAAACTGAATTGTAAATTGCCCAACAGTGAATTCGTCGCCGTGCTTTATCGGTACGTCTAAAACCTTCTGTCCCTGATAAAGAATGCCGCTTTCTGATCCCAGATCACAAAGATAAACGCCAATCTCACGTCTTTCTATTAAAGCGTGGATGGGGGCAATAGCGTCGTTATTAAGAACAATATCCAAATCAGGATTTCGGCCTATAACAACTTGATCTTTATTAAATTGCTTTACTTGTACAATTTCTTTGCCCAGATAAACCCGGAAGAGGAGCGTCTGCATTATTTACTGCCCTCCGAAACACCTACATCATGATATGTCTGTTTCATCTCCGGAATAAAATCTTTTCGAAGTTTAATCAGACGTTTGAAATTAAATTGCTTTCTCTGCAATAGGTAAAATAATTCAGGCTTTTTATATTCACCCTCAACAAGTTCATCTTCGAAATCCAGGGTGGTCGTCTTTTTTTGCTGAGCTTTTTTATCCTGAGAAAATGCGACTGGCATTGATATCAGTTGCGATACCAAGACTAGCAGTGCCACAAGAGGCTTCAACAGTCGCATGAGATTTTCCTTTCTACAGTCATTTCTAAGAGTTACTTCAATTGTCGCTCTAATTGAATCACTCTGTCTACAATTTCTCCACGTGGATCTAGGAAGCGAATTTTATTTAAAACTGTGCGCGCTTCCGAATCCGACTTAAGTTCGTAAGCCAACATTTCGGCATAATCCATCAACATGGCCATATCATCGCTGTTTACAACTAGACTTTTGTATATCCTAGCGGCGTCAGAAGCACTTCCTGTCCCGCGCAGAGTTACCGCGTAGGCGGTGGCCACATTCACATCGGATTTATTTGCATCATACGCCCGTTCAAGGAGTGGCAAAGCTTTGTTGTAGGCACCGTATTTCGCATAAATCAGCCCGAGATTTGTTGCCGCCGCAACATTCCCGCTATCGGCGGACAAAGCCTTCTTAAATGCCGTGATAGCGTCGTCCTGATTTCCTTCGGCTGCCAGAACAATTCCTAAATTATTTTGAACCCCCGGTTCATTAGCGCCTTTTTTAAGAGCGCGGGCGAGGTATTGTTTTGCGAGTCCGAGTTTACCGCGGTTAATATAAAATAGAGCTAGAGCATTTAAAGTTTTTACGTCATCAGGATCTTCGAACAAAATTAATGAGGCGCTATCCAAAAGATCTTTTTCACTCTTGGTCTTTAAAGCCTGTGCAATTTTTTGATATTTAGTTTCCAATTCCTTGGGAGAGGACCGTTGTTGTTCCGTGTTAAGTCCGTCTAAAAGAGCATCGTCATCGCTCTCCTGACTAAGCGAACCATCTTCGATATCGCCCTTTTTATCGGATTTGCGTCCCGACGCACAACCCAGAGCAAAACTTGCAACAATAAGAAAAATCCAAAATTTCATCTTCATTTAAAGCCCCATTGAATCCACAACCGCGCTGGGTTTAATTTTAGCGTTAACGAATTTAAACTGTGGATTCACTTTTGCTAAATTTTTTCTTGCGGCAATAACGTAGTCATCATAAACATCCAAGTCGTTAGCGTTTTGCACTGCCAAGTTAAAATTTTCCAATGCCTTTTGCTCCAGCGGAGTCACGTAAACTTCGGCGACCTTGGCTTGATATTGTCCAATTTGTTCCTTGTTAAGAGCGCGAAGTCCCGGCGGGAGCGGCGCTGTCTTAATTTTGTAAGCGGTGTCAGCATAGGCAAGCGCCAAGGTCGTATAAGACGCCACAATCTGATGACCAGAGGCAAATCTTAATACTTGGACGATTTCATTCTTAAGTTTCTCGATGAGAGCTAATTTCTGCTTAATTCCATCCGCTTGCTTTTTATCATTTGCCGGAAGCGAAATAGACTTAATCTGATCCGAAATATCTTTTAGCTGCGAGAACTTGGCCTCGGCGGCATATTTTGCGCCCACGCCACGCTCGCTTTGCGCAAAATTTCTTTGGACGGAAATAGTGCGGTCACGCCAGCGCGCAATGGCGGCTTTATTTCCCATCTTTTCCGCGATTTCGTAAAGTTTAAAATGCACTTCAACGATCCGCTCCTTATTGGTGGCCGGGCCAGAAACGTATTTTTCGTAATACTGAGCCGCCTTAGAAAAAGCACCGCGCTTACGCGATATTTCTCCCATGTAATAGGCCGCCTCTATGCGGTCAGCGCCTTTACGTTCGCGCTTTTCGTATTGTTCATAGTCGCGGATGGCGTTATCCCAAAAGCCATAGCCGTCCCAAATGACGGCGGCATTAAAGAAATAGTTGGCGGCAAACTCAGAGTTTGGATTGGCATTCGCGTACTGCTCGTAAGCCTTTGCTGCTTGCACGTATTTTCCAAGTTGCTGATAAAGCGGTGGGAGTTCCTTTGCGGCTTCCGCTTTTAACTTCATCGACTCCGGCGAGCGGTCCGGATTGGCTAAAAGCGCCTCGTACATTTTTAGCGCCGGACCCACGGCGCGGGCCTTTTTGTAACTGTAAGCGGCGTTGTATTGCGCTTTAACCGCTAGCTCGGAATTTTTGTTTTCATTGGCAAATTTTTCGAAAGCCTCACCCGACGCGTAGAGATTTTTGGGATCTTTTAAGAGCATCTCCGCGTTTTTAAATTTAGTGTTAACTAAAATGCGCTTTAATTGCCCGCCAATAGGAGAACTCGCCACATCCGGATTGTCCATCAAGATTTCTGAAACCTTTTTTAGACCCACATAGTCCTTGCGGCGGGAATACATATCTAACACAAAGCTTATCGCGTCTTGACCAGCTTGTGACTTAGGAGCGCGCTTAATAATGGGCTCAAAAGCGTCAATCGACTCTTTAAAGTAATTATGCAAATAGTAAATCTGCGCGACTTTAAACTCTAGGTCAGCACTACGCGCATCTTGGGGATATTTTTGAATAAACTTTTTCGCCGTCGCCGTAAAAGTTGCGAACTGTGGTGACAGCGGAATCTGGTCAACGAAGTCAGGGCCCATTTTATCCCGCTTAGCTAACAGCTGCTGCTGGGATGGTAGTAATTTTTCTAGAGACGCGATCACGTTGATTAACGCGTCCTTATAGTATTTACTTTTCTCGTCATTTTGTAATACCCAATTGTATTCGACTGAAGCCGCCTGGTAATCTTTTACGTCATATAATAGTTCGCCGTAGTAAAAGTGCATGTCCGAAACTTGGGGTGCCGACTCAAACGCCCGCAGATAAAGTTTATACCACTCCAATGTACGCGCCCGCCCGTCTTCATTTTTCGACTGCTTGGCGGCCGCATGCTGCTGTAAAACATAGTTTCTTAGAGTTCGCTCGCGGCGCTCATAGGCTTCAGCTAATAGCTTTTCATCTTTACGGTTGGCCTGCGCCCACTCGGAATTTGCGGCGTAGAGAGTTATCCAATCATAAAGTTCACGTTTAAAAACCGCGCCTTTACCAGCCGACGAATAGCTAGAAACAATTTGGTATTGGTAATCAAAGGCTTTTGGTGATAGGGGTTCAATTTGGATAAGACGTTTAAAGAGAGTCATCGCGCCTTCTATATTTCCGCGCGATGAATAAATATAAGCTAACTTCTCCATCATGCGGTTTGCGGCTTTCCCCGCACCCACGAGGCGCTCGAAATAATTTTCGGCCTGCTTCGAATCACCGATTTCGGCATAAAACGGCACGATGTCACGTAACGACTCGGAAGCCAAACGCACGGAATTTACTTTAGGACCAGCCTCTGTTTCTTCGCTCTTCGATCGGCGACTTTCGATGTAAACGACTTCCATGCCACGCAAGGCGGCTCGCGAGTCCCCAAGACGGTATTTACACCATGCGGATTTGTAGAGGGCCAACAAATAATGGCGGCTCTCTTTTTTATCGATCAGGCGCGCATAATATTTAAGGGCATCCTTCCAGCGGTTTTTTTCGAAATAATAGTCGCCCAGGGCAAACGTTGATTCATCTAGATACGCGCTTTTCGTATATTTATCGGCAAGTATTTTATAGTACTTCGCACCTTCGTCTTCCCGGCCTAACTCGTAAAAGTTGTAACCCAAGAAAAACAATACCTGCGAAACCTTTTTATCTTTTGGAAAGTCGGCCAGAAATAATTTATAAAGATTGATCGCCTGCTGGTTGTATTCGCGCGCTTCGCCCAAATCCAGAACCGGCTTAACCTTAGTTTTTTTATTTTCAAAGTCGTCTATTTTCTGTTCGTATTCCCGATATTTGCGAAATTTAACAAGCTTCGCTTTCTCGACATAGGCTTCGGCTAGACGCACCCATAACTCGCCGCGATTGGGGCTGTTCTTGAATTTATTAACAAGGGTGTAAAGATTCTTGATCCCTTTATCCGTTAATTTTTCGTACTCAACTTCTTTACCATCACCTTCGATGCGGTAGACGTCACTGTTGCGCGGAGGTTTTACCGATTCTAAATTGATCGGAAGATTTCTTTCGAAGGCCGCTTCCGTGGATTTAGGAATATCGCTACCCTTTTTTTCAACGGAAGTTGATTTGCCACTCGTGCGCTTTAAAACGTCGCCAATGGTAGACTCGCGAATATTGGACTTTTTCTCGGCCGCAAGCACCGCGCAAGTAGAAGATAAAATAAATACCAATACAAACGAACGCATCTTTAATCCTATTTCTGACAGCTAGATACGCCTAGATAATGATAGTTTCCAAGCTCATCCAGCCAATACTCCCCTTGAAACGGCCAGTATTCAAAACCATTCTGAATAAAGAACTTTCTGTCCACGTTCCTATCAAGCTGGGATTTCTGCATACCCATTTCTTCCATGGCCTTTTCTTCGTCTTTCTTAGAAAGTTCTTTCTTCACTTCTTCTTTTTGTAAATTAACGACCTCAAGCTGTAGGAACCCCACCTGCTCAAAGAAATCACGCAATTCAGATTTAACCTCAAATAAATGCCGCTTAATGATCAACCCCAGTTTTCGTTCCGTCTTTTTAATCCTCAAAGTTATTAACTTTTGCGCATATTTTCCGAGGGGACTGCCCTTCCATGTTGAGCTTAAGCCCTCAAAGGTTTCCAGCTCAGCATTTAGATTATCCAAATAACTTTGGTTTTGGCTAAAATCGTATTCCTTTTCAATTTTGCGTACGGCTGGCATCGGAATTTGCGCTACTCCTTGGCCTTCGCTGGCGGCCATAAAATCCTGGTAAATTTTTGCCGGATCAGGACGGCGTGAAAGATATTGCAGAATTTTGCGCCGAACCGGACCGTATACATTTTCAAATAATCCTAACGTTTTATTTAGCTCATCGAACTTACAGATATAGAGATATACGATAGATCTTAATACGAGGGATTCCGGAAGATAATTATTTTCGTAAAAGGGCGAGTGTAGAGACTGAAAGTTGCTTAATGCTGAACGAAACTTCGCGCCTCTGAGCATTGCCCAGCTGCCTTCAAACAAAGTTTCATGCCAAACGTTCGAATCTCGGGGGACTTCGCGGTAAGTTGCTATAGCGTCTTCCCACTTCTTTTCCTGGTAAAGAGCGCGGGCTTTTCCGATTAACGCTGACACGCGGATCGGATCGGTTACATTCTTATTGCCCGTGTTTTGCAGGATTTCTTCAAAGGCTTGCGCGGCTAACCCAGGCTTTCCATCTTCCGCCAGCGCCACGGCCTGACTATATTTAGCCCGGAAGAAGTAGCGGCTGTTTGTATCGACACGGTTAAAGTTTTTAGCGGCCTCCAAATAATCCTTCTTCTTCAGCTGAAATTCACCAATGCGATAAAAGAGCATGTCCTTATGAATCGCCGGAAAATCCCCAACCGTGATTTTGGAAATTGCCAGATTTAATAAGACATCAAAATTCAGGGAATCCGCCGCAAAAGAAAGCTTTTCTAAACTTTGTTTTAAAAATTTGCTTTTTCCCTTTACCGCCACCCGCAAGAACTCAACTGCGGCCACCTGATTAAGTCCCATCTCCATGAGGACAAGACCTAATTTGTAACGCAACTCTTCGCGATAATCCCGCAGTAGTGGGTTACGGCTTAAACGGTAAAGTCGCTGTGAGGCGGCTTCATATTTTCTCTCGCGAATTAATTTATAGGCTTCCCGAAGCTGTTTGGCTTCTTCCGGATCAAGTTTTGCGGGCGCCGCCGATTCGTCAGAAGAAGCAGTTTGGCCAGAACTTTGCGCCGCCGCCTTTTTTGCTTTACCCGCGGACTTTTTAGCGGCCTTTTTGGGCGCAGCCTCGGCTGAAGAGATGGCCCGCAAAGAAATATTTGCGCCGTTCACCATACCCGCCATTACCATTATAAAACTTAGGAAGATAAGCCGCAGTTTCTTCATCGGTAAGTCGCCTCCGGAAAAAAGAAGCTAAAACCTAAGGACAAGAACAAGTTGTCAAAAGAACCGGAAACTTTCGGCGAGCCCGCCGGCAATGTCGCCGGAACATATTCCGCAGAGTAAAAATTCCAAGTAAAGTCCCAACGGAAAGCCGCACTTTTACCAATCGCGAATCTCTGACCCGCACCTAGCTGAAACGTGGGAGAAGTCGTGGCCTGATTTGTTTTTGTAATACCGCCACCCGCTGAAAAGAACATATCAAAAGGAACGATGCGGTTTTCAAATAATGACATTTTACCATAAACAGGAGTCCACACGACGGCGCCTCCCGTATACATATCCGGTGAAACTAAGCCATCGGTGCGGATTCCCCGTTTTGAACTTAAATCATCCGTTACGTCGCGGTTCGACGTATTTAAATACATAAAAACAAAATCCGCGCCGATATTCTCGGTAAAGTTATAACCTAAACGCGCGTGTAAACCAAAATTCATAAAGAAGGCGTTATTAACAACGGCACTTCCACCACCGTAAGCCTCAAAACGTTTTGTCTTCGGTAAGAATTTTCTCTGGATGACGGCAACGTCACTAAAGGGCTGTAGATTCTTTAAATTAGCAATACTGTCGGGAATCGCTTCATCTTTTCCAGGAGGCGCAACTTCCTCGGTGTCCTTTTCTGTGTCCTTGTCTAGAATAGATTCGACTTCGTCGATATTCTGATCTTCTTCATTAGATTGCGCGTACACCATTGGTGTGTATACGAAAAGAACGCACATTCCGGATGCTAATACACGATGAACTAGTTTCATTTCATTATTAAGATAACGAAATTCTTAAAAATTTTGTAGACAATAGAAAAATCCTGGACCTGGACTTAGAACTGAAATTCGATACCGCCAAAAATCACGTTGCTCAGAGTTAGAATGCTATTAAACTCAGAACCCGCTAACTCGCGGTTTGCGTCGCGATATTGTGTGCCGGTAAGGTTTTTTGGATCTACTACGTTAGGTCCATTAAACATTATGCTACGTAGATCCAGACGTAACGCTAACTTTTTTGTGAAGTAAAACTTTTGGCCCAGCCCCAGAGAAACGACCGGATACATATCGCCGCCATAGTTTATCATTCCCGCTCCGGCCAAACCGTAAAGCATGAGGTTCATGACAAATTGTTTAGTGATGCTGATTTTACCGTAAAATGCATTGTACTGAAAACTACCAACAAATAAATAGCGCGGACGCGCGCGGTTTTCTAAGCCAAAATTAGTAGAGACGGAACCGTTTAATTGATTCGTATAGCTGGAGTTAGCGGAGTTTAAGGCGTTAAATAATACGTTGATGGCCTTTGATTCATCCAAATGATAATTAGCAAAGAAACCATATTGAAGCGGACTATTAAAGGCTTCATTTAAAGCAAAACCTAAATCCGCGCCCGCAGAAAAGCGTTTGGCCGTTGTGACATTACGGTTTAATACCATTTTCGTTTCTTTAAATTTAGGTAGTACGGATTCGCGCGCCAGCTCTTCTTCGGGAAATTTAATGACCTGGGACGGAGCCGCTGACGCAAAAAAGGAGTACAAAATACAAACTGAGAAAAACGTAAATAACCGCATATGTAGTTCTAAGTATTCTTATTTTTTAGAACCTACGCAACTTCTACGCAATTGCTCAAGTTTATCTCGACGTTGGTCCGAGGGTTAAATTATTTTGGCTTTCAAAATATCTTGGAAGTGAATAATCCCGACGGGCTTTGTCCCATCCTTAGCCGAGTTCGCGACAAACAAACATTGCAAACTTAGCTTTTCCATTTGATTTAGTGCTTTTTCGGCCAATTCGTCAGGACCAATGGTTTTTGGATTTGATGACATAACTGATTGAACCACTTCGTCCAAAGGATTTGAGCTTGAAAGTCTGCGGCGGATATCACCGTCTGTGACGACCCCAATTAAATTTCCATTGTTATCAACGACGCCCACCACACCACGTACACCGCGGGCCATCACCGGCAAAATTTCCCGTAACGGCAAATCTCCCTTTACCAGAGCCACATCTTGACCCGTATGCATGAGATCTTTAACCCGAGTTAAAAGTTTTCTTCCGAGCTTTCCGCCCGGATGAAGTTCAGCAAAATCCGACTCCTTAAAGCCGCGCACTTTTAATACCGCCATTGCTAAGGCATCGCCCATGGCCAAAGTGGCCGTCGTACTGGAAGTGGGCGCCAAGCCCAAGGGGCAAGCTTCGGTAGTTATATTAACATTTAATAAAATATCACTGGCTTTACCAAGAGTACTAGAAGGGTTTCCCGTCATCCCAATCAAGGTGATCCCCTTGCGCGCCACAAACGACAACAGATCACCAAGTTCGTTGGATTCGCCGCCGTAGCTAATCGCCCAAACAAGATCGTCGGCTCCTATGACTCCAAGATCACCATGCGAACTCTCCGAAGGGTGAATGTATACCGAAGGTGTACCCGTAGAACTTAATGTACTGGAAATTTTGCGGCCCACTTGTCCCGATTTACCAATGCCGGAAACAATGACTTTTCCTTTACAAGCGTAGACTTCATTAACGGCCTTATAAAAATTCTCATCTAGGCGCGAACGCAACTGTTGAATAGATTGAGCTTCTATTTCTAAAACCCTTTGTGCTTCGGCGATAATTTCTTCCCTACTAACTTTAGTTGCCACGCGCATGTTCTCCTGAAAATCGGCGTGTTTTCTTTTTCTTAGTATTTTTACCTTCATCCTTTATGGCCGCTTGATTCTTTATAGAAGCCTTAACGAAATGAGCAAACAATGGGTGCGGTGCCAGTGGCCGCGACTTAAATTCCGGATGGAATTGCACGGCTGTAAACCAATTGTGCTCTGGAACTTCCACGATCTCAACCAAATCACGTTCTTTACAAATCCCGGTGGCCTGCATGCCTTTCTTTTCAAAAAGCGCGCGGAAACGGTTATTAAACTCATAGCGATGACGGTGACGTTCATTAATGCGCGTTTTACCATAAATTTTATGGGCCAAAGATCCTTCCTCAATATCACAGGGGTAACTACCTAAACGCATCGTGCCCCCTTTATCCGAAATCTTTTTCTGTTCTTCCATAAAGTCGATAATTAAATTTCGGGCCGCCATTTTGCCGGTAATAAACTCGCGGCTAGTGGCGTCTTCTATGCCACAAACATTGCGGGCGAATTCAATGGCGGCGAGCTGCATGCCAAAGCAAATTCCAAAAAATGGAATTCCACTTTCGCGCGCATATTGAATCGCCAACAGCTTGCCTTCGATTCCCCTCTCACCAAATCCGCCAGGTACCAATATTCCACTGGCATTAGCGAGCACTTTCTTAATATTGTCGGCTGTTAATGTTTCTGAATTTACAAAAAGAATTTCCACTTTACAGTTGTTCGCGATTCCGCCATGAACGATGGCTTCATTTAAACTTTTATAACTTTCGTGAAGACTTACATATTTGCCAACGACCGCGATAGTCACCTTTTGGTTAGGATTTTTCAGAACATGTACGATCTTTTCCCAACCCTGGAGATTTGGCTCTTGGCCCTTTAATCCCAAGTGTTCAATAACCTGCCGGTCGAGTCCTTCCGAATGAAGAATTAAAGGAACTTCATAAATGCTAGCGGCATCTTTTGCCGACATCACGTTGTCGGGTCTTACGCTACAAAACAGGCCAATTTTTGATTTCATTTCCTGAGGAATTGGCTTTTCACTGCGGCAAACTAAAATATCCGGCTGTATTCCCACTTCCCTTAACTCCTTAACGGAGTGCTGTGTCGGTTTACTTTTCAACTCACCGGCCGCCGCAATGTAAGGCACATATGTCACGTGCACGAAGAGCGAATTATTAAAACCAAGATCCACGCGCATTTGGCGGATAGCTTCGATGAAGGGCAAGCTTTCGATATCGCCAACTGTACCGCCGATTTCAACGATCACGACTTCCGCGCCTTGGGCCGCTTGATAAATTCGGTCTTTAATTTCGTCGGTGATATGAGGAATTACCTGTACTGTTCCACCCAAGTAATCTCCGCGGCGCTCCTTAGCAATGACATTTTCGTAAATTTGTCCCGTGGTAACACTATTCGATCGGTTCACTAAACCAGAGGTAAAGCGCTCGTAATGTCCTAAGTCTAAATCGGTTTCTGCACCATCTTCGGTAACGTAGACTTCGCCGTGTTGCAGGGGCGACATCGTTCCGGGATCGACATTTATATAGGGGTCGCATTTCATCATGGAAACTTTAAATCCCCGCGCCTCAAGAAGCGCGCCGAGACTGGCTGCGGTTAAGCCTTTTCCTATTGAAGAAACCACACCGCCCGTTACAAATATGTATTTTTGTACAAGTGGCTGCGCCTTTTTTAAATTTTTCTTAGACATATTACTTCCTTGATCCTAAAACTTTTTCCATTTTTTCGACATCTTCGGGAGTATCGACACCCCAGCTATCCCAGGGGACGGAAATAACTCTAATTTTTTCTCCCATGTAAAGGGCCCGTAACTGTTCCAAGCTCTCCGCTTTTTCTAACGGAGTTGCTCCTAATTCACAATACTTTTGCAAAAAGGCTTTACGGTAAAGATATATACCGATGTGTTTTTGCGCCAACTTAATGGGCGTCTCCGGTTGAACCCGCGAAAAAGGAATTGAAAAACGGCTGAAATATATAGCGTTGTCATTTTTATCGACTATAACTTTCACGACGTTTTTATTTTCCATTTCGGTCAAATCTAGTTTTGTTGCTAAAGTTCCCAGATTTAGTTTCGCATCTCTCAAAAATGGGTCAATCAATTCATCTAAGTGTTCACCGCGAATGAGCGGTTCATCCCCTTGCACGTTCAAAATCAAATCAGCGTCCAACTCTTTCGCCGCGGCCCAAACGCGGTCACTTCCGGTTGCAATATCCGCTGAAGTCATAACGCAAGCAACGCCTAAACCTTTGACCACTTTGGCTATTCTCTCATTATCAGTAGCAACAACAAGTTGATTCATCAGTTTTGAGCGCTGCGCGCCCTCGACGACCCATTGTATGAGCGGTTTACCCGCAATATTTATGAGTGGCTTTTCCGGCAAACGCGTGCTGGCCAGACGCGAAGGAATTACTGCAACGACCTTGACCACACTTCAATCCATTCTCTGATAATTAATTTTCTAAGATCTTCTATTCCTAAATTGGAATGGGCCGATACCGGTACGACACTTTCTTGAAAGTATTGCCGCCACTTAATGAGTTGCCGGTCCGCTTCGGCACGCGAAAGTTTATCGACCTTCGTGGCAATTAACAAGTGCGGCACATTATGCGATTTTAAATAATAAACGAGATTGGTTTCATCTTCGGTGAGTGGACGTTTAATATCCACCAGCACGAGGGCCCCAACCAGATTCTGTCGCGTACTTAAATATCCCTCAACGATGACCGTCCAACTTTTGACATCTTCTTTTTTTAGCTGCGCATATCCGTAACCGGGAAAATCAACAATGCGGGCGTTCTTTCCAAATTCAAAAAAATTTAATAACTGAGTTTTTCCGGGAGTCTTACTTACAAATGCTAAATCTCTCTTTAACAAGGAGTTAATAAGAGTGGATTTACCCGCGTTTGATCGGCCTAAAATTGCAATCTCGGCCTTGGACCCATCGGGCAAATGTTCTAAATTTGCAGCGCTTTTAATAAAAGCACTTTGAGCTGAATTTGCACCCATATGGGAGTTAATTTATAGCATACCTTGCGGACTTCCACTAGTTCCAAAACCGGAAACTGAAATCCAAGTTTATGGACAGCTTTTCCGCTAGATCCAATATAACGCGTTTAAGTACAATTCTGAGCATTTTTTTCAGGCATAGAAAGTGGAAAGCCCCCCTTACCAACAAAACAAAGGGGGAATTTATGCAACTGCTACCACACAACAACAAATTTTTAGACAACGGTTTTCAGAAGGTAATCTTAAACCGGGGTAAGCAAAGCGAAGTTTTTGGCATTAACGACTATTTGACGATTGGAAAAGGCGAAGAAAATAAGATTAAAATTGATGATCCAGAGGCAGGAATCCGTCATGCCCGTATTGATAAGACCGATAAAGGCTTTATCATTCGCGATCAGCGGTCAACACTTGGAACTTATGTCAATGGCGTAAGAGTCATTGAAGCAATTTTGGCGGCTAACGATAATATTACGATTGGAAATACCTCGCTTATTTTTTCACCGGCATCTAGCCTTGGTGAACCACCCGTAGAACTAAAATACAGCAAGAATGAATCCTGGCAGCAGGAACTCCAAAAAATCCCCGCTTACGCCAAAGCTAAACATCCCGTTTTACTACTGGGGGAATCGGGTACCGGAAAGGAATTATTAGCGCGCACTCTCCACGACCTCTCTGGCCGCCCAGGTCCGCTAATTACTTTGAATTGTAGCGCCATCTCAGAAACACTTATTGAATCCGAACTTTTTGGACACGTAAAGGGCGCTTTTACCGGCGCCGTCGGCGACCGCAAGGGCGCTTTTGAATTGGCCCGAAACGGCACCCTTTTCCTTGATGAAATTGGCGACCTGCCGCTTTCATTGCAGCCGAAACTCTTAAGGGCTATTGAAAATGGTGAAATTTGGCCCGTGGGTGGCGATTCTTGCTTGAAAACAAATGTGCGGATAATTGCCGCGACTCATCCGAGTCTATCGGCAAAAATGATATCAGGTGCCTTTCGCCAAGATTTATTTTACCGGCTTAATACTTTAAGTTTAAAACTCCCAAAGCTCGTCCAGCGCCTAGAAGATTTTGAGGATATTATTTTTCGTTTTGCTAAAGAAATGCGGGCCCGATTTTCCTTTTACGCAATTCAAAAGCTAAAAGATTATGAATGGCCGGGAAACATCCGCCAGCTGAGAAACGTTGTTGCCCGCGCCGCCGTTCAATACCCTGGGCAACTTATCGAACCTGAACATATAAAAAACCTTCTGGCCGACGAAGCCAACTTGCAACCCAACAGTGTCGCCAGTCTTAACCGCGAAATCGTCAGTACGGGTCAAAACCTCATCAAAGAATTTGAGCGCGAAATGATTATTAATCGACTTACAGTTAATCGCGGCAATCAGCGCAAAACAGCCGTGGAATTAGGAATTCCCAAAAGCACCCTGCATGACCGAATCTACACTTACGGAATCGATCCAAAATCTTTTAAGAAGTAAAGTACGGTTCGATTTCAGAAAGGCCGTCGCCAAGCTGCATGGACAGCAGCTGGGCGAAGCCGTGCAATATCGTCACGGAATTAGCATCGGCATCGCCGGTCGCCACGGAACGAATTCTATCGATAATGCCCAAATTTACCTGCTGAACTTTTTCGTACAAGGAATCCAATCCCTTTAACTGGTAGTCGGGACTTCCGCCCTTTTTAGCCACGAAGTATTGCCCCAACAAATACATGGATGCCGACCGAACAATTGTTTCGTGAAAATTAGAAAACGGCAGATGGAAACGGGCCATGGGACGCAAAAACTTCATATGCGGGCAAGAGCTTGTGGCCATAATAAGGCCAAAGATACTATAGAGACCTTCCTGCAATGAGATCTTCTTAAAATAGTTCCGATATTTAGTATAAACTTCGACTTCGACGACTTCGAAAGATTTATGCTCCTTATATTCGTCGGCGATATACGCTAGGTTTTTAGCAATGGGACAGGTTTTAGTTTGTTCCTTCTTTAACGGGCAATGTTTGCACTTGCAATGCTCCAAATCCGTCCAAGCCGGTAAAGTCGTGTACTCTGGCTCAATGAGACTCAAATTTTCGGGATTTATCTTTATATCATAAGCACGGGTTTTACCGCCGGCAAATTTAAATTTATAGCTTACATTCGCGTCTGTCATTTCGTCCGACATATCATCCTCACCTAGTTCTTTAAAATAATCGTTTCAATTAAAACCTTTTTAACGCGGCCCCGGTTAAGAGCTTCGTTAATCTTTTTTCTCAATACTAATTTCAATCTCGCCTTACCGTCGCTGGTGCTAAGCTCATCCCACGTCATTTCTTCGATCGCTCGCTGCATGAGATCCAAAAGTTCTTTTTCGCGGTCGACAAGTTCCATTGCTGTTTCCCGGGTCGATGCTTCAAAGTGAAAGCGAAAAGCCCCCATAGGCTGTCCCGAGGAGTTCTCAGTGGGCCGAAGGTTCGCGACGACCTTACCAAGTAAAACGGTGTAGTCAGAATGGCGGATCGGACTGTCAAACTGCTCCAGTGGCGTATCCGGCGAAAATACATAAACCGCGTCGGCCACTTGCTCGAAGCTTGTTACACCCTCAAGGTTAACGGTCGGTAACTTTTTTTGCGTTAAGATGCTCATTACAAAAAAGTAGCTTAGGTAGAGGCTCGCGACAAACGTCAAAAAATAAATCTTCTTTAAGCGCGGGGTATGCCAAAGAGCTTTTATAAATTCGCGAATTACCGCCTGGGTATAGGTGATCTTTTGTTTGGCGCGGGCGAGAATTTCTTTATATCCGCCACCCTTTAGATATTTTATATATTCAAGTGAGCGTTTCTTATAATTTTCTAGGAAATGCTGAACTTCCGCCACATGCCGCGCCCAGCGGCGCCGAACAACTCCCGAAGGATTTAGAACTAAGCGCTGGAGCTTGCGCATGACATACATTATTCCGACGGCGTCATTGTGAAAGTTATAATCCTGCGGAACTGGCTGGCCCGCCTGAGTAAACAGTTGGTCCAACGCCTTGATAAATTCTGCGTCCTCTTCTCTTAAGATTTCCAAGATTGTGGGACCCGGAAGGTCGCGGTCCAATTCGGATTTAATCTTTTGAAACTGCTCTTCCGCCAGCTGTTCCGGTGACGGTGGCTTTTCGGCTTCGGGCTCTGGCTCGGGTGCCGCTTCGGTTTTTTTTGCTGGGCCAGTGTCCTGGTCTAAACCATCCAGCGAAATAACTTCGTTGTTATTATTCCCTGACTCTTCGGTCACCTGATTTATCCTTCTTATTTAATACTCTATCTCATTTTTGTTCAGTTTAACAAAATACTTCCGAAGAGATTCTTAAGAAGGAGCCAATGGATGGTTCGAATTCTTAGTTTTCTATTAATAGTTACTGGACTATCGGCTTGCGCGCTGCTCGACGGCGCTGGAAACCGCCGCGGTGTCTACGATGCCGACGAAGAATTAGCGCAATACTACCGGGAAAAACGCCAAGAAGAACGCAACCGCGCCCGTACCCAATTAGGCCGGTCCCCCGCAGCCATTGAAGACCCCTTCGTCGATGCGCGCATAAAACTCAACCGCCTAGAAAAACAGATTCCAACAAAAAACGAAAAGGCCCTTTACTACAAATACCGTCCTTACATTGGTGACGACCGCGCCCGCATGGAATTTCTATCCCAACCTTCCTATGAAGCAAAATCCGAATGGCTGCGCCGACGCAAAATCACCACCGAAGTTTTTGAATATCCAAAAGCCGTTCAAGACATAATCAATAACAACGACATTTGCCTTGGCATGACCCGCCAAGGGGTTCAAGAATCCTGGGGCGAGCCTGACATTAAAGAAGTGGCTGGCGATCCGATGTATGGCAACGAACGCTGGAAGTACACGACAAGTGTTTCTACCGAAAACGGCTTCAATCAAGAAGTACGTTATGTTTATTTTGATGGCGGACTAGTTTCGGGTTGGGAAAAACTTTAGTGCGCTTCGTCCCAGTTTTTTCCGTGCGATACATTTACCTTTAACGGCACCTTTAATTCCACGACGGATTCCATAACATCGCGGACACGACTACTTTCTTTTTCTACTTCTGTCTTTTGACATTCAAACAGCAATTCGTCGTGCACCTGGAGCAGCATTTCTGCTTTATGCGTGCCTTTAAAAGCCTTTATCATGGCCATTTTTACTAAATCCGAAGCCGTGCCCTGCACGGGGGCGTTGATTGCCGCCCGCTCACCAAATTTCCGAATGGCTTGGTTGGAGGATTTTAGTTCGGGCAAATAGCGGCGGCGGCCAAAAATGGTTTCAACGTAGCCGTTCTTTTTGGCCTCTTCCACCACTTCGGTCATGTATTCTTTTACTTTTTTGTAGCGGTTAAAATACTGCTTTATTATTTCGGAACCTTCCGTGCGGCTAATTCCCAGGGAATCCGCCAAGCCAAAAGCACCCTGCCCATAGGCGATACCAAAATTAATCGCTTTCGCAGTCCGCCGCATATCCTCGGTTACACTCTTTAGATCAACATTAAAGACAGAACTTGCTGTCGCGGTATGAATATCTTGATCTGCCTGAAAAGCCGAACACAAACCTTCGTCGCCAGTAATGTGCGCCAATAACCGCAGCTCAATTTGACTGTAGTCGCTTGAGATGAGTTCATTCCCTTGGTCAGCAATAAAACCGCGGCGCACTTTGGCCCCGCGGGCCGTTCGAATGGGAATGTTTTGCAAATTTGGATCATGACTGGAAAGGCGGCCCGTTGTTGTTCCTACTTGATTAAAATGCGTGTGCACGCGGCCCGTTACTGGGTTAATCAACGCCGGCAAAGTATCTAGGTAAGTCGATTTAAGTTTCGCAATTTCTCGATGCTGGATGATCTTTAAACAAATCGGGTATTCTACGGATAGCTTTTCCAGCACATCACTATCAGTTGAAAATCCTGTTTTCGTTTTTTTAACCGGAGGCAGTTTTAATTTATTAAATAAGACGTCGGCCAATTGCTTGGGACTTGCTAAATTAAAAGATGTCCCGGCCTCTTTAATAATTTCGGTTTCCAGTTCACGCAGCTCTTTGGATAAAATTACGGACTGCTGATTAAGTTCGTCTTTATCCACCAAAATTCCGCGCCTTTCCATGGCATAAAGTATGGGTATCAAGGGCACATCTATTTTTTCTAAAATTCCATTGAGGTTTTTCTTTTCAAGATCCGGAAACATGGCTTGCCAGAGACTCAAATAACAAGAGTAGAAATCTCCTCCCGTCGGCAGTTCGGGTAACTTTTTGCCGATATAAACATTGCAGAGCCCGCCAAGGCCTTCCACTTTTCCACCTTTAAGCAAATATTCGGCGAGCATGAGATCCATTTTAGCCTGTGGCGATTGGATTTTAATATCATGCCAGAATTTTTTAATATCATACCCGCACCACAAAACCTCTTTAGGCGCTAATGCTTTGCCGAAATCGGCGGGTTCACCCTCGAGGCGAAACACTTTGTCTTCAATACCCAAGTAAAGCCCGCGCAACGTATCGATTCCCCAAACCGTGGCGCCCCTGTTTACCTTTTGGTCAATGTCTTCGGGTGTCAGAGAAAGTTCCGCGATGGCACCGGCACTGGCTTGTGGCGCCGTGGGCTTTGACTCAGAAACCTCAACGGCGGTCACCGCCGGTGCCGTCCCCAAGAGACTTTTCTTAAAAGACTGAAACTCCAACTCATCTAGAAGCGTCGATAGTTCTTCGCGGTGTATTTCTTTTAATTTAAGATCGGGTAAATGAGTTTCCAGCGGCACATCTTTACTGATCTCAACGAGCTTTAGAGATAGCAGCGCGCTTTCTTTGCCAGCCATTAACTTTGTCTGCAGATTCTTATTCTTAATTTCATCGATACTATTATAAATTCCGGCGATGGATTTATATTCCGACAAAAGTTTTTGCGCCCCTTTGGGTCCGATGCCGTCAACTCCGGGAATGTTATCTGAGGAGTCTCCGGTTAACGCCAAGTAATCCATAAACTGGTCAGGACCGACTCCCCACTTTTCGATGACTCCTTGTACGTCATATTTTACGTCTTTTAAAGTGTCATACATTATTACGTGCGGATTAATCAGTTGCGCGAAGTCCTTATCTCCACTGACGATAACGACGTCGACATTATTCTTTTGTGCTT
This sequence comes from uncultured Bdellovibrionales bacterium, assembly GCA_964498095.1. Taxonomy (GTDB): domain Bacteria; phylum Bdellovibrionota; class Bdellovibrionia; order Bdellovibrionales; family SG-bin7; genus SG-bin7. The sequence goes on along the minus strand of CAZCFY010000002.1, from coordinate 170,594 downwards.
CGATCGCCAACGTCCCAATAACATCGTCGGCCTCAAAGCCAGACTTATCCAGAGCTTTAATTCCCAGCGCATCGGTAATTTTGCGGATATATGGAACTTGGGGAACTAAATCCTCGGGCATCTCGGTACGGTTAGCTTTATATTCCGAATAAATTTCCCGGCGAAAGGAAGGCTCCGGCCGGTCGAAGCAAAACGCCAAGTAATCGGGTTTCATTTCGCGCAAAAGTTTAACGGCCATCGACAGAAAACCGTAAAGCGCGTTGGTTGGTAAACCTTTTGAGTTATGTAAAGGACGGACCGCATAGAAAGCCCGGAAATACATGGAACTTACGTCCACGAGATAAAGCTTTTTCTTCATTGGGTTGTTCTAGCTTAGGAACCAGTATCTTTCAAGATCTCAACATTAAAGGCTTCGGGGCCCTGCTCTGTTTCAATGAGATCAAATTGCACGGGCGTGCCGCTATCCAAGGCGATTTCGTGGGATTTATCAAATGCGGTATAGTGTACGTAAACGTCTTTTCCGTCGGCATCTTTGATGAAACCGTGACCGCTTATTTGATTAAACCATTTTATTCTGCCATTCGCCATATATTATTATTTCCTAATCCCAATTTGAAATGCAAGTCCAAATTAGTTATCAGAAAAAACAAAAATGAGTTCGTCTTCACCGGCAAGATCGAGACGGTCGCGCGCTTGCTGCTCGAGAAATTCAGGATCATTAACTTTTGAATACTGATTATCGAGAACCTGAAAATCCGTTTCGAGTTTGGCAATACTATGCGTGATACGCTCGTGATCTCCATGCAGATTCCACAAACGGAAGACACTGCCGTCGGAAATAAGCACTAAAAAAATAAAAGATAAACAAATCCAGAGGACTTTAATGGGCGAATTTAACCAGTTATTAAGGGTCACAAGCATACCCTAATTATATCTTATTGAGAGTGAAAATCTACACGACTATTGGTTAGATACTAAAGGTGGTTAGATACTAAAGGTGGTTAGGTACTAGGCCTTAAAAGCGGCCATTCCCCAATAAGAACCCTTTGTTCCTAATTCTTCTTCGATGCGTAACAATTGATTGTATTTGGCGATACGGTCAGAGCGGCAAAGACTTCCGGTTTTTATTTGCGAGCAGTCTAAACCAACAGCCAAATCAGAAATGATACAATCTTCGGTTTCGCCACTGCGATGAGACATAACTGTGGCAAAATTATTTTTTTGCGCCAAAGTTACGGTTTTTATGGTTTCAGAAAGACTGCCGATTTGATTAACTTTGACTAAAATGGCATTGGCTGCCTGGCGTTTAATACCCTCCGCCAGCCGTTTCGGATTGGTGACGAAAAGATCATCCCCGACTATCTGAATTTTCTTACCCATTTCTTTGGTAAAATGAATCCAGCCATCCCAATCATCCTCGGCAAAACCATCTTCAATACTTACGATGGGAAAATCTTTACACCAGCTGGCATAAACATCAGCCATTTCGCTGGATTTTAGGGACTTTCCTTCCCACTTATAACTGCCCTCTTTAAAAAATTCGCTGGCAGCGACGTCTAATGCCAAATAAATATCCTTACCTAATTTGTAGCCGGCGGCCCCCACCGCTTCGGCGATAAGCTCTAAAGCCGCACGGTTACCAGCCAGTTTAGGAGCAAATCCACCTTCGTCACCAACACTGGTAATTAAATTTTTACTTTGTAATATTTTTTTAAGGTTATGGAATACTTCCGCACCCGCACGTAGACTCTCGGAAAACTTATTACCGACCACAGGGACGATCATAAATTCCTGTACATTAAGACCATTATCGGCATGGGCTCCGCCGTTTAGAATATTCATGAGCGGCACCGGCAAGCGGTAGGATTGTTTCGGCTGCAAATATTTATATAATGGTTGACCCTTGGCCAAAGCCCCGGCACGCGCCACGGCTAATGAAACACCCAATATGGCATTGGCGCCTAAGTTTTTCTTATTTTCAGTGCCGTCGGCGTTAAGCATAATAGAATCTATCTCTTCTAAATCGAAAGGATTCATGCCTGCCACTTTTTCGGCAATAATTGTATTCACATTTTTTACCGCGTTTAGGACGCCTTTACCTAAGTAACGTTTTTTATCGCCATCTCGCAGCTCACAGGCTTCGTGGGTACCTGTCGAAGCCCCCGAGGGCACTGCCGCCCGCGCCATTATCCCATTATCTAAAATTACTTCGACCTCAACTGTTGGGTTTCCGCGGCTATCTAAAATCTCTCGGCCTCTGACGGATTTAATTTTTTCCATGGGAATTCCTCTTTATGTGACGGGTAAATCAATAGAAAACACGGCCCCTTGGCCTGGCTTGCTTAAAATACGAAAACGTCCGTTATGACGGCGCACGATGGCTTTGGCTTCACGCAATCTAAAACCCATTTGCGGCGAGTGTACCAACTCCGCGCCGGCAATCTCCGAGATTTCCAGTTTGGCGTGATCGCCTACGGGGCGGGTCGTAATACGAATCTGCCCGTTACCGCGAATAGAACTGACGGAACAATTAATTAATTGCGTAAGGGCATTTTCTAAGACTTTTGGGTAGGCATTCACCTTTTGATTAAAACCCAGTTGCGTTTCAATTTTAACATTCGCGGGTATTTGTTCTTCTATTTTGCCAAGGGCACTTTCCACAAGATCATTAAGTCCGACGGACTCGCGTTCTTCTTCAAAACGGTTTGGCGCGTTTTGCGACGACATTTTTTCTACGATGTCACGGATATATTGAATTTCTTGAGAAGAAGCCTCTATGTTTTTTGGAAATTCACGGGCGATAAGCTCCCAGTCCATTTTTTCGAGAATTTTTTTAAGACCGTTATTTGTTTTGTTTTGGCCAAGCAAAAGAGTCACGATTTGCTTTGAACGCACAAGATAATCAGAGAGGCGCAAAATTTGCCCGCGCAAACGCACGAGACTGGGAATAATTTGATCCGTCATCTCAGGATTGATGCAAATATTTTCTACAGGCTCGGGAAGTTCGGTCTTTTCCTTGAGCTCCCTAATCTCGCGTTCTTTTAACAAAATCTCGTGATTCTTTTTTTCCAGTTCCTTCTGAGTCTTTTCGATGACCATTTCCAGGGAATGCATGAAGTCGGGACTGATATGCCTTTCCATTTGCTCTTCGGGAAATAGTTGCCCCTGATCCTTAGACCACTCAATTTCAATGCGCGTGGCATTCCAGCGCACTGTCGCCGGCATTGACTCCACATAAGCGGGTAAACTTTCAAGGGCCGATTTCAAATATAAAAACGTAAAAGGATATTGATCAAAGCTCACGGGAATCGCAAAGGAAATTGAATTTCCTTTACGGATCAGATCACCAATGGGTGGCGCCGGCTGAATAAAATAAGATAAAAATCTTTGTGGCTGCGAATACATGTCCGAAGGTTCCTTCATCATGCGAAGGACACTGTCGAGCACCCCCCATGAGCGCAGTCCGGGACAGGCATGACCAATTGCCGCAACAATACTTTTATTACCTTCAGTAAAAAGTTCTTCCACTTTCATCAAAAATTCTTCTAACTTTGGGGCCTCCAACCAATACGAAGGATCTTCTAAAAATTCTTTGGGTGTGGAAATAGATTCCAATAAAGGCTCAACGTCGTGGCCTTGTTGATGAAGGTAAACCATCGCGGAATGGGTAATTTTGCAGCTAAAAAACACTCTATGTTATTGCCGAAAGTTAGTGGGAATTACAAGAAATATGAATGCCGATAATCTCAGCTCCTGCCCATTTTTTCGAGCGCCCAAATTTCTAGCATATGCTATAAAAAATCATTAAATATAATGTCTTAGCCCTAGCTCGACTGAGTAAAGCCAGCTTTAAATGAGGCCCAGCCTAACAGATTACGCCGCTTTAAATTTAGCGCGTGGAAATGGAAGTTTATTGTCTTCTATTTCGTTCATGAAGGAAGGAACATTTCCCGTTGGTTGGATCGAGCCGGTGAGTCTTCCGCCTTCGCCCCGTATTAGGGGCCCCATGCGAAAAATATCTTGCGTAATGTAGTTACCCTTATCATCGACAGATTGCACTTCGGTGATGTCAGTTACCTTTCTGGAGCCGTCACTCAAACGCGAAACCTGAACGACTAAATCCACGGCGGAGGCAATTTGAGTCTGTAACGCCTTGATGCTTATGTTATCCCCCGCACCCTGAGCCAATGCCTCTAAACGTACTAAAGCATCGGCGGGCGTATTGGAGTGCACAGTGCCCAAACAACCCTTGTGACCTGTATTCATCGCCTGAATTAAATCATAGGCTTCGGAACCACGCACTTCTCCTACGATGATGCGGTCTGGACGCAAGCGTAAACTACTTTTTAATAAATCTTCGATCGTAACGGCGCCGTGCCCTTTAGCATCCGGCATCCTAGCTTCGAAAAAAACCACGTGTTCATAGTGAATTTTTAATTCCGACGCGTCCTCAATGACGATAACTCTTTGGCCTCTAGGAATATTGTTACAAAGAATTCCGAGTAGAGTCGTTTTACCAGAACCAGTGCCGCCGCTGACCAAAATGTTTTTTCCTATATGCATGCAGACCGCTAAAAATTGCGCGGCATCCGGCGTGATAGCGCCAAATTCCAAATATTTTTTCATGGTGATTTCGGTTTGCGAAAATTTGCGTATGGCGACCGTAGCACCATTTCTCGCTACCGGCGGCAGTACCACGTGAATACGCGATCCATCGGGTAAGCGTGCGTCCATGCGGGGATTGTTTTGATCCACGACACGGCGGACACTGCCGGCGATATTGGTAATAGCCACCTCTAACTCGTCTTCACTGGCGAAGGTTGTATCGGTTCGGGTTAACTTTCCGCCGCGTTCTATAAAAACTTCGTTGGGCCCATTGATTAAAATTTCGGTGACGCTGGGATCGCGCAAATAGGCGGAGATCGGCCTTAGGTAATTTTCTAAAGACTGACGATAAAGATCGGCGCGATTATCTTCGGTGACCGACATAAATTCCTTTTTTTAAGGGCTCGCTGGACGTCGAACCGAGCCTGGTCCAGAAAACACGATAATTTTTCCTTCAATCGCCGTCTCGGGACACTGATAGGAAAACATGCCTTCCTTTTTAGGTTCAATGGAAATCGATTTTACTTTACCATAGTAAGTACCATGGTGTTCCGAGAACGCGTCCATAATGAAGCTTACGTTCTTTTCCTTCTCATTTATATTTACGACGTGGAGCTGATATCGGTTTCCTAATTTCACGCGTACGGTGCTCGGGATAAATCCCTTTTCCGTATTTAAAATAACGATTTCTTGGGCCGCTCCCTCACCAACGATATAGTCGAAAAAACTGACGTCGTCTTCGGGGCGTTTCTTTTCTTTTTCTTCTTCCACGACTTCTGGTACAGGCGTTGATTTTTGTCGGCGCGACAAATCGATTTGCCATCCAGCCTTTGCGGGTAGATAAGATAACATGACAGAAAAAATAAAAAATATTTTAATGTAAGTGCTCACGCCAATGGTAGTCCGCATACTCTTTAGCCACCTCCATGGCCAGAAAGCTTAAAGTTTTTTTATCAAACTGCCCCAACTGCTCTCTTAATGCAGTTAAGTCGGTGTTATATTTATTCGCCACCTTAATTGCCATTTGAATTTTGCGCTCATGAGGACCGCGCGCTTCCAGCTCTTTTTTCCAATCCAATTTCAAAACCGGATCGATGACCCCCAAGTGATAAAGGGCATCAAACACTATCTGTAAATTTCCCTGAAGAAACATATCAACCTCTTCAAGGAACTTATCGGCATCTCACGTTGAGACTTTAAAGATTACAGCATGGCCTGAAGTCTAGTTTCGTTGACCCGCACGGTAACGCTGCCTATCCTAGATAAACATGCGAAAACTTTCCTGGCCGGCAATTTTATTGCTTCATTTCATCGTCTCCACCGCGGCCGCAGCTAAACTTTCTGACAGCATGACGGGAGCCAAAGACGAAGCGACTGCGGAGCGGCCGGCCGACAAACCCGCCACCACGCGGGATCTTATGCAAACGGAAAGCCCGCCGCAGAAAGCCCGTCAAAACCGTAGCGAGAGGAAACGCCAAGAGAAACGGACCGAAGGCGGCTCCACCATAGCTACGGGCAAATTTCAAATTGAGGTTGTCAAGCCCTACACCACTTACACCGTTAAGGTCGACCCCAGCGATGCTTCCGATCCTGTTTCAAATGACGACCACGCCGAAGTTGGAGTGCGTTTTACTTACGTTAAATTAAGACGAAAAAAAATTGGCTGGGGCTTAGGGGCTGGTTATTTTGAATACGGCGGCGGGAGCGTTTCGGGAACTCTCCGTGCGGATGCCTTGGCCAGCTACTCTTTTTCAAGTCGGCTTTACCTCTTGTTTGGCGCCCATATTCAAAAATTTTTAAATTCCGAAACGGCCCAAATCATTGATCTTGGATTAGGCCCCCAAATCGCGCTCGGCTATCAGTTCACGCGTAAGTTCGGCATAAAGCTGGGTTACTACTATACCGTTTTTAATGAAAAACAGCTGGAAGTTCTCGGCCAAACCGTAAAAATTAATACGACATTAAACTCGCCCGAAGCCAGTGTGTATTTTTCTTTTTAAGAATTATTTTTGTGGAAACTATCTAACCAAGCGATCATTTGAGTGAAATCGTGAGCTATCCCCTTATATTCACGGCTTTGTGCCGACATCGACAGAAGACCGGCACGGAGTAAGTCCCGTTCTCTGGGGTTACGGCGGATTTCGCCGGCCTCGGTAAAATAGGGCCGAATAAAAAACACGGAAGCTTCAACTTCTGGCAAACTCCAGATCACCTGGCGCTCATAACGCAAAACAAAGGGTGACTTTGCTGGCGCGGAAATGGGTTTAGTCGGTTGAACAGGATGCTGGTTTAAGCGAAAATCTTTAGCAATCCCCCAAACAGAGCGCATAAACGGACCACGACTAATCATCCCGTTTACCAGATTGCCGGCAATATTATTTATTTTTTCAATATGCGGCACCGGAGCGTGGATATCCACAAAGTTTTTCCCAATCTTATCTTCGGCCGCCCAGTGTGAAGGACTACAAAGATGAATAGCCGCCAGCCAGTTTTTATCGCCGTCGCGGCAAACCACAGCGACGTCTTCTTGGATTTGCATACAGATTGCCGCAAAATCTACCGCTATTGTTTCGCCAGTAAGCCGACAGTGCAAAACGTTTTCTTCCCGGGAAAATAAATCGGGAACCTCTTTGATAAGCTGTGTTACTAAAAATTCGTTAACCGCGCGGCTAACCTCCGGCGAAAAATTCGCAGTCTGAAAATACTTTGCAACTCTTTCGGCCTGGCAAGCTAACTTGTTTTCGCGAAAGCGAGCAAACTCGGTGTCAAAAGTAAAAACTTTATTTTCACCCAAAGGCTTTAACCCCGGCGCCACCTCATAGACTCCTCTTTCGACAGGAAAAAACTTAAGTGGCGCCGGTAGGCTTTTGAGCATTTAAAATAATCCCAGGCATTTTATGGATTCACTCTTAGCTTTAACTTCGCCGACGAATTTTTTAAGCTTTTCTTCTCCCTTGGAGGGCTGCCACGTTTCCAACTCTTTAATCAGCATGCGAATATCAAAAGTCTGCGACATATCACTTTTTTGCGTCGCCGCAAACAGGCGGAGGATTAACTTTTCATGAGCAAATTCAGGATGGTCATATACCTCTTCGGTTTTTACTCCAAGTTTGATCTGCAATTTATTTTCTTCGTCAGCGGTCTGGCCGATAGCCGAAGGGGTAGCCATGCTCGTACCCGAAAGCTCTTGTCGGTTAGCGACAAACTGAGATTTTAAAAACGTCGGGTACTCTAAAGACACGAACGATCCCATTAGCTTTAGCTGCAAGAGATTGATGATAAGATCATGAAACTTTGGATCACTTTTGACCTGCCCTTTGTTTTCTTTCCAATTATCAACGGCCTGATCAAATGATCTTAGTGCTTTAAGAGCAGGTTTTAAAGTTTCATCCGCAACTTTTGACTGAATCCCACCAGCGCGACTGGGAATAGCCCCCATGATCTCCTCGCCCGTGGAAAAGATCTGTGGAATATAAGGATCAATTAGCAGATTCGAAAATGAAGTCATAGTACCTTGATTGGGGTTTACACTTCCAACCGCCACCACATTTCGCACGCGGTTATTCGGAGCTGGTGACAACTTTTCGCGTTCACTAATTTGCTTCAAACGCAAGGAGGTAATTCCGACCGGAAACGCACTGCGGGAGACACCGTCAACCCAAGCTTTTTCATTACCTGTGGCCACGAAGAATACTGATTTGGGCGCGTGTTTCTCGATCGTTTCGCCAATTTGATAACGCACGAATTCTGCAAACAAATCCTCAGCGATAGATTCCATAGTTTTACTTTTTGCGTGTTCTTTTTCAAATAGAGTACCCAACGAAACATTGGCTAGTTTTATTTTTCTTTGCCCAACCGTTTTTATAGCTTCAAGAACCTGGTGCACAAACAATACGTTGAGTCCATTTGCCTTAAGATAATCATAAATGGCCCTCTTGATTTGCTCTTCCGAAAGTTGTTTGACTCCATATTCTTTTTCAACTTGTGCGATAAGTTTTTTGATCAGTGGCATTTGTAGCCAAGAACTAAGTTCACCAATTGTAGTTTCAAAAATTTCTTTTTGTTCGACTGGTGAGGCCACTGTTTGCGTTACAACCTTGATCGGATAAATACGGATGTTGGGGTTTTGTTTGGCGATAATACTTGCCACATGAGTGTGATGCTGATTACTCAAAGTTTCACTGGCAATGTAAGGGTGATGATTACGTATTGCATAACGCCTAAATGCCGAGCGCGCTTTATCACCCTCTACAGTATTTTCCGTAAGTATGGACATTTGGCTAACTGCCTGCAAAAGCGTATCAAAGGCGCGGCGAACTGCAGGTATTTCCTTTTTTTCTTCTTCACCAATAAGCTTGTCTAAACCCTGAATCGTTTCGTTAATTACAGTTGGAAGATCCGCTATAGCTTCTTTGGTAGTCATGGTGGGATTTTTTCTGATTTTGGCAACTATAGCGCGAATTTTCTCCAAGGGATCATAAGCCTTATACCCTAAAAGCAGATAAGCACCCGTTTCTAAAGAAAGCTTTTCAAACGCGTCATCAATATCGCCTTTGTCAGCGCGGCCGTTTTTATCTGGCAAATGCACCGTTAAGTAGTCTTTTACTTGCTGCACGTGACGCTGAAAGTTCATTTCGGCATTTATTTTCTCAAACGCACGGGTTATTGCCGCATGAAAATGATCAAAGCCAACGATTCTAGTGGCGTTATCTAACGCAAACGGGATATTTTCTTCTTGATTTAGGTTCCAGCCTTTCTGCGCCTCGTCTACGAATAAATCCGTCACGGCGTCTTTGTCCCCTAGATACTTAGTGTTGACATCAACATAGCGCTCCGGAAATTTTTCTTTATTTTTTTTATAGTCGGACAGGGAGTCGTATTCGTTCCAAGATTTCAGGAGTTTTGACATACCGAAAATAGTAAAAGTTCCCGGTTGTAACCGCGCAAACAGAGACTTGATAATCTCTGGATTGTTTTTGATTTCCTCAAGTAGGATTTGTGTAAACCGGTCATTTATCTTTTTCATTTCCGCCAAAGGAGATTCGGGGGCCTTCACAATCAAGCCATCTTTTACGGCTTCGGCACCAAACGCAAAGAGAGTTGGATCTACCATAACGTAAGAGGGAACAGCATCTTTGGCCATGATATCTTTGCCAACGCCGACAATCTTGTCGTCTTTGATATCGTAGGCCAATTGATCACGCAGGTCCTCGTGCCAAATGTCCAGACCGCTATCTATAACGGCGACTTCGATTAAGTTTGGATTTAATTTATCTCTTTTCACACGTTGGATAATTTCTTCGCGTAATTTTAACGAGGCTTCGCGTTCTTGATTAGCTATGAGGCTTAACTGTCGCGGCATCTTACCGTCGGCAAAGCTGTCGCGCGGATTCTGCGACAGTAAAACCTTACATCCGGACTGGGTAAATCCAATTGAAATAGCGATTGAAAGTGTTAATAAGCGACTGACGACTGTAGGTGATTTCATGCCTTGGCCCTTCAAATAGAAAAATTTAATAGTTCTTTCCTATTGGTTCTTATTCCAGAAGCATGCCCAGATTTACGGGTTAGAATTCAATAGGTTATTTTAAACTCCGGAGACCACGGCTTTCGCCCCAAAATGCGCCCCAACGTAAACAAAATAGACAGCCTCCTTGGTTACGATGATACGGTTACAATGATAGGAGTTTCGCCGTCACTTTCGGCGCCGGAAGCAAGAGGTGCCTTCACCTTTTTCGCACCTGGCCCGGGGCCAGGTTCACTTCTGCAACCTCCGCCGCGGAGGTAAAAACCCTCGCAATATAGCTGCGGCCAAACTACTAGTCTTAAAACTCAAGAATTAAGTGGCTCATGCATTTTAAAGACATTACCTTTTCTGTCACTTCGATTACGAAGCACAAATTTAAAATGAAAACAATAGATTACCTTCGAAACCGGGAGAGATATGTAAAAGGAGTTTACAATTCTACCCCAAAAAAGCGGTTGGCATACATTGCAAAGCCTTTATGGCAGTTAGGAATAAACCTATAGGAGAATTCGCAATGAAATTAAATTATTTTTTGAAACTCTCTGTTTCTACAATTATTTTATTAGTAGCCGCCCGTTCGTATGCCGGCTCCTGCGAGGTCTTTGAAGACCCCACCGCAGCTGAATATGAACGTATTGTCAAAAATAGCGACGCAAATGCGCGAAGTTATAATGAGTTACGCTTAGCCAAGCGCACAGAAGCTATAAAAAAAATTGGACAAAACGGTACTTTAAAAAGTTGCATCGAGGGTTCTGTAAATAGAGATCTAAGTTTTAACGACTTGATTTTAAGTTACAGTACTCGAAAAGGTCAAACTTCGGGAAGTGAAATAGTTGTTACATTTTGGATTAATAACGGACAAGTTATAGGAGTTACAGAAAAATAAAACTTCTGTGCTATAGAAATGGGGCAAACCATTTGCCCCTATACCTATTTTATTTGGAAATTTGACCAAAAAAATTGCGCACTAGAGTTGCCAAAACTCCTCGCTTCCCAACCCTCGCTCCGCAAGGAAATTAGCGAAAAACCCACCACTCTTTGCCGTCCGTAAAACTTTGAATATGTTTTCACTGCCACGGCGACAGTGAAAATTATTTTTCCGCTTTGCTATGATTCCCTCTTCAATTTGCGCCTCTGCGCAGGGAAGCCCGATCAGGGCCGAGCGCAGGAGGCGCTCGCCGAGCAGCAGAAGGCACGAGCCTGTGCCAAATGGAAGTGGGAATCATAGCCTAGGGGAAAGCAAATTTTACCCGCAAACTCGGAAGAAAAACCTACAACAAATTCGCCGCAAGCTCCGCTAATTGCGAACGCTCACCTTTGGTCATCGTCACGTGGCCGGAGATTTGCTGACCTTTAAATTTTTCCACCGAATAAGTCAGCCCCGAACTCGACGAATCCACATAGGGATTATCGATTTGGTAACAGTCACCGGTAAGAACGACTTTGGTGCCACGGCCCGCGCGTGTTACGATAGTTTTAATTTCGTGCGGCGATAGGTTCTGCGCTTCATCCACAATCAAGAACTGATTTGGAATACTGCGGCCACGGATGTAAGTCAGCGGCTCAATATTTAACATCCCTTGATTGATAAGTTCTTGCACGCGTCCCGTCGCCTTCTTGTCGGCGCCCATTAAAAATTCCACGTTATCAAAAATGGGCTGCATCCAGGGATTTAATTTTTGCTCAACGTCGCCAGGAAGGTACCCGATATCTCGCCCCATTGGGAAAATCGGACGGCTTACTAATAAACGCTGAAATTTACCTTCATCAAGAGTTTTATAAAGTCCCGCAGCCAACGCCAGTAAGGTTTTACCAGTTCCCGCCTTGCCCACGAGCGAAATAAATAAAAGTTCGTCGTTAAGCAAACAATCCATGGCAAAACTTTGCTCCACGTTACGCGGCTGAATTCCCCAAATACTTTTATTTTCGGCGGCGGTTATTAAGGGAACAATCCCTTTTTTGACGGCGCTGTAACGCCCGATCGCGCTGTGGTTGGGATTATTTTTATCTTTCATGATGATGTATTGGTTCGCAAGCAGTCTTGCGCTTTCATCAACACTATAAAATTTTTCGGTGTAGTAGCGGTCGATGGCGTCAGAAGTTAACTCTAACTCATGCACGCCAGAATACATCTCTTCGAATGCAACATTATCGGGTTCGTAATCGCGTGCTTTAATGCTAAAGACATCGGCGCGAATACGTAAATTGATGTCTTTGGAGATCAATTCAACTTTGGCGCCTTTATTTTCCGACTGCAGACATATGGCGACACCTAAAATACGGTTGTCGATAATTTCCATGTTGAGTTCACGGGGTAAACCCTTCATTTCCCAATCAGCACGTATAAAAACGCGTGTTCCTGATTTTCCAATGGGAACGCCTTTAGCCAAATGGCCCTTATTGCGAAGATCATCAATATAACGGCTGAACTGGCGCGCGTTGCGGCCATTCTCGCCCATGTCTCGCTTAAATTTATCGATTTCTTCGATTACCGAAATCGGAACATGCACCTGGGCGTCTTTAAATTTAAAAATTGCTTGAGCGTCAAATAGGATTACGTTGGTATCTACGACAATGATTTTTTCAGCTGCTGCCAATGCGGATCCCTCCCCATTCTTATAGTCTCATCCTATAAGGGCAGCCAAGTCTACCAAAAATATTGCTGTATTTTTATACTTTTATCTTACTTACCATGATGTCGCCGCTGTCGGTTTCCAGACACGAGCTGACACTCTCGATGAACTTTACGAAATGATGTAAAGCAACATCATTTATCTCACCTTTTACGAAGCTCACTCCGTGACGGAATGCTGCTTCACCTTCCACCTCGTTGACGTGATTTACCCGTACAGTAAAGGGAAAGTAGGTTTTATTATTTAGATAAATTCGTAGGGCTATTTCGTCGCCAATTTGCAAATGACCATAATCATGATCCATGTCAAAGCCCATACCCTTTTCGGAGATATTTGAAATCGTCACTTTGCAGAGACCTTGATTGGGAATGACAATACATGCCCCGATAAACTCGGTCAGAATTGTACGACGCACCTTGCGGCGCTCGTCAGCGATGATTTCCTGGCGCTTCACCGTTATATCCACAACTTCAACATCACTATTTGCTGCGCTCTTACTTACTTTTTGGCTTTTGGATTTGTATTTAAGCTTTTGGTTTAAATCCAATATCTTATTTGTGAAATTATTGGCCATGAATCCCCCTGACTCTAACTTATCGGCATTGGCTGTCTCAACTTTAGACCCTATTATGGACAAAAGTAGATTTCGCCCCTATAGTGTCTCAAAATGACGTCATTTCAGGCCCTTACGGCGAGCCTAATAATTCACGTTTTTTTACTTTTCTGGTTGTCTCATACTGATACGCCGGAGACGAAATCCTACAACGAATTTGACGTCGTCTATCTGGATAAAGAAGAAAAGCAAAAACAGATGGTCGAACAGGCCGATGTCCCCGTGGACAAACTTCTTCAAGTTAGCCCGGAAGAAAAACAAGCGGATTTTCTATCGGAAAAAACGATTCGGGTAAAAGAGGAAACGCAGGCACAAGTTTCGGGCGCCAAAGCAAACCGCGCTCCCCGCCCAGTAAATAAAGCTAAACGCCAGCGCGAAACCCCGGCAGAAAATGGCGACTCACCCCAATCAGCAAGCGCCGAACCTGCACAGTGGAATCCGGGATTTTCGACCAATGATGATGCGCTACCGGCAAATATTAGAATCGGCGATTTTACGGCATTAAACACCGACGCTCATCTTTTCTATACTTTTTTTGCGCGTATAAAGGATCAAATTCGCTACCGCTGGGTCGCGCGGGTCGAAAATGTGATCGATACAGCTAATGGCACAGAAGTTCGGAATCGAAATCAATCCATCTGGCAGACCTATATTGAGGTCATTCTCGACGCCAACGGCAAATTTCTAAATGCCTCGGTTATGAAGCCATCTGGACTCGCCGGTTTTGATAAGGCGGCAATTTTGGCTTTTCGCGATGGCGCGCCCTTTCCCAACCCGCCCCGGGAGTTGGTAAAAAACGACGGAAAAATATATTTAGAATACGCCTTCCAAGTGAACTGGGACCCGAGTCGAGTTACATTTAAACAGAATTTCTAGTCTCTCCAAAAGTCCAAGCTTATTACCATGACGCAGTCTCCATTTGGTACAATTTCATTATGAGGTCAAAACTATTATTCGTCTTATCCCTAACTCTTCCCGTAGTATCCAATGCGGGAATTTTTGAAGTTGGCGTTACGGGTTCTTACCGCAAATCCACTGTTGATGATTACAACTGGGAAGACCGCAAAGAAATTGGCGCTTCCGTCAGTTATTATTTTTGGGCACAGTCGGCGATCGAATTAAGTTATACGGCGCGCCTAAGCACAAAAAGCATTGGCACCGCCACTCCGTCGGTACAACGCACGGAAATTCAGACTGAAGAGCTCTATTATGGCGCCGACCTCGTCTTGTCATTAACGGACATGAAATCTTCCATTCGCCCCTACATTAAAGGCGGCGCACTTTACATTCACAAAAAGGAACAGTACCAACAAGTGCAGCCGACAACCGATCCGGCCAACTACGCCCCTTTTCAAGATGGTTGGGCCCCCAGCGTAGGCGCGGGAATAAAAATTGGGTTAACAGAAACCATGAGCATCAAGGTGGGCCTAGAAACCTGGAACATGACTTTATATAATGGTCAAAAACAGTACGACTATGCTGGGCGCGCAGGCCTGACTTGGCTCTTCTAAGATATTCTTTAATTTCACTCGCGTTTTTAAATATTTCCTGTCAGCTTGGATACATTTCGAAAAGTGGCTACTACCAGGCAAAACTTCTCTGGAACCGGCAGCCTATCGAGGAAGTACTTAATGACCCTGCCGTATCCGATGTAACAAAATCAAAACTGCGCCTCGCTAAAGAAGCTAAGGAGTTTGCGCAGCTTGAGCTCGGGCTAAAGCCAACGAAAAATTATGACACCTACGTTTCTTTAGATGACCGCTATGTTACCTACGCGGTGACCGCAGCGCCACCCTATGAACTTAAAAGTTACATGTGGAAGTTTCCAATCGTTGGTGAGGTTCCTTATAAGGGCTTTTTTAAAAAACAAGAGGCCTTAGAAGAAGAAAAGGAACTTAGTGAGCAAGGTTACGATACCTTCGTCCGCGGCATCAGCGCTTACAGCACACTGGGCTGGTTTAATGATCCGCTCCTCTCGAGTATGATCGGCTATGATGATGAAGATCTGGTGAATGTCGTTATCCACGAAACGGTTCACGCGACCCTGTACATAAAAAGCGCGGCCGAATTTAACGAGCGCTTGGCTACCTTTTTGGGAAATAAAGGAACGGAACTTTTTTATTTTAAAAAGGAAGGGCCCAAGTCTGCGACCGTAAAGAAAATCGCCGAGGATAACCGCGACGATTTTGTCTTTTCGCGTTTTATCTCTGACGAAATTAAGCGTCTTGAAGTTTTTTATAAAACCACTAGTCCGATGACGCCGGAAAAGAAGGCCGAGGCGCTTGGGGAACTAAAAGAACGTTTTACCAAAGGCCTTTTGCCCAAACTCAAAGGCAAATCGTATTTGCGATTTGGCGAGGCAAAACTCAATAATGCTTTCCTGATGGGTTATAAGACTTACATGCAGGATCTTGGCGATTTCGAAAAGGTTTTTAAAAAGTTCGGCGGCGATTTTAAAAAATTTTTGGAATATTGTAAAAGTTTAGAGTCCCAAGCAGATCCGGTTAAAGCATTAAAAGACTCGTTATAAAGGGTGCGTGCTTAATACAGTGGGACGATCTTCAAAATCACTATCGTTAATAAGAGAAATTCTATTATCGGGTAAGATTGCCATACCTTCTAGTTTTGGAACAGTATCATAAAAGGTGCCTTTTAAGTCTTTAACCAGAGATTTATTCAAATCTATTCCTGTTAAATTTTTAATAAGATATATTTTACGGACGGCTTCTGGCCCCGTCAGGGAATTTTGTTCAATCACATAAATTCCATTGTCACTGGCCGCTAAATCTCCAATTTTATTTACGCCCGCTTCAGTTACGGGGTAACGTATTTGGCGTAATACCTTTTCTGACTTCACGTCAAACTCCAGAATTGGAAAATAAGTATCGGACTCTCTGAGAGGACTTTGCAGTGCCACATATATTTTTCCATTATGCCAAGCTATTCCTTCGAAACCCAGATTTCTTCTCTTATAGCGCATTTCCCGGGGCAAGACCTCGACAACAACGTCTTTACCAAAGCGAACTTCCGCCGCCCGCCGTTCCTTCGCACTCAAAGCCCCCACTGGAATATACCGCTTCTGCATTCTTCCTTCAGATGAAAATTTAATAATTGAAGGTAAATACTCTTCACATACCCACAAGTTTCCCTCGTCGTCGCGGGTAATGCCCTCGGCATCCACACCGCCGGGGTCAGCGGCAACTTCTCTGCCTTCATAATTTACCAGCCACTCATCTGAATTTTGGTCCTTAGGTTTTATGGGAGAAAGGCCGCTCAGTAAATTCCCTTTGGGGTCTGTTAATTTTATTTCTTCCATGACCTCAAAGGTGCCGTTATTGGAATTAGCTTTTATAATAACCAATTCCGGAGAAAAGCCAGGAAGGATAATTGTCCGCACCCAAATATTCTTGCCAATTATTTTAATTAAGTCGCTATTAGGTCCACGGTCAGTCAAAGCTAAGTATTTATCATTACCAAGATAAAGTAATCCTGAAAAGCCACCGAGGCTTAGTTCACGGCCGCGGGGTGTTTTACCGATGGTTTTAGATTTAATGAACATAAATTCTTGGGTTGCGTTAGGGTGTCCCTGACTCATCATTATAGCTAAAAGCATTGTGAGTGTTTTCATAAGACTTATTAGTGTCAGATTAAGACGGATTTCTCCACTGAAAAGTAGATACTAATAACATTCTAATTCGGGCCAAATTGAATTCTAACTCTTCTGCCAGATTTTGAATGTTATGCTCAGTAAAATGTCCAAGCTTTACACCATTGGAAAACTAGCTAAAGAATTAGCTATAAATATTGAAACGATCAGATTTTATCAACGTAAAGGTCTCGTAGATACACCCCCTGCCATCGCTGGACCGTATCGTCAATACGGTCCCAAAGAACGCCGGCGATTAAAGCTAATTTTATACGCCAAAAAACTCGGATTTAAGTTAGAGGAAATAAGGGCTTTAATTTCTTTATTGGAAATTGGTAAAGTAGATATAAGGGATTTAGTAAAGTTTCTGGAAATTAAGATAGATGCCTTAAGGCAACGGCGCACCGAAATCGACACTTCCATAAGCCATATAGAATCGATGGTGAAAGAGATTTCAATAAATAAGACGTGCCGATTAATTGTGGAAAAAGATGAGTAGAATGTGGAAAAAAGCCAAAGTTCTAATCGAGCGCTAATCTTTCAGAGCACGTAGTAAGCGCTTTAACGCAATAATCGAACTTTTATAAAGCTTATTCTTCCGCGCCGTAAAAGCTTTTATAACTTCTTTCTTTGGACTTTCTGACTTTTTGTACCTAGCTAGGATATTTTGACAATCATGTAAGTCTCCGAGTTCAGTCTGGGCGTCCCGACAAAGCTTATGAATTATTTTAATTCGGCGGCCATTTTCGGACTCTACAACGTCATGAATGTAACGAAGTCTTTTTATTTTAATTCGAATCTCATGAAGATAATTTAATTTTGGTCTCTGTCCCAACTGGCCTAGCCTATTAATAATATCGTTTGTTGTTTTTAGAAAGCGCTTTTCTACCGGCCTTTCTTTTAAGTCAATGGCTTCATTTAAATGCTTCACCGCCTCTTTGTGGGCTTTAAAAGTACTTTCGCTTGGCTTCCATGGTAGATTTTCCTTTCGTACAAATGACTTATCCAGCGCCGCTACGTTCTTTTCGTAGATGTATTGATCTCTCATTGGTCCGGTTTGATCAAGAATATTATTTAAGTGCTCTTTTCCGTATTCTTTAGCTTTTAAAAGATAAAGAATAGCTAGTAGGCGGCGACTATAGACACGCAGGTCATGAACACAATCAGGATCGGGGCTCGTAGCCCCATATACGGCGGCAAAAGTCCTTTTAAAGTAACGTAGACTCTGTAAAAACTTCTCTTCCTTTAATTTCACCATGGAAAAATATAATGCAAGATTTAGCCCGGCAATCACGTACCTAGGTACGTACATGACACTTTCTATATTTTTCAAATGAAACTCTCATTTCGTTCTAATAAAACGGCAACAAATCACCTTTAAAATTTAGACTATGTTTCTAGCCGATTTGCACATTCACACCAAATTCAGCGATGGGCGGCTAACTATTTCTGAGGTAGTCGATCTCTATGGACGCTTAGGGTTTGGTGCGATTGCAATTACCGATCATATTTGTGAATCTTCCGGCCTGTTTGGCGCTGGCGCAAAATATCTCGATTGGACCGTAAGAACGGACAATTTTCAAAAATACATGGATGAAATAAAAAGTGAAGCCGAAAGGGCTTGGAAGCAATACCGTATGTTAGTACTGCCTGGTTATGAAATTACCAAAAATTCCATATTTCCCAGTCAATCGGCCCACTTTTTAGTAATCGGAAACGAAAGGTTCATTTGCCCAAACGGCAATACTAAATCGCAACTGGAAGAGGCAAAGTTAAATGGGGCGCTAACTATAGCAGCTCATCCGGTAAATACCGGTGTCCGCGAAAAGCAAACCTATAAGCTTTGGAATATGCGCGAAGAAATTGGTGATCTGGTAGACGCATGGGAAGTCGCCAGCGGATCCATCTGGTTTAACGAAGTCGACGAAAGTGGCTTGCCTATCATCGCAAACAGTGATCTGCACTTACCCGCGCACATACAATCGTGGAAGACCGTTTTTAATTGCGAAAGGAGTCGCGAAGCCATCTTTCAATCCATTCGCAAACAGACTATCGAATTTAAATTCTTTCGCATGAACGAAATAATAAAACGCTATGCCTCTACCCGCTTCGGCAATCAGCTCAGAGTTGGCTGAACCAGATTTTAGAGCAAATCAAAGGTTTTTGTTTTCAACTTCAAGAAGAATAAAGGGATTTATCGTTTGTCGGGCGACGGCGTGGGCGGCGGAGGGTGAGCCATTATCTTTTAAAAAGCCGTAGAGCATGCCCTCCATTTGCCGTTGTGGCACATAAAGAGATTCAACAAAAAAATCAAACACCCTACCCGAACCTGGGACAGGGGCAAATCTCACTCCGATCTGCATCAAAAAGTATAACAATCGTAGATTGCGCAGTTTGTTTGGGCTCGTGTAATCAAAACCATAAGATAGCTTTTTGGACATGACACTTCGATGGGTGACGAGGTTTACTATTTTTTTTCCGCTACGATTCTCGCCATCGTGAAACGCGAAGCCCATCCGGCTTCCCCAACTCACGAGCTCTTGATTTTCGGTTTTACGGCGTTTCTCGGCATCCACAAGATAGGCAGAGTACTTATCAAAGCCATATTTGTCCCACGTTAGACGCGCGCGCTTTCTCTCCCAAAAATGCCAAACCTTAATGCGGGACTCGTAGATAGACGATAGTATTTTTTGGGATTCAAATTTGCTAACGCCAAACCTTTCCGGCCCATATTTATCAAAATAATAGATGAGACAATTTTGGAAAAAGCTGCGCCGCTCAAGAATCATATCAAAGGTTCTTGAAACCAAAAAAAGCGCCGCACTAACTCCGAAGGCGCCACCCGCCGCCAAGTTTATTAGTCCCGACGCCTTGACGCCAATTCTTAAAGCTGTTTCGTTAGAATCATAATAGCGCGGATTTTCTGGAACGGCGAGAACGCGAAAATTAAAAGTCTCAGATTCGCCGCTCTCAAGGAGATAATTTATCGCGTTCGTTACCGATTTATCTTTTATTACAGCCTGGAGGTCTTGTTGTTTTAAAAGTCTCAATGTCTTTTCAGCTTGCTGCCTCTGTTCGATGGGCCAGTCTTGTATTTCAAAATTGTTTTCTATAAAAGATCTTTCATCAAACTGCTTAATTTCATTCTGAGCCGCCAATATCTCGTCAGTAAAGCTTTCTGCTACATCATCAAAGGTAAGCCGCCGGGCGTTGCCTCGCTTTAAGTATATCTTTTTTATTTTTCCGTCGTACCCGCGTTCAATAGCGAAGGTTTTAAAAAAATCTTCGGCGACATTCGCCCAAGAACCATGGGGAAGAATCAGCACCACTAAAACTGTCAATAAATAAGTGACTGGCGTCTTCATGCAGAACCTCCGTTCTGGCTATAATTTTGACGGCGCATTGTTAGCAAGGTGTTTGGTGCGCATTAAAAAACAATTAACCTAAACTCTACACTTGAAATCTATATTGATACGTTGTCTGATTTGAAAGACATGGAGGTTTGACAATGTTTCGCTTGCTCGCTTTTACCTTAACAATTTTATGTTCCCAAATGATAAAAGCCGAAATCAAAGAATTTAACACCAATGAAATTGAAGTTATCAGTTACAACACCGCTTTGGCGCGGGCGATGGGCAAAGATTTTAACCCTTGCGTGCGCGAACGCTTGCAAGCCATGGGAAAAAATGTTTTCAAAAAAACCGACATACCGACAGTCTATTTACTCCAGGAAGTATTTTACACGGACGCCTACGTCGCACTGGCGCAGTGGGCGAACAAAAATGGATTTTATATTTCCGCTTCCAACGCCCAGAGGAACGGTTTAGTTATTTTGTCGGAACTCCCGATCCGCGCTGAATCGCTAAAAAGATTTACCTGTAGCAAGTTCATGCAGAACCAAGGCGGCTTAACCGCGACGGTTGAATTTAAAGGAAAATTTATTGATTTAATTACTTCTCATACTAAAGACAGTGAAGGCGACACGCCGAACGTCTGTCAGCAAGCCCAGTTAAGTGAACTTGCCGGCTTTTTTAACCGTTCAGGTAATACAGTTATTATGGGTGGAGATTTTAATACGGGTCCGGATATCAAAATTATAAACCAAACTTATGATCCCATAGAAAAAATCTGGGAACCTTTTAAAAAAATACTGGCAAATGCTTGGCGTGCCCCCACGGAAACAAAGGGAGTTACCTGGGACTATCGCAAAAATCTCCTAGCCCGTGTGGGCCCCCAAGATAATTCAACGCTTGATCATTTGTTTTTTAAAGGCAGCGTTCAGCTTGTGGACTACGGAATTGTATATGATCAACCAGTGGACATTAAAAACTGTAAAGACTACGAAACCACACCGGGCCAAACCTACATGAGCGACCACTACGGCGTCCGCGCGCGAATCCGCCTGTAACACCCCTACCGCCCGCGAAATATAAAAATTGCGTGGGAGTCCCAGAGATATTATCCGCTAGATTAATTCTTCAAAAGTAAGGAGAAGAGTTCTTCTTCATGCGCCGGCTTATATCCAACAATCTTCGCCTGCTCATCCCAGGCGCGCAAACGCAAAATATCTTTGAAATCAGGATCCGCCGCAAATTCCGCAGCTTCTTTTGGCGCCATCGGGCCACCTTGAAATTTCAAGGTTTCGATACTCGCGTTTGACAATTTATTTTTATAATTGGGGTTTGTGGCCACGAGATACCTCTTCGCCTTTACGTGGTTCCGGACGAGGTTGGCCGTGCGCTGGCTAAAGCCTAAAGATAATAAATATTCAGCGCCGATGTCCTCGTGGGAATCAATACCAAAATTCCCCATATGTGAACTTCCCGGCGGGAAGACAAGATGACCAATATCGTGTAAAAACGCCGCTAAAATAAGGTCTTTATCGGCACCAGCTTTTATAGCCAACTCTCCACATTGCACGGCGTGTTCGTATTGGGATATTTCTTCTCCAATGTAAGCTTGGCTTTTCGACTTTTCTAAAATTTCTCTAATGTTTTCTCTTATATTTTCTATTAACATTTTTCTTATTTAAGATACTTGATTAGGTAGCGACTTCCAAGTAGTTTTCCCATATGGAATTCATAGGCGAAGCTAAATCACTTGCTACTGGCAGCTTTTTCGAAAACCTTTTACCGGATTATATTAAGCGCCGCGAAGCGGATATCGTTGAAATTGAGAGCGCGCTAAATAGCGGAGACTTGAAAAAGATTGAACATATTTGTCATATGGTCAGAGGAAACGCGACGACTTTTGGCTTTCCAGGACTTACCGACATGTGCCGCGAAATTGAATCTGCGGCACGCTCTCTGGACAAACAAAGGATTAGAGATTTACTTTCCTCAATGAGGAACTTGAGCCTCTGGAGCATTCCCGCCGTTAGCAACTGAAATTGTAGCTGTGGCGGCCGCCGCTGACTGACTTAATTTACGGTATAAAGTTTTTCGATCAATACCGAGAATCTGCGAAGCCTTTTCGCGGTGACCGTTGGTTTTAATCATTACGAATTTGATGTATTCATTTTCCAAATCCGCAATGCTTGGCAGTTTATTAAAATCCCGATAGGCTGATGTACGCTCGGTATTTTCATTAACGTTTCTAATATCCGCGGGACCGATAAGATTATCTTCACAAAGAATAACGGCGCGCTCGATTGTGTTTTCTAATTCACGCACGTTACCGGGCCAAAGGTGGGATACGAGCTTGGCCAGCGCCTCATCAGAGAAGCCAACAATGTGCGAACGTGGCGTATCCGAGTACTGACTAAATTTAGCTAAAAAATGTTTCGCCAATAAAGGAATGTCTTCGGGTCTATCACGCAAAGGCGGGATATGCAGTGGCATTACCGCCAGGCGATAATATAAATCCTCGCGAAAGCGGTTTTCTTTTACTTCCTTGGTCAGGTCTTTATTAGTGGCGGCGATGACTCTGACATCCAAATCGCGAGTAATATTAGATCCCACGGGACGAACCGTCTTTTCCTGGAGTACCCGCAAAAGTTTAACCTGCAAGTTCAGCGGCATTTCTCCGATCTCATCTAAAAATATAGATCCGCCATTAGCCTCTTCAAAGAGACCCCGGCGTAGACGGTCGGCACCAGTGAAAGCGCCCTTGGTATGACCAAAAAGTTCGGCCTCCAATAGCTCGGCAGGAATCGCGGCGCAATTTATTGCCACAAATGGGCTCTTAAAACGCTTACTCTTATTATGCAGAGTACGCGCTACAAGTTCTTTTCCGGTACCACTTTCTCCCGTTATAAGAACATTCGAAATGGAATCGCAAATACGGGTCATTAATCCAAAGAGCTCCCGCATTTTCTCGCCCTTACCAATTAGGGTACCATAACGGGGTAAGGAATCTTTCTCGCGTTCTTCACGCAGCGACTCGTACTTCTTCTGTAACTCGCTCTGAGCCACTGCACGCTTTGAAATAACTTCAAGTTCACTTAAATTTAGAGGCTTCGTGATATAGTCAAAAGCGCCTAGATTTAATGATTCAATCGCAGAATCAATAGTATTATTTGCCGTCATGACTATGACCGGTAAAATTCGGTTCTTCGCGCGTATCGCCTTAACCAAATCATTACCATTCATTTCCGGCATCCATAGATCACATAAGACAAGGTCAAATGTCTTCTTCTCTATGTCCTCTATCGCCGCGGCTGGCACGTTATACGTGTTTACCGTGAATCCTCGACGCTCGAAGTAAACTTTTAATAATTCCAACAGGTCGCGGTCATCATCGATTATAGCTATTTTAGTGGCTTTATCGGTCCAGATCCCTGTTGTGCTGCTGAGTGTTTTATCGTGGGGTAGTATTTCAAACATGTCGCGAAATTAACCCCAATTGATTCGCAAATAAAGACTAATTTTCAAAAAAATTTACACGGGCAAATTATAGACACGACAGGGGCAATATGCCCCCGGCGGGAAGATAATTAAGAATCCCTAACCATTGTTGACTCTGCAAACTTGCAGAGGCAAAAAACTAGTATGGGAAAACTAAAAACGTTATCATCACGGTATGTTTCGACATTAATTCCCGTCATTCTTTTAATTTCCGTGGCATTTAACTTTCATCTTGGGCGCATTTACTCAAAGAAAGATTTAGAAAATAATTACTTGATCAACTTATCAGGCCGCCAAAGGATGTTAAGCCAACAAGTCCTCGTCGACATATTTAAAGCGCAAAAAGAAAATTCTTCAATTCCCCGAGACCACTACCAGCGCTTTCAGGATTCCGCCCGCACTTTGCTCTATGGCGGAGAAATCACCTATGACTATGAACACGTTGTAACAGTAAAAATTCCGCCGGCACCTACGCGCGAAATCGCCGATCTTTTGTCTAAACAAATTATATTGATGAACCAACTCTTTACAAAAGCCAGCTACCGCGATAACTCGCCCGCCTATCAGGAAGAAATTATGGCCTTAAACCGAGAAGTGCTGGATACGGCCAATCTTGCCGTCGAAAAGTATGATCTTGTTAGCCATCAGGAAATTATCGAAAAGGCGACTTTGCGAAAATATCTTTTTATTTTAAATATTTTTCTTTCCTTATTAACCGCCGCAGTTTTAATCCGTCACATTAAATTGACGTCAAGTATGAAGGCCGCAAACGATAAGATTCTAAAAGTGACAAAATCCAAAACTAATTTTTTCGCAAGTGTCAGTCACGAGATCCGTAATCCGCTGAATGTCGTTACGGCGATGCCTGACTTATTACAAGCAACGCCGCTGACACCTGAGCAAGCTAAATACGTTGATACCTTAAGGCATACGAGTAACCGACTATTAAATCTAATTAACGATTTACTGGATTTTTCGCGGCTGGAAACAGGAAATGTTCCATTACAAATCGAAACGTTTGAGGTCCTTCCTTTTATTAAGCGCATTGCCGCCGCAGCACAAATCAAGGCGGACGAAAAGGACCTACGCTTTGAACTTAATTTTGACATAAATACTCCGAAGTTTTTAAAGGGCGACTCGTTACGCATTGGCCAAGTCCTAGACAACTTTATAAGTAACGCCATTCGCTTTACCGACGTCGGCGTGGTAAAATTGTGGGTTAAAAGGTTAGAGCCTCACAACGCTAGAGAGCGCATATTTTTTGAAGTTTCCGACACAGGCACCGGGATTGATCAAGAGGATATGGGCCGGTTATTTGATCCCTTCGTTCAAGTTGGCAAGCCCCTCCAAGAGAAACGTGGCGGAACAGGTTTGGGATTATCCATCGCGCAACAAATCGTAAGAGCGATGGGCGGGCAGATTCGAGTCGATAGCCGAAAAGACTTCGGCAGCCGATTCAGCTTTATATTGGAGCTAGAGAGAGGTAAACCCGTCGAGCTACAAAATGAAAAACCAGTTCTCAAAGACAAGAGCGAGGAAGTGAAAATTTTGTGCGTGGATGATAGTGTTGACAATTTAATGGTCGTCTCGGGTCTTCTATCTCCATTTGCGAACTACAAAGTAAGTCATGCCAGCGGTGGTGAACTCGCACTTTCTAAAGTTAAGAGCGAAAATTTTGACCTTATATTGATGGATATACAAATGCCCATAATGGATGGCGTCGATGCCGCCCGGCGAATTCAAACTTGGCAACTAAGTCATAACAAAAGCCTTACACCCATCGTGGCCTTGACGGCGGGCACGAACAAGGATTTATCCAACTTTGTCTGCCGTCTGGATAAACCCATAAATCAAAATTCGCTACTCGAGACTATTAACAACGTTCTTTAATTGGGACGTGGGCGCTGGGCAGCTTGCCGTATCCTCGATAGACATCAACAATGTGCGGATGGTATTTTCCATTTCGGCCATGCTTCCGCCCTTCTGCAAATGCCCAAGGTAATAAAAGCAACTTGAGACTTTCATGGGGTTGAGGTCCTTTTCTGGTTTTACGGAATACGTGACAAACGGCAACTTGACGTCGCGCCATGCTCCATAGTTGTAAGACTTTTCAACTAGCTTTTCCACCGCCGCGAGAGTTCCCATGCCGTCAAGAATCGGCATTATAATATCTATCACTAAAAGATTATACTCCCGCGGAATTTGCGGAAGTTCTCTGATAAGTTCGGTACCACTACTCATTGAGTTGCACTTCCACCCCAACTTTTGAAAACAGCGCTCCAGCACTGCAATCGCGTCAGGATCGTCATCAATTATTAGGACACGGCCGGGCCGCTCGAAAAAGCGGCGGTTGCGCCACTCTTTTATTTGCGCTGAAAGCTCCTTACTTGCCGCTGACACCACATGATCAAACTCATGCCCCTGCTTTTGGCTTTCGAAGATTACCCCTTGCGAGGCCACAGTGACTTCGAGTTTGAACTCATCACCCACTTCTTGAATGTCTGCCGACAAATAACTTGTGCACGGACACCACTGCAAGAGACTGTTTAAATGGCGGGTAACACCCTCAAGCTGGCTCTTCTGAAGCTTCTTGCCTCCGTAGGTTACCGTCATGTTGTCAGAGTCATGGACTCGAATTGATTCCCGTCCCATAATTTATATCTCTCCACTAGTTTGTCATACTCCGTTAACGCGTGTTCCTTTACACCAAAATTCATTTCATTGAGTACACGGCGACAGTCTAATAAAAAATTATTTATTTCGTTTTCGTATAAGCACGGTCCACCGTAATAGCTGCCAACCCAGGTTTCGGACTCCAGATTTACCGCCCGTAACATCCTTAAACAAAGGTCCAAAGCTACCCGCTTTTCGCTATTACTCAATTCGTTGATCTGCATGGCCATATTTCCTCCTTGTTTTTAATAGCCTGATTCAATTCCATTTTTTTGTAGTACTTGCCAATAATATAATAGTACGAGCAGGGTGATTTCGCCCGAAACCACCAAAACTGCCAACGCCGCTTTAGAGAACAAACCTGAGAGTGGATTCACCTCCAAGGTGCAGGCGGCGTTTGCCGCCGATGACAAGATATAGTTTACACTGGCGATTAAAAATATAGGCATTGTGAACTCCTCCCTGCTTAGTTTCTGTAAACTGCGGACTTAATTTTTTCCTTGCAGTCCTCTAGTGAAAATGGCTTTTCCAAATAATTCGTTGGAACTTCCTCTCCTCTCAGTAAATTTGCGAGTTGACTACGGGGCATCGCTGAACTCAAGAGTAAGTGCAAACCGGGATATACTGTACGGCATAAGCGAAGTATGTCGAGACCAGTGCCCGGGCCACTTAAGAAAATATCGGCGTAAACCAAATCATACGGCGTGTAGATTGGTCGCGAGCGGCCTGGACTCAGGAGACGAATTGCCTCCTCAATATTGGTTGCCGTCTCGACTTCAGCGGTGGGGAAAACATCGCGCATCAAGATTTTCAACACTTCGATAAGGTCTTTATCGTCTTCGACTATCAAAATGTTTTTTACTTCCCTCGGATCTACCGGGTGTAAACTTGATTTCATGACGTCACCTCACGCTGCCCCAAAAAATTATTAGCAATTGTTAACTTTATAGGTGCAACACCAGTGCCACTTATGAGTTTCGATAAGTTAAGGTAATAGTTACAGGTATTTTTTTATTTTATGGGGAATTCTGGGATATTTGAGCAGAGTTTTTGGGGCAATTTTTTTAGCCGCGACAGTATATATTTTTGTAACGCGAATCAGTGACTTTGAGTTGCGCAAGATAAAGAGAGTTATTTTTATTAAGTACAAAAAAGAATGAGCCCGCTAAAACCCGCAAATAGCGAAGATCGGCGGCACTCACGAGAACACCCTTTCCTGACAAAGTTCTCGTAAAATAGTTCGTAACATCCATATATTTAAAGCAGCCGGCGCCCCACTCCGTAGCTCCTAACTTAGCTGATTTAGAATTACTCAAGAAATAAACTTTTAGGGTATCTTTTTTTGAAAACTGTTCTTCCATTTCAAGTGCGAAGGTAAATTGCTTTTTACCTTTCTTTACGAAATTTTTTAAATCCAACTCACCGCCACCCAAACCAAATGTAAGTTCAAAATTTTTTCCACCCAACGCATCAACATCCTTTTCCGTTAAATAGGCCTTCAATGCCATGTATTGGGTTGGAATTTCTACTTTCGTAGCAATGCCTTCTTTTTTCCCGTTTTCTGCGGCCGCTTCTTTTTTTTCACCGGCGCTGCCAAAACCAGTGGTTTGTGTCGTATGATAAATTGATTCCATGCGGTCCCAAAGCTCTGCCGGCAGCATAACGTCGGTGATGGCCCGCGTAAGGTTTACGGGTTCGTACCCTGAGCGCTCTTGGCCAGTGGGCTCAGCTTCCTTTTGACAACCTAATAAGGTGATAATTAAAAGTGGCAGAACTTTATTTGCCCTGACCACGGCCAATTTCCTTTTTCAACCATAAGAGCGGTTTATAGCGATTTGAAATTGCAAGCCCCTTCGACAACCACTCGTTGGCTTTCACTGACTCATTCATGCGCCAATAAGTTTCCGCCAGTCCGGCAAGGGCACTTAAATCGCGGGGGTTGGCCTTTGCGACGAATTCATAATTTTCGCGGGCACAGTTCCAATTCGACGAGCGCATACACTCTCGGGCCCGCAATAGCACTGGCAATTTGGCATTATTCTCCTTTAATCCGGCTCTTAATACGGCGCGGGCCGCCTCATCGTTGCCACTACTTAAAAGGAAATACCCATAGACCGCCGCCAATAAATTATCCGTCGGACTCTGTAACATAGCCTCACTGAATTGCTTGCGCGCTTCATCATTACGGTTTGCGCGCATAAAACAAAGCCCCAGAAGTCCTGAGTTCATGGCTGATTTTGGTGAGGCGCGAACAGCCTCTTCACACCATTTTAATAATAAATTCCATTCGACGATACGTGGGTACACCAAGACATCGGGTATGAATTGAAAATTTATTTCCGGATCTAAATCCAAAACCATTTCCACATTTTCCAATTTTTTTTCGGTTTTAAACTTTCCTACCACGGAAAGTAAACGCGCCTCTTGGGCGAATTCCTGATTAGCGGCCGCATAGCGCGAGGAAATTTCAAACGACCGCTTAAATTCCGCTTGGCTTGCCGCCGCGTCTCCTTGACGCAAAAGTAACGTAGCCAATAAAATATTTTTTAGTGAATAGATATTACTGGTGGCCGCTTCGTGAATTTGGGCCAAACTATCGATAGCATCTTGGTATTTATCCGCTTTTGCGTCTAAAAAAGCCTTATTAATAAGTGCCGGTCCGTAACCGCGGTCCAGTTTTAACGCTTCCACCACTCGCTCTTGCGCCGAAGAAAATTCGCTATCCTGCATTCGGGCTAACGCTAAAACAACGTTAGCTTCCTTAACCACGCTTGGAGAATGCTCCCTTTCCAATATCGAATTAATAATTCGCGTCGCTTCGGCTGTTTGGCCCTCAAAATAAACCATTAGAGCCGCCGCCTTTAAACCCGTATCAGCATCTTGGGGGCGCAGTAGAAGGGCCGCACGAAAACTTTTTAACGCCGACATATGATCGGCGGACTCTTGCGCCTCCACGCCCTGACGGTATAATTCTTCAAAGGTTGCCGCACGCATGGGAGTTTTACGACTAGTGACAACAAAAATCGCGGCAAATCCAATGGCGACGATAACAGGAACAAACCACATCAACCGTGAAGATCTTTTAATATTGGCCTGTACGGCCGCATCGCCCGTAAAGCCATAGGAGGTCACGTTCGCCGGCGCACTTTGCGCTTCGATAGGAACAACACGGGCCTGCACATCAATAAGATTTCCATCTATGGGATCAGTCAGCGAACCAGTTTGCGCGCCCTCTTGAGTGATTGTAAAATCGCTTGTGTGCCGGTCCACTTGAGTATTTGTGCCGGTATCCTCGGGGCGCCCTAAGCCGCGTAAGCGGATAAGTTCGATCGTTTTGGCGAAAGCAACTTCGTCACGTAAATATTTCCAGCGCTCAAAGGGTCTTGATACTTCATCTAACGGAACGACTTCGCTGGCCATTAATTTTTTTTCGACATCCGCCAAAGTAAAAGGGCCCATAATACGGCCGGAGGATTTTAAGAGCCATTCTGAAGGCAGCGACTGTACAATACCTTCAAAGGTTTTTGCACTATACTCCTCCAATGCGCGGGCACAGCCCTCACAAATTTTTCCGTCGGATAAAAAGACTCCGATACGGTTGTTTTCAAAAGGTAACCGGCAATAGATACAGTTTCCGCCAGGACCGACGTCAACAAGCGACGTGCTCATCAACCGGCGTAAACGGCTAGAGCGGCCCGACTTTCGCGTTACACACGCAAAACAAAGTTCACCTGCGACGAGGTGAGGTTTTATCTCTGTATTACATTTCTTACATTTAGTGGTAGAAATGCCGAACCCCCGTTAATACCATGTTAATTCCGCACTCCCGGGCCTTGGCAATAACTTCTTCGTCGCGAACGCTTCCGCCCGGCTGAATTACCCAACGAATTCCCGCGTCACTTATTTTCTCAATGGAATCAGCAAATGGAAAGAAGGCATCACTCGCCAGGACTGCTTCGCCCTTAAAATCCTTATGATGAGAAAGCTTGCGTTGAATTGCATGCTCTACCGCTTCAACGCGATTTACTTGTCCCATGCCCAAGCCTAAGGTCTGGCCCTCTCCGGCAATCGCGATAGCGTTACTTTTTAAATGAGCACAAACGCGCCAGGCGAACATGAGGTTCTCCCTCGTTTTTTCATTGGGTTCCTGACCCACTATTTTCCAGCTCGCATTCCAACTTCCGACGTCGTCTGAATTTTGAATTAAAAAACCGCCGCGCACGGTTTTTACCTCTAATGCCGCCGCCTTGTGAGAAATATTCTTCCACTTAAGGAGGCGCAGATTCTTTTTCTTTTTAAAAATTTCCAACGCCGCCGCATTAAACTCAGGCGCAACAATGCACTCAAGAAAAATATTTTCGAGCAACTGCGCGACATCTTCGTCAACGGTTTGATTAAAGGCAATAATTCCGCCAAAAATACTGACGGGATCACTGCTAATACATTTTTTTGCGGCCTCTAATCCCGTGGCACCAACACCAACGCCGCAAGGGTTTGCGTGCTTAACGCCAACCATACATGGCCCGGCAAACTCGATGAGCGTGCGGCTAGCCGCTTCTAGATCGACAATGTTGTTAAAGGAGAGTTGCTTGCCCTGCAAAACCTCGGCTTCATGCAAGCCGCCAAGCGTGCCGGGCGTGCGGTACCAAAGGGCTTTCTGCTGCGGATTTTCGCCATAGCGTAGTTCTTCCACAATTTTGCCGCCTAAACTAAAATCTTTGCCGGGAGTATCTCCACTTAACTCACGCGCGATCATGGAGTCGTAAGCGGAAACATGTGAAAAAACTTTTGCCGCTAATTTCCTACGATCATAGTTTCCGCTAAGAATGGCTGAGTAATCTGCCGGATCGCAAACCACCGTGATAGTCTCGTGACTTTTGGCCGCCGCCCGTAACAAGCAGGGACCGCCTATGTCGATGTATTCCATAAGTTCACGGGGTTCTAGATTTTCCTTTAAGGCTTCTTCGAACGGATAAAGATTTCCGACAACTAAGTCAAAAGGCAATAAATTATGTTCCTTTAAAAGGGCCATGTCGTCTTTGTCATACTGACGTGCTAAAAGCGACATGTGTATCCGCGGATGGAGTGTGCGCACGCGCCCGTCCATCACTTCGGGAAATCCCGTAACTTCATTCACGGGTGTGACGGGAACTCCATGCTTTTTGAGAAACTCGGCGGTGCCCCCGGTGGAAACGACTTTTAAACCTTTGTCGACGAGTGGTTTAATAAATTCAATAAGTCCTGTTTTATCGGATACGCTGACTAAACCCCAACGAAACATATTAAAAAGATGCCTTGGTCAAAAGTAGCTTCAAGTCGTCGTTGGTCAAGAAAAGTCCCGCACCAACGAAAGTTGAATACCCCGCACTGTCAAAGACGTTATCACCGCCACCAACCAAGTACACTCCCCTATAAATATTATATTTTAGGTAGGCCCTCACATAGATATCAGCAAAATCAAAAGCTTCAACTGAAAATCTTAATTTGTTGCGCCAGAAATTATAATCAAAAGCCACACCTCCGCGGCTTTCAATGAGGCCACCCTTAATCGTGAAGTCATAAATATTTTTTGCAAACAGTGCCGTAAACTTCACCCGCTCGCGGTAAGTGTCTGCTTGATTAATAGTCGTGGTCGTTCCATCCGTCGTGCGTGTTGTATCTGTATGCAGCGTAAGTCCCGCAGGATCATCGATAATTCCCAACTCATAATAGCGGTCAAGACCCGGCTGAATTTTTACGCCGATGAAAGATTTGGCTTCGCCCGCCTTTGTCATAAATTCCGAGTGGAAATCAAAACTTGTTTCGATGGCTGTTGCCGTATCGAACACACTTGATACTTTTTCTACCGCGGTTTCAATTTTTTCCACGGTAGCATCATCATTAATCAAACGGCCAATCGTACCTTTGCCGCTGTTAATTTTATCTGAAACTTCTTCCGCGTTTTTCATCACCACATCAAGGCGATTGAGACTTTTCATGACACGTTTCCAGGTCTGCTTAAAGCCCTCTTCGGAATTATCATTGATCACACCATCTAAAGTTCCGGCGATTTTATTAGCACGGTCAATGATTTCGTTAATTTTACCTTTATTGTGGCTGGTAATTTCGGCGAGGTCATGGGTCAGATTTTCAATATTTTTAACGATGCGGCCAATAGGCTGATTTTGATCCGGTTTATCATCTGTAGCCGTTTTTAACTTTTCCGCGATATTTGAAAACGCGCTGGCGACTTTCGAAATCTCGTTCATTACCACGTTCATGGAACCATGGTCTACGGTACGGGTAATTTGCCCACCCTCGGGAAGTGCTGGGTCCTGTGGATTTCCCGGAACGATCTCGATATACTTATCGCCAAGTATGCCATTGGCTCTGAGTTCGGCGGAAGTGCTCGTGGTAAGTGGAATATCTCCGGAAACTTTGATATCAATGCGCGCCATACCATCTTGTAAGCGAATATCCTTGATGGTCCCAACATTTACGCCCGCCATTTTGATGCCTGAGTTTTTAATGAGTCCGCTGGCGTCTTTTAAAAGAAACCAAGCCTCTTTGTTTTTGTGAAGAATTTCGGGATTCTCACTGACTTTCATTGACATAACGCCAATGATCGCGAGCACGGCGATGACCATGATGCCCACTTTAAATTCAGCGGAGCCAAGTAAATTCATGACTTCTTCATTCCTTTAGACACAAATTTTTTCACCAGCGGAATTTCAGAATTATAAAAATCCTGAGGAGTTCCGAATAATAAGATTCTACCACTATCCAGCATGGCGATGTAATCACCTATGCGAAATGCTGCATACAAATCATGACTTACTACTAGCGACGTTAAACCAGTCCGGTGACGGTGGGTTTCAAGAATCAAATCATCAACAGTTTCGGTGAGAATCGGATCAAGACCCGTCGTTGGTTCGTCGTAAACTAAAATATCTGGATCAAGGGCGATCGCGCGCGCCAGTCCCACGCGCTTACGCATTCCACCGCTGAGCTCATTGGGTAATTTGTGGAAGTGAATCTCATCGAGTTTAACTAACTTTAGTCGCGCCTGGGCGGTGGCCAAAATTTCTCTCTCTGATAAGTAGGCGCGGTGCTCACGCAATGGAAAACATACGTTTTCTATCACGGTCATGTCGTCAAACAGGGCCGCGTTTTGAAAAAGCACGCCAAAGTGTTTTCGCAATTCAATTTTATCGTGCATGTTAAGGTGCGAGACTTCCTGACCAAGAACCGAAATAGTGCCGTCCGACGGCGCCACCAGTCCCAAAATATGTTTTAATAATACACTTTTTCCCGTACCGCTAAACCCGATGATGCAAGTAATCTTACCTTTTGGAATTTGTAAATTCACGCCCTGAAACACATAGTTTTCGCCGTCAAAAGTCTTGCGTAAATTTTTTATGTCAATGGCGGTTTGTTCCATTTATATTCCAGCAATCTTGTAATAAAAGCGAATAATATGCGTGAGAAAATAATCCAGAACGATAGTCATAACCATACTCGATACCACGCCGCGGTTGGTAGCGTTTCCCACGCCCCGGGCGCCACCTTTTGTGGTGTAACCGCTGAAGGTGCAAATTGTCGCGAAGAAAAATCCAAAAACGAGGGACTTAAAAAATCCCTCATAGATATGACGCGGTTCTATCCAGAGTCTAATTTTTTCCCAAAAAATCGCCTTATCCATTTCTAGAATTCCGATACAAAGAAATTGCGCACCCGCCATCGCCACGAAGTCAAATACTGCGGTCAGCAGCGGCATTACCATGAGTGTCGCGACCATCCGAGGAGACACGAGATACTGCACGGGATCAACACCCATAACCTCGAGAGCGTCGATTTGTTCACTCACACGCATAGTACCAATATGCGCGGCCATCGCTCCCCCCGCCCGAGCGGCTACAATTAGACCCGTGAGCACGGGCCCGAGCTCCCGGCTGATGGCCAGCGCCACCGTGGGGCCAACAAGATTAGAAGCATTTACTAAACTAAATCCAAGGTAGATTTGGTAAGAGAGCGCCATGCCGGTAAAAGTTCCGGTGAGCGCGACGATCACAATGGATTTATTTCCAATAAATTCGGCATGGCGAAAGAACTCACTCACGCGGTAGGGTTTGTCGAAAATCCCCTTGATAGCGGCCGTAAGAAAATAAAACATGGCGCCGATATCGGCGATCCAGGTGTGCACGTCCTCAAGAAATTGGACGAATTTCTCCCAACCCGTTTTGGTAAGTCTGATCGTCAAGGTATCAACATTCATTGGGAATTCTCTCTATGAATATTGTATTCGTCCGCTCGCGTAAGTGGGAAGAACTTATCCTTTTGACGATTTTTCTCCACGTTTTGCTAGAGACCTTCGTAGGGACCGGACCTGTGCTTTGGTTGGTTTGACTGGTCTTTTCGCGGTGGCGGACTTTTTTTGGGGAGAGCATTTTTGCCCGGAAGTTCTTTGATACATTTTCAAACAGCAAAATCATCTGACATAGACGCGAGGGATCCTATTCCCCACAGAAGTTAAAACTTCATACGAAATTGTACTCGCGCATTTACCCAGTTCGGCGGCGGTAATTTCTTCGGCGCCCTGCGCGCCGAGAACGACAATCTCTTCGCCTACACTCGCCAGCTTACCACTGCAAACTTTCGTTAAATCAACCATCGTATAGTCCATGCAGACAGTACCAATAACGGGCACACGCCTACCACGGAAGAGCATTTCTGTTTTATTTGAAAACGCGCGGAAATATCCGTCTTCGTAGCCTATGGGCACCACGCCAATGACGGATTTCTTTTTTGCCGTCCATTTTCCCGAGTAGGAAACTTTTTCTCCCTTTTCGATAAAACGGGATAAAACTATCTCAGATTTAATCGACATCACCGGCCGCAACTTCTTATTGGTCTCGGCACTGTAGAGCGAAATTCCCGGCCGCACCCCAAGTTTTTTATATTTGGAACTCGCCGAAAACAAGGCGGCGGAATTTAGGGCATGGAATTTAATTCCCTCTTCCGAGAAAATTTTCTCTAGTGACAAAAATCGTTTAAGCTGCGCCTCACTAACACTTTTGCTCTTTCCGGCGTCCTCACCATTACGTAAGTGAGTGCACACCCCCTGCAAAAGAAAACATTTCTTGCTCACTATAAAATCATGAACGGCTTGCGCATCACTCAAATCAAAGCCCAAGCGGTTCATACCCGTGTTAAATTTTAGGTGAATTGGCCAAAGCCTACTTTGCAGTGCTTTGGCCATTCCCTCTAGCTGAATCCATGTGGAAATTACCGGGGTAAGTTCATGATCAATAATTTCCTCGGCGGAAGCGTCGTCAAAAATATCAAAAACCAAAATAGGAATGGAAACACCGTGCTTACGCAAATGCATCCCCTCCTCGGCCAAGCAAACACCCACGCGCTCAGCCCCGGCGGCGATTAGAGCCTTCGAGACGGCGACGTCCCCGTGGCCATAGGCATTGGCTTTTACCATTGGACAAATGAAGCGAGATTCGCCAACAATACTTTGGATGATTTTAAAATTATGGCGTAAGTTGCTTAGCGAAATCTCAGCAACAGTCTTTCTCACAGCGCTTCGATGCTCGTAGCAAGTTGGACGCAATCACCGGATTTTGCCGCTTCAAAAAGTGCTTCATCCGAGGAAATTAACAATCCTTCGGAGTCACGGCAAAGCTTTGGATATTCACTTATCCCAACGCTAATTGAGACATTGGGAATGATCTGGCCTTGCGTAGTACGGATTTGCGCCTTCTTAATGAAATTTCGTAAAGTCTCCGCCTTTACTTTTGCCCCCTGACAATCGGTGTGCGGGAGGAGTGCTACGAATTGATCTTTTTCTATGCGATAAAGTAAATCATTTATACGGCTTGTCTTGCGCAAAATGGTGGCGACAGCTTTGATAACTTTTTCTGTTTCCGATTCCCACTTCTTTTCCAATTCCGCAAAATCGTCGATGCGGATATAGAGAGCGGAAAGTGGTAAGCGTGTGCGCCCCGCGCGCGACATCTCGGCGGTTAAACTTTCGTCCAAGGACCGGCGGGTATAGAGCTGAGTGAGGTCATCCCTTAAGTCATATTCGTGAACTTTAAAGGCGAGTGAATTACGGTTAGCCACTAAGTTTAAAAGTTCTATGGAATCATTAAAAAATCTCTTCTCAACATCGGTTTTTAGCGATCTAAAGATTACACATATCCCAACAACACCTCGGTCGGTAACAAGTTCACGGAATTCAAACTCAGACACATTAAATGCGCCTTTTAATAAATCCCGCAGATTCGCCAAGAATCTCACGTGCGAGTAAAAGTACTTTTGCTCCTTCAAGCTTAGGCCCGCGAGCGGAATGCCAATTCCACGCACTTTCTGAATTTCAAGACCCGCACATTGCGCGAGCACCAAATGACTGTGATTGGGGATATAACGGAAAAAAGCGACCGGTACGTCTTGATATAAGCGGTGAGTTTTATTTAGCCAATCCTGAACGGCATCTTCGACCGAGTGACATTTTCCTAAAGACGACATTAAACCCGTAAAGCCCAGTGACGAAGTGCCGGCATCGCCTTTATAGCGTTTAACTTGAGTTTCTAGAGAATCTTTATCGTTTTTTATTTTTACGTAATCAGCGATATATCTTTGTGTTTTGCTTTCACTGGCTTCGAGCTCCGACTCTAGCTGGCTAATGCGGATCTGAAAGTTTCTAATCTTTTGAAATAAATCTTCGGCTTGTTTTGTCTGACTAGTGAGTTTTTCGTTTAATGCTGCAATAGTTTTGTCTTTATCGCTAATAACCTGCTCTAGTTCAGAAATTTTCTTTTCACTGGTCTCACCAACCTGTTCGGCCTGATACTGATAATAAATGCGTTCTATCGCCCTATCCAAAATTCCAATTAACACTCGGCCGTCGGTTTGGGACCGCTCAATGGTTTCGTAAAAACCCATTTCCATAAGTATCGGCGCATGTAAATCTCGCCCCTTACCAATGGTCGCGATATGAAGTGTTTCCGGAGAAAGATTGGCAAATTTTTCCAAGTACTGTTCGGCATTGAGGTTCTGCCCCTCAAGATCGACAACTGTGACATGCGGCGGATTTTTTGCCACTTTTTCAAACGCCGCTTCTACTTTTCGAAAATTAATTATATGAAAGCCCGCTTGAGTCAAAGATACCCGAAGTGCCGCCAGCTCAAGAGTCTCTTCACCGATGAGGTAAATCAAAAAACTACTGCGTACATCATTAGTCATTTTCGATTTCCTTTATTTTGGGTTTACGCACGTTTATGGCAATATTTTTAATCTGGAATTGATTAAAGCGCTTTTTTATTTCTTCGCTATTTTGCGCCGCAAGGTTTGGAGTAATCCGCGGCGGCGCCTTTTCCTGGCCAACAGGCAAGCGCACTATAATTTGATTACCGTTGTGAAAGTCATAGCGCATTTGTATTTCGGCTTTTAGCCGGCGTAAATTCTGCAGCGCCGATGAAACTGCGGTAACTAGCTCGGGATAATTAATAATATCCGTGAGGAGCGCGTCTTCATTAGTTTTTCGCGGCAACCCATTGTCACTTAAAATTAATTCAACGCTCTTTCCTAAGCGCTGCAGACGAATCTTAACTTTCTTGGCCATTTTTTGGCGGACGCCATAAAACGTTAGCTTCATAAGTCCTGCTAGAGCCTGCTGTAAATCTTTTGCGGAACCATTAACTTCTGGCACTTCGTCAATTTTGTCTTCAACCTCAACGCCATAAACGCGAATGTCGTGCGCGGCTTCCGCCAAGAGAGTTATTAACAGGGGCCGCAAGTTAGCAGTTTCCAGCGTTAAAATGGGCGAGGTAACCATGGTCGGCTGGCTTTGAAAGCCGGTGACTTGAGTTTGAATCGGCGGAGGAGTGGGTTTTGTTTTTTTATTTTTCATGCCGGCAGCCAGATTCATGAGTTTTTCCAAGCGGCCTTGGGGCTTTTCAATTTCAGGCTCTTCAATTACAAAATCTTTTTGCGGTAAAGCCGGAGTTGGAATTGCGGCCGTGATTGGAGCTGGAGTTGCGGTCTTCGGCGAAGGAATTCTTACCGCCACAATTTCTTCAGAAACCTCCGCGCTGAATTGACGACGCCGGCCGAGGGCAAAAAGTGTTAGGGCCGTAAACAGAATTCCGCCAGCGATGAATTCAAACAGCCAACGATAAAATTTCATGCCCACCAAATTCCCAGGCAATTCGGCAGCTAAAACAAGGTTGAGTTCGGGAACTTTTTGAATTCCGATATAGCCACCGGCTTTTTTACCCGCTTTTCTTTCAACAAAGGATTCCAAGCGGTAAGTATCAATGAGCCGTTGAATATCTTTAGCCACGGCCATGCCTTGGTATTCCTCCGTGGAATGCGCCATTACAAAGTTGCGGTTATCTAAAACTATAAAACTAGCACCGGCGCCTTTAAAAATTTCTACAATGTCGCCAAAAGGATCTTTGAAAACGGCAAATACGATGGTCTTGGCGTCACTCGCGGCCGTGGGTCGCCAAATACCATTTTCGCCAGCGGCTACGGGTAACAAAAGCCCCGCATAAGACTCTCCCTTAGAATCACTAAGACGCATCCATTGCTTGCCCGTGGGTTTGAAGTTTTCAGGAATTTGTTTGGCAAAGTAAGCGCCTGATCCCGGGACCTCTTGCGTGTCGACTAACGACCAATGGCCGTTTTCTGATTTTTGCAGAACACGGGAATAGATGATTTTTACGTTGGGATTTGGTTTTTTATTGAGAGCACTTACATAAGCGTCCTCTAGCGTTTGCGCTTTTTGCGTTAGCAAGTGGCTCAGTACTAAAAGTTCGCTACTAACGACTTCACGCAAATTTTGCCGGGCAAAACTTGACCAAGAATATTTTGTTCTTATTGCAACGACTGAAACTATGATCACCGCAAGTGTGATCACGACCAAAGACTGTAATCTTTTTTGCATCCATGCCCTCGTTTTTTGGGGGTCAACATCCGAGTCAAACCCTTGCTATAAATTTTAGTTTCGGCTCTCTGTCAGAATCAAGACTCCCCTTGTGTTACATGGCGCATTAATCGTGAGTTAATGACAAAGTGGAAAAGCTCTCTTACAAGTTCCCCATTATGAAGACGTTGACGACAGATATCTTGGTTATTGGCTCCGGTGTGGCAGGCCTTGGTCTAGCTCTGAAGATGGCGGAAACCACCAAAATCACTATCCTTTCCAAATACAAAGCGACCGAGTCTAGCTCGAACCTTGCCCAAGGGGGAATAGCCTCGGTATCCAGCCAAGATGATTCGTTTGATAAACACATCGAAGACACTCTGAACGCCGGTGCGGGCCTCTGCCGCCGCGAGGTCGTGGAAAATATAATTCGCCAGGGCCCCGAACGCATAAATGACCTCATCCAATGGGGAGTAAAGTTTGATAGCAGCCTTAACCGCGAAGGAGGCCACCGCGAAGCGCGCGTTTTGCATGTTAAAGATCATACCGGAAATATCATTCATAGCACTTTACTAAAACGGGCTCGCGAACACAAAAATATAGAAATTTTAGAAGACCATTTCGCGATCGACCTTTTATCAACAAAAAGACTTGATCCGCATGATTTAAATCCCAACACATGTATCGGCTGCAATGTTTTTGATGTGAAAAATCAAGAAGTCATCGCCATAAAATCCAAAGTTACGATTTTAGCAACGGGTGGGGCGGGCAGAATTTATCTTTACACCTCAAATTGGACCGGCGCCACTGGCGATGGCATCGCCATGGCTTATCGTGCCGGCGCGCGAGTTGCCAATCTTGAGTTTATGCAGTTTCATCCCACCTGCCTTTATCACCCTGAAGCGCGAAATTTTTTACTTACAGAAGCCCTACGCGGAGAAGGCGCTAAACTTATTAACTCTAGCGGCGAAGAGTTTATGCAAAGATACCACGAGATGGGAACGCTCGCTCCCCGCGATATCGTGGCGCGCTCGATGGATGCCGAAATAAAAAAATCGGGCCATCCTTGTGTTTATCTCGATATTTCTCATAAACCAGCCGAAGAAATAAGAGAGCGCTTCCCGACAATCTATAAACAATGTTTGAATTACGGCATAGATATTACTCGCAATGCCATCCCCGTGGTGCCGGCAGCTCATTATCTCTGTGGCGGAGTATTAAGTGACATTACTGGCAAAACCGACGTTACGAACTTGTTTGCAATTGGCGAGACGGCTTGCAATGGACTCCATGGCGCTAACCGCTTAGCTAGCAATTCCCTGCTGGAATGCTTGGCGACCGCACAGAATACCGCCGAATTTTTAAAAGATAAAATTCCCACTATCCCGATTTCGCCGTTAGAAATCGATGCGTGGAAGAACCCACCCGCCCCTACTCATCCGGAAATGGTGGTAATCGCGCATTTGTGGCAAGAGATTCGCACACTGATGTGGAACTATATGGGAATCGTGCGCACGACTTTCCGTTTGCAGCGCGCACTAAAACGCCTGCAGATCATTCAAGAAGAGATCGCGGAATATTATCGTAAGTTTCCTTTGCATCAGGACATCCTTGAGTGCCGTAACATTGCTTTAATGGCCACGCTTTCCGTCCGCTGTGCTTTGATGCGCAAGGAGTCTGTTGGCATTCACTACAACGAAGACCTGCCGCCAACCAAAAACAAGAATTTAGAAGATTCCATAATTAGGTAGGTGTACATTGCCGGATCTTTGGTACAAAGGACCCAACCTTGCCGCTGATACCGTGGTCACGCGTTTCAATTCGCGCGATAATATTTTTGAAGTATTGGTTATTCAGCGTAAAGACAGTGGGCGCTGGGCGCTGCCTGGTGGATTTATCGAAAAAGGTGAGGCGGCGGAAACCACTGCTGCGCGGGAACTTCGGGAAGAAGCGGGAGTAGATTTGAGTCATGTGGCAGGCACGGAAATTTATAAAGGCTTGGTCGAAGATCCGCGTAACACCAAGGAGTCATGGGTAGAGACGACGGTGTTTCACAAACACGTTGGTACCGATGTCGAACTTAATTTTTCCGCCGGTGATGATGCCGCCGCCATTCGCTGGATGCGCGTAACAGACGAAAAGCTGGGCTCGCTAAACGCCGGGCACGGAAAATTTGTTAGATTGGCAGTGGCTTCGCTGCGGTGACTGGGATGGCGGTTAGTGGGTGTGCCGCGTTTTTGGACGAAGGTGCCGCTGGTTTCTTTAACATTTCCTGATAACCTAGTGAATGAGATCAAGGGGGGTACATGACCTTAAGTCGCTTCGTTTTTATGGCGTTATTTTTTACTTTGATTGCAAAGGGCGAAGAACTTTACATAGGGTCCATGACTGAGCTTAAATTTGATCCGAAAAAGATAAGTAGTTTACCCTTTGAACCTTGTCCCGCTGAGGAAAGTTCTTCCTGCGCCACCCTTGAAAAAATTTTGGATAATACACCTTTCTTCAAAAGTAAGATAGTATGCACCTTCAAAGTTAAAGGGGAAAATGTCTCTAAACTTGAAATAAGTGAACCGCGTATACTGAAAGTGAAAGAAGTTGAGCGAAACAGTTCCGACGAAGTTACTACCTTAGTATTGGAGGGCGCCAAGGCACCAATCCACTTTTCTTGTGCCGCCGAAAATTCCCAAGGCACGAATGTTTCTCGTATGTTCGATCTTCCTCTAAGAATAGACGTCCTCAAAAACTTTAAAGAGTTTGAACTGGTTACTGTCGGGTATGACGTACCACCCTCGAGAAAAATGAAGCCGCAACCAAAACCCCAGTCTGAGCGGAAACCCCCCGGTAAAGCTATTTAACACTTGTCTCACAGGCAAAGAAACGTGTGGCCTTTGAGAGTCTCCACCTCCGCCGCGGAGGTGGATAGCGCTCCACTTAAAATTTGCCGGCGATGTATCTGCCCCCGGGCATCTCATTCTGATACAAATCATCGATTAGAAAGTGCATTGGCTGAGTCTAAGGCAATTCACTTAAAATTGCTTAATAAATGCCAATGGATATTATAAAATAATATAAAGGAATTGGGGACAGGCATGTCGAGGGAAAATCTGCAGAGTCGGGCAGGATTTAGCTTACTTGGAGTTATGGTTGCCGCTGGCATTGGAATGATCCTGATGACAGCTATCGCTTCGCAGTTGATTTCAAGTTCCCAACAGATTCGTTACTTGGAAGCAAAGATCGAATCAATCAACATGAAACAGGAATTGATCCAAACGCTAGCTAACGCTGTAAATTGCAATGCTACGTTTTCGGGGAAGACAGTAAATTTAGCTTCTGACGCCAGTGGAACTTATACTATTTTGACCGACGCCATTAACGGCACACCTTTGAAATCATTGGTGGATAATTACGCGTTAAATAGCCGCTACATCAGCATATCCGGAATAAGACTTTTTAAACCCTATAATAAAAGCACTGGTGGACTCAATAATTCGTCTCCTTACGAATTTCACCTTAAAATAGCAGCTACAGAAAAAGGAAGTTTGACCGGAAGACTTATTAACGTGGACGGCCCTCGCATTCTTTTTGTAATCACGGCTCCCCCAGTCATAGCCTCATGCGCGGCAATCTCAAGCGGAGGTACACTGGGTTCATGTTCAGCGGGACAAACTATGATTGGGATTAATTTGGATGGAACCCCTCAATGTATAGTTTCTGGCTCCACTGGGGGGTCATGCCCTACCGGTCAAGTGGTTACCGGTCTTTCGTCCACGGGCGCACCGATTTGTTCGGCGCCGCCAAGTTCGTCGTCTGGAGGATGTCCTCCGGGTACGACTTGGCAAGCAGTTCCTCTTTATACAAAGTACATAGACTCCTCAGGAGATGGTGTTGTTTGGGGGATGACGGAAGCTGGTACCGGCTATGTTTGCAGATGAGCGTCATCGTAACAAATAGGATTAAACTCGAAAACTTTCTGTTTTTCTAAGATAGAAAAAATAAAGCCATCGGCAAATTTCAAAACATGAAAAACTCAACCAATTGGAATTGCCGCGAGCTACTTCCGACGGTACCTATTTCTTGAACTCCGGCGCGGGAGCTTTAAGAGGACCCTTCACCTCCGCGGCGGAGGCTGACAAAGGATTGAGTGTGATTGGGGGCTTCTGAAGCGCAAGAATAAGAATCTCCCACAGTAGCCAAGCCGTAAAAACCCTTTACAGCTGCAACTGCAAAATGGCATTTCAAGGGCCAGAACTCTCCCCAGATGGTATAGGTTGTTTTTGGTAGGCATTTTAATTGCTTATAGTTTTATAATGACCAAGATTTCCTTATTATTTGTAATTTTGAGTTTTGCTTTTCTTAGCTTTTCAACCCAAGCCGCTAACGAATGCTCAGCTCTATTTTCGATTGAAGAATTTCGTTCGGAGTTTAAATCGCTGCAAAGAAACCTTAGGCGCAATAACGTCAGAGAAGCGAATCCTACCGTTAGGTTTGTCGAACTTCAACAAAGTGACGGTCGAGTACTTTTAAAAAAGAATAAAAATGCAGAATGGGACTCCTCCTATGATCATTTAGGCGCGTCCACACAACAATCAGATCCCCGTAATCCTATTTTTCTATTTGGCAAGAGGTTGGCATTTAAAATGGGCTTCCGAATTAAAATAGCAGAAGATGGAACGATCTATATGTTAGTGCCGGGCGCAAAAAGGCTCGAAAAGTGGATTAGGCAAATGAATATCATTTTGAAACGTAAGGGATATGAACCGATATCTTACATGCCAGAACAAGCAGGCTTTGTTTCTCCCAAAGAGTTTTTTGAATTATATGTAAAGGCTGATCCCGAACGCGATATTCTTTTATATTTTCCTTATGCTGATAACAACCCCAAATTGACCCCACATGAAATTGCATTTCATCTCGGCGCAATTCTATACCCTCGCAAGTTTATGAAACGCGGTCATGATATAAATATGCTAACGAAGGAGTTTGTCGAATTTTTAAAAAGCCGGAGATCCGAATTGGGTTCAGCTACAGATCTTGTGGTTGAAAAGATATTGTTGACCCGAGGGTTTGATAATGACGCCGGCATGGCCAATCTTACGTCAAGTTTCGCCGCTCTCAGAGGAGCAAATAACTTTGTTCCATTTTCTGCGATCTTACCGGCTCTCTTAGAGACAACTCGAGATAAGTCTCAACCCAAAGATTCGTCATTAAGTGCCATCGAATTTTATTCCCGTCCTTACGTTTCCCCGCTGGCAGCCGTTATGTTGAATATCTGTCTAACGACAGGAGTTAGAATTTCGCGCGATGAGATATTACCTACGGTTAAAACGGGAAGCACATTTAATGGCAACTCCGCGATTTATAAAAAAATAAATCTTACGCAAGAGGATTTTACAAAGCTTCAAAAAATTGCCGAAGACTTTGTAGATCTCCATAAGGCTGAGGCGCCTCAAGCAAACCACGAAATTTCTACTCCTGAGATATGGCTACAGGAAATCACTTTGGGATTCGA
Organism: uncultured Bdellovibrionales bacterium; assembly: GCA_964498095.1. Taxonomy (GTDB): domain Bacteria; phylum Bdellovibrionota; class Bdellovibrionia; order Bdellovibrionales; family SG-bin7; genus SG-bin7. The sequence continues at coordinate 125,627 of CAZCFY010000002.1, read as the reverse complement.
CCAGAGGGTCAAAGAACTGCTTGAAGCCGCAAATGAAATTCCAAACGATCCCTAACGGCAGGGCGGAGCTTCGCGGAAAAATCGCAGTCTCAGAAGTGGTAGCCTCTGGAACTTGAGCATGATTTGGAAGGAATTGAAGAGATGGTAGATAAAAAGGAAGAAGGTCCAAGTTAAGTTCGGGCGTCCAGAGTATATTTTAGAAAGGATGTCTCAATCTTTGATGCGGTCATCCTCGAATCTGTCCCTCACTTAACAAATTAGCAATCTCAGTAGCCGGCTGCTAAATCCAAATAAAACAGTAAAACAGCGTCTCAAAATGAGTCATCTTTTTGCCAAAATGAAGAATTTCTCATAGGCAAAAGGCTCTAGAATTATATTAAGGGGGCATTCTATGATCCTTAAATCGCAATCAGGTTTTTCATTAATAAGTACAGTGATTGCTTTAGGTGTCGGTTTACTAATCGCCACAGCGACAACAACACTGATGATAAACCAGCAAAAATTTATTCAGGATTTGGAGTCAGGGCTAACCGCCGTTTCTTTGGGCGTGGAAGTTTCAAGACTTCTTGGTGACGTTGATGTCTGTAATCAAACATTTGCTGGGTTGCAGATAGCCAATCAACAACTCGAAAACAAGAGCAACGTCTTAGAGAAAATTAAAGCAAGCCCACTTGGCAATTTAATCGACAAATACGGTAAACCCAATATTGAAATCCAGAGTTACGAACTAAGTAAAAGAAATACTAAAACTCCAGCCACATACGACATGTCGATTACTTACAAAAAGCGCGGATTTGGAATCGTAGCCTCGCGAAATATTGGCTCGGTAAGATTAAAAGATGGCCCCGGCGCCATCGCCGCAACAGAACCTTGCGGACGCTCGCCCAGCTCAACAACCGCACCCGAAGGTGATGGCACTGTCTACATTGAACGCAAAGTATCTATAAATTGCCTTCGCCAATCTACCTGTCAAGGACGCTTAACCATGGAGCCGACATGCGGCTTCTCTTATGGGTGTGACGACAATCCTGCCGAGGCTAATAATGGTCATAGCATCTGCACCGCAATGGGCGGATCATATCATGAGGTCGGATTTTGGAATTTCTCTTGCGATGGTGTTCCCAATAAGGACTCTGGAATTAAAGCAAATATCTGATTAGAATTTTAACGGGCGCCGCCAGAACCTTCGGCAAATCGAATGACAAAGCCGAAGCCGATGTATAGGCTCGTGCCCGGATTAATATTAAATTTCATGTCGGAACGAAACCAAACATCTCCACCGATGAGGGCCATAATTCCGCCGCCAACATGCCCGCCACCTAAGTAAGATGACTCACCAGTTAATGGCGTGGAAATTTGCGCTAAGTCAAAGCCGCCAAATACTTCGGCGACCAAGCTTTCCACAGGAATATCCCCACGCATACTCACTGACAGCGTGTTATAAGTAGAGCCTTCGCCACTATGAAAGTTTCCGCCAAATTCCACAAAGCCCCGCGCTGTCTTTGTGCCATAGCGAACGCCCCAACCCGAAATGATTTCGGTAAGTCCGTTTATTTGATCCGGCAAAAGACGACCGACATGAAAACCCATTTCAGAACCTACGTTAGCGCCAATTTCATCTGGCTTGTCTTCTTGGGCAAAGGTTTCAAACCCCATAAGTAGTATGAGAATGACTAAAGTCCGTGCGAGGATTCTCAGGCTGTACATCATGACAGTAATAACGGAATTTATCTTGTGATTCTTGACCGTTATGTGGATTCATCTGACAATGAAACCTATGCAGCGTCGAGAAGGACACTTCCGCGGCTTTGATGGCGCGGAATTATTTTATCAAACCTGGGAACCTCCAAATTCTTGCGGGACCATCGTCGTAACGCACGGTTTAGCCGAACACTCCGAGTGCTACCAAAGACTAGTTGACGGGATGTTACCCCACGGATGGACAATGTGCGGTTGGGACATGCGGGGTCATGGAAAGTCCGAAGGTAAACGCGGAGCCGTGAACTCTTTTGATGATTTTTCGCAAGATTTAAAAGTTCTGGCCGAAACGATCAACAAAATAAATCTGCCCAAACCTTATTTTCTCCTGGGCCATTCAATGGGTGGTCTTGTAAATATTAACGCTCTGATAAAATTTGGTGATTTGGGATTTACGGCCGCGACTTTTAGTTCCCCACTTTTGGGAATTGCGCTACCCGTCCCAGCCGTAAAAGATATGGCCGCACGCTTTTTGAAATCCTGGATTCCCTCTCTCACTTTGAACAACGAAATAATTTACGAAGATCTCACCCGCGACGAGTCCGTCTACCGCACTTATGACCGTGATCCACTTCGCCACGACCGCATATCCTTGGCGCTCTACTTGGGGATGATTGATACGTTTAACTTTGCGCTGCTAAACGCTGGGAAAATTCGCCTTCCCATTCTTATGCAGCTTGCCGGCGACGATAAAATTACTAGCCGAAAGGCCGCAGAAAGATTTTTTGAACGGCTTGGTTCCCAACGTAAAGACTTAAAGGTCTATAAGGGTTACTATCACGAAATTTTTAACGATATAGGTCGAGAAACGGTATATACTGATCTCAACAATTTCTTAAAGGGATTTTTGACTAAATCATGAGAATTCTTGCAATAGCTTTTGCCACTTTATTTCTGTGGGGCTGCACCAGCAAAGATACAAAGGAAGAAGGTAGTCATACCTTCGGCCACGAGTTTGACCCCGACAAATATGCTGACACCGTTGAAAAGTGGTCAGAGCGAAAAGTCGTTTATTCTGGCTTTTATAACGCCTTTGAATTTAACGTTACATATCTAAATAGCGAAGTTCGCGAAGCCGGAAAGCGTTATCAAGCCACCTATTTGCAGTGGTCGCAAGAAAAGCTTCAGACGGAGTTAAATAAAGTTCTCGATGAGCTCAACTACGACACCTATTTTTTCTTAAGTTTTTTTACTCCCTATCCCAAAGACAATAACCTGGGAAAGAAAAGTTCTATCTGGCAAGTTTATCTCGAAGCCAATGGCCGTCGTTTTGAAGGCACAGTTATTAAAAACACCGATGAGTTTCCCGAACTCGTAAAGCTATATCCCTACCACAACCGCTGGAGCACACCTTATTTGGTTAAATTTCGCTTGCCAGCAACGGCGGCACAGTCCGGTCCCGTTAAATTTACTCTCGCCGGTCCCATGGGTGCGGCCGAAGTTAGTTTTCCAAAGTAATTCGATCGTGTGCGAAATTAGTCCTCAAACTTCTCAATTAAAAATCCCGTCACGATTTCTTGGGCCTGGGCCGGGTTTACCCCATAGTGCTTAGCCACCATACCAGCAATACCGTGGATTGAGTTTTTGCCGTCGATGCAACTCAGAATTTGAAAACCAAGATGATGGCGCGAAATTTCGTATTTTAAATCACGATTTGGTTTTATAGGTTTCGCGGGGTCCATAATCCACTCTGGTAACGGTGAGTATTTTTCGGCGGACTTGGACTCCTTTTTCTTTTCCGCCAAAAAAATTAGAACCTTTTCGCTGCGCTCAAGGCCGCTGAGTGGCGAGCTGAGGTAAGGAACTGGCGTAATATCCTTCTTTATGAGTTTAAATCCCTCTTCATCAAGTAAGCTGGCGATTTCCTCGACACTATAATTTTCGGCATTGGCAAAGTGTCTAAAGCCCAAGGGACCAAAATTAATCCAATGCCCCCCGGGTTCAAGCGTATTATTAATACGCCTCATTAACTGACGCAAATCTTGTTTGATAATATCGATAAACCAAGGAGTCAAAATGCAATCGACGGATTTTTTCTTAAACGGCAAATTTGTGGCGTCGGCAAATAGGAACTGTACACTGCCTTTTGTTTTTCCAGAAGTCTTTAAGGTTTGCTTTTTCGCCGTATTGGCAAGTGACAAGGGCGAAATAGGAATTTCCCAAAGCTCATGAGACTTTCCGGCCATCAGGTCTCGAAAGAGGAATAGAAGAAACGGATTAATATCGACGGCAAAGGCATCTTCAATTCCTAATTCTGTCTGCAAATCCACTGTCAAACGGCCACTTCCGGCACCTAAAACAACCATCTTTTTTGGTTTAAATGTTTTGGGTAGGACTCCCATAATGGCTTCTAAGCTCTTTTCGTTTTCCCCGGTACGCCAAGCCCAATCACGGAAAACATTATTAAAATAACTTTCTATGGCCTGTTGCGAGGCTACTTTTTCTTCTAACGCCTGCGCCAAACTGGGCGCGACCTCCGATTGGCTTTTTGGCCATAGGGGGCTCAAAAACTTCTGCAAAAACTTTTCATTTTCGTCGATCGCTTGGCGTAATATTTTGAGGCGCTCTTTGGTTTCTGGTAACAAATCTACTTTTAACAGTTCATCATCAAGCTGCGCCATTTGCACCAGGCACATTTGTAAGAGCTTGGTTGTCCGCGCCTGCCACTGGAGAAGAGTAGACTCCGTAGATTTAAACACCCAGGGAATTCCATTGATGAGTGGAAACTTATGTTCACAATTTAATTCGGATTTGCGGCAGACAGGGCATTCAAGAATAGACTTAATTTTTTCTTCCATTGTATTAACTCTGTTAGAAAAAGAGATTTAACATCATTTGCCACTGACTGCGCGAATACTTCCCACCGGAAGCTGAGCCATCCTCGCGTGCCACGTTTAAAATTTCAAATTCCGCGCCGGGAGTTAAGAAAGACTTTAACCCAAACATAAATTCGCTCGCGGTACCGTCTTTGAGAGTACGGGTCGTATTGGCGCGCGCCACATTAACTTGCGCATAGATTTCACGCCACATGCGGTATTTTAATTCCAGGGTTTGGACATGTCCCTTGTCGCTGGTTCCACCGGTATAATCTTTTTCGATTTGCGTAAGGTCCACGTTAGCGATGAAATTGTTCCAGGTTCCACCGAAGTTTAGGCCAATCATTTTTTTATTCACTTCAAAACCGGTGATTTTAGCTTTTGTATTCCAGTAGGACAGCATAGCCGAAAAACCATAACGCACGAAGCGCCCTCCCAAGTTCACCGCGAAGCCGTCGTCTTGCGAAAAATTGGGGAAAGAAGGATTATCCACAGGTTTTATGAGGTGAACATTGGCAAATGGTACGTTAGGAGAAGTCCCTATCGACAGCGCTTTTGCCACGTATAATGCCGCGTCGGCGGGAATATTCGTTAAGCCATCGGAGGTATCGTAGGTGTACATCATGCTTTGCGCTAGCGAAGTGTGATCTGGAGTATTCATGCCCATCAGGGGCCGATAAAGACCATACTGCACGTAACTCGCAAAAGGTAAATCATCAATGAGCACATAAGCCGAACGTGATTTTGATCCATCCGCCGCCGTAATCCAATCGGGACTCGTGCGCACGTTGCCGTTTTGACCGGGATAATTATAATAGCGGTGCTCAAAAACCAAATTTAGATTCTTTTTAACAAATGGCTTTAAGCGCACTCCTACGTCAAACGACATGGGCAAAGTATAATTGCCGGAAGTTACGGTTCCTGACGGCGCCGTCACCTTCTGATCAAAATTTAGTAAACGCAAGTTCCCGCCAGCAAAAACCCATTGGCGGCGTTCATGGATATACGGATCCTCTTCGGGAACTCGGGCCAAGAACTCACTCATGGATTTTGCGGTAATTAGCTCTTGATTATCTCCACGGTCATAGTCTTTTTCGCGGTAGTCAATTTCTTTGACAATATATAAAATTGGAAAATCTTTTTTGTCGCGCTGATCTCTTTGCGTCTCCTTAGAGTCTTTCCCGCCAGATTTCTTATTCTTACCTACATTGCTGCCCCACACCTGGGAACGAAAGGGCGCAGGCGTATTTTTACTTTCCAAAAATTCGGTTTTAAACGAGCGTAACCATCTCTGCTGATTCCACACTCCATAACTATTGCGAATGCCGCCACCGCTAGGATTTACGTGGCAGGCCTGGCAAGACAAAGTACAGCGGCGGTCTTTGGTTGGCAAATTTAGCCGCCCCGGACTATGACAAGAAGAACAATTCTGCGCGTAGCGATTGGACATCCAGGGCTCCGCCTTAGCGCCGATAGAACCTAAAAATAACAGTAGAGTTATAAACAATTGCAAGCCGGTCTCCCCCTAAAATTTTCCTACCATTGGGGAGGCCAGTCAATTTAGTTGTTAGGTGCGCCCTGAAGGATCCATTGTTTTACGTCAAAACGTTGAGAAGCGTCGATCAAACCCGTTAAGGGCATTGGATCTAGGCCTGGAATATTTGCGTCCATCCGTAAAAACATTAAGCTGTTCGTGGGGTCTCCAGGTCTTAAGATAGCTTTACGCACAAGCTGCTCGTAATTGGTTATGTCGTAGCCGCCACGGTTAAGTACCGAGTTATGGCAACGCAAACATTCGTTCGCCAAAATTCCACCATTATTCAGAAGTGCCGAATAAGATAAAGCCGTTCCCGCAAAAGGTTCGTCGTTATCGGTAATTGTTAGACGGAAGTCCTGCAAAGTATTGGCCGCGCGTAAACCATTTAGTTTCGCGGCATCAATTCGTAAGTGCAAAACTTCATTTTGCTCATCACGATCATCATGAACAATTTTAATTCGTAGGTTTTTGCTGGTTTCACCAATGGCAAAGGTAACCAGATAGCGGCCGCGAACATTTACCGCCTCATACAATAATCGGCTATTAATAGGCAAAAGAGGATCGATGTCATAATCTTGTATATCGCGGTCGAAGTGATTCACATTTATTGTTTGCCCATTATCATTAATCGTCGTGCGGCAACATTGATCTTTAATTGTAGTATCCGTGCCAAAAACAATTTCTGCCGAAGTTGGAACATCCCACGGCTTAGAAAGTACCACGGGGATATTCACAATTTGATAGTCTTCATTCACTGTTTGGCTTGCTAATCCAAAGCTTACTTCGGGTCCCAAAATGGGCGGCGGCAACGTTACCCGCTCTAATTTACCAATGGAAACAGACAGTACATCTGTGGTACGCACGTCACCCAAGATCACCATGGCGCCACCGGAAATTCGCTCGGTACCAATACGGATGCCGCGGTCCACGAAATAAAAGGCCCGTTGTGCGGGGCTTGACGTACCGTTGACTTTAAATAGCAAACTCTCAATTCGAATGTCGGAGTTTGACGTCGATAGAGTAGGATTAGAAATTACATATGCAAAAACGCCAGGGCGCTGAAAGATCTCCACGCGCGCCGAAAGAGTAACGCCCGCAAAGTCCGCAGCGTTGTAATTTCCATTTGGAATAATTTCCGAAGATAAATCCCAAGATACTGTTGTCGGGCTATCAATATTCGGGTTAATGGGTTTACTGCGCGTACGCCAGCGGGAGGGATCGTCTTGGTCTTGCGTCAATTGATCTGTTCCCGTCGCTTGGCACCGTTCAATAGTATCTATTCCTTCAATATAGTAAGAAGTAATCGAATTAATAGACGAAGTATGTTGTGGCCCCGATCCGGTACTGTGGCCGTCTAAGGCGCGCGCATTAATGCGCGAAAATCCGAGAGCTGAAAAGCTATCGTAAGCCAACTGCACTCCACTCGACGCAAATGCCCCAGGTCCCGGTCCACCGCCAGAGTGACAAGCCGCACAGTTATTCATTAAAAATGGCTGATAGGTTCGGCTAAATAGTGACAAATTATCGAGCGCATCGCCGCAGCTCCAATAATTAGTACCTGTAGACGACGCCGAACCTAATTCGTGATCGGGAGAACAATTACTGTACCCCACAACCAAAATAAAAATAAAACTCAGCCCTAAAATAAATTTCATTTAATAAATTATACCTTCCTCAAACGTACTACTTGTTCCACTTGATCTTGATTCCAAACATTTCCTGAAATCGAAAAGAACGCGCCAAGATTTCCCGCAAACGAGGCAAAATTCGCAAAAGCCGCAAGTCCTGCCAGAGCGGGATCATTACCCGTTAAAAAAGTTGTATCAACCGCGGCTTGTCCCGCTAACTGTCCAACTTGATGATCAGCTCGGCCATTTCGGTCCGTAGCTGGCGGCCGTCGTAACGGATGGTATGCAAATAAATATATGCATCCTCCCTGTCCCCGGTCCGAAGTAAAAGCAGCACCGGGGCCCGAACCGGCGGGAGCTCCGACCGCGCCGTCACTTGTTACCATTAGCATGACTGGTCTTTGCATCGCTGCCGCCGATTCTAAAATTTGTCCCATCACGCGTCCTGCCGCTAAATCCTGCGCGTCTTGAGTGGCCCGTCCTTGCCCGTGATAATCATAACCACCCATATCCATATTGCAGGTTCCGGCATTTCCTCTTAAGGTGTTGTAAACCATGGTGCCAAAAACTCTTTCCATGGCACCCGCATTTTGATTTTGCATATTTTGATTATTAGCATTAGCCCAGATAGTATTAAAACGCGCGCTCACCGCTGTGTCCTGCAACGGATCAATACCATTTGTGGAACTCGAAACCAGACTCATATTTTGTGATGTCGCCTGATTTACCAATTGTTGTAAAACCGTCCCACCCGTATTGCTGGCGAGAGTTCTCGCTTGGGACTCGCTAAGTTTATTTATGGCGTTAAATACACTTACTTTTTGAGCGTCACTTAAAACCGCAAGACTGCCCTGGACCGAAAGCGCATTGGAGATATCTGCGAGACTGCCAACACTTAAGGGTGTCGGCGGCGTTTTTGCTAAGGCGGGTTGTTGCGCAATTCCAGTTAATGATTGCCGGCGCCCTAGATTTGGCAAAATATTTCCGACGACGCCAAACTTACTTATAAAATAAGTAACGTCAAAAGGGTTTTGGTCGGTGTCATCATTACTTGCAACGGGAATTCCAACAAATGAAGTACTCGCTAAAGTTGTCGCCGCTGCCGTAGTCTGAATTCCCGCCAAAAATTGGGAGCCGTCAAAAAACTTAGCTTCTCCAAACGCATTCGTTACCCGCGCCGAAATTTGCGTACGCGTACCGAGTCCTAATTGCTCGTAAGTGGATAAGTAGTCGCGATTTTGCGCCATAGCCACAAAATTGCCAAGCATCGCCGCCCCACCGTTTAATTTTAGTCCCACAAACGTTGGCGCCTGTAGACACGCCTGGGCCCTGGCCACTTCGGCGTTAAGCAAGATTTCAAATAAAGTCGGCGCCGTCATGGTCGCCGCAAATTGCAGGGCACCCGCTTTTAAGAGATCGCGGCGAGTAATGGGCTTGCCATGGGGAAAGCGCTTGGCAAGCTCCTTAGAGTCTTCTTTTTCTAGCATCTCGCGAATAGATTTATATTTTCCAAAAAGTTTCATATCATCCCCGATCCTATTGCGCAATGGCAGCTAAGCTGCCAAGCATGGAAGTACATAAACTTAAAGCTCCCAGCTCTGTACTTGCGCTGAGCTGATTAACTGCGGTTTCGATCATTGATTTCTCATCTAAAGTCGGCAAGCGCTGCCAACACGAAATTCCAAGCATATCGGCCGCCGAATTAATTTCAGCAACTGACATGCTACCGCCTTTTGCAAAATCAACATTGGCAAAAATACCGCGTGACCCGTTTGTCAGCGGAATTTCCTTATCCAATAGATCGCGGCAAACTTCTCCCGCAACGGCGGCTACAGCCATCATCATGGCGCCCGAAACCTCCGTTAGACTCCCGTACTCAGATAAACTCTGATTGCGGGCTGTCCATTCATTTAGCGTGCGGGTACTTGGTTGGCCTATTCCGGTACACGCTACCATGGAATCTAAAAGCGGGCGGCCGTAAGCGACCGATACAGTTTGCTCTCCCGGAACAACATCATAGTTTTTGTCGATAGGTGCACCGGCGGCTCCTGGGGTACACATCGTTGCTGAATTTCCTGACGCCATTTCATTGCCACAGCCTTGGTAGAAAAATATTCCTGAGCCCATAGCCCCGAGTATGAGCGCCACAAAAGTTAGGCTCATTATTTTTCTTTTCATAAATCCCCCATGCACTCGCGCGAAATTGCAATACGCGCAAATAATCTCTCTAAATTATATTGTTCATTTACAAAATCCAAACTTACTTGATCGATGAGCGCGGAATCAAAACTTGTGGCCTCGCGTTTACAAACCGAACGGAAGGCGCGCTTGGCCATGCAACTAGAAAAAGATTTCGTCGCCGCCATGGTGCTTGCAAGTGCCCGCACGCCGCGCCCGCTTAGAGTCGAACCCCAACCAAAATAAGCGCCATTTGAATTTCTATTGGCATTATTTACCCAGCTGTCATCAGTCGTGACATAACCTCCAGGAAAGGTGTCGAAATTGCGATTCATTTTACACGCGATTCCCGTGGGGTTTTGACACATGTTAGTGGCACCTTCGTCGTCAGGGTCGGTTACTACGGGCATCAGCGGTGCGTATTTAACGAAATTGTCGGCAAAATTAAATTTAGCGAAGGCGCCCCGCAAGCCATCCATGTTTGAGTGACAGCTTCGGCAGGTCGTTAAGAATTTCGCATGATCGCCGCCAGGGAAGCGGTCCACGTCGCGGCCAATATAATTATCTGGCCCCGTGGAATCTGCCCAGCCCGCGATTGGTATGCACATAAATTCGCGGAATGCGAATTCTACGAGCCGGCGATTTGTTCCCGCCACAGCGTGAGCGGCCATAAAAGCCCGTGAGGTAATTAGACCAGCGGGATCTGGATGATCAACAATTGTTGTACCTGTAAATACTTTTTGGCCATCCATGCGTTTTAATACCCGGCGCAAGTTATACCCTACTCTTTCCATGGATTCGTAGTGGTTGTTAGAAGTCAAAAGGTCGCGCTGCAAATCATTGGGTAACGCCGTGGTCGCGGGATCTCCCATATAATAGAAATTTCCAGTTAATAAAAGGCGGGCGTCTTTTTCGTTAGCCGCAACTCCGATAACGGTAGCGACAAGATCATTAAGTGGAGTATTAACTGTCTCATCGCGTGTCGACATTCGTTTTGCAAAATCTCTTACGGTTGTATTATAAAAGCTGTCTTCCTGGGTCGCCAATAGTGCCGCCTGCAAAGGTTGGCCATCTTGAAGATATTGAACCATTCCACGTGTGACTGTTTGCTGCGGAACGCGGGCATCATTTATGCCAGAAATAATTGGCGCCGTTGCGGGAATTTTTACGCCAGTAATACGAGTGTAGAGTTGCGCCGCTTGCGTGTGTAGCGGTGTAAGAGTCACATTCGGATTTGGTGGAATCGATAAAAAGTTAGCACTCGGCGCCGCGGCACCCAAAATATCTTGGTCACTATGGGCCCGGCAGTAAACCGCGAGCATATAAATTTGACCGCGCCAATTACGGCTTTCCGTGCGGTTTGCGCTATTATTAGAAATACGCGGCGCGGTGGCATCGCTAAAAGTAGGCTCGTTACCGAGAGACAAAACAAGATTACTTCCCCAACCCGAAAAATTAGCGTTGGCGGCTCCCGCCACTTGTTGACGTAAAACAGGAACCGTACCCTGTGCCGTTAAACTGGCTGAACTTACGTAAAGACGAACTTCCCCCCGCGAATTACGGTTAAAGATCACATGCTGGAATTTCTCTTTTTCCAAAATTTTTAAATCAGCGTTATCGCCGGAGGTTGCTACGGTATGGCCATTTTCCACGCGATAACGGTTAAACTCTACCAAGCCATCATTCATCGTAGCTGCACGCGTTTGGCGGGGACCAGATCTCACTGACGCTAAATATTGAGCGGCATCATTATAGTTATAACCTAAAAAGAAATTGGCGTCATTGGATCCGCCGCGATATGTAGTGCTTCCATTGATTGTTTCGCTGCTACCGGTAGGCGAGCTCATCGTAACGATTTTAAGAGGCACCATCATATTGCGGATACGTGGATCATCATCCCGGTCATTTTTCAACCAAACTTCAACCTGCATTTCGTTTGTCGATTGGCATTGGGAAGTAATTTTTGTGGCGTCGGATAAACTTTTCGCAACGGCACCCTCAGCTAAGAAATCAATACTACAAACCGTTTGTAGCTGATTTGAAACCGGATCAAATACAAACTCTGCACAAGTACGCGTGGCGCGCGTAAGGTCAGTGATGGTGAGGTCCAGTGGTGTTCCTACGCCGGATTCGTCGGCGACTATATTTGCGGGAACAACGGCACCATTAGCGCGCGTACCTTTAAAATTGTAAAGTGCCACTAGACCATTACGTGAGCCCTGCCCGCCACTGGCGGCATCACGCCCAAAAATATCCAGCGCTAAAGCGGGTGTGGTTACAAGAATCAACAATATAAAAAGTAAATTTCTCACGGCACATCCACCATATATACGGAGCCAGCATCCAGGTAATTGACGTCGCTTTCGTCATTAAAGGCGCCGGAAATCATCCACCCATTAGAAACACCAATCGAAACGCCAAAGGAGTCATTTTCGCGGTCGGCGCGGCGGGAGCGCACTTTGAAATTTTGTGACCCATCACTATTGAAAATATAAACGGCTCCAACCTTGGCAAGTTGATCGAAAGTTTTATCGGGGGCGCCGACATAAAAATAATTTCCACTCAAGAAAACGGATTGTCCAAAGTGATCTTTTACACCGGGATCGCCGGGATTTAATTGGCGGGTAAAACTAAAGTTTGCGGCCGTGTCCGCGCGCGAATAAACATAGGCTCGGCCGACTTCACTATTCATATTAGAAGAGTAAAATGGCGCGCCAATAATTAAAGAGTTACCACTTTGAAGAATCGCTGCCCCAAATCTCTTTGTACTGCCGCCATCACTATTGGAAATCTTTTGGGCGGCGGCAAAGTTTCCATTTTGTCTAAATAAGTAGACGGCTTCACTGCGTGTAATAGAGGAATTAGGAAATGGCGCACCCACAACTAATGAAGTTCCATTCAACGAGACGCTCGTACCAAACTCGCCCTGAACAAGAGTATCACCGGCGATATTGCCATCAATATAAGGATAAACAGTCTGCACGGAAGCAAAATTAGATCCTGAAAATAAATAGACCGCGCCGGACTGTGACCCCATAGCAGAGTTTCTGGGTGCGCCGACGGCAATAACCCCATTTGAAATTGCTACAGAAGTACCAAATTTTTCGCCGACAATCGGTGTGGGAGCATTAAGTTCTGCGGCCAACACCCATGAAGTTCCGCTAAACTGGTAAACCCAGGCCCGGCCTGTGCCATTGGCATATAAGTTTGCGCCCAAGACCATTGTCGTCCCAGAAATTGCAACCGCGCCCAGCGAAGCGCCGGCAGCAATGCTATTTGGAACGATTCTTTGAAAATTAGTCCATTGATTTACATTGCGCTGAAAAACATGTGCAGCTCCGGCATCAACCCCAGAAAGCTCATCACCCGGAGTTGCGGCAACAGCCCAATTGCCGTCGATGGCGACACTTGCCCCCATTTGTCCAAAGGAATATTGATTGGGAGGATTTAATCGAATTGTCGGCAGACAACCATTGGTAAGATTCACATTCAAAGTTAAGGAGTTCGACTGCGCTGCAAGGTTTTGACAACCTGGAGCATTTACCAAATCACTCACATTGATTTGTATTGCGGTGGAGCCCGATAAACACTCAGCGCCTTGATCGGGATTAATCCGCACACGGAGATTACCATTATTAATATCGCAGTTAGCGGCAATTCCAGTACCACCATTACAGTTCACAGATATTACACTGCTATAATTATCGCCGGAGTTGGCACGCAAATACAATGTGCGAGTAGCCTCATTGCCGGCATCATTTCCCATGCCTACGCGGTAAGAAATCGACGAAACGGAATTAGTCAAAGCACTGTCGGTAAAAATTCCTTGGAGAACGGGTGCAGGATTGCTTGAGTAAGTACACGCGGGAATAACATTACCACCATTACTTCCCGTCCCCGCGCTCGAATCCGCAGACGAACCCGAAATACAGTTATGGAAACTCAAACTAAGTAACAGGAATAAACCAATAAAACCTAAGGTGCGACGCAATTTAGTCATTACGAGCTCCTGCCGCAACCCAAGTGCGGATGATTTCTTTTTGCGTATTTGTGAGCGGACTTCCCTGTGGCATTGAATTGTTGGCCACAGAGAGATAAAGACGAGAATTCGATTGCTCTCCAGGAGAGATTAAGGGAAGACCCGCAGCTGTTGTTTCGGCAATTAGTTGGGCATAAGGTAAATTTAAATTTGGCCGGCGTTGCCCGTTATGACAAGCAACACAGCGCTGTTGTAAAATTGCGTTTACTTGCAAAAACGTACCTATAACATTTGTATTGCCAGTGGTTGGCCCATCAACAGCACCAATAAATGTATCAAAATTTCCACCGAGCGCCGCAATCCAGTCGCGTAACACCGCAATATCTTCGACGGAGAGTTCGGGACCGCCTTGAGGCATAATTTTATCGACGACGTTCATATAGAGAAGAGATGTTTGTGGCGAACCGGGATCAATATAACCGGCCGTAATCAAATACTGCGTATCCAAAATATCTTTAAGGCTGGAATTGGTCGAATTGTCGTTGTGGCAAGAAGCACATCGCTGACTTAAAATCGTTGTGGATTGATTTTGTAAGCTTTGAAGTATTTCGGCGGTGTTGATACTTGAGAGCGGCGCCCCTACCATGTGTTGGGGAGTGCAGTTGGAATAAAAGGTAGTTATTCCAAGCAATACAATCGTTACCAAAGATATTTTGAAAGCCAACTTCATTCCCCAATTTCCCGGTCTCAAATTGAAACTCTGCCTATCCCTGGCTGTTAGTCCTATCGGCATAAAGTTGTGCAAAGATAATACCTTGATGGACCGCGTATAGAACTTGCGGCAAAAAACTTTTTAGACAGCGTATAGGAGTTCGCCAAGTTAAGCGCCTCAAATCGGTACAAGTAATTCTTATTTATTTAGAAATTTTCCGTATAAGTTTGAGTCACAAAACTTTTTTCAAAGGGGTACATAACGGCCATTTGAATTTTGTCCGTTATTCCATACGCGCGAAGCGCCTTTGCATACCACGTCAATTGCGAAAATGCGCGATCGGCATAAACAGAGGATCCGGTTTTATAATCTAATATCCAAACCTTGGCGTTGGCCCTGCCCCACAAATCTATTTGCCCGTCTATAATCTGAGAACCGTGCCGAAATTGAAATCCCCATTCGGCAAATCCAGTTTCAAGAATCTGCTTCATGTCCGGATCCTTAAGTTCAAAAACCCAGTTTAGCGCCGCACGCGCTTCGTTTGGGGTTTCAGGAAAATAACTCTCCGCCATCGTTAGTCCCGCATCAATCCCCTGATATTTCACGGACTCTAGCAACTGGTGCATTAACACTCCACGCCGCGAGGTCTGAATTGAATTTTGCAGTGATTTAAGAAGTACTTTCGGTCTTTCTTTATTTTGTCTTGATCCTTTAACGAGGTTGGTGACTGATATTTTTTCGAACATAGAGGTTTCTGGCAAAGTCACTGGCGAAATGTTTTTGACTATTTCCGCGCTCGGGACTTTAAAATCACTTTTCGTCCATGGACCGTATTCCACCACGTAGCAGTACCCATTACCAGAGTGTTCTCCGGACTCAAAATTAAATGGAATGAGTCGCTGCCAGGAATCTTCCTTAGGTTCTAGACCGCCAATTATCGTTAAGCCATTGATCGCACGCGTGACCGCGACATAAAATACTCGCGCCGATTCTTCAAGCTCGCGGACCCGCATCGCGTTCTGACAAGTAATGTCGCCTAATGTCCGCTCGTTTTTCGCAGTCGATCTATTATATATGGGAAAACTTACAAACCCCTTCTCTTCATCGAAGGAACCCATGCGGCCGCGGTGGCCGCCCGATTTAATCGCCTTGTCGATATCTAACACGATCACGTGTTCGAACTGTAAACCTTTGGACTGGTGGACTGTCATAAGATTTACACGGTTTCCCTGCTTTGCCGCCGTAGCGTCTTCATCTTCGGAATAATCCAAATTTAATTCTCTTAATTTTTGTTGCGCAAAATTTAAAAAATTAAAGCCAGGCTGCCGGGCCGCTTGTTCCAAATCATTTACGAGCTTCCAAAGATTGGCCTCCCTTCGGCCCGACAAATCTAGATAGTGAGAAAAATCAAAAAAGCCATTGTCTATGAGTGCGCGGCG
The DNA here is from genome assembly GCA_964498095.1 of uncultured Bdellovibrionales bacterium. Lineage (GTDB taxonomy): Bacteria > Bdellovibrionota > Bdellovibrionia > Bdellovibrionales > SG-bin7 > SG-bin7. The sequence goes on along the minus strand of CAZCFY010000002.1, from coordinate 109,580 downwards.
AAAGACTTCAGTGATCGAAAAGCGATCACGCTCAAGTAAAAGCTTATTAAGTGGTTCAAACAGGGGCTGACTCATTACTTCCGACCAAAATGAAAAACATTTTTTATTAGCGAGACTTTCTAAAATCTTTAGATCTTCAACCTTAAACCAAGGAGAACGAATTAAATCGATAAAATTGGTATTGTCGTGCGGATTCAAAAGAAACCGCAATAAGGACAGAGCGTCCAAAATTTCACGGCGTTCATAGAAAGCTCCTGCCGAATGCATAAGGCACGGAATTTTAGCATCCATTAACGCTTTCGCCGCCTGCTTTAGGCTTTTTTTCTGCCGCGCCAAAATCGCAATGTTTTCAGGTGCAATACCACTTTCAACTAGCAAATTTACTTCTGCAATGAGGGGAATATATCCGCTCTCATCTCTATCACTCATCAATAGCCTAACGTCGGCTAGCTTTGCCGCCCCGGCGGGCTTACTCGCTTTAGCGGTAAAAAACTTGTTCCCATCGCGCACAAAAACTTCGTTGAAGAACGCAACAAGCTCCGGGCGCGAACGGTGATTTACATCCAAAACATCATGAAGGCCATTACTATCCCTAACCGCTTTTTCGCCAGCGATAAAAACCTCGCTGCGGGCCCCGCGAAATAAATATATACTTTGTTGCGGATCGCCCACTACAAAGCTCGCACTCTTACCTTTTAACTTATTTATTAGTTCCACCTGAATGGGACTCGTGTCTTGATATTCATCTATCATCCAGAAATCCCAATCCAAGGAAAATAAACCCATCGTCTCGGGATGCTTTCTCAGCAATTCCATGGAAAGCACCTCCAGGTCGGATATTTCAAGTTCGCCGGTATTTAATTTATGGGCCAGAAATTTTTCACGAAAAAGCTTTATGCACTCTTCGGCAGCGGATAAAGTTTGGCCAACCTGGTAAAAACTTTGAAAGTCATAGGCGGGTGTGTCCCAACTGGCACGGATTTCTTTAATCACCTCGCGAACTTTGCCGAGCAAATCATCGGATGGAAATGGCTTTTTTGCGCTAATCTGAAACTTAGGAAGCGTGGCCAGAGATGTAAGCACATCCTGAAGCTTAATTTGCTCATCAGCGTAATTTTTTAAAACTTTCGTCTGCTTATTCAGCCACTGCGAAACTTCACCTATGATGGGCCTTTCGCCAACATATTTCTCGAGACCTTCTCGTAATCGGGAGAGCTCCGCTATCACACTTATAATTTCTTCACTGAGTAGGTTCTTTAAGCTTTCCTCGCCATGCATTTTTAAGTGTGGGAATAAACCAGAAAACTCAAAAGACTTTATCGCTAATTCAGCGAGACCTTTGATTTCAAATGTTTCCAGGATATGCGCCCGCTGGTCAGGGGTAAGACTTTCGGAATTTAATACCGACCGAACGATGTCCTTCGCCGTATGCATTACTTGCGCACCATCGACAAAGCGAAAGCGCGGGTCCAAGCCAAGCCGGTAGCCGAAATGACTTAAATATTTAAGTAATACCCCGTGAATTGTGGAGATATGCAGTTGATTGGAGGCCACGAAGCGAACGAAGTCCCAGTCGCCCGACAATAAGGCTTTCTGCATTAGGCGCTCACGTAGCTCTTTGGTGGCTTTGCGGGTAAACGTACATACTATTAGGCGCGGAAAACGGCTGTTTTTCTCTTTGAACTCAGCACAAAAGTCGAAAATCGTTTTAATTAAACGCGTGGTTTTTCCGGCGCCGGCGCCAGCACGCACGATCGTATTTACATTAAGTGACGGGCCCGGCATGAATATCTCCAACGACAATCGTTACATGTTTGTTCTTCATCAACTGGCTTAGGTAAAAACTCGCCGCCGAGTACGCGGGTAACGGAGTCAGAGATCACTTTCTCTAGTTCCCCGATTAACTCCTCCTTTTCGGCATTGGAAATTTTATTTCTTTCCCTACTATCAGAGTCAAACAACGTGCCGCTTTCTTCTTTAACAAAGAAGGCCCGGGTACGGTCGCCGTCACGTAACACATAAAACTGTCCACCAACGACTTTTTGCCGGCCCAATCGTGTCCAGCCCTTTTCTATTGCCAGAGTATAAAGTAAAGGCTGGTAAAGTTGATTTTTCAGCCAAGATTTAAGCGCCGATAAATTTGAGTCCGAGCGCTTGTAGTCAATTACCAAATATCTCCCCTCACCATCATGATCAACCCGGTCGATACGGCCCGTGATCTTTACAACTCCCAAGGGCGTATTGATCTCGCCCTTTATTTCAAGCTCCACGGCGGCGGTTTTTGTTTGCGGAAACCTGCGGCGCCATTCGCTTTCCGTTTCTAAAAACTTTTTAACGTAAGGGTATAGCCGCACTTTCTGATGTTGCCAAAGGTCCGAGTCCACAAGTGGAACGGCGCTTTCCCGCGCCCAGGAATCAATAATTTTGCTGATTTCACTTTCGCTTAAATCAAAGCCCCTGTTTTCGGAAATTATTTTTTCGGTCAGAAAGTGCAGTAACTGCCCCAAATCCATATAGCCAAGATCCAGATCTAACGGTTCACTCACCTTCATTCCCAATAGATTTTCGGCGTAATACACATAAGGGCAGCGGTTATAATTTGCCAGGCTGGTCGCCGAAATTTTTAACGGCTTATGCCATGGCCCTATCGAAGTCGCGGGCTTTTCAAATTCGGCGCGTACGCGTTTTCCTACCTCTGTACTTTCGGGATTTTTCGCCAAGCTTTCCTGCTTTTGATCCCAAACGGTCATACCTGGGACGAGAATTTTTGTCTCCTGGCCGCGAGCAAGACATCCTTGCAACCAGAAAAACGCCGGCGTCTCTTCCCGGCCCGAAAAATCGGAGTCCGCGAAACTAAGAACACTGGCTTTAAAATTTCTAGAGAGTAGCCACTTGGCAATAAATTCGGGAATATCGGGGGCATTCACTGTCAAATTAAACCCCAGAGCGCGGCTTAAACTCTTTAAGTCCTCGTCCAAAATACTCGTTCGTCTATTCTTTTTAAATTCCGCTTCCGTCGCATTTAAAAAATAAAGATGCGAGATATTTAGATGATCTGCGCTAAAATAATTTTCAACGCGGACCCCGGAGACGTTACCTTGGCTAGAGTTTAAATCTACGGTTCCGGCAAGCTCCCCAAAATAGGATAACCAATTTCGCGGCTCTAACGGAATTCCCGGATGACTGTCCTTAACGACTTCATTTAACAGCTTTTCTAAAGTTTCGTGCGGCCAATCGTCATTCCACTGCGCACTAACCTTATTGATAAATTCATTGGTATTCCAAGCTTGGGATATCTCGGCACGCGCTTCATATTCCCTTTTTATCTCGGCATGACGACGCAAATCGCGGTCGCTGTAGATATTATTAAATAGCCGGTAAAATTCTTCGTGATTAATTAATTTTCTCTCAACTTCCGAAGAATGAAATAGATCCAATTCAATGTGGCTGGATTCAATGTGGCCAAAATTATTCTGCAAGCGCGAAATTAATTGGCCAATTCTGCCATAAGCACTCACGGGGTCCGGTTCATTTTCCTGAACACGAATGCCCTCAAAGCGCAAAAATTCTACTAAAGTCGACCACACCCGCTTGCGGTTGGGGGCAACTATCGCGATTTTTTCGGGCTCTACTCCCTCTTCGATCCACTGCCTAACAGTAGCAACCGAATCTTTGATTTCTCCCAACGAACTGGCAAAATGCCGAAAGTCTGTTTTTCCGCCTTGCCAACGCTTAACTTCCTCACAGGGGATTAGATTCGTCAGCGCTGGATATTCGCCCGCCCATTCGGGAGAGGGCACTAATATTTTTACTTCAACAAAACGAGACATCTGCCGCATGAGCTCAAGTTCAGGAGCTAAGATTTCCACGCCCAAATCAAAAATTAACGGCCGGCTTAATTGTTTTTCAAATCCCGGTTCGTTGACTAAAAAGCCGCTAATCCAATTGCGGGCCACGATTTTTTCCGCGTAAAATCTTTTCCACAACCGTACGGCTTCGACGTACCAAAGCCCCCAGCGCACAAAAGCCCCCTGATTTTCTTGAAACCATTGCGGCATTAGCGTTTCGCTCTCGGGATGGCTTATGAGCGGTATGAGTTCATTGAGGTAATGGACAATATTTTCGCTAGCCCCGGGAGTACGCGCCCATTCAAATTCGCTGGTCTTTAGCCATTCTCGCACGAGAGCTTTGGCATAAGCCGGAGACACCACCCTAAAATCGGGACGCACGCGAAAAAAGAGCTGCCGCCACAAATCACTTATGCGCAAACATGCATTGTTTTCGACAACGTCAAATTTCTGCAGCAATTTTTCTTGGAGTGCCGACCGCGAAACGAGATCGGGTACCACCCAGATCGTAGTTCGTGGATCAAATTCAGAAAAAAGTTTTTCTTTGGCGTCTGGCGACGAAATAGGAATAATTTCCACGGCCAGAGCAGATTGCTATTTTAACGGCGTTTTTTCAAGCGTCGTTGCGCGCGGACTTTATTTTCCCTGTCCCCACTAAAGCCGCCACTCCCTCCGCCATCGCCGCCGCCAAAATCCATGCCCAGTCCCATTGTTAGCTGCAACATATAGCGGCGGTCCTCGTTTTGCCCAACAGTTGCACCGGTTTCCACTCCGTAAGTTGCCAAATCCAAATCCAAAAAGCCCAAGCCCAAACCTAAACCGGCTGTCCAGTAACCTTGATTGACGCCGCCACGAATATCTAAATTAAGTAAACTAATCTCGAAACCTAGATGCAGTTTTTTACCAAACGGGATAGTGGGGTCGCCCGCATGTTTTACCTCTATTGCTGGAGATATCGACAACAGCGGCAAACCAATATTTAGTGCAAAGCCGGCTGTTACTTCGTCGGCCTCCGACGGTGGTGTACCCGGACTACCTGTCGTCGGCTTAAAAGTCGATCCACCAATATTTTTCCATGCTAAAGACAATGTGGGACTCACGGGACCAGGTATCTTAAATAAAAATCCCGTATCAAAGCCATAACCCGTTCCGTTAAGATCCCAAAGACCCCTTAAATAATCTTGATTCTGCGAGGCCAAATCATTAGCCAACACCGTAAAACGGTTACCATTGCGGCGGATAAATTTAGTTGTAATTCCCATCGCCATGATGCTGGGAATAAGCGGAAAAGCAAAAGACATTCCATAAGAAATGTCGTTGATATAGTCGATATCAAACTGCGGACTCACGGGATTAGATGTCGCTACCCCCAAATTCATATTTTCATAAACATAAAATGCAAAAGTTCCCAGTTGCACGGCGGTCTTTGCGTAGGCATTACTACTAAACGTCTTATCCTGTAATTGGTTAATTGTGTTTTGAAAGTCTCCACTCAAATTTCCTAGCAACATCAAGGCCTCGGGATTACCAACACCAATATTGATATCGGCAATGGTCCAATGAAATCCCGACGACTTAACCAATGAGGCCGGATTATAAAAAATGGAATCAATATTGTCGACGACCGCACTAAAGGCATTTCCCATACCCGCGGCGCGCGCCGAAATATAATTTTCTTGCAGTCTTTGACTCCAAGAGTTTGCACCCAACAAAATTACAAAAATTATGGTGGAAAGCATTCGCATACGTCTAAGCCTCCGTTACAGTTTCCTAATCCAACTCCAGTATTAGATCCTAAAACGGCCCGAAATGCCTGGCGGTGTTCGTCCGTGGCATCGCTGGCGGTTAATACATTACAAAAATTATAAATGGGATTTACGGCTTCCATGGCATCGCAAGCACTTGTTAATGTTCCAAGCTCGGCGCTGCCAAAGGACGTTCCTACCTTTGGCAAACTATGAATGATTTGCGTGATGGCCGTTATGAGTTGATTGACGTCTGAATTGCTTACCATGGTTGGATCAACACAATGATCACCCGGCAGATATCCTCCGTCCATAGCGCCATCATCATTAGTATCTACGGACTTATTTAAAATCACTCCCGTCTTAGCAAACGCGATGAGAACCATCATTAAGTTTTCGCTCGGAGTGCGCACGTCGGGATCTTCGGAAACCAAGCGCAATTGCATTTCGGCTTGCTGACACGCAGTCTGATGGTCTACGCCCTTGGCGATAAATTGCCCCACCAAAAATGGAAATAAGCGCATGCTGCCAATGTTGTCGAAAGACTCAATCATGCCCACAGTATTAAGTCCGCACTTTCCCGCATAGGCCGAAGCCATAATATACCGGGTTTGCCGCCGCGCCTGAAACGTCGCCGAAGTCTTTTGAATCTCGGCGATAGCCTTGTCGTATTCGAGCGCATTTAAATAAGTTATTGCCTGAGAGTACTTCGCTTCATCGGTATTATAATCCGTAAATCCGATAAAAAGATTCTTGCACGCGGTACACACCACGACGACGGAAAATATAATTGTTGTTCGCCAAACTAACTTTTTCAACATTCTCTGTTAAAACCTATATGCAAATTTTGCCGAATAGCGACGGTCTTCTCTATTTGCGGTTCCCGTTCCTATATCTTCTCCGTACGTACCTATTTGAAACTGAAAGCGGTCATACGCAAACTCTAGACCTGCGGTCCAATAATGCTGATTCATTCCTCCACGAATAAAAAACATATCGCGGATGTTAAATTCAATTCCCGCGTGATACTTTTTGTAAGGGTCCGTAATCAACGTGCCATCGTGCTCCTTGAGGACATTTGTAACGTCGCGGACTTCAACCGTAAATGTGGTGCGTGTTCTTTGCCCCAAAATTGGAAATAAAGCGATCGCCGCATCTATTGTTTGCGGAACCTTCCGCGGCCGCGTTGACGATGTGCCGTACATAAAACCCGTGCCAGCATTAAATGCCGTATCGCCAACATCGTGCGCGACCACCGCTAGAGTTGGAAGCAAAGCCCAAGGCGCCGAAAGAATTAAGCCGACGTCTGCGGAAATTCCCGCGCCTTCGACGGCATAGTCTTTGGCCGATAAATCCGTAACACTTGGAGAAATTGTATTCGTGGGGTCGCTGATTTCTAAGCGGCTAATGTACTTGGCATTAAAACCAAATTTAATACGCCCATCCCAAATACGAAAACAGTAGCCAATGACAAACGCCAAATCGTTACGAAAATCCAAGTGCAACTCATTTGGCGAAGCCGTGACTTCACCGTCAACCGAGTACTTTTCATAAATCCCGATTCCAAAGTTCGACAGAACTAATGATGGCGAAGCCTGAGCCCTTAAGTGAAAGTGTTTGTCTTTCGCGCTATTAAGTTTATCAAGAACTCCTTGCAGGGAGAAAGCATCTAGAATTCCCGTGCCCGGTGCAATTTCCGAGTTAATTTCGCCATAATCCACTTCGGGATCGGCAACTGTCGTAAAACTGTCGCGTAGTTTACCCAGAGCCGCGGGATTAGCAAAGAGCGCTGTCTCGTCGTTTACCACTGCAATCGTCGCTCCGCCCATTCCCATTTGCCGTACGCCATTGTAAAATTCGTAAAGTTCCCGGGCCAGAACTTGGTTGCCAATGAGAAGTAAAATTAGGGGAATTTTAAGAATGAATTTCGTTAGTTTCGTTCTCGCGAAATCGACCTCAAAAAAATACCTCTTCGCTGCTTGCAATTTAGAAAAACTTAGACGATTCATGATGAATTCTCCTCACTCAAATTATCGGAATGATACGTAGCGATTTTGAGACGTTTGACTTCTTTTTTACCATCCTCGACGCGCCTATGGTTGAGGTGGCCGCCGCCACCTGGACGATCGTTGAGGAGAAATGTTATTATATTCTTAAGTTGGCGCGCGCTGAGGTGGTTTTATTTGACGAGATGGTGTTCTACGGTGCCACAGCTATACGTCGCGGCGGCCATTTGGCGGCAACGCAGTTTCAAGGCTCTTTACACTTTTGCAGTCGCGGTCTAATATAGAACTTCATATTTATTTTGAAATTTTGAATTGCAACAGGAGATTCGGATGAAAAATTTATTCTTGAGCGTATGTGGAGTCGCCACTTTATTTCTAACCGGCTGCGAAGACGCCGAAACCAACGCCATTGCCAAAGCCCAAAAATGTTTGGACCGAATTAGCGGTGGCACCGTCGCTTCCCGCTCCGCCGCCGCGACCACCTGCAAAGCCATGGTCGCATCTTACTCATCTGCCGAGTCCTACTCTATCCGTTGCGCCGCCGGCTTCATCGGCGACGGCCTCGACTCCCAGCGGATTTCGAATGCTGTTGGGAGAATGTTGGATAATAACGGCGCTAATGATCCCGCGATGACTTTGATGGGTATGTTAGCATTTAGCAGCGGCACTGTAGCAACTGCCGTCTATAACGATTGCGTAGCTTCTGGTAGCAATGGCTATATTTATTTTGCAAGTGCCGCGAGAATCGGAACAACTGTCGCTGAAGCAGGTGGTGCCGCAGGAGGAAATATTCTCGCAGATATTCTCAATGGACAAACCCCAGACCCAGCAGACATTAACGCTGCCGTTACCAATGCGTCGGGAGGAGCTACCGCACAACAGCAAACAGCAATTGGAGCAACTGCTACGACTCTTTATTCGAGTCAATGTGCGGTAATTACGGATCAAAATTCTGCAGTCTGTACTCAAATTGGTCAGGCAATAAATAATAATGCCGGAAACTATCAGGCGATAGGCGCTGCCCTCATCACTCTTCTTCAATAATTCTACCTTCGCTCACATAGTTCTAAAACCAAAAAGCCAAAGCACAGTCTTTGGCTTTTTTTCAAAGAGATTATTTCTAAAAAAATCAGGAGACATACCAACTCTCCTAGAATTTTTATCAGTCGCTTGTCGAGGCCGGTGCTCTACATAGGTATCTATCTTAGAAGCCGCAATCGGTGAACGAAGGTAGACCTAAAGCACTAGCGGCGGTGAATCAGCTCGCTCGATCAATAAATAAATCATTTTTTTGAGAGATTAATCTAAAATCTGCAGCAGCAATCCCGAAAAAATGGGCCGCGCCAACAATAACGTACATAAGTAGATTACCCGCTCCGGGCCCCCCGACCTCATCAAAAATTATTTAAAAAAGACAAATAAGGTCTTTTTTTAATAATTTTTAATTTCAAAGACTTTCTTTGTCCGCGATAATTAATCCCAGATGATTAATCATAATCACAAGGGACTAACAGCCTGACCATCACAGCGCCAATCAGAGAGATCAACAGACAGATCAATCAAAGAGACTTTCAAAGAACTTCAAAGAGACCGCCAAACAAAGTGGGCCCATAGCGCCTTTCCACAAATCCAGCAGACGGCTCGTGGCCCATTTCCACAATCCCAGCTGGCGGCCCTGGGCACCTTTCCACAAATCCAGCAGACGGCTCGTGGCCCATTTCCACAATCCCAGCTGGCGGCCCTGGGCACCTTTCCACAAACCCCGCCGGCCGCGCCCGCCCCTCTCGACGCAAAATCTCGCGCGCTTCGCTGCGAGAGAAGCCGGCCGCTTCGATGCGGTTGAGATAAATATAATTTTCCAAATTTCTCACGGCACGGAGGCTCTCTACGATTCGGGAGAAAGGCCGAAGATCCCAAAATTTTTCCTTCGACGGGCGCCATCGACAAACGCCCGTCACGGCCATCATAATTGCGGCCGCTATCGCGCGGATAAATCGATTATATGTATAGCGATTGGATAATTTAATTTGAAGGTGAATATGGTTACCGACAATGGCATAGGAAATTATTTTTACGCCATTCTTTAGCGAAAATTTCTTAATTATTTTTTTAATCTCTCTTTCATTGCGTGGATTTTTAAAAGACCAGTTGCCCTTGGCCAAAGATGAACGCAACACCAAATGCATAGAGTAATCCGTCGACAACGGACGCGGCCCTTTGCGGCCACCACGCGTTTTCAGTAGCTCACCACCATACTCCGACTTTTCTTTTTTCAATAGGGGAATTTGTTTATGCAACGTGAACGAAGGTACAGATGTTCACTGTGAAAATCAAGTTTAATTTAAAAGTAATTTCTACTTTTAAAAAGTGTTCGACGAATTCTTTTAGGAAATAGGGTTACTTGTAAGTAAGTAAAAATAGCTGCCGGAATGAAACTGCAAAGGCGACTGTAAATCTTGAAGATAATAGCAGCCAATCAATGCCCAAATAAACTCAAAACCACCACCCATTCACACCACCACCACCACCAACCCAATTCTCACTCTGAGAAAGCTAAATCCGGAGACAAATTTTGCCGATAAGAAAACGTATAAACCGGGGGAAAAAATGGATAAAGAAAGAGTACTTTCGCTTGTGGTGTTATTTGGCTGTATCACGTTTAGCTACAACGCTTGTACCGAAAAGGAACTGCAGAAAATTACAACGGCCGAGGCGCAGTCCTCTAGCAATACAACTTCATCCGGCTCGGCAGCATGGACAACCGGAGACATCAAACTCACCGTTAAGAACGTGGCGGATGCGGGGTGGGTATTAATGAACGACAACACAATTGGCGATGCGCTCAGCGGAGCGGCTCTGGCAAATAATGACACGCAAGCGCTTTTCACTTTGCTGTGGTCCACGTGCGCTGATCCTCAGTGCCCAGTGAGTTCTGGCCGCGGACTAAGTGCTGCCGCCGACTTCGCCGCCCACAAGAGTATGATGTTGCCAAGAACACTCGGCCGCGCTCTGGCGGGAGCCGGTGCTGGACAAGGTTTGACAGCTCGGCCCCTAGGTGCCGTGGCTGGCGCCGAAACGCATACTTTGACGGTTCAACAAATGCCCGCGCATGCGCACACCGTTAATTACAGTCCAAATTTTACAGGGGGAACCGGCAACTTACAAAATGGCGTTGAAGGCGGTAACGCGGTCAACAGCAGTACTGTCGGTGGCGGGGCGCCTCACAATATTATGCAACCGACAGTTTTCTTGAATGTAATGATTAAACTCTAAACGCCAATAACCAAACGCCAACTTAAACTGCGATTTAGAAATCAATACTCGCGTTAAACATGTAACGGCGATTTTCCGTGGGAGTTTCCGAGGTCCCAACCTCTTCTCCCCAAGTCGCCAAATCAAGCATAAAAGTTAAAAATTTACCGGTGAAGCCTGCGGTCCAGTAACCTTGGTTTAATCCCACGCGCCAACCTCCACGCCACCAACTTGCTATATTCCAATCAAATTCAAAACCCACGTGCAGGCCTTTCATGTAATTCCAATACTTGTGGCCAATATCGCGCACGTCTACCATTCCGCGGACGGTAAAAATCTTCCATGTCGGCAATTGCCACTTCGAACCGATATCAATTCGTCGTCCGGCGGCAGGTGGCTCGGTGGAATCCTTGTTAAATAAATGTAAATTTTGTTTAAACCCTAAGTCAGCAATATTGCGCACGGCAAATACGAAAGTAGGAGCTGCAACGCTCATAAATCCGCTGTCGTACTTGGGCTCGAACATTAAAGAAACATCCGCATCCACGCCCAAACCCTCTTTGGCGTCACTACCCTTAAAAAACTCCGCATTAGTTGCCAACTCGGTCGCCGACATATTTTTTGCGACATAACCCCGGTACATAGCTTTTACTGTTGTGCCCCACGACCATTCATGTTTTTCGTGCCACTTCACCTTGCGGCCATAGGCATAGGCAATCGTTGTTGTTTGATTTCCTTCAACGTTGATTTGGGGGCCAACGCCCTGATGAATCGACATATTTAATTCAAAATCTAGCGGTAAAATCGCGATAGCCCAGCGTGGACGCGCCCAAATCGCGCCCAAACCTAAACGGCTAAAATAATCGGTATCATATTTTGACTGAATTAATGCCAGCGCATTATTCGTCTTTTCAGTATCCGTGTTACCGCTAATGTTTTTCGTGTCATTGTAAAGTGACATGAAGCTGTCAGAAATCCCACCATTGATAAACATGTTAATCGTACCGCTTTGAAGTTTAGCTAGACCTGCGGGATTGTAAAACATCGTGCTATAATCGTCAGAAACAGCGGTAAACGCATTCCCCATTCCCATAGCACGAATACTCATATAGTCCTGGTGAATCGCATGATTTACGAGAGCCTGGCCATTACCCACCAGCGGCAAAGAAATAACCGCGCTCAACAAAATTAACGCCTTAATAGATCCCAACGTAGCCTCCAAGGTACTGAAATTAAAAAATAAGTTCAAAGTTTGACTTAGGATTATTATTATTAAAGCTATGCGAACTTGTGTCATGTTTTTTTTGGGAATTTTTCTTTGCGGCATTTTTGTCAGTGCCGCACCCAACGACACAATCACTGTACCGACTACACCTCAGTCCGAACCCGTCGCGCCATCGACGCCCGAAGAAGACTTACGACTCAAAAAAATGGAAATTACCCAACCCAAGGGCCAGGAAGAATCAAGTTTGCGCGACCGCGCCAAGGAGCGCGAGGATCAGCCCTACTTTTATCCGTACAAGAAATCAGTTTCGCCACGCATAGGTTTTGTTTTTGATCCCGACAAACTCCGCGAGAAATTGGAACTCGTCTTTCTTTTTGGATTTGTTTTTCTTTTGCCTTCCAACACGAGCAATCACTGGGAGTTAGGATTTGATATCCACACCGGTGGGGTAGGATATTTGCAAGTAAATCGGCGCTGGGTGTTTACGAGTACAGAGAAATTTCGCCCATTCTTGCGGGCGGGCGTTTCTTCGCGCATGAAGAGCGAACAAGGACTTGCCAGCGTCGTCAATCAAGATAACGTTCAGTTGCGTTTGGGGTTTGGCTTTGAAGATCTCTTGATTAATCCCCTGAGTGCCGCCGTAGGAATGGATTTAGCGGTGGGCTCGGATCAAACTTTTTTAGCTGTGCTTCTCGGCTATTCTTGGGCCTGGTAACGGCCGATCTTGTAACCACGCTCTGGTAATCACGCTCTCGTACCGACATCACTTAAAGTTCCTGGAACTACTTAAAACTCGCGGCAAGTTTTTTCACGCGCGCCTCTAATTCAGCGAGTGTCCCATCGTTTTCGATCATGCGGCTGGCTTCCTTTAACTTTTCCGTCAGAGGTATCTGCGCCATTAAGCGCTCGCGTATTTCTTTTTCACTAAGACCCGTTCTCTCCATGGCGCGGCGAATTTGATTATCGGTGGAACAAAACACCACGATAATTTCGTCAAATTGCTTTTGCATTTTTTTTTCAAAAAGCAAAGGCACGTCATAGACCGCAAACATTCTGCCTTTTTGCGCAAGGTCCTCCCGCAACTCCTTGACCTTGGCGGCAATAAGCGGGTGCAAAATTTTCTCCAGCTTTTCTAATTTCACGGCGTTTGCAAAAACAACCTGCCCCAGCTTGCGACGGTCAATTTCCCCGTCCGCACCCACGATATCCGGGCCAAATTCGCTCACGACTGGACCAAAGCCGGGTCCAGATTTTTTGGTCACCATATGCGCCACTTCGTCGGCATCGATTACCGCTATGCCATTATTCCTGAGTAATTGCGCAACAGTCGACTTGCCGGACCCTATACCTCCGGTGAGTCCAATCCACCGCATTTTATCTCCTAAAACTTTTCAATTTCGCTATGAAGTTTCCGATACATAAATAAGGTTAAGTATATTGTGACGCAGATTGAAAGATTTGGGAAATATATTCTTTTAGAAAAGATCGCCACCGGCGGTATGGCCGAGATTTATCTCGCACGCGCCCCCGGTGCCAGCGGCATTAACAAGTACGTAGCCATAAAAAGAATTCTCCCGCAATACTCCGACAATCCTGAATTCGTGGAAATGTTTAAGTCAGAAGCGAAAATCGCCATTAACTTAAAACACAGCAACATCGTCTCGATCTTTGAGTTTGGAGTTGAAAAGGGTCAGTTTTTCCTCGTCATGGATTTCGTCGAAGGAAAAAACTTGCGGCAAATAATTAACCGGATGAAACAAAGCAACAAGTCGTTTAGTCTTGATCAAATTTTGTTTATCATTCGCGAAGCCGCCGCCGGCCTTGACAGCGCGCACCGCTGCCTCGATGGTACGAGCGGACGCCCGCTGAATATCACTCACCGTGATATCAGTCCGCAAAACGTCATGATGAGCTACGAAGGCGAAATTAAAATCGTCGACTTTGGTATCGCCAAAACCGAAACCCAAATCGAAGCCACCAAGGCCGGAACGCTAAAGGGCAAATTTGGTTACATGAGCCCCGAACAAGCCGAGGGCATTCAAGTCGATTTACGCACCGATGTCTTTTCGTTAGGAATCGTCTTGTGGGAACTCGTCGCTAACGACCGTTTGTTTATGGCTAATAACGAAATGAATACTCTTAGGAAAATCCGAGAGTGTCAGGTGCCATCGCTGCGAAAAATAAATCCAAAAGTTCCAGAGGACTTAGAAAAAATTGTAAATAAGGCTTTGGCAAAGGACCGCAACCTTCGCTATCAAACCGCAGCTGCACTTCATCGCGACTTAAATACTTTTCTAAACAAGAATTACCCGACTTTCTCGCAACACGATTTTGGCAATGTTATAAAAACGTTATTTTCCGACGAAATCGTAACTATAAGAAACAAATTAGTAGAGTACTCTAAAATTGATCTCGCCGACGTTCCCGTGAGCGGAAACGATGAAACAACACGCACCCTAACCTCAACGCAAACGCCAGTTGATAACAGATTTGACGGCAAAACCGTGATGCAGTCAGTGACTGCCACCAACGCTATTAGTGCGACCAACGCTACGGCCACAACACCCATTCGACAAAACACCACGACAGATACCGATTTTAGCTTTAAAGACCTTGTCGACTCAGCAGTTCAACAGCGAAATATCACGTCGCACGAAAAGATCGGCGCCGCCGGTAAGGGCGCGATCACCGAAAATCTTTCGCAACAGATTATTAATGCTAAAAGGAAGCAGTCGCAGACAACCACACGGGCTTCCTCGATGACGAACTCAGGTGGAGCGCGCGACACAAATCGTATTTCCTTTAATGCCCTGACCTCCTACATACCCGGACCTACATTAATGCTGTTCATAGTCCTCGTTGGAGGACTTCTCTGGACTGGCCCCGACAAAGTTTCAAGGTTTTTTACTATAGTGAACACTAAGACCTCGCCAACGACTGCCAATATTTGTGAACAACCCAACCCCCCGTTGGAATGTCAAACGACCGCTTCGCCTTCAAAAGCAGAGCCGTATAAAGTCTCCGTTACTAGTAACCCACCGGGCGCTATGATTATCGTTAACGACAAGGATATAGGCAAAATTACACCGGCGATTATTGAATTAGAAGCTAAACGTACGCATGCAATCACACTTAAACTCGCCGGTTATTTAATTTACCGCACGGAATATACTGCAGATAAGCAAAGTGACTCTTTACAAGCACTTCTGCAAAAGACAGCCGAAGGCTACCTTAATATAACTATTTTTCCGAACAATGCGACCGTTTACATCAACCGCGACGAAATTCCTGGTACCCCACCATTTAAGCGCTATGCCGTCCCAGCAAATAAAGAACTCGTGATTAGAGCTGTGGACAAATGGACCGGTGCGGAAGCCCAGGAACGTGTCATTGTCGACGAAAATCGCGTAAAAACGGTTGAATTGTTCCTTAACAAAAAATAATCTCGCAAGTAAAATATACGCATTGATAGCAATGGGAGAACCTATGGCCGAAAATATTTGTAGCTACTTTTTAAAAAAGCGTGCAATTCCAGATAGCCAATTTGCCGTTAAATTCAAAGTTGCGGGTGAATGGAAATCTTACAACTGGAAGGAATACATTCAGAAAGTTGAATTTATCGCCGCAGGTTTAAATAAAAAAGGCGTAACCAAGGGCGCCCATGTGGCAATCATGAGTTCGACGCGGATGGAATGGTCTGCTGCTGATTTAGCAATTTTAGGCTTAGGCGCCGTATCGATACCCATTTATCCCAGCAATACGACCGAAGAAATGACCTACATACTCAACAATTCTGAAACTCAATTTTTATTTGTCGAAGACAAAAGTCAGTTAGACAAGTGGGCAAAAATTTCTAGCCAGTGCCCCCAAGTAAAAGGCGTTTTTATTTTTAACGCCGACGGGGTCAAGGGAACGCAAAGTCTTGACGACCTCGAAAAGGAAGGGCGCGAGATTATAAAAGGCGATACTAGTTTCTATTCGCGTTCCGTGAGTCAAGTGCAGTTAAATGATTTAGCCACTATTCATTATACGTCCGGTACGACCGGCGTTCCCAAGGGCGTTTCTTTAACTCACTTACAAGTTATGAGCGAAGTTATCGATGTCTTCAGCGAACTGGGCATGGTCGCCGAAGATTCCACTCTCACCTTTCTACCGTTTTCACATATCCTTGGACACGTGGAGTATTGGGGAAGCATTTATCTCGGGTATGGAATCGCCTATGCGGAAAGTATCGATAAAATCCGGGATAACTTACGCGAAGTATCGCCAACAGTGCTCGTCGCCGTTCCACGAATTTTTGAAAAGATATATAACGGCGTTGTCTCGCAAGCCGATTTAAATCCCACTAAAAAGAAAATATTTAACTGGGCGTTAAGTGTTGGCCAGCAAGTTTCAAAATACAAACGCAGTAACAAGACAATTCCGCTGACACTTTTTCTAGAGTACGGCGTTGCAAAAAAATTAGTTTTCTCCAAGCTTCATAAGGGACTTGGCGGAAGACTGCGCTTCTGCATTTCCGGAAGCGCGCCGCTAAGCCAGCAAATCGCCGAATTCTTTCACGCCGCCGGCATTTTAATTCTCGAGGGCTACGGGCTCACCGAAACGACGGCAGCCATAACTCTAAACCGTCCTCACGATTACGAGTTCGGATCCGTTGGGCGCGCTCTACCCGACGTAAAAATAAAAATTGCCAGTGACGGCGAAGTTCTCGTGAAAAGCGATAAAGTGATGCGCGAATATTACAAGAGTCCCGAAGCCACCAAAGAAGTCATGCACGACGGCTGGTTTGCCACCGGCGACATTGGTGAGCTTAATGATCGTGGATTTCTAAGGCTTACCGACCGCAAGAAAGATTTAATTAAAACCGCCGGCGGAAAATATGTCGCTCCTCAAAAATTAGAAAATCTGCTTAAACTTAATAAATATATTTCCAATGTATTGATTCACGGTGATCAAAAGAAATATGTCGTGGCGCTGCTAACTTTAAATCCTGACGAAGTAAAACGCTTTGCCCAGGCAAACAATATGTCTTTTAGTAGCTTCGCGGAGCTTACCAAAACTCCACAAGTGCAAGGGATCATTCGTGACGTCGTAGCTAATGTAAATAGTCAGCTGGCAAGCTACGAAACCATAAAGACTTTTGAGGTTTTACCCAACGATTTTACGATTGAAGCTGGAGAACTTACGCCCTCATTAAAAGTGAAGCGCAAATTCTGCGACAAAAAATATAAGGAAGTCATCGACAGTCTTTATGCATAGAAGGCACTTAAACCGCCATTTCGTTCTGGCTTTGGTAGGCGCGATTATTATCGCCTACCAGTTTTGTTCGCTTCCTAGCCGCACACCCACCAGCGGGCCCTTTTTTAAACTGTCTTTTTCAGATTCGAACTTATCTACGGCGCAACTCAGTCAGATTCGCCTTTTAACTTTCTGTTTTTCACAGATTAAATTCATTCCTTATATTGATTTAGCCAACCCCGATCCCAATGCCGTTACGCAAACTTACGATTTTGATTTGGAAGATTTTAGTTATGACCCCTCAGGCTCAAGTATATCTTTTGTTTCTTTACCGGCCGGAAAGTATCAAAGTGTTCAGCTAAAACTTTCCAGTCAGTGCAGTTCCGGGCGCAGTCTGCAGATAACCAATGATAATGGAATTTTTTCGACCACCGACGCAATAACGCTGACATTTTTGTCTTTTTCTTATCTGGAAATTACCGACTCAACGACGCTAGTTACATTAGATTTGGATGGAATAATCCCCGGCCTTTTATCGGTCAGCGGGAACGTAGGCATAAAACCCGCAGCAGAAGCCAGCAACGGCGCGTTTTAACTCTAAAACCTAAATATAAAAACGGAATAAAAACGCCAAGAACGGCTGACTTAAATTAAGAAAGCGGTCGTCGCCGTCGGAATTCTTCATGTTATCGCCTTCGACTTTATTCCCTAAGAACGTCGTCGACGAAGATTTATGAACTAGCTTGTAAGCTTCCATATACCGGTAACCAAATTCCATACCAAAGGTGACATTATCCACCATCAAGGTTTCAAACCCCCAGCCGGCAGTACCGAAAATAGTTTGGCCTTTTCCGTCTTCTGAAAAGTCTGCCAAGCTGTATGTCGAAGTACCTGTGGCCGTAAACGCATAAGTATTTTTTAAGGTCACATAACCGTAGCCCACTCCTAAGAAGATATAGGATTTGGTCGTTTGCGCCTTTCCGAGCGGAAATTCTAAGGTGAGCGTCGGGCTGTAACTAATGATATCGGAATCCACAGTATATAAGACCGTGCCGCCGGTATTTTTTCCTTCGTAAAGTGTTAAATGCTGCGGGCGATGCATTTCAAACCCAAGCCGCGCCGTAAATGACGACATTTCAAATGAAAAACCAAACTCGCCGCTAAATTGGTAAAGAACGCCGTCGCTATAAGTAACGCCAGGACCCGCAGAATTTGCAAAAGCATCATTGCCAAAGTATGCGGTTCCGCCCGCCCCTTTTAGATAGGAACTTACGTTTACGCCGGCGAAATTAAAAACCCGCGCGTTAGCTTGGGCCACCAGCAAAAGTAAACTTGCAGAAATTAAACCAGCTCTTAATTTCACTTCATGCCTTTAGGATTGGGCTGAGATTTGCCTTTTGGATTACGCTTTATAATATCCACATAGACTTGGCCGGGTTTTTTGCTATCCGTATTCGTTTTCACCCGTGCCCTAACTTGATCGCGCAAATAAAGAGTAATATTCGTGCTCAAGTCCTCTGGGTCCATGGTCATCTGAGTCCCCGAAATAAGCTCCGAATTTTTGAAGATCGCCGCGAGCTGTTTTTCGTCGATGGCGGTTTTTTGGACCTGAGACAAATCGATAACTAGGCGATCAGGATTTTTTTCCAAACTGATATGGAAATAACCTGTTTTTCCCAAGATTCTCCGGCCGACCTCATCGCCATAAAGAAGCGAAAAGCGCTCCACAGCCGCGCCTTTATTTTTAGACGGCTGCCGTTTAATATCGAGCAAAGAATAGGCGCGTCCCGACTCTCCACCCTGGAAAATTCCAGTGCCGGCAAATGCGTCTAACTTATTGAATTTTAAAGAAGAATTCTTTTTAATAGCGGCCTCAGACAGGGTTCCAAAACCGACGACGATGGCCAATACAAAAACAAGCTTTTGCATGCTCGCCTCCTTACGTGAATATCTTACATAAAATCAAAAACTTGTGGCAATTCTCTTCATTTTGATGCATCGTATCGACGTTTGAATAGGGTGGAGGTTTTCCTATGAAACATCTTTTAAAGATTGCTGTTTTTGCTCTCGCAATAGTCAACATTGGTTGTCCAAAAGATAACCCGGCCCCTGCATCGCTTGTAGGCACACCGAACACACAATGTTTGTCGTCTATTCCGACGGGTGCAGGCGGCACAATTGGTTATCCGCAAAGTTATCCTTATAACAATAACTGCTACGCTTACGGCGCTAACGGTTATTTTCAGCCATATAATTATGGGTACTATAACGGCTTTCGTTGTCCTAACGGAACAATCGCCGCTTACGGATATACACTGGGTCTTTCCTGTGTAGCTACTTATGGATTACCGACCGCAAGTTTGCTTTATTATTCGTACCTTGCGAGCGGTGCTTTCGGCTACGCTAACTACGGTTACTACAACAGCGGCTGGAGCAGCTATTACGCTGTGGCCACATGTACTAGTAGTTATCCTGGTTGTAACTGCGTTCCCACTGGATACCCTTCTTCCGGTATCGGAATTTGCACTAGTTATTAGACCTCACGGCATGCCTATGATATTCATGAGGCATGCCAGGTTTAAATTCACTTCTTGAAAAACCAAATAATAAATTTGGTGTCGTTAATTTTGCACTCATAAAACCCGAACATTTTATTCCCGCTTTTGATAAAGCGATTTCAGCCGCCTCCGCGGAAATAAAATCTATTGCCGACAACAAAACGGCGCCAACTTTCGAAAATACAATCGAAGCGTTGGAGTTTAGCGGCGAAACCGTCGACCAAATCTCCGAAACTTACTTTAATTTGTTCAGTGCCGAAGCCAGCGAAGAACTCCAAAAGCTCGCGGCCGAAATTTCGCAAAAACTTAGCCGTTACTCCAGTGACACGTTGTTAAACTCCAATTTATTTGACCGGGTCAAAACGGTTTACGAAGAGCGCGGCAAACTTAAACTTAATATCGAGCAAAAAGAAATCTTAGACAAAACCTATAAGACCTTTGCCCGCAACGGCGCACTCTTAAACGAAGAGCAAAAAAATAAACTGCGAAAAATTGATGAAGAGTTGGCGGCGTTAAATCCAAAATTCTCAGAAAATGTTTTAAAATCGACAAACTCCTTTGAGATGATCTTAACGGCCGAAGAAGCGGCCGGTATTCCCGAGTCAACGCTTGAAGGCGCTAAAGAAGCCGCGAAAGCCAAGGACAAAGACGGATTTCTTTTTAATCTACAGGCTCCCAGCGTAATTCCGCTGCTCACTTATTGCGATAACCGCAAAATCCGCGAAAAGTTTTGGCGCGCCTACAATAGCCGGTCGTTATCTGAGCCTTACAATAATACGCCCATTTTACTGCGCATCTCCAAACTCCGTCACGAGCGCGCTGTCTTGCTGGGCTTTCAAAGTCACGCGCATTTTGTGTTGGAAGAGCGCATGGCCAGCACGCCGCAAGAGGTAAATACCTTTCTTAAAAAGATATTGGACACCGCCCGGGCCGCCGCGCAAAGAGAATTTGAAGAATTAAAAAGTTTCGCCAAGGAAATTATAAAGCCTTGGGATTACTCCTACTACGCTGAGAAATTAAAAAAAGCCAAATACGATTTCGACGAAGAAGAGTTACGCCCCTATTTCTCGCTGGATAAAGTCATAACCGGTAGCTTTAAAGTCGCAGGCTTACTTTATGACTTAGAATTTAAAGAGACCACCGAAGTACCGAAATACCATGAAGACGTGCGCACGTACGAAGTATTAGATAAAAAGTCAGGCCGTTTTATGGGAATTTTTATGGCGGACTTTTTTCCGCGCGAAACAAAAAAATCTGGCGCCTGGATGACTAATTACCGCGATCAAGGCGTACTTGCCGGTAAAGTCGAACGCCCGGTCGTTTCCATTGTTTGTAATTTCACGAAACCGACGGCAACAAAACCTTCGCTATTAACTCTAGATGAAGTAAAAACATTATTTCATGAATTCGGCCATGCCCTGCATTCGCTTTTAAGCGATTGCCATTACCGCAGCGTTGCCGGTCCAAAAGTATATTGGGATTTTGTCGAGTTACCGTCGCAGATCATGGAAAATTGGGTCATGGAAAAAGAGACCCTGGATCTCTTTGCCACCCACTTTGAATCCGGCGAAAAAATTCCGCAAAGTTTAATTGATAAACTCCGTGCGGCCGAAAAGTTTCATGCCGGCTGGTTTTCTTTGCGCCAAGTTAATTTTGGTCTTCTCGACATGGCCTGGCACCAAGGGCCGCTCCCCGATGAACTTGACGTGGAAAAGTTCGAAGAAGAGGTTACGCGCCATAGTTCGTTTTTTCCCAAAGAGCCGGGAACGGCGATTTCCACGGGGTTCGCGCATATTTTTGCCGGTGGATATTCAGCGGGATATTACAGCTATAAGTGGGCTGAGGTCTTAGACGCCGACGCTTTTGAATACTTCAAGGAAAAGGGAATTTTTAATAAAGAAGTTTCACGCAAATTTCGCGAAGAAATTTTGGCTAAAGGGGGATCCGAGCATCCCATGGTACTTTACAAAAGATTTCGCGGCCGCGAGCCAGATCCGAATGCTTTATTCCGCCGAGAGGGCCTGTTATGAAAAGTGGAGGCAAAAAATTTTCCAATAAACATATTGCCATTGTTTACCGACCCGAAAGCCCGGATGCATTAGCTAAAGCCAAAGAAATTGCCAATTGGTTAGATGAACTAAAAATCCATGTCTACTCGCCCACCGGCAAAAAGCTCGGCGCCCATGTTAAGGGACTGGACTCCCGCAAAACTTTGGACAAATTAAATTTAATGGTTGTCGTCGGTGGTGACGGAACCTACTTGCGTGCGGCCAATCTTTTAGAAGGACAACCCACGCCTATTTTAGGAATTAACATGGGTTCACTGGGTTTTCTGACGGAAACCCGGGTCAGCGAAGCCTACAAAGCCATTTCCCAATTTCTTGAAGGAAAAATGGAGTTGCATCAACGCTCGATCATCAAGGCCACCGTGGTGAAGCGCGGAAAGACGCACAATTCTTATTATGCAATCAACGACGTTGTTTTTGAGCGGGGCCCTGATACTCATCTTATTAGTATCGGTTTAAGTTTCGAGAAAAATTTGATTTGTGAACTCAAAGCCGACGGCATCATTGTTGCCTCTCCGACGGGATCTACGGCATATAATTTAGCCGCCGGCGGACCGATAATTTATCCTTCAGCCAGCGTATTCTCTATCGCACCAATTAATCCGCACAGTTTAACGATGCGGCCTTTAATCGTTCCTGATGACCGCCAAATCCATGCGCGAGTTCTTTCAAAAAATACGAGTGCATTTTTAACCGTGGATGGACAACGCGTAGAAGAAATTAAACATGCAGACCACGTTATAATCGAAAAAAGCGCGCGCGATCATTTAACGGTGCGGGAACCAGGCAATAATTATTTTGATTTGTTACGCGATAAATTAAAATTCGGCCAACGCGACTAAATAATAAGGAGACATTATGTTACTTGATCTCAAGGTATCAAACTTTGCGATTATTGACGAAGTTAGCGTGCATTTTAAACCCGGCTTAAATATTTTAAGCGGAGAAACCGGCGCGGGTAAATCCATTATCATGAAAAGTTTGGGTCTCCTTATGGGTGAGAAGGCCGATTCTCGCTCTGTTCGTCAGGGCGCTGAGCAGGCGACCATCGAAGGCCTTTTTGATATTAGTGACCGTAATGATATTATCGAACGCCTGCGCGCCTTGGACATTGATGCCTCCGAAGATACTCTTGTCGTCAGACGTACGGTTTCCTCGGAAGGTAAAAACCGCGTGTTTTTAAACGACACGCTAACTTCTTTAAATTCCTTGCGCGACATCGTCGCGCCGCTTATCGAAGTTACTGGCCCCGCTTCTCCACTCATTGAGATCACATCGCAACATGAAAACAAAAATTTGGCATCGAAGCTTTATCAATTAGACCTCGTAGACACTTATGCCAAAACTTGGACCTTACGTCTAGAAGTTCAAAAGGCCCACAGCGAACTTCAGCTAACAAAGGAAAAACTTGGAAAAATGAAAGAGCAGCTGCAATGGCGTGAGCAGCGCTTGGACTTCTTAAAATTTCAGCGCGAAGAAATTAAAACTTTTGGTCCCGCCCCCGAGGACGATGACGCTCTAGAAGCGCAAATTCGTAAAGCCCGTAATAGCTCGCATTTAATTGAGTTTAAAACTCTCGCTGAAGACGTGTTGTACGAAAATGAACAATCAGTTTTATCGGCACTTCACAAATTAGAGCAGCGCCAGATCTATTTTCAAAAAATAGATCCTAAACTGGGAGAAATTTTTAAACCGCTGGAGGCCGCAAAGGCGAATTTAAACGAATTTTTATTTGAAATTCGTGAATATGGTCAGTCCTTAGACCTTGACGCCAATCAACTTGAATCAATGGAAAAACGTTTAAGTGATTTTAGACTGTTGCAAAAAAAGTATGGTCAGACGACGGCCGAGATTTTAGCGCATCTAGAAAAAATTGAGACTGAAATTAGCGAACTTGAAAACGCCAACGAAAGCATTGAGACATTACAAAAACAAGGGGAAGCACAATCTGCGGCCTTATTAAAGTTAGCTAAGAAACTTCACGCCGAACGCGAAGCTGCGGCAAAGTCTCTCGTTAAAGAAGTAAATTCGGAACTTTCTAGGTTAAACATGAAAGGCCTATCACTCGCTATTGCGTTTCAGGCACTGGATGAGGTGGCCTCACACGGCTTAACCGATGTTGAGTTTGTAACTAAACTTTCAAAAGACTCTGCCCCGTTGCCTTTGGCTAAATTTGCCAGCGGTGGCGAATTAAGCCGAATACTATTAGCTTTAAAATGTGTTACGGGTCACGATGGAAAGCCGCGCACCTACTTATTTGATGAAGTTGACGCCGGCGTAAGTGGTGAAACCGCAGAAAAGGTGGGAATTAAACTGCATCAAATCGCCAAAAAGCAACAGGTCATCTGTATCACACATCTGCCACAGGTCGCAGCGCAAGGAAATGTGCATTTCTTTGTGAATAAAAGAGTTTCCTCGGGCAAAGCCAAAATGGAAATTGCCGAACTTTCCGGAAAGTCCCGGGTGCAAGAAGTCGCACGGTTAATTTCGGGCGAGAAGATTACAAAAACGTCTTTGGCGCATGCGGAATCATTACTTACACATTAGTGTTCTGTTCTTTTGGTTACTTGGCGGGTGCGCGACTTGGGACGCGCCGGGCGAATTTACCGTAATTCGCTCCGAGCCGCCTAATGCCCAAATCAGAGAAAATGGAAAATTTCTTGGGGTCACACCTTCGATAATTTACGTGCCCCGCGGTTATGAAAGTCGCAAATACACCTTAAGCCTCGGCGGGGACACCCAGGAACTTGAAATAAAGCGTCATTACAAATGGGGAAAAAGTTTTGGCCGCAATTTTATTTTTATGAGTCTAGCCCCCGTCGGCTGGTTAACGGATTTAATATCCCAAGCGGCCTGGCGGCCAGATCCAGGCGGTAGCGTTACTTTTAAGGCTAGGGAAGAAAAAGATAATTCCAAGAAGATTCCTAAAAAAGGCGCGGTCATCGCTATTGCTCCACCTCGTTCAACCCACCCTGATATTTCCGATGTCATGGCGGCTTACATCGAAAAGGAAATGCAAAAGAAATACCCGCAGTACAGTTTTCTTTCTTATCATTCGACCGTATCAACCTTTGCTGATTTTAGCGTTGATTATGACGATGACCCACGGAACGAAGATCTCCCTAACCTGTATGGCCGCCTAGGAACAAATAAAATTGTCATCAGTAACCTTGAAATTGAGCACGACAAAGTCCGTGCTCTTATCAACGTAAAAGATTTTTTGGATCCG
The DNA here is from genome assembly GCA_964498095.1 of uncultured Bdellovibrionales bacterium. GTDB lineage: Bacteria > Bdellovibrionota > Bdellovibrionia > Bdellovibrionales > SG-bin7 > SG-bin7. Next base: position 84,413 of record CAZCFY010000002.1, on the reverse strand, counting down.
GCGAGTGACTTCTCTACTGAAATTGCTTTACCCAAGGAAAGTGCTGAAATTGTAAAAAAACACGATTGGGTTGGCGTGAAACCAAAATATTTTTATTGGCTGCCAAACTCTGTTTTCTTGGATTTTGGAGAATCCGCAACCTCACTTACCACGATTACGGGAACCCAAGAAGAAATTATACGTGCGAGCTCCTATCATTCCGACGATTTTATTGGACAAGTTTCACGCCTGGTTTCAACCATTGGTATTCGAAGAATCATTCTCCCTTCTCAACGGGATGAGTGGCGATATCGGTTTCGTTTGGTGCCCACCGCTAGTTTTTCCTACGCTAAAGAGACATTCCCTACGGGCCCCACCCCCGTACGCCAAATTATTTTTACCCGTACCCACGCCGATGTTGGCTGGGGACCAAGTTTTAACTACGAAAACTACCGCTGGAATTTCTATATCAATGTATTACCCGTTCTAACTTACGACTCCATTGCCACGGCCAATGCTACTCATGAGTTTGAATTTAGCGATGTCGGTGTGGGCGGCGGTGCAGAATTGGGCGTGATGTATTTTTTCAAATCTGGCTGGACTATACGTCTTTACTCCCGCTCGGCGAACATACCCATCGACTTGTGGGCAAAGTTGTGGCCCGAGGTCACAGGCACAAGTCAACGCATCGCGAGTTCCAGTTTCGTTTCTTCCGGCATCGCAATTGGGTATGTTATACCCAATAAGGATTTGCCGTTCTGAGCCCGTGCAGGCGAAGACCTTTTTTTAAAAATCGACCGCCATCTTACTTCTTTAATTGTAATTCCATTGGAAAGCACCGAATACCCACACCATTGATCAGTACCTTCTTCTGCGGACCGGTTTCTCTAAATCCTAAGCGGCGATAAAAACTTAAGGCCGTAATTGAAGACTCAAGTTCTATTTTTGTCATTCCCATGACGTTAGCTTCCGCTAACATTAATAAAAATATTTCCTGTCCATGTCCCCGGCCAATTACCTCCGGTACTAAGTAAAACCCCCACAAATTCGCGGTTTTTGTTTTTACGTCGGGAACCAAATGACCGTAGCCCTTCACGACACCAAAGTCCTCTACCACCCACACTAAATGATTCTTGATGGCGTTCTTCCTATGTTGTTCATTGTAGTTTCGGCCGCCCCAAGCACTAACTTCTTCTGTGGAATAATCTTTGGCACATACTTCGCGAATGGAGCGCATATGCGCATCGTGAATTTGGCGGGCATCTTCGACTCGGGCCCGGCGCACAAAGGACATCAGAGCTCCAGAGTATAACCGGCAACTATGCTAAAAAAACCATAACCGTGGGGTCGGGAATCAATGGTGAAGGAATCAATTTGGAAATAGACGGAGTTTTTCTCGATAAGCTCTAGATTATATCCGCCGCCAACACCAATGCTAAAATCAGACGCGGAGTTAATGGCCGGATTAAAGCCCGCCGTAATATTTTCGGCGGAATGCCTGATACCACCTATTTTTAAACTAAAAAACGGGCCTTCCGCAGCTTTTAATAAATGGAAATTGAGCTCTATGAGTAACGGAACAATATAAATGTCAGCGCTTCCGGTAGCGTCACTCACTTTGGTAGAATAAACTTGGTAATAAAGTCCTGTCGTAAGTTTATCGCCCAAGCGCGCACCACCACGAAAACCATAAGTAGGTTTTGTTCCAAAACCAGAAAGATCCGTATTGGCAACTCCCAGAAAGCCGCCGATATAAAAAGCATCAAACGCATTGGCTAACGGCGATGCTATCATCACCAAAGAAAACAATACCTTAACGCACCATGGACTTGATTTGGTGTCGGGCACCTTTTTATATGTCGACAAAGGAGCCGCCTTTTTCGGTGATGCGGTAGGCGCTCGGATGGTGCATCCAGCTACCGAGATTTACCGATTGAATGCGCTTATCACCCCAGACAAAAGAAAACTCATCGCGCACATGGACGTGACCGGAAATGATAAAATCAAACTCGGTTTCTTTGATTTTTTGCTGAGCGTATTCGTGAATTTTTTCGATGATTTCATCGACCCGTTGGGTTTTCACATTCGTCGTATAATAGCGGCTGGCTCTGGAAGCCTTTTCACCAAGTGCGGCGATAAATTTTTCCGGAGAATTATGCGCAACATACTCCATAACGGGAGTACGTAACATTTTTCGCAAAAATAAATAACCCTTATCATCAGGATCGATCAAATCGCCGTGCTCAACCCGAACTTTAAATCCATTTAACTGAAATACTTCGTGCTCGCGGTAAACTTTTACGCCCAAACGGTCGGTCCAGTAGTTTCGTAAATACAAATCGTGATTACCCTCGAAGTAATAGACCGCAATCCCTTCGGCAATGATTCTTTGAACTTCGTTAATTATTGGTTCAAATTTTTGAATAAAATATTTGTGGTCAGATATCCAAAAATCAAAAATGTCCCCGACAAAAAAAAGATGGGTCACCCCATCTTTTTTGGTCATCGATTTTAAAAACCGCACTAATAGCCGCGCGTTTACTTCTTGGATAGAGCGAAGATGAATATCCGAGACGAAATACGCGACCATTTCCTAATCATGACTTTCCAGAATCAATATCTTGATCGTTGTGCTGGCGGCGGCGCAAATAGGCCGGCACTTCAAGATTAAAATTATCGAAAGTCATGGCCGGATCTGCCTGAAAGGAATTTGGCCCCTCGGCGGAATTAACTTCCATTGACAATTGTTCTGGCTGAGATTTCTTAGGGGCGACTGTTTGATCGCGGTAGGCTTTCGCTTTAGCTAGCAAAATATCGCGCGGTAAGACATCATCCTTTTTTGGCGGCTGATTAGGATTTTGCATCTGTGGTTGCATCTGCGCCAGCGGGTTTGGCATTTGTTGCTGTGGCATCGGCGCCTGCGGTTGCATCGGGCGTGTCATTTCCATTTCGTTAAAGACAACTTCCTGGAAGTTGTAACCTTGATTTTGCACCATATGTTGCGCCCGGGCCAGTTGCTCGCGAATCGACGCCTGGCTAACTGCATTGGTTCCAAATCCAGTGGCGATAACAGTTACGCGCACCTCGCTTGGATCCATATCTTTATCAATAACGGCACCGAAAATGATTTCAGCATCTTCATGCGCAGCCTCTGTAATAAGTGTCGACGCTTCGTTGACCTCCCAAAGAGACAAGTTTTCTGGGCCGGTAACGTTGATAATGATCCCCGTAGCGCCGTCGATGGCGATGTTTTCCAGAAGCGGAGAAGAAATTGCCGCCGTCGCAGCTTCCACAGCACGATTCTCGCCGGCAGAAGTGCCACAACCCATAATCGCCATCCCTTTAGACTGCATAACAGTTCTAATATCAGCGAAATCAAGATTGATAAGTCCGCGCACATTAATGAGGTCAGAGATGCCTTTAACCGCTTGCAGTAAAACCGCATCGGCTTTTTTGAAGCTTTCGATCAACGGGGTTTTTTCGGCGGAGATAGAAAGAAGTTTTTGGTTGGGAATTACGATGAGCGTATCCACATTCTCGCGTAACTCGGCAATACCTGCATCCGCTTGACGTTGACGTTTTTTTCCTTCGAAGACAAAAGGTCTTGTAACCACGCCAATTGTGAGCGCACCTAATTCGCGGGCGATTTTAGCAACGATCGGCGCACCGCCAGTTCCCGTTCCACCGCCCATTCCCGCAGTCACGAACACCATGTCGGCGCCTTCGAGAGACTCAACGATATCATTGTAGGATTCAATAGCCGCGCGTTTACCGATCTCTGGATTTGCGCCAGCGCCCAAACCTTTTGTTAATTCCGATCCTAATTGAATTTTTGTGGCGGCAGGATGCGCTTGCAAAGCCTGCAAATCAGTATTTCCCACAATAAATTCCACACCGCCCAGTCCGGCTTCGATCATCGTTGCTACGGCATTGTTTCCGCCGCCACCGATACCTATGACTTTTATATTGGCGCCGATGCTGATGTTTTCTTCTAGTTCAAACATTTAAGTCCCCCTTTTTTGCCCTATAATCCTTGGGCAATGACGTCCCTTAGCTTTTTAGCCCAGTCGACGACAATTTCTGGAAATTTTTTATCGTTGTTACTTGTTTCTTTATTTTGATTACTATCTGTTAAACCAAATTTGAGTAAGCCCACGGGCGCGCTATAAAGCGGTGAACGAACCACATCCGTTAATCCACCCACTTGTGACGGTAGACCGCGGCGTACCGGGATGTCGAAAATAAATTCGCCCATTTCGACTAATCCATCTAGCAAACAGCCCCCACCGCTTAACACCATGCCCGAGCCTAACTGTGATTGTAGTCCGCTCTTGGTGATTTCGGCTTTTATCAAATTTAAAATCTCTTCGGCGCGCGGCTCTATCACTTCGCAAAGATTTTTTCTTAAAACCGTGCGGCTTTCGCGGCCGCCAACGGATTTAACTTCGATCGTCTCTTCTTCGTTAATGAGATTAAGTAATGCCGTTCCATGTTTCTTTTTGATTTCTTCGGCACAATCTTGCGGCGTACGTAAACCCACGGCAATGTCATGGGTAAAATAGCTCCCACCCACGGGAAGAACCGATGTATAAGCGACGCTGCCTTGGCTATAAATAATTAAATCTGTGGTGCCCGCGCCGATATCCACGTAAGCGACGCCTAATTTTTTTTCGTCGTCACTTAAAACGGCCAGCGATGACGCCAAACTTTGTAGGACTAAGCCCTGGATTTTCAGATTCGCCTTTTGGGTGCACTTAACAACATTTTGAATGGCCGAATTTGCACCCGTAACGATGTGAATTAATGCTTCTAAACGGACTCCCGACATGCCGATGGGGTCAGAAATTCCCTCTTGCTCGTCGACTTTAAACTCCCGCGGTAAAACGTGCAAAACTTCGCGGTCGGCTGGAACCGCGACGGCCTTTGCCGCTTCAATCACGCGATGAATATCATCAGCGCCGACCTCTTTATTTTTAATCGCGACCATGCCCTTGGAATCAAAAGATTTTATATGCGTACCGCCGATTCCCAACCACACTTCATCGGTTTTGTGTCCCGCCATAAGCTCGGCTTCTTCTTTAGCTTTCTTGATGGCTTCGATCGTTTGCTCGATATTGATCAAAACCCCGTGGCGCAGCCCCGGGCTAGGCACGGAACCAAACCCCACAACGTCAACGCCGCCGGAATGATTTTGCAATCCGATTAAGAAAACGACTTTTGATGAACCGATATCAAGGCCGGCAACGACCTTTTCGCGAGTTGGTTTATGCATCCTTGCCCTCAAACTTTAGGTTTAGTCACCCTTGACCAAACTTTAGGGGAGTTTCCCTGACTAAAAGCCTAAGACCGCTTACGCATCCTGACAAGGATTTTCTTCTCATAGCGGGCATCGATGACGCGCCCGATAATTTCCTTAGCTTCCAAGTATTCCAATACTTTACCAACGCGTTTGAGTTTCAAATCCAGAGCATCTTGCCCAAAAATCACCCGCGTTCCTGTTTTCCCCAGAAGGACCTCAAATCCCGTCTTAGGTTCGAAGTAAATTTCCGCAACCATACTCGAAGTAAAGTTTCCCGAGCTGGGTATGAGCGCCAAAAAATCAATAGCGCGTTTGCGCAGTTCTTTATTTTCATAAAATCTTCGCCCGCGCAAGTAAGGCACGTCAGGAATTAAAGATTTAGAACTTTTATTTAGTAAACTACCGTCATTGGCGACCGGCATCCAAATTCCCGCATCGTCGACGTAGACAACGTCAACTTTTTTTAGCGCCACACCAATTTCCAAGCGGTTCGGAAAAAGTCGGGTGAGCTGCACGTCTTCGACCCATGCTTTACGCTTAATTTCGCCGACTATTTTAGAAATATCAATGTCCCATAGGGATTCCTTACTCAGGAATTTCACGTCCGCAAGAATTTCGTTTTTAATTACAGAAAACTGTTCGTTATCCAACGGTGCCTTGAGGGGACTTACGCTAATTCGGATATTGGAAAATAAAGAAGAATCGAAACCCCAATAAGTAAAGAACAAGAGGAAAAGGGTCGCGGAAATTAAAAAAAGATTTTTACTTAAGGTCCGCATAATCGAGTGTTGCTGACTCCACCAGTTCTTTAATAAATTCTATAAAATTAATTCCTTCATGAGCGGCGGACTTTGGGACAAGAGAGGTTTCCGTGCATCCTGGTAGCGCATTGACTTCCATAATCATGGGCTCAACGTTATCACGGACGCGAAAATCTACCCGCGCATAAGTTCTCAGCTCTAAAACTTGAAAGGCCCGCTCTGCAATACGAATGCTGTCTTGAATTACGTTAGCATCAAGCCGTGGCGGTAAATAATAATCGGTTTCGCCCTTTGTGTACTTGCGCTTGTAATCGTAAAACGAAGTTTTCGGTACGATTTCGATAGGTGTGATCGCCTTGTTGCGAAAAATTGGAACCGTGAGCTCCATTCCGGGAATAAATTTTTCGACGAGTATCATGTAATCATACTCGGCAGCTAACTTTAACGCGGGCATGACTTCACTTTTCTCATGGCAAATAGAAATTCCCACGCTCGAACCTTCGCGTGACGGTTTTACAACAAATGGCAATTCCAACTTAATTTTAATTTGCTGCGCCGACGTCATTCGTAAATCAAAATATTCGTAAGGGGCCGTCGGCAAATTATGCTGCACAAAAAGATGTTTGCACATAATCTTATGTAGCGCTACCGCGGAGCCCATAACGCCCGAGCCGCTATAGGGAATTTTTAAATACTCACAGATACCCTGAACAGTCCCATCTTCTGCGTATTTTCCGTGAAGTGCCAATAACGCCACATCTGGATTAAGGTCCATGAGCCGCCGTGGTAAATCAGCCTGCGCATCAATAACCACGTATTCATAGGGCAGCTCTTTTAATGCTTTTTCAAAGGCCTTTCCGGTGTTTAGACTCACCTCACGCTCCGCGCCCATCCCGCCAACTAAAACCGCAACTTTCTTTACTTTGCTCATAAAAAAATTATACTTCCGCGCTTCAGAGTCGTCTAGTCTTAAACTTGAACTACGAAAGGAACAGTCAATGAATTTTGAGTTTCAACTTAAACCCTTTAACGAAAACAAAAAATATTCCGTGAATTGTGACCTTAAGCATCTGGACCACGGCATCGAAGTCACATTTGTGGTTCACGGTGACTTGGAGAATCTCTACGTTCCCGCTAAGAATTCAAAACCTAAACGTCTTGATGATTTGTGGAAGACAACTTGCTTTGAAACTTTCGTAAAACCGAAAATGGCGCAAAATTATTATGAGGTCAATGCATCTCCCAGCGGGGACTGGAATCTTTATCAATTTTCCGATTACCACAAAGATATGGCCGAAGCATCTAGCGTAAAGGATTTTAAAATCCAAAGTATTTTGGAAAAAAACTCTTTAACCTGCAGTTACTTTATTAATCTAAAGGAAATTTCTTTACCGAATAAGAACTTGGACATCGGCCTTAGTTGCATTTTGCAAACCAAGGCCGGCGAGTTAAGCTACTGGGCTGTGAATCACCAAAAGCAAAAGGACAAACCAGATTTTCATCTGGCCGCAAATTTTATTCACATTTAAAGCCAGCGCCCTCGAGGTTGCCCTTTATGCGGTCGCGAACTTCGTTACATTTCGTGGGGTCAGCGGCGGCCGAGGCGACTTCTTTAGTCTCTCCCGCTTTTGTGTAGTTTAAGCGGCATACTTTGCCGTCCCCGCTAGACATTTCCAACGTGCGTGTGTCGCCACCAGAAATACAGGTGATTTTTTCGGCCGCTACACCTTCGGTTTTAGCCGTCGGTTTTGTTTTACTAATATCTTCGTCCTCAAATTTTTTGCCAGCTTTTGCCGGTTCCGCTTTGGCTCCGGCCTTAGCGCCTGCCTTTGCGGCGGGTGCCGTCGCAGCAGCACCTTTAGCATCATTTTTGGGGGCGGTTTCGCAAGCGGTAAACAATCCAACTGTTGCAGCTATGGCAACTAACAATCCAAATTTCATTTCATCCTCCGTGATTCCTATAAGATATTTAAAAGTGAAATGGGGTCGATGTCTATACCCAAGCTATACTTAGGTCCAATCGCCAAGATAAATTACTTCCGCGTCCAGGTTAATTTTCGATTTTTCGGCGACGGTCTTCCGCACGTGCCTAATCACTTGGTCAATATCGCTGGCCGTCGCTCCGCCTAAGTTTACAATAAAGTTTGCGTGTTTTGGGGAAACTTGCGCCTGCCCTACCTGAAACCCCTTGAGTCCGCAGGAATCAATGAGCCTACCCGCTTTATCCCCTTGTGGATTTTTAAAAACGGAACCGCAGCTTGGCAAGTTAAGCGGTTGTTTACTCATCCGCAACCGGTTAGCAGCAAAAACAGTTTCGACGATGTCAGGAACTTCTTTAAGCGGCCAATGAAAGCCCGCCTGCACGATAATCCCCGGCTGCCATCCATTGCATTTTCGGTAAGACCATGTGAGGTAGTCAGCATTTAACGTAATGAACTTTTTTTCGTCCAGCCGAAAAATCTCAACCCACTCAGTAATCTCCACGAACTCTTTGGGTGTGATCGCATCACCGACTCCGGCGTTCATAACAACTCCGCCACCGACGTCTCCAGGTAGGCCCGCCAAAAAAACCGCGGGCGCTAATTTCTTCTTTAAAAATGCGCGGCCAAGCTCGGACTTTTGCACTCCCGCTTGCGCAGAAATTTTCAATTTTCCGTCTTCTTCTTTGACGGTCATTTGATTTAGTTTTCCCAAGTGCAGGATCAGCCCCTTGACCCCCTTATCACTCACCAAAACGTTAGAACCACCGCCAAGAACCGTCAGTACATGATGGTTTTTTTCCGCCCAAGCAACGGCATCGGCAAGATCCTTATAGTTTTCTGGCTGATAAAAATACTCGGCGGGGCCGCCAACCTTCCAAGAAGTCAGAGCCGCCAAATTATAATCTCTTAAGTATTTTATCATAGGGTTTCTAGCAATTTTGTGCCCAGTTTCCAACCGTCACCGGCACCCAAGGTCAGAAAAATATCATTGGGCTTTAAAATCCCTTTTAGATCTTTAGCGGTTAACGCGTAATCTTTTGTCGGCATATATTGGCAGCTTGAGTGCTTTACTTCCTTAACAAGCTGCTCAGCGGTAATTCCAGCAATGGGTTTTTCGCTAGCCGCGTAGATGTCGGTAATCAATAGTACGTCAGAACTTTCGAAACAATTTAGAAACTGACTCCAGCAAAGTTGCGTTCTCGAATAACGATGCGGCTGAAACCAAACAACAAGTCGCTTTTGCGGAAACTTCTCCCGCATGGCCTCAAGCACGGCCTTAATTTCGGTAGGATGATGTCCATAATCGTCAAACACCGAAACTTCGGCTTTCTTGCCTTTAAATTGAAACCGCCGCTCGACGCCAATAAATTTTTCGATTCCCCGCCGGGCTAGTTCAAACGGCACACCAGCCTCAAGCGCGACAAGAACCGCAGCTAAAGAATTAAGTGCATTATGCTTTCCCGGAAACTGACATGTGAACGAACCTATTTGGCGGCCGCCTTTTGAAACCTCGTAAGTTCCGCGGTTACCCGAGAGAACGTAGTCATTTGTATCTTTGGTTCCGTAAAAGGTTATAGGTTTGCGAAAATCAGAAAACAGTTCGCGCACTAAAGGGTCGTCTCCACAAACAATGGCCCGCCCATAGAAAGGAATTAAATTGGCAAAAGCCAAAAAAGCCTTTTGTAAGTTGCCAAAACTACCAAAATAATCGAGGTGATCATTATCAATATTGGTAATCACAACTATTTCCGGCGAAAGTTTGGTAAAGCTCCCGTCACTTTCATCTGCTTCGGCGACGATCCATTCGCCTTCCCCGAGAAGTGCCGTGGATTTAATTTGTTCCAACTTGCCACCGACCACAATCGTAGGTTGCAGGTTAGCTTCCAAGAAAATGGAGGAAGCTAAACTTGTCGTCGTGGTTTTTCCGTGAGAGCCGGCGATCGCAATACCCCGTTTTAAGCGCATAATTTCGGCCAAAGCCTCGGCTCTTGAGATGATGGGGATTTTGCGGCGGCGAGCTTCTTGGACTTCGTCGTTTTCGGCGCTAATGGCGCTGGAATAAACGACGACATCCACGTCCCCAATATTTTTTTTGTCGTGACCGCGATATATAGTCACACCCAGTGACGCGAGGTTTTGGGTCTGCGCATTTTCGGCCATGTCACTTCCGCTGACGGTAGCCCCCATGTTTCGCAAAAGCTGCGCCAAACCGCACATACCTATGCCACCAATACCAATAAAATGAAATTTCGCATGTTTTAATCGCACTTAAATTTCCTTTAAAACCAGTTCAGCAATTTCTTGCGCGGCTCCCGGTTTATAAAACCGTTTCACATTGGTTTCCATCTCAGAAAGTTTTTCGGGATGATTTTTATAATCTAAGATTATTTTTTTGAAAGTGTCAGCATTAAAATCTTTTTGCAAAATCATTTTTCCCGCATTGGCATGTACCAAAGTCTCGGCGTTCTTGCGCTGATGATCATCTGCGGCGCTAGGCAGGGGAACAATAACGCCAACCCTCTGAGCAGCCGCAAGTTCGGAAATCGTGCTGATTCCACCACGGCAAAAAACCAAGTCACACCAAGCGTAACGCTGTTCCATATCGTCGAGGTACTGAAAGTATTTTACGTTCGGTACACCTTCATAGATTTTTTGCGCCCATTCCAGGTCAAATTTTCCCACTTGATGCACAAATTCTATTCCCTTTGACCACGAATTATCGGCAGCAAGGGCTTCGCCGACAACGCGGTTGATAGCGCGGGCTCCCTGACTACCGCCGAAAATTAAAACCCGAAAAGCGCGGCCCCCGCTTTCACTTCTTGGTACGTGAGTTATTTTTGAGCGCACCGGGAGTCCCACCGCAGTCACGGATCGGTTCCCAAAGAATTTGCCGGACTCAGGAAACACGACGAAAATATATTTCACGAAAAACTTTAGTATCCGGTTTGCCATTCCAGGATAGACGTTGGGCTCCCATAACGCCGACGGCACGCCAAAAAGGCTAGCCATCATTACGAAGGGACCCGAGGCATAACCGCCAACACCAAGGACAAAGCGGGGTTTAAGTTTGCGCAACAATCTAAGGCAAGAAAATAAACTCAGCGGCAAACGGATCAAGGTTTTTAATTTTTGCACCAGTCCGACGTTTAACTGCCCCACTTCGATCAAGTGCAAGGGGAAATTTGCTTTTGGAACAATCTGTGATTCAAGTCCCCGCGATGTACCGACAAAGTGAATTTCAATGCTGGGATTTTGCTTTTGGAGTTCCTGTGCAATTGCGATCGCCGGGTATAGATGACCACCGGTACCGCCGCCGGCAATTACGATGCGCTCACTCATTTCTTAGACCAGACCTTTATGCGGCGACGAATGTTGAGTATTAAACCAAAGAGGATCCCCAAAACAATTATGGAACTTCCGCCATAGCTTAGAAACGGCAGCGCCAACCCCTTGGTTGGCAACAAGCCAAGTGCCACACCGACATTCACGAAAACAGAAAAAGTAAAAGAAAGAATGAGGCCTAAGACAGTCGCTCTTTCAAACTCGGAATTCGCGCGCAAGGAAATCTGAAATCCGCGATGAATAAGAAAACCAAAAAGTGACAAAACCAAAAGAAGGCCCACAAATCCCATCTCTTCGCCAAGCACGGCCAATGTAAAATCGGTATGCGCTTCGGGAAGAAATAAAAGCTTTGCCTGGCCCTGGCCTAAACCAACACCCGTTAAGCCCCCCGAGCGAAAACCTAATAAACTTTGGATGAGCTGAAATCCCGACTGCGCCCCTTCGGACCATGGGTCAAGATAGGATAGTAGACGCGCCTTCCGGTAAGGAACTTCCCAAATTAAAAAGAAAAATCCGACTATCATGCTTACGCCAGAAACAAGTATGTACTTCCAAGGTAAGCCAAAGGCGACCAGCAGAGTCACTAAAACCAATAGTAAAATAGCGAAGGATCCAAAGTCGGGTTGTTTTAAAAGTAGTAGTAAAGGAATGCCAAAAAAAGAAATGATTGCCGGCCACTTCCATTGACCGAACCGCTCGCGATTCATCGTGAGCACATAGGCGAAAAACAAAGGCAAAGTTACACGCAAGAGTTCGGACGGCTGCAACCTAAACCCCATTGGTAAACTTAGCCAGCGCGACGCTCCCCCGGCTTTAACGCCAATTCCCGGCATGAGAGTAAGAATTATTAAAACCACATTTAAAAGCCAAAAGGCGGGGGCTAATTTTTCTATCCAGCGAAACGGAAAATAAGCCGTACCCACCAAAATTAAGAACGAGACCGCGATAACTAAAAGCTGCTTTTTAAAAAAGAAGAGCCCATCGCCGCGAGATTCCGTCGCGAAAATAAAACTTGAACTATAAACCTGGACAAGGCCTATGCCGGCCAAGGTAAGAAATAAAAGCAAAATGCTTTGATCAAGTGTACCGTGAACGAATTCCGCGTTTTTTTTCTTACTTAGCCCCATGGGGAAAGTATAGGACTAACGGAACTTATTAACAATACTCTTAAAGTAATCGCCCCGCTCTTCATAACTGTCAAACATGTCAAAGCTTGAGCAACCCGGAGAAAGCAATACGACGTCGCCGTTCCTAGACTTTTGGTAAGCTATTAAGGCCGCTTCCTCGAAGGTGCCGATGAGGAAGGTCTCGGAACTATCGCCAATCTGACGATTAATGCGTTCTTTAGCTTCGCCAATTAAAATAAGGTTTTTAACTTTTCGTTCGATATGAGAACGCAACGGTTCGAAATTTAAATTCGTATCTTTTCCGCCGCATATCAAAATTACGTTTTCTTCGAAGGCATCGAGCGCCCGAATAACGGCATGAACGTTTGTCGCTTTCGAATCATTAAAAAATTCTACTCCACCGACTTTACGCACATATTCCAAGCGATGGGCCAGCCCCGGAAAGTTATCGACAACTTTTTGAACGGCATCGTGTTTGGCGCCATGTTCACGGGCCGCCAAGGTCGCCGCCATTACGTTTTCAATCGAGTGACGGCCGCGCATCTTCATGTTTTTAACCGAAAAAAATTCAATTTCGGGACCGGTGCGCACGCGTAGCTCTTTATCAATACATACTGCGCCACCAATATTCATGATTTGTGGTTCCAATGTTTTTTTACGCGAAAAGTAAAAAATACGGCCACGCTGCACGGAAGGATCGCGCGCTAATTCCACGACGGCGTTGTCATCAGCATTCAATATCGAAGTCGTCGCTTGATTTGTGCAGTTAAAAATACGGCGCTTGGCATTTACGTATTCTTCCATCGAACGGTAACGGTCAAGATGGTTTTCCGCTAAATTCATGAAAACAATATTTTGCGGCGTAAAAGTTTCCACGTGTTCGAGCTGGAAACTCGACACTTCCGCCACCACGACTTGGGCCTTTTCGGGAGATAATAAATATTCCACCAAAGGTATGCCATAGTTGCCGCCCATCCAAACATTGACGCCGGACTCTTTTAACATTTGCTCGATGAGTTTTGTCGTTGAACTTTTTCCATTCGTGCCCGTAATCGCAATAACGGGCTCACGAATAAATCGCGACGCGAATTCAAATTCTCCCGTGACCTTTACGCCATGGCTCCGCGCGTATTCGAAAATTTTTAAATTGGGAGCGACGCCGGGACTCAAAACTATTAAATCCTGCTCTAAAAACAATCGTGGCGTGTGGTTACCTAGGTCATATTGAATCGGAAGGTCACCGAGCTGCTCGAGAGAATTACTTAATTCCGCCTTTGATTTGTGATCACTAACAGTGACCTTAGCGCCATTTTTCGCCAGGAATTTACATAGCGAAACGCCGCAACGACCAAGGCCGACTACCATAATACGTTTATCTTTTAAATCCACTTCTGACATCATAAGATTACCTCAACTTTAACGACGCAAGACTAACTACCGCGAGTAAGATCGCGACAATCCAAAACCGCACAATAATTTTTGGCTCTTCCATGCCGCCCAATTCAAAATGGTGCTGTAATGGCGCCATTCGAAAAATTCTTTTGCCCCCGGAAATTTTAAAATACGCCACTTGCAAAATAACCGATAACGCAACGGCAACGAAGACACCGCCGATCACGGCTAGCAAAAGTTCGTTTTTTGTAAATACGGCAAGAGCCCCTAAAAAGCCACCGATACTTAAACTTCCAACATCACCCATAAAAACTTGGGCGGGATAAGTATTAAACCATAAAAATGCTAAACCCGCCGCCACCATCGCACCTGCCACCGGCGTCAATTCCGCCGCGTGGGGAGAATAAGGAACCATTAGATAGCGCGACCAAACGGCTTGGCCGGCCACGTAGGCTAAAATTAAAAAAGTTCCCGAGGCGACTATGACTGGCATTATGGCTAAACCATCTAAACCATCGGTTAAATTTACGGCGTTAGCACAGCCCACAATTACGAAAGCGGCAAAAAGCGGATAGAGAACGCCGAAAGGAATGGTCACACCTTTTAAGAAGGGAATATAAACTCCCGTTGTTAGGTAATTACCTTTAACTAACAACAGCACGGTTAAACCAGAAATTAGAAATTCGAAAAATAATCGGGTTTTACCCGGCAGTCCCTTGGTGTTTTTCTTAGAGACTTTTAAATAGTCATCAATATATCCAATGAGACCAAAACCCAAAGTGATAGCTAGCGTTCCCCAGACGAGAGGATTTTGAAAATCCGCCCACAAAAGACAGGGCACGGCCAAACAAATAAGGATAAGCCCTCCGCCCATGGTTGGCGTTCCCGCTTTTTTCTTATGCGTTTTGGGTCCGTCTTCGCGAATGCTTTGACCGATTTGTTTTCTTACGAGGCGATTGATAAATTTTGGTCCAATATAAATTCCCAAAAGAAACGCCGTAAAAAAAGCAAGAAATGTCCGAAATGTTATGTAGCGAAAGACGTTAAAGATAGAGTGATGCTCTGAAAGTGAGTATAACCATTGATAAAGCATAAAGAATTTTGAGTTCTAGCACAGAGCGCAGAAAAATTGCAAGTTTTTGTTTTTAACTTATTGGAATTATTTGGTTTTTTAAGCACTGTCGCTGAGTATTTAGGCGCACGGCCGCGAGCGCGCAATTCTTTAACAAAGCATGGACGACGCATTTACAAAAAATGGACATCTAATCGGCTCAACATTTGATTAAATCTGAATTTTAAAAATTTTTTGGTTGGCGAACGGAAAAAAGTCGGGGCGATAGGCTGCAAGAGTTTAATTAGCGAAAAAACAGTTTCCGATTAGTTTTAAGGGAATTTACGATTTTGAAGATCCCTCCGGAGTTTTGATTGCCGGTAGCTTATTCCCGATGGCCCGTAGCTTATTGCCGCCTACCGATTGCCGCCAAAGTCCGATTGCCCAAGGTCTCCTGCGAAGGGGCAGTCGATTTTGATGAAGGCAAAGCGGCAATTGTAACTGCCGCTGCATTTTCAACTTACCAATTGAAATCTCGGTTTCAGATTCAAATCTGCCACTCCTGCGCCGGAGTCCTCAATTTTTTGGTTACGTCCACCTCTACACTCACCTCCGCCGCGGAGGTGAAAATCCGCGCCTTTTTTGGCAGCGTATTAATTACTAGTTTAAAACCTCAAATATAAATTGGTTTTGGTGGCTATGAACATGTTCGTCCTGATGAGACGATCTTCTCTTGCGGCGGCGACTTGGCGGAGAAGCGACCAACCAATGATAGTAAATCGGACCCAATTATTATTGATCTAGTCCAGAAATAGGAATCGCACCAGAAGCTTTGCTCTTTTGAGTTACCGCAAATCTTTCTCGGTAACTAAAATGTGAGAATGAAAAAAATAATTTTTATAATGTTTATCATTTCATTCTCTGCAAATACAAAAGAAAATAATTCTTTCTATACGTCTTTGGTTGGCACCTGGAAACCTAAAGAAGATTGCGAAATGAAAACAGCAGAAAAAACTGAGAAAATCAAATATCCCCTTATAAAGATTGAAGCAACGAAAGTGAAGGGTAAAGATGAACTCGATATTTACTATATGGATGAAAAGTCTAAAAAGGGGACGAAGAGTATTACTTCATATGATACCCGATTTACCAAATTAAACCCCATGTACGAAAATGCTCGAATGGAAAACATGCAGTTTACGCGCTCTTCATCTAAAGCGCTCCTCGTGGGGACTGTTAATAAGTGGGAAAAGGACAAAATGGGTTTGTACTTCACGTCTCTTTCGTTAAATAAGGATGGAATTCTCGAGCTCAATCGCACGGGAATTACCGTTGAGGGCTTTAAAGACGAGATGCCAGAACTTCCTCTGAACGCGTGGCAAAGGCATTGATCAATCACCCGGCCGCCGCAGAGTTGAATATTACGAAGCTCGCGTCTCTATCCGAACGCAAATGTATGTCGTCAACTAATATTTCACCGAAAAATTCACCGGATCTAGCGCCGCTACAGCGTGCTCCAATTTAATGCCGCGCGAACCTTTTACCCAAATATAATCGGAGGGCGTGAGGTGGCTCTTTATTTTTTCCGTCAGTGCCAAGTCTACTTTCTCACTCATCATCAACTCTCCAGAAAATCCACCTGATTTCAATCCGCCACTAAACGCCTCTTGCGGCAAACCCACGAAATAGATTAAATCAAAATTTGCCGTAGCCGCCTTCTGACCTATTTCAAAATGAAATTTATCGCGCCCCTCGCCGGTCTCTCCCATACCACCAATTATGGCTATTCTTTTTCCCGAAACTTTTACGAGCTTACTATTCTCTATCATCATCGTCATACTCTCAGGATTGGCATTATAACCATCAAACAAAAGACCCGCGCCCGATTTTAATTTCACCTTCTGATTTCTTCCCCACGCGGTCTTGCAAAGCGAAAGGCTCTCCCAGATTTTTTTGGGCTCTATCCCTACCGCCAGCGCGAGACCGGCTGCCCCCATAAGATTATAAACATTGTGCGGGCCAAAAATTTCCACTTTGGTTTTTCCACTTACGCCTTTTATCGTTCCCGCTATTTCAATTCCATCGGGCTGATCATTTGTGACTTCTAAAAAAATATCGGCGGACTTGTTTCTTCCTGAAAAAGTAAAACTCGGCGCCTTTTTATATCTTTCCCACATTTTTTCGGTATAGGGATTATCTAAATTAAAAACCCGTACCAAGTTCTTATTCTGCGTTTGATAAATTTCTTCTTTGGCCTTTGCCACGTTTTCAATACTTCCCAAACCTTCCAGATGTACTCTTCCAACATTCGTGACCAGCACGACGTCCGGGTCCGCGATTTCACAAAGACGGGCAATCTCGCCCAAATGATTCATACCCATTTCGATGAGTGCAACCTCGTGTTCAGGTTTAATTTTTAACAAGCTCATAGGTACGCCCCAATGATTGTTAAAACTACCCTTGTTAAAATAGGTGTTTTTCGCACTCCCTATGACTGCGGCAGCAAACTCCTTGGTCGTTGTTTTCCCATTGCTCCCTGTCACCGACAAAATCTTCGCTTTATTCTTTTTACGCCAATAGTTGCCCAAATCCTGCAGTCCCAGCAATGTGTCTTCTACCAAAAACACCGTCACTTGCTTTGCAAACTCAACGGCCTTCAGACGATCGTGCACGAGTAACCCGGTCGCTCCCGCTTTTACGGCTTCGCCCAAAAAATTATGCGCGTCATAGGTTGGACCTTTTAGCGCGATAAACAGCTGCCCGCGCAAATCCGCCCGCGTGTCCGTTCCGACACCAGAAAATTCTTTAAATTTCTCGCCTAAAACTTGAGGTCGAAGCGCACTCACTACGTCATTTAAATTCATCCCAAAACCTCTTTAACAACTTCGTAATCACTAAAATGGATTTTTTCTTTGCCGATGATTTGATAGTCCTCGTGGCCCTTGCCGGCAATCAACACTATATCACCCTTCTTGGCTAATTCTAGACCGCAACGAATACCACGACGGCGGTCCACTTCGATTCTAACTTTCTTTTGATCTTTAGGAATTCCCGCGACGATATCGCCAATAATTTTATTAGGGTCTTCGGTTCTTGGATTATCGGAAGTAACCACGATAAAATCCGATTTCTCATAGGCGATCCTGCCCATGAGTGGCCGCTTACCCGTGTCGCGGTCACCGCCACAGCCAAAAACAGTAATTATTTTCGGCTTCTCACTTTTACTATTGCGTATGTTTTGAATCGTCGTTAACACATTATCTAAAGCATCATTGGTATGAGCATAATCCACAAACACATTTATTCCCTGATGATTGCTTACCCGGTCGAGCCTACCACGGGCCCCGCGAATGGTTTTCAGGACCTCCACGCAGCTAGGTAAAGACATTCCCGCCGCAATTCCGACGGCCAGTGCCGCAGTCGCATTATAAATATTGTGAGTCCCGATTAGCGGAATATTAAAGGTAGCGGGACCGCGCGGAGTCTCAACGGAAAAAATGCTTCCGGAGAAATCCTGCTCCATGATTTGGAATTGAAAGTCAGAGCGCGTCTGTCCGTAGGACCAAAGTTTTGCGTTGCCCGCGATTTCCATTTTACGGCCATATTCGTCGTCGTAATTGATCACGGCAAACTTTGATTTTTTGTTGGAGGCGCCCAAAAGTTGATTAAAAAGTTTTTGTTTGGCCAGAAAATAATTTTCCATCGTTTGATGGTAATCCAAGTGATCACGCGTCAGATTTGAAAATACGGCAACATCAAACGGCAGAGAATCGACGCGGGACTGAGTCAATGCGTGACTAGAGACTTCCATGGTAGCGGCAGTTGCGTCTAAACTTACGAATTCACGCAAGCGGCGGTAAAACGTGACCGGATCGGGAGTCGTAAGCTCCGACGGCCAAACTTTTTCTCCCAGGTGGTGATCAATGGTACCCAGTACCCCTGTTTTAAACCCACCATGATTTAAAACCTGTTCAACAAGATGACATATTGTGGTTTTCCCATTTGTTCCCGTAACTCCCACGCAAAATAATTTATCGGCGGGCGCTTCGAAATAGCGGCTGGCTAATATTTCTAAGGCCCAGCGCGTATCATCGACCTTAACTACGGCTCCCGGGAAATCTTTGGGAATTTGACTGTCATCCTCAACAACCAGGGCAACGGCACCCTGAGCGATAGCTTTAGTCAAATATTGATGGCCGTCCGAAGAGGTGCCACGGACCGCAACGAAGACAAATCCTTTTTCGACTAATCGGGAGTCAAAAGTAATACCCTTAATATCCAAAGTGGGGTTAGCACCCCACTTTAACTGAGGATAAATAGAAAGGAGTTGCGAAAGCTTCACAATAGCTGCTTAAAGTAATTCTCACAGTCATTAACGTAGTATTTCGTTTTCTTCTCGGCATCACGTTTACACGAGTCCAAGTACTTCTTTTTTAAACCCGTTAATTCAACACCGACTTTTTCCGTCTTTTTCCAATCCTTCACTTTTTGTGAAAGCTTTTCGAGGCTTGTTTTATTTCGGCCCATAAAGGCGTCACCGACATTTAAATCCGCGGTCAGATAGTTATCTAGCTGATCGATGATTTTTTGTTTTTCCTTGGGATAAAGCTCAAGCAGATTACTGAGGTGTTTGGCACCCCACTGAATTTTGGTGGCCGAGCCCTTCGCCGCCTTGTAAGCTTTTTCTGACCACTCAACGGCTTTGTCGGAATTTCCGGACTCTCGTTCGATCCAAGAGAGCGACGACATCGTGTAATAGTCGTTTACGCCTTTTTTCAAATCATCTTGTAAAATCTGGCGGGCAATATCGCCCATTCCTGCTTTATATAAAATATAGGTAGAAGTGTTCGAAGTAAAAATGCGCGTATGATCATCCTTAACCATGAGGTTGGCTTTTAACATCTCCTCTTTAATTTTAGTTTTATCTTCGTCGTTTAGTCCATGGCTCTTCGTCAAAAGCTCGTTGAGCTCAACCGCTGGGTAGTAGGTTACCATGCGGTCGTATTCACCGACGGGCAATTCCTTGCGAATGGATTCCAGAGCGGCCTTGTAATTGCCAATGACGGCGTCACGCAAGGCATTTGCTTCGGGATATAATCCTTTAATTATATCGACCGAGTAATAAGCTAAAAACTCCAAATTATATTTTACCAGTGCCGTGTTTTCTAAAATTTCTTGTAGGCGCTTGTTGCCATGATCGCGAATTTGCTTTGCTAACTTTTGCCCTTTACCGATTTCGCTAACCTTTGTTACTAAATAGTTCATGTAAATGCGTGACCGCTCCTCGGGCATGTGCGCGGGAACTTTGGCTTCTAACTTTTGCAGAACTTCTGCTAATTTTCCTTTTTTACTTTTAAAAACTTCGTCTTGAGTCCAAGAATAATGGGAAAGATACTTCCAGTCATCCGCACTAGATTCCGTCGCGCTTTTTGCCAATACCCGGCTCACCACTTCTTCTATGGGATCTAACCGCTCGTAAGCGGCATCCAACGTTGCCGCCAAAGATTTAGCCGGCAGAGTCGTAGTCAACCGCACAACTTCTTCGCCTTTGGGGTTTAAAACCATAATTGTGGGATAGCCCGAAGCTTTTAGTTTTTCGCCCCATTGCTGAGCACTCTCCGTATCGCCATCAAGATAAACCGCAATGAACTTTCGCGTAGACTCGACGAAAGTAGGGTCTTTAAAAACCGTCGACTTTAAAAGATTACATGGTGGACACCAAGCCGCTCCCCAATAAACAAATAGGGCTTTATCACTGGATTTTGATTTCTCTAGCGCCTTATCCAATGAGCCTTCGAACCACTGAATTTTGGGCCCATTATCTTCTTTGGAAGAATTGCTTCCGTCACAACCGATAAAACCAACTGCTATTAAAAACACGATCAAAATATTTTTCATGAAACCTCGCAAATTTGAAGGGTGCTTAAGAATAAAGTTAACGAAGAAATTTAATTCTCGTCAAACCCTAATACGAGCCGAACTTTGTTATCTTTTGGCAACGCATCGCCCGGCGCGGGAAAAGTTTGCTTCACGGTACCCCGTCCATGCCATGTTATGTCGTAGGATTCCGGATGCAACTGACGGTAAACTTCCCGCAGAGTCAACCCACGTAAATCGGGCATTATATGACTGTTAGCAATGGCCCTGGCCTTTTTCAAAGTATCCTGCTTAGCTTTTTTGGGCGCAAAATGCGACGGAAGGACGTCATTTTCGGTGATTTGGCTGGGGGAAATACCTAAGTGACGGACGGCGCGCGCCGCAACTTTTGCAAATACCGGAGCGGCTACTTGCGATGCATAATAGGACGTGCGCGGATTATCAATGGCAAGATAAATCACTATGCGCGGATCATTAGCAGGAAGAAATCCCGCGAAACTGGAAATATAAGCCTTCTCCAAGTAACCACGTCCATTGGGATTTACTTTTTGCGCCGTACCGGTTTTACCGGCCACGGGGTACCCCAAAACACGCGCGGCCTCTCCGGTGCGTTCTTTGCCAGTCACAGTCGTCAGCATGAGTGTTGTTTGTTCCGCGACGTCGGTGGGCAAAACGCGATGAATTAATTTCGCTGAAGCTTGATAGAAAAAATTATTTCCCGCGCCGCGGATCGATTTTACCAAATAAGGTTGATGCAATTCTCCACCATTTGCAATAGCCGCGTAAGCGTTAGCTACCTGTAGAGCTGACGTCGCGATGCCGTGACCAAACCCTACGTTACTCAACAAGTGATCATTCCAAGGAAGAGCACTTAACAGCCCTGCGCTCTCACCTTGAAAATCAACGCCTGTTTTCTTTCCAAAACCAAAATCTTCTAAAATTTTACGGTAATTTTTCGCTCCCATTTCCAAAGCAATCTTGGCCGAACCAATATTCGAGGAAAACCCTAAAATATCGGTCACGGTCAGATTTTCGAAGCGATGAGAACTTTCGGCCTCCGTAATCACGCGTTTGCCAATTTTAAAAAATCCCTTTTCGCAGTAATAATTTTTATTGGGCGACAATGCTTTGTCTCTTAGACCACCCGCAACCAGGATGGTCTTTAACGTACTGCCTGGCTCGTAAACATCGGTAACGACGCGGTTCTTAAAATATTTTCTCCCATCGCCTTCGGAGGGATTATTGGGATCAAAGTGGGGCACGCTGGCCATTGCTAAGATTTCTGACGTTTTGGGATTTAACATGACTCCCCACGCGCCATCCGCTTTGAATTTCGCGATCGCATTCATAAGTTCTTGTTCAAGATCAAACTGCAAGTCACGGTCGATAGTAAGCTCAATACTTTCGCCATTGGGATCGGTCACTAAAATTTCATGCGGCAACATAAGCGGGCGTCCACGCGCATCCTTGGGGAGACTTACTTTTAATTTCTGCCCTTTTAATTCTTCATTATAAAAAAGCTCCAGGCCTTCGAGGCCGGCACCGTCGGCACCGACAAAGCCAAGTACTGGCGATAAGAGCTTTCCGTTCGGATAAAATCTTTTTGAATCTTCAATAAAACCGATGCCGGTGATTTTTAATTTTTCGATTTTTTCTTTTTCCGAAAAATCAAGATGACGTTTTAACCAGACGAAGCGTTTCTGATCGTCGGAAATTTTACGTCTGATCTCTGCGGGTGAATAGCCGACGAAGGGCGCCAGTTGCGCCGCGACTTTTTTTGGATGCTCGATAATTTTTGGGTCCGCATATAGAGAGTAACTCGTCGTAGATACCGCAAGCTCTTGACCGTTGCGGTCAAAAATCGTCCCACGGCGCGCGTTGATCGACAAATGACTTTGATACTGTTTCTTGACGGTGGTTTCTAATCTCTCATTGGGCAAAAGTTGAATGTAAGCCGCGCGCAATAAGAGTGAACACCATATCAAAAAGCAAATCGTAAATATGAGTTGAACTCTTAAACGCATAAACCTCGTCGAACTATTGCTTTAAAGCGATGCGGTCTCCCGTCATGTGAATAATCTGTCCGCGCTGCGCTTCGTTTAATGCCAAATAGGTTTGCGCATAACTCTTTATACGTTCGGTCCGCATAACTTGCGCCAGCTTTAGCGAACGGTAGCGGTAACGGTC
This sequence comes from uncultured Bdellovibrionales bacterium, assembly GCA_964498095.1. GTDB lineage: Bacteria > Bdellovibrionota > Bdellovibrionia > Bdellovibrionales > SG-bin7 > SG-bin7. Next base: position 61,416 of record CAZCFY010000002.1, on the reverse strand, counting down.
CTTCATCAGCTTTTCCTTCTGAGCTAATTGAAGCACAGAATAGCTTAAACGTCGAATGTCCATTTTCATGAATACTAGTGAAAACAGCGTGAGAATCACGAGCACGACACTGATAAATGGCTTAATACTCATAAACACCTCTCTCAAATGCACGCAATTTTGCACTTCGGCTGCGTGGATTAGACTTTTCTTCTTCCCGAGAGGGCTTCACCACTTTTTTACTGACTGGCCGTCCTAGCTCAGGATTATTTTTAAAAATATTTTTTACGATTCTGTCTTCTAAAGAATGAAATGTAATAACAACCGCCCGACCTTTGTCGGAAAGCGCCTTCATGAGTTTCGGCAGGGTTTCTTCGAGCACGCGCAACTCACCGTTGACTTGCAGGCGCAGCGCCATGAAGTATTGCGTCGCGGGATTAAAACCCTTTTTGCGCCAACCACTTACCCTCTCGATCATACTGGCAAGCTGGCGAGTCGTTTCAAAAGGTTTTAATTTGCGGTCATGAACGATAGCGCGCACGACGCGGTTGGGATTTCGGACTTCACCGAGCTCTTTAAATAACTCGATTAATTCTTCTTCGCTCCAACCGTTGACGATATCCGCAGCGGTTATTTTTTGCGTGCGATCCATGCGCATATCCAAGGGGCCGTCGTGGTAAAAACTAAAACCGCGGGCGGCATCATCTAATTGCGGTGAACTCACTCCAAGATCAAGCAAAATTCCGTCAAAACTTTTGTGTTCGATTTTTTCAAACTCACTAAAATTACCGTGAACAAGAGTGAGATTTGGCAAATTTAAATTCTTTCCGGCGGCAATCGCGTCTTGATCTTGATCCATGGCCCAAACGTGAAGCCCCGGAAAGTTTTCTAATAGCGCTTTCGTGTGACCGCCGCGGCCAAAAGTTCCATCTAGCAAAACTTTTAACGGCGCTTGAGATTCTTTGAAAACCCCGATCACTTCATTAAGCATTACCGGTAAGTGCGAAAGTGACGCGGCCGTCATTAGGGCTTCTCCTTGGATTCTAGGGCTGCTACGGCCGCCAAAGTATCCTCGAAAGAATCGGCTAGATCTTCGTAGAGTTTATTCCATTTAGACGCGCTCCAAATTTCTAACTTTTCACCCATACCAAGAATCACGACGCGGTCTTCGATCTCCGCGTATTCACGTAAATTTCTTGGAACAAGAATACGGTTTTGATTATCGGTCTCTAAAACCTGCGCGTTGGCGAGATAAAATCTTTGAAACGCCTGTATCTCGACTTTTAGCGGGGACATGCCAGCTATCTTTTTTTCCAGATGCTCCCACGAAACTAAAGAGTAACCATCCAGACAACGTGATTTTCTAAATTGAGAGTTTGTGAGGACTAGGGGCAAATTACCTAAAACATCCCGCAGTGATGAAGGTAAAAGCAAACGTCCTTTTTGATCGATCGTCGCTTCAAAGCGACCGCGAAACTTTTGGTCCATCCTAGCCCCGATAAAGAAAGCCCATCCATGGGCTCTTGCAGTGACATGTAAACCACTACGGATCTATCTAATAATAGAATTACCACTTATCTCCATCTTTTACCACTTTTTCCCACTTTGTTAGTATGCGAGGCGTTATACTAACTAGATTTTTGGGATGGGTTGTCATCTATGTTATAGAATTGAGTTAACTATGATCAACTGTCCAAAGTGCGGGTTTCAACAACCACCTGATCAATTTTGCGCAAGTTGTGGCGTAAACATGGCGACCTACCGGCCCGCCAAGAAGCCTTTTTTTGTGCGTTTGCGAGAAAGCCGCATCGCTCAGGCGGTTGCACTAACTTTGGTCATAGCGGTCGGACTTTTGTATCTCCGCTCCCGCATGACCGGCCAAGAAGATCAAATGACGTTTTCAACTCTTGAGCAAACCGAAAAATCGGCACCCAACATAAATATTCCCAAACGCGAGCAGGCGGCCAACGATTCACGTGGTTTTGCGACGGCACCTTCGCCGCAAAACTCAGCGCCTGCGGTTCCCAAATCTTTAACTCCCCCACCCGCCGAAAAGGCCCAACCCGTTCCGGAAATTTTAAATGTGCAAGTTGTATTTTTAGAAGTACCAAAGGCGGCGTTTGATGCGCAGTTTGCACCGTATATTAAATTTCAAGGCACCAATCAAATACGTGGCGGCACGCTAAATTCCTTTCCTGAACAGGCGGTAAAAGAAGCGCGCGAACTTGGCCGCCAAACTCATACGCTACAGAAAAAGGAAGTCTGGGACTTATCCCGCCGTGGACGGACGACGCCGCAAGATCCGCAAGAATATGGTTTTTCTTTGCAGATCGAAAATAGTGACAACGCCGATAATCAACGCACGCTTCAGTTTAGTTATTTAAGTCATCTACCGCTTTATGCGGAACGCAAAGTAGCTTCTATAGAAACTTCAGAAATTACTGATTCCGTAAAAGTGCCCGGCAGCGGCGGCTTTTTTATCGTGGGCGGCGGCTTTCCGCGGCGCACTGGTAGCGAAGAATATCCATTAACTGGCGGCGTGTTTGACATTCTAAATTCACCGAGGTTTAAAGAGGGCGACTCCGAATTTGTGATACTTGTAATGCCCAAACCTTAAAGCCTTTAAACGGTGATAGAATGCGCTCCCAATATAGTCTCAACGAAATCGAGCATCGCTACGGCCCTAAAATTCATATTTTAAACGATCCCTTTGCCACCACGTTATTGGCGGAACTTTGCGCGCCAAAAACTTTTCAGCCGCGCATTAATCAACTCGTTGAGCTGCTTTATCACAATTTAATTCGCGCCGTCGCCAACGTGGAATTTGAACAGGTCAAAGTAGAAATGCCGACGCGCATGTCGGCCCACCA
>CAZCFY010000002.1:0-58557 GCA_964498095.1 uncultured Bdellovibrionales bacterium | reverse complement strand
TATGAGGGAATAGTCTTTTCTCCGGAGCAAAGAATCGTCACTGTATCCGTTGCCCGCGCTGGGTTACTCCCGAGTCAGATTTGTTACGACCGCATGAACCAACTGCTAAATCCGGTTCGCGTAAGGCAAGACCATTTACTTGTCTCCAGGGTTACCGATGAGAAGGAGCAAGTTAAAGGCTCGCAAATCTCCGGGCACAAGATTGGCGGCGATATCGAGGATTGCCTAATCATTATCCCCGATCCGATGGGAGCAACCGGGAGTACAATCAAAAAAATCATCGAACACTATGAGAAGAATGTGCCGGGAAAAGCCAAAAAATATCTCGCCCTAAATTTAATCGTAACGCCAGAATATCTTAGAAATTTAAAAGGCATTCACGAGCATTTCGAAATTTATGCTTTCCGGGTTGACCGCGGCCTTTCATCGGCTAAAGTCTTAAATTCGATTCCCGGTACGCATTGGGACGAGGAACGCGGTCTTAACGACAAACAGTACATCGTTCCCGGCGGCGGCGGGTTTGGCGAAATTATGAATAACTCTTTTGTATAAAGGACTAGTGAAATGGAAAAATTAAAACTTAGAACTTTATTTAGCGAAGAAGAAATTTCAAAACGCATTACACAAATGGGCGCCGAACTTACCAAGAAATTTAAAGACAAACCCACTGTCGCAATTTGCGTTCTAAAAGGTTCCATGGTTTTCTTTGCCGATTTGATTCGTAATATGGATACGGATATTACTTGTGAATTTTTAGGTGTCTCAAGTTACGGCAGCGCGATGAAGTCTTCCGGAGAAATAAAAATCACGCTAGATCTTTCGGTTCCCCTCGAAGGTAAAAATGTTTTGTTAATCGAAGACATCGTCGACACGGGATTGACGATGAATTACTTGATGCAAACCCTAGCCGCACGCAAACCTAAATCAATTACAACTGTCACTTTGCTTCACAAACCAAAAGCGATGGAAGTCCCCGTGAAACTCGACATGGTTGGATTTGAAATCTCCAACGAGTTCGTGGTTGGCTATGGCTTAGACTATCAAGGCTACTACCGCAACTTGCCGTTTATCGCGCAAGTGCAAAGCATGAACTAAATTTTTGCTAGCGTTCCCTGACTCATCCCCACTTTCGCGTTAATTCCAAACCTTTGCGCAATGGTTGCCAAAAAGTCGGAGTGTCTTGCACCATTCATCTGCACAAGCCGCCCCGGACTATAACCGCTACCACGCCCAGCTAAAATTAACGACGCTTGCGTAATATCGTGATCGTTGTCGAAATTATTCGCCTGCCCACAACCAAACATCAACAAAGTGTTGTCGAGAAGATTTCCAGAAACGTCGGGCGTATTTTTTAATTTATTTAATAAATATGCAAACTGCTTCACGCTCCAGTTATTGATATTATTAACCACTTGCTGCGCGCTTTGGCCCAGTCCGTGGGTCGCTTCATGAAACGCATTGTGGATTCCCATTCCGGTATCAAAATAAAAATCTTCGATATAAGAGTGTTCGCATACCAAAATTAAACTCGAGACCCGGGTAATATCACATTGAAGAGCCAGGGTTAAAAGATCGATCATGTTTTTAGCGCGAGTATTCACGGCGGGATGCGCATAATACCCTTGGACATCGCTGACGTCGGCAAGATACGGCGCGCTGCCAGGTACCGTACAAGCTTGTACCTGATTGGCCTCAGAGGCAATTCGTCGCTCCACTTCATTTACCGAAGTCAGGTATTCATCAAGCTTTTGTTTATCAGCCGCTCCCAACTTTAGAGTCAATTTTTGAATATCACCTAATACGTCATCCAAAATACTTTTCTTTTGGGCCGCTCGCGCTAAGGCCGACGTATTCGTTGTTTGCGGGACTCCACTGCCAAACAGGTAATTAAAAACTGTCGCCGAATTAATAAACATTGGACTTTGGGTCGTTTGATTTTGCCAAGAGACGTGACTTAGGAAATAAGAACTTCCCCGCTGGTCACTGCCGCCGCCACCGCCGCCAACGAGACCACTGGAGTGACAGCTCATCACAAGCGACTTTTTGGCATTAGGAGTTGCTTGGGCAATCATCTGATCAACCGAAGCCCCCGGGGAATAGAGAGCGACGCGAGTAGCGCGGTTGTTATAGTCGTAAGTTTGACCCGTCAAAAACGTTGTGCTGGCCTGCCAGTGGGCCGTGGTTGAATCCATATTACTTCCAAAAATCGCAGCGTCGTTTGACAATCCTTGGATGCGGCTGATGTCCGCTTTGTACGGAGCTAGCAATTGTAAATTTTGGGACAAGGTCCAATTATTTTCGGTACCCGCGCAATTCCAACCACGTGTTCCATTCCCGTGGTACAAAGCTACAAATCGTTGGGGAGCTCCCGGTGTCGAGCCAAAAGCTCTTATTGGAATCATGGCTTCTAAAAACGGCAAGGCAATCATCGTTCCAGCGCCGCGTAAAAAGGTGCGTCTATCCATTGGCTTTAATTTCACTTGGTCCCCCAACTCTCAGTATGATTCATGCGAAATTGTTCGGTGAGTACAATGGCCACAATTAGATCCACAAATGACTTATCGGGCTGTACCGCACCGACTCCTATTTTTGATAAAGCACAACTATCGGCTGACGTTAACGAGCGTCCTAAAGCATACGTCATGAGCTTCTTCGTCAGACAACGTTTAAAGTTGTCCTCTTGTTTTATGATATTTAAAAGATCCGCAGAGTTATTAAAACTTTTTGAGTGAAAAACCCCTGAGGAATCAACGTTGAGTCCGTTACTATAAGTTGTACGGTACTTGCCAGTTTGATCAAAATTCTCAAAACCTAAACCGACGGGATCCATTTCGCGGTGACAAGCCGCGCACGAGGGGTTGGCGTTATGACGTTCGAGCTGCTGTTTAACAGTGAGATTCGCGGAATCACTTTCGTCAAGCGGCGTGATAGATAATCCATCCGGGAAGGGCGGAGGAGGAGTACAAGTTATATTTTGTAAAATACTATTTCCCCGTCCTGTAGGTTTGGTGCGGTCATTGGAAGACGTCAGCGTCAAAAACGCGCCTTGAGTTAAAAGTCCGCGGCGTGGCGTAGATGCCAATGATACCTTACGAAATTGACTGCCAGTAACGCCCGCAATTCCATAGTGATTTGCTAAATTCTCATTTAAAAAAGAATAGTCGGCCGCAATTAAATCCAAGGGTGAGTTCCCGCCGCGAATTACTTCTGCCACGAAGCTTTCCGTTTCCGTGCGCATGTCCCTTTGGGTTTGCAGCGGCAGAGAAGTTCGAACGGCAAAATCATTGGGGAGGCCAGTGGTGCCAATCCATTGACCCACGAAGCTCTCATTAAATCGTAATGCTTTTGAATCTTTTAACATTCGCGTAACCTGGGCCTTGACCGCATCCGCAGTCCTTAATCCGTCTTGATCCGCAATTTTAAGTAACTCTTCATCCGGCGGACTATTCCAAATAAAAAACGCTATACGCGTGACATATTCATGGGGAGTCAACAATGCAATCGTGGCTGGCGCTCCCGCATTGCCAAAGGAAGTTCTAAACAAAAAATTTGGCGACAGTAAAATCCGTTGATAGACCAAACTAACCGAGTTCTTAAAATCTAAGCCCGAGGATTGAGATTTTGTGACAAAACCAACGAGCTGAGAAACTTCTTCATCCTTTAAGGTACGTCTAAAGGCTTTGCGCCCAAACGCCTTTACAAGAGTGGTGGCACACGAAGAATCGGTAATGCCGCCACAAGAAAAAATTTGTGGATTATTATTTAGAGCATTTGTAACCGCCGCTTCAACAACGTTTATTAACTCATATAAATAAACGGAGTTGGCCTTTAAAAAGGTGGCATTGTTACTAAACCCATCGGCACTCGGCGTGTCGGCAGGAAGCTGACTCGTGTTTACCGCAGTAACTTCGAGTATGTCTTTTAAAGAGTTAGCCAGTTCCTCTTTATTTAAGCGGCGCAAAACTGTTTGGCCAGGATCCGTGGTGGAACAAGCTAGGGCAGGATTAGCCAAGGGGTCACTATAGCGACCATCAAGACTACTCAAACTCATAGATTCAAGCGGCTGAAATTGATTGCAATTCTGAAATATGAAAATTAGGAAACTAATTCCCAATAAGAAAACCCTAGATTTTCCCATGATCCCCCCGAACTACTCTTAGTGTACTTCAGTAGCGCCGGAAAAAGTGCTATTTTATGGCGTTACTCTGTCTCATTAAGATACGGGTTTAATTCAACGGCCCAGCAGAACTTTTTCTAAACAGCGATTGAGGACTTGGCTAATGTCGGCACCATTGCGTTTATCATGAGACACGCAGGCGGCAAAAAGTTCGCGCTGAACAATGTATCTTTGCGGCACACATTGGGTACTACGTGCGGCGGCCATATTACAAAACTGCATCGCATAGATGATGGGCTTAACACCTTCATAAATTAGGTCGCCCACACAGTTGGGAAAAGAACCTTGTACAACTGCCGCCTGCAGCTCCGAACAACTTTCGCCGGCACTTATCGCGCAAGCTTCATCGGCTGTTGATTTTTCAAAGCCCATCCTCTGCATTTTTACTGTGCATTGCAGAAGCACCTCGTGGGGAAACTGGGCCTGAGCACGATTTAGGCTTATAAAAAATTGGGCTAAACAAATGGAAATTGGAATTAACTTATTCATAGGGCCAAAATCCCATTAAACCCGCACTGAAGCAATCAAAAAATGACGCAGCATGGACTCGAAAAGGTGCCCGACACCAAATCGTGAAGCGGTATGGACTCGATTTGGTGTCGGGCACCTTTTCTTATTGCGGGATAATGAGTTTTAAGCCCGGACGGATTTTGGAGGGTGAAGAGATGTCGTTGGCTTCCATGAGGTTTTTAAGGGAGACGCCAAGATTTCTGGAAATATCATAAAGGGTATCGCCGCGCTGAACTTGGTAACTACTAGAGTCCGCCGCGGGCGCAGGCGCGGACGCATTGGCTGCATTAACTTCTTTCTTTGCGACCTCGCGCACCGGTCGCTTACCGAGTTCGGCCATGGCGGCCAATACGGCATTCTTTTTGTCTGCAGGCACACGGATTTCAATCCCTTTGGGCAGCTCAAAACTGATGCGGCGGCCGCGATAGTTAATGTGGGGATTGTAAAGTTTTGCCATGTCCTCGTCGTCATTAAACCACGAAACGATCGTGCGCCAATTCACAGGTGCGGGCGCGGGAATGGTTTCAAAAACAAGTTCTGGCGCGCGCTGAATGGGGCCAAAATATTTATCGGCATTGGCCTCGACGTGCAGAATCGTAAGAAAACAAGCGTAAAAATTTTCTCCGGCAAAACCAAATCGTGAGCTCGTTTCTTTGCCGATCATTTCGCCCAGCTCTTTGGTTTTTAATTTGTTAGAAATCCGTAAAATCCCCCCGGCCCCCTGATTATAAGCAGTGACCGCCAACGGCCAGGTTTCTAAAATTTTATAATTCAATTTAAGTAACCGCGCCGACGCCCGCGTTGCAACCAAAGGATCATTTCGCTCGTCAATAAAACGGTTAATCTTTAAGTATTGACGGCCCGTACGGGGCATGAATTGCCAAATTCCGCTGGCGCCAACTTTGGAACGGGCAAAAATATTAAAAGAGCTTTCGACAAAAGGCAGACGCGTAATTTCTATAGGCAAGTTCTCCTCGCGGAAAATCTTTTCCATCTTTTTTAAGTACCGGCCTGAATATAAAATCCCCAATTGAATACGGTCTCTTTGGCCCAACTGAAAGCGGGCGCGGTCCTTTTTGGCAGCCTTCAAAAATTTATCCGGTTCGTCAATTTTTTCGAATTTTTTCCAGACTTGTTGTTCTTCGGGAGTCAACGATTCCATCGCCGGAGGACCCTTGCGAGACAATTTATGTAAACGCTCTAAAATATTTTTTATTTCATTTTTTGCATCTTTAACAATTTTGCTCTTGGCGCGGCTTTTCTGCACGGGATTAAGGCTCGCATCGGAGTTAATCGCCATGAAATCAATTTCACGGTAAATAATATTGATATGTTTTGAGTCGTGAAGAAGCCCCTGCTCACTGGTATAACGGGTATAAATTTGCTGCCAAAAATTAAATCGCTCTTCGAGTTCTTTGGGAACGGCAAATACGCCGTCAAAATACCCGAGAGCATTTGACTGATTAGAAAAATCAGGTTTCGACCAAGGTTCCCCCTTAGGCGGCTCTTTCTCGGTATGCATGTCGGGAAGTTCAACCGGCGTATCTTCACTGATAATTTGATCGATTTTTTCCAGTTGTTCGTTTTCAGGCCCCTCTTGTGCCTGAACTGACATAGCAATTGCAATAAATAAAAGAATAAACTTTTGCTTCATTTTTTCCTAAAGTACGAGGGCTTCCGACAAGTTATCAAAAAAATCTCGCACTCTATATGTATCGGCAGATCCATTATAAATGAAAACAAAAGTCAAAATCTGTCCCGACTTACGACCGGCAAAGCCAGCAAGACCTATGACACCGTTTAACATCCCCGTCTTAGCCCTTATCCACCCCTGGACGTTTGGCGATGTCATGCGGCTCTTTAACGTGCCGTCATAACCTGAGATGGGAAGGCTGGCCAGAAACTCGGGAAAAAGGCGGAAATCAGCGCGGATAAAACCAAGAATTTTTGCCAGATCTTTGGCGTTCATTTGATTTTCGCGGCTAAACCCTGAAGGACTTTCAAAGGCATAATTGTTTTTTGCAACCCCTGCGTCAGCAATAAACTCGCGAATTTTCTCCAGTCCTTCTTTTAAATTCCCAATTTTAGTTTCACTGGGACCAGAAAGATGTTTGGTTAACATTTCGGCGACATAGTTGCTCGAAAACTTCATCATATCGCCAACCACGTAAGAAACGGGCCAGCTTTCAACTTCGGCCAGCGTTTCGGCACTGGCGGTGACTTTTCCCTCTTTTACCGTGCCGTCGACTTTGATCCCTCGCTGCTCTAAAAAGGATTGTAAGTTATACCCGCTCCATAGTGTCGGCGACGAAATATTTTTATAAATAATTTTTTCGCCATGGCCCGCGGGAATCGTGCCATGGACCTCAAGTTGGTCGCCAAATGGTTCCAACGGTTTGCGCTCAACGGTGATATTAAGTTTACTCCCCGCTTTAGAGGTTTTGGCATTATTGATGAGCTGAACATATTTATTTGGTGGATCTAAGACGACTCTTGCCGCCTGTCCTGTAGTGTCCCCAGGACGCACACAAATATTCACTGAGTTCCAGTTAAATGACATGGCACTCACTGGAGCATCGTAAGCCCGGTCCACCCGTACACTTTCGCGCGATTCGGAAATATAATTTTTATCAAATAGGCTATCATCGACGACAATATTGCCTTTGACGTGCTTTATACCGGACCTAGAAAGGTTATTTACAAGTACCCACATAGATTCAGAGACAAAAGCCGGGTCAGCGCCACCTTTTAAGTAGATGTCGCCTTCTATAGTGCCGTCTTCGTTAATTTTTCCGCCCATAATCTGGGTTTTAAACCGGGTGGTAACGGGAATTTTTCTTAAAATAGCGCCCGCCGTGGGAATTTTGGATAAAGAAGCCATCACGCGCTTCGTATTTTCATGCAATGAATACACGACGTTGTCTCCAGCGGCCACATAAATGCTGTAGTCACCATCCTTGCCAGGGGCCTTTTTTATAATTTTACTTATAGCTTGGCGAACGGAATCGTAGGGATCGGCAGCCCAAGCCAAAGATGAAACTAAAAATAAAAAAGCCAATATAATAATTTTCATGAGCTTTAACTTTAACGAAGAAAATCTTTTCAGAGATATGCCTAGCGCATAGCATAATCGTTTTTTATCTGCTCAGAAAGTTTTCTAAAATAGTGACATATCAACTTCGGTGAGTATATTAAGCGCCCAATGGTCGCCGACACAATCAAGCCGAAAATTTTGCTCTACAATTCGCCCATTCCGTTTATTCGCACTGTCGCCGATCCGCTCGCCAAAGAATTTGAATTTATTTTTGCCGGCGATAACGAGCAATTAAGTGAAACAATAAAATCCAATACCGACGTCTCGGTGTTTTTGGTTTGTGAAACCGAATCTTTGGCGCAAACCGAAGAAGTTTTTAAGAACGTGAGAACGCAACTGCCAAACTGCGCGCGCGCCATGATCTTTGACGAGTCAAAACCCACGGAAATCAAAGATTTTTTAGCCCATGAAATCGTTAACCAAGCTTTACCGGTGAATTTAACCGCCGCGAGCGCCGCTTTGAGGTTCTTGGAACTAATTCAAATAAATAAACTCAAATGGCAGGTCAGCGAAATCGAAAAAATTGCAATTACCGATCCGACCACGGGGCTACCCAATAGCCGTTTTTTTCAAAGCTCTCTGGAAGTGATGATCGATAAAAGTCTTCCCGATAAATCTCCGTTCGGTCTTATACTTGCCGATGTTGATCAGTTTCGCACTTTTAACGAAACATTTGGTTATGGCGAAGGCGATAAAATATTAGCGGCTATTGGTGACCGCATTCGCAGTTTACTTCCCGACTGTATAAATATTTTTCGCGTGGGCAGCGACGAATTTGGCATTTTGATTAAAACAGATGGCGGGCTTCAGGCGCATAAAATGGGCGAGGCCCTCAGACGCGGCTTTGAACAGGTCCCGTTCTCTGGCCCTAACAGCCGTCCCGCGTATGTTACAGTGAGTGTTGGCGTCGCAATTTTCCCAGACCACGGGATCCAATATTCCGAAATTATGACGACCGCCAAAGGCGCCCTGAATCAAGCTAAAAGGCGAGGGCGCAATCAGACTGTGGTCTCGCAGCTTTGTTAATTTCTTAATACTGATTCCCCCGGCAGCGAAGGCCCTCTATAATAATAGAGATGAAGAAAAAAGAGTGGCTAATTGTTTTGGCTCCGTTATTTTTCAGCTGGGGGCTTGATCGGCTCACCAAAATTTGGGCCCAAACAATCACCCAAGTTTACCATTATGGTCCGCTGATAATTACCTTCAAAAAAAATCCTGGTGTCATGTTAGGTTTGTTCTCGGATTTACCGGCGATTATCCGCGTGGTGTGTTTGTCTACCGGTGGTGCCTTTTTATTTTTCTCCTTTGTCGTCATTCAGTACTTACTGCCGATTAAATCTCTCATCTTGCGCTCAGGATTATCTATTTTGTTGGGCGGAATCTTAGGTAACGTGACGGACCGGATTCTATGGGGTTATGTCGTCGACTTTCTGATTATAGGAAATGACAAAATATCAACGGCAGTATTTAACGTGGCCGACGCCGTTCAGTGGGTTGCATATTTAATGATTTGTTACTCTTTGATCCGCGAGAGTGAAATTCTTTGGCCCGAGAATAACCAGCGAAACTCATTGTGGATTAATCCCAAATATCAGATCAAGTATTGCTTAATTTTAATTACCGCCGGCCTTGGTTTTTCGGTCATCAGCGGCACTTTTTCTTACACCTTTTTGAAAGTGGCTCTTACGGACTGGAATACCCGCGCCACTTCCAGCGTTAACCATTTAATGACGTCATTTATTATTACGTTTGTAATAGTTAGTTTTATCTTTTCCCTGATGCTTTTACTCTTAGGCCGCCGACTCTCCCACCGTACAGTCGGCCCCATCTACGCGTTTGAAAAGTATTTAGAGGATCTTCTTGCCGGGAAATCACGGAAATTAAAATTCCGTACCGGTGATGAATTTACGCACCTCGAAGACCTCGCCAACCGGATCCGCATGCACTTAGATACCGTTAAAGATAAACCGGAAAAACCAGACTTAGAAAAAGTCGAAAATATCGGAAGTTAAAACTTTTCGACCCGAAATCGCGCCGAAACAGGATCGACACTATCTAAAATAATTCGCAAAGTATATTTTAAGACGGTTGTGCTTTGACCGGGGGTCAGATTGATCGTGGAAAAATAATAAGGGGCGCCCGGGCAGACAGGCTCGCCTTCGTAGCCGCAAAGGCCGTAATCATTCACGGTCAGAGTGATTTGCGGAGTACTGACGATCTGATCAAAACGCAGGTAAACTTTCTCGACCGCATTCATGGTAAAAATAGCGGTCTGCCGAACGCGCAATTCAAAACTCCCGGGGACCGTGATATCGATTGTTTTTTGCCCCGATAAGTCTGGTGTGGAAGGCAGATCATAGCCTTTCTCAGCACAGGAGTTGAAAAAGAAACTCACGCCAAACGCAAAAATTAAGAGGACAGCCACTAGCGGACGCATGTTTTTTTATCGGCTTTTTTTCGTCTCGACTTTAGACGGGGACTACAGTCTCAAAGTGAGACTAATAACAAACGGCGGATCTAATTTTGCCGAGATAGAAACGCTTAATCTGCGTATCACCCTCATCTATAGCCGCCAAGAAATCGCCGTCGGGGCTGCGAACAATGCCTTTTGGCATTACTTGCCGCTCCCCCTTTAAGCTTCCGCCTTGATAAACAATTATCACCGGTTTCTTTTTTTCTATGGCGTTAACGATGGCACGGGTATTTTCGTTTCTAAGTAGGGAATCAATTGAAAAATTTTTCCAATAAAGTTGTTTTTCCTGCAAATCTATTAAGTCGCGCAAAGTTTTGTCTTCACCGAGGCGTAACATGCATTTATGCAGAAGCTCCATACAAGCTTTAGCATCATCCAAGGCGCGATGGGCAACTCCCTGATATAAATTTAAAACTTTAATTAGCGTCTGAAGCTTATGGTTTTCGGCTTCCGTTATTACTTTACGCGAAATTAAACTCGAACACAAAACCGGCTCCTCCGGTAAGGGCAAATGGCAGCGTTCAAATTCCACCACTAAAAAACCCATATCAAATGGCGAGTGATGGGCCACCAAAATATCACTGCCCACGAACTCTCGAAACTCCGGTACCTTTTCACGAATTGCCGGCGCCGTGGCTACCATCTCATTAGTAATTCCATGGATTCCAATGATGAAATCAGACATGACTTGAGTGGGCTTTATGAGAGTTTGGAATTCGCCGACAACTTGGCCGGCTTCCCAACGAACGGCGGCGATTTCACAGATTTCACTATCCAGGGGATAAGCGCCGGTGGTTTCGATGTCGAACGCCACGAAGGTGAGTTCATTCCAAGGAGTATCAAGAATCATAGCCCCTTTTTACCCGAGTTAATGCCGCTCTTCTAGTTATTTTTTCGGTTTAGCTTTTGAGACGCGATCGACAAAGTCCTGGTAGATGGAAGCATCGGCACTTTTACCGCCAAAGACGGACTCTTTTATTTTCTTTGGGACTTTACCGTCTGAGAGGCTGGCTTTTTGCTTAATAGTGAATCTAACAAAGTCCTCTTTAGCTTTTTCGGATTTATCAACTTCGTGTTTTTTCGTTAAATCAACAGAGTCATTTTCAAAAGAAGTTTCCACATCGCGGCCCACTAAATCCACACGGGCCTCGGCGACATTTTTAGCGTTGCCGAGGGCGTTGCGGCCATAAACAATGGAGTTTACTTCGACCGTGGAATCTTCTAGCCCCGCAGTGATGCCTTTAATTTTAGTCATGACCCCCGCATATTGCGCGGCGGGCGTCGCCGTTCCTTTTTCAAATAGATATTTTTGCGGAATTTCAAATTCGATAGTATCAGAATTCACCTGTACCGAACCTGCCAGATCACCAATTTCGTTGGCTAAATGTTGCAGGACAACCTTCTTTAAACCAAACTGCATGATGTTTGGAGTATGATCCATTGGGGTAATAAACGCCTGGAAGAATTTTAAGGGCTCATTAAATAAATCTAGAAAAAGTTTTTCTAGCGTAAGCTCAACACCATAATGCTGGAATTCATATTCGATTACGCTGGGGGTAGAAAAATATTCAGCGACATTTGAGCGGTCTTCTTGATTAGAAGCAATTAACCACATAACCAGGAAGAAACACATCATCGCCGTCATAAAGTCGGCAAATGCCACTTTCCAAGATCCCCCGTGACCAGCCGCTGCGGTCACGTTGATTCTTTTTATGACTACCATTCCTTCGTTTTTTCCGGCCATAGGTTATCCCCTACGCTGCCTTTTTAGCGTCTTTAGTCGCCTTATCCATTTCCTCAAATGAGGGGCGGTCGTGAGGGAAGATCGTACGGCGGGCGTACTCCACACAAACAAGTGGAGGTGCACCTTTTTGCAGGGCCACCAATGCCGCCTTCATGACTTGTAAGTATCTGCCTTCAGATTCGATGTCAGCTTCCATTTTTTTCGCAACGGGACCAATAAATCCGTAACAAAACAATACCCCTAAGAATGTTCCCACGAGGGCGGCGGCCACGGATTCCCCGATCTTCATCGTACCTTGATCAAGAATTGACATCGTATGCACAACCCCTAATACCGCGGCCACGATCCCTAGACCCGGAAGTGCATCGGCGACGTTACCAACACCATGCGAAGCCTGGTGTTCTTCTAAGTGCGCTGATTTAATGTCAGCGTCTAAAAGATCTTCCACGTCGTATTGAGTTAAATCCGCCGACAAAGTAATTTTCATGGTGTCGCAAAGGAAATGGACGGCGTGGTGATTTTTCAAGAAACTTGGATAAGCTTTAAAAATTTCGGATTTATCGGGCTCTTCAATGTGCTTTTCCACCGCTTGGGGGCCGTCTTTACGGAAAATTTGAAACAAACGAAACAACATTTGAAGTAAATCAACGTAATCGCTTTTCTTAGGCCCGCCACCAATCATTGCCTTAATGGCGCGGCTGAAACCATCCTTCACCACATTCATCGGATTGGCGATGATGAAGCCGCCAAGGGCCGCACCAAAGATGATTATCATTTCAAAGGGCTGGAACAACACATGTAAGTGACCGCCGGCGGCTAAGAAGCCCCCGAACACACACACTAAAACGACTGCTGCGCCTACAAATCCCATGGTACTCCTTGATTTACTCATCGGAGAAACCCCAGAAATTATGAGAATAATGCCGCAGAGGGGATAGAAACTGGACCGAAATTGAGCCGCCTGATATACTTGTAAAACAAGTCTATGGTCGAGATTTTTTATATACCCGGTTTAAACAATTATGGTGACGATCGTGTGCATTTTGGCCCGCTGAAATTTTTTCGGATGCACGACATCCTAGCCAAAAAGCTTGCTCAGTATGGGATAAAAATAATTCCCGTTTACCCAAAAAAAGAGAACTTAAAACGCAAAATCATTGGGCTCGCCGAAAAAATTAGGTCCCATGAAAAATCGGAAGTTATTATCCTTGGCCACTCCACGGGCGGAATAATCGCCCGGTCTTTTCTCAATGATCCTGAACTCAGAGAAAAAATCGCCGGCATCATAACCTTTGGCTGCCCCCATCAAGGAAGCCACTTAGCGGACCTCGCCGAGAAATTAACTTCTGGTAATAGCCTTCGGGTAAAGCTCTTAAAGTTTTTTGGCTATAATGTCGGCGAGAATTTAGAATATATTTTAGATCTTTCCGCAAAAAATTTGAAGTCCCATTTTGCCAACGAAAAAGACGTAAAAACTCCGACTTATAGTTTGATTTGCACGAAAGCACACAAGAAGCTCCCCTTGGTTTTCCGGCTGCTATATTCTTATTCAGGAGAATTCCCTGACTTCCCGACCGATGGAATTGTTTCAGAAGAAAGTCAAAGGTGGGGTAAAACGCTAGGCCCCTTCGATTTAGACCATTTGGCGCAAATTGGATTTTTTAAACACCTCGTTAATCCCGGTCATAAGAAGCAAACCCTTGCAGAATTTGACAGAATGATTAAAACGATAGCTAATACCATTGAGGAGATCCGTTGCGCGCGTTAGGTCTTTTTCTTTTTTCTATGTTTTTCTATTTTCCCCAAAGTTTTGCACAATGGGGTACTGGCGAATCGGTAAATGAAAATCCATTGGTGGCAACTCCGGACTCGGATTCTTTAATAGGCATGCCGGGTGGGCGCCTTAACGCCAAAATTAAATTAACAATTGATAAGGAGTTTAAAGCCTATCAAGACAAGTTTTTGGTGACCTTCAAAAAACCCAGTGAATTTGTTCTGAGAAATTTTGAAGTATCACCTACGTTTAAATTTTTTGATCCCATTTCAAAAAAAGACCGCATAGGCTTTAAAGGAAATGGCGAGCTCTCCATAGATATTGAAATTCCACCCGAAACAACTGTCGGGCCGCACAAGCTATTCGTTCAGTTTGGCTATCAGGCGTGCACGCAAAAACTTTGTTTATTCCCTAAAACCATTCCGCTCCTTCTTAATATAGACATTCGCAAAACACTTCCGGCCACCCCCTCCTCCTCCGCTGGCTTTTGGTCAAAACTAAGTTTTGAAGAAGCCAATAAAATGGGAACCTTCTTTGCATTTTTATTTGTATTTGTCGCGGGCATCCTAACCAGTCTTACGCCGTGTGTTTACCCAATGATACCCATCACACTTGCGGTGCTCGGCGCCAAAGGAACACATCATTCTCATTGGCGAGGTTTTCTGATTAGCTTTTCCTACGTCTCCGGAATCGGCGTAATGTTTTCTAGTTTGGGCGTGTTAGCCGCATCTTCCGGAAGACTCTTCGGGTCTATGCTAGGTCATCCCGTCGTCATTTCGTTCGTCTCCTTTGTATTTTTCTTAATGGCGCTAAGTATGTTTGGCGTTTTTGAAATGCAAGCGCCGCTGTGGTTGCAAGATAGGGCCGTACATTTAAAATCTAAAGGCAAATATGTGAGCGCCTTCCTTACTGGAATTGTCGCCGGCGTCGTTGCCGCGCCCTGCGTAGGTCCCGTAATAATTAGTATCCTTACGCATGTCGCACAATCAAAAAACATCGGTTACGGTTTTGCGCTATTATTTATTTATTCGCTGGGCATGGGGCTTCTATTTTTAGCGTTGGGAACATTTTCGCAGTTCACCCGTTATTTACCTAAATCAGGCAAATGGATGAGCCGGATAAAAATAGTGTTTGGGCTTATCATGCTTTGCATGAGCATCTACTACGTTTCGCCGGTTGTTCTCAAAAAGTATGGACTTCGCCCCGCCGATCTCCCTTCGTTTTTTTCCGTCAGTCCAAAAAATAACGTGCGGATTAAATTTACTCCTTATTCTCAAGCTGATTATCAAAAAGCTCTCAGCGAAAAGAGGCCGATTATTATCGATTTCTATGCCGACTGGTGTGCCGCCTGCGTAGAACTCGAAGAATATACTTACACCGATCCGCAAGTGGCCGAGCACGCAAAACAATTTGTTACCTTTCAGTTCGACGCGACTAGTGAAAGTGATGAACTCAATAAGCTAAAAGAAATGTTTGATATCAAAGGTCTTCCGACTGTTATCTTTATTGATAAAAGGGGAACCTGGGTTAAAGACCTCACTCTTACCGGCTTTGAAGACGGTCCAAAGTTTTTGGAACGCATGAAGAAAGTGCTTCCGTAGGCCACCTCCTCCCTAATCTCCCGGCTCGAGGATTTGAAGTCCCTACCTTGGTCCTTGAACACGACCGAAGCAGGACTCGCTTTTGCATTTTTTAAGCCCGGTTTAAATGTATTGCGCTTTGACTCATCTCCATCTAAAAATCAGTTATGAAAAAGCGCCCCGAAATTATAAAACATTATTCTGAAATCATGGACCCCCCAGACAACTACAAAGGCGATCCCGAACTACTTTCTATCGGTTCTCCCTTTGCAAAGAAGCTAGGTCTCAAAAAATTAGGAATACATCATAGCATTTTACCCCCCGGCCGACGCACCTCTTGGCCCCACGCGGAGTCAGATGAAGAAGAGTTCGTTTACGTTATTGAAGGCCACCCTGATGTTTGGATCGATGGATGTCTTCACAAATTAGGACCTGGAGATGGCGTTGCTTTTCCTGCAGGGACTGGGATATGCCACACAGTTATTAACAACACTAAGAGCGACGTAAGACTACTCGTCGTTGGCGAAGCGACAAAAAAGGAAAATAAAATCTATTACGCTTGCCACCCCAAAAGAAACGAAGAAATGAAGCAAAAAGGTTTTTTTTGGGAAAGTTGGCCAAAGAGAGAATTGGGTCCCCACGACGGGAAACCTGACCCAATTTCTTAGAGTTTTTTATCGATCAATATTTTTTCGGCTTTTACGTATTGTTCGGGCGGCACATAAAGGCGCTCGATACCGCGGGTCTCTTCGTATTTTTGGAAAAGATCCGTCATTTTCTCGATAGTCTCGGGTTTTTGCTGACGGTCGTATTGATCAACGACAAAAATTCCCGAACTCGATTCGCCGCCAAAACTGAAATGATATTTTGAAAGACGTGTGCGTGAATTTGACACGATCGTATCGATGTCGTGATTCTTCAATGCCTTAGTCATTTTGTCGATGCGGTCGCTCTCCTTGGTGGTGTGATATTCGAACAGTACGCGGTAAGGGTCCTTATTCGTAACTCTTCTCGCCCATTCATTGTCAGTGCGCTTTGCCATGTGCTGGTACAAGGCATGGTCGTTACAATGTAAATATTCATTAATGTCGGCGGGCAATTTAAAATCACAATCAGGAGACTTTAGGTAGCGCATGATCGTCTCTTCGTAAATAATACTCTTATGATGAAAATAAACCATGAGATACATGTGGTGGCGGGAAATCAAAAAATCATCGAAAGTATAAAGCGCCCGACGATTGATGGCTAAATGTAAATTGCCTTTCACCTCATGGTAAGTAAGATTGGTAAGTAACCAGTCTATCTCAACTTTGCCGTAGTTTACGCCGCAGTAGTAAGCGTCACGATCCAAGTAATCCATGCGGTCAACGTCAAGCTCAGAACTTACCAGCGAACTTAAAATCGGGCGAAAATTAATTCCCTCTTCAACAAAAAAATCATCTTCGGGATCAATAGACTTATCAATGAGCGATACCACATGAAGCGGATCAATATCCGGAAAACTTTTTTTAATGATTTCGGTAAGGGGCGAGTCGCTAACGAATTTAACGGTATAATCTTCGTGATTGGCTTTAGTTTTGTTATCGTAGCCTTTACCGCCTTTACGCTTTTCATACGCCTTTACATTTAAATCTTTAAGAAGAGGCATGACTTCTTCACTGGCGTGACTAAGAGGACCGTGTCCTACGTCATGAAGTAAAGCGGCTAAGCGAAGTACCTGGCGCAAACGCCATCTAGTTTCTTGTTTTTTAAACGCATACCCTCTGAAAATGCTGTCGAAGGCCAGCCCGGCTAAATGGCAGACCCCAAGGGAGTGTAAAAACCGATTGTGCGTTGCTCCAGGAAAGCTATATTCCGACAAACCCAGCTGCTTAACTGTGCGAAGTCTTTGGTAAGCGGCACTGTTGATAATGTTTACTTCAGAATTATTGAGTAAAATATTACCATGTAAAGGATCCCGAATTTCCATTGAAGTGCACAATAGCATTTGCACCCGGAGCCGTCACTGACTAATATGCCTCTCATATGCAGCAATATTTGGACTTAATGAAGCACGTACTAGAAAACGGCTCTAAAAAGGCCGACCGTACGGGAACAGGCACCGTTAGTACCTTTGGTTACCAAATGCGCTTTGATCTGCAAAAGGGCTTTCCCCTGGTAACCACGAAGAAATGCCATTTAAGATCTATCATTCACGAGCTGTTATGGTTTTTAAAAGGCGATACAAACGTTAAATACCTGCAAGAAAATGGCGTTACCATTTGGGATGAGTGGGCCGACGATTATGGCAATCTCGGACCTGTATATGGATCGCAGTGGCGATCCTGGCATGCTTCCGACGGCCGCGTTTTAGACCAAATTTCAAATGTAATAAATGAAATCAAAACAAATCCAGATTCGCGGCGGATGCTGGTGGTGGCTTATAATCCCGGTGAGATCGAAAAAATGGCGCTACCTCCTTGTCATGCATTTTTTCAATTTAATGTGCGTGACGGCCGCCTTTCATGTCAGCTTTATCAGCGCAGTGCCGATATCTTTTTAGGAGTACCGTTTAATATCGCGAGCTACGCGCTGCTAACAATGATGGTCGCACAAGTTTGTGATCTCGCGCCCGGAGAATTTATTCATACGTTCGGTGACGCGCATATTTATCTAAATCATTTGGAGCAAGTTAATTTGCAACTTTCGCGCGAACCTCGGCCACTTCCGAAAATGTTAATTAATCTGGCGGTTAAAAATATTTTTGACTTCAAGTATGAGGACTTCCAACTCGCCGACTACAATCCTCACCCACCGATAAAGGCGCAAGTATCCATATGACATTATCACATATAGTAGCTATGGGAGAGAATCACGTCATCGGAAACCAAGGCGAACTCCCGTGGGATATTCCCGAAGACATGAAGTACTTCATGAAAACAACTCGCGACCATGTAATAATCATGGGCCGTAAAACTTTTGAAACCTTAGAAGATCCTTTGCCAAAGAGACTTACCATCATTATCACTCGCCAAAAGGACTATGAGGCCGAAGGATGTATAGTAGTTCCCAGTCTTAGTGCGGCCATCGAAGAAGCCAAAAAACAAATCCCGCCCTACCCCGAGGAAGTATTTATTTGCGGTGGTGGAGAAATTTATAAAGAGTCGCTGCCGATGGTGGATAAAATTTACTTAACCCGCATCTACGAAGAATTCGACGGGGATGCGTTTTATCCCGAAGTGGATTTTTCGAAGTTTAAAAAAATTAGTCACATTGACCGCGAAGAGCCTATTCCGTTTAGTTTTGAAGTTTACTCTCGAACTTGACGAACCGACAATCGGTGTCATCTTAAACCAATGACCCTACACCTGCCACCGGAACTCGCCGAAGCCGAACCCATTCCGCAGCCGCCGCCACCTTCTCCACTTTGGGCAAAACCAAATCCCAATGGATTTATATTTTCACTAGTTATGATTTTGGCTTGCGTTTTGCTGTCGGAGTTTTACTGGCGACAGGACAGTTTTTCGAAACTGCTATCAGCTACCGGCACCCAAGTTTTTGAAGCGCATCAGTACTGGCGAATATTTACCGCAGTTTTTATCCATGCCGACGTCAAACATCTAATTTCGAATATGTATATGTTAAGTATCCTTGGCTATTTTGTGAGTGGCTATTTTGGTTTTTGGGTCTTTCCGGTAGGCACGACTCTGCTGG
Source organism: uncultured Bdellovibrionales bacterium (assembly GCA_964498095.1). Classification (GTDB taxonomy): domain Bacteria; phylum Bdellovibrionota; class Bdellovibrionia; order Bdellovibrionales; family SG-bin7; genus SG-bin7. The sequence goes on along the minus strand of CAZCFY010000002.1, from coordinate 39,512 downwards.
CGGGGTTTGTAAACTTAATTTCACTATATACTTACGCGCCAAATGTAAATTTATTAGGGGCTTCGGGACTAGTCTATTTGCTGGCGGGGTTTTGGTTTGCGATGTACGTAATTATAGAGCGCCACCGCCCTCTCAGCGCTAGGCTTTTACGCGTGATTGGAGTGGCGCTGGCGGTACTTTTTCCGACGACTTTTGAGCCTGATGTCAGTTACCGCACTCATTTTATAGGATTTATTATAGGGGTACTTTTTGCTTTACCCTATAGCCTGGTTTTTTTAAAAAGTTCTGCTATAACTTCAATTAAATGAACTTGGCCCCAAAGATTCCATTTTTTAATTTACTCTCCGAAGAATCACAAAAAAAATTTGTTGCAGCGTTAGAGATTAAAAAAATACCTGCCGGACAGTTAATATTTCGTGAGGGCGATAGTTGTACACACTTGACGGTGGTAGTTTCCGGTCAAATTAGAATTTTTCGAACTACCTCTTGCGGCAAGGAAGTCACGTTTCATCTGGTGAATTCCGGCGAATTATGTGTCTTGGGACTTAACAGCATTATGACAAACAAGCCCTATATTGCGAGCGCCGAGGCGGCATCGGATATTGCTCTCGCCTCAATACCGGCGCAGGTTTTTAAAGAGCTAATTTCTCTTGAAAGTAAATTATCCCTATTCGTCATTGAGTATCTATCGGCAAATTTGCGGTCACTCATGGATAAGATGTTAGAGCTCAGCCTACTTAAAGTCGATCAGCGAATCGCCCAATTTTTAATTGATTTTGACATGCCTAAGGTGCGCCTTAATCAGGAGGCCATCGCTCTGTACCTAAATACCTCACGCGAAGTTGTCTCGCGAACTTTATCACGCTTTGAAAGAGAAAGTATTATTACAAACCACCGAGGGTTGGTTGAAATTACCAATCCTAACGCCCTTAAAAAGATTGCCGAACTTAATATGTGACTAAAGTCACAGACAGTGGCCTGAGCTTTCTGTAACCTCCTTAAGTTAACTAGGAGGAATTATGAAGATTTTATTACCTTTAATCACTTTGTTAGGCGCTTATTCTTTCGCGGCCATCGAAGAAGTAAAGTTACCAAAGGACTTTCGGTCGTGGACCCAAACAAAATCCATGGTCATACCCGACAAACAACATGGCCTCTATGGCTTTCATAATATTTACGCCAATGCAAAGGCCATGGAAGTGCAAAAAAAGGGGACTGGCTCATATCCTGATGGTTCCACTTTTGTAATTTCATTTTACGAAGTGGTGGCGGAAGGCAATGGCCCAATCACTCAGGGTAACAAAATGCAGGACTTAATCATGGTGAAGCAAAAGGCCGCTACAAAAACTGGTGGCTGGGCATTTGCCGCTTTTGATGCCGGAGGAAAGCCAAAAACCTTGGATGTCGTAACAAACTGCTTTCAGTGCCATGATTCGGGCGCTAAAGGAACGGATTTTGTGTTTTCCAAATTTGTACCTTAATCATTGTTACAGCGAAATAACCAATCGCCCGGGGCTTTAACGGCCCCGCGCTGGAGTTCTTTTATTGCTGACAATAACTTAAGTGAAACCGAATAATCTTTTGGCAACGTGATCTTTTCTAGCGGCGCGGTCGTATTTTCCTGAAATGCTAACTCCCCGATAGGCTGAACAACAGCGGCTGTCCCACACGCGAAGACTTCGGTAATTTCTCCACTTTGGATGGATTTTCTAACCTGTGTCCACGACAGGCGCTCTTCACGTGCCTTGATTCCAATAGTGGGCGCAAATTCCAAGATACTTCGGCGGGTAACGCCATTTAGAATGCACCCATTGAGCAGAGGCGTAATTAGCTCGCCGTTTTTTACGACGTAAAAGTTCATGCCACCTAGCTCATCTACCCATTCATGCTCAATGGCATCGAGATATAGAATCTGATTATACCCAAGTTTTTCCGCGTAGGTTTGCGGCGTTAGGCTCATGGCATAATTCGCCGCCGTTTTCGCTTCACCTAGTCCCCCCGGAAACGCGCGGACAAACTGACGATTGACTAAAACCTTCGCGGCCCTAACAGCACCACCGGGAAAGTAATTTCCCACCACACAACCTAGAACATAAAAAGTATACTTTTTTGACTGACCGACTTTAAAAATTTCATCACGTCCGATCATTAGCGGCCGTAAATAAAGGGCGTGGTCAGCTTCTGGCGGTACGGATTCTTTTTCAAAGGCCACATACTTCCGTATGCATTCTAAAAAAACTTTTTCGGGAATTACCGGCATCGACATCTTTTGCGACGAAAAAGCAAAACGTTTAGCATGCAGATCCGCCCGAAAAACCGCGACACTTCCGTCTTTCTGTACAAACGCCTTCATGCCCTCAAAAATCGCTTGGCCATAATGAAATACTACCGTCGCCGGAGAAAACATTTCGCGCGCGAAGGGTACGATGTCGGCTCGGTAACTTTTGAGATCATGCGCTAGCTCCATCCGCAACATATGAGGTGCAAAGATGGTCCCAAATTTAGGATCAAGCTCGTAACGCACTTTCGGTTGGGGCGTACATTCGGTAATTTCCACCATGGGTGGGATATTGGACAAATAAAGAGCAGCAGTCAACGTCTCACGTTGAGACTCATGATTTGTAAAGGAACTATGCAAATGTACTTAGTCTGGCGCAGATATACGATCAGAGGGAGTATACTTGGTCCCGGTATTGCTCTTTAAATCCACAGGGGGCTACATGAATACACGTATTACTTTATACGTTTTGAGTTTTTCCTTGGTTTTTAACTTTCAAAACTGCTCCCCCGCCGAGTTTACCGTCGATCAAAATGTTAATATCAAAAGTAACGAACCTATCTCGTCCGACGAAACCGACCCCAACGATCCGGGTCTTTCCGGTGGCCACTTCGATTTAGATACTTCGCACTTAGTTTATCTTGAAAACAAGGGAACCACCGATCACCATGTCCACGAATACGATGACAAATATCAAACCCTGCAAGTGGATTTTTTAAATATGGCTGATGGTTTCACAAAATTATCTGACGTGATCGGCGCCAATCAGAGCTTTATTATAACTGTTGCCAACGCCGAACTTTCTCCAGGCGCAACGCTTGAAATTAATGGGTCGACTTACTCAGCCGGCGATTTTCAAAAGAAAGTCGACGCCTTTCTTAACGGTCAGGCGCTTCCGCAACTTTCTTTGGCGGCATTAACTTCTTTTAAAGTAAAATTTAACCGTGATGTACTTTCGCGAAACGGGTTAGTACCGACGCAAACAAATTGTGTGCGCTCAAATAATTTGGGTCCCAATGGAGAGTACCGAAACGGCGCGCTGACAATTCAAGTTCACGACGCCGCGAGAGTAAAGCTCGACGCCAAAACCCGGGTAGCTACAGCTGATGGTGGCCTTCTTTGGGAAGCCACTGTTTTCTGGCATAAAGACGGCGCTGCCTGCCTCTAACTTTAGTCGGGTTAAATAAATAACCTAATAAATTCAAATTGATTACGCACCATTGCTACCAAAAAGAACCTGGAACCTTTTAGCAGGACCTTTTTTCTGTAAGATTTTTCTACAGTCTCAGGATGAAACGCCGAAAAGTTCCATAGGCACCCACGAGAGCACATGACGTGACTCTCCCCAGTAGCAAGGATGTTACTGCGGAATCTTCAAGGAGGAGGAATATGGGACTGCGAATTAACACCAACGTGGCTTCTATAAACGCACAGAGAAATCTGTACGGAACGAAGCTCGGGTTAGATAAGAACCTGGAGAAGATGTCTTCAGGTTATCGAATCAACCGCGCCGGTGACGATGCTGCAGGTCTTGCCATCAGCGAAAACCTCAAAGCTCAAATCAGAGGTTTAAAACAAGCACAACGAAATGCTCAGGATGGTGTTTCATTAGTGCAAGTGGCTGAGGGTGGACTTAACGAGATCTCCGCGATCATGATACGATTGCGTGAGTTAGCGGTACAAGCAGCTTCGGATACGATCGGCCCAGTTGAAAGACAATTTCTTAACGTCGAGTATGATCAGCTCATTTCGGAGATTGATCGTATTGCCGACGGTACGGAGTTCAACGGCACGCAACTACTGAGCGGTACAGGCTCGGTTCTTGATTTCCAAGTGGGAACAAGAAACGACCCGAATATCGATCGTCTCTCTTTCGATGCTTCGAAAGCGGATGCAAACTCAGCGGCGTTAGGTATTAACCTAACGAGTGTGGCCGACAAGGCTTCCGCCCAAAATAGTTTGAGTGCAATCGACCAAGCTATTGTCAGCGTTTCTGCGATGCGCGCGGACTTTGGAGCGATCCAAAACCGTTTGACATCAACGATTCAGAACATTGCTGTTAGCGTTGAAAACATGGCGGCTGCGAACTCACGTATTCGTGATGTGGATGTAGCTGAAGAGACTGCGGAGTTTACGAAAAATAACATCTTGCTCAATGCCGGCACAAGCGTCCTTGCGCAAGCTAACCAGTCTGCCACTACCGCACTGACACTCTTGAATAAGTCGTTTACATAAGTGGTTTAGACACTTAAGTGACGTAAACGCCTTGTTCACGATACCTAGCTCATGGGGCCCAGGATGGGTAACCCTGCTCGGATCATGAGGTGTATTGTCAGCCAAGTATTTGGTAGCTGATAACTAGTAGAATTTGTTTCCTGCTTGGGGCCGCACCGCGGCCCCCTAAGAAAAGGTGCCCGACACCAAATCAAGTCCATACTGCGTTATGTACTTGAAAAGCCTCGAAGCAAGTTTTTCCGGCACGCCCGGCCGATGTAAAAAAATAATTTAAAAATAAAATCTGGACTTAAAAATTCAAAAGATTTTTCCGATGAGAATAGCGGAGCAATAAGCTCGAAACTTATTATAAACCCGCGACATAGTATGTGTCGCATTGCCAAGATGGATGGCAAAATCAAGGAGGATTTTTTATGCAAGGAGGATAACTATGGGGCTAAGGATAGCAACAAACGTAGCTTCGATTAATGCCCAAAGGAATTTAACTAACAACAGTCTTGGACAATCCAAAGCACTGGCAAGGTTGAGTTCTGGGTATCGAATCAATCAAGCTTCGGACGATGCTGCAGGTTTAGCGATTAGCGAAAACTTGAAGGCGAAAATCAAAGGCTTAAGACAAGCTTCGCGCAACGGTAACGACGGGGTTTCCCTCGTGCAAGTGGCCGAAGGTGGCTTAAACGAGATTTCAGCAATGTTAGTACGCCTACGCGAACTCGCAATTCAGGCATCATCGGATACGATAGGTGATACGGAACGACGATTTATTGACGTGGAATATCAGCAACTCAAGTCAGAGATGGAACGTGTAGCGGAAGTGACTGAGTTTAACGGCCGAGATCTTCTAAACGGTACCGGTGGGATTATGGATATCCAAATTGGTGTTCATAACGACCCTTTTAAAGACCGGATCTCGTTTAATGCTTCAGCGGCCAACTCGACTCTCGCAGCTCTTGGAATGACAGTAGAAAACTGCTCATCGAAAGAAGCCGCGCAAGCGAGTATCGGAGCTGTGGATGGGGCGATCGTTTCGGTGAATGCGATTCGAGCAAACTTCGGAGCCATGCAAAACCGGCTAATGTCGACGATCAACAATCTCGCGATCTTTGACGAGAACTACTCGGCAGCGAATTCGCGAATTAGAGATGCTGACATCGCCAACGAATCAGCTGAGCTAGCTAAGCATAATATCTTGCTAAACTCAGGGGTCTCGGTTCTGCAACAAGCTAACAACGTTCAGCAAATAGCGCTGAAGCTGTTAACTTAACAAGGAGGTTTTGAATGAGCGAAGTTTCTAGGGAATGGAGCTACTCACTAATGGTAACGTTTCTAATCGGGGCACTGGTTTTCTTAACCACCCACAACTTAGGGATGTAACCATTTACTCAAAGAATTGGCGCCGGGCGAAGACCTGGCGCTATTTTTTTATGTAATTATAAAATCCCAGCATGCCAAAGAGCATAGCCAAGCTATAACCAAGAACCGCGAGGAAAGGCATACTACTGCCGCTCTCCGTACCTGTAACCGCTACGAGTATAGATGAACTTATGATCAAACTACCGATAATAATTGCCAGAAATAAAATATTCGAGGAAGTCTCTAATGCCCGCTTAGCGTCGTCGAGTTGTGGCACGTTCATTTGAATGGCGAAGTTAGGATTATTTACTTTACGAAAAAAGTTACGCAGTTGGCGGGGCATTTCGTAAATAAGGCCCTGAGATTCGCGCAAGACAGAAGTAATTTCGGTAGCAATGCGTTTGGGCTCGTAACGGTTCTTAACTAACTCCTTGGCCACTTCGAGAGAATAAGAAAGAAAATCAAAATCCATCACCAAAAGTTTTCCGAGACTTTCTATTCCCATAAGTGATTTAAAAAACAACATAAGTTCGCGCGGTAGTTGTAGCTGGTGACGGGCGGCAATGGAAGTAGATTCAAACATAACCTTGGCCATGTTAACGTCTTTTGTTGTTAGCCCATAGTAGGGCGAAATTAAATCGCGCACTTCCCGTCCTAGATGAGCAACATCAACTCCTTCACTAAAAGGCGCCAAATCCACGTACTCGTGCGCCAGGCGTTCGTAATCTTCGGTCGCCAGACTCACTAACATACTGGCGATGGCATCTTGGGTTCGCCTGTTAAGGCGTCCGACAACGCCAAAATCCACCAGCCCAATCACATTGCCCGGCATGATAAAAAGATTTCCGGGATGGAGATCTCCGTGGAAAAACCCGTCCTGAAAAACCATTTTCATAAAAATCTTTAAACCACGGTTAACAATGAGATTTAAATCCAATCCCTCCTGGCGTATGGCCGAGGGAAAACTTAAAGGAACACCGTCAAGCGCTTCCATCACTAAAACACTCTCACCGGTGTACTTCCAAAAAACTTTTGGAATGCGAATCGTATTATCATTGGCAAAATTTTGCGCAAATCGCCGCATATTATTAGCTTCAACGATAAAGTTAGTCTCAAGTTGCATGGTCTTGAAGAATTCCTCGACGACACCGACGGGATTATATATCCGTGACTCCGGTACGGAGGTTTGCAGAAGCTCAGCCAACTGAAACAAAACCGCTAAATCTTCGTTTATAGTTTCGATGATTCCTGGGCGCCGGACTTTTACTACCACCTTATCGCCATCCCTTAAAACAGCGCGGTGAACTTGCGCGATACTAGCCGCCGCCAAAGGCTCTCTGTCAAATTCAGAAAACACATCGGATAAATCGCGGTTGTAGTGGGCTTTAACTTCGGTCTCGATTTCTGGCCAGGGAATAGTCTTTACTTGATTATGAAGTTTTTTAAATTCTTCGATAAACTCATTCGGAATTAAATCCGGGCGTGAAGCTAAAACCTGCCCTAATTTAACAAACGTGGGGCCCAATTGCTCAAACGCCATCCGCAGGCGCTCCGGCATGGAGTACTTATCAAGCTCTTCATCAGAAATCTTTTCTAATATAAAGCGGCCAAGCTTAATCCGCTCTGCTAAATTTTGGAACCCGTGTTTAGCCAGAGTGCCAACGATAATTCTAAGCCGGCCAGCAGTTTTGAAGGTGCGACCAATTTTCTTTCCGGTTGATAATAACTGCATTGGCTACCTCCTTCGCTTTTTCTTTCGAAATTTAGTGAATTGAGATTTTCCGCCACGATGGGAACTCTTTAATTGAATTTTTCCATCTTTTTGCTTGTGACCTTTTTGAGATTTTCCACGCTTATCGGGCTTCCCAACTTTGCCCTTTTTCTTCCCCGAAGATTGCGGTGGCGGTTTGGCATTTGGCTTGAGTTCGCCCTCAATGACAAAATCGACTTTGCCTTCTTCTATATTGGCGGCACTCACGGTGACCTTTAGAGTATCCCCTACTTTAAAATATATTCCGGTCTTGGGCGAAATCAGCATAAGGTTTTCTTCGTCATGCTCCATACTCCCCAACCCAAGAGTATCCATCTTGACGAGACCCGAAACATCGTACTGGCGCAATATAACAAAAATTCCCATTTTATTTACGGAACTAATTACGCCGTCAAAAGTTTGCCCGAGAAACTGTTGCATAAACCGGGCGCTTTTAATGGCCCGCAGCTGCCGTTCCGCCTTCACGGCTTTTTGTTCGCAGGCGCTTAACCAAGTTCCCGCCGATTCCAGCTGCTCAAAAGTCTGGAGCGGATATCTTTTTTTGTCCACGACGAAATGCTTTAACAAACGGTGAACAATTAAATCGGGATAGCGGCGAATTGGCGAGGTAAAATGCGCATAATGCGAAAATGCCAAGCCAAAATGACCGACGTTATTCGCACTATATTTAGCCTGCATCATCGAACGCAGAATTAACATGCTAAGCGCTTCCCCTTCAGGCCGGCCGGAAAACTCTTCGAGTACGCGGCTTAGTTTTTTTTGCAGTTTACCGCCAGTGACTTTATGAGGACCGCCAAAGTTAAACAAAAATCGGTCTAACATCAAAATATTTTCTTCCAAAGGCGATTCGTGAATTCGGTAAAGGCAATCGGCATTACGGTCATTTAAAAATCGCGCGACGCAAACATTGGCGATGAGCATGAGCTCTTCAATCAAGCGGTGCGAAAAAATTCTCTCGGCACGGATAATGTCAATGGGATTACCTAAGTCATCGAGGATGATTTGCGTTTCTGGCAACTCCAGATCCAGCGAGCCTTCGCGAAACCTTTTGGCCATTAGCAGTTTTGCCAGATCGCGAGCCTTTAAAATGTTTTTTTCGACATGCTTAAGTTCCGCTGGCGTGTTGCCATCGATGACCTCTTGGGCAAGTCCATAGGTGACCCGCGCCTGGCTTCGAATGACGGCTTCGTAAACTTTGTAATCTAAAGTTTCTCCGGTAAAATCAAAAACCACTTCGCACACCAAAGAAAGGCGGTCCACATTGGGCTTGAGAGAACATAGTTCGTTACTCAAGGCCTCCGGAAGCATCGGCACGACAAATTTTGGAAAGTACGTACTCGTACCCCGCTTATAGGCTTCCTCATCAATCGCCGTTCCCGGTTTTACATAATGACTCACATCCGCGATGGCCACCCATAAATGAAACCCCAAACTTGTTGTTTCGACATAAATGGCATCGTCAAAATCTTTTGCCGTGACACCATCGATGGTGATGAACTCCATATGGGTGAGGTCTTTTCGGCCCTCAAATTCTTCCGGTAAGACCGTGGCGGGATATTTTTGGGCTTCCGCTTGCGCGGGTTTAGAAAAATCCATCGGCAGCTGATTATTTATCAAAACCCTTTTTAGGTCGTTCATGGGGTCCGCAAGGTTTCCTAGAATTTCCAAAACTTTTCCCATGAGGTGGCCTGAGGGTGTGGTCTCTTTTAATAACCCCACGGCCACTATCTGACCATCTTGAGCGTTTTTACTGTCACCGAGTGGAATATAAATGTCGCTTCCCCAACTCCCCTCGTGGTCGGTAATGATTCCGTATTGGTTCGACATTTTATAAAATTGGCCGTAAACACTTTTGGTTTGCCGGTCGATAAATTTGACAATTTCGCCGAAATATCGGGTTTTCGCTTCCCGCGCCTGTTGAACTTCCACGGCGACACGGTCATTGGACATGATACCGTTCATGCTATGTTTTGGGATATAGACATCGGGATGTTCGCGGTCATTAGGGATTAAAAATCCAAAGCCGTCAGGATGGCGTTTGACTGTGCCTTCAAGTATCTTCTTCACACTGATAAAGGTAACAGGTCCCAACCATTAAGGTAACAGTTCCCTTTTCTCGATGCATTGCATTTCGCTACCGACACTGGTAATTTGGGTACCCTATGAAGCTTGCCTCATGGAATGTAAATGGCATCCGCTCGGTTTCGCGCTTTGGCTTTGCCGATTGGTTGGCCAACGAGTCGCCAGATGTCTTGTGTATTCAAGAATCCAAAGCCCAGCCCGATCAGTTAGACGACAAACTTTTAAAACCTGGAAAGTATAATTCGGTTTGGCATTCAGCGGTAGATAAGGGATATAGCGGCGTTACTACTTATTTTAAAAAGGAACCCCTGGAAGTAATTAGCGGAATTAGCCACGGCGAAATTGACAGCGAAGGGCGCGTTTTAACCTTCGAGTATAAAGATTTTTATTTAATTAATAGTTATTTTCCTAATAGTGGCCGCGATCATAGCCGTCTCCCATTTAAATTAAGTTTTTGCGACGAAATTCTGCAGTTCATCAAAAGACTCGAAAAAAAGAAACCTGTTTTAATATGTGGCGATTTTAATATCGCCCATAAGGAAATTGATCTGGCCAATCCCAAAACCAATCAAAAAAATGCCGGCTTCCTGCCCGAGGAGCGCGCCTGGATGGAGCGCTTTTTAAAGGCGGGCTATGTTGACGTATTCCGTAATTTCAACGACAAGCCGGGTTTTTATACCTGGTGGAGTTACCGTCCCGGCGTACGCGAAAGAAATATCGGTTGGCGGCTTGATTATTTTTGCGCGTCTCCGGAATTAAAATCGCGCCTTAAAACCATGGACCATCTAGTCGATATTAAAGGCTCAGACCATTGCCCGATTATTTTGGAAATTAAAACGTAGCGGATGAGTCCCTATTGCAGACGGATGAGACTTTCTTGCAGACTTTCTAATTGGCTCTTAAGCTGCGTAATATGAAGCCTATCTTGCTCAACAACGTCCGCCGGCGCATTTTTAACGAACTCCTCGTTACCGAGTTTTTTATTTAAGAGTTGAATATCTTTTTGAATCTTTTCGATATTCTTTTTTATGCGTTTAATTTCCTCGTCGAAATCAACTAGCCCTGAGAGCGGAATTACGACATCAACTTTAGCCTGTCCCACGCGTACGGGGGCCACCGCACATTTTTGTTTGCTCGCGACTTCGCCAATCTCACACTCTCCCAGCCGCGCTAAAGTTACGATAAACGACTTGTTATTGCCGAGAATTTTTTGAATTTCACCATCCGAGGGCGCCAGTTGCGCTTTAATTTTTTCGCCCGGTTTGATGCGGTTTTCGCCGCGAATGTTGCGAATTGCCGTTATGGTTTCTTTTACCAACTCCATTTCGAATGCCGCTTTTTCTGAGCCCAAAGCCAGCCACGCTTTATCATTTAACGGGGTTGGGTACTTTTCCATGATCAGAGCTTCGCCGCGAATCGGTAGTTTTTGATAAATATATTCCGTGATAAACGGACAAAAGGGATGCAGTAAGCGCAACATACGGTTAAGTGTCGTCGCCAATACCTGCTGCGTCGCTTTTTTGTCGGCGTTATCCGGTCCGTATATAATGGGTTTAATAAATTCCAAATACCAGTCACAGAAATCGTGCCAAATAAAACTATAAATGGTGTTGGCGGCATCCGCGAAGCGATAGGCTTGTAATGCCTGATCCATGGACTTTTCTACTTCACCGAGACGGTATGTAATCCACTGATCGCTCACCGAGAGATAACTCTTGCTGGGTAACTCTGTCGCTGGCGTAAAGCCTTTTAACCCGGTTAGAGAAAAACGAGTCGCGTTCCAAATCTTGTTCATAAAGTTGCGGCTCGTCTCAAGTTTATCCATCGAAAATTTTAGATCGCGGCCACTGGCGACGGAAGATAATAAAGTATAGCGAAGAGCATCGGCGCCGAATTTTTCGATAGCCTCAACCGGATCTACCGAATTATTTAACGACTTGGACATTTTTCGCCCTTGGGAGTCACGAATTAAACCGTGAATGTATACGGTTCTAAAGGGCACGTCTTTTTTAAATTCCAGCCCCATCATCATCATGCGGGCCACCCAGAAGAAAATAATATCGTGCCCTGTCACTAAAACATCGGTGGGATAAAAAGTCTTTAGTGATTCCGTCTCATTGGGCCAACCCAGAGTACTAAACGGCCATAGTGCCGAACTAAACCAGGTATCTAACACGTCAGAATCTTGCTTGATGTTTTTACTGCCACACTTTTCGCATTTTTCGGGATCAGACTCGGCAACAGTCACATGCTGACAGTCTTCGCAATCCCAAGCTGGAATTCTGTGCCCCCACCAGAGCTGGCGCGAAATACACCAGTCTTCGATCTTACCCATCCAATGCAAATAAACCTTTGTCCAACTCTCCGGTTCAAAACGGGTCGTGCCGTTTTCGACAACTCGCTTAGCGAGATCGGCCAAATCATGAATAGCGACGAACCATTGCTTAGAAAGAAAAGGTTCGACAACCGAGTCACAGCGCGAACAACGGCCAACGGAGTGATTATGGACCTCTTCTTTTTTTAGAAAATTATTATTTTTTAAAACCTCGACAATTTTCTTGCGGGCTTCCGAAGTTGATAATCCCTTAAATTCATCCGGTACATTTTCATTAAGCGTTCCCTGGGGAGTTAATATGTTTATAACTTCCAGCTTATGAGATTGCCCAATTTTATAATCATTAAAGTCATGCGCGGGGGTAATCTTTAGTGCCCCCGAACCAAATGTCATATCTACATATTTATCGGCAATGATTGGCAATTCGCGCTTGGTGAGAGGTAACTTTACCTTTTTTCCAATAAGCGACTTGTATCTTTCGTCTTCGGGATTTACGCAAATCGCGGCATCGCCTAACATTGTTTCTGGACGGGTTGTGGCAACCGTGATTGATATATCAGAACCAACAATGGGATAATCGATGTGCCACAAGTTACCTTTTGCTTCGCGGTGCTCGACTTCCAAATCAGAAAGTGCAGTTTCACAACGCGGACACCAATTAATTAAGCGGGTGCCCTGATAAATTTTATTTTTCTTAAAGAGCGATACGAAAACTTTACGGACGGCCTTAGATACATTTTCGTCCATCGTAAATACGTGGCGGGACCAATCACAAGAGTCGCCAAGTCGCTTCATTTGCTCGACGATGCGTGAGCCGTATTGATCTTTCCACTGCCAAACACGCTCTATAAACTTTTCGCGCCCCAATTGCTGGCGTGTAATATTTTGTTTTTTTAACTCGCGCTCAACAACGTTTTGCGTGGCGATACCCGCATGGTCAGTCCCCGGCAACCACAAAGCATTAAAGCCTTGCATACGCTTCCAGCGAATCAAACAATCTTGAATACTATGATCAAGCGCGTGGCCTAAATGTAAACTTCCCGTAACATTGGGTGGCGGCAAAATTATACAATAAGGCGGTTTTGTCGAAACATCTTTCGCTTGAAAATGGCCGCGCTCTTCCCACCATTTGTATATTGGGTTTTCAACTTCTTCAGGAGAATAGCGATCAGGTAAAGTCGGCGTTTCCATGGTCCCTAGTTTCTTATATTTGCCTAAAAAATCAAGGATTCTCTCGGCGTCCAGACACTGGTATTTTGGCTCGAATTGTTATGACAATTAGCAGTCCTGCGGCGGCGATAGCGCCGGCGATCCAGAAGGGCGCCGCCGGTGCGAAGGTTTGATAATAGTAGCCGCCTAACGGTGGTCCTAAGATTCGGGCCAATGCCGCTAAACTTTGCGTTACCCCCATGACTTCGCCTTGCTCACGTCCATCGGTAAGCAAGCTGATGCTCCCTAAAATTGACGGATTGGTGAAACCATTGCCGAGAGCCAAAGCGGTCATGACTAAAGCCATTACGCCAGCGGAGTTAGCAAACCCTATTCCAGCGAATCCGATAGCCATAAGAATGATCCCTCGAGGCAGCAAATTCCGCTCGCCAAAGCGGGGCAAAAGTTTTCGAATCAAAAAACCTTGCGTAAAAACCATCACGACACCGACGTAGGCGAAACCAAGATTAGCTTTGAGATGACTCCAATTAAACACGTCGTCGACATAAATAAATAAATTTGACTCCATGTGCGCCATCGCCAGTCCGCACATAAAAAATAAAATGATTAACGGACCGACCGTCGGGGTGTGCAAATGTTTAAAAATGAGTTTTATTCGCGAGGGCTTAACACTCACCGCATGGCGCTTTTCAAGGGGCAAACTTTCTTTAAGAATTTTGTACGCCAAGAGAAAGTTTAATAAACTTATGGCGGCGGCAACTAAAGCTCCAAAATTCATTCCCCAGGGCGGAACAGAACCTAGTTTCATGCCAACTTCGCCCGCAAACCCCCCAATGACAGGCCCAAAAATAAATCCAAGGCCAAAAGCCGCGCCAATAAGTCCCATACTTTTTGACCGCTCTTTTTCGTCGGTAAGATCAGCAATGTAAGCCATCGCCGTGGAGACATTAGCCCCACAAATTCCCGCAAACATTCGCGCTATAAACAGCCCGGTAAAAGTAGTCGCAAAAGCATACACGGAGTAAGAAACAACGCCGCCCAAAATACTTACTAGCATTACGGGACGGCGGCCAATGCGGTCCGAAAGCCTTCCCCAAAAAGGCGAAAAAATAAATTGCATCAAAGAATAAATCGACATGAGCCAGCCAATTTGCGCCGGTGACGCATTAAATTCGCGGGATAAATAGGGACTCAGCGGAATAATAATTCCAAAACCCACCAGGTCGATGAAAATTGTTAGAAAAATAACAACGAGCGGAGAAAGTGATTTTCTTTGCTTCATTTTTTTATCCTAAAAAAGATAGCCTAAGCGCACAAGCAGTGAGTCCCGGGCAAGCTTTGTGTCGTTGGCTTTACCAAAGCCGGCGGCAACAAAAGTTTTGGGCGCGATAATGTATCTTCCACCCAAAAATAAAAATCCGTAGCGATTAAAGCCGGTTTGCATTTCAATTCCTAAATCACCATTCGTGATTTTTCTCCAGACACCAAGTACAGCGCCTTGATAATCCGGCTGTCCATCACCATTGTGCAGCACCTGCGAGTTACCCGAATAACCGCCCAGGCCGAAACGGAAGACACCCGCCTGATGAAGTGCCATAAGATAAATTACATTAAAATTCGTAACTCCCGACTTAAATCCGATGTCGTAAGCACCGACAGCTAATCCCCAGTGCTTGCGGTCGATATCAAAAAGCTGCAACTGTACTTGACCAAACAGCGCGTCGGAAACTCCCTGGACGGCAAAGTCGTGCGCTTCCCGCCAATCCAAACCCGCTTCAAAACGGATTTGTTCAGTTTCGTAAAAACCACAGCTCGCGCCCAAACTAAAATTAAAAAATTGACCAGGGCTATCATTGCTTTGCCTTATCGGCGTAACGAGATCTTGCATCTCAAATCGGCAGACGTCTTCTTGCATGCCTTTAATATCAGGGATCCAAAGTATGCGATTGTTGAGCGCGTGGGACGTACTTAACAGTGTGAGGACAAAGGCCAAGATCATGACCCTAATTTATGCATCCTTTGCTGTAAAGTCCAGAGCTAATTGGCGTCAACAAGATGATAGTTTTAAGACTTAAATTGCAATAATAACTGCGAAATGCGACGATCTTCTCCTCATGCGTTTGTTGTTTCTTACTCTTGTAACTCTATTTACGTGGCAAACATTTGCTCAACCACCGGTAAATTTCCCTTTTGAATGGCAGCTTTCCGCCGATAGCGAACTCTTGCAGACCACAAACAACCTTTCAAACTCTGGTGCCACGGTCCCCTTGGCGAATAACGGTGAGTTTTTTTTCGTCGCCGCGAAATTTAATCTCACCTATCGTCTAAACCCCCGCTGGCAATTTTATGGCGGCGCCGATTATGCCTATTCCAAGAGTAGTTTGGCAAATGTCGACCGCACCACGGGAGGTATCCCTTATGTTGGCGGCGGCATACGCTACTTTCTGCCTATTAAGAAGTTTGAGCTCATTCCGGTTTTCGATGGCAAACTTGCCGTCAATAATGTCGATGCCGGCAGTGATGATGTTTTGATTTCCGATGGAGTGAGCAAAGTTACTTTAGGACTTTGGGCTTTAGCCAAGTTTAAAACATTTATCCCCTATGGTTTTGCCGGGTTTGTTTACCACACAGATGACCTTGCCTCGCCTTTTATTTTATCGCTGGGTACATCACTGGATTTTTCGCCTTGGACTTTTTTTGCCGAAATAAATCATTTTGCCACAGCCATCGATGATACTTACGTAAAAACTCCGAATATTAGATGGTCCCTAGTAAATCAGGTCAACGCTGGGAGCTACCGATTTTATTCCGTAAACCCCATTCACACCGATGTGGCCCTGGGCGTGACCTACCTGCTCACGCCGGAGTGGTATACAGCCCTGCGCTTTGATTATACTCTTGAGGGGCAACGCTACTCCCAAGGATTTACGGCGAATTTTTTAGTGGCCTGGCGTTTCGGCACGACGGATGCCGACAAAGAAATAATTTCTAAGCCTATTGATAAAAAGAAGCCTGTCTTTGAGAAAAAATTTAAAGACAAGCTAGAAGACGAAGATCAAGACCTCTTCGAATGACGATACCCGCGTGGCTTAAAACCAAAGAAAATGGCACGGTAATTTCGATCTATGTGCAACCGGGCGCCAGAAAATCAGAAATCATCGGCGTACATAACGAACGCCTGAAAATAAAAATTAAGGCGCCACCTGTCGAGGGTAAGGCAAATGAGGAAATTGTAAACTTTCTTGCAGATAAATTAAATTTATCTAAATCCAGCATAGTTTTACTACGTGGAGAAAAGTCGCGGGAAAAGGATTTGCTGGTAAATGTTCCGGCCCTTGCCATAGTGTCATTGCTCCAAGTTAAAAACTAAAGCATAATTAAATTATGAAGTACGATTCGGTAATTTTAGATCTAGAAGGCACAATGGAAAAGCCGGGAACCATGTCTTTTAATCCAAAGCCCAACGGGGTCGTTTTACAAGAGGGTATAAAAGACGGCCTCATCACTTTGAAAAAAAATTATCCGCTTTTTATCGTCAGTAACTGCGGTCCACGCATGCTAGAGCGGTTTCTTAATTACGATGGTATGCGCAGTTTTTTTGTCGATTGGGAATGCCTCGGTAATACCGGAAAGGGTAAAGCTGACAATATTCTCGACGTCGTGGCAAGAAACCAACTCAAAAAACCAATTTATATCGGTGACAGCTACCCGGACGCCGACGCGGCCCGCGCCGCGAGAGTGGACTATGTCCACGCCGCCTACGGGAACGATGGGTTCCTTAGCGGCGCGACCAATTTTGAAACTTTCGCCGAAATAGTAGATTACTTAATGTCTTGAGCGTCCGGCGCTATCGAATGCTCTGGCAACATGGGATCGGGCATATACTTATCACCCTGTTGGAGCATCGAAAGATGCGCTTGAGCCAAAGCTCTTAGGTTGTTTTCAAATTGCACGCGGGCGCGTTTTAAATTTGAAATTTCCGAGTAAGTCTTTTTCAAGCTGTCGCGGGAATCTTTTATTATCAGCTCGGCTTTTTGTTTTGCATCATTAACAATGAGCTTTGCTTCGCGCTCGGCATCCAGACGCAACTTTTCGGTCATTTGCGTGGCTGTTTCCATGGTTTTTTTAAGCATGTCATCACGCTCGCGGTAATCCATGATCACCAGTTCCTTTTCGCGCAGGTTTTCGCGCAATTGATTGCGCTCGCGGGCCAAAGACTCCATTTCTTCCGAAATTCTTTGCAAGAAATCTCGTACTTCGTCGGGATCAAAGCCCATGAATTTTCGTGAAAAAGTTTTGTGTGCAATATCAATAGGAGCTATCTTCATAACTCAACCTCCCAATATCTGACCTTAGAGTACCGTGGGAGGGTTAAAAATTACAAGGTACCTTCGTCTAACCCGCCCATGGTCTAGTTTTTCATTACCAATCGCTACAGGAAGTGAGCCTTATTCGACCAACCACTCCATCATTAACTTTTTAATCTGTGTTTGGTAACGAAGTCCCTGCCCCTCACACTTTAATTTAAATGCTTTTAACAAAGCCTCCGGCACTTTAATACTAATGAGCTTTGTTTTACCCGACGTCATCAAGGATAAATTCTGGGTACTTTCGATATATTTGACAATTTCGAGCGGCGTCGGTTTCTTAAGTTTTTTCATTCTTCAGTTTCTCCAAGTTTTCGACATCGACAAGATCCTGGGAGCGAGCACTCTGCTTTTTCATTTTTATTAAATCATTCAGCGCTACGATTTGAATGGGATCCGCTCCAATAAATACCTTTTTTGTCTTTAGTTTCCTGAGATCATGGGTAAGCAAAATATCCACAATTTGGGTTGGCTTTTTTGAATTTACGAAAGACCAGGCGACTAGGTTTCGCTTCTTAATGTATTCTTCGCGAAAAGAAAAAACTTCTTTTGCCGTGACCGGAATTCGCGATTGCAATCCCATTTCTATGAGTGCTTTTTCGGCTTTTTCAAAGTCTTCTCTTTTTAAACCGATGACAAGATCGACATCCATGGTCGCACGCACGACACCGTGTAGCGCGACCGCATATCCACCGGCTACCGCAAACGGAATCTTACTTTTGGCAAAAGCCTTGGCAATCTCGATAATAAACACGGTATATACCAGTATATACCGTGCCCAAATCTAAAGCAAGCTATTTTATCTTCTCCCCAGCTCACTATCTCTTAAGACAGCCTTTTCAAAACTAATCCGTAATGCCCGTTCTATTTCAAGTTCGCGCATAGATTCCAGTCCGGCAAAAGTAACACCTTTTTTGGAAACAACCCGCGATTGTAATTGATCAATAGGCTGTTGCTCGTGTTTTTCCGCCAATGCGGCGGCCCCTAAAAATGTTTGCACGGACATATTGCGCGCGACATCGGGTTCAAAACCGTAACCCTCTAACCACTCCTGCCAATATTGCAGGAGCTCAAATACGAAACCGGTTCCACTCCCACATGCCACCGTCAGCGCCTGAAATTGATCGCCTTCGGTAACTTGCACGACATAGCCAAGCGGCTGTAATAAAGTTACCATCGCCGCGTCAGTGCCAGCATCTTGTTTGTCGGGGCAATACCCGACGACGGATTTGCCAATTTCGATGGGCGTATTAGGCATTATACGCACGACTCGGGGATGGTTTTGTAAAACCTTTTTCATCGCGGCAATTGAAATCCCGGCGGCCATGCTTACGACGATTTTTTCGCCGGCGATCAACGAAGATAACGGTTCTAACACGTCAAATAAATCTTGGGGCTTAACACCCACGAAAATAATATCCGAATTTTCGACAAGCTCTTCATTAGTATTAGCTAGATGAATCGGAAACTCATCGCGGATTTTTAATACTTTGCCTTGGGACCGGTTGGAGGCCCAAATATTTTCTGGCGCTACGACCTTGGAGCGTAAAAGTGCTTTAACAATAGCCCCACCCATATTTCCAACACCAATAAAGCCTAATTTTTTTTCAGTCACTTTCTCTCCCCAAAAATTTCCGTGCCGATGCGGACCATTGTTGAACCTTCATCAATGGCGATGCGATAATCATGGCTTGTCCCCATCGATAAAACCGGCAATTTAAGTTCCTCCATTGAGCTTCTCATCGCTTTAAATAATTTTCTCTTAGTCGATAAGTCAGATTCCAGAGGCGGCAAGCCCATGAGACCCTTTACTAGAACGCCCGGTTCTTTTTTGGCGCTTTCGTAAAATGATACTAAATTTGCAAATGAAACTCCAGATTTTGTTTTTTCTTGAGCCACGTTTATCTGAATCAAAATATCCTGGCGAATATTTTTACTCAACGCTACGGTCGAAATTTTTTTAACGTGTTCTAAGTCATCAACTGATTGCAAAAGCGAAAAAGCACCCACAAGCAACTTAATTTTGTTGGACTGAATACCGCCGATAAAATGCCAATTCGCACTGAGATTTTTACAGCTTTTCATTTTTTCCAACGCTTCTTGCGCGTAATTCTCGCCAAAATTACTCACCCCAGCGGCGGCGGCCGCCTGAATACTTTGGGCGGAATGAAATTTCGAAACCGCCACTAAAGTAACGTTCTTGCCGATGGCAGCGAAAATTTTTTCTACATTAGCGGCAATGTGCGTCCCAGCCATATTTCCCCATCATACTTTGGATCAGTTCCACCGGCAGACCAATGATATTTGTCAGCGAACCCTCCCGACTTTGAACCAGTTTTGCCGCCGCACCTTGAATGCCGTAAGCACCGGCTTTGTCGGCCCATTCGTTAGTCTGGAGATATTCTTCGAGTTCGCTTTCGCTGAAATTACGAAATGAAACCAGTGACGTATCTAATCCCGTATATA
This sequence comes from uncultured Bdellovibrionales bacterium, assembly GCA_964498095.1. Classification (GTDB taxonomy): domain Bacteria; phylum Bdellovibrionota; class Bdellovibrionia; order Bdellovibrionales; family SG-bin7; genus SG-bin7. The sequence goes on along the minus strand of CAZCFY010000002.1, from coordinate 19,455 downwards.
TTTGAAATGACGGAAGATGTATAAAACAAATGCCAGTTTTTACGCTATGTGTTTTATTTCTTAAGCTCAGCAATATTTGTTTAGCCTGCCTACGATCTAGAGGTTTGCCAAAAATCTGGCCGTCAAGCACGACGACAGTGTCGGCGGATAAAACTAAATATTCTTTTGATTTCGACAGCATAGAACTGTTAGCGACAGCCTCGCCTTTAGTCTGGGCAACAGCGATAATCTGGTCGTCTAAGTTTAGGTTTTCATTGAAAGATTCCGATATTTCTACTGTGAGAACTTGGAATTTGTACCCGGCAGATGTGAGTAATTCACGGCGGCGCGGGGATTGGGAAGCGAGGATGAGTTCCATAATATGACCGGGATAGATTCGTTACTTTTAGCAGGTTTAGCATTGATGGCATTTGCCGTCTACACTTTCGTGTTCACGTTGTTCCGCACCAACAACGAAGAGCAAGCTTTGAAGTGGGCCAGCGGCGATGAACCCGTGCAATCTAAATCACCGATAATAAATTTCTCACGTCCCCTCGTACATAACTTTACACTGCAGCACGCGCGCCGGATTAAGAGCGAATCTTATCGTAAGAGCATCGAAACAAAAATTAAAACCGCAGGGCTTGATAACGAACTCAATGTCGACGAATTTATTGGACTACAGATTTTTTGGGGCGTGCTGTTCCCGGTTGTTTTATTAATTCTTAACTTTGCCCTGCGCCTGGATTATCCGCCGGCACTTCTGCTTTTCGTTGGTATATTTGGTTACATGTTCCCCAACATTTACGCCAGCAGCGAAAAGAAACGCCGTTATACTTCGGTGATCGTTGATTTACCGTTTTTCATTGACCTGTTAACGCTTTCGACCGCGGCAAGCATGGATTTTTTCACGGCGATGCAAAAGATCGTCGAGAAAGCCGACAAAAGTGTTTTAGGCGAAGAATTCAATAACGTGCTTAAACAAATCCGCGTGGGATCTTCGCGCGCCGATGCTTTAAGGTCTATGGCCGACCGGTTAGACATTCCCGAAATTACCAGCTTCGTAGCCGTTCTCGTCGACGCGGATTCCACAGGGGCGCCGATCGGCAAAGTTCTACGCGATCAAAGCGTGCAAATGCGTTTGGAACGCTTTGTGCGCGCCGAAAAAGCCGGCGCGAAAGCCTCGCAAATGATTTTAATTCCGTTAATGATATTTATTTTGCCCGCCGTGATGGTCATGGTTTTTGGCCCCGTCATTTTGCAATTTTTCTACGGGGGAAAATCATGAAGCTCTTCGCTAAAAATAAAAATTTAGTAATCGCCGAAAGTGTCGAAGTTGCTGCTTCTTTTAAAAAACGTTTGGTGGGTTTATTGGGCAGAAAGAATCTAAAACCCAGTCACACGCTTTGGATCCACCGCTGTAACAGCATTCATACGTTTTTCATGCAATTTCCCATTGACGCCGTTTTCGTTGATAAAAACTTAAAAGTCTGCAAGGTCGTAAAAAATATTAAACCATGGCGGCTAGCCAACGCTTATTTTTGCGGGCACAGTGTTTTTGAATTTTCAAGCCCTCACCCGTCTCTTAATCAGCTCACCGTCGGAGAATCACTTTATGTGGGCGATTAGAATATTAACGGGCCCGCAAGCCGGCAAAACATTCTTACTAAAGCCTGGTAATAACACCATCGGCCGCGCTCCCGAGTGTGATATAAAAATCGATTCGCGCGGGGTTTCTAAGCGGCATGCCGAAGTTTTTGCGTTCGAAGACCGTGTCGTTATTAACGATGCCGGATCCGCTAATGGCGTATTCGTAAATGGCGTTCGAGTTAAAACACATCAGGTGAATACTGGCGATAAAATTACCTTACACGATGTAGTTATCGCCGTCGTGCCGTCCAAAGTTTCCGCCCGCGCCATCGGCGGTCAGCGGGTTGCCAACTATGGTGGCCCCCTAGGTGGCGGCCAACAACAACCCGATTTGCAGGCAGTTCAAGGCGGTCAGGGGAAGCGGCAAAGCACTGAAGATTTCGTGGGTAAAGCGCAAAATTATTTTGACGACGTCGTCATGCCGGGAATTTACAAGCTCGTGGAGGTCACCGAGCTAAAAGTGGTTCTATTATTCATGCTGGTTGCTTTTGTCGTGGCCATTACCAGCCTACAAGTGCTGCCGATGGTTACACGCATGAAAACAAGTCTTGTCGCCGAAAGTTTACGAAGAGCCGCCACCATTGCCAAAAACTTAAAAGCCGTAAATGAGCAGGCTCTGACCACGGGTAATGACTCTCTATTAGATACCATGATCGCCGAGCGCGAAGAAGGCGTTAAGGAAGCCCTTATTGTTTCGGCACTTGACTCGCGTATTAAAGCTCCCGTGACTAAAGCCAATGCCATTCCCGTGCGCCCTTTTATATTAGAGGCCCTTAAAAAGGATGGTTCATTCTCAAAGCAAATCGATGGGTCGCTACTTGGTGCCAGCGTTCCCATTCAAGCCTTTAATGCGGAGACCAGCAGCGTGCGCACGCTCGCCTATGCCATTGTGATTTATGATATGGGAGCGCGGGCCGTGGACTCAAAAACAACGGTGGAAATTTTTATCATCAATTTAATGATCGCACTTTTAGTCGGATTCTTTTTATATATTTTCCTTTATAAACTTTTTGAATTTCCATTCGTAAGTATAAATCGGCAATTAGACAAAGCCCTTAAAGAAGGCACAGCTAATGTGCAAATCGCCTTTCAATTAGAGCCTCTGCAAAAGCTCTGTTCTAACATCAATAGCGCTCTTTCCAGATCCAGCGCGGGCGCGGCACCTGGAAGCGGCGGCTTTTTTGTCGACCGCTCCCGTGAGGCAGAAAATATTGTCGACGGTCTTCCTGGCCCCGGCATTGCCATTGACGGCGCGAGTGAAAGCATAATCGCGGCTAACCGATTTTTCGAAAATCTTACGGGCGCATCGGCCATGAACTTACGGCGACAACCGCTGAGCGGAATTAATGATTCCTCGCTAAGGCAAAATATCGAAGATCTAATTCGGCAGTTTAAAATGGATAATAACTCGGTACCCATTGGTAATTTAGATTTTGCGGGTCAGACCAATGAACTACGTTTACTGGCAGTAATGGATAAAGACGGAGCCGCTTATTATATTGTTACTTTTACTAAGGCAGGAGGGTAAGTGAATTTAGCACCTGCTTCTCCCGCTGCGGAAAAGATTATCGAAGTCCTTAACGGACCCCTGCGGGGCTCGGTTTTTCCACTGACGAGCTCGCAAGTCCGGGTAGGCCGCTCGCCCGATAACGAAATCGTCATTGACGATCCGAAGTGTAGCCGCGTGCAATTCGTCATTGAAACGCGGAACGGAGTGTCTGCGGCTATTGACGTAGCCAATAAAAACGCGCTCATAGTTAATGGCCAAAAAGTAAAACAGGTCCGGTTAAAAAATGGCGATGTTATCCAAGCGGGAGATACAGAATTAAAATTTCGCGACCTATCTGCCGCGGTTCAAGCATATAACAATCCCTCTCCCGCTATGGCACCAGCTCCAGGAATGGCACCCCCGCCACGCCGCCGCCGCTCTATGCGCCCATCGCGGCCCGCGGGCAATAACTTCTATATAATATTGATAACGGTGGTTGGACTGTTGTTTTGGATGCTTAGCGGCCCATCGAAAAAGAAGGATAATACTTATAAAATTGGCTCCGATAACGTGGCCGAAATTGAACGGCTGAATAAAAACAAAAATGCCGAACAAGAGAAACTAAGGCTTTCGGGCAAGCTCTCGCGCGAATACATTGATGCGCAGGCGTCGTTTATTCGGGGCTTCCGCGATTATCAAAATGGCCAGTTTATCTTGGCAAATCGCGCGTTCCGCGAGGCTCTGGCGATTTATCCCAAACACGAGATGGCCGAGCATTATCGAAAGATGTCGGATCAACGTATTCAAGAATTCATCCAAAGCCAACTGCAAGAAGGCCGACTCTACCGCGAACGCAACAACTACACGCTGTGTAGCGCCGCTTACCGCCGGGCCATGGACGCTCTTGGCGACAATAAATTAGACGATAAATATAAGCTCGCTTTTAGCGGCTATTCGGAATGCGAAACTTTACTCAGGGGGCGGTTTTAATGTTTAAACTGATCGTCCGCTTCGAGAGCAAAGTCATTCAGGAACTGGAGCTTGATCCGTCAAGAGAGTACCTGGCGGGCCGGGATGAAAACTGCCAAATTCCTCTAAAGGGAAAAAGCGGGATTTCGCGCCAACACTTCAAAGTATATTTTAATGGTAGCCAATGGCAGGTTGATGTTATTTCTAAATTTGGCCACTTAAATTATCAGGCTCAAGAAGTAAATACCATCATCCTTGAAAGCGGCAATTCATTTTCGCTGGCTCCGTTTGATTTTCAATTTATAGAGGAAAAACCCGTCGCAGTACCACCGCTGTCCGTTACGGACTCGCCGCTAGAAAACCCACCGGCTCCCTTAGAAAATGATACCTTAGCTATCGATAACGGCGATAACCGGCTCCCTGCCACGAGTGGACCCAAAAACTTACCGGCGTCCCAGGAAGACTTTCTTGGCGACGACGAGAAAACCTCTGTCGGATTAAGTCTAGGCGAGCCAATTATTCAGATTTCTAATTTACAGGGCGAAAATTTAGGATCATTTCATCTGCGCGAAGGCGCCCTATGGATTGCCGGACGAGATGAAGCTTGTGATATAAAAATTCCCGATAAAAAGGCCAGCCGCAAACATTTTGAGATTTCAAAATCTCACAGTGGTTTTGTCGTTACCGACCTTGGCAGCTCAAATGGTACGCGGCTTAATGGCCGGAAAATTTCTCCCAACTCCTCCCTGGCCCTAAATAGCGGCGACGTCATCAATGTGGCTTCAATAAATGTCCGCTTTGAAATTAAAAATACCGTCGTCGAAGAACAAATTAAAAATCTTCCCGATGTCCTCTTTAATCAAACCGTCGTGGCTACTCCCAACTACACGCCGGCGGTGGTCGATAATAATCAGAGCTACGTCGAACCCATCGAACAAATGGATTATAGCTCCGAACGGCCGTCAGGCCTGCAACTTAATCCCCGCTCACTCCTTATAGGTGCCGTCGTATTGTTTTTACTTTATATCCTAACCAGCGAAGTTAAGGATTCCAGCGGCGGCGAAAAACCCGGAAACTCCGTAACTATTGATGACCGCCCTATTAACAAACTCACGCCCGAACAACAGCAGATGATTAAAGAAAGCTATGCCTCGGCACAAAGTTTAAAACAAAAAGGGAGTTATGAGTTGGCACTGTCCGAATTAGACAAAATTCATAAACTCCTGCCCTACTATGAACAGTCCAAAGAATTAGAAGCCGACTGTAAAAGCGGACTCTTTGCCATCTCCGAACAACAACGTATCGATTTGGAAAATAAAAAAGAACGCGAACTTGCCGAGTACATCGCCAAAGTCGTCGAGGTGTGCAAAGGCCGATTTAACGCTAACACTTCACTCAACGATATTAACTCTTGCTTGGCTCCAGCGATAGAACGCGATCCCGAAAACTCCGAGATCGTGGCCTTACAACAAAAGGCGACTCAACAAGATGATGCCAAACTACTTGTTGCCCAACAAAACAAAGAAATGGAAGACCGCCGCCGCCAAGGACTCATGGCTTTCGATAAAGCCCGTACTTTGCAGCAACGCCAAGAGCTCACGGCCGCGCTTAGGGCTTACCAGCAGTACCTTCAAGCCAACTATCCGGATCAACAAAGCAACCGTAAAGTGGCAAGTGAACAAGTGGCGACTTTACAGCGAACTATCGTCCAAAAAATTGATGAATTACTAAAGCAAGCCCAAGACCTCTCTGGCAAAGAGGACTTTAAGGGTGCGATCTTGGCGGTTTTCGCCGCGAAGAAAGTAGATCCTAACGAAAGCCGCATTAAGGAAGTCGAAGACAAGATATTATCCGCGCAGAATAAAAGACTCTTGCTACTTTACCAAGATGCTAAGTTCGAAGAAAGCCTGGGAAATGTTCAGGTGACAAAAGAGAAATGTCAGAAGATAATGGAGCTATCACTTCCAGAAAATGATTTTCACGTGAAGTGTAAAAAAATACTTTCAAAGTACGGCGGATGATTTTTACAGAACGCTCTTACAGTGGAAAAATTTTTAGACCGCGTCCTGAAATTTACTTTTCGGAAGACACGCGCTTGCTTGTCGTCGCTACTCCCTGGGGAGCGCGTTCAGGCGCTAAAAAAACTGTGGAAATAATTGTTGATTACTACACTTCCTCTTTACAGGACATGGAAGCCACTAGTCCTTTTGAAAAACTCTCGTGCTTATCCCCCGTTGCCAATAGCCTGCGGATCGCCACCTTACTAGCCAATGACAGGTTATATCGCGAAGAAAACAAAAGTGAATTTACTGTCGGTGTTGAGCTATTTATCGCGGCGATCGACCGTTACGATATTGTTTTTATTCAAGTAGGCCATCCCAATATACTCTTGGCGCGTAAAGGCCGGGGGCTAATTCCCCTTGGTTCGCATATGGACTTGGCCCTTGATATTAGCGGCACAAACAAAGTTTTGGCGCCGCTACCGTCGCAAATGATTGGGCTTGATCCAAACGCGAACATGACAATCGGCAGTTTTCGGCCCCAGACCAACGACCAGATAATTTTGATCAGCCGCTCCGCCATGGCCGACCGCATTTATTTGTTATCCCAAAATGAATGGAATCTCGCGGGCATATCCAAGTCACTCTCTGAAAATCATCCCGACCTGGCCTTTTGGACCGGGTTATTATCACTGTAAAGAATTTTGCCACTTATTACGAAAAGAACTATTGAGGAGTACTCATGTCCAATGCCGCGACAAAGGTCGGTGCCGCCTCTTTGGAGGCCGGTAGAACATATGAAACTGTAGTGCAAGCTCCAGTGGAAAATATATTCTTCGGCACGACCGTCGAAGTTAACCCCCTGGGAAAAGGCGGACGGGTCTGCTCATTTAGTTGCCCTTATTGTGATTTAAGTCAAAGTTTTCTGACGATGAATCAAATCCGCAAGGAATTAGAGTTTCCCACGCCCGCAGAAGTCTCCACCGAATTGCGCCGTGCGCTCACTCTGTGGAAGCCATCTTGGGCTAAACCAAAAGCTATTACCATTAGCGGAAACGGCGAGCCTACTTTGCATCCCCAGATCGATGTCCTCGTTGATAACATAAGAAGTCTGCGCGATGAATTGCGCCCCGGACTACCCATAATTCTGTTTACCAATGCAACTCAGCTCGTTACCAATAAAGTTAATCGCGCCGCAATCGCGGTCGATGAGAGACTCATTAAGCTCGATGCCGGTAACGATGCCACAATAAAAATAATTAATGCCCCCTTGGTCCGCGTGGGTTTAAATAAAACCATCAATGCGATCCGCAAAATCAAGGATGTTTCTATTCAATCAATGTTCGTAACCGGACCTTTAACGAATATGGAAGAAAAGCAAATAGACGATTGGATTGAGGTTTTGGGAATGGTTGGCGCCAAAAAAGTTTATATTCAAACCGTCCGGCATCAGCCGCAAGATCCGAGGATTTTACCCGCCGGCGAAGATCAACTTCACCTCATCGCGCAAAAGGTAGAACGCCGCACAGGACTTCGGCCTTTAGTTTTTACTCGCTAAGCGCTTATTAACAAAATCAGAAAATTTGCGGTTTTCCGGCAGGGCTAAAATCATTTCAGAATAAGACGGGCCGCCCGGTAAATCTCTATCCACATCCCAATCTAAAAACGCCAGATAATTATTAACCGCAATTTCTCGCCCGGTCAGATAAACTTGAAACTCTCTGATAAAGTTGTCACGGTTAAATTCCCTGGCGACATCCCTTGTCTTAAGCCAAAGTATCAGCTCGGCAAACATGGGTTCGTCACAAGCCTTTCCGGTTTGCGCGACAACGTCTTCGCGTGACTTTTCTAAAAGTGAAAGGCAGGAATGCGTCTTCCAATCTGACTTTTCGCCCGCACCCTTTTTACCGACAAGTCGCCAATCACCGCGCTTGGCAAGCTCGCCCAACTGTTGCAACCAAGCCCAATCACCCACATTTAAAGCGCGCAGGGCCGCCCAACCCATAATTTGTTGATCTAATTTTCCCTCTTCCGCCAGTTTTGTAATGCGTTGTCTTTGTTCGACCGGAAGGTCTTCATGAGAAAATAATTGTTTTGCCAAATTAAATTTAGTCAGGCTTTCCTTCGGCAAAATTGTCCACGGATTTAGATTTAGAGCTACGGTTTTCTTGCTGATATCCGCAAGAAACCCGGGCCAATAATTAGCCGGTATATTTTGACCGGTGTTTTCTAGTTTATCGGTTAATGTATTAAACATTACAAGAGGGTGCTTCAATAGAATCAAGAAATAGCCACTACGAATACTAATTCGGTTTTGACCCCATTTCATCCAAGTCGGCCACCCAGACCCCGCCAGAAGGGGCCGATCATCGGGCCAATTTACCTGCGGCGACTTAAGTGCTTCTAACAAAGAAATCGAATGAATTTTATCCTCGGAAACTGCCGGCGGATTTGCGCCTATAAAATCAAATAAGGTCGCACCAACGTCCGCGACACTCACGTTTTTATCCACTTTCCAACTACCGCCGCGTTCACGGTTTTTTTCGGCGATCTTTATCAAAAGCGCCACTTGCAAATTGTCACTAAAAACACTTTCGGGCGGCACATACTCCCGGTATTCAAAGTCATCCCTGCCGCTGAGCCCTGTGATTACGATATGTGTGGCGTTCCAACGATGACGCTTTCGCAATCCTTTAAATAAATGTTCTAACGACTCATCCACTTCCTGAATTTGTCCTTGTACGGATTTCTTGCGGGCTTCGCCGGCGTCGGTATAGGTTGGATAATCACCAAATTGTAAATCTGGAACAAAGATTACCGAAAAAAATGGCTCTTCATCATCCAAATCGTCCAACCAACGAAAAAAGGAATCCGTATTTTCCAAAACAGGACGGTAAATCTTATTTTGTGAAATAGTGACGTTGTCATCGAAGAATTCAAATCCCTGCCGAATGCCGGCTTTAGAAAACACCGGCGGCCCGCCCGAAAAAAAAGAAGTGCGGTACCCTTTTTTTAACGCCGTTTCCGCAACCGTGACAACTTTACCCGAAACATATTGGCTACCATTGTGCCAGACGCCATGGGAGTCGGGATACATCCCCGTCAGCAGACTTGATATACTGGACTGAGCTTGGGGAGAAGTAGAATAAGCATGGGTAAAACGAACGGACTCTCCACAAATATTATCAAATCCAGTCCTTTCGGCTTCATTACTGGATTCCTGACAAACAACGTCCTGGCTCGCCAAGCGATTTACGGCAATAACTAAAACCGATGGACGTGGACTTTTTTGCCAATCACAAGCGCTTAATGTGATTAAAATACAAACAAGAATGATGCGCACTTCCCAAGGATATCTTGACCACCGTTTCGATTCAACGTCATAATTTTACGACGACATCTTCAATGGGGGATCAATTCATGCCAACGCAAGCTCATGACCCAGGACTCACCGAAAAATTTTTCGTCCTTTCGCAATCAGGTGCCCAGGTAATTCTCGTAATCCTGATTTTATTAAGCGTATTTAGTCTCTGCGCGATCCTAGAGCGCTGGTATACGCTTTCACGCATCAAAAATAAGAGTCAAAGAATCCGTCTTCGTATACGGGAAGCCCTACAAGCAAATAACTTTGATGAAATTGAGTCAATAAGCCTCGACAAGGACACTTTAGAGGGCCGCGCTTTAAGTTATGGTTTACGGTTCGTAAAACAGAGCGGTTCAAATGGCCTTGAAGCCGTGTTTAGTACCTTTGCGACGACCGAAAGACCTCAGCTAGAAAAGTTTTTAACTTTTTTAGCGACCGTCGGTTCTAACGGACCATTTATTGGTCTACTCGGTACCGTGTTTGGTATTATGAAAGCGTTTAATGATTTAAGTGCCAGCCAAAATGAAGCGGCACAATCGGTCATGCGCGGTATCGCGGAAGCGCTTGTATCAACAGCGGTTGGCTTAATCGTCGCGATTCCTGCCGTCATCGCTTACAACTATTTTCAAAAACAAGTTAAGCAAACTCTACAGGGCATCGAAATGGTTCGCGACCTTTGCGTAGTCTACGCGAAACAAAAAGGAAAATAATGGCGGCAAATATCTCTGGCGGCGACGATCAACCCATTTCGGATATTAACGTAACCCCGTTCGTTGATATTATCCTAGTTGTCCTAATTATTTTTATGGTGACCACTCCTATCATCATGAAGCCAAGTATCAATGTGAATTTGCCTAAAGCCGCCAGCGGTGAGCAAACAAGTCCTTCGCAGTTAAGTATCGCGGTTACGGCTGGCGGTCAGATTTTGCTAAACGGTGCTCCAACCGATGAAGCCGCATTAGGCGCTTACGCCAAAGACCTCGTCGGCAAAAAACCCGACGTGCAAGCCCTTATCTCCGCTGATAAAGATGTCCCCCACGGAAAAGTCATCGGCGTTATCGACGCCGTCAAATCCGCCGGCGTCTCCCGCTTCGCCATCAGCATCGAGAAGAAATAGCAAAAAGGTTCCAGGTTCTTTTTGGTAGCAATAGCGCGTCAAAAGGAGTATTCAGCAATTTTTCTTAGTTGAATGAAACGTTGTTTGCGAGGGTAGCCTTTGGGCCGAGCGCCGGAAGCGCGCGGAAGTCGGTTGTAAGGCAGTTACTGAAACAGCTCGGCGATCTGAATTCCGTTTAGCGCCGCACCCTTTAGTAGATTATCCGATACAATCCACATCATCCATGTGTTTTCATGATCGGGATCCTTATGAAGGCGGCCAACGTGAACAAAATTATCGGCGTTAAAGCGGACGGTAGGATAGTCGCCAATTTCTTCGTGAACTTTTATCCCCGGCATTTTTTTTAAAGACGCTATCACGGCTTCGCGCGAGACATCTTTCTTTAGTGTCACCCAAACGGATTCCGCATGGCCATTTAGTGATGGCACTCGCACCGTAAAGGCCGAAATTTTAAAACTATCTGCCGCCAGAATCTTCTTAGTTTCTTGCATGATTTTTTTCTCTTCGCTACAGAAACCGTCTTCATCAATGGAGCCAACTTGCGGAATGGTGTTAAAAGCAATGGGCCGAACAAATTCTTTGGTCTTAAATTTTTTATCATTTAACACGGCTTTGACTTCGGCTTTTAATTCCTCGGCGGCGGCCCGGCCCGCCCCACTCACCGACTGATAAGTGGAAACACGCACGTCATCTAATCCAAAATCATCAAAGAGTGGTTTTAAGGCCATTACCAACTGAATTGTCGAACAATTGGGATTGGCAATAACTTCGGCCCGTCTTTTTGCGCCTAGCAGGTGGCCATTTATTTCGGGTACAATCAAATTATTCCGCGGATTCATACGAAAGGCCGCAGAGTTATCGATAACCGTGGCTCCGGCCTTTGCGGCAATGGGAGCCCATTCAGAGCTAATATTGTCTCCCGAGGAAAAAAAAGCAAAATCGACACCGTCAAAACAGCCCGGTCCTAATTTTTTTACCGCATAGATTTTTTTTTCGAATTTAATTTTTTGGCCAACGGACTTATCGCTAGCAAAAAGATGCAAATCGGTAACTTTGAACTTTCTTTTTTTTAATAATTCTAGAAAAAGGGAACCCACTAATCCCGTGGCTCCCACGATCGCCACACTACTCATCGTCTTCTTCTTCTAAAAGATCGCCCTGGGACTGCTCTAAATACTCGGGCGCACTTTTTAATTTCGCGGGTTTTCTTCCCAAACGGAATAAACCAAATACCGCGCCCAGAACTGCATACGTTAAAAACAAAACGAAAAGCATGACCTCGGGATTATAAGCAACCACCACAAACAATAAGATTGCCAATACCAAATAACTAAACGGCATGCGCTGTTTAAGATCCATGTCTTTAAAGCTGCGATAGCGGAACGTGCTCACCATCACGATAGATAACAAAAACGTCATCGCTAAAATATAAATTGAGTTATAAGCTTCAAAACCTAATTCGCGAAACGCCAACACCGAACTGGCGACGATACCTGCCGCCATTGGAATTGGTAACCCTTGAAAATATTGTTTTTCTATGACGCCAATTTGCACGTTAAAGCGCGCTAATCGTAAAGCGCCGCAGGCCACGTAAAGAAAACTTGCCACCCAACCAACGCGGCCAAAAGGTTGCAGCGCCCAAAGATAGAGTAAGAGCCCCGGCGCCATACCAAAGCTAATTAAGTCCGATAACGAATCGTATTCCGCGCCGAAGCGGCTCGTCGAGCGGGTCATGCGGGCTAAGCGACCGTCAAATAAATCAAAAACAGCCGCTGCGACCACGGCGTAAGAAGCGTAAACAAAATCGCCCTTGATGGAGTGAATGATGCTGTAAAAACCGAAAAATAAATTTGCGGTGGTGAGCATGTTCGGCAAAATGTAAATATGCATGCTCACGCGGCGTTTAAGTTTTGAGCTGCCGGCAACTAATTTGAGATCCCCTGTATTTTCGCCCATGTCACTCATAACATCCCCTATGAAAAAACATTAAACATGGCCCAAAGAGAAAAACTACACAAGATTGGGAAAGTAAAATTATCGTCAAGTTTATAAATGGGCAATAGTTCTGACAGCGCGCCGATGATTCCAGCCACGAGACTCGCCAACAGAATACGGTCCGGCAGCAGACCATTGCGATGAAAAAATATGTACGATATGACTGTACAGACAACAAACGCCGCCAGTGTACCTTGCAAACTTTTATTATTTATAATTTTGTCTCGCCCCCAACGAATGCCACAGTAACTCGCGACAGGGTCGGCAATTGCTAAAAACAAAAGGGTAAGCAGCACGATATCATAAGGAAATAAAAAGGCGCTAAAAAACACCCCTGACAATAAATAAGTAGTACCTGCCGGCGCATTTAACTCATTTCGCCGCATAACCTTGTGAAAAATCTTAACTGCGATAGAATTCATAAATTCCGAACGCAGGCGGATAATATCGAAGCCGACAAAAAACAACATTGCGACAGACAACAATGTTAGCGCCATTTTACGATCGACCTTGGTATAGATATAAGCCATCATCAAAACCGTAGTGACGTGCCAGATCTTGCGGGTAAGATGCAGATCACTTCGTACTTTAAAATCGAGGCTATTTAAGCGCATGATGACTTGTTGTGACATTCAATATTTAATTCCACGAAATCTACCATAATACTGACCAAAAACTAGCCCTTTTCTCCATTAATCATAATTATGAAGCGGCCGATCAAATCTCGATATGAAATTATTGTTTCTACTTGTTTTTTTCGCTTTCAACTGGGCTAAAGCCGCCCCCCTAAACCCTTCACGTTTAGGACCGCATGATGGCTACATTTTAAGTCTCGATGAAGAAAAGGATAAGGAATATGTGGAAATCATACTCCCGCTTGGTCCACCGCCTCAACTGCCCTATAAAACTTGGTTCCAACGTATCTTCGATGATGATGAATTAGCAAAAGAGTTTACTGACCGCTACCAACGCCAGTTCGGGCGCACGGAAGCCGAGCAGGCCCAGAGCATTTCAAATCCCTTTGTCCGCGTGGACGTGATTGACGCCAATGGCACAGTCTTTCGCGGCACTGTCATCGACGCACAAAATCAGCGTCAGCTTTTTGCCGAGTACATGATCCGACGGATGACAGAACACAACTTAGATAAATTCGTAAAAAACGACCCCAATATTCGCACGGTTTATGAAATTAAAGAACGCATCAGTAAGGCCCAAGTAGCGGTAGCGCAGGGCTACTCTTTAGCCATTAATTATTCTTTTAGCGGCAATACGTTACAGCTTCGCCCGATAAATCCTTATTTCATTTTTGAAATTCTCTATCAGATGAATCCTTCGCAATTTGGCCCGGGGGATGTTTCCGAAACTCACTGGCGCATCGGCAAAGACTTTACTCCCCGATTTTCACTTAATAGTTACTACCGTCAGTATGATGGCATTGTTTCTCTTATTTTTCGTCAGCAAATAAATCCCACCATGGCCGCTACGCTGACGGCGAGCACTTATACTCGCGAATCAGGACCATCAGTACGTGAGCATTTAGGATTAGCGGGACTTTACTGGTATTTTTAAGGCGAAACCGTGGTCACGAAGCGATTGGTTTTACCATCGACTCTTACAACAACCGCACTTTTAATGGGGTCACGGCTTTGGCGAAAACTAATTTCACCGGTAGCACCCTGAAAGCCCGTAGTTTTCGCGATTTCGTCCCGAACTTTTTGCGGCGTTGGCTCTTTAGAGCGAATGATTGCGTTGATAACGATATTAGTTGCATCGTACGCCAAAGCCGAACCACCATCAGGGATTAGCTCGTACTCGTGCCGAAATTTTTGCACAAAGGCTTTGGCATTTTCATCGAGTGTTTCTACCGCAAAATGGTTTGAAAAGAATGCGCCGTTGATCGCATCTTCGGCGATACTATAAAGCTGGTTACTTTCCCAACCGTCGCCTCCTAAAAATTTCGCGGTAATACCAAGTTGCCGAGCTTGGCGGGCGATAAGGCCAACTTCGGTATAATAACCGGGAATATAAATCGCGTCGGGATTAGTTTTCAATATTTTCAGGAGTGACTCACGGAAATCAAGATCGCCCTTTTTGTAGTTCACGTCCGCAACGATGGTTCCGCCCATGGCCTTAAACTTATCGATAAAAAAATCAGCCAGCCCAATACTATACTCTGATTTTACGTCCCGCATGACGGCGACACGCGTGGCCCGCAAATCTTGAAAAGCAAATTTGGCCATCACGGTTCCCTGAAAGGCATCCACAAAACAAGCTCTAAAAATATAATCGCCTATTTGGGTAACTTTGGGATGCGTTGAACTTGCAGAGATCATGGGTACGCGATTTTCTTGCGCGACTTTAGCTCCGGCGATAGACAAGTTACTGCTGGCCTCGCCAATGACGGCCACAACGCGCTGATCGATAAGACTTTTTACGGCGGATGCCGCCTTGGCTTCATCGCCCTCATCATCAATCGTAATAAGTTTAAAACGGAAACCGGTTTCGGCACTCTTGCTGTTAGCCTCTTTAACGGCCAACTGAATTCCAAGATGAGTATTGATACCAAAACTCGCCACCGGGCCAGTGAGCGACGTGTATTCGCCGATATAAACTTCTTTTACTTCACGAAAAGGCCCAAGGCATTGACAGGCTCCCGACAAGAGCAAAAGCGCCAATAAAATAACTTTTAGATTTGTTTTCACGTAATCCAAGATAGCGGTGTTATTCTTAAGTGTAAAGCTCTCGTGATAGGCGCAATAGTCCCGCCGAAGGTTTTTTTACCTCTTGCGCGACATTTGCTAATGCGATGGCGCCAAATTTACCGCCACTCAGACCCACCATTACGCCTGACCGGCCTTGCGCTAAATATTCACAGCATTTGGCGGCATATTTGGCCGCTAACAAGAAGTCGCCGGCGGAAATTTCACAACGCCTCTGCAAAGGGGCAATGATCGCTACTTGCGTATTTAGTCCATGGAGCTTACGTAAATTTTCGGCCAGATCAAAAGCGCGGCCGGGGTTTATTCCCTCGTTGACGATCAAAAGATATTCTCCGGCACCCTTTGCCGCGCGCAATTTAAATTTTTTTGCGATCTCATCGGGGCTTTCTGGATTTTCCGAGAAAATAATACTTTGTGCGCCTAACGCAAGGCCCACTTCTAAGGAAAGAAATCCGCTTTCGCGGCCCGCAACTTCGAGAATAAAAATATCTTCTTCCGTTTTTGCCGACTCCAAAAAAAGCTTACGGGCATACTCAAGTGCCGAGGAAAATCCAATGGAACTTTCGCATCCCCATAGATCATTCTCCACAGTAAAAGGAATCAGAGCGTAAGATTTTTTGACTTGACCACTGATTTCTTCCAAAATTCTTGCGGTCCCGCGTCCCCCCAAAAATATAATTACCTCGGCTTCAAGCTGGTTTATTTTTTGGGCAATTGAATTATAAAATTTGGAACCCAAAGTGCCTAGATTATGACCGCCGGCTCCAACTAGTGAATTTAAACTAATTGTGTCGGTCAAAAAATTAAGGCCAAACTTCGGCCCTAATTTTTTAAGATTATGTTGGATTTCGACAAGTCCCGTGGCGCCGCTGCTACAGTTTACTAGCGCAGCGGACTTTCCAGGATTTTCTTCATTCATTCTCTTAGTTTATAAGATCTTTGAAATCAGTGCCAGGACGAAATTTAGGAAACCAACTGGCAGCAATTTTAATTTGCTTCCCAGTTTGTGGATTGCGGCCCAAACGCGCTTTACGTTTATGTTTACAGAAAGTTCCAAAGCCCACGATCTTCACTTCTTCACCACGCTTCACCGCCGAACAAATATTTTCGATAGTGTGGTTCAAAACTAACTCGGCTTGCGCTTTTGTTAGTGCTGCAGAAGTTGCGATTCTTTCTACTAATTGGGCTTTATTCATTTATGGTCTCCTAAAATTCGAATCTCGTGGGAGCGCCATTCAACCCAAAACGCATTTTCGAGTCAAACAAAAATTTAATGAAAACCTTTCCCGGGGCAATTGAACCCAGGGCAAATGTTTTAATTTTCATCATTCTCAGAATTATTAATGTCGGAAAAAATATTTTCCTTATCATCTTCTTGACAAGGAACTTTGTAACTTTCCTCGGCCCATTGTCCAAGATCAATAAGTTTACACCGTTCCGAACAAAATGGCCGGAACGGATTTTCAGTCGAGAAAATAACTTTCTTTTGACAGGTGGGACAGTAAACTTCGGCCATCAATTAGCGATAGCGCGAAACGTATCCATTTGCAAACTCGGCGTTCTTATAAAACAAACGCACTTGGAAACTGTCGTTTCCAATGTTACCGCTTTCAACACGGATAACATAGGAGGAAGCCGCTGATCTCAACTCAAATCCACCGGTGTTATTACTACCAGTGTTGTTGTTGATCGGCCAATAACCCATAGCAGAAACCAGCGGCATACGAGGCGCGCCGGCATAGATTGTCGCATAAGTGCTGTTCATGCCGGCTGTCAGTCCGCCAGTTACGGGCGAAATAGTTTCAATAATGAGTTCCAAGTTATTTGAATAGTAATCGCAATTCGCCATGCCCCAGGCATTGTTTTTTTGACAAACCATAAATACTTCGGCCATTAAGTTTTCAAAAACGCTTTGGCTAAGGACGTTGAGCGAATTGTAGTAAGAGGTAATCGAGCCGCCGCCAAAACTTCCGATACCTTGGCAAGGAGTCCCTGCCACGCATTGATTATTGGCGGGATTTTGACCTTGACCCAACGGACATGATCCTTGCGGAAAAGTTCCTTGCGAAGTAATTACGGAACCTGGCGTACAGTTAAGTGGTGAAATTAAGTTTGGGCTATTAAGATTAACGGGGTCGTCCTTTTTACAGGCCACCAACGCTGATAATCCCGCTAAAATAACGACCGCTAATAACTTTTTCATATCCCATCTCCTATAAATAGAATGATCTCGAAGATGATAAATACATGATTTATGCCATTACCAGGCGTCACCTGGTTTAAATATCCTCGTATTTACAGTGATTTAGCTGTCTAAGCTTTTGACAGTGTACCCAAAAAGGCGCCTAGCACTAGCACGTGATTCCTAAGAATGAAATTGTCATTAGGATGGCCCAAATAACGGCTAAGGTAACTATGATGACGCCAACAAGAGCGGTTTGTTCTCCTTCAAGACTATAGATAAAGGCATCATTCACGGTTAACTTTTTGTAATCGAGTTCTCCGGTACGAATTTTTTCGACCATTTTTAATCCCCGATTGGCTTCGGCTGGCTCTAGAACTTCATTATCTACGAGAGCTTTAAAGAAGGCCATCGGCTCCTTAAGTACAGGAATATTTTCTTCACGAACAATTTTTAGGACAGTTCCGCTTAAAGAAATGAAATTCGCATTTCCATCGACTTCTCTTGATAGCTGCGCTAGGCGCTCTTTAAATTGCGGCCAATTTGGTTCGGCAACTTGCCCTGTCGCCGGCGGTAGGAAAATCACTAAACTTATCATAAGCGCTATTATTTTTTTCATCCCCGAACTACCAGCAAGATCCAGGCCACGAGAGCGGGCTCACTCAGCGTTTTTCCCAGTTGTACAAAAGGCGATTGGCTTCGAATTTGGCATCCGATTTTTCTTTGGAATTCGCAGCGATATCACGAAGCCTCTCGCCTAACCGTCGAAGGATATGATGTGTACGTGGATTGTTTTGATAGTAGTTCCGCAATATATCACCAAAACCAGAAATGATGCTCACTTCATCAAAGTCTGTTGGATTTTGCAATGGAACGAGAGTTTTACTCTCTAACACCAACAATAAAGCATTTTCCGCCTGTAGAGATTTATCTCTCAAAAGCGACGAAATCATCTTTAGATAACTTAAAAACTCATATTGAGTTCTCGCTCCGGCAAGTAATTTAAAGCCGTCTGAACGAGGGAATGATCCCATAGAAACTAAGCGCGCGGCGCGTTCCCTAACTTCCGGAAAGTCTGACTGGGTTGCTATATCCAATAGTTTGGAAACGAGGAACTTATCAAGTTTTTTCGAATCAAGCTCCGCAAATCCACTTAGAATTCCACTTTGAATTTCTTTATCCGAAGTGCTGGTAAAAACAGAAGCGAGTTCTTCGAAAGGCAGAAGTTTTATGATCAGCCTCCCTGCAAAAAACTTTACCTTTTCGTGTTGTGACTGCAGTAACGGTAACACTTCCGATAGTTTCATTCCCGCTGTGGCCAAATCAGTCCCAGCTAAACCAAAGCTTGTTTTTAAATTATGAATAGTTAGCTCAACAATATTCTCATCGGTCATCTCAACAAGCTTTTGAACTTTATTTTTATAATCAATGATGCGGGTCTTAGACAGGTTAACACCATTAGCTTTCAACTGAGCGACCGCTTGCGACATCATAAAAGGAAAGGGCGAATAATGGCCGCTACCATTATCCATCTCCAACAATAATCCATCTTTGACTTTCAGCCCGCCGGCCATCGCGACACGACCTCCGCTCAAAAAAGAAGAGTGATGATAACGCCCGATTCGGGATACCATTTTCATGGCTTTTTTCGTCTGCAAATAAATTTCTCCTGTCTCTGACATTACAAACATCCAATGACTCTCAAGATCTGTGTTGATGGCTTTTCCCTCCCAATCAACGAGCAATCCATTTTCGAAGCAAACTTTAAAATAAGTCTTTTCCTGTTCTGTTAGAAAAAGCACCTGCTCTTCGAAATCATCATAAAAAAAACTGCTATCCATCACTTTCGCGAAGTATGTTTTATTCATGAGCGATGGACAATTTACGATTGTTGCCCGTACCGATTTTATTGGGAAAAGAAAAAATAATAGTGTTACGGCTGCAATGCTTTTCATAGCGCCGCTTTTATAGCAAGTTTTAAGCCAAAATC
>CAZCFY010000001.1:0-420913 GCA_964498095.1 uncultured Bdellovibrionales bacterium | reverse complement strand
CTATCCCTACGAAATCATTTCGCTACTTTCCAAACACGCTCCGCCGGAAGTAAAAGTGTAAACATCTGCCCGTGAAGAAAAATATGTGTCAGCGGCCTGGCTTTTCAGAGGCTCTTTCGCGCCCAGCAGACTACGTTGTCGTTTAGATCAATGCCGCAAGAGTGTGAGCGGAAGCCCGAAATTCCCTTTAGTCTAGGCAAGTTCAGCGGGGTTTTTACAACCTCAATGTCGGGATTCATGACTTCGTTTAGATAGGAATAAGCGCAATGTAGCGTGCCGTCTTTCTTGAGAATGCAATATTGATTTCCAAACGCGCCATGCGAGCTATTATCATAAAAATTGATATTTAAACCAATAACATCGTCATATCGCTGTTCATGATAAATTCGGTAGGGATAGACGGGGTTCGTAAACCAGCACGTCGCCTGATTTGCAAAATTAATCGCGCAGAAGGTATCGGCGTGAGCTTGAATCGATTTTACTTTTTCCAAACCTTCGGGAAGCTTTTGCGGAGTTGCCGCGCCGACACAGGTTAGTTTATCGTCGAGATCAATCAAACAGTAAGTATGGTAGGTATACGCGATGGCTTTAACGTTGCCAAATTTGTTAATTTTCTCGCGATTTGTCGTGCTAACACAGGTCACTTCATTGTTAAAATTGGCCACGCAAATATTATTGGCGTCACCCACAAAAATATCCTTTACTTCTTTTTGCGGGGCAACGGCCCTGCTAACTCTCATGCCCCAACATTTGGTTTCGTTTTTCATGTCGAGAGCACAAATTGAGTCGTCATTGGCAATGACTTTCTTGACCTTGCCTACCTCTGGAATTTCTGGGATCGAATACATCGGGAAGTGGGGATTAATAAGAGCTCCAAAACAGCGAAGATCATCATCTAAAGTAATTCCGCACGCGAAGCCTCTTCCTCCCGCGGCAACTAATTTAAATTTATTCTTATATACCTTCTTGGATTCCTGATGAGGGACAGAACCGCTATGAAGCGGCACTATTGGCCCGGAGTTTTGGCAGGACGTAAGAAACGAAAAAAGGATGGAAGCACATAGATTTTTCATGCTTCGGGAATATAAGATAAGTGGTGAACAGGCAAGGGCCAATATCAGCTGATGCGTCTTGCTGGCAAGCTCTCCTAAGGCGCTTAATTAGTATGTTAATTCTCCCGACTTTTCCAATACTCTTCCCACGACTTTAATACATCCGATGGAATAATATTTGTGGGATTACATGAAATACTCAAAGGGTCTTGTTCTATTCGGACCCTACCAGTCGCAAGCCTACCAGTTTTAACATCCGCACTAACAGATATGAGGGCACCATTTGGCTGTTTCCATGAAATTGTCAAATCACGATGTCCATCTATTGCGCCACTAAGCGAAACATCAACTTTATGTAAGGCCATTGAAGTATCACTGAGGTCAATTGGAAGCTCCATATGGCCCTTTTCTGGGAACACAAGTGTTTTCATCACCAAAGACTCTGTCGAGTTAAAGTTAGCATACGACGATGTGATATCTAAGACCTTACAGGTGAAAGAGCTATCTGCATTAGCGGCAAAGGAAATAAGTCCAAATAAGATAAAAGAGAAAGTTCTACTTTTCATTTAAGTCCTCCGATGAAAGCGTGGAAGGGAAACTCAAATGCAATACTGACTCCAAGACTAGATATCATTTAATTTGAGTTAAACATTGCATACTGTCTAAGTCCTAGTCAGTATGACCCGTATACGCTTTCCGCTAAAATGTGGTTTTACTGGTGCATAAAAATTTTGGTTATTACCTCCGCTGCGGAGGTGAATGTAGAGGTGGGGAGTAGCCTATATGAACCTGGCCCGGGACGTTCAAAAAAATGAAGGCGCTTCTGATTTTTAGAAGGGTTTCCCTCCGGCAGTCGCGGTAAATTTATGCCTTATTTGCCAAAAATTAAGAACTATTTGGATTTATAAATAGTTTAGGGTATGAGGCCCTTATGCACTTCCAGATTCTAAAACAAGAAGGTAATGCCCGCCGCGCCCAGCTTCACACCGCTCACGGCACTGTCGAGACCCCGCATTTTATGCCCGTGGGAACTAAAGCAACTGTTAAAGCTATGTTACCGGAAGAAATCAAGGCCATGGGTTTTGATATTCTGCTCGGAAATACTTACCATCTGCATTTACGTCCTGGGGATGAGCTTATAAAAAAATTAGGCGGACTCCACAAGTTTATGAATTGGCCCGGTCCAATTTTAACCGATAGCGGCGGCTTTCAAGTTTTTTCGCTGTCACAACTTAGAAAAATTTCCGAAGACGGGGTTGAGTTTCGTAGCCATCTTGACGGCGCTAAATATTTTATTAGTCCCGAAGTCTCCATGAAAATTCAAATGAACTTAGGGGCGGATATCATTATGGCATTTGATGAGTGCCTGCAATATCCCGCCACGCGCGAAGAAATTCAAAAGTCCATGGATCTGACCCACCGCTGGTTACTGCGCTCGAAAGAAGCCATGACTAAAACCGACAGTTTGCTTTTTGGCATTATCCAGGGGGGTCTTGAACTCGATTTGAGGAAGTATTCGCTACAGCAAGTTACCTCGGTTGATCTTCCCGGTTATGCTCTTGGCGGCTTTAGTGTTGGCGAACCCATTGAATACATGCATGCCCTTGTTAAAGACTTGGGTCCAATGATGCCCGCGCATAAACCCCGTTATTTGATGGGTGTGGGTACGCCACTGGATTTAATTTTGTCCATTGATTCCGGCATCGACATGTTTGATTGCGTGATGCCCACACGAATGGCGCGCAATGGAACATTGTTTACCTGGAAAGGTAAAGTAAGTATCAAGCGCCGGGAATATACTGATGACAGCTCTCCACTAGATTCCGAATGCGATTGTTATACTTGTCAGAATTATTCGAAAGCGTACTTGCGCCATCTTTTTATGTCGGGAGAAATCGTTTCTGCTAGATTAAATAGCATTCATAACCTTCATTTCTATTCTTCGCTTATGAAACGTGCACGTGAGGCAATATCCAACGGCACTTGGACAGAGTTTAAGAATTACTGTCTAATGCGCTTCGTTAGGAATAGCGAAGAGCCTATGCAAGTACCACTTAATCATTGATTTTTTTGGCCTCTCACGACAATTTTTAATTTTGCTTTTCTACAATGGAGGCGATCTTGTTTTTTGTTGAAACCGCGTATGCGCAGGCCGCGGCAAGTGATGTCGCGCGACCAAGTTTTTTAGAACAAATGTTTCCGATGATTATTCTATTTGCGGTGCTGTATTTTTTAATACTGCGCCCGCAAGCCAAAAACGCCCGTTTGAAAGACGATTTTATTTCGAAACTTAAAGTCGGTGATAGTGTCATCACGAGTGGCGGAATTTTAGGAAAAATTCAAGGTATCACGGAGAAATTTGTAACCTTAGAAATTTCTGACGGTGTTCGAGTGAAAATGCTTAAGAGTCAATTGGCAGCGCCATTTGTAGGGGAGACCAAGTAATGGAGAGTTTAAAAGCGCGATTTGCGTTAATCATCTTAGTGGTAGTGACAGGAATTTATTGGTTAAGTCCAACATTTTTTCCCGACAAAATTGGCAAATGGGGCGTCGGAGCCAATAAGCTCATTTATGGCCTAGATATCCAGGGTGGATTACATATTGTCATGGGTGTGGATGTTGATGGCGTTGTCAAAGAGGCAGCCAATCGCTTGACGGACACGCTCAAAGAAAACATGAAAGAGAAAAATATCACGACAACTTCGCTGACGGTGACAGATCCAAAACAGGGTGAAATTAAAATCGTAGCCAACGACGCCGCCGCCGTAAAAAAATACATCGATGATTTTTATGCCACCGAATTACAGATCATCGATAGCGGTAAGGACTTTGTTACAATTCGCTATCTCGAAAATTATTTAAATAACTATAAAGACCGTGTTGTAAGTCAGGCGATTGAAACAGTTCGTAATCGTATTGACGAGTTTGGCGTGAGTGAACCAAGCATTACCGCGCAAGGGAAAAACCGAATTCTCGTGCAGTTGCCGGGTATTAAGGATTCTCAGCGCGCCAAGGAACTTATTAATAAACAAGCTAAACTTGATTTCTTGATGTTAAATCAAGAAGTCGATCCCGAACAGTTACGTAATTGGATTGCGGAGGCCGAGAAGAAAGGCGATTACAATCTCGGAAAACTGCGCTACTCCGAATATATAGAACGTTTAAACGCCGATTTGAAAGGTAAACTCCCGGAGAAGACCGTTGTTTACTTCATGAAGGACGAAAATGCGCAGACCCTTGAAGCCGGAAAACAACCGATCGCTTTACGCACCGACGTCGGCCTTGGCGGTGAAACTTTAAAAGACGCTTATGTTGGCCGCGGTGAATTTGGCGAACTTGTTGTACATATTACTTTTGATGCTGTCGGCGCGGGAAGATTCGCTAAGCTAACCGAAGAAAATAAGGGCAAGCTGATGGCGATAGTTCTCGATAAGGTTGTTAAGTCGCATCCGCAAATTCGCGAAAAAATTCCCAATGGCCGAGGTATCATTACCATGGGTAGCAGCCGTGACGAGCAAAAGGGTTTTGAAGAGGCGCAGCTAATTAGTACGGCACTTCGCGCCGGAGCTCTGCCGGCAAGTTTACAACAGCTTGAAGAAAGAACCGTAGGACCAACATTGGGTGCGGACTCCATCGAAAAAGGTAAACAAGCCGCCTTCTGGGGAACAATTTTAGTCTTAGTTTTCATGGTCCTTTATTACCGGGTCATGGGAGTCATTGCTGATATTGCTTTGGTGTTAAATTTACTTTTAACTTTGGCAGTTTTAGCTTCTCTCGGTGCCACTCTTACCTTACCGGGTATTGCGGGTTTTGCTCTAACAGCTGGTATGGCGGTAGATGCCAACGTACTTATATTAGAGCGTATTCGGGATGAGTTGCGCAAGGGAAGTGGTATTCAGGCAGCGATTCGCGAAGGTTACAACCGGGCCTTTTCGGCGATTTTTGACGGTAATATAACAACGATCGCAACGTGTGTCGTGCTTATATACTATGGTACCGGTCCCGTGCGAGGCTTTGGCGTGTCTATGACTATCGGACTTTTGATTTCTATGTTCACTGCCATCTTTGTAACCCGCGCGATTTTGGATTTGCTCGTTGGCCGCTTGAAATTTAACAATGTAAAACTTTTGATGTGAGGTATTTGAAATGAATAAAGCAAAATCTTGGGGAAAATTTGATTTCATGAAGGTAGCCCCGATTTTTACCGGCATTTCTGGACTGGCTGTTTTGGTTTCCCTCATTATCATATTTGGTAAAGAAAAAATTAATTATGGAATTGATTTCGCGGGTGGAACGGAAATTCAGGTTCTATTTACAAAATCAAGCGTCAATACGGACCGCTTACGTCAAATCGTCAATGCCGCCGGGTATCCCGACGTGAGCATTCAAACTTTTGAAGGTAAACCGGAATTTATTTTACGCTTCGAAAGTGTTAAAGGCGCCAGTGAGGCCGAAGTTGAGAAGGCCATGTCGGCATTGGCAGCGAATGTGTCAAAAGCCATCATCAAAGAATTTCCTGACGAAGATGTTACCAACCTAATTCGCCGGGTGGATACCGTCGGTCCTACAGTTGGTAATGAGTTAAAACGTAATTCAATGTTAGCGGGATTTTACAGCTTGATCGTGCTCCTGATTTACGTGGGCCTACGTTACGACTTTAAATATGCTACGAGCGCGATATTATGTCTCTTTCATGACGCCATTATTTCTTATGGGATATTTGTTCTCATGGGCAAAGAAGTGAACGTGCAAACTTTAGCGGCCATTTTGACGCTCATAGGATTTTCTCTTAACGATACTATCGTTACTTATGATCGGATTCGCGAGAATCTCGGCGTGCATCGTGACACTTCTTTGGCAAATGTTATCAATCTCTCAATAAATGAAATGTTGAGTCGAACAGTGCTAACATCGGGTACAGTTTTCATGTCGACTTTGGCGCTCTATTTCCTAGCTGGTGGCGTTGTTGAAGATTTTGCACTGATTATGTTAATAGGTGTGGTGATAGGAGTTTATTCCTCAGTTTATGTTGCTTCACCCCTAGTTTTGGTGTTTGAACGACTGCAAGGAAAGACGCCGAAGGCGGCCTAATTAACTTATGAACACACGCAAAAAGGCTATTGTCTTATTATCCGGTGGCCTGGATTCGTCCGTAAATTTGTTTGAAGCCCATAACGCTCTCAAAGTTGAGCTAGTACTTACCTTTGATTATGGTCAGCGGGCGGCGCGCCGGGAAATCCAGACCTCTGAATTTCTTTGTAATAAGTTGGGCTTAAAACATAAGGCCTTAACCGTACCTTTCTTTAAAGACTTCACGCACACCTCCTTGGTAAATGAAAGTGCCGAGCTGCCAACGGGTAAAGCGGTTAATATCAACGATTTCAAAAACTGTTTAGAGACCGCCAAAAAAGTCTGGGTACCAAACCGTAACGGAATTTTTATTAATATCGCGGCAGCTTATGCCGAAGATTTGGGAATTGAATACGTGGTTGTCGGATTTAACGTCGAAGAAGCTCAGACCTTTCCCGATAACACACAAGAGTTCATGGATGCGATAGAAAAATCGCTTTCCTATTCAACGGGCAATCACGTGAAGATGAAATGCTTTACCACGCGAAAAAATAAAACCGAAATCGTCCGCCGGGCTTGGGAATTGGGAATGAATCTCGAGGAACTTTGGCCCTGTTACGTATCCACCGAAAAATGGTGTGGGCAGTGCGAGTCTTGTCAGCGCTTTGACCGCGCAATTAATGACGCTAAATCTTTTAAAGTCTTTCGCGACCTGGAAATTTGATCATGAAAGCGCACTGGTGCGAAGATCGTTTTATTTACGATGGTTCGCAGCTGTGTTCGCGTTTTGCTCTGGAAAAATTTAAACTTGCCGGAGATTCCATCGTCGGGTGGCGTGGTGCCTGCGCAATTCCTTTAGAAAACATGGTGGATAATGAAGACCGCATGAATAACGCTAAGATCTGCGGTGATGACATGCTTCATTTTATCGTCGAAGTACTTAATTATAATCTTTTGGGTATTACGGCCTTACAGCGTTTACTGGCTGCCATTGCTAAAGACGTCGTTATAATATTATCGCCGGAAAAAATTTTAACCGCCGATATGCGGCGGGAAGGGGATGATCTGTGGGTTGCCAACCGCAAACTCTCCATCAGTGTCGCGACGACTTCGCCGGTTTCGGCAATGATTCACTTTGCCGTCGATGTGACAAATGAAGGTACACCCGTGCCGACCCTGTCGCTGGAAGATCTGAAAATTAAACCCCAGGATTTTGCGCGGGAATTGCTGGCGCGTTTTCGCGAGGAATTTTTAGGTTTGCAGGCGGCCAGTGAAAAGGTGAATGCAATTCCGTAAGGAATTTTTGCTTCCCATTAGGAGAAAATTTGCAGCGGAATTGGATGATTTATGGCGCCAACGGATACACGGGAAAGTTGATCGCCGATGAGGCCAAACGCCGGGGGTTAAATCCCATTTTGGCGGGCCGAAGTGTAACCGGTCCTAACGTGAGAAGGTTTGACCTAAATTCGCCTACGACCGTAATTGAAAATCTAAAAGATATATCCCTTGTCTTAAATTGCGCGGGTCCATTTATCCAAACTGCCAATCCTATACTCGACGCGTGTTTAAAAACAAAATCGAGTTACATGGATATTACCGGTGAAATCGAAGTGTTTGAGTCCATTTTTAAAAGGTCGCAGGAATTCGAAAACGCGAATATAACGGTAATTCCTGGCGTGGGCTTTGACGTCGTGCCAACAGATTGCGTGGCTTCATTATTAAAAGCCGCGCTGCCAACAGCGACTCATCTTACGCTCGCATTTAAATCAAAAGGGACAACCAGCCGAGGAACGCAAAAAACAGCGATAAACGGTCTTGCCATTGGTGCCTTGGTACGAAGTGAGGGCGTAATTAAAAGACTTCCCCTCGGTGCAAAGCTTAAAAAAATAAATTTTAGTGGTAAAGAAGAAACGGCGCTCTTGTTTCAGTGGGGGGATATTTCGACAGCGTACCAATCGACGCAAATTCCTAATATAGAAATTTATTTGGCCATGCCTCATATAAACCCACTTCTATTGTTGGCACTGCGGACATTAGGCTTGGCAGCGCATTTTGCGGTCGTTAAAACTTTATTAAAAAGGGCCGTCGATAAGAGACCTCCGGGGGCAAACGCGGCGGAGTTAAAATCTGGCGAAACGATCGTTTGGGGAGAAGTCCATGACGGTGCCGGCAAAACGGTGCAGAAGAAAACCCGGACCTCCCATGCTTATCAATTTACGGTCGACGCGGCGTTGGCGTCGGTTGAAAAATTTCTGCAGGGTTCAGTTCTGCCGGGAGCGCTAACACCATCAAAAGCATTTGGGCCGGAGTTTGTTTTTACAATTCCGGGGACGATAAAAATTTAATCGCCGTAAAATATTGGGGTTTCATCGGAACTTATAGCTGGGGGAGGCGCGATATTTTTCTTAGCTCCTTTTAGCTCATTTACACCGATAAGGCTACGGTCGCTGAAACTTGAAAACACGTTGCGGAAGTTTGGCGTCGCATATCCCGAAGCCCAAGAAATTACCGCATTTACAAGAGCAATGGGGCCTGCAATATCGCCACCCTCAACACCAAGGCCGTAAGTTAAAACATTTATGCTTCCGGTCTCTTTAATATCCAAGTAGTTCTTATTAAAATAGGCATAAGAGGAACACGAACTAATTAAAAATATCTGATAGGCGGTGGGATTTATATCAAAAGAAAAATCACCATCGTGAAAATCGATGATTTCCCGGTGATTTAAATTTTTTCCCAGTCCAGCATGTCCAATGTAAATCATAACACTGGCGTTTTTAAGAGCGTCTTTATAGAAATAGTGGAAGGCAGAGCTTTGCTCTTTAATTCCCGTGGGGCCATAAAAAAAACGAATATTTATCCGGCCGTTTTTATAGTTTTTAGAAAACTGAGTTACGTAGGGAACGCCGGAGTTAGAGTATTTTGCGGCCTTATAAATTTGCGCGATCTCCTCGCGGGTCCACGCCGCTCCGCCCGTAAACCCAAATCCCGAAAATAGCGTCATAAAAAGCTGTAAGCTGCGCGCTGAGTAATCCCAAGAGTTTAACGGGTTTAGGTTTTCGACATTAGCCAAGGGGCCAATTAAAAAATGAATATTAATTTCTCCAGAGGCATTAACGAGTTTCTGATAATCAGGTGTTAGTCCGGGGTCTTTTTCTAATTTTTCGAGACGGGCCTTAAAGGTAAAGAGGTGTTCCCCGACTTTTAGATTACAGCGGAAGTTATTTTTATTAAAATAATACCAAAATTTCGCTTCGTCGTTGTCGGTAGGATCTGAGCACGGCGAATAAGTACGATCTCCGATGGTGACAAGGGATTGCTTATAAATTTGTTCGGGATCAATCGGTAAAAAAATCTCGTATTCACTATTTACACCATCGTTTATGACCACGGTTCCGGAATAATCATAAGTCACCTTATATTCATTTTTCTTATACTCAAAAATGTCGCTGGGACTTTCCTTTGGCAGAACTTCCCAGCGCACATTCGTTACGGCATGATCCCACTTGGGGGCACCGGAGACGGCATTGCTTTGCATGGAGCCAAAAAGAAAACGGAGTTGCTTTTCGATGACAGATTTCATGGAGTCTTCCGAGGGCTCGATAAAGTCCTTGAAACGCAATTCTCCCGAAAAAGACATTTTATATTCGCTGTGCCCGTGACCTAAATAGGCGGGAACTTGCGCGTACAACGACGAAGAAAGTCCCCAAAAAATGCTTAGAGTTATCAATAAATTACGTGCCATTACTCACCTTGAAAAACAAGAATAGCGAGTAATATAGCATAGTTAATACATCGCGTCAATATCTTAAGAAAGATATAAAATCTTTCCGCTATTGAAGCGCTTGGAGAGTCTGAGGCGAGGGATTCATGTGGGGATTAGGCAAGGTTAAAGGGCTCGTTTTTGACTTAATCTCTTTGCCATAAACATGCTTTTGGAAAAGTTCATCTAAGTTTATTTCGGCATAAGCTTCTAAACTTTTCTGCAAGTGATCGGTCGTGGCAATTTGTTTGGAAACCATTTCTGTCCATGCCTTTAAAAAACCTTTAATCGTCAGCGCATCGTTTTTCTCGCCAAAAACCAGATCCAAATACGCCAAGAAGTTCATTCCTTGATAATAGCCGTTACTATCGTTTTGACGAAAGTAAGGCGAGTGACCACTCATGTTTGTCGGTTGAATAGCGTCGGGATTGGGGAGGTAGGGGCCGCCAACAAGTGTGGCCATCGCTTCGTCAATCCAGCCGGCATTGCCATTGGCTGGCATGACGCCACGGCCATAATAGCTATGCGCCAGCTCATGCGGTAGCGCCCACATGTTAGTAACTGTTGCGCCCGCGTACTCCATTCCACCGCTTTCGCGCTCAGTGGCATAAACAACTACCGACTCATGCGGAAAGGGGCCGAACAGTCTTTCAAATTTTTGTAGGCTCGAAATTATTTCGGCTTTGTACTCATTCAAATCATTGCGCATGACTTCGGTCATGTAGACCACGGCGGGAAGCGTGCGCTTATCAGCGGAGGTATAAGAAAACCGTTCGATGCGGGTGTTCGTGGCCGGCCGAATATGAAAATAAATCGAGCCGCTATTATAGAAACTTGGAAATTTAATAGTCCATTTCGCTGGCGAGGTTTGCGTTTGCTGGCCATTGCTAAATATAATGTGTTCTTCGGCGGCACCAAGAACTTCAACTTCAAATTGCATTTCTACCTGGTCATATTCCATGTTTGCCGGCAGATAACGCTCTAGCAAGCCGCGGGAATCCAGATCCGACATAAAAAAGCCGCTACTTACGGACCCGGCAGTAAACTTCGGGGCGTAATTCTTAAGAATATGGATAATCACTAAGGTATGTTTTCCGGGTGTTACTTCGCCTTTAGCGATACGAAATTTTGTAACTTCTCCGTTTAACACCGGCGAGGAAATAAGTTCAGACCCCACGGGTTTTCCATCCAAAGAAACAAGGCCGGGCTCGTCGATAAGATCAAAGATTGGGAAGCCGGATTCCTCAGCGTTAAACTGAATGGTGGATTTTAGGCGCGCCTGTTTTTGCGCAATATCAAAAGCAATTTCGTAATCGGCTTTGGTAAAATCAACAAAGACCGCGCGGCCTCCGCCCTTATTGATATCAAAATTTGGCGGAGCGGACTGAATATTGGCGAGAGTTAGACAAGGATAAATTAAAAGAGTCGCGGCGGTAATTAGATTTGTTATTTTCATTCTCTAATGAAAACACGAGCGGCCGCCTTTTAACTAGTCCAGTTTTTACTTTAGAAAACGAGACGACAGCGCAGCTCGGGGTCTTTTTGCATTTCTTTAAAGACGAGGGCTTTAAATTCCACAAATTCCGTTCCGCGTTTGGCCTTTTTATGTATCCAGGGAATGAATTCGCCAAATTCGGCCGCATCTTCGTACTCAGAGCTACTTACTGCCGTCCATAGATAGCCTTTGGCGGGAAGAATACGAACCGCATTTTCCTTAAGTAACGCAATTTTCTCGGCCGATCGTTCCCAAATATAGGCCACGAATTCATACGGGGAATTAGGCCGGTAGGATTTAAGATAACTTTCTATAGCGTGCTTTTGCTTAAGATAGGCCTTGCCACCGACGGTGAAGTCGATAAATACCAATTTTTTTTGTGTGGGCGGGATGAATTCGTCAAAGTGAGGTTTTAGTCTGTCTTGAATGGCTTTTAGTTCAGTCTCAGTAAAGTGGGTGATGTCAAACTTATTCATTTGGGAAATAGGCAGGGTCGAAACGGGCAAACCCAAACCCTGCAAAAAGGCGCCTAAAACTACTAAGCTTCGACCTAGGATTATAATTTCATGGGTATTTGTGGGAAACTGCTCAGCCACAGTAAGAGCCAAAGCTTTGGTCTCCGCATATTCGGCAGTCGAGGGACGATAAAAGGCCGACTCTCCGCGGGCGGTAAATAAAAACGCTAATATCCAGACTAAATGGCGCATGGGCGCAGGTATGCAAGTGCCTGGCCATATCGAAGATGAATTAATTCTGGCGGCGTCCCATGCTGACGAGCCAAAAGGGACTTGAAAACAAAATATAGAGGCTTGGAATTACAATAAGGCAAAAGCCCGCGGAAAAATGATCTATAAGTTTTCCGATCGGGTAGGCGGCGGCCGGCATCACAACGGCAAAGCCAAGCATGATAATGGAAGTAAGTCTCCCGCGAAATACCTCTTTAATATAAAGGTGTAAATGCACGGTCATGGCGGAAAACGAGAAAAATGCCGCAAATCCAGAAACCGTCATTGCTACTATCGTAGCGGCCAAATTTAAGGTCGGAATCATAACGGTAGAAAAAACAAAAAGTGGAATGCCAAGGCGTAACATCTTTATAGGATGACGGGGCTTTAAGAGCGTAAAAGCCATGGCCCCGATCAAAGAGCCCAACGCCGGTCCCATAAAAATATAACTAAATTCCTGAGAGTTGACGTGAAATTTTTCTTTTATAAAAATCCGGAACGTAACTAAAATCGTGGGCAGAAAAAAAGATATACACAAGAAAAGCTGAATTAATGGATTTACGATTTTTGGATCTTTAAGAAGTACCCGAAAGCCGCGCGTGTGCGCGTCGGGATTAAACTGCATGGCTGGCAGGCCTTTTTCTTTGAGGACAAATCCGGTAGCGATTGCCGGGCCCAAAAAAGATAAACCATCAAATAAAATCACCAGGCTTGGTCCGTGAATGCCTATGAGAATTCCCGCCAGCATCGGGCCAAAAGTACGCGACGCTTGAAAGTTCATGGAATTTAACGCTAAGGCTTGCTGCAAATCTTCGGGGGGAACTAATTTCATCGAGAGCGAAATAAAGGCGGGAGCATCGAACGCCACGATGATTCCCTGGAGGAAGCTAAAAATTATCAGATGCCAGAGAGCGACACTTTGATATTCGACGATAAAAAATAACCAGATTGAGAGAATAAAAAGTAACGCCTTGGCGGCCATAGAAGCTTTTAGTACTTGGCGATAGTTAAAGCGGTCAGTGAGTAAACCACCATAAAGCGTAAATAATAGGGCAGATACTCCACCAGAAGCCATGACCAAACCGATTTCATGCCCTTTTCCTAGGCTATCGACAATGATCCACGTGCGTGCAATTTCAAAAGCCCAGCTGCCGGTGTTGGAAAAAAAATTCGTGATAAACAGAGCCGAAAAAAGCCGCGATTTGAGTGGAGAAAAACGCGTCTGCAGAAACGATAACATCTCAAAATTATTGCCTAAATATTTTAAAAAGGCTATGTCATTTACTTTAGCTTTAAAGGAGAATTCATGACACCAAGAGTAAGAGAGATCTTGAGCTGGTATGGCTCTGACAATCCCGGAACTTTATCAAATTTAGCGCGGCTGATGAATCATGGCCGTTTAAAGGGCACGGGGAAAATGGTAATCCTTCCCGTTGATCAGGGGTTTGAGCATGGGCCCGCCCGAAGTTTCGGAATGAATCCTGACGGGTATGATCCTTCTTATCATTTTCAATTAGCTTTGGAGTCGGGTTGTAACGCTTATGCGGCTCCACTTGGATTTATCGAAGCGGGCGCGCGCGAGTTCGCCGGCGAGATCCCATTAATTTTGAAAATCAATAACTCCGACGTGCTTTTTAAAGAAAAGGCGCCGATCTCGGCGCTGACCTCGGGAATTGACGATGCCTTACGCCTTGGCTGTGCCGGCATCGGCTTTACGATTTATCCGGGCTCAGAGGTAAGAAAACAAATGTACGAAGAAATCGCGGAAGCTTCTCACCAAGCTAAGAAAGCGGGTCTTGCCGTCGTGATTTGGTCTTATGCCCGCGGTGCTAATTTATCTAAAGCGGGAGAAACGGCCATCGACGTTATTGCCTATGCGGC
Source organism: uncultured Bdellovibrionales bacterium (assembly GCA_964498095.1). GTDB lineage: Bacteria > Bdellovibrionota > Bdellovibrionia > Bdellovibrionales > SG-bin7 > SG-bin7. Next base: position 406,927 of record CAZCFY010000001.1, on the reverse strand, counting down.
TCACATAGCCTGTCAGTTAGGGGCGCATATCGTAAAAGTAAAACCACCGACGGCCCACATTGAACTCGAAGAAGCAAAAAAAGTTTATGAATCCCAGCACATTCGTATTACTTCCATGGAAGACCGCATCCGTCACGTGGTACAGTCTTGCTTTAATGGCCGCCGCATCGTGATCTTTAGCGGCGGCGAAGCGAAGTCGACCGAAGATTTGTTGACGGAGGTTAAAGGTATTGCCGCGGGCGGGGGATTTGGCAGTATTATGGGAAGAAACGCCTTCCAGCGCCCCAAGAAAGAAGCGATTCAACTTTTACAAAACGTCATGGATGCATTTAATGGAAAACTCTGAACGCGAAAATCCGCTCCGCGCGGAAAAAAGAAAAAAGCTGCACTCCTTAAGAGAAAAGGGTGTAAATCCGTTTCCTTACAGTTTTGAGCGCACGCACACGGTGCGCGAGGTCGTCGCCCAGTTTGAAAGTAAACTGGGTCCAGAACAAAAAGCGGAAGGTGCGAAACTCAAAGTGGCTGGCCGCCTTATGACCATGAGAACTATGGGTAAGGCCGCGTTTTTTCATTTTCAAGATCAGTCGGGAAAGATGCAGGCTTATATCAAGTCAGAAGAAATTAAACCCGAAGATCAGTTGGTATTTGATCACTTAGATATTGGCGATATCATCGGTCTTGAAGGCGGCGTTTTTAAAACCAAAAAAGGTGAGCTCAGTATTCGCGTCGAAAAGCTTACGATGTTATGTAAAACCTTGGAGCCGTTGCCGGAAAAATTCCATGGACTTGCCGATATCGAACAAAAATACCGCTACCGGCATTTGGACCTCATCATGGATGCGGAGTCGCGCAAGGTTTTTGAAACCCGCTCGCTCATCATCCGCGAAATCCGCCGGTTTTTAGATGACCGTGGTTTCTTAGAAGTGGAAACACCGGTGTTGCAGCCTATTTACGGGGGAGCGGCCGCCTATCCATTTTCAACCCAACACCGCGCGCTCGACATGAAGCTGTTTTTAAAAATCAGTCCCGAACTTTATTTAAAGCGCCTTATCGTGGGCGGTTTTGAAAAAGTCTACGAAGTCAGTAAAAACTTTCGTAATGAGGGAATTGACCGTACTCACAACCCCGAATTTTCGCTTTTAGAATGGTACGAAGCCTACACCGATTACAATTATCAAATGAAACAGTTTGAAGAATTGGTCGCTCACGTCGTTAAGAAGGTGAAGGGCACAACGAAGATTCAGTATCAAGGTAAAGAAATCGACTTTACTCCCCCTTGGACGCGCTTGTCAGTTTACGACAGTATCAAAAAGTACGGTGGCGTGGACGTAGAGAAACTTGACGCCAAAGCGCTCTTTAAAGTTATAAAAGACAATGGTAGTGATTTAGAAAAGCCGGGCTCTCATGGCGAAATGGTTATGGAGCTTTGGGATCAAAAGGTCGAAGAACATTTATGGAACCCCACCTTTATAATCGACTTTCCAGTTGAGATGTCCCCACTTACTAAAATACATCGTGGTAAACAGGGACTCGTTGAGCGCTTTGAGCCCGTTTGTGCCGGCATGGAAATTGGAAATGCTTACTCTGAACTTAATGATCCCGAAGATCAATTAGCGCGGCTTAAAGAGCAAGAGGCCAAAAGGGTCGTGGATGAGGAGGCTCAACCTATGGATGAGAACTTTATGCACGCGATTGACGTTGGAATGCCGCCTACAGGTGGCGTCGGTCTTGGTGTAGAACGGCTAGTAATGCTTCTCACAGACCGTCCCAGCATACGGGATATTATTTTATTCCCCACAATGAAAAAGGAAAAATGAGTTTGCGCCGATTAATTTTGTGTTTGCCCTTTCTTTTTGCCTGCACGCAAGCGCCGACGAAGGCGTATGAGAGCCAGCCGACATATAGACCGGGTACCAAACCTTTAACGAATAAAGTCGGCACTATTGAGCCGCTAGAAATAAAACCAGAGACTGTCGTAGTTGATACTCGGCCACCTTTTGTTTTTTCGTTATCGCATTTACCCGGCGCCATTAATTTGAGTTGGCAGGAATTTACCGAAACCAATTTAAAAAAGCGCGGCCAGTTGGTGAAAGATTTGTTTGCAAAAACGCGGCGATTGGCGCGCTTGGGGATTTCGCCGGAGTCCGAAGTTGTTATAATTGGTGAGGGAAAAACGGGCCATGGCGAAGAGGCTCGACTGGCGTGGACTCTGCAATATCTGGGAATTAAAAAAGCCGAATTCGTGGGTAAAGATTATTTTGATCAGGCGCGCTGGGTGGGTAGTCATGTCCAGGAAGCTCCACGTGCCGAAGTTCCCATGTGGAAGCCGAGCCTGCAAAGCTCGCTGTTGGTAACACGAGACGAAATTAAAAAGTATTTGGTAAAAAATAAAGATTTACGGCCCAAAGATCCGACGAATGTGGTCGAAGGTGAAATTGGTAAAGATAAACTGACAAAAGCGCGCATAAAAATAATAGATTGCCGTCCATCAAAGGAATATTTATCCGGTGGATTAAGTTTCTCGCCCAATGTCGATGTAGTTAATATAGAGTGGAAAGAATTCATAAATGATCAAGGGCGGCCGGATTCTAACACCGTTAACAAACTTCGTAACATCGGCATAGGCTCGGATGACCGTATTATAGTTTTAAGCCAAAACGGTCTGGAGTCGGCCGTCGTCGTTATGACTTTGTTGAAATTAGGAATTGGCAATGTCGGTCATGTCGCCGGCGGAATTGACGAAGTCATGGGTAGGTATTGATGCCATTAAGGCTTGTTAGCTTTATTGGATTTTTGGTTATAATCGCCATCGCTTACGCACTGAGTTCTAACAGAAAACGGGTAAATTTTACGACACTAGCTTGGGGGATTGGACTCCAAGTATTAACTTTCGTCTTGGTAATTGGCGTGCCGGCGATTGGATTTGACGGGCCATTTCGATTTATTTTTAACGGCGCCAATGATTTCGTAAACGCCATCATTAATTACACCAACGAGGGTACGAAATTTTTATTTGGACCGTTGGCCGATACGCAAAAAATGGGCGGCATTATCTTCGCCGTGAATATTTTGCCGACGATAGTCTTTACGGCCACACTCATGGCCGTCTTTTACCATTTGGGTATCATGCAAAAAATCGTGCGTTTAATGGCGTGGGTTATGTATCGCACCATGAAGGTCAGCGGCGCTGAAAGTCTTTCCAACGCGGCCAATGTATTTTTGGGGCAAACGGAAGCGCCCATTGTCGTTAAGCCGTATTTAGAAAAGATGACCCGCTCTGAGCTTTTAGCGGTGATGGTAGGAGGCATGGCTTCCACCGCCGGCGGTGTTTTAGTGGCCTATGTAACATTTCTAAAAGATATGATTCCGGACATCGCGGGGCACCTTCTTGGGGCAAGTGTTCTATCAGCGCCAGCCTCCTTTTGTATTGCCAAACTGCTTGTTCCCGAAACTGAAAACTCTGAGACTTTTGGCGAACTCCCCAAGGATCCAGAGTTAACGGATGCGAATATTTTTGAAGCGGCAGCGAGGGGAGCGAGCGAAGGTCTTTACCTGGCGATGAATGTTGGGGCTATGCTCCTGGCGTTTATCGCACTCGTTGCTTTGGTCAACGGAATACTTGGTTACTTGCCGGGCGGAATATCCATGCAGAAAATTTTTTCATGGGCTTTTTATCCGTTTGCAATTTTAATGGGAATACCGTGGAATGAGGCCACTTCGGCAGCCGTACTACTGGGAGAGAAAACCGTGTTTAACGAATTCGTGGCTTATGTTCATCTGGCACAATCAAAAGATTTGGGTCCACGCTCTTTAACTCTTTTAGCTTATGCCCTCAGCGGATTTGCAAATTTTTCCTCCATTGGAATTCAAATTGGCGGCATTGGTTTAATGGCCCCGAAACGAAAATCTGCCATCGCACGTCTGGGTATGCTGTCACTCATCGGTGGCAACTTGGCGACGTTTATGATGGCTTGTTTGGCGGGAATTTTACTGTGACAAATACATATACCGAAATTACTAATGACGTGCGTATAGAGGTTGAGCCGAGCTTCGTGAAGGAACAAAGCAAACCTGCCGAAGATTATTATTTTTTTGCCTACCGCGTGCAAATTACCAATTTAGGGGGGCGCGCGCTAAAGCTGGAGAGCCGCCATTGGATAATTCGCGACGGCTTAGGCCGGGAAGAGGAAGTTAAGGGCGTGGGAGTTGTCGGAGAACAACCCCTGATTTCTCCGAGCCAATCCTACACTTATACGAGCTTTTGCCCGCTCTCAACGCCCACCGGAAACATGCGCGGCTGGTACTTCTTTGCCGACGAGGCGGGAAAGAAAGTTCAAGTGAAGATTCCCGTTTTCTTTTTAAAGGATCCCTCGCGATTTAATTGATTGGGCCTTCAAGCGCAGCTTGGCGATCGTCAAATCAATTTCCGTAATGCGTTCAGAAATTTCCTCGGTAATTGCGCCTTCAGTGACTAAATCACCGAAGCGGGACCAGCTTTGGATAAACTTGTGAGCGAGTTGAGTCGCAGCGGGATTATTACCATGAATAGGCATTTCCGCTAGAAAAGTAAGACTACCCACGAGTGTTGAAAAAACCGTTTTGGCAATTTCGGCATTAGCCGGTCTTATCATTGGGCGCATTTTTAACGCGAGATTATTAATCATCAGAGCTAGATCGAGAAAATCATCAGTAATGTGCTTTTCTTCCGCGTCAACAATTAGGAAGCGGTCCATCTTACATTGGGTGCAAGACTCCATCACACGAATAAAATCCAGATTATTTTCGATGGCAATCCCGTCAATGCTATATACCGCAACCCGCTTACCGCCGCTGGCGACAATGAGTTCAGACATTTTTGGCTGTGACAAATACAAGGCGCGGGCGTCGGTGATATTAATAATCACGGACTCTCTGGCCATGCGTAGGGCTCTGACGTCTTTATTAAAGTTAATTTTAAATAAGTCGGCCGCACTGGGATTAGTTGTCATGCCTTCGTGGACTCCGCCACCACCCATTTTTCCTTCGTGGGGGGGAGTAATTTTGGGTAATTGGACGGGAGGATTAGATTTACCATAGGGTAAGTCAAATCCTTTAAATGAGAACTTTTGATCACTCGGTCTAAAAGAATACTTCCGTGATTGCGAAAGAGCTAAGGAGTTTTTGACTTGCTGATCGATCACCGCTGAGGGAATTAAAAGTGAGGTTTCACTCGCTGATCCTTGAGATAAAACTCCGATCACACGGCCATTAAAAAAAGCCGGAGAACCACTCATTGACTCGTGGAAGGTTAAATCTAATTCTATGGAAGTTCCAACTCCTGGAACGAGTAAAGCTCCGCTGGAAGTTGAAAGGACATCGACTTGATGATGTTCTGGCTGCGAGAGATGAGCCTGAAAGCCATAAACGTCTACGGATTTGGTATCGACACTTCCGTTGTGGAATTCGCAAGCTTTTAATTTTATGTCACCGTTAATCACAAGTAAGGCCGTATTATAGTGGAAATCGCGGACTACGATACGGGAAGGATACATTTTTCCGTTGGGCATACCGAGAATGACCGTTTGCGCGCCTTCACGGAAGAAGCTGTGGTCATTAGCTATTACGTGCTTTTCATCGATGGCGATGGCGTTTCCATATATTTTCGTATCCGAATCTGCTTTCGTCGCGATGGTTTTTACGACGTCACAAGGCGGCTGCCCGGCATTGGCTGTTGCTGAAAAAATCGAAATTGTTATTATTTTTTTGATGAACGTCATAGCGACACCTCCGCTCCTGGAGACAAATAACGGGCTGATCTGCCGGCTCCTTGGCGGACCAAAAATTTCTTTTCTACCATTTCCGTGAGTTCACGTAATGCGGTACGGGGACTAATTCCCAATAGCCGAACAATATCAGATCGCGAAACAGACTTGTCATCGGCGCGCTGAATGAAATTAACTATCGAAACCTGACGGGGGGTAAGGTTGAGTTTGCGGTCTTCGATTTCGGCGGGTACGACGAATTGCCAAGAAATCTGCGGCGAAATACGATAGCGGCCGGCATGAATTTCAATGGGAACGAGATCGCGTAACCGTTTAATATTGATATAGACAAGGGGATCGTGGGCTACGGGGTCGTAGGAGTAACCCCAAACTTGTTTGATGATTTCTTCTTTTGATAAACCTTGTTTTTGCGCGCGGGCCAAATTGTTAAGTAATAAAAATAATAATGACTGGCCCGAAAGTTGGAGGACTTGTCCCATGTAACGGACTTCACCGGATTCTTGATTTATAATTAGGTCCGCCTCTGAGTTTGATTGATCTAAGCTTAAATCGCGGCGGTTGTTTGAGATTACGAGGTAAAGAGTAGAGAGCTGATTACCAAGAGCGGCTTTAAAGAAATCCTGAACCGCGATGCGGTCGGCAGCCTCTAGACCTTTAAGATGCTCAAGCCACTGCATTTCGAAATGATTGTCACATACCACGAGTAAACCTAAAGAAATTGAGTATAGCCGCATTAAACCATTGGCCGAAGTGATATCCAGCGCGCGAATTAATTCGTTGGCGGCGAGTGCCGTTAGTCCTTGGGAAATTTGGGCATAAGATCTGGCAATAAGTAAGAGCGACTCTTTCCACGGATTGTGGGACGCTTTTAAATCTTCTTCGAGATGAGCAACCAGCAAGCGAGAAAATGGTAAATCGCGGTGGCGCAACGCCTGTAAAACCTGGGTTTGCAGGCCGCGCGCGCGTTTCTCGGGAAAAATATTATAGGGAGTCAGAGCTAGATCCAAATCCCGCGTATAGAGTTGCGCCAAGACGGGGTCGGGAATTTCGCGGCGGATCTCGTCAGAGGTTTTTCTAACCAGCGCTAAATTATTTTCATTGAGCGCTTGGCGAATGCAAGAAAGGCGGTATTCTCCATACGCCGCTTTATCAAGACTGCGGTTAGGGTTATTGGAGAGAGTGATTTTTGTAGTTCGCAAGTAACATAAAGATTCAATATTATTTTCGAGACTTAACTGATCCAACTCATATTGATAGAGTTTATTGGCAAATAGTACCTGGCGCGCGTAGTTACTGTAAATGTTCGCGTCTAACACCTGCCCAAGTTCAAGAGCACTCTTAGCGTAAACCTGCATGAGTTCGATGCGCTGAAAATGGGAAAGATGAGCTTTGTCTAAAAGCAGTTTTGATTTTGCCACGGCCTCGGGGAATTTTTCGGCTTTATGAAGAGAATGTACTTCGTGAACGCGCATACTTAAAGTGAGCGCGTCAAAGTGGATTTGCTGGACGCGGTTTTGGGTTTGCGCGATCCATTCGTCATGAGCGGCAGTAAAACAGCCGTTGAGAGAAGAAATCGCCGCATTATAAGCGGCCGCCGTTGCCCGAAATGGTGCCTGGGCTTTATCGAAATAAGTGACAGCCATCGTATACATTTCTAAAGCGCGCGCAAACTCCGTGGAATTGATATAAGCCGAACCGGCGATATAATAGATTTCACCCACGAGGCGGTTATCCTCACATTGCGGAAGTTGCCCGAGAATTTCATTTTCAAAAATTTCTTGGGCGTGCAGAAACTTACCTTCACGGCGAAGTTGCATCATATTGATGGCTTTGGTTTCTAGCTCGGACATCGTCAAGGGGACATTAAGATCCATCCCTTGCAGAATTAAAGCACGGGCGCGGGAGAAATCATTTTCAAGACCCAAATTTAGCGCAATCTTGTAAAATCCTGAGTCCAAAGCCAATTCTGCTAAACCCGAAATTTGGGGCCTTACGTTTAACTTTTCGATTCCCAGCCAGACACAAGTTGGAAAACCCAAGCGCACCGGATTTTTAAAAGCCATCTCGGTATATTGGCTTAAGTCATTGGCGATGGCGTTACGTAATTGAGAAAAGTCCACGGCGAGCTGGGGGTCGCGGGATAAGAGTTCAATAGTATCAAGACTATAAATCTCGGAATTTAAACTTAATTTTTGCGGACCATAAAGAATTTCAGCGAGCTCTTTACCGATAAAAGTAATTGCCACAAAAGCTTTTAAGCTTTGATCGTCGATTTCTTCGAGGTGTAAACGCGATTTAATATTCTGCATATTTACACCCTAAGAAGCTTTCTTCCACTTACGTGCCATTATTCGCTCCGTGATTTCGAGTAGCTAACTTCAAATTGCGCGCCACTTCGTTGGCGCGATATAAATAGTCTCCCGGCTCAATTTCCTTATTTTTGTCACTTTGAGTGACGCATTTAAGAGCCGGGCCTCACCTCATCTCTGAGATGAGACCCGTAGCGAGTGGGGGTGAAATGAGTTATACGGCAAGTTGACGCATTGTGCTAGTTACAAAAAATATCCGAGTGTAGAGGTCATAAGCTACCGAAAATAGGAATCAAATCGTCAGATAGGCAGGATAGCCCGGCGCCCTTAGAGGTCGTTTAATTGAATTAGGCCACAATCTCTGGCGCGATTTGGCGCGATTATTTAGGATCGCGCCCTCGGATTTTATTTCTTAACTTCGTGCCAAACGGAGGGAAAGCCAAAGCCCGCGCGCGGTTCTTTGAGGTCAACCTCACTGAGAAAACTATAAATGGTAGGCGCCAGCGAGCCGATAACCGTGGGGCCTAAGCGATTTAGGTTTGAGTTGCGCGTGGGTTCACCCCAGAATCCCATAAAGGCGTCTTTCTCGTGGAACGATTCGCCGGCGTGGCGGCCAGGAACTTTTGTGTTGTAGCCGATGCCATAGCGGGGAAATAAATTGATCGTCCCGGCGCGGTCTTCGTCGTAAATGTGAGAGAGTTGCACGACGGAATCGGGACGTGAAGTATAAGAAGTAATTTTTCTCCAAGTGTCCTCGGTGCACCAAGTGGTGGGATCATCGGGGCTAGCCTTTTTTAAACAATCATTCAAAAGAGAGTCCCGCAATGTCAGTTCTGAATCGCTAAATTTTTGGTAGCGCCCGACGTCTTCTAAATCTAAGAGACTCTTTTCATGGGACCAATCGTAAGGGACATAAAAGATGCGCGTCCCTTTACGGATGATAAAGTCATCTACCTGGCGTCCATCGCGCGTCCCGACGACATGCAAATGGCATTCTTGAACGGAACAATTATTTTCGCGTACGACCAGGTAATCAAGGGTTTCACTTAAGCGCGAGGCGATTTCGTTGATAATATTTATTGGCTTACCGCCATCAAGGAGCTTTAGCTGTGTCAGATCACCGTAAAGCGGTTGCTGCCGCCAGGAAGCATCGTCTTGGCCACTAAAAAAATCCATCATGTAATTTCCGCCGGCGGTGGAAGCAATAATCACATCAAAATCCTTCATCGAATCTGGGTCGATACTGTGATTGATCTTCGGCCCTTCGCCTTCGTCGGAGGAGATTTTTTTTACTTTTATTTCGCGCCCGGTTTCTTTGGCGAGCGCCTCTAATACGGTTTTCTCGGGATTTAGCGTATAAAAAATTGGAGCGAGTCCATGATCTCCGGCCATGCCAAAGAGTGTGCGCGTGTAAACGCCGGCCGACTTATAGGTTTCCGTAATTTTTCCCAGCCAGTAATCCAAGCGGTTGAGTTCTCCGCTGGAAGCTAAAATTTCATTACTAAAAGGCCCTTTAAAATGCGCAAAGTGATCCGGCCAAGGTAGGTACATAAGTAGATATTGGGGCATACCCTCCTGCTCCAATTTAGCCAGACTATCAAATAACTGCCGAACACGGTGCTTACGAGTTACGGTGAAGAAGGAATTTTTTATTTCTTCGACGAGGGATTTAACTTGCTTACGTGTATTACGTAGCTCGATTTCTTTAGCGGCACGGACTCTTAATTCCGCATAACATCTGACTTCACCGAAATCGCGGTCGCCCTCGCCAATCCCGAGATTAAGAAGGCCGTCAAAACTTGCTTGCGAGTGCCATTCGTACTGGGCGTTGCAATTAAGAGTCGAAACTCCTCTGAGGCGGTCAAACATGGTAATCATACCGCTGTTGGCGGTAAGCGTCTCTAGCAATAAAGCATCATTTCCGTAAAAATAGTAAGAGCGGTTTTTTTGATCTTTGCGGTCAACGAAGTGGAAATTGGGAATTCCCGTACTGTTGGGACCGGCGACTTCGGCGCCGGTAAAAATCACCGGCAAATTGCGCACACTTATCGTCGGTGTTGTAGAAATCCCCCCGCTAGATATATTTTGCTCGTAATTAGAGTAGAGGAACTTAAAAAACGGCAGGTAACTTTCTGGCGTACGTTTTTTTGCCAGCAGATATTCTAGAAATTTAATATTGTGAGCGTGATTAGGGGGGGTTGTGGGTTCTTCTTTGGGCTTAAGCTGTTCCGCATTTGAAAAATCCGTTACTAGCGCCTTTAAGAAAGTCTCGTTTTTTTCAGGTTGCGCCAGCGCTTGCATAAGACTTCCTTGCAGTCCGTCAACGCCGATCTGCACGGCATAGCGCCGGTTTTCCGCGAGTTCCAGAAAATTTAAAATATCGTCGTAACGGCCCTGGCTTAATTTTTTATAGAGCCAGTCCTTTAATTCAATTTCACGAATAACTTTCAGGGCAAAATAGCGGTAAGACTTGTGGACCATGTACTTTACGAAATCAATGAGGCTAATGGTCGCCGCATCTAATTTTTTTTCATTCGTAAGCAAAATGCCCAGCATTTGCATGGCTTCGGAGTTAGCCGCCCCAGGATCGGTTTTGCCGGCCTTTTCTTTTTCCGTTTTTTCTTTAAGTTTAGTTAAAAGATTACGAATAAAAGGCTTGGTGCGTTCGATGAGATCGCGGTCCTTTTCTGAGAGGGGATGAAATGGTTTTTCTAAGCTCTCGTCATCACCAACCGTTGATTTGCCCTGAATAAAAATTGAATCGTAGATGGAAACCAAATTTCCGGCCAGATCTTCGGACAAGGAGAAACCACCCTCTGCGGCTTTGGCTTTTGGGGTTAAGTTAAAAAGTTCATGGTTAACGCCGGGTAAGTGTAAGGAGGAATTACCGCGAACATAGCTATCAAATTTTAGTTCCGCCGCGTCTTTGGGTTCGGCATATTGATTTTTAAGCGCGAGCAAAAAGGGAACAACACGCGCCATGTAGCGCTCGTCATTGAGACGGCTTTCGACCCGCTTGCGCACGTCTTCTTTGAGGGGAAGTTTTTCCAGGTAACTGGCGATTCCATAATCGATAACCAATTTTTTAACTGTCTCCACCGGAACGCTGCCGAGAGTCGCGCCGATTTGGTAAATGTCTTCGGCAATCGCTAGAAAGCCCGAAGTAATTAATCCGTCAGGGTGACGTGAGGATAAATTACTCTGCGAGAATTTTTTGGGATAAAAAAACAAAGAAGTAAAAATAAAAATGGAGACTAAAAGGACCCAAGGGGTATATGTTTTAAGAGTTTTCATATCCTTAAATTTTAACAGAAAATGAGAAAAAAGGGCGCTCGACGTTGGTCTATACGTGCGAAAGTTTTTTTACTTTCCAGGCGCCAAAGCCCGCAAAAACAAAATTTGCAAACCAAATAGCCACACCCGGCGGAAATGTTTTATTATTGGCTAGGCCTTCGCCAACAATATAAAGGATCCAATAAACTACGATAAGAGCGATGCAAACGACTAGACCATTTGAGGCTTTGCGGTGATAAATGGTCATTCCCATCCCAACTCCGACGAGCGCGAATAATAGACAGGCCACGGCGATTGCAAAGCGTTTATGGTACTCGAGCCGCAAACCATGAACGAGATTAGCGTCATTGGGGCTGGACTCAATCATTTCCTTAATTTCATTGAGCGTTAGGGAATTGAGAGATTTTTCGCGAGCTTTTATAGCTATGGGATTTGAGAGAAATTTATCATAAGTCTGAAAATCAATTTTTGTATAGCGTGGTCCGCGAGAGATGTGCATGTTGCCGTCGATCAGTCGTAAAATACCGCGGTATTCCGTTTCCGTTGACTCCCGCACAATAAGTCCTTGTTTGGCAATGATAGTTAGCGGGTTATCTGGATCATGTTCATCATATAGGAATACGTTGTAAAGACGTCCTTCTTTGGTATCGACTTTATTTGCATAAATGACGAAGTCAAAAAAACCCTCAGAGAAAGTACCTTCTTTGATTGCCGCCTCGGCCTTGGAAGCTCCGAGTTTTTCGATAATAACTTCAAACTCACGGTTCCCCCAAGGTCCCAGGTAAAAAGAGGTCGCCGCCGACACGAAGGCGACGACGATCGAAAGTACAAGTGCGGGGGCAGATAGCACGAACACGTTATGACCCAAGGAATAAAAGGCAAGGATTTCCGAATCCGAACTTAACCGGTTATAAACAAAAAGGACGGTAAATAAGAGACTCATTGGCAAAATCACCGGCAAAAAACTGGTAGATAAGAATACTACTATTTTTGTGAGGGTCCACAAATTGACTCCGTGAACCAAAACAAACTCAGTAAGGCGTAGGGCCTGGAACATAAGGAGGATAAACAAAAAAATTACCACGCCCAGCAAATAATAGGGCACCATCTGGAGCATAATATAAATGAATGCGGTCCTGCCGCTACGCCAATTCAAAGGTGAAATTCTCCGTTGAGCAATATTCTTGACCTGTCTCCGGTCATTGCGCGACTCTTATTATATGAGAAGAATTTTGTTAATTCTAGAAGAAGTTAAGGAAATGACGTATCTGGAAAGCTTGTTTCGCAAACTGCGCTTTGATGTCGAAACTATTAAGACAAATGTCGGAGTTATGGATAAATTTCTCAGCTTTCGCCCTGATTTGGTAATTATGACCGCCCGAGGTAAAAAAATAAATGGCCTTGAGCTGTGTAAAAAAATGAACCCTAAAGGAGACGCGACAAAGATTGTTTTGGCGATGTCGACGCAGTCGGGAATAAAACCCACGGAGCTAAAAGGAATTAACATAGTGGGTTTCTTAGAGAGTCCCATTAATCCCGGCAAGGCTCTGGAGCTTATTGCCCAGCACCTGAAGCTAGATCTCTCTGTGCTTAAAGAAAATATGGAGCGGGCGGGAAAGACGGTCGAAGAAGCCCCCACGGTTAAAGATTCCACTTTCGTAAAATCCAAGGAAAGGGCCGAAGAAGCCACGACTTGGGTCAAAGGGAAGGGAAATAAGGATTCAATCTTTGAGGCCAGCGGAGAGAGTGCTGCCAAGGAATCCCTTTTTGAAGTCAAAGGCGGAACCGCCGCTTCAAGCGGTGGTGAGAGCAAATATTTAAATCACAAACTTCTTAATTTCGAATTACCCAAGCAACGAAATCTCGATAAGGAACGTATCCAAAAGGCCGTCGCTAAAATTGCCACCGAAGGCGAGGAACCTGATTTAGACCAAGCCCGCCAGGATTTTGTGCGGGCGCTCTATAAGCGGTGAGCGGACTTGACGGCTTAACTATCTCGCTTTGAAACAAATTCTACTCACAAATCAGAGATGAATCTGACCCTGTTTAGGCTCAATATTAGGATATCAGGGGGGTATCGAGATGAATTCTCTGTTCAAAGTGCTGGCGGCCACCTTATCTTTGGTAATCATCAATCAAAACTGTTCTAAGTATAAGCCTGTTGATACTCTCGCAAATCTTTCGTCATTAGAAAAGAGCTGTGTCTTAGCGCCAAACCCCGAATACCGCACATCGCTTTTGACGAAGGTTGAAATAGGTTATGTTTTACGGGATTTATTTCCCGGCGAACTTGCTCAAAATCTCGAAATCTCAAAAAAAGCCGGGGAGATTTCGGAAATCAATGTTGATGCCACGAGTGATCAGACTATTTATGCGGAGAATAACGCGGGTAATTTAGAGACCGAAGTTTATCTGATGCAGTTATTGGATCTCGCGCAACTTTTATTTAACCAGTATTTAATAGGACCAAATTTCAAAACGACCTGTGATGCGCTTTCTGGCGGCTGCTTAGGTTATTATGTGAATTCGGTGGTAGTTCCCCTTTGGCGCCGCCCGCTTACGAACGAAGAAATGACCATTTTTGATGAATTGTTTAAAAAGGGAATAACTTTAAAAGAAAAAGTTAATCTTTTATTTATCACCGCACTGACGTCGCCGCAGTTCTATCTTAAAAATTATTTGCCCAAGGGTTCTGACGAAAGAAATCTTACATATTCCCAATATTTTTTGGCGAGCCGCCTTTCATTTTTTCTTTATAACTCCGTACCGGATCAAGAGCTGTTGCAAGATGCTGCCAGTGGACGGCTTCAAGAGGATATTGTTTTGCAGGGTCACGTGGATCGATTGCTGTCCAAGGAACTCTATTTGCAGAGATTTGTTAGACATACACTAGCGCGCTGGCTGCAAATCGAAAAAGATCTGGAGTCAGTAGAAGTACTTAAAAATGACAAGTTGTTAACGGTAGCACTCAAGGAAACGGCATTGCAGCAACTTTTGATGCTAACCGATATAGTCAAAAATGACGAGAGTATAGCGAATATTATGTATGGTACTGACGTTTACATGAATAAGTCGATCGCCACTTATCTTGGCATAGATAGCACGCCTTATGGAACAAACCTTCAGCGGGTCCCAGCGTCTTTAGCCAAGGGACTTTCCGCAAGCTATTTAACGAGTCCGCATTTTGCAAATCGCGCCAAAGTTCCCTCGGCTGATTTTAAAACCTTAGTCACCGCCCGGGGAAAGGCGGTTGCCAAAAACTTTTTATGTGAAGCGATTCCGGTAAATGAATTAGATCCCGAAGCTGTTTCAAAAGTTCTGGGTCCCAGCGGACCCATGCTAAATGAAATCCAACTGAGTAATATTCGCCGTTCCCATGTTGCGTGTATGGGATGCCACCGGCCCATAGATACCGCCGGAATGGGCCTAGAGTTTGTGGATTACTTCGGCCGTCTGCGCTCCTCCTATGCTAACGGGACAAAAATCGAAATTAATTTTGAACTGGAGAAATCTGAAATCCGGGAAGTAAAAGATCTCAGTACTTTTTTAAATGCGGTTTCAAAAGACGATAGATTTCACTCTTGTTTCGTTAAAACGGTGGCCAGCCGGGTAGCCCCTATAAGATTAGAGGCCGACAGCCCCTGTGCTGCGTCTGTTTATGAATTAAATAGGAATCAGGGAATTCGCAGCTACGTTAAAGGATTGGTCACCTCTAAAATTTTTAAAATGGCCGAGGTAAAATTATGAATCGACGTGAGTTACTTGTTCTTTTAAAAGATTTCTGTTTGCTTTACGGAATTCAAGGAATCTTAAGTCCACAATCTTTTGGACAGGTTATTACGCCTAAGAAAAGATTCGTGGCCTTTGTCATTAAATACACCGGCGGCGGCACCAGCGCGAATGATTTAGGGCATTGGACGTTTGACCAAGCCGACAGTATGCTTATCCCGCTAAAGCCGTATCGCAACGAAATGGCCTTTCAATTAGGTCTTAATACGGAGTTCACAGTTCCCATGAATTCTCACGCCGCTCCGCAAATCAGTGCGCTCTCAGGCTCCATGACGGGAAATGTAGTAATCAACGGCACGAATTACCCTGGTGATATTTTGGAAAAGTACTCAACTGGCGGTGGCAGTTCTATTGACATGTTGATTGGCGAAAAACTCCAAGCGACTTACGGCACCCAAATCCCGCATATCGCCATTGCTAATTCAACCTCCACTACGGATACGCTTTCGGCTTCGGGCTTTAGCTCATCGTCGTGGACTAAGGGTAAATTAAATACTTACTATTCGTCCGTTAACAGTTTGTCGGCAGAATTAAAAGGGCGCATCAACTGCACGGGAACGACAGAGAATACAGCCTTGAAAGCGGATTATCAGAGAAAGCTCGACGCCTTGGCACTCATAAAGAGGAATCAGGAAATTTTCGGCAGCCGCTATATCATTGATAAAGAAAAGTTCTCTAACCTTCAGGATAAACTGCAAAAAACGATCGTTAAGTTTGATACGGCAATAAAAGGCGGGGAAATCGTTATGCAGAGACCGGCCGTCTGCGACGCTTTTCCGGTCGAGAGTAGTTCCGCTGGCGGCTATACTCCTGGTAGGGAATTTGAAAACAGAATGGATGCCATGTACAATCTGGCCATCGCGGCGTTTCAGGCGAACGTAACACGGTCGATCACTTTTAATTTGTGGAATATGTACTGTCACCATACTTCTCACTTTGGACAGTACCCGCAAGAATACCCAAATTATATTATTAACTCCCGTTATCTTCAGGAGTCCGTCGCAAAATTTTTAGCCAAGCTCAAAGCCTCCGGAATGTATGACGAAACTTTGATTTTCTGTAATGCGGGATCTTGTATGAAGAGTGAAGTCCACAATTATGAAAACCTAGCAACCTATGTGATTAACGGTGATAAAACAGGAGTGGTCGGCTCTACCGCGACGCCAAAACCCATCGGGTCCTTGCTCCTAGACATTCTTCACAAGTTTGGTGTGACCTATACGGAGTACGGAGGAACAAACCACAAACTGGGTGTCGCTAAACGAGGTAACTTTATTTAATGCACGTCTAGGGCAAGACCGCAGTGAGCGTTTACTTTGAACTCGTATCAAATTGAGATTCAAGTTCTTGTGATGACTTTTAGACGCTTGATAATTCTCTAGTCAAAAACCAAAGAATTCGGGTAAGCAGTAAGCAGCGTCTGGCACGTCGATTGCTCCCTATAGGGCAGATACCGGGGGACGAAATGCGTAAAAGCCAACAGGTTTTTTGTGCGACTTTATTTTCTCAACATTCCACGGAAAATTTTCGCATTGATGGTCGGGGTGCGACTGTACGCCACCATTTTCACAAAAAAGAATTTACTATCGGCAGCTCAAAAGACGCGGACCTCATAATCCGCAACAAAGCCATTGCGCCTTTGCATTTAAAGGTAACGTTTGCCGACAACAAAATTTTCATCCAAAAATTAGAAGCTGCCATTGAGGTCACGGTGAGTGGCCGGGTTATTGAAGGGACCAATCCGTTTCCTTATAAATCCGGTGAAGTTATACTCACTGGCGGATTTGATAAGGCGCTTTGCATTGAACTTTTTCAGCAGGAGATTAGGCCCGCCGAACAAAAGGATGATATTTTAAAAGAAGCCCACGCCGACGCGGACGCCATAAAAAAGCAGGCGTATGAAAAGCTAAAAGTAGCCATGGCTTCGGATAGCCGCGCCGCTCATACGGTTGAAATCGCTCAGCAGGAGGCGTCCGAAATTTTGGTAAAGGCGCGCCGTCAATACGAAGAAAATATTCGCGCCGCGATTGAAGAGGCCCTAAAAGAGGAAACCGATTTAAAGAACAAGATTTTCGCCTTACAGGACGAAGTTAATTCTTTAAATGAAAAGCGGGCGCTGGCCTTTGCCGCGTACGAAGAAGAGGATGCGAAGAGAGCCGACCTCGAAACGAGCATCGAAGCCGCCCAAAGAGATTATGAGCAATCAAAGTTAGAACTCAAAAGCGCCCTTAAAGAGTTGAACGCCGTAAAAAGTGAACAGGCATCAACCCAAAGTGAACTTGAAAGATGTCTGTTGGAGGTAAAGCAGGCAAGAGAAGATATGCAGAAAGCCCTCGAATCCCAGCGGCAACACGAAAAAATGTCCATTGATCTTACGGAAAAAAACGTGCAGCTCACAAGGGAAGTGGCCGAGGTCAAGGACAACCTGGGAAAACTGCGTGAAACAGAGCAAAGAGAGCTACAACAGGTGCAGAAAAAAGCCGAACTCGAATATGAGCGGCAAAAGGCGCTGGAACATGCCCGCATGACTGACCGGCTGGAGTACGAAAATAAGCTGCGAAGACTTCGCCAGATCCAGGATGAAAAGATAGAAAACGAGCGCCGAAGCGCGCAAGTGGATCAGATTTCACATGATATCTTTCAGCAGCTCAGTATGCATATGGGATTTAGAGTCGATGATCAAAAACTCATTCGTAGTGTCGTGGAAAAATCCATTCATGATGAATATCACTTCCGTCAGTCTGTCGTTTCCAAATTTGAGTCCACTAAATTTAGAAAATTCCGTAAACTTAAAATATTTACTTCCGCCGCAGCGATTTTATTATTTCTGGGAGCGATTATGATATTCGCGGAACATTTTAAGATCGATTAGAATTTAAGAGCGCCAAGGTCTATTTTTTCTTCTTCCCAAATAATAAAGTGCCAATATCGGCTTTTAGGATATTGGAGACGCCATGAGAGGTGGTCTCGCTTTTTAAGCGCATGACGTTGATTTCGCGGCGGGCTTCGATGAAATCGGGGTCAACGGCAATGGCGCGGTCAAAATAGGATTTCGCTTGATCAAGTGTGCCGACGGACTTCAAAAATAGGCCTTTAACAAAGAAATAGAGGCTGTCGTGGCGATCTTCGGGGGGGATTTCGTCTAGAGCAATATCGAGCTCGCGCACCTTTACGGTTTTGTCGCCGCCTTCATAAAGGCGGATTAGAGACCAAATACGATGTAAATTTAAGGCGGGCCGCACGAATTTTTTTTCTAAGGCGAGATTGAAGCAATCCAAGGCCTGTTTTGCTTGTCCGGACTTTAAAAGTTGTTTGCCGCGTTCAAAAATCGCCTCCGCAGCAAGTAGATCTTCGGCGCGGCCGACTTCCAACTGGCGAATATAACTTTTGCGCGAATCACTGTCTTTTAAAGAATTGAAGGCCGTAGAGATCAAACCAAAAATCTCTTGCGTTAATTGCCGCACCGGAACGGGAGCATCCTTGGATAAACGGTCCGGATGGAATGTTTTGGCGAGCTCATGATAAGCCTGTTTAATTTCGGCGTCACGGGCATTGCGGCTGACATTGAGGAGTTCAAAGAAATCCTTGCCATGAAATTCCTTCTTCATTCTTTGTAAACGCGCCAAGGTGCTTTCGTAATTTATTTTTTCTTCTTTATTGCCAAAGCAAATCATGCGGCGGGTGGCCAGGTAGTGAATGGCGGTAAAAAAATCACGTTCGCTAAAATTACCATCAGTGAGGAGGCGGTCGACAGTGCGTCCCGACAGAACAAGTTTGTCAAAATTCGGTAATCGTTTAAAAACCGAAAGCGAGAAGGCGTCGGCCATTTTGCTTTCATTAGGACCTTGCCGTAGGGGCTGATCCATCCAAGTTACATAAAACGCCTTTAACCACGGGAATGGAATTTTTGAATACATCCAATCATGAAGTAATTGGTGAAAAGTTTCCCCTTCAACGCCGGGCTCGTCGTTTACGTCTTCGGTCATCGTGAAATTCGCGGATACCGAAGTATCCCACACGGTTTTACTTAAGCGGATAACTAGCTGATCTGCCATGACCTCTAAAATGGAATGGGGGCTGATGACGTTAGCTTCCATGAGTCTTTGACCCAAGCGCTTCTGACTTTTTTCCGCTAAAGTCGCTTCGACTTGCTCTTTTGTGCAATATCCCTTTTCGATAAGAAGTACGCCGAGAAATGACTGCTTGTGATTGGTTTCGACGTTAACAATTTTACCGTTCAAAAAAGAAATTAAATAATTATCGCCACCGGCCTCTTGGACTTGCAGGCGGCCCGTGACTTTTGCGTCGAGCAAAAATGAGTAAATGATCGGTAATTCAAAACCGTGAACGGAATCGGTAGTGTCAATCGCGCGCAGGATATCTTCGCTCGTAGCATCTGGAGAAGAAAAAATTCGGAACAGAGGAGGGCGTGAATGCTCAACGGCATCACCAGAATTTTTGCTTATAAGCTTGAAGATTTCTTCGAGATTAAACGGTTTGGTAATAAAATCGGTCGCGTGGGATTTGGCTACAGCCTCGCGGATGTAACGCTTATCCTTGTAGATACCGCTCATGAGATAAATGGGCGCCTCGGACAAATTTTCCTGCGAGATTTTTGCGCCAAGCTCTACGCCGCTTAATTGCGGTAACATGCAGTCCAAAAATATGGCCTTATATTCGGCGAGTTTAAGCTTTTCCAGGGCATCGTTGGCTTTACCGCAAACCACGGGCTCAAAGCCTTTTTTAAGTAAGGCCTTACCTAAAGATTCACCAATGGATCTATCGTCATCAACGATAAGAATTTTCTTCGCAGCCATTGATTATTTATCGGAAAAATCTGGAGAAAAATGATTGTTGGCTGTGGAAATTTGGCGCCGCGCTAGGACTAAAATCGAGACATCTAGACATTTTGCCTCAATATGAAGCACAGATAACCATTTGCGCAAAAAAATATTTATGATTAAAGTGCTATATCGCGGAGGATAAAGCATGGGTGCATTCACACGTGAAACAACTGATTCTAACTTTGAGAATGACGTACTTAAATCATCAACGCCGGTACTCGTAGATTTCTGGGCCGAATGGTGTCCGCCTTGTCGTGCTCTAGCGCCAAAGTTAGAAGAAATTGCCGAAGAACTTAAAGGAAAACTTGATGTGCGCAAAGTAAATGTCGACGATAACCCAAATGTCGCGTCGAAATTTGGCGTCGTTTCCATTCCGACCATGATTATTTTTAAAGATGGCCGCCAGATGGAAAAAATGGTTGGTAATCATCCTAAAGATTCTATCGTCACGGCGCTCAATAAATATATATAAACCAGCTCGCCAACGGGACACCAAGTTTCAATACGAACCCGGCGTGTTAGAAGAGGAATTTTCTGTACGACACGCTGGAGGTAATTCCCAAACAAACCATTGTTGTAAAAAGGCTTGATCCGCCATAAGACAGTAGCGGCAAGGGTATTCCCACAATGGGCAGTAAGCCAATCACCATGCCAATATTTATGAGCATGTGTCCAAATAAGTAACTCATACAACCGACGACGACAAGTACGCCAAAGCGATCCTTAGCTTGGCTGGCGATGCGAATACCCATTAAAAATAAAATTGAGAATAATCCAATCGTTGTCACCGAACCGATAAAACCGTGCTCTTCGCTAAGCACGCTAAAAATAAAATCAGTGTGGCGCTCAGGTAAAAATTCAAGTTGCGATTGCGTGCCCTTGCGAAAGCCCTTTCCTAAAATTCGCCCGGAACCCACGGCAATTTTTGACTGAATACTATTGTAACCGCTACCGCGGGGATCTTTACCAGGATCAAGAAAAGTTTCGATGCGGCTTTTTTGGTATTCCTTTAAAGCGAAACTCCATGCCAAATAAGAAACTGCGGTACCGATTACAATTCCAAGTACAATGATATATTTGCGGACGCCAACAAACAAAATCATGGACGCACCAATAAATCCAACAAGCAGCGCGGTGCCCAGATCGGGTTGCTTAGCGATAAGACCAAAGGGAATGCCCACGACAAGCGCCGGAAAAATTAAATCTAATATCCCCAGGCCGTCCACTTTGGACCGCGTGGCTAAATATTTTGCCAAAAAGAATATGAGCGCTAGCTTCATGGTTTCTGAGGGCTGGTAACTTGAAACTCCCAAATCAAGCCACCGTTTGGCGCCGTAATAAGACTTTCCGATAAAAGGGACGAGTCCCAATAGAACGAGATTAACAATAAAGAAGGGCGCGGCTAGGCGGCGGATAATGTCGTAGTTTAGAAACGTCAAAGAGAAAAATATAATCCATCCCAAGCTAATCCAAACGAGTTGACCGTAAAAAAGCCGGTTGTAGTTACCAGAAATTCCGTGGGTAGCACTATAAAGATTAATAAGTCCCACGAAATTTAAAGCGAGAATATATAAGACGAAGCTCCAATCAACGCGTTTTGTAAAGTTGCGCTCCTGAACGCTAAGGCCACTAAAAATACCCATTCTAATCTTCTCCCTCTTCGCGGGGGGGGACGGGGACTTCTTTTACAACGGCTTGAGTAGCTTTAGGATTTTTTACCCAATCCGGATGATATTTATCAAAATAAGCCTTCATAATGTCCCTTACGACGGGGGCCGCTCCCGTGCTGCCGTGACATGAGTGTTCGGCGAGAGCCGCGACTATAATTTCGGGATTTTGCGCGGGCGCAAAGGCGACAAACCAGCCGTGATGCCGTTGATTAAGAGGCTTAACTTCACATTTAGCGTAAACTTGATCCAAAGAAAGATTTGATAACTGCCCAGTACCGGTTTTGCCGGCGATTTCTATGCCAGGAATTTTCCACCAGTGAGCGGTACCTTGCTCGCCGTTAGCGACCTGCCATAAACCCTTTTTTACGAGCTTGAAATTTTCCTTATTGATCGGCGTGGGGCTATCTTTTTGACTGACGTCTCGAATAAGTGTCGGGTGAAATTCTTTAATGACGTTATTTTGGGAGTCAAATATTTTTTTGATTATGAATGGACGATAAAGGGCCCCGTCGTTGGCAATTGCCAAATAGGCCGAGGCCATTTGCAGGGGAGTCGCGAGCATAAAACCCTGGCCAATGGCATTACTTAGGTTTTCGCCGCCTTGCCAAGGTTCTCCGGTGAGATTTTCTTTCCAACTTTTAGTGGGCACGCGCCCCGCGATTTCACCATGCAGGTCGATGCCAGTGATTTTTCCTAAGCCCAGCGCGAACGCATATTCCGCGATCTTATCGATGTCCAAAGCCAAGCCCAATTTGTAAAAATAAATATTGCAGGAACGTTCAATCGCTTGAAACAAACTCACGTTCCCGTGGCCGCCTTTACTGGCGCAGTGATAGAGCCGGGTCCCAAACTTCATTGAGCCAGGACAGAAAACCGTCGTTTGCGGCGTGATTACTTTTTCCTGCAGACCCGCGAGGGCAACAATGGCCTTAAGCGTAGATCCCGGTGCCGCGTGTCCTTGAATAACTTTATCGGTCAATGGATTAAAGGGATCATTAATTAATTGCGACCACAGTTGCGGCGAAATCGTGCCCGCCGACAAAATATTGGGATCAAAAGAGGGAGAGCTTAACCACGCGAGAACCTCGCCGTTATTCTTTAAGGCCACAAGTCCGCCGATGCGGCCGGTGCCGGAGAACGCCTTAAAGGCGGCTTCCTGCACCTCGCGGTCAATAGTCAGCTGAACGTTTCGTCCTTGTAGCGGCATCGCATTGAACCGCCGAATGGATTCGAGTAAATCCGAGCTTAGAAATTCGGCGCCACGGCCGCGGGCATCAACTCCAAAATGCTGAACGCCGTCGCGCCCACGCACGTCTTCGTCTAGATATTTTTCTAGACCTCTTTTGCCAATATGATCACCTTGTTTAAAGCGGATTTCTTTGTAACGCTTATTTAAAACCGGAAGTTGTGTTTTAGAGACTTCGCCCACAAATCCAAGTAGCTGGGCCCCGTTATCTTTTAAGGGATAGTTGCGTAAGATAACCTCGTTAATATTTAAGGCGGGATGATCGATACGCAGAAGTTTTAACTGATAAACTTCTTCCAACGTTAAATGTTCTTTAATCCGTACGGGTTCAAAGGGGCCGTTTTTCCTTTTACTTTTTGTTACGTCGGCGGCGATTTCGTTGGGCGAAATTTTTAAGACGCTGCCTAGGGCTTGATAGGTAGATTCGGGGTTGGTCAAAAATTGTGGCGTAATCGTGACTTCGGAGCCGGGTAGATTGTCGACGAGCACTTGACCGTCACGATCAAAAAAGATTCCCCGGGCCGCGGCGATCGTCGTTTTTTTACTAATATTGCGCTCCGAGAAAAAGCGCAGCTCCGTGCCGCTGATCACCTGCAGGTACCAAAGCCGGATAAAAAATATAATGAAAACGAAGCCCACGAGGGCGTAGAGGAAGCGGCACTGATGCTGTAGGTCCCGGGTGTCTTCGTTGGTGTCTAAAAGTGTACTCATAACGAATCAAATCCGTATTCGTTAGGAATTTGAAATTGGGTCCAACTGTCGACGCGTCTAAAGATGGCGTAAATAACGGGGGCCAGGAAAGGCATTAAAAAAAGTTGAAATAGCCAGGCGCTCCAGCGCGGGTACTGCAGAAAGTTGTTTTCGAAGTTCATGGAAAGTAACCAATTAGAAAAAAGTAAGAGCACCATCGATGCGGTACACACCATGACAAAATAGCCGGTGCCGGCCCAAAAAAACTTTAGCCGCAAAATTTGCAGACCAAAATAAATACAGAGAAGATTTAGTAAAACAAGATAAAGTGGTTGTGACGTCATCGTGGCCAAAAACAATCCTGAAACATAGATACTAGAGACCCCGAGCTTAAAAGTGCGGTACAAACTAAAATACACGATAACCGGTAACCATAAATTAGGATTGGGGACGGGGTAAAAAATTTGATACCACATCGTTGTCTGAGCGAGACACAGAAGCAACAGCAACGCCAAAGTAATGGCAAGATTAGAAATAAGCTGGCTCGATTTGGGCATAATCGCGGGCATTATTTAACCTTTGTTTCTTTGGTTTCTTTATTAGGTTCCTTATTTTCTTCGGGCACTTCTTCTTCAAAATCCTTAACGACGCGTTTGACGACAAAAACTTCGTCAAGATTATAAGGATTGGCGGTGGGCTCAAGTTCAACGTTCTGGCTAATGCCGTAGGCATCTTTCTCGACAGAGGTCACTTTTCCCAACGGAAAGCCTTTAGGAAAAATGCGGTTGATCCCACTGGTCACGACAATATCGTTAACCACGACGTCATCGGCACGTAGCAGATGGGTCATTTTTAGTTTATCCCGACTGTGTCCTTCCACGAGTCCGCGGGCGCGTGAGCGTTGAACGTGGCCGTCGATGACGGAGTTGCGGTCAGAAAGGAGCAATACTTGGGATGAACTCGCTTGCGGGCGAAAAATATAACCGACGGCCCCTTCGGTGGAAATTACAGCCATGAATGGCTTCAAACCATCGCGGGTGCCACGATTAATTCGAATTGTATCATAATCTGGATTTACATCAGTGCCTATCACGCGTGCAGCCAATAAGTCCAAATGATCATTTTTTTTGAAATCTAAGAGCGTATTAAGCCGTTCATTCTCGTTAAGGATTTCGTCGAACTGGCTGAGGCGGGCTTTGAGTTCGCGGTTTTCATCCGCTAAAGTTTGGTTTTGCGCCTTAATGTTTATCACATTTAGGTAAAATGAAACGGTTTCGCGCACGCCGTGGCTAAAATTGGCGTAAGAATTGGTCACGGCAGAAACGACAGCGGCAAATGGCGCCAGAACTTTTGAGTCCGTCGCCTGGCGCTGAGTGTTAAGCGCTAAGATGGGAATCGCTCCCAGCATCAACAGCAAAAGTAGACGTCGAAGATCAATGTTGAATGGACCCATTTAACTAGATAGTACCACGGAGAAAAAAATTAACAACTCCTTGAACTTTTTTTATTTTAATAATGAAATGTCCCAACATTGATGAAGGAGTTGTGAGTGGAAAGTACAACAAAAAGAATCGTTTCAATCGTGATCTTTGGCGCTATTTGCTTGGTTTTTGCACTGTTCGGTTTACCAACAGGAGACTTGGGTGGTGGTAGTGGCGCCTCATTTGTTGCTGTCGTCAACAACACTTACATTCCAGTGAAAGATTTCCAGCAAGAAATGGTGCAGATGGAACAAATGTATAAGCAATTTTTCGGTGGACAAATGGGAGCCCAGCAATCCTTCATCCGGTCCCAAGCCATGGAAAAATTAATTAACCGCGAGATCCTGGCGCAAGAGAGCGAAAAAAATAATATTTACTCTACCGACAATGAAGTCAGGGATTTTATTATCGACTTACCGGTTTTTCAGGACAAAGGCCGTTTTAAGCGCGAAAAATACGATTATTATCTTCGCCAGATAGGCCGCACGGCCGGTGAGTTCGAAGGTCAGCTTAAAAAAGATTTACGCGGCCAGCGTGTAAACGAACTTTTTAATATTGCTTTAACTCCGACCGCTGGAATGGTGGGTAAGGAAAAGGAACTTAAATCCACGAAACTTAATTTGCAGTTCGCCAAATTATTGCCCTCAGATCTTGAAGAAAAAGAAAAATTAAAAAAATCAGAAACTGAAATTGAAAAGTGGTCCGCCGAACACACCAAGGAAATCTCTGACTATTACGCGCAAAACAGCCGGGAATATAATAAAGACGAAGAGGTTCGCGCGCGGCATATTTTAATTAAGGCCGAAAAAGGCAATAAGGATGCCGAAGATAAAGCTCTGGCGAAAATTAAGGACCTTGCAAATCAAGCCAAGTCCAAAGATTTTGGCGATCTTGCCGCTAAATTTAGTGAAGACCCAGGCAGCAGTAAGAAAAAAGGCGATCTCGGTTTTTTTGCTCACGGCAGAATGGTGCCGGAGTTTGACGCGGCCGCATTTTCTTTGCCAGTGAATCAAATTAGCGAACCGATTAAGACCGATTACGGTTATCATTTGATTCAAGTGACCGAGAAAAAAGCGAAAACATCGACGCCTCTGGAAAAAGCGAAAATTGATATTGCTAAAAAACTTTTGTTGCGGGCGCAAATCCAGGAGACCATGAACGAGTTTAAAAATTTAGTTGCTAAAAAGGACGCCGTGGCCATTGAAGGCTGGTTAAAGTCCCACGGAATTTCTTGGGAAGAGACCGGAATGTTTGGGTTAACAGATTATTCGATTCCTAAACTTGGAAACTTTGATGATTTCGCGGATATTTTGGGAACACTAACGGATAAAGAACCCCTGGCAAACCGCTTGGCGGCCAGTGGCGGCGCAGAATTTCTTTTAAAATATAAGGGTGCGCAAAAAGGAACGGATGATAAAGTCGATGTGGATACGATTACTAAGGAGCTTAGCCGTTCGCGCAGCCAAGGTGTCATGGGTGAATGGGTCAATGCCGCACGAAAAACCTCTAGTATTAAAACCAACACCCGATTTGTGCGTGCGGATGACGGCGGTGGCGAGGGATAATTGGTTTTTAGCCTTGTTTGTTGTGTTCGAGTCCAGAAGCGCGCTTTGAATCCCGCGTCTGGGGCCAAAAGCATTAGCTCTTGCGGTCCTTTTCAGGAACTAAAAGACGAACGCGATACCCAGATTGGAAGTCGTTGACCCGATCATATCGGTACTGACCACGGATTGGCGGGTAGTTCCCACAGTGGGGCTTTGCGGATCTAACACGCGAAAATAATGTACGCCTAAATAAAAAATCATGTGGTCACCGATGACGGGCTTACCAAAATCCCAGGAGTACACGGCGCCGACGCGGTAAAAACGGATCATGGCGTTAGCTTGTCCCCAAGCGCCTTCTTCAAGGGCCTTATCGCTGCAGCCAAACGGGAAGCAGATGGAACCATTATTTGGCTTGTAGCGATTATAATCATAAGTCAATTTTCCGCTGATGTCCCCGTAGCCTAAGTTAACGACAACAGAGCGGCCACCCGTCACAGATTTCCAGATTTTATTTTTTATCTCAGCCACCCAATAATCACCTTCAACCGACCACTCCTTTTCCACATATTGCCAATCCTCGAGGTTTCCGCCTTTGGCGAGTCTTTCGCTATTTAGTTTTCCCAGCGAAAAGCCAATTTGCCAGCGATCATTTAACGGAATGCCAACGGTAGTTTCCCACTGATAGGAGTGGGCATCACTGGCATCAAGAAAAGAGAAGTTTTGAAAGCCAACGGTTACGCCCGTGAATTTTGATTCCTGGGGTAGCGTGGTCAGAATTTTTTCTTGCGCGAGAGACCAGGTGGGCAGGAGTAATGCCACAAAAATTATGGAATGCACCAAAGATATACTTGCGTTCACTAGATTTGGAATCAATTGGCTTTTCATTTTTCTACCTGCGTTTGATTGTAAGCAAAACACTTGCCCAGGGCAACAAGACTCAGACGAGAGGACTGTGGCTTTTTAGCTATAGATTTTTCAATTTCAGCGCAAAAACTGGAACTTAATAACAATCACTAATCTTATTTACCAAATTTAACAGATTAATCCGCTGACCGCGTAAAACATAACCGTAAAGTGCCGGAATGGTTTCAGAACTTTCTTGAATAAGTTGCTCCACCAAGGTGGGTGAAGCCGTTTGCCCCAGAGAGCGCAGGTAACTTACGGCCCAAGCGCCCACGCCGGCCGCTACGGGCGTTGCCATCGAGGTACCTTGTTTATAGCCGTAAAGATTTCCCGGTAGAGTGGATTTTAGACCGGCATAAGACGAATGCGTCCCAGGTGCCGCGATCTCGACGTAACGGGCGCTATAATTTGAAAACCAACTTATGGCCCCGTTGGCATCATCGGTAGCACCTACGGAAAGCATCCCGGTGATAGACTGCGCGTAAGAGGCCGGAAGCATAAAAAGAGAATCATCCAGCAAAGAAGCGTCGTTACCGGCGGCGGCAAAGACCGTCACGCCACTAGCCACAGCAACCTTTAAGGCCTGGTTCACGGATTCGGAAACGCCATAGCCGCCTAAACTTAAATTTATAATATCAGCGCCATTATCAGCAGCGTAGTAAATGGCATTTATAAGACTCGCTGTCGTGGCACTTGGCGTGGCGCCAAAAACATTGAGTGACATTATCTGAATGTTTTGTCCCATGACGCCAGCGATGCCGATGGCGTTACCGGCGCGGGCGGCGGTGAGGCCCGCAACATGAGTGCCATGGCTTTCACCGCCGGTGTTGGGGGCTGGCCAAGCTTGCGGGCGGGGATTGGCGATATTAGACGCAAAGTTATAACCATTGCGGTCGTCAACGTAACCGTTGTTATCATCGTCTATGCCATTGGCGGCGACTTCTCCGGTGTTAATCCAAACATTCGCGGCCAGATCGGTGTGGTCAATGTCCACGCCCGTATCAATAATCGCTACGACCACGGGTGACGTTGGGCCGCTACCACCGAGTAAAAAGTCGTACGCCTCCGTGGCGTGAATACTTTCGAGGTGAGTTTGATTGGCGTACTCCGGATCGTTCGTTGCGGCCAGAGTATGAAGATTTATTTCCGGAGAAATCGTGGCTAAGCAATCATTTTGAAAAAAAATATTTTTAAGTTCGTCGGTACTCATGTCACGTGCCAGAGTTAGAGTTTCGGCCGGCGCGCGCGGACAGTGGGGAAAGTTTACTATGGTAAACCGCGCGCCCTTTTTATAGTAATGTTTTTGCGGCAGGGTAAGTGGGGAAATAAGAGGGGTCAGGGGCGAATTATCGGGAAGATCGAAAATTTTGCGGGAAAAAAACGCGCGCTTCCTGAGATTTTCTGCTTGTAGAAAGTTTGGCAGTGGTGGTTTTGGGTTTACCGGTCCCGTTTGTGCTGAGCATGCGGCAGAACCCAGGCTCGCGTCGCCCGCGAGGGGAAGGTTACAGGCAGACAATAAACACGCACTTAAGACTAGCGCGAAAAGTGAAAGACGCATAGGTACGGATCGGAAATCCGCTCTTAAATCATGAAGCCAAAAACAAGATAAGGGCTAAATACCGTGTCCGTCATGGGTGGACTAAGGGTGGACTCGCTTCCGCCGGACTCAGAACTTTGGTATTGGAAACTTTGAATGGAGATTTGGGGCGCAAAATAAAATGAAGAGTTGATGTTTATCGGCACGCCAAAATCAAATTGCACTCCGGTGCCCTTCTTATAAGTGGTTTCAATAGTGTTAAACTTATCAACCCAGGATGAGAGCGCGTAAACGGAAAGCCTTATATAGAAAGAATCAAATTTGTGACCAAAAGCCAATCCTAAAGAATTGCGGTCACGTACGATTTGCTGATTGTCAGATGGATTAGAAAATCCCTGCTGTTTATACTCCTCATGCTGCAAACTTGCGATCACGCCATAGGTGTTATTGCTTGCACTCATGTAACCAAGATAAAAGTCCCCGGTATATGCTGTCTGGTCAACCTCTGCCGTTTTTTTAATAAGGCGGGCAAAAGGAAAGAAACCCAGCGAAATTTGATACCCCTCGGCAAGCGCGAAAGGCAGGCAAGATATTGACGTGAATATGAAAAAAATCCCAGTAAGAATATGGCGGATCACAGTGTAAAACTTTACCTAAAAAAAGATTAAATTAATAGCTAATTTGTGCCATTATTGCCGCTAACGGGAGGCAATTATGCGAACGTCAATGATACTAGCTTTAGGAATAGCGGGCTTAATACTTAACGCCCAATCAAGCAGCGAATCATTTGTTTATTTAGCAAAAGTCGAAAAATTTTCCGTAACTAAATACATTACGCGCGCGGCCTCACAAAAGTTTCATTATGTATTAACCCGTACGCCAGTGACCGGGAGTATTGAGTCGGTACACTTAAAAGTTCCCAACGATAAAACCTTAGTTTTTACTGAAGGCGAAGGGCGTGGTCATTGTTTGGATGGATTTTGTCTGCGCCTTGTTGACAAGCGCGCGGCCCTTGGAGGTCCCAAAGAAGATGCGACCCATGGGGCGCTTTTTGTTTACACGGGCGACGAACAAGAAATTAGTGCGGATTTAGAGTTTGTAAACAACACCGAATTTCTCACCGGACGCACACTTGGTTTCGTCGAGACATTAGTAGCGGCCAGTGGTGACGCGAGCGAGTTTATTGGCGCGCTTTCTGGCGAAAAAGCCATCAATGTTAAGGGCGATATTATTCGTGAGCGGCGCAAAGACTCCTCACGTAAATTGGCCCGTGAGTTTTTAACCAATGAATACAAAAAAATGGGATATGACGTGCGTGAGGTTCCATTTTCGCGCGGTAATTATAGCGGCGTAAACTTAGTGGCCGAAAAGACTGGCGCGCAAGACGGGTTTGTAATTGTTTCGGCGCACTATGATACGGTAAACTCGCCCGGCGCTGATGATGACGCAAGTGGAGTGGCCACCTCACTTTTAATTGCAAAAGCCCTAGCGGGTCAGCCACTGAAACTTGGCGTGCGTTTTGTGGCCTTTGATTTAGAGGAAGTGGGTTTGGTCGGTTCCAAAGAATATGCGACTCACCTTAAACAACAAGGTGAGATAGCTAAACTGCGCGGCGTTTTTCATGTGGAAATGACGGGATTTAATCCTGATGGACATAATGCCATCCACGTTATCGATTGTAACGAAAATACATCGGCCCAACTGTCGGAACTCGTAATGCAGTCGGTACGTACTCAAGGTTTGCCATTAAAACGCGTCGATGCGTGCACGAGCCGCAGTGATCATGCAGTTTTTTGGAACTATAACCGGCCCGCTATCGTGGTAAGTCAAAACTTTTTTGGTGGCGACGACAATCCTTGCTATCACCGCACTTGCGATCAGATTAAAAGTTTAGATACGCAATACCTGGCGCAAATCGCGCAAGCGATTTACGGTGCTGTGGCGAAAGTGGTACTCCCGTAGCACTTTTTAAGTTTGCGTCGTGATCACTTTGTAGAGTTCACTGACTAAGTCAAAATAGTGGGGACCGTAAAGGAACCGCGGTAACACTACGAGTGCGAGAAAGACATGAAGGGCCGCAATCCATGTGTTGGCCAAGAGTACGGACATAAATCCCTTGCTGTTAGCAGTAACCATGGAACGTAAAAAGATCGTAAATAAAACCAGAAGTAATTGGCCAATAGCCATGAACTTCATTTTATCTTTATTGGCTAAATCATTAAGCACGACGATCATCTTTTTGTTGGTTAGAAATTCCAAAAATTTTCGGAATTTAGGGTTGGCAAATACCTCAAACGGTCCCTGAGCAATTAATTTTTCGACATCATCCTTTTTAATTTGCGGAAGGTTTATTAGCGGCGCCGCTGCCGGGGGCTCGGTGGGGGAAAGATCTTTGGAAGTGTTCGCGGGCGCCGGCGCATTTGAACTGTCGGCAGGAACATTATTCTTACTGGCGGGTTTATTTATGTAGAGCCGCTTGACTGTTTCTTCAGCGCTGACAAAAAAGCCCATCACCAAAATTAGAAAAATAATTAGTTTTGAATAATTCTGCATATATTTTAAGACTACGCGAAATAAAGAGAAGCGCAAGATAGCTAAATGCGTTAGTAGGGCTCATCCTTGACCATCGTTGAGGTTTAATCGACGATGGTCAAAAAGGAGATTTACGCTATGTCATTTGCGACCGAACTTTTGGTGGAATTAGCCCCGAAACACTTACTCAAACACCCTTTTTATCACGAGTGGACGTGTGGAAAATTGACGATGGATCAATTACGCACTTATGCCCGTCAATACTTCCAACACGTAAAAGAGTTTCCACGTTTCGTGAGCGCGACTCATTCCAATTGTAGTAATATCGAAGCCCGCCAAGTATTGCTTGAAAACCTCAATGATGAAGAACGTGGAGAAAACAATCATCCCGAACTTTGGCTGCGTTTTGCCGAAGGCATTGGAGAGACGCGGGAAAACGTTATTAAGCAAGAATGTTTTGCGGAAACAAAAGCCCTGATCGATACCTTCATGCGTTTAGGAAAATCTTCTTACGCCGAAGGTTTGGGAGCGTTATTTGCTTACGAAAATCAAATTCCAGAAATTGCGGCGTCAAAAATTGACGGCTTAAAGAAATTTTACGGCGTTCATGACGAAAGAACTTTATCTTTCTTTACCGTGCATTTAGAGGCGGATGTATGGCACTCGCAGGCTGTCGCAAAATTAATGGATCAGCTTGATGACGTGCAAAAAGAAAAAGCGCGCCGCGCGGCTCAAGAAATTTCGGAACGTCTTTGGGATCTTCTTTCCGGCGTTTACCAAAAAGTCGCTTAAGGTTCGCAGTTATTTTACCGGAGATTTATGAGAGCTGGAGCTCGTGGTCGGTTAAGATTAAATAGGCTAGAGCTCCAAGTTCATCTGGGATGGCCCGAAAAAGAGCGGGTCAAACCCCAACCCGTAATTCTAGATCTTGAAATTGCGGGACCGGCGCTGTTAAAAGCGGGTAAGTCGGATAAACTCGATGATACTGTCTGCTACGATGTTCTCGCGACGGCGATTAAAAATCATATCCAAGACAACGAATATAAACTTGTTGAACATTTGGCCTGGGATCTTTTTGAATTTGTAACCAAACGCCTGCCAAAGAAAATGAAAATAAAACTGGTTATTACCAAACCCAACGCACCCGTTGAGGGGCTCTTGGGTGGCGCGAGTTTTGAAATCGAAGGGTAGCGTTTTAAACGCATCAAAATGAGACAAGTTACTTAAATAGAATTAACTTTGATTTTACGGGCATTAATACTTAAGTCGGGCGCCGCTGTTGCCGATTAAAATATACTCGGAAATGGAGAGCTAGTGAGACTTTCAAGTTGG
Source organism: uncultured Bdellovibrionales bacterium (assembly GCA_964498095.1). GTDB lineage: Bacteria > Bdellovibrionota > Bdellovibrionia > Bdellovibrionales > SG-bin7 > SG-bin7. Next base: position 373,994 of record CAZCFY010000001.1, on the reverse strand, counting down.
AATTCTTATTCCCTTTTTGCGGCACTATTTCTGTCTATTTCAATTATTTATCACAACTGCGGCACGAGTGACATTACCTTTTCTCAGGACAATCTTTCATCGCTATCGGGATCTCTGCAATCCGAAGCGGCGGGCGGAAGCGGCGAAGGTTTTTTTGGAAAACCCGAGGAATTTGTTAGAACATTTCCTAACTATGTTTGTCCGAGCGAGCCACTGGGGTTGCAGGGGACTTTGGCTACCGACAGTGATAGCATTGACGTAAAGAGCGACCACTGCCAGCCATCAATGATGACATTTGCATTAAATTCGAAAATTATTGATTTCTCGGAATACAACCGCGATTACCTGGGTGTTGGTGCGGCTATTTATGAATCAACAAAGGTTTCAAATGAACCCTTCATAACCGAGGCCTGGTGTTCTCGGAAGAATTCAAGCGAAGGTGTTGATGCCGTCATTAAAGTCGGCAATAACCTGCATGACAGCAAGGCCAAGATATATTTAGGAGTAAATCAAAATGGCAGTTGGAATGCGCGCCGGGTGCCGTTGTTTAGCGTAACGCGCGAAGAGAATCCCTCTACTTTAACTTACTCAGGAACGTCGGGTTTTCGCTTGATACTTTCTAAACCCGCGACGAGTAGTCTGTTAACTACGGGCATACTGTTGTTGTCCGTCGATGATAAAGCCCAAAAACTTGATGTAACTTGCCGCTTGGCAAATCGGGCGAATATCGAGGAAATGGGAACGGGAATTACTGCGCTTTCCGCGCTTAACGCCTTTACTACCGATCAACAAGAGGCCACCTGCAATCACGCTTCCGCGGGCATGTGTGATAATTTTGAAAATCGTACGGTAGGAGCAATTCCTCCGGGCGGATCTCCTAATCCAATCATCGGTCTTCCGAAATTTAAACTTCCCAATGGTTGGCAGACAACTTCCGGCGATGGTTCTATTTCGACGGCGCAATTTATTGATGGTAATAAATCACTGGATGTTTTAATGCCTGCGGGTTCTCGCTGGGCGTTCGGGATTTTTAGTACGAGTGTTGGATTGCCAATACCCCGCTATTTTTGGCGCTTTTATATTAAATTTTCTGCCAACTATAAGTGGTCGGGAGTTTCGGATCTTCATTTTACCGACTATGCGGCCGTAAGTTATATGTTAAAGGCATCCACCAACAGTTTGCTTGTAAACACAAATCAAGGGCCGCTAGGTATAGTTAATCAAGAAATAAATATGGGCTCCATGCCCAGTCTTGGACAGTGGCATTGTCTTGAATTTGCGGCGGCTCGCAACACTAACGGTACGACGGCTCCGAACGGCTCCGTCGAAGCTTGGATCGATAATCGCAAGGTCGTTAACCTAACAAATATCAATCTCACTCCAGCGAATAATCAGTTTCATGACTTCGGCATTAATCATTATTGGCGATGCGTTGGCGGTGCTGCCGAAGGCGTTGACGTTACTTGCCCAGACTCGGTTAACCCCGCTAATCAGCACCCCGCCCAATCCATTTCTTACGATAACTGGGTTGTTAGTACCCAGCGCGTGGGCTGCTTTTAACGCAAACCATTGACTAATTTGCCTATAACGGTAAAACCTCTGCATGAGGGTTTACATCGGCATTGGTTCTAATCAGGGTAACCGCAAAAGATTTTTGCGGCAGGCTTGGTATGAATTAAAAGATTTTATATCTCACATGCAAGTGTCTTCGACTTACGAATCGGACGCTCTACTTCCTGACGGCGCGCCGGCCTCCTGGAATAAACCTTTTTTAAATATAACTCTTTCTGGCACTACGGATCTTCCTCCCGAAAAGCTTTTGGCGGCCGTAAAAAAAATCGAAGCTGATGTGGGACGAAAACCCGCTGAACGCTGGGCCCCGCGTGAAATCGATATTGATATTCTCCTCATCGAAGATCAGACGGTTGCCAGCGATAAATTAAAGATTCCCCATCCTGAAATTGAAAAACGACCCTTTGTTGTTTTACCGTTATTAGAAATTAGCCCCGATCTTAACTTGCGGCCCCAGTGGGGAGACGTAATTCCCTTTAACACCAAGAAAATTTCTTGGCGCGTCGATGCGACTCAGCTAATGGGAATTTTAAATTTAACCCCGGATTCTTTTAGTGATGGCGGCGAACTCACGAGTTTAGAGTCGGTATTAAACCGCGCCGATCTTATGATTTCGCAGGGAGCAACGGTTATAGATTTAGGTGCTGAGTCAACGCGGCCCGGAGCAACGCCAATTTCAGCCCAAGAAGAAATCAAACGTCTTGGCGAAAGTGTGCGTGAACTCAGTAAAAGAGAGGTCGAAATCAGCGTGGACACTCGTCATCCCGAAACGGCCGCATGGGCTATCGAAATGGGAGCGCACTGGATAAATGACGTCAGTGGCCTGACAAACCCCGGGATGATCGAAATTGCTAGAAAAAGCCGGCAGGATTTTGTTTTTATGCATAATCTTGGGATTCCGGCCGATCCAAAAAAATGCTTGCCTGACAATGTAGATCCCGTCGATGTCATAAAAGTTTGGGCCATTAACCGCATTCAGACACTTGGGGTAAAACCCTCGCGCTTAATCTTTGATCCGGGAATAGGTTTTGGCAAAACAGCGGAGCAGAGTGTGACTTTGCTAAAACGTATTGGCGAATTTCACGATTTAGGCGTACGAATTTTAGTGGGACACTCACGCAAATCATTTTTAAAATTATTTACCCGTGCCGAACCACGCGACCGTGACTCTGAAACCTTGGCGGTTTCCCGATACCTGGCGAGTCAGGGCGTCGATTATCTGCGCGTTCATGACGTGGTCCTTCATGCTGTCTTATAGAGAAGTCGTAAAAGATCTCGAAGAGCGGGTGATAATGCCGGACCGGGCGCCGAGTTTACTGCCGGTAAAAGAAGGCTTGGTCGCTTTAAATCTTAAATATGATCCTTCGCGTGTTATCGTGATCGCCGGTACAAATGGTAAGGGGACGACGGCGGCAACACTTTCGGTTTTGTTAGAGGCCACGGGTGCAAAAGTTGGCCTCTATACCTCTCCGCATTTAGTCGAAACTACCGAACGTATTCGCGTTAACTCGAAACCTATTGCGGAAAATCAGTTTGTGGCCGCTTTTGCTGCCGTAAAACAAAAAATTCCTCACGACCGTCTAAGCCATTTTGAAATGTTAACGCTGATGGCGCACTGGGTTTTCGTGCAGGAAAAATGCGACTGGATAATTTACGAGGTGGGGCTTGGCGGTATATGGGACGCGACCAACGCCTTTGACCATGACACTTCCGTCATTTGCCGCTTAGGACTGGATCATCAGGATATTTTAGGGGAGTCGCTTTGGGATATTGCCAAAAATAAATTAGGCATCGTGCGTGACGAGAAAAATCACAAAGTGGTGCATTTGCCGGTGGCCTCAGAGATTGAAAAATTATTCCTAAACTTTAAGGATAAATCCGCGGCCCAGTTTGTAGAGGCTAAGAGTTTTGGGTATCGCGTTCAGACGGCAACGGAGCCGCTGACAGCCCCCCAATACATTTTAGAAACCCCATGGGGTAAGGCTCCCTTAAGTCTTTTAGGCGCGCGGGCTGCCGAAAATTCAAGTCTAGCGCTGATAGTCTTTAAGGAACTGGGTTTTTCGCCGCAAGAATTTTTGCCCGCACTTTCTAAAGTTAACTGGCCAGGCCGCATGGATTGGCAAAATTATCGTGGCCGGCGAATTTATTTTTCTGGCGATCACAATCCGCAGGGAGTAGAGAGCCTCAAGGAAATTCTGGTCCACTTCAATTATGACAATCTCTGGGCGGTGATTGGGATTGGTAAAGCCAAAGCCGCGGCGGAGATGTTAAATGTTTTTAAAACAATTCCCAATATAAACATAATTCTAACGGAAACACCCTTTCGTGGCCTAAAAATTAGTGAATATAAGAGTGATTTTCATAAAGAACCGCAACCCCAAAAGGCTTTGGATTATGCTCTCGAAAAAGCGGGTCCCGAAGATTTAGTTTTGGTTTCCGGATCGCTTTATTTGGTGGGTGAAGTTAAGGCCATCGCCGAAAATAAAAAAAAGGTAACAGCCTAAACTGTTACCTTTTCTAGGAAAACTATAACTGATAACTTACTTTTTAAAAGAAGTAAGCTCAGAAACGATTTGCATGCCGCGCTGATTAGCGATCATTTTGAGCATGCCGTTGATGGGAATCTCTTTCATGTTTAACCATGCCTCAGTAACTTCGTTACTTTTTAAATCCTTCAATTTGGCATAGGTACAATCAAATTTTCCGGCAGGAACTGAAATGTTAGTTTCTTTCATTTCTTCAACTTCCATTTCGGGTGGTTCCGGGGGAGCTTGCTTTTGACCATTTACTTTAAGCTCTAAGATGGTTCCATCTTCTTTGCTAAAAAGAGCTTCGATGTTTTGTTCTTGACCCATGATCGAAATCACTTGATCAAGCCAAAAGCCTTTATCGGTTTCTGAGGCCACTTTGGCGCTCATAGTTCCGCTCATGCCCATGAGAGTAATATTGCTATTCGTTTCTTGGCCGACTTTCCAGTTTAAAATGCCTTTTAAGCTGGGAAGGGTGGCTTTGTGAATAGCAAGAGCAAGGTCAGTGTCGTTGCTGAATCCGATGGATCCAATCAAGGAAACCGCTAATATAGAAATTAATCGCTTCACTCATACCTCCTTGTATTGTGATGGTTAATCTTCCCCCCACGGCTTAATTTCAGTCAAGGCCGAATTTGCGCCCTCTGCCTAACCAATTTACGGCAAATGCTTAATTATTTAAGGTATATAGCATTTGGTCCTTAAAGTCTTAGGTACTGGGCTTGCATCTACTTAAAATCGCGAAAATATGTGCGAACTTCGCGGAGGAAAAATGAGCTCAAAACGCTTAGCTGAAGTTTCAATTTTGTTATGTGTAGGCTTCGTAGTTGCGTGCGGCAGTAACCGTAACGGTAAAGTGCGCGGCACTCCTGGCGCAGGCAATCAGACGGGTACAGCCATGGGGCAAAAGGTAAGTCAGAAATTTGATAATTCCATTCGCGAAGTGTTAGCGGGAAATCCTAATTCGACAAAACCAAAGCCGGAGACACCGTTTTTATCTTTAGCGCGAGATTTTAAACAAGCCTATTCAACGGCATTAGGAACAGATAAAAAACAAGCTGACGCAAATCTTTCTTTGGACCGCATTTTCCGCGGCGCCGTTATCGACTACCCGCAAATGCAAGGCGAAAACATCTTTTTGCGCGTAAAAACTGCCGATAGCAAAATTATTTTAGAAGGTAGCGTAAACACGAAGAGCGGCACGGGTCAGCTTAAAGCGGTGCAGGCGGCCGATGATGCGTCCCTCGTTGACGAAGCTCAGCTTTTAAACGAAGCGGGTCTTTCAAACGAAGAGCAAAATGAAGCGGAACAACAGACAGCGGCTCTGCAAAAAAAGCCGATGGTGCGTTCTAGCGTTGCGGGAAAACCCGCAGCGCAACCGGTTTCGGCCAAAGATCGGTATATGGCGCAAGTCCGCTGCTTTGATCCCGCCTGTATGCAAATGTTAATTAAGTATATTGACCGAACGCGTGGGTTTTACCCCGTAATCGTAAAATCCATAGTGCTTTATAAGCAAACCCAGTTTGCCGCGATAAATCTTTTGCCCTCAGTGGCTGAAAAAATAAAATCCCGAGCCGCCGATAAGGCTAAGATTAATGAGCCTGGCGAAAATGGAACGAAATGGTCCATGGAGCTAACGGAGGCCCAGTTTACCGTGCATGCCCAAATAGTAGTGGAACTTGCGACCACAAAAGTTAGTGGCGAAATGATTGTTCTCAATGGCCAAGGTGAGCGCACAGGAATCGAGCAACACGACGGAGACCTTGATCTAAGCAATTCTAGCTTAGTAGAGCAGCTGATTGGTGTCAGTCCTAAGAAATAGCTAAGATCTCATCTTGAGATGTTTTGTTCTGTAAACTAGGATTATGTAACCGGTCGGACTTGTTTGAGTTAGGTAATTATTAACTCACGTAAAACTTGGAATTTTGCGAAAATCGTTTAACATTATGACAGAGCGTCCACGGAGGGTGTTTCTATGATTGATGTAAATGGACTACTAGAAGCCTTTGATAGTGACTGGGACTTAATTAGAGAGCTCGTTCAACTTTGTCAGGAAAAGGTCCCAGAATACATCGGTAATATTCAGACGGCGGCAAACGCCAAGAATTTTGAACAACTCGAGCATCACGCGCATAAACTTAAAGGTTCAATCGCGCACTTCGGGTGCCAGGGATTTTACGACTGCGTTTATCAGCTCGAGATTTCTGGGCGGGAGCACCGTGGAGAGTCGGTGCCGGGATTATTAAAAACCCTGGATCAAGAGTTTAAGACTTTCGAATTCGACCTCAAGGAACTCAGTCAGAAAGCAAATTCAAAATAGGCTTTTTACGGCGGGCCTTTTTGGCAATGCTGTAGCCAACAACGTAACTTGTGTATAGGACCACAAAACTGACGTAGAGCGCGCAGAAAACGGCGACGATAACTATGTCACTCATTGATTTTTCTCCTTATAGATTTGGCGGATTAACGTTTGAATATATGAGATCAAAAGGGCTTTTGTGCGCGAATCTGAGGTCTGCCTAAAAACCCGAAGGGTTTCCGCGAGTTCTTCGACCTTATTAATGTCAGATTTAAGCTTCATAACCGGCCTCCCATCCATGGCGGGGTCAATATTTGTAAGACTGCCTAAGATTTCGGCGCGGTTAATGATTGAAAAATTTAGGCCTAGGTCCTATACCAAGAGGTACGCCGTTTTCTTAAAGGTATCCTTTTTGCCTTTGCCGGCGCCATAAAGAATTTGGTATGCGCGCCAGTGGCGAAATTGGCAGACGCACCAGCTTGAGGGGCTGGCGGTAGCAATACCGTGGTGGTTCAAATCCACTCTGGCGCACCACTCGTAACGGTACACGAACCGTCACGGGTGGCCGGGGCATAGACCCCAAGCCTAATTTTTGTTGGATAGAGTTCAGCAAACTTTATTAAGTTAGAAAATATAGGACGTCGATTTTCGACGGGAGTATTTTCTAAGTTGTTAATGGCTCGGCGAATGCGAAAGAGTAATTCGTTTTGGTCGATAGCCCCTGCGAAGGATCTTCTCTCCGACCCTAGATTCGATTTTGTAGATTCTAATTCTTGAATCTTTTGATCGAGCAGTTGCAGTTGTTCATAGATGTGGTCAGCTGAAATTTCTTTTGGAAGATCGGATAGACGCACCATCAGGTTGTCGCGACGACGACTTTGAGTAGAAATTTCTGACTCAATCGCCTTAATCCGTACTTCCAGCGCGGGAACATCTGACGTCGTTTTCGCCGAATAGATTTCTAGCCACGTTTTTAGTAACGCGGGATCATTCACGAGCTTCTTCAAAGACTGCAAAATGATTTCTTCGATCCTCGGCGCGCGCACGTTTTCAAGCTGACAGCGTTTTAAATGCGTAATGCCGTCAGAGTTAAGTTGGCGAGCATGACCGTAGTAAAAATGTTTTCCATTTCTGCCGTGACCTGATTTGCCGCCTAATTGTTTACCGCATTCGCCACATACTAAAAGCTCAGTAAGCGCAAATGGATATTTTTTCCATTCTTCTGGCTTATACTTATTCTTATTGAGTGCGAGACGGTCTTGAACTTTGTTAAAGAGATCAAGTTCAATAATTGCGGGCCAGTTGGCTTTGACGACTTCAGCTTTTCCTTTAGAAATACCGATTTCGCGTAAACCAATGTAAGACTTATTGGTAAGAATTCTTTGAACCGACGGAATCGTAAAATGTCCACCTCCTTTTTCATCACCATGCTTATTGGTAAACTTTTTCGAATAATGGCCTTTACGAGTTAATTCTAGACAGGTTTTTCGAACAGATCCTGTTTCCAAAAACAAATTGAAAATGTTTTTAACAAGACTTGCTTCGCTTAGGTTAATTAACAGCTCGCCAGGATTTTTCGGCTTGCGATCAAAGCCAAGTGGAATCATGCCGCCGTTCCACAGGCCACGCTTCGCACGCGACGCCCAGTTAGCGGAAATCCTTTCAGCCGTTTGTTTTCGTTCAAATTGCGCGAAGTTGATTAAATTAAAGACCATCATTTCACCGGCCGCAGATGTCGTATCGAATTGTTCGCGCAATGTAATAAAATTGGTATTATGTTTTTTAAATAGATCCCAGATGTCACAAAAATCTCTAATTGACCGAGACATCCGCGAAAGTTCTGTCGCAAGAATTAAATTTACGCGTCCCAAACGAACATCGTTTAGGAGTCTTTGAAATTCCGGGCGGTTTAAATCTTTTGCCGATTTGCCTTCATCGCAATAAATATCGACAACATTGCCCCAGCTTGAATCACGACGAAGTTGTCCTTCGACATATTCCTCGAGCCTCTTTCGCTGCGATACCAGTGAGCCATCTTGAATGCGCGCTTGCTCCTCAGTACTTACTCTAACGTAAAGTGCTACACGCTTCATGCAACCTCCTGGGAGTTTGATAAACTTTTGCTTGGAAACATTTTCTGGTCAATTAAAAGCAAGGCATCAACCACACAATTAACTTTTTTGTTATAGCTTTCGGATGGAATAGCCACCTTATTGATTTCAATATTCTGATACATTTCGTTTTACTCCTTTGACAGCGATTTGTTTAAATATTCTTTTTTACTTTCTCTTTTAACCCCTACATTGTTACCTCCTCCAAATAGGGCACGCCGAATAGCCCCGTCCTCTTGACTCCTTCCAACCGTTGTCGGGTGGGAGGAGTCAAGAGGCTTTAGAGGGGCGTAATTCGGCGGGCAGTATTCCACTAACTTGTTATTAATACTAAAGTTCTCGAAATTTTCGCCTAGAGATTCTTGTTTGAAAAAATCCAGGTTCACTGTGCTGGACTCTGAAGTCTTTGAGCCCTTGCGAAAATGTTTTTTCGAATTGCAATAGATGTTGGAAAATGAGTTCAGAAATGTTTTGTCGATGAATTTCAAACATATTGGACGTGGAATTCCTCCAACTGCCGTTTTTAAATATGTGTTTTGTAGAAATTTAAAAATCACGTTATTCCTTTTTCGATTCAAACTTCGTTTTTGCTCGATCTCACTATTTATAAGTGCAAAGGAGAGTCCGTTTTGTGCCAAAATGTCTGAGTTTTATAACTGTGCGAAGTTGTGGAAGGTTTTTAGATCAGGTCTCTAATTCGGGAAAAAGTAGAGATATTTTCGTCTATATCTAGAGACAAAAGAATAACTTTTTTGGTCTACGAATAGAGACTTGGTCAGGATTTATGGTCTTGAATTGCGCGGCATTTGGACAGCTGAGCCTAACCAATGTTGGTTATCGCTCAGCCATTTTTGAAGTGGTTATGGTAACACTAAGCTCAGTCTTTCTGGTCAGAAACTCCGTAGCAACAGTCCGATAAGAAAGGGCGCACTTTACAATAACGGCTTTGGGAGAATTTGCATAAATTTTGGAGTAGCAAAACCTGTCCTAAAAACCCCGGTTCAGAATTTCCGGCCAGAGGAGTAACAAATTTTTTTAAATTTTCTCAAGGCCGATTGATCTAGCCCCGATTTCCCGGACACCAGTTTTTGTGATATGAAGTCTCCCACATAAAGGGTATCACCTTTAACTTGGTTAATCGTCTTAACCACGCCTGCTGGAATATTACAAGCGGCGTAGGCAAAGTTATACGCTACGTTTTTCTGCCAGCCTGTGAAACCGCAGTAAGCAATGGCGTTGTGGTCAGCGACCGCAAGGTCTGACAACAAAGTGATTGTCAAATTGACCTTACTGAAATCAACTTCAACTGCACCAGCTACATAGGGCGATTCGTTAATTCTCGCATAAGTTTGGTTTTGGATAACTTGACGATAACCAGTCGTACAAGTGTTTGGCGCTCCAGGATTGTAAAACACTGTACCAATTAACTGGTGTTTACTGTCGTCAATAAAATTATTGGTGTAATGAACATCGACTCCACCAGAATCGTAGCAAGGTGATCTAAATTTTCCGACCAAGGAAGCTGTGCAGGTGTTGCCTGAACGTTGATAACCTTGATTACAGCTTGCAAACACACAAGCACCATACTTCTCCTAATTCTCAGTGCCTTTGGCGTTGGGCAAATCACACGAGTGAACATTTGGCATACAAGCATTGTTTTCTAGGTGAAAAGTGTTGTTACAAGTTTTAGCGACACATGAACCGTATTTCATGCCGTCCCAGAGTTGCTCGCCTTTTCCGTTGGTGACATCGCAAACCTTAATATTTGAAGCACACGCTCCGGAAGCAGCAAGATATCGGGAGCGATCCAAAGTCCAGATTCAAGTTTACATCCCATTTGGTTTTGAAACTAGACTAACTCTCAGTAAAGCGGAGTCGGCGAAAAACCGATTGTTTGGCATGAATGCAATCTTTCTTTTAGTGACATTTTTCGGAACAATACTTTCGTCCTCGGGTAATACAGCTGTCTTTGATGAGGACGGTTTTTACGAAAGTAGGACAAACTGTGACTATAAAAGTTGTGGGGCTAACGATTATGTCGCTATTCCTATAGACGCTGGGATGTGCATTAATCATGACGTAACATCCATTGGATGTGCAAAAAAGTCTTCTACCGTCTTTACCTCAAACTTGAAATGCCCTAAGGTCTACGCAACTTTTGTAGTTTCGTCTCCCCCATATGAAAAAGGCAGAAAAAATCTTTGTGTAGCATTGGCTGCGGTGGGTAGCTTCGCTCTCCCAAAAAGTATAAAGTGTCCTAAAGGGTTTGTTTCAGGTATTGACAAATCTAACATGGAAAACCATGCGTGTATCAGAGATCAAAGAATTGAGCAAAAGATTTCGAATGGATGCAATTCCGTTGGTCCGAGAAAAGAATATGCTGACGATAAAACTCTTGAAATGCAAAATGTCAGATGTACAGGTGATAACCTTACGTATGAGTTCCCAGCGCTTTGCCCAAAAGGAACCCCCTTGAGCCAATGTATCTCAGAAGCCGTAAATTCGGCAAATCAGCAAAAGTTGGAATCCAGGAGAGCGGCACAATGAAATCAGTTATCATACTAATTCTAATGTTCATTTTTTGTATTGCTTCGACGACTTATGGTGAAATTTTATCGCCAATAAAGATAAGTTTTTTTATAAAAACATTGGATGTTGAAGATATTACTGTAGTGCATCGCGGGAAGACAGTTAAAATTCCAAAAAAGTTAGTATCACCGCCTCAGTTAAGAAACCTCAGAGTAGGAGATCATCAATACTTAGAATTTAACAAAGTAGACTTCGAAGCAGTGAAAGCAATTATCACTTCAAAAAATTGAATAAAATGTCAGGGGCGCACCTTTTAACACTCCAAAACTTGGCTAAAGTTGGAAATTTTCTTGAATGGAAAATCAGAACGGTTTTCCATTTGCCATTTTAAACATGCAATTCGCGCTTATATGGCCTAGTTAAGAAAAGCGTTTACAGGACCTAGACTTTCCTTAGGGAATATTGAGTCACGGACTCTCTCGGTTGAAGATTTATTTACGAGTAAACTTTCAACTAAAAGGAGATGAGTCCATGACTCAACAACAATATATTATTGATCGAAAAGTTAACATTGTCGAGCTTGCCAAGACCTTAGGAAATATTTCTGAAGCGTGTCGTAATTTAGGAGTTTCCAGACAACATTATTACGACATCAAAACTGCAATTAACGAAGACGGACTCGAAGGGCTTTTGGAAAAGTCTCGAAAGACTCCGCGAATTGCAAATCGTATTAGTCCTGAGATTGAACAAAGAATTTTAGATTACTCATTGGAATTTCCCACTCACGGGCAAGTTCGCGTGGAAAATGAATTAAAATCACACGGCCTTCGCATTAGCGCTGGCGGAGTTCGTGGTGTTTGGGCGAGACACAATTTGTTACGCAAAGGTGATAGATTAAAACGTCTCGAGAAGTACGCGGCAGAGACTGGAAAGGTTTTATCAGAAGGACAAGTCGCAGCGCTCGAAAATGCGAAGGAACAAAAAGAAGCTCACGGAGAAATTGAAACATTTCATCCGGGATTTTTATTTGGTCAGGACACATACTACGTTGGTTACATCAAAGGTGTTGGAAAAATCTATCAACAAACTGGTATCGACACATTTAGTAACATGGGTTTTGCAAAATTGTACACGGATAAAACTGCAATCACAGCAGCAGATTTTTTAAACGACAAGGTGTTGCCGTTTTTCGATGCCGAACGAGTGCGTCTGCTTCGTGTTTTGACAGATCGTGGAACCGAGTACTCGGGCAAAGTCGAGCAACACCCGTATCAACTTTTTCTGCATCTCAACGACGTTGAACATTCAAAAACGAAAGCCTTTCACCCACAGACCAACGGCTGCACTGAAAGACTCAACCAAATCATCCAGGAAGAATTTTACGCCGTCGCATTTCGAGAAACGATGTACACCTCGATCGACCAAATTCAAATCGACCTGGATGTCTTTATGAATTTTTACAACGACAAGCGAACGAACCAAGGCAAGCGTTGTCTTGGCCGAACGCCAAAACAAACTTGGGAAGACGGCTACGAACTTTATAAAAAATATGTGATTGAAAAATCGGAGGTGACAAATGCGGCAGTAGTGCACTAAACGAAACGACGTTTGACCGAGAGAGTCGTGTCAACGCAAGTCTCAACTACCGTAGTTTATCAGATAGGCGTCGCTATCCTTAAAATTCGCAATATGCTCCGTCCAGAATTTGCCCGAAACCGTTTCGGTAAAAAAAGTGTAAATCAGCCTCCCTAAAAAACTTATTTCACTGGAACAGCGGTCTGAATTTCAGGAAAAATAACTTTGCGCTGAGTTCAGTTATCACATTGTGCCACTTTTTAAAGATTCATTAGCGGGTTTGACAGGTAGCGGAAAATTATTAGGAAAATGCTCGTAAATGTTGTCACGAAGTCCGCCAATGGAATTGTGATCTATACATTTTTGGTAGTAGATCTTTGCCCTTTCAAGATTTGAAAGTCCGGACGTGCCAACTGGGTCATCCATTGCCACTTCTGTATGTTTAATTCCTGCTATTTGTAGCTCCATTTTTACGCCTTTATTACCAATTTCCTCTAGTTTATCTTTTAAATCGCCAACGCACGTCTCTAGAGTTACCGGAAGAGGTGACTTGGTAAAGCAATGATCAATTTTTTTATTTTCCGAATCCATTGTGACAAAGGCCTGACATATTTCAAAACTTCGTTTCACATAGACTCCTGATTTCACTTTGTAGGTTTGAAGGTCAGGATAGCAGCCTTTTTCTTTACTATTGTTAAACGAAATCTTCTCCATTGAGCCATTAGCAAATTCACTCTCGACACTGAAGGACGTCTCATTAGTACTGACACGAACGATGTAAGGTTGGCGTGGCGCAAGTTTAGCCTTGTCCCCGGAAAACTGAAACATAGTTTCACCTGGTGCCTGCGACCTTTTGGGAGCATAGCCCTTGAGGGCCAGAAAAACTTGGTTCTTGTTAACTTTGATCGCCTGGCTGGTGCCGCTAATGTTGTTAATCCAATCGACACACTCTTTCGTTAGCGAAGCACTGTTCGCTCTGATCGTAAATAAAAAGGTGAATATAACTAGAATTCTATATCTCATATTTCATCCCATCTTTTCGCAATAATTATATTCTACAGCCCAAAAGGCTCATAAAACAACACGGCTAAAGTTCAGCTACAAAAACCAAGTAATTCCTTGGCAGTGAGCCATTAGGTTAAACATTGGTTTAACAGCCATATATTTGATTTGAAGAAAGTCTTCAGCGAAAATGCGAATTCGTGGTCAGAGAATCGGAAATGACCCAAAAGTCAAAATCTCAAAACGATACACTTTGTACCTAAAACTTAAAATCCTCTTTGCCAAATCAGCGACCCTTAGCGACCGCCCTACTTGATAAGATAATTTTGGGGGAAATGTGAAATCTAAGATTGGTTTAGGAATTGCCACTCTCCTTTTGATAGTTACCTTTAATAATTGCGGTGCCTTTCGCGCCACGAAGGCGTTGTCATCGTCTTCTTTTAATTCCACGGATCTTGATAAAGTTTGCCAAACTCAAAAAGTGGATACTCCGGTTTACTCTGGACTTCGCCGCTTAAGTCGGGGCGAATATAGAAATTCAATTCGCGATCTGTTGGGAGTTACACCTCCGCTGGATGTTCTGCCACAAGATACCAAAGTCGGATTTTTCGACAACAATGCGGCGGCAATGGGTGTTAGCTCGATTTTTCTAAACGCCATGATTGATGTCTCTGACTCAATTGTTACCCAAGCCATAGCGACTAATAAAGCGACAATTTTTACCTGTACGACAAATAGCGTGGCGTGTGCCAGCCAAATAATCTTGCCCCTAACAAGAAAAGCCTATCACCGCAAAACAACAACGGATGACGTAAATAGTTTAGTGGCCGTTTGGCAAAGGTCCATTTCTAGCGGCGATAGCTTTGATGAGGCAATTAAGGTAATGATCCGAGCTCTCATCAGCTCACCCGATTTTCTATATCGTTATGTGGACGCCAAAGGCGGCGCACCGCTTTGTTCCTTACACCTTGCTCTAGGTCAAAAAATGGGCCTTAACCTTCCATCATTTGGTAAAGCAAATTATGATGATGCGCAGTCTTATAATAAGCCACTTAGCGGATTGTGATATTTAAATCGGACCGTCGGTTTCTAAAATTTCGCCACCAGCGAAGTGGTAAAAGTACTATCTTGTTTTTCTTCGCTCGCCGATTGAGTTTTGTTATGAATCTTTACAAGGTATGCGACTTTTACGGAGAAAATTTTGTTCATCATCACGTTAACGGAAGGCTCGTAGTTTATCAAATAGGCGTCGCTATCCTTAAAATTCGCAATATGCTCCGTCCAGAATTTGCCCGAAACCGTTTCGGTAAAATTATTGGAATATTCCAAATAAACGCGTGACCCATTTGCATAGTCCAGAGTGCCATTGGTAAACATAAGGTTAGAATAACGTGCGCCCAACTCAGCAAATAAAAGCTGGGGCGGGGATTTAAAGATATAATATTTTGCGCCCAAGTCCGTGTGATCGCGTTGAATATAACCCGCGAATAAATCACTTTCAGCTCCGTGCTGTAAAAATAGCGACCAGAGGTCAGATAATTCTTTCTCGTAACGTAAATAAGCGTCCCAGGCCTTGGCAGTACTGGCGCCAGACGCGGAAGCAAATAAATATCTCGCCGTAGCGGTAATCGATTGATGATCCATTTTATAAGTTGTTTTTTGTTTCGCGCTGTAGCTTTCTGATTTTGTGTTCCCAGCAACTTGCACGACCGAGGCTTCTGATTCGTGGGTCCAAGGTGATTTTGTTTCGGTTTGGGCTGTCGCGACACACGATAAGATAGAGATAAAAAGATAAATGGTTTGTTTCATTGTTCTTCTCCCAAGAGGAAAGAAGCTAGCAGCGGGTTTATGTGTTGGCAACCCAGTAATTGGCATGGAAAATAGGCAAACGGGAGAGCTTTGAATGGGGAGGTGACTGCGGAATTGACTGCGGGGACCGCCGCCGCCACAATCTCTGGAGAGGTATAAATGAAAACTAAGATAATACCAGTTTCAAACCAATTTCTATTTTCAGCATTCCTTTTTCTCCTATCACTCACACCACGAGCCTTATTGGCAAGCGATAAGTTCGGTGACGAAATTAGTCTTAAAGACTCTACGCCGTTTGCGGAACTGGCGACATCTCCGGAAAAATTCTTAGGTAAAGAAATTTTGACAAAGGCGAAGATTGAAAAGGTTTGTCAGCAAAAAGCCTGCTGGATGGAAGTTAGCGACGGCGGCAAAAGTTTGCGCGTCGTTTTTAAAGACTACGCTTTTTTTGTCAAAAAAGATCTCGCCCCCAACCGCGTTGCCTTGCAGGGCCGGCTGCAAGAAAAAATATTATCAATAAACGAACAAAGACACTTTTTAAAAGACGAAGGCAAATCGGGCGCTAACATAGCGGCTGTTAAAGAACCAAAAAAAGTCTATCAGTTCGTAGCCTCAGCAGTTAGGGTCGAAAAATAGCGGCGAAATTGGGCCCTTTTCTTGCTAACTCCTTTGTGGGTTAAGTATTTTTGCCGGCACCGTGCTTATAATGGATCTGTTCGACAATTTTAGCCTTTGTGCCGCCAAATTTCGCTTAACTAAAAAAAATTACACATTCCGATGCAAGGAGATTAAAATGGAAAGTAATCGTCGAGAATTCTTGAAGAAAGCGGGCTTGGTTGTATTATCTGTAACTGTCGGTGACATTGCCTTAGGACATGACGGCGGTCATTTATCTACTTTTTCGGAAGAGCAAGATCTTCTGATTATTCAGTCTGGACCGGGGCGCCTCGTTTCGTGGAAGATCGCCCATCACCATCATTACATAGAAATTCCCGTTGCCGACCTTTTGAATCCTCCCGCTGAGGGAATCGTCGTTTATACGAATTGGCAGCTGGCACATTTTCACGGGATAGATATTAGTCAGCAAGACCTCATGAACATTCGCGATGGCAGAGTTGTCGTTTTAGAAGACCGCGCCAAGGATCACGAATTCCATTTACGTCTACCAAACGTGGAAGATGTTAAGGGATAGAGTCCCAAAATCTTTTTACATCCGCCAGTATGCTGGTGGAAACTAACTCCTGCGGAGTTTCTTGATACCAATCTTGCGGCATGGATTTGGCGTAATTTTCGTGACCGAAGCGATTATCCATTAAAACGATAAGACCGCGGTCAGTTTCTGACCGAATTACCCGGCCGGCCGCTTGGACGGCCTTGGCCATGGCGGGATAGGTGTAAGCATAATCAAACCCCGCGAAATAGTTTTCTTCGTAGTATTCGCGCATCTTTTCGCGCTCTAAATCAAAGGTGGGTAACGGGGGGCCCACGACAAACGCGCCAATAGCCATGCTTCCCGGATAATCTACGCCCTCGGCAAACACGCCGCCTTGCACAGCAAAGAAAATGTAAGCGCTATCGGGCTCACTTAACTTATTTAATATGTCTTGAATTCCGTCGCGCCGTAAATACCGCTCTTGTTTAATTACCTCAAACCCGGCGGGGGCCTGAAAAATTCTAAAAACCTTTTCCATAAAATCAAAACTCGGAAAGAACGCAAAATAATTGCCGGGCTTTACCGACGAAATTTTTTGAATAGTTTCGGCGATGCGCGGATAATTCCTTTCGCGTTCGGAGTATTTGGAAGAGATTTGCGGGATTAATAAAATTTTCCGGTTAGCTTTCGGAAAGGGCGAACTAAATTCCGCCGTTTTTAAATTCCGGTCTTTAAGCCCCGATAGCTGACTGTAGTATTCAAAAGGTTTTAGCGTTGCCGAAAAACCCACGACTTGGGCGTAATCATCAAAAGCCGCCTTTAGCATTTCGCTGGCGTCACAACAAACTATTCTAATTGTCTCGGGATTGTTGTTATAGGTCGTAAAAAATTCTGGCCGTCCGCTGTCGATAAACTCAAGGGTCTCCGTAAACTCAAACCAGTAGAAAGCGAGTTTAATTACGATGTCACCGGCTTTAATTTCGGCGTCGGATTTCAAATAAGTAGATAGGAAGTCCTTGAGTTTTTGATTTTGTTTTACGAATTCCGCCGTGGGCGGATTAATTTTAGCTGGCAAAGGGATGTTTGCCGGTTTGCACCCGCGAATGATGGCTATGCAGCGGTCAAGATGTTTTTCCGCTTCGCGCTGAAACTCCAGCGGCAAAATAAAAATACCTTCACGCATTTTCTCTAAAGCCAAAACCGATAAGGTTGGCGAATAATAATCCATGGCGCGGGAAGGTAGATTATGAGCTTCGTCAATGACGAGATTGGGTTTACCTTTTGTCGTAAATGTTTCTCCCGATAACCGGCCGACCGAAGCAAAGGGGGAAAAAACATAATTGTAGTCACAGATAACGGCGTCAACTTGTTTAGCGGCCTCGTATTGAAGTTCAAAGGGACATACTTCAAACTCCTGCGCCATTTTCTGAAAAGTCTTTTGCGTTAAAATTCTCTTTTTTGCTAACTTGCCCGCTAAATCGTGCGTCGATATTTTTGTGTAGTGGTCTTTGGCGAACTCACAAAAATCGGGATTGCAAACGGGTTCGTTTTTAAAACACATTTTGCTTTTCGCCGTCAAGGTCATGGACTTAATGTTGGCGCCGGCATTTTGCAAACGTTCCACGGCGTCTTCCGCGACAGCATGTTGGCTATTTTTGGGCGTCACGTAAACGACCTTTTGCCCGCGGCCTAAAGAATCCTTGAGTGCGGGATAAAGGACGCCGACCGTTTTGCCCAGGCCCGTGGGTGCTTGAACCAACATCGGACGGTTGGCATTCATGCTAGTTTCTATAAGATGGATTAAGTCAATCTGGCCTTCGCGGGGATTTTCAAAAGGGAACGCCAGGTTTTTTGCAACCCGCTGGCGGCGCTCAATGCGCTTTTGGGTTTCTTGCGCCTCTTGAGAGAGCTCATTTAGCCGCCGGCTAAGCCAATTTTCATAACTTAAAACGTCGAGCTTTATTTCTAAATTCATCGCCTTCTCATGACGGCTAGAAACCAAATGAAAATTTAACTGCGGCGTTTTGTTATGCAGTAACCAATAAATGTAGCCGTAAGTTCTTAGCTGCAAGCAATAGGGATGTTCTGGGTTCTTGCGTAATTTTTCAAAAAGTTCGTAAATATTAAAAGCCGACTTAATTTCTTCGATGACAGGGGGGTGGTCGTCAATAAAACCGTCCATGCGGCCGCTGACTTCAAAAATAAATTCTCCCGCCATAAACTCGTGCGTCAGCCAAACCTCCGCCTGGTATTTACTGTTCTCTTTGCGGCGGGCGGCTTGAATTTCCTGATGAATTTCTAACCCCATGTTTTTTCCTTGCCCAAGGCCAGAAAGCATTTCAATGCTTCCCGCGCGCGGTGCGGGCAGAGCAAAATCAGAAACTCCTAAAGAATATTTTTTTACATCACTCATAAACTAAAAAAAGCACAACTGCTCGGGGTTTTTAGGAATTAATTCATCTTCCGAGTAAGCCTGCAGTCCCAAATTTTTTAGATAACGCACAAGTTTTCCATTGCGGTGTTGAACATAAACCCGCCGCGCGCCGGTTTCTTGTATGGTTTGCAGTAGATCATTCCAATCGGCATGATCTGACATAACAAAGCCTTTGTCGATGCCATAATTGCGTTGGGCCGTCCAACCTGACGCAAAAGCCGTCGCAAACTTTTCGCCAAGTAACCGGGCTTGTTCTGATTTTAAAAAACTTTGCGGCACTAAAAAGAGTTCGCCCTGCAGTGGCCTCTCAGAAGTCACCTCGCCTAAACACAAGGTGGGTGCCAAATTTACGCCGTATTCCCGATAACAGGCGTTTATTTTGCTGGTCGCGGGATGGCAGTAAATTGGCTTTTTTGCGTGCGGTGCGAGTTCTCCCAGAACTCGTTGTGCTTTGCCAAGGGAGTAAGCATACAAAACACTATTTACCCCGTGCGCCGCATTGGCCTCCCACCAGTCAAAAATTTCTTTTCCGACGTCAGTATCTTTTGGCCAGACAAAACCCGGTGTGCCGAAAGTCGCTTCGGTAATAAAGGTATCGCATTTTACGACTTCAAATGGCGCGCAGGTGGGATCAGGGTCGCGTTTATAATCACCGGAGACAACCCACACTTCATTTTGAAATTCAATTCTCACTTGCGAAGATCCCAAAATATGACCTGCCGAATGAAAAGACAGTACGACTTCATTTAATTTGAACTTCTCACCATATTCGTAACCTAAGACATTTATATTTTTGCCGATTCTCTCTTTAAGGAGTGCGATGCCGCTATCCACGGTAAAATAATTTTTACTTCCGCGGCGGGCGTGATCGGAGTGCGCGTGAGTGATAACCGCATAATCCACCGCACGGGAAGGGTCGATATAAAAATTGCCGGCAGGGCAGTAGAGTCCTTTGGAGGTTTTTATGATCATGGGATAGATTGACTTAAGCACGCCAACTTTTCTTTGTCTTGTAATAACGCTGCACTGCACAGGTCGTGCGCTTCGCAAATCGAACAAAATGCGGGAATTGTAGGCTTTACGCGAGAAATCCATTTCCAACAGCGGTATTTTAATTTTAAATGCATGATGGTTAACTCAACGAGAAAGCAGGTCGGTTATGTTTGGAAAAATAAAATCTTCCTATAATGGCCTCTTGGCGATAAAAGCTTTTTTGCGAGTCTGTCAAGATATCAACCGTCTCGACGAAATTATCGCCGTTTCCGCCAAGTTAGTAAAAAGCAATCCGCAATTGGTCATGCGTTTGGTAAATTTCATCAAGGAACAAGGTGGAGCGGCGGCCTCGTCCTTGGATTCTAGACCCCGCATCGGTAAATTAAAAACCGACGAGCTTAAGAAATTTCCAGAAGGCTCTCTGGGACAAGGTTTAGCAAAATATTTGATCGATAATAAACTTAATCCCGAGGACCTTCCCACCTTAAGCTCAAATTCTCAATTAGAGTTTGTGCGGGCTCACTTTTTTGAGACCCATGACGTTTGGCATGTCGTGACCGGATTTAGCACCTCCGTCAATGGCGAAATGGGTTTACAAGCTTTTGGCGTAGCCCAGTATCCCATTCCGTTAAACTGTTTAAACCTTGCTGCTGGAATTATTAATGTGGCGCTATTTTCGCCCAATGAGCGCATCGACCGCATGAATGAGATTGTGCGTGGCTGGCAGATGGGCCGACGGGCAAAACCATTTTTTGGCATTGATTGGAAACAAATGTGGGATAAGCCGCTAGAAGAAATTCGCCGGGATTTGAATATCAATCTAATAGAGCCCGCGTAGGTTTTTTAAGAAATCCCAATGAAGTCCTCAGACTGCTGAGCAATTTTGACAAATTCTAATTTACTAAAGGCGACTGGCCGAAGAAGTAAATAGGAAAAGGGGGACATTTATGGATCGAAAGACCGAAAGATTTCGCAAAGACCACGAAGGAATTTTAAACTTAGTCGAAAAGCTGTCTGGCGCTCTAGATGTGGCGTCGTTAAAGAGCAATCCCGCCAGTACTTGCATGATTTTAGCCAAAATGAGCGGTAGGCTTAAAGTACATTTAACGACGGAAGACCGTACGCTCTATCCCAATTTGATAAACTC
The DNA here is from genome assembly GCA_964498095.1 of uncultured Bdellovibrionales bacterium. Lineage (GTDB taxonomy): Bacteria > Bdellovibrionota > Bdellovibrionia > Bdellovibrionales > SG-bin7 > SG-bin7. The sequence continues at coordinate 352,842 of CAZCFY010000001.1, read as the reverse complement.
GCCAGACCCGGATGTGCGAAAGGTTGCCGAGAGATTCTTTAACGAAATGGGAAACATCAAAGAAGTCGTTGATAAATACTTAGAAAAGTGGATTTCGCCAAATAGCTTAAAAGCTAATCCAGAGAGATTTATAGATGAGACCAAAAGGCTCATTGACGCTTTAAAGAATCGCATCCAGCGTGAAAACGACGAACTTTATGAAATTGCCGATCAAGCGGCCTAAAAAAAATTTGGATCAGCTCGCGAGTTTACGAAAGAGGAGCTCGGCTATCCCTTTCTTAAAGTGATCCGGAAGCTTTCCTACTTTTTTATAACCGCGGCTTTTGTAAAAGCGCTGCGCCTTGCGGTTAAAATCGGTTACACATAGATAAAGTGCGTTCTTTTGCTTAAAGGTTTCCTTTTCTAAGGCATCCATAAGCTTATTGCCGATTCCGAGACCTCTGTGGCTCGGGTCAATTGCGATGAGTTTTAAATAAAAACCGTTCAAAAAAGAACGCTCGAAGATGGCAAAGCCCACAACTAAATTATTTAGTTTTGCGACTAAAAGACCGTGGTGAAAGTTATTCTTTATAACTTTTTGGCAGGATTTCTTAGAAAAACCGTAAGAGGCAAATGGCTCCGAACCAACCATTATCCGCTCAATATCTTTTGCCTTTAATTTCCGAGTGTTGGAGCGAATAATTTTGAGAGCCATATTTCCTTACTGCACGGCGCGTTTTTGCCGGTAAGCCATCAAAGGTATTACCGTAGCCAGTGGAGTGGCGCGCTCTTCGGCGATTTTGGCGCGGTGAGTTTCAAGCGCTACTTCACTATAAAAATGCTCATGCTTTTCTGTTGGTAAGAATATATGGGCCATTAACGAGAGTAAAGAGTCTTCCTCGTAAAATTGTAATCCTTTAGATAAAAAAGAATTTACTTCCGTTGAAGTCGGGTAGGTGTAATAGTTGCCTTCGGCCACTGATTGGGGGCTGCCCCGCAAGGGTTTTCCCTCGGTTGTACCAAGAATTTGATTTAAAACCAGGGCGACCGCTAATCCGTAGTTGTTCATGAAGTTTGTAAAAATGGATTCGCTATAATCAATTTCATATTTATCAAAACTGACGATCGATCCTGTATGCGTATTGTCTTCGAGATGGTGTAAAGTAAAGCCACCGAATTTTTCGCCATTAAGCATCGCGCGAAACAAAGGGAGGACGCCGCGGTAGTGCGGAAGTAATCCAAAGTGCAAGTTTAAACAAAATCCACCGTCGGATTTTTTAAAATCGAAGAAGTTAAAAAGTGGCTTTTTAAACTTTTGTTCAAAACCGATATTAAGGGCGCTGGTGACACCAAGTTCGGTCATTTTTTTAACAAAATTTTGGGTATTGACGTTTTCGACCATATGAGTTTTGAAACCAAATTTATCTTGAATTTGGCGGGGAGTTGGCGCCCAAAAATGATAAGCTTCTGGAACTTCGTCGGCTAAGCGGAGTGTTCGGCGGTGCAGAAGTTCGTTGTTGAAAAACAGATAATTTCTAAACTCGGTATTTTCGGGAACAAAAGTTTCATGTTCGTTAGAAATGAAGATTTCTATTTTATGACCGGCGGCCGAGAAAAACGGAATCAAATCCGTGGCAATTAAGTGGCTCATAAGGTCGCGGCCTACAAAGAGTCCCAGGGTCATCTGTTTCATAGAATCCTCCTGACTTAGGGAAGAGCAAGTCGGGGGCCTAAGCTCGTGGTCTTAAGTTACTGAAATTACAGAGGGAAAAGTGACATTTTTGGGCTCTATACTTTTTTGGCGATACACGTGTCTATGGAGTAAACAGACGGGGACAAATTGGCGGGTAAAGACCGTGCTGATGGATGACATCTATAACCCCTTGGTCGAGGAAATTTCCTTCCACGGGATGGCCAAATTTAAATTTACTTTTGACCAAGCTCGAAGAAATTCCTTCGTCCGCCGCAGGGGAAAAAACAATAACTTCTCGGTCAGCGAAATCAAAATCCCTTAAGTCTTCTCGCGAGGGTGCTGCATCGCTTTTGCGTTGTCCAATTATGATTCCCACATCTCGGAAGGCCGGATTTTCGCTAATAAATCTCGAATAGTTTCGCGAAATCACATCATCACCCGTAACAATAAATACTTTAGCGCCGTTATGACGACGCATAATTGTTTCGATTTCCGCAGCCAGCCGGCCACGTTGAAATTCTTCCTCCAGCTCAGCGTCAGGACCCCTCACGTTGGGCATATCGGCGATCATGGCCTCTACCATTTGGCGTCGAATCAAATACGGTGAGGCATTTGGCTTTTTTGCGTTTGTCATGGAGGGGAACATATAAACGAGGTCTAAATTCGCCGCCTTTATGGCTCTTTCGATGAGGCCCCGATGACCACGTGTTGGCGGATCAAAGGTTCCGCCGTAATAGCCAACGCGTATTTGGGTAAAGGCTGCTAAGGGAATAAAAAATAAAATAAAAAGAGCCGCGCGCATGCCGCTACTTAGGCATTTTTTATGCCAACATCGTGGATTACCAGGAGTGGTTTTAACTGTTGTAGGTTCTTAAATTGTAGGTGTCAAAATTGAAAACGAGACCTAAATTGGCGGTATGTAAAAGACGTAAACACCTGGGCGCTGGCCGCCGCTGGAATTTATAAAAATTATGTCGGTGGCACAATTCAATTTTTGGTAAAAAATATTTCGCCGTAGGTGGCGGAAACATCGGCGCCGGTCTGGTCACTGTCGGTCATGACGGCGACGGCATCGATTTCGGCGTAATCCTTGGCCAAAGTCTTTTTAAGAACTTCCTGCACGTTTATTTTGTAACTTACGAATTTTCCAAGATTCTTTGGGCCGCTTTCGACAGCGTACATAATTGCATTTTTAGTAAATGGATTGGGCCAATGCTCCCCAGTACTATATTTATTCGACCAGACAAAGTTTATGGCTCTGGTTTTCCAAAACGCCATGCCGCCAGAAACAACAATATAAATTCGGGCGGGAAAATCGTCGCCGGTTTTGATTTTTTCATCATTGCCAGTGAGCAGTTTCTCCACTTTCCAGCTCCAATTTAGAAATGGAGTTTTGGAAATATCTACCTTTTGCTTTTTAAATAATCCTGAAGCTGTCCCTTGGGCCTGCGCCCAAAGTTTTTGTTCGCGAATCTCGTATTTCGTTTCGCCTTTAAAGGACTTGTTCTCCCAGGTTTTTATTCCATCGGTGGCAAACCGGCTTATCTCGACCGTTTCTTGGGCAAAAGCATTTAAGTTAAAAATCAAAATCAAAAATATAAGGTGTGTCATAAACTTATTGTGTCCTGATTTTAAGTAAAATGTCTATAATAGTCGTATGGTAAAAGAGCAATTGCGTTTTTTAGTCGTCGACGACGATTTTGATATTGCCGAAATCTTAAAAACGCATCTCGCTTGGCGCGGCTTTAATAACGTAGACATTACCAAGTCGGGCAAGGATGCCTTAGATCTAATGGCCAAAAATAAGTATCAAGTTGTTATGTCCGATGTGAAGATGCCACAGATGTCGGGAGTTGAGCTTTTAAAAAAAATAAAAACCATAAGCCCCGACACGATCGTACTTATGATCACCGGGCAATCCAATCTCGCCGACGTTGTCCACTGCCGTGCCTACGGGGCTTTGGACTTTGCCTTTAAACCTTTTGGCAATTTTGGCGAAATTGACGCAGTTGTGGACCGTGCCACGGAACTTTATACCCGGTGGTCAAACATTATCGCGAAGGTCAGGGGAACCGATATTTTTTGATGATAAAACATTTGGTCTTTAGCAGCTTAATTTTTATGAACGTGGCGGAAGCAAAAATTTTAGTTCACGGCCACCGCGGTTGCCGCGCGGTCCGCCCCGAAAACACCTTAGCATCAATGGCCGAGGCGCTGCGTTTTGGCGTAGACGTGTTGGAAATGGATATCGGTATTACTAAGGATCGCGTCGCTATTTTATCGCACGATAAATTTATAAATAAAGATATTTGCCAGTACGAGGATGGCCGGGCGGTGACGGAAAAAATCCCCATTTTTTCTCTGACTCTTAAAGAAGTAAAAAAGTTTGATTGCGGTTCTCTTAGGAACCCCAAGTTCCCAAAACAAGTTCCGGCGCCGAAAGAAAAAATTCCAACGCTTGAAGAAGTTTTTCAGTTGGTCATTAAATCCAAAGAGCCGGTGGCAAAAACCGTTGAATTCAATATTGAAACTAAAATCGAAGCCGATACACCCGAGCTTGGCCCTAGTCCCGAAGAATTTTCGGCCATTGTCATCGATGTTATCAAAAAGTACGGAATGCAGGAACGCGTGATTTTGCAATCTTTTGATTTTCGTACGTTACACGCGGCAAAAAAAACTAACCCCGAACTACGCTTAGCGACTCTGGTAGAGGGTTTTTTTTCTAATTTAATCAAGGTCGCCCGTGCGGAAAAGCCCGCTTTTATGAGTCCTGATTTTTCTTTATTAAATGCCAAAAAAGTAGAAGAGCTTCACGCCTTGGGGGTAAAAGTCGTTCCCTGGACTCTAAATAAGGAATCTGAATGGCGCGATGCTATTGAATGGGGTGTCGACGGCATTATCACCGACGATCCTGAGCCGCTGATTGCTTACTTAAAGAAAATTAATAAATAGTCATTGGACCCGCGTCGCCGCAATCATAAATAAGACAACTTATAAGTTGCTTACGTTGTCAAACGACGCCCTTTAGCAACCTAAAGGTTGTCTTGTTACTTAGTTGCCGGGCAATGGCGGGGGAATTAAGTTTACAAGTTGTTAATTCTCCGGCGAATTTTTCTTTGATCAGAATAGCGCACATCACGAGCTTGCGTACAAAAGTAATTACACTTTGAGCGTACGTAAGGCTCCGGTTCGCGGTACTCTTGCGGTATTACATCAAAGCGGCGAATTTGCTTTTTGTGTTCAAGCCGCTCACCACCGAGCGGCGCCAGAGATAAAGGGGTGCTTGATAGCCCCGAATCTCTTCGCCGGCGCAACACATTTAAATCGATAGCGGCAAAACTTAAAAATGTAGAAGTTAGTAAGATCACTAAGCGCATAGAATCCTCTGCAAATTTTTAGGTAGGAAAGAGAACGAAAATGAATGCAGATGACCTGGCTCATGACAGACTCCTAAAGCACTAATAAAATTTAAAATTAAGAATTAGAAAAGAAGCGGGTGGAAAGGTAGTTAGTGGCTCATAATAGGTTTATTATAACAGCGCCGCATTAAATCGCAATACTGAATTGCGGAAATAAATAAGGCTGTCGTGGCGCTTGTAGTATCCAGTACTTAGAGTTTTCTAACGAGCAGGCTCGAGTAAGCCGCCTTGCCGTCATCAATATCTTGATAACGCAAAACTTTTAAATCGGAAAAATGATCGAAGAGCTCATTTTTCTTAAGCATCCAGTCGGCCTTCATTCCTGGATTATATTTAATATTTTCTTCGGTGTAGTTTTCGATGATGGCGACGCCACCTTTTTTGAGAGCTTTCTTAATTTTAGGAAATAAATCCCGTTGCAAAAAATAACTCATGATAATGATGTCGTAAGAGTTTTCTTCTAATTTGTAACTGCCGAGATCAGCCACTTGAGTTTTTATTTGAGTTTTATTTCGGCGCGCCAGTTCTTCCGCCTTTTTTAGACCCACATCGGAGATATCAACGCCAAGTACATCGTAACCAAGTTTTGCCAAGAAGACGCCGTTACGGCCTTCACCCATGGCTAAATCTAATACTTTTCCACTCTTTGGAAATAACGGAATTGAATCTAAAATAAAGGGAAGAGGTCTTTCGCCGTAAAAAAATCCTTTTTGGCTGTAGCGGAAATTCCAAGCGGCCTTGGTGTCTTGTTCAAAATCATAATCATGGGTTTTTGTTAAACCGACGGCGGTAAAAAGCATTAAGCTAAATAAGGAAATTAACTTCATAAGGTCTCCTACATCATTTTATATTTTGGGCCGCTTCCGCCTTCACGTGGCTGCCAACGGGGTCCTAACACATCAGTAGCTTTGCAATCAACACAGTTAGGAGCGTTTATGACAAGTTTTCCATCCCTCACTTCATAAACACCGGCTGGGCAAAGAGCACTATAAAACTCTGCGACTTCCTTGGGTACATCCGAGCCAATTTTGAGGTGAGCAGGGATATCATCACGGGTCTTATTGCCCGATAAATAAACCGCATCCACTTTACTTATGGCGTTGGGGGCCCTTTCTTGAGGGGTTTCAGAGACTTTTCTTGGTTCGGCGCTGTCGGCCGGCATGGCGCCGTTATAGCTAGGGAAGTGACCGCCAAAAACAGTAAGCATGGCGGCTTTTATTCCACCAACGTAAAAACCGTCTTTAAAAACATGGCGCATGTGGCGTGTATATTTTAGATCTCTGGCAATAAAACTACCGTGAATTTTTTCGTCATATTTCTTTAAAGTATTCTGCGTGAAGTCTTTATTCATTAATGCTTCAAATGCGGTACGCGCGGCAAAAATCCCAGACATCATCGCATAATGAATTCCCTTTAGAGCGGGAACATTCACCATGCCGACGGTATCACCAGCAAATAAAATACCGTCGCCATGCAGACGGCGGGGTAAAGAATACCAACCCCCTTCGGGAATCGTTTTTGCTCCCCACTCGACGATTTCACCGCCCTGAAGATATTGGCTAAAAAGTGGATGAGTCTTTAAAGTTTGCAGCAAACCGTGAATATCTAAGTTGTGTTGATGGTAATCCAACCCAACGACGAGTCCCACAGCCACTTGGTTGTCGCCCATGGGGTACATAAAGCTTCCACCGAAGGCATCACGCGGTAGCGGCCAACCCATCGTGTGCACAATATCTTTTGGCGGATTTGGGGTTTTCCATAGTTCCTTTACACCTAAAGCGAAGATTTGCGGTGCATCCGAATGAATCTGCATCCATTCCAAATAGGCACTCGTTAATTGACCACGGGTCCCTTCGGTCAACACAGTTACTTTAGCCGTTACGTCGGTTGATGGCATATACGAACTGCCCGGCTCGCCCGTGCGGTTAAGTCCGGCGGGAGTCGTGCGCACGCCAGCTACCGCGCCTTCGCGAATAATTAGGCTGTCGGCGGGAAATTGGGTAAGGACATTAACACCTAAGCCTTCGGCTTTTTCACCCAGCCAGCGGCAAATTTCGCTAATAGAAGCGACATAGTTTCCGTGATTTTTCATCGTCGGTGGCGTGGGTAATTTAATTTGACCCGTTTTCGTTAACAAATATACGCTTTCTCCTTCGACGGGCTTTTTAAAAGGAAATTCCGCCATCGGAATTTCGGGAAATAACTCTTTAAAGCCCACGGGATTTACGACGGCCCCTGAGAGATTATGATTTCCGAGACCTTCCGCTTTTTCTAAAACCCCAATTTCGACTTGTCCGGGCCCTTTGCCTTCGTCATTGGCCTTTTTCACGAGACGGGCAAGTTCAATGGCTCCAGCGAGGCCGGCGGGGCCGGCGCCCACAAATAATACATCCAAGGGAACTTCTTCCCCGCTGGGTTCGGGGTTTTCAAGAATGATTTTTTTTAAATTGAGTGGCAGCTGGTATTGGGACGGCGATATCATTTTCATTGGAAAATGTTAGCCGTAAATTCGAGTTTATGTCAATTAGCGGCGAACAACAATTTCTGAGCAACGTTCAAGCGGTTGCAAATCTATTTCGGTATAATCGGGTTTAAACGTACCTTCGCAATTTTCTTTAAAATAGCGGCTACGTTTAAACAGAGTTTCGTCACCACATCTTGAATTTAATCTGACATTTTGTAGGCCCGCGCATAATTCCGTATGCGTATTAAAACGGATGACACCTGTCGTGCAACGCTTGCCATTTTCGTCTTCACCGTCAAAACAATAATTAGGCTTACTTACCTTATTAAGAGCATCAAGATCAGAACCAGGGCCACAGGAAATAAAGATAAGTGCAAAGACAAGGAGGAGATATTTAATCATGAGCATACTCCGGCTTAAGTTTTCTTAGCTGGCCCTTCCAGTCCACCACATACCAATAATCCGTATGCGCATGGATAGTCGCCATTACCATGGACCACGGCGCATCTTTTTCTTCGGGCTTCCACTGAAATACTTTTTCGCCAGTGCGATGATCAAGAGCGAAAATTCCATCATTTTCGGTGGGAAATAGTATATTGCCATTGCCGTCTAATCCGGGTGTTGCGTAAGAATATTTTGCTTTCGGTAGGTCGGCACACCAAATTCGTGTTCCCGCAAATGGGTCTACGGCACAAACATTTCCCTTTAGATCCGCTGTGATCACAATTTGGCCGAGGCGCTGCGGAATTCCAATGAGAGGGGCGTCTAAGTTAATGGCGGTGAGGGGTTTGCCGGTATCTTTGGCAAAGCAACCGAGTTGACCGAATTTCGTGGGCACGAAAATTTCTCCCATTCCCCAACAGACGCGATCTTGAAAAATAATCGGCGCCCGCCAAGAAGAAGCGGCAGTATCAGTTTCCCACAAGACCTTTCCGGTCGAAAAGTCCAACGCGTAAACACGATGATCGCGCTTATCGTGATCACGTTCAATACCGCGCGAAAAGTAAACGGTTTGTCCCTCGACGCGAACTTCGGAGTCCACGTGACCAAGTTTTTGATGCCACACAAGCTGCATGGTCATGGGATCAATGGCATGAATACCACTGGAGCCGCCCATGACAAAAAGTAAAGACTTGCCGTTGGCGGTGGCGATTACCGGGACACCTTCGGTGTGGCTTGACGTTTGATAAGCGCCTCTTAGCCGTCCCGTGTGTAAATCAAAGGAGTAAACGCGGCCTTGATGAGTCGCGTGATGGCCCTCGCCCGCAAACAAAATGTCGTTCCAAACAACGACCCGGGGCGTGGCTGATGTGCCAATAAAGAATTTTCTTAAGATCTCGCCTTTTTCATCGTCGATCTCGGTGATGTAACCGTCATCAGTTCCAACAAAAAGAGAGTTTCCCGAAAAGGCGACGCCCCCAAACGAACCTTTATCAAGCTTAACTTGCCAGGTGGGAGCTACGCTTAGAATTTTTTTGGCCGTAGAAGCTGGAGATTCCGTGCCATTATAGCTTTCGATGATATCTGTATATTTGCGGCCGGCGGACGGTTTCGCAATCATGTTATTGCGGATTTCGATGTACCACAGGGGACGGGCGCGCGTGGATAAATAACCATAGCTGCGGATGCCGCCCCAAACCATTAAGTTTACAATGACGATGGAAACGATCACTCGCGGCTTTAGAAAAACCTCAAGGAGACGTTTCGGGCCTTCCCATTTAAGTTCGATTCCAAATAGTCCGGCAATAAACGAAGCAACGGCACTTAGGATCACTCCGATGATCGTCAGTGGCACAATGGCGGTAGGGATTACCGCTAAAAAATTAATACTACTACGCCAAAATAATCCGGCCATTTGATCCATCTACCCAAACGTGGTCGCCATTTTTTAACCGCAAATGACATTTTTGAATTTGACTGACAGCCGGGATTCCCATTTCGCGCGCCACGATCGCACAATGAGATAATACTCCGCCTTTTTCGACGACCACGCCTTTGGCGTGCTGAAAGAGGGGAGTCCAACCCGGGTCAGTGGCTTCGGCGACCAAGATAACATCCTGGGGCCACTCACTTGTTTTTTCCTTCTCGGGGTCTTGCACGACGCGGACTTCGCCAAAAGACATCCCCGGAGATAAACCTTCGCCCTCTAGGGCGGACTTATTAGAAACTTCTTTACCTGCTAATATATTTTCTAGTTCATCTAAAGATACGACAACAGGAAAAGACAACTTGCGGAAAGATTTAAAACGTTGTTTACGGTCTTCAATCTTTGTCTGATAGCGGTTCATGTCACTGCCATTTTTTAGTAATTCACTCAGGCGCAACCAGAAGACGTCTTCGCCTAAACCGCTGCGGCGGCCAAGTTCTAGCGCCATCCAGCGCAAATGCGCGTAGGGGCGCATGATTTCCATTTTCCATTGCTCACGCAGTTCGAGCATTTTCTTTAAGAATCGCCATTCTTGCAAAATAACCGGGCGCTGGAAGCGGCCCAATCTATTTATTTCCTCTTCCACGTCTTTGTGATTCGGCTGAAACTGGCTGGATTTTCCAAAAGCCCGTTCGCCCAATTCCACGAAGCGCGGATTAGAAAGATCAAGCTCACCGGGGCCGCGGTGGCCATAGCGGTTTAAAAAGAACGCTTGCTTTTCTTTTTGCGCACAAGCTTCGCGGTACTCTGAATTCATTTTTACCGTCATTGTCGAAAGCCCCATGCCTAGCCAGCGCTGTAGCGTTTGCTCGCCACCCTTTTTGCCATAGGTGCGGGTCAGCATCATTTGCAGCGATTGCATGGTTGCTTCGGCCATCACAATCAACACAAAGGGCCACTTTAAGTATTCGTTGGAGAATTTTTTTGATTCCTCCGCCAAATTATTTAGCAGAGTTTTGTTATCCCAATGGCTATAAAAACTAGGATCTGACGGCCGCGAAAAATCAACGCGGTATTTGGCCAGCGCCGAGGCACAACGGTTAAGGTGTTTACGTCTTTCCGTTTGCAGACTCCAAGCCACGCGGCCCATGCGGAAAATTGAGTAGGGCGCTCTTAAAATCGACTGTAACGTAATCTTTCGCCAATTGAATTTTAAATGCGGGCGGGGGTAGGGATTGATACTATAAGGAATCGGCCCAAAAAATAATGGCTCCAGTAAACTCAAATTTACATAGGCGCGGCCAAACACACGTTCTAGTAAAGTATCCTTGGGCGAAAATGAATGTTGGGTAAAGCCGTAGTATCCCATTTCCTTTAGAGCTTCCGAAAAAGCGCCATTGGGTGCGAATGCGTCTTTCCAAATACTAAACGTGAGGTAGCTAGGGAATCCCGTCCACTCAGAAAAGGTTTGACCATCCCAGTAGACGTTTTGAGGATGTTTCTTCTTTAGGCGGGCTAACTCTTTTTGCACTTCTTTTTGTTGATTCGAAAAACTTTGTAGTGCCGTCACGGGGCGGGCTTGCAAACACCAAAGCTGATCGTTTTGATCAAAAGCCCATTCCATATCGGTTTCAAAACCTAAAACGTCGCGGACACGCAATCCCATAGTGACGACTTGTTTTAAGTGATCGCTATTCCAACCGACGATTTGTTTTTCAACGGTTGTTTGGGGCGTAAAGCGAGCGGGGGTCTTGCGGCCCGAGACTAAATCTTCGCCTAAGCCTTCGATGGTTTCTACCACCCAGTCTTCATTTTTTCCGCGCGGGTCCTTAGAGAAGAAGACGCCGGCAAATTTGGCGTCAACCATGACTTGCAGGACGACGTTCATTTCGGGCGTTTGCGCTTTGCGCGTAAAGAATTCGCGGTAAGCGCGGCTGGCTTGGCGGTGGATCGAGGCAAAGCAGGCTTCAATGGCCTTAACGAGAGTAGCCTCGCTATCGACATTTAGAAAAGTTGTTTGTTGGCCGGCAAAACTAAGTTCCGCCGAGTCCTCACCGAGGGCGGAACTGCGTACGGCAAGTTTAGGTGAACCCAGCTTTTTCCACCACGCAAAAATTTCGGCGCGCTCAGACTCTGTTGGTACTTTTGCTAAAATAATGCCTGCGGGTACCGCAAAACTTTCGCGACTTAAAAGCGCTAAATTATAAGCTTTGCCGCCCACAGCGCGTAAGCCCTGAGTCGCAATTTGCGTATAGGTAAGATATGAGCTTTTGGTCTTTGGGGGCTCTGTTGAAAGTCCCCTGTTTTTTTCTAATTCCATTTTCACGTTCCAGTCTGGGGTCCCAATGTACCAGATTTTAAGCTCTTTCTCCAGTGGGTAATGGCTTAAAATCAGCGACAATTTTTGTACAAATTCTATAAATGATTGATTTTTAGCGTTTTAGAGAGGAAATTCGAAAAAATGGAAAAACTTGTTCTAATTCGGCATGGTCAAAGTCAATGGAATCAAGAAAATCGCTTTACCGGTTGGGTGGATGTTGACCTTTCCCCCTTAGGCATTACCGAGGCTAAAGGCGCCGGAGAGGTTTTAAAGAATGAGGGATTTTCTTTTGACTTGGCTTATACGTCGGTTTTAAAGCGCGCTATTCGCACTCTATGGCATGTGCAAGACGTATTAGATCAAATGTGGATTCCCGTAACACCCACTTGGCGTTTAAATGAACGCCATTACGGCTCGCTGCAAGGTCTAAATAAGACCGAAATGGTTAAAAAGTTTGGCGAAGACCAAGTTAAAATTTGGCGCCGGAGTTTTGACGTTCCTCCGCCGGCATTAGAAGCTAGTGACGAACGCCACCCGCGCTTTGACCCACGCTATAAGAACGTGAATCCAAGTGAGCTTCCCAGCACGGAATCACTGAAAGAAACCGAAAAACGTTTTATGCCGTTTTGGCACGAAGAAATAGCGCCAAAGCTACACGCCGGGAAAAGTGTTTTGATCGTGGCCCACGGCAATAGTTTACGCGCGCTGGTTAAATTTTTGGATCAAGTTTCCAACGAGAAAATTACCGAATTAAATATTCCGACGGGAATTCCCTTAGCGTACGATTTGGATAATAACTTAAAGCCAAAAAGTTCGCGCTATTTAGGGGATCCCGAGGAAATCAAAGCACGGATAGAGGGCGTGGCCAACCAATTAAAAAAGGGGTAAGGCGCATGGAAAAGTTAAATTATCAAACAGGATTTAATAATCAGTTTTCTACGGAGGCGCTGGCGGGAGCATTGCCCATAGGTCAAAGCATGCCGCAGAAGCCGCCGCTGGGTTTGTATCCCGAGCAGATTAATGGTACGGCCTTTACGGCTCCGCGTTCCGAAAATTTGCGCACGTGGTTTTATCGCTTAAGACCATCGGTTGTTTCCCAAGGGGAATTTCGCGAAATAAGTTTTCCGCAGATTAAGAGTCACCCGTTTGACGGAGTGCCAACGCCGCCCCACCAATTGCGCTGGCAGCCCCTGCCAATTCCCAATGAAAAACGTGATTTCCTAGATGGATTTATGACAATGGCGGGTAATAGCGCCTGTGTTATGCATGTATATGTTTGTAATCAATCGATGCAGCGCTATTTCTATAATGCCGATGCCGAAATGATGATTGTTCCGCAGCAGGGGCCTTTGACTGTGGCAACGGAAATGGGAGTTCTGCAAGTTGAACCGCACGAGATTTGTGTTATTCCGCGTGGAATTAAAATTCAAGTCGCCGTTTCCGGCCCGAGCCGTGGCTATGTCGCGGAAAATTTTGGCGGCGCATTTCAGTTGCCGGGACTTGGCCCCATCGGTGCCAATGGCTTGGCTAATCCGCGCGACTTTATGGCGCCGGTCGCGCATTTTGAAGATAAAAAAGGTTCCTTTAAAACGCTTTGTAAATTTCAAGGCCGCATGTGGGAAACAGAGTCGCTCTATTCGCCGTTGGACGTAGTTGCGTGGCACGGAAACTTGACTCCCTACAAATATGATCTCCGCCGCTTTCAGACTATCAATACGGTTAGCTACGATCATCCGGATCCGTCTATTTTTACCGTTTTAACTTCCCCTTCGGCAAAACCGGGGACCGCGAACATAGACTTTGTGATTTTCCCTCCGCGTTGGATGGTGGCGGAAGATAGTTTTCGTCCGCCGTACTTTCACCGCAACGTCATGAGTGAGTTTATGGGGTTAATTCACGGCGAATACGACGCGAAAGCCGAAGGATTTTCGCCGGGTGGGTGTTCTCTGCACAATTGCATGACTCCGCACGGACCAGATACCGAGACTTTTTCGAAGGCAACAAATGGCGATTCCAAGCCCTATTATATCGCCGACACCATGGCGTTTATGTTTGAATCCTGTATGGTGTTTCATCCTACGGAAGCGGCCCTTGGCTCTCCGTTGCGCGATAAAAAATATTTGGACTGTTGGCAGGGATTGAAGTCGCATTTTAATGATTGATTGCCGCTGTAATGGTTGAGGTCGTCGCCGCAATGGTTGAGGTTGCCAAATAATGGTTAAAATACTCATTGGTTCTTTAGTTCTCGTACTCGTCGTAGTTGGTTATTTTTCATTTCGCTTTTGGCGTCTGGGGATGCTTAGCCGTGAAATGACGCCCCCAGGATTGGGCGTGAGCGAAGGTAAACTTTCTCCCTGTGGCCCAAAGCCAAATTGTTTTTTGGGAGATTTGAAATTTTCTGCCGGGCGAGAGAAAATTCCTGAAATCATTAAAGGTATTGGCGGTGAGCTAATGAGCGCCAGAGAAGATTATTTTCATTTTACCTTTACCTCGCGCCTTTTTGGTTTCGTTGACGATCTGGAAATTTACTTCCCCAAGGACTTCCCAGGGAAATTATTAATTCGTTCGGCCTCTCGCGTGGGCCACTCCGATATCGGCGCCAACAAAAAGCGCGTCGAAAAAATCCGTGGACTTTTGAATTAGGTTTTTGGCTAATTTTTTTCTTTTTGATTTGTCCTGAAGGATTTTCCCGGAATGAAACTCCCGAGATTTCAGGATTAGCTCGAGCTTTTAAAAACTCCCTACCTTCGTTCTCATTGCTCGAACCCCAAATTCAACCAGTCAGTGCGACGATTTTCTCTTGGAATTAGCGCCAGAAAGAATTTTTGATTTAGAAATTTCTGTGTGGAAGGGCGGAGCGAGTGCGTAAGCCTGATCATATTGCGAAAATGATTAAATGGCGGATAGACTTAATGCCTATCTGTCTTACCGGTGAAATTCGGGACTGTGATCAGCAAGGATGAGAGTGTTATGAGACTGTTATTGAGAGAGTTTTGCAAACGCGAGCACGTGGCCATCAAGGTCCAAGGAATAAGCCACATCGTGCCCCCAATCTCTCGGACTAAGTGGGCTTAGCTCTTTTGCTCCTAACTGGAGTGCTCGGTTGTGATAACTATTAGGATCATCAACCATGATATAAATTTCGGCGCGAGGAACACCATTAATAGGCTCGGGGAGGCGCGCGCCTAAAAGATGTTTAATTCCTGATTCTGGCATAAGTCCCAGAATACAATTAGGGTAAATTTCAAATTCAGTCATTCCCGAAACATCAAGTGTGGGTTCATAATTCAACAATCGACTGTAAAAGTCTCGGCTGACCTTTTGATCTTTAACGTAAAGAATTATGTGCAATTTGTTTGGTTGAAACATCGGGCTGACTATCGGTGAAATCGCTATGCCTGTCAAAGTTGAAATGTTTTGCGAAATCGCCAGCGATCAGATGGTTTTTAAGTTGCTTTGGAAAAATCTTTTTCAAGGCGGTCTGCTCTGTCTTAGTAAAATAATTTGTGGGTTTTTGTGATTTAGGCTTTCAGCGATTCACTTCACCTCGCTTCGCATCACCTCGCTTCAGTTTGCTGTGTTTCGCTTTGTTGTGCGGTTGTGCTTCGCTATGCTTGATTTGCTTCTCGCCTGTCATCGTTAATTAAGATTTACCTATCTTGTAAATGAGCTTGATTTTCGCTGTGAAAAAATGTACCTTCGTTCACGTTGCGCCATCAAATTTCTCTCTTCAAAAAAGAAAAATCAGATTACGGCGGTGATTTACAGAAAAAACGCTCGGGCCGAAAAGGACCGCGGCCGATTTCGGCAAAACACTCGATGCATCTTGTGTTGCGCTCGTCAAAAGCAAAGGGGCTTTGGTCCTTTTTGAATCTAAGAAATAAATCACGGATAAAAAGTATTTTGGCTAAATTCTCGCAAAAATTTGGTGTTAGCATTATTTCGTTGGCTATTGTCGGAAACCATATCCATCTGCAAATTAAGCTTTCTCATCGGCAAACCTATAAGCCATTTATCCGCGCCGTGACGGCGGCGATTGCAATCGCGGTAACCGGTGCTTGTCGTTGGCGGCCTTCTGCTGGCAAGTTTTGGGATTTGCGGCCTTTTACTAGGATTGTCGAAAGCTTTCGTGCGCTAGTGAATTTACGGAATTATATTCACCTAAATAGTTTGGAGGCCGCTGGATTTTCGCGCCCGCAAGCACGTGAAATTTTAAGTAGAGAAGGGCCTTGGTGGTCAGCGGCAAAGAGAGCTGTAAATATAGCTGGATTAGCGTAACTCGATGGGCTTCGACACTCAGAGCTGCCAACAAAACTCTTTGTGCCATTGGGGGAGTATAAGTAACCGCCTACGCAGGCAAGTCGGCCAAAGGTAGCCCAGGAATCTCAGTTACTCTTTCTGGTCCCTAAACACCTCGGTGTCACGGGGAGCTTTGCACCAAAACAGGTTTTTAAATGAGTTATTGTAACAACGGCTCTGGCCAAACCCTTGCATTGCGAGACGGATTGACCGGAGGTAAACCCATGTCGAGTATTAAGGAAATTTTAGCATTAAGTGTAGTTGGAATTTTTATCGCAATGGCTTGTAATAAGGATAATAACAATAATGAAAATATCGTCACAGTCCGCAGCGCTGAAGAGGGAAAACAAATTTTTCGATTTGATACCTTTGGTGATGAAACACTTTGGACGGATACTTTAAAAATAAATGAAGTCATAAGTGAGAAAGTCGATCCTAAAAGTGCGCTGGCCCTCGGCTTAAAAGTCGACTCCGAAGCGCTGCCGCAAGAAATTAAAGATGGGATTAAGAATGGTAGTGTAGACTTGTCCAAACCAGAGACCACGATAGTTTTATTAAAGCATAATGCCGTCGTGGGGCTTAAGGGAACTATCGAAAAAGTGGACGATAAAGATACATTAAAGCGAGTCGGAGTAACCTGTGCACTTTGTCACTCGACCGTGGACAACTCCTTTGCGCCTGGCATAGGAAAGCGTTTGGAAGGTTGGCCAAACCGGGATTTAGATTCCGGCGCCATCATAGCGCTTTCGCCGGCAATAACTCCGGAGCAAAAGAAAGTTTATAGTTCTTGGGGGAAAGGTAAGTACGATCCGCGCTATAACCAAGACGACATTAATGGACCTGTGGTAATCCCGCCGGCCTTTGGGTTAAAAGATGTAAATCGGGCGACCTTCACCGGTGATGGCGATATCTCTTATTGGAACCGCTACGTGGGTGTAACCCAAATGGGTGGACATGGAACATTCTCAGACGATCGCGTCGCCGTAAACGTAACCCATGGTTCCGATGATCAAATTAGTACTAAGCTTCCAGCGCTCCTAGCGTACCAACAAAGTTTACAGGCGCCGTCGGCACCAGCGGGAAGTTTTGACGGTACAGCGGCAAATCGTGGACGCATATTATTTGAAAATAAGTGCGCGAGCTGTCACAGTGGGGGAAGTTTTACGGATGCTAACGAGAGACTGCACTTGCCATCCGATGTGGCCAGTGAGCCCGAACTGAGCGGTGTTCCAAGTTACGCCTCTCGCAGCGCCACAAAACATTACCGCACTTCACCGTTAAAAGGTGTTTGGTCCCATCCCCCGTATTTTCATAACGGTGTGGCAAAAAACTTAAATGAAGTCGTATGGCGCTATAATGCTAAAAAGAGTTTAGGATTTAGTAACGCCGAAGTTACGGATTTAGTTGAGTACTTAAAGTCTCTTTAATCAATTTCTGGCTGATGGCGCACAATGCGGCCTTCAGCCATGTAAATGACGTCTTCGCAGATGTTTGTAGCGTAATCACCAATGCGTTCCAAGTGGCGCGAGATCGATAGATAGTGAATTAGGGCCTCAACTTGATTGGGGTCCTTGCGTACGCCGCTGTAAACCTTGTCGTAAACTTCGCGATTCATGTTATCAATCTCATCATCGGATTCCCAAACTTCGTGCGCCGTTTTTAAATCCATATTAATAAAAGCATCTAACGCTCGTTTCAACATCGCGCAGGCTTTTTGCGACATGCTGGCAAAATCAAATGGAATGGGAATTTCGGGCTGTTTTTTTAAATATATCGTCCGTTCTGCAATATTTACGGCTAAATCACCAATGCGCTCAAGGTCGTTGTTAATTTTTAAAACCGCAATTACAAATCTTAAGTCTTTGGCCACGGGCTGGTGGAGAGCTAAAATCGCCAGACATTGCTCCTCTACTTCAACTTCACGTTGATCAATAACGTGATCGGCCTCAATAACTTCCTTTGCGAGGTTACTATCACCGTTACGAACGGAGAGCATGGACTTATTTAGCGCCCTCTCCACCTCGGAACTCAAAGAGAGTAAATTGGTTTTCAATTTTTCTAATTCATTTCTTAAATGACTTGCCATCTTCTACCTCTTAACCAAACCTTCCCGTAATATAATCTTCGGTTTTCTTTTGCGTTGGATTCGTAAAAATTTTGCGCGTATCGCCAAACTCAACAAGTTCCCCTTCGTAAAAAAACGCGGTCTCATCCGAAACGCGCGCGGCTTGCTGCATATTATGGGTGACGATAACTATTGTATAGCGCTCTTTAAGTTGGTGAATTAATTGCTCGATTTTATTGGTGGCATTGGGGTCCAAAGCCGAACACGGTTCATCCATAAGGATGACTTCGGGGTTCATGGCAATGGCGCGGGCGATGCACAGCCGTTGTTGCTGGCCTCCCGAGAGGGCAAAAGCGGACTCATTTAACCGGTCTTTAACTTCATCCCATAAGGCGGCCCGTTGCAATGCGGATTCGACGAGTTCGTCAAGATTACCTTCGTACCCATTTATTTTTGGTCCCCAAGCTACGTTTTTATAAATGGATTTTGGAAATGGATTTGGTTTTTGAAAAACCATGCCCACGCGCCGGCGAATTTCGGCCGCGTCAAATTTGGGGCTATAAATATTATCCCCGTGAAAAATTATTTCGCCTTCAATGCGGACGGCATCGACAAAGTCGTTCATGCGGTTTAAGCAGCGCAGAACCGTACTTTTACCACACCCCGAAGGCCCGATAACGGCCGTTACGTGTTTTTCTAGGACGTTAAACGAAACTTTTTTTACAGCTTCTTTGGCGCCATAAAATACACTTAGATTTTTGGCAGAAAAAACAGCATTCATCATGATTTGTACCTCTGTCGGCGTTCACGAATTACGATGGCCACAAGATTGAGTGCAAAAAGCGTAGCTAATAAAACTAAAATAGCGCCCGCCGCTAAGCCATGAAACTCTTCTTGGGGGCGCGATGCCCAACTATAAATTTGAATCGGCAGTGCGGTGAAGCTATCATTTGGAGAATGGGGAAAGAAAGACACATAACTTAAAGCGCCGATCACTATCAAAGGCGCGGTTTCGCCGATGGCGCGAGATAAAGAGAGAATAACCCCGGTTGTTATTCCCGGAATTGCCGCTGGCACCACCTGCATAAAAGTGACTTGCCAGCGCCGTGCGCCCAGCGCGTAGGCGGCCATGCGAATATTTGTGGGCACGGCCCGAATTGATTCTTGTGTTGAAATTATGATTACGGGAAGAATAAGTAGACCGAGCGTAAGACCACCTGCCCACAAGCTTCGGCCAAACCCAAACGTGCGGACAAAAATAGATAATCCCAGAAGCCCATAAACAATTGACGGCAGTCCGGCTAGATTTCCAATATTAATTTGCAGCCAAAAATTTAGCCGGTTTTTTGGCAGATATTCTTCGAGATAAACGGCCGACAAAAGTCCCACAGGTATCGAAAAAACGGCAGCGATAAGCATGAGCCAAAGACTTCCCGCAATTCCGGCGCCAATTCCCGCGCGCGACGGCATGCGGGACGGAAAATTTTGTAAGAAATCAATATTTATCCATTTCGCGCCTTCAGCAATGATTTGTGCCAATAAAATTCCTAGAACTGAAATGGCGGCGAAAGTTAAAATAAAGCAAACCGCGCGAAAGAGTTTATCAACAAATTTGCGGCGAGCGTTCATGATAACTCCATTTGCGCCCCGCGAATAAGGCGATAGCCAATAACATTAAGTAAAAAAGTTATCACAAAAAGGACGGCGCCAACGGCAAACGCGGTTAAGTATTCAACGCCGCCGGCGGGGACATCGCCCATGCTCACTTGCACAATATAAGCGGTTAATGTCTGAATGCTTTCCAGCGGATTTAGCGTCATTTTCGGTGTCGCCCCTGCGGCGAGAGTTACGGCCATGGTTTCACCAACGGCTCTGGAGATGGCGAGTATAGCGATGGCGCCGATGCGGCTTATGCTGGCTGGTAATAAAATGTAGACTATCGTTTCAAAGCGTGTTGCCCCTAAACCATAAGCGCCTTCGCGTAGTGCCCGCGGAACATCCCGCAAGGCATCGTCCGTCATCGAAGAGATCAGCGGCAAGATCATAATCGCGACAACAATAGTTCCGCTGAGCGCATTGAACACCTGAATGTCGGGAAAAACTACGCGCAAAATCGGCGTCACAAAGGTCAAGGCAAAATACCCATAAACAACCGTAGGAATTCCCGCGAGAATTTCGATAATTGGTTTAATCCAGCGGCGGAGTTTGGGGCTGGCAAATTCATTAAAAAATACCGCGACGGCCACCCCAGCCGGTAAAGCTAAAAGAATTCCCCCGACGACGACAATAAAAGATCCGCAGATAAGGGGCCAAATTCCAAAGGAGCGCGGCTCTAACAGCGGTTCCCAACGGGTTCCCGTAAAAAACTCCAAAAGAGAAACATGCGAGAAAAAAGAAAAAGCTTCGGACCCAATTACAAAAATCACGGCGATGGTAGTTACGACGCTAATCAAAATATTTACGCGTAAGAGCCACCAAACTAATTTGTCGGCAACAATCGCCTGGCGCTTCATTTTTCTAAAACTTTCTTGAGTTGGTCGTATCTCTCGTCAGCTAACGGCACAAATCCAACTTCTTTGGCTAATGCCGGAGCATTCGATAAATAGAACGAAACATAATTCTTTACCTCAGCGCGCTCATCGGCGTTTTTATCTATATAGATAAAAAGTGGTCGCGAGAGGGGGATATACTTTTGTTTAAGAATAGACTCTTCCGAGGGAGCCACGACTTCTTTGGCCTTTATGGGCAAGGCCCGAATTTTATTTTTGTGCGACTGATAGTAGGAATAACCAAAATAACCAAGGCTATCTAAGTCTCCGGTAACGCCTTGTACGAGAACGTTATCATCTTCGCTCTTGGTATAATCCGAGCGGCTAGCCCGGGCCTTGCCGACGATAACTTCGGTAAAATAATCAAATGTCCCGGAATCAGTACCGGGGCCATAAAGTTTAATGGGGCGATTTGGCCAATTCGGCCGAATGTCCTTCCAAGTTTTTACCTTGGTTTCTGGCTCCCAGATTTTTTTTAGTTCTTCGACGGTTAAATGATCAACCCAATCATTTTTTGTATTAACGACAAGAGTAATTCCGTCGTAGGCAACAGGAATTTCTATATAATCGCGGTTGACCTTTTTAAGCGCGTGTATCTCCTCTGGCTTTATCGCGCGGGAGGCATCAACGATATCAATTTCGCCGGCAATAAATTTTTTAAAGCCGCCGCCTGTTCCGGAGGTTCCCACGGTCACGCGAACGCGGTTAGCGCGGCCAAATTCTTCGCTAATGGCCTCGGTTAACGGAAAAACCGTACTCGATCCGTCTATGCGAATTACACTTTCTGAGGGTGTTGAAGATTGTTGTTTGCAGGTACATCCGGTGAGTGCGACCAAAGTTAAAAGCGCTATATAGTTTTTCATAAGCCGAAGTTTAGGGGAGTTTCGTTAGGATTTGATTAGAATGAATCCCAAATATAAGATATTACGTAGATTATTTGGGAGGCAAAACCATGAAAATATTTAACGTTTTGTTGGCGGTGGTAACAGTTTTAGGCACTGTGGCCAAAGCCGATGTGGCCACGTTTGCAGGTGGATGTTTTTGGTGCATGGAACCGCCATTCGAAAAACTAGACGGCGTGAAGTCCGTCATCTCTGGCTATGCTGGCGGCACCAAAGAAAATCCCAGTTACCGCAACTATTATGAAAAGGCCACCGACGGTTCCATTCATACTGAAGTCGTGCAAATTGACTTTGATCCCAAGAAAATCAGTTATAAAAAACTGTTGGAAGTTTTTTGGCGTAATATGGA
The DNA here is from genome assembly GCA_964498095.1 of uncultured Bdellovibrionales bacterium. Taxonomy (GTDB): domain Bacteria; phylum Bdellovibrionota; class Bdellovibrionia; order Bdellovibrionales; family SG-bin7; genus SG-bin7. Next base: position 330,936 of record CAZCFY010000001.1, on the reverse strand, counting down.
CCCCACGGATTCTGCGGGACAATTTGTTGACCGCGGCTTGCAATACAGACCGGGAATTTTTTATCATAATGAAGAACAAAAAAAGCTCGCCGAAGAATCAAAAGCAGACTTAGAAAAGAAAAAAGTCTTTCCCAAGAAAATCGTTTTAGAAATAACAAAGGCGGGAAAGTTCTTTGCGGCCGAGGATTATCATCAAGATTATTATAAGAAGAATCCCTTGCGGTATAAATATTATCGTTTTAATTCGGGCCGGGATAAATTCTTAGAAAGTGTTTGGGGCAAATCTACTGACCGCAAGACTGGCCAGGAATAGAGATCGCGTCGTCGATGTTTAGGGCGTTATTGGGCAAAACATTAGTGTTAATAAATTGTCCCTGGCCAGCGATCGCAATCGTTTTTAAAACGTCGATCGCTTTTTGATCCGTGTTCGATCCGAAGTAAACGGCACTCACGCGTACAGCGCCACCACTCATGACAATCGTTTGCGTAAAGTTCTTTACTAAAGTTAAAGCTGAATTATTGATTGGTGCGACTAAATCTTTGGGTTGGCCATCGGACATAAATACGACCGAATACATTTTTGGGCTGTCGGCGCGCTGGAGGTCCGCCAGGATATTTGCCTGGAGAGCGTTAAAGGCTACCTTGTAGTTAGTTGTACCGTCGTTGACGATGTTACTCTTAAAAATACTGACGGCTCTTGATAAATCAGCAGCGGCGCCATACGGTACTGTCGCCGAAGAAGAAAAATTTATCGCGGTTTTGTCGTAGAATCGGGCCGTGCCGGCGAAAACTCCGTAAGAGTAACTTAGGTTGGATTTAGTGCCGTAGGTCGCCAAAAAATTGTCGAGAGTCTCGCCGCGGTAATATTTATTGGGATCAGTATTTTTAGTCGAACCGGAAGTATCAACCATAAATGCAATTCTTAAATTTCCGCCATACGTTGGCAGTATATCGGCGCAGGAGTTTATGGGATTTCCGTCTTTACTATTGAGGTCAATAGTTGCAAATTGCACGTCACTGCAGGCGACAAGCGAATATGCAGCCATTACAGCCACTAAATAATTTTTTATAATTTCCCCCGGTGCTCTTCAAGTTTCTAGTGTGCAAGCCGGGGACCAGCTCCTGGCTGGGGTGGTTTAGCTTAACGTTAGTAACCTTGCGGGTGTCTTGAAATTAGACACATGTGCACAGAATTTGTCGTTTCATTTTGTAGGGCGACGGAAGGGCTATAAGGGGCTTTATAGCGCTTTTAAATGGCGTTTTCCTGGCACTTCCCTTGAATTAGCCTAACTACGTAAAGGAGTCGCCCATGAAAACGCGAATCGGTTTCTACATTCTTTTTGGCCTTTCTCTTATAGGTAGTCTTGGCTGCGATAAGAGTAATAAACGTATCGAATTGACACAGCGGTTAGCGCGCGGTCAGAGCGTTTACATGAACATCGTCGATGACCAAATCGGTTTGCTAAACGTTAACAACACCGGATACTGGGGTGATGTTACAGGTCCTTCTTGTGGTTTGAGTCAGCAGACGTTTAATGATGCCGCAAAAGGTTTGATGTCGGCAACTTTACCGCCGAATCAAATTGGTGAAATTTCGAGTTTTGCGGGTACAGCCTCAGGTGTTCGTATTCAAGGTGGCGTGCGCGCTTCATTTATTAATGGAGCAATTTCTAACGTCGATTTAAATTCAGCGCAAATCCGCGTCGCAATTTGGGATACTAAAGCCGGCACGCAAGATGGCGACGGAAAAATTATTCCTGAATACCCCATTTATATGGTCGGCGCTCGCGGTGCGGCTGGCGGTAATCAAGTTAACTTAACTTTCACAGATGCCTACGGCACGATCACAATTGGTGGCGTAATCAATGGTGGTTTATATCAAGGTACAATTTCCTATCAAAACTTCGTTCATTTATCCCAATACCCACAAAGTAGCTTATTAGGCTGCTTTACCATCAACGTTTGCGACTTCTTTGTTTGTCAATAATCATTTGATTGGTTAAAATCTCCACTATGTTCAAAGGTGGAGATTTCGAGTTTCATGATCAGACATTTGAGACCGTATTAAAAGGCCAGTCGGCCATCGACATTCCACGCTTAAATATTCAAAGCTTAGACGAAGCTAATCAGTTTTTAGCGGCTTATGGTTATAACTGGAATAATGAGCGTGACCGCGATCAGTTATGGTCGGTCCATCGCCAGGCCGTGATTTTACTGCGCGAAGTTTTACTGCGGCCACCCGAGGTTATACCCGAAGTTTTGGTGGATCCTAATCAACTGGGACATCTCGGCTACCTTTTGGTTTATGCGAGCACGGAGCCTAAGTCTGATAATGAGTTCCAGCGCTTCTCGTGTGCGCTTTTACGGATCATGCATGTGCTAGTACATTTAAAAAACGATTTAAGCGCTGTCTTCATTGACCAGATTCAAAACCAAATAACGAAACCGTTTAAAGATCATATCGTGGAAGTTCCTGGAGTTCAGGGGATTACCTTGGGGCGCGAGAGCGCGCGGGAACAAATTAAGCTTTATAAATTCGAGGTCAAGCCGGTAAAGACTTCAACGAGTGCGGTAATCAAGCTTTTGGCTAATCCGTCCTACCTGGTTCCTTACGTTATGGACCGTGTTGGAATCCGCTTTGTAACTAAAGGGGTATTTGATGCGTTTCGTGTTCTGCGTTTTTTGGTAACTTCTAATTTAGTGAGCTTTCCCAATAACATTCCCGACCAAGCCCGTAACACTGTTTACCCGGTAAATTTGTTTTTAGAAGTCATGCAAGAGGTAAAAACACAAAAGCGTGAAGCTAGCGGGGATGTGATTGAAAACGCGTTAAAGGAAAAACTACTGGCGTCTTTAGAGCGTGCGGAATACAAGGAAAAATACAACGCCTTTTCGGGGCTCGATTACCGGGCCATAAAATTTATAAACCGCCGCCGCATTTCGGTAACCGATGAGGCGCATGGGGAATTTTCATTTTTTTATCCTTTCGAAGTGCAAATCATGGATCATGAAACTTATTTAAAAACTCTATCAGGGCCGATGGCTCATGATAAATATAAAGAGCGTCAGATAGAGGCGGCAAGGAAGCGGGTTTTGGGTATCACCAATGCGTAAAATTATTTATTTTATTACTCTCATTCGCGTTCCTTTTATTATCGTGTTTTCCAGTCTCTGGACGGCACTGGTGGCCTCAACCCAAACGCTTTTATTTCCCTTTTTACCAAATTTCTGGCGTCGCGATATGGTGGGTATAGTTTGGTCAGAAGTATTACTAAAGATCGCCGGAGTTCGTTTACACGTGAGTGGACGCGAGCATTTGCGCGACGGCGCGGTCTATTTATTTAATCATACATCGCATTACGATATTCCTATCTGTTATGGGAGTGCCCGGCGTTTTTTGCGTTTTGGCGCAAAGGAGTCTCTGTTTAAAGTTCCATTTCTCGCGCTCGGCATGCGTAACATGAAGGTAATTCCTATTGACCGCGGCAACCGCGAAAAGGTGTTAGCCAGTTACCGAAAAATTTATTCCGAAGTTAAGCTCGAAGGGGATAATGTAATCTTAGCTCCCGAGGGCACGCGCCAAACCCAAGAGGTTATCGGCCCATTTAAAAATGGCCCTTTTATTTTTGCGGTCGAATGTGGTGTGCCGCTGATTCCCATCGTTATCGCCGGGGCCTCGGAGGTTTTAGGTAAAAAAAGTTTGGCGATTAATTTAGGCCGCATTTTACGCTCCGTTTACGTAAAAATTTTGCCGCCAGTTTCTGTCGAAGGTTGGTCACCGGACCGCGTGGAGGCGTTAAAGGATGTCGTACGCGGCCAGATGATCCAAGGTCTAAAGGACGCGCAAGAAGCCCGCTCGCAGCTTGCGGATCCACCGCAGTATTTGCGGTGAGGGTCACCGCAAATACTGCGGTGGGCGTCAATGCCGGGTTAGGTGGATATTAGTTTGTTTGTGGTAAAGAAAATGATTATGCCTTTGGCAGAGCACTCTTAAATTTGCTTCCTCATTCCCGCCATGGGCCCAGCGCGGTTGTATGTGGTCTATTTCCAAGTTCCATCGGCTACCACAAGTTTTTCCGGTGAGTTTATTTTTGTACTGACATACTTGATCCCGATTAGTTACCCTTCTTTTTATTGGATTTGGAATGGCTTTTGGTTTGGCTTTTGTGGCAGGAAATCGATTTTCTGACTCTGAGCGGGAGTTGCGATTTTTCACCTCCGCGGCGGAGGTGAAATCCTGACGTTGTTCCTTTTGAGTAATCTTTTTTGCGAGATACGAAAAAACTTCGGTCCAGTCATTAGAGTTTACGGCGGTTGATAGAATTTCCCGGGCGCGTACCAGTTCCGCCCATTGCTCTTTGGTAAAACAAAGCTCTAATCTCACGCTTTCATCTTTTTGATGGGTCTCCCTGGGCATGTCTTTTATTTCTATATCCAGCTCTTGTGCTATCAGTTTTTGCGTTTCAGGCATGGTCTTGCAGCAAAGCTTTTCAATAATTTCCTGTTTTTTCTCGGCTGATATTTTTTGCGTCTTATTTTTTTCGCGCACCGCTTTTTGTAGATAACTTACCTGCGACAACGAGATCTCACCGCTTTTTATTTTCTCGGCGACTTCTGGTACGGGCGTAATAAGCCTTGCGGCATCAATACGTCTTTGTGCCGCCGCCGCAGAATAGCCGCAACCCTCGGTGAGATAAGCGTATAAACTTGAATAAGCTAACTCTAAATAAAGCCTGCGCCGGTCCGCCTCATGGATATGCAATAAGATTTCATGCAAAACTTCGCGTTCCTTTTGCGCAAGAATTTTAATTTTAGAATCGAGTTCTAAATCATTAAGAGGGATGAGATTCATTAGGCCACTCCTTTTAAGATGTAATTAAATATTAATTAGATAGAGAGGTTTTAACTCAAAGGAATAGAGCATTCAATGGAAATTATTTTTTTTTAAAGTTTCAAGGAATGAAGTAGCCCGGCCACGGGTCTACTTTATTTAAACCGCTCAAGCGACTTTTCAGGTCTGAGCACCCAACATCATCGCTCCGCCCAGGTTCGCCCCATGTCAGTGGAGAAAACCGAAGTGGCGCGGGAGCCGACGTAGACGACGAGTTTAATTTTCTCGCCGTTCTCGTCTAAGATTTGAATATCGCTGATGCGCATTTTGGATAAAGAAAAGTGCCCGCGGGCGCCAAGAGCGGCAAACAACCTTTCCCAGCGGATATAAGGCTTAAAAGTTTGACCGTCGTCGTAACTAATATAAGGGCCCACAAAAATTTTCCCCGTGCGGGTGATAAACAAGGGATAGTTCTCGTCGCCTAAATCATCCACCTTTTCCCATTGCGCGCCATTGCGGGTTAGGTAAATGCCCTGGGCAGAAATTATTTTTAGCAGGGGGTTGATGGGGCTTGTGGCTGCATCAAAGATTTTTCCAGAGAACATTTTGTGCGACTTTACCCGGGTTTTTTCGCGGGAGGCATCCGGCTGTTCCGTAGCATTCATGTTCCACCAAAAGAAACCTAAATTTTTGACTTCCGACCTTGCCCAGCGTTCTTGGCGGGTTTGCAAAACATTTACCCGGGCGAGAGTTTTAGTAAACCGCAATTTGGGATCAATCTCAAAGCCCATGATTTCGCCAAAGGGAATCGGACGAAAATCTCGCGAAATAATCTCGTTGGTATTGACGCGAGAAACCGCATGCCAGATTTTATCGCGGGTCCGTACTTTTTTGGCAAAATGCGCTTTTGTCAGAAGCTTAGATAAGTGCATATATCCCGCGCCGCCACAGGCAGAGGCTTTAGCGTAATGACCATGAAAAGAAATTAGTCGCACTATCGTACCGGCATTCACCTGACAAATGCGGTTAGCGTTTTGTTGCGGCTGCAACAGCAAAGAGGTCGCTTCAAAAACTAAAGCATTATCCCACGCCTCGGGATTTGCCTGCGCGTGGCGGTTCCGCACCCAGTATTGTTCGCCTCCGCGCTTTATTTGCAGCCAAAAATCTTGGCGGCGTAAGACATTCCAAGCGCCCCCCGTGTTTTGTACGGGCACATTGGCCGAATTGACGAAACTAAATTTCTTTATTTCAGCACCGGGCCTTAAATAAACCGAAGAACTTAAATCCACGGCACTCCAGAGCTCACTTTCCCGCACCCAGTGAATGCGTTCGCCGGTTCCAGAGATCTGGGCTAAGGGGGTTTCGCTGATTTCGAGGACGCTTCTTAAGAGGTCGCCTCTAGGTACTAATGCGGACGGTTGGGCGTTATCTTTCTTAGAAAAAATTGGAATAGAGGCCCCAGCGATAAGAGGGCAAGCCATAAGGCTGGTCACCCAGGCCCGGATTCGGGTTTTCATCTTACAATTGTGACGGAAAACAGTTTTCTCACAAGACCAGAAGAGATAAAATAATAAGGTGAAATATTTCTTCGCCGCATTCTTACTCTTCACGAACACAACCGCTAAAGCCACTCCTTCCCAAGGTCTGGGAGAGCTGGAAGTTAGCCGTCTCCTGATTGAGCCTTCATTTTTTGTGATGGAACCAAAAACGTCCAGCTTCGAAATGACTCGCGCTTTTTTGGGGACCACATGGCGAAATGACAACCGTTGGTCTGCGCATTTGGCCTTCGGCTCGGCCAATCAGATTGGTGTGCCTAAGCGTTACGGAATAATTAATCACGATTTTTCTTTGCTCGAAGCATACGGCCAATGGGATAGCGGGCTTGGCGTGTGGCGCTTTGGTCTTCTGCCCCTTGATTTTGGTTTGCAGGGAGGTTCGCAAGAAGAAGTGTTGTGGTTTAACCGGAGTTTATTATATCAAAGAGGCTATTTAGGTTTGCGGGATTTTGGCCTGAGCTATTCCATTCACGAGGGACTTTATTTTTCTCATCTCGTCGTTCATAACGGAGAGGGTGGTACCGACAAAGATAACCGCGCTTGGTTTACCGGAAAATGGGGGCTAAATCCCAAGGATTTACAATTTGGAATTTCGGCGCAAGCGGGCCAAACTACGCCACAGAGTACAAATCAAACCGGCAACTCATCTCTAGATCCGCTCTTTACCACGACAAGTCACCATCGGCTGCGGCTAGCGAGCTTATTTATAAATAACAAACAAGAGGCGCTAAACTACCAAGGGGAAGCTTACCTTGCCGAAGTCTTAACGGATGGCCAGGATACAACTCAGTTTGGCGGTTGGTATTTGGACTTAAAATACCGGCAAAATTCCACGATTCAGTATCTGATACGTTATGATGAACTTAGAACTTATCCGTCAACGGGGCGGGAAAAATACATGCAAGCGACAATCGGCATTGTATTTAGCAACTGGAATCAAACATCTAATTTATTTGTCTACGCCATCAAAAATTTTGAAGAGCCGACAGAAATAAACAATGACCGCTTACAAATGAGTTGGCGCTGGACGCCGCGCGCTTTTGACCTGTAATTTCATTTGCCATTTTTAAAGACAAAGCCATTTTTGCAGGCGATTATCTGATCCTAACGCAAATTGAGAGCGAAAAAGCCACATTTTGGCAACACTATTTTGACCTCTTAGTTTGTTGGCGGTATAAAAATACGCAAGCAAATTTGTATAGGGAGTGGGCAATGGAAGTAAAGAATGTGGGAGTTCTTGGCGCTGGTCAAATGGGCTCGGGGATTGCGCAGGTTTTTGCAGGTAAAGGGTTTAAGGTAAAACTCGTCGATGTCTCTAGCGACATGTTAAAAAAGGCCATCGACGGTATCAGCGGCAGTTGTGAAAAATTAATTAAAAAAAATCTCATGAGTGCCGAGCAAAAGAGCCAGCTCTTGGGAAATATTTCAACCGGAAATTCTCTTAAAGATTTTAATAATTCGGACTATATTGTCGAGGCGGTCTCGGAAAACCTAAATTTAAAATTAGAAATTTTTAAAGAAATGGATCAGGTCGCGCCACAACATGCGATTCTCACCTCCAATACTTCTTCCATTTCCATTACGAAAATCGCGGCAGCCACCCGGCGTCCCGAAAAAGTTGCCGGCATGCATTTTATGAATCCCGTGCCATTAATGAAATTGGTAGAAGGCATCCGGGGGTTACAAACTTCGGATGAAACGTTTAACGTGATGACGAAACTTGTCGCCACACTCGATAAGACGCTTGTCGTTTCTAAAGATATGCCCGGGTTTATCGTTAACCGCATTTTGATGCCGATGATTAACGAAGCGGTTTTTGCGCTTCACGAAGGTCTGGGCAGCGTAAATGATATCGACCAGGCAATGAAGCTCGGTACAAATCAACCCATGGGGCCACTAACTCTTGCGGACTTCATAGGTTTAGATACTTGTCTAGCAATACTTAAGGTTTTACATGAAGGCCTGGGCGACCCTAAATATCGCCCTTGCCCGCTGCTTGTAAAGTATGTGGAAGCGGGCTGGCTCGGTAAAAAATCGGGCCGGGGGTTTTACAATTATGCAGTTTAATACTTTAAGTTTTGAAAAACTAAATCACGTCGGCGTTTTAAAATTTAACCGTCCCCAAGCAATGAATGCCTTAAATAAAGAGCTCATTGCCGAACTAAATTCTTTCCTTGATCAGATGGAAGGTCAGAAGGACTTACGCGTTTTGGTTTTAACGGGGAGTGGCGAAAAGGCCTTTATCGCCGGCGCGGACATAAAAGAGATAAATGCTCTTTCCAAAGAAGACGCCAAACATTTTTCTCTTTTGGGACAAAAAACTTTGTCGCGGTTAGAAAATTTAAATGTAGCAACGATAGCCGCAGTCAACGGATTTGCTCTCGGTGGTGGTTTAGAAGTGGCGTTGGCGTGCGATTTTATCTGGGCGAGTGAAAAAGCGAAATTTGGTTTACCCGAAGTCACGTTGGGAATTATTCCCGGCTACGGCGGCACCCAACGCTTAACCCGGTGGGTGGGAATTGGGCGGGCGCGCGAGATAACCTATTCCGGCCAATTTTACTCCGCCAAAGAAGCCTATGAATTTGGTTTGGTGCAAAAAGTTTTGACTCCGGAAAATCTAAACGCGGAAGTGTTAAAGTTTGCGGAACTCATTTCAGCGCGCGGGCCATTGGCAGTAGCGGCGGCTAAACGTTCGATAAATGCGGGAACTCAGGCAGTGCTGGAAGACGGTTTATTGTTAGAGGCGAACGAATTTTCGGCGCTCTTTGGCACCAAAGATCAAAAGGAAGGAACGGCGGCGTTTGTCGAAAAGCGCGCGCCAAATTTTAGTGGCGTATAAAGCAAAAAATTCCATTCGAATAATTACGGCGGCAAGCCTTTTTGACGGTCACGATGCGAGTATCAATATTATCCGCCGCTTGCTGCAAGACGGAGGAGCTGAGGTTATTCATCTCGGACATAACCGCTCGGTAAAAGAAATTGTTGAAGCCGCTTTAAGTGAGGGCGCCCAAGGGATTTGTATTAGTTCGTATCAAGGCGGCCATATGGAATTTTTTAAGTATATGAAGGATATGCTTAAAGAAGCCAACGCGCCTTATATTAAGATTTTTGGCGGTGGCGGCGGCGTTATTATTCACGAAGAAAAAGCGGAACTAGAAGCTTACGGTATCAATAAAATTTTTCATCCTGACGATGGCCGCCGACTGGGTCTGCAAGGGATGATTGATCTGATTTTGCAGGAATGTGATTTTAATATTTTAGATTTTGCAAAGGGAAACTCTTCTGTAATGTTACGTGACCTTGGTTTGATGGTTACGGCGTTAGAGCAGGGCAAAGGTGGGCAGTACACGCCCAAAGATTTTTCTAATAAAAGTAAGATACCCTTGGTTTTGGGTGTTACGGGAACGGGTGGAGCTGGTAAATCAAGTTTGGTAGATGAGTTGCTGCAAAGATTTCTAAATGCGTGGCCAAAAATTAATATCGCGGTCTTTTGTATCGATCCCAGTAAAAAGAAAACCGGTGGCGGCTTGCTGGGCGACCGTATTCGCATGAATTCACTGCTGAGGCCCGGCGTTTTTATGCGCTCCATGGCCTCTCGCGGATCGGGAAACGAACTCAGTGGTGCCTTGCCCACGGTTTTGAATGAAGTAAAAAAACTCGCCTTTGATTTGATTATTGTTGAAACTTCCGGAATCGGCCAGTCAAGTGCGGCAATTACTTCGGTGAGTGATCTTAGTCTTTATGTTATGACATCGGAGTTCGGCGCCCCTAGCCAGCTAGAAAAAATCGACATGATCGATTTCGCGGATCTCATAGCGATTAATAAAGCGGACCATCGCGGGGCTCAAGACGCGCTTCGGGATGTACGCAAGCAATATGGCCGCTCAAAAAAAATATTTGGTCCCGATCAGCAAGAAAGCTTCCCGGTATTTTTAACCCAAGCGTCCCAATTTAATGACCGCGGGATAAATAATTTATTTTTTAAACTTTGTGATTTATTAGCAGGTAAAGATAAGACCTTTACTTTGTCAGACGACTATAAAACCAAAACCCGTCATGTGGATCAAAAGGCAATTATTTTACCCGAGCGACAAAATTATCTTTCTGAAATTGTCGCGACGATTCGCAATTATAAAAAAGCGGTGACTGAAAACGCCGAGACCGCATCAAAGATCGGCGCGTTAGAAAAAGCTCTAATGGTTGTGCCCAAAGAAGAAAGCTTAAAAAACGCCAAACATAGATTGGAGCAGACTTTAGCTCCTGCGGATAAAAAAGATTTGAGTGCGTGGGACGAAGTTAAGGCCAAATATAACGGTGAACACCTTGAATTCCAAGTACGGGACCGAAAAATTTCGCAATCGTTGACTAGAACAACTTTAAGCGGAAAGAAGGTACATAGAGTATCCTTTCCCAATCTAAATGATTGGGGCGACCGCTTACGGTTTTTACGTCTAGAAAACGTGCCAGGAAGTTACCCCTATACGGCGGGAGTTTTCCCACTCAAACGTCCCGAGGAAGATCCAAAGCGTATGTTTGCCGGCGAGGGCACTCCTGACCGCACCAATAAACGATTTCATTTTTTAAGTCAGAGTGAGCCCGCCAAGAGGCTATCAACGGCTTTTGATAGCGTTACCCTTTATGGCCAGGATCCAGATCGGCGCCCGGATATTTATGGCAAAGTGGGTGAGAGTGGCGTGAGTATTTGCACGCTAGAGGATATGGAAAAACTCTATTCGGGATTTGATCTTTGCGCGCCAAACACCAGTGTGAGTATGACTATCAATGGGCCGGCGCCGATTATTCTGGCCTTTTTTATGAACACGGCCATTAATCAACAAATTCGCCGAAAAGAAGCGGAGCTTGGACGGGCGGTAACGGAAGAAGAGCGGACCGCGTTGGCAGCGAAGACATTATCAACTGTTCGTGGCACCGTGCAGGCGGATATCCTTAAGGAAGATCAGGGGCAAAACACTTGCATTTTTTCGATAAATTTCGCGCTCAAAATGATGGGCGACATTCAGGAATATTTTAACCAAAATAATGTGAGAAATTTTTATTCCGTAAGTATTTCTGGCTACCACATTGCTGAGGCCGGGGCCAATCCCATTTCGCAACTGGCATTTACATTGAGTAACGGCTTAACTCTCGTTGAATATTATTTGAGCCGTGGGTTGAAAGTTGACGACTTTGCGCCGAACCTCTCCTTCTTTTTTAGTAATGGAATGGATGCCGAATACACGGTTTTAGGCCGCGTTGCCCGCCGGATTTGGGCGATTGCCATGAAGGAACGCTATAAAGGTAACGAGCGCTCGCAAAAATTAAAATATCATATTCAAACTAGCGGCCGCTCGCTCCACGCGCAAGAAATTGCGTTTAATGATATTCGTACAACTTTGCAGGCGCTGATTGCGATTTTTGATAACTGTAATTCCTTACACACCAACGCCTATGATGAGGCGATCACGACACCCACCGAAGAGTCCGTGCGCCGTGCGATGGCGATTCAGATGATTATCAATAAAGAGTTCGGCTGGGCCTTTAATGAAAACACTTTGCAGGGAAGTTATTTTATTGAGGAACTTACCGATATGGTCGAAGAAGCGGTCCTCGACGAATTTTTGCGTATTAGTGAACGGGGAGGGGTATTGGGCGCGATGGAAACTCAATATCAGCGTTCAAGAATTCAAGAGGAGTCCCTATATTACGAAACGCTTAAACATAGTGGCGAGTTGCCGATCGTCGGAGTAAACACTTACATTGATCCCAAAACTTTGGAAGAAGGCTATTTGCCGCCAAAGATCCCGCTGGCGCGAGCTTCAAAAGAAGAAAAGGAAACGCAGTTAAATAATCTAAAGGATTTTCAAAAACGTCACGCGCCGGCAGCCGCCGCCGAAATCGAAAACCTGAAATCAGTTGCCCTCTCTGGCGGAAATATTTTTGCGGCGTTAATGTCGGCTTCACGTCATTGTTCTCTGTATCAAATGACCCAAGCCCTCTACGAAATCGGCGGCCAATACCGCAGGAATATTTAGGTAACAGTTCCCTTTCCTCGACGCAGCGTTTCGCCGCCGTCGGACGTATAGAAATAGGCAGCTGCTGATTTTCTTTCGTTCGCAATTATTTTCTAATTCTGTTTGCACCTCTGCGAGGGTAGCATTTAGGCCGAGCGCAGGAAGCGCGAGCCGAGCAGCAAAGGCAGGAGTCTGGGTCAAACGGAATTAGAAAATAATTGCGAACGAAAGTGCGACCTATGAGTTGCAGTTTTCCTACGTCAGGTGTCGCCTCGCATCGAGGAAAGGGAACTGTTACCTAATAAATATAATCAAGGCCGATGAACATGCGGGTGGTGGTGTTGTTGAAGAGCTCGATGTCGTATTTGCCTTCGGAGACAAATTTATCGAATTGATAGTAGCCGAGGCGCATTTGAAAGTTTTTAAAAGCGCGATAGCCGATCTCGGTACCAAAAAATAAAACCGTCTTGGAAGTCTCTAGCGGCTCGGCGGCGGCGGTAGTACTGAGTGCGGCCATTGAAGCTTTTACGTCAGCGGGCTGAAACATTTGAAAGCCAGTGTCCAACTCAATATTCCACATCCACTTTTTTGAAATTTGTGTGGTTACGTATAAATTATGACCAACGGTAAAAAGAGGAAGAGCCTCGTTACGGCTATTGGTCGCGTACTGAGTCGACCAATAGGATACATAAGGGCGCAGGCTTACCGTAACCGGCAGGAAGCGTTTATCAAATTCCAGCCGGAGCATGCTAACCGCTTGGATATTGTCTTCGCGAAACGCTGAAGAAGTACCAAGCTCCGTGCCTAAGCGCAGAGCCAAATGATAGGATTTATCCGCCGGTTCTTGAAAATTATAAAAATACATAAAGCGGGGGTTTAATACGGTCACTTCGCCGCTGTTATCCTTTCCTTGTTCAGGAATTAAAATGTGAGAGACCCGCTGGAAATAACGGAATCTATGGGTGTAAGAGGTGGAATAATAAAGATCCAGATAATAATAGATGTTTGAATCTTTGATCGTTTCATTTTCCAGAGAGTACTCCGCAAACGCAAAAAGATCCAGAGCTCGCGGCGCTGTCGGTTCCAAAACTTTCTTGCGCAGCTTTTTGGTTTCGGTCTCAACACCAAAAGCTTGCAAAGAGACAAATATTGTTAGCACTGTCAAAAACTTAAACGCCTTCAAACAATTACCTATAGATAAAATAGCCCTAAAATAGGGTCGATAAAGTGATTGCTAAAGGCGGGCCATTAAGCGGTAAGAAGTGTCAGTCAAAGAGAGGTCAACGTCAGCGGAGCGTTTCTATCAAGGTTCGCCAATGAATATAGTGGGCGCGTTCTGTGGCGGCGGCGAAATTTTCTCTATAAAGCTCACGGTAAGCTTGATAGGCCTCTAACCGCTCGCGAAAAGCGGCGCGCCACTCATCATCGTAAATTCCATTATAAACCCAAACCCAAGCCTGGCGTGACGCTGACTTGACCCGTTCACCACAGGCAAGGTCCGTGCACAGTTCGTATAGGTCACGCGGTAACGTAACTAAACCATAGAGTAACTCTGGCTCAATATAACCCCCGGCATGGACGTAATTTTTTATAATCTCAAAAAAAGAACCTAGAGCGAGAGAGTTTTTAGTTAGAATCTGCGCCAGCGCTATACGGTCTAGCGTACTCACTAATATTTTATCAGTGTCGCTGGGTAAATTTTTACCTTTGAGAAAATCCTTTAGGGAAATATCTAGGGCATCAGCGGCCTTTTGTAAGACGGCAGGATAACTTGACATTACTAACGGCAAAAACGGATTTAAGAGTTCTTTGCGCAAAAAATAGGGCGCGTCGGTGGGAGCAAGGATACCGGTAATTCCCATGTGGGTATTCGCCAGAGTTCCTTGTAACATAAAACCTGATTCTTCTAAGAGTTCCATGATCACGGTGACGCAATTTTTTGAAGTAAACTTATAAGACTTTAACGGCGAACGATTGACATCGGTTTGAGTCAATTCAATCCAATTTTTTAGAGTCAAAAGTAATTTGCGGCGGAGTTCGCGGTTGGTGGGAATAATATGACGGTAAATGGGCCGCCCCTCGCCTTTATTATATTCGTCCCAAAAATCACGCGTCTTGCGGACGAAGGGAAAAACTCGGTAAGAGCCAACCATTCCTTTAAAATAAACGGGAAGATTAAAAAACTGCATGTCTTTAGCTTCGACATTTGCGGCGAAACTAATGACTAAATCGCTATAAGGCGCTTTGCCGGAACCAACGAAACGTAACTGGGCATGTCCCCAGGAGCTCTCAAGCATGCCTTTGACGTCGGCGACCCAGAGCTCGAGACCGGTATAATTTTCGAGAGTCAAAAGTTGTTTGATGTTGTTGAAATTTTCGAGCCACTGCGCTTCACATTTGGCGGTGGCATCGGAAAATGCGACGGCAAAGGACTGGCACTCTCCAATGAAGGCCGAGTCATTTGCCAAGCCAGAGCGGGGAAAGAAAGCGGCAAAGCTTACCGATAAAATGGAAAAGATAAGCTTTACGTATTTCATGGACTTACGGATTGAGTTGCGCTTTTACCACTAACACAAGATCTGAACGTTTGGGTAAATTCTCGGGATTGCCGCAGCCATTGGCGTTCAAAGTGTTGATAATTTTTGCTGACGCTTGAATAGTTGTTAAGTCACGTTGACCGGTAGCTTCGTCAGTAACTTCGATTAAGTTAGCGCCCATGCCCGCTGCGGCCTCCTGAAATATAGATAAAGTATCATTGAGTTGGTTATGATAGGTCATTTGTACCGTTTGTGTTTGACCTACAAGAGGCGTAACAGAGGTAACCATCCAGCCTCCGGTGCGTTCTAAATTCCAATTATATTCGATGCGGTGTTTGGTGTCGCTTATGACGCTTATGCAATCTGCTGACGCTAAACTTCCAGCTAATAAAACAAAAGAAAAAATAAATGTTTTCATAAAAACGTTCTCCTAAATTAAAAAATACTTCGGGGATGCCATTGCAATGGTGGCGCCAAGATTTTTGCGGCTGAAATCAAATACAGTAGCAAGCCAAAGTCCCAAAAGCTTCAAAATGGCAACACTGAAAACAAGTTAGACAGTTAAGCCCAGGGGTCAACTGTATATAATAGATAAAAATGGCGCTGGTGTTGCAACAGAGCCACTTACTTAGGAGAAAACATGAGAAAATTCTTATTTTTCACGGTTCTTTTATTATCTAAAATCGCTGCTGCGGGAATTGACTGCACTCTGGTAAGTTACGATTCCCGACTGGGGACTGACGATTCCAAATCAATCACTGCCGTGGAATTTGAACTTAAACTGGCTCACGAGAAAATGACTAAGTTAGAGGCCGGCGATTTTATTGCTTATACGGCCGTGCAACCGGCGGGCGGCTTTCGCGTCGACGTCACGGATAAAAAGGGCAGAATGTTAGCTGCCGGAGAAATTATTAGTAACGGATTTCTAAATGTCTTTGACAGTAACGGCAAACAAATCGCCCATGTTTTCTGCGAACGCGGTTACCGCTAAAAACACATATGCATTTTAAAGTTAGAATCTTCTTCGACGACAGCACGGCACTCCCGCGTTAAGGGCTGAGTGTATACCGACCAGTGGAGGGCTCTAAAAAACATCGAAGAGTGCGGGTCCGTCGAGTCACCATTTGCCAGCTTGATCCAGTCATAATTGTAGTCACCGTTTTTCTGCGGTAAGAACGAACAAGCAAAGTTTCCACGGGAAGTATTTAATATTTTAGCGGCAAAAGCATCGGCGAAATCTTCCGAAAAATAAAGTTGGTCCTTCTGTCCTGGATGAAGGCCCATGACACAGCTCTTCGAAATAGCAAAGCTTAGTTTGGCGACAAGACCTGTCGCCGAGGCTTTAATTACATCTTCGGCGGCGTGGCCGATTTCGTGGGTGGCGATTGAAAGTCCAAAATCGCGAAAGAAAAAACTTTGCCAGCTTAAATTAATTTTGGCTTTGCCGGTCATCGAAAAGTCATCGGGAAAACTAGTTGGTGCGAGCGACTTGCAGAGGTTGGCCGCCTGAGTGTCTTCGGCATCGACGGTCGAAGAGCTCCCCATTGCCTTTTGTAGAATACCTAAAAGCACTAACTCGTTATCGATGGTGCGTGTTCTAAGATGACTAAGTGTTTCTTTGTTGGCGCCGAGTTGTTCGGTAAAAAATGAATTTACACTCGTGATGACTTCACTCGGTGAGTCAGGATAGAAAAATTCAATGGCATTAATTTTCTTGGCGATATCCGCATGGGGCAAAAAAGTGATGCTCGCCACAAAGTCAACAGCCTGGCGGCGGACCTCGTTAATGGCGCGGGTCATTTCTTTTTTTGCGGCATCCGAAGGAACGGAGTTAACGGCTTTACGTAAAGCCGTTAGACAAGATTCTTTGGCGAGTTCAATTTTGGACTCAACGAATGAAGGTTTGGTTTCTACCTCGAGCAATTTTAAGTTGGTGTAAACGGTGTCCATTGTAATGACTTCATCTATACGAGTAGGACGAGTTCGCAATTCCTTTAACTCTTCCTTTTTTAGAAAATCATGCAGCATCGTTACCGTAAAGCGAAAGCGCATAAAAGAGGTGGCCATGGCCGAGTCAATGTAATTAGAGCGTTTGACCGCGCGGAATTCGGGATTTGCGCTAATTAAGGTTTTTAAAATCGGTAGTTCCGCGTAGATTTCGGTCATTAAGCCGTCTAAGTAAGCGACGTCATCTTTAATGGCGTCGGTATAGGTTTTTTCTGGGTACATTTTAGCATAAAAGACCCAGGCCTTTACGTTGAGGGAAAATAAATAAGACATAAAAGTTTTGGAATTTACTAAGAGTAAAACCCCGGGAAGCTCTTTATCAATGGCCTGTTGGGTTTTTATTTTTAAAAGTTCGGGCTTTTTCTTTTCGTCGAGTTTAAAGGCCTCTTTCTTTTCGTCGGTAAAATCTAGATATTTTAAATAAGCGCCCATAGCTCTTAGCTGCGCGAAGAAGTTTAAAAATACTTTTTGTGTCGGAGTTAGTGGTGCAGTGAAGAGTTTAGAGGCCTCTTTTTCTAAGATCTCCTTATATAAGGTGTCTTCGTCAGCGCTCTCACGGATATGTTTTTCTATGAGTGGGAAGATTTCTCTCTCTATGACCGAGTCAAATGGCGAAGGAGTCTCCGCAAACTCTTGTAATTTTTTTCCTGGATTTGGCACCTGTTTGGCTGGTCCGCAAACTTGTTGAACACATGCTTTTAGGTTTACGTTATCTTTTGCAAAAACCCCTAAGCTCCCCAAAGCCATAATCACAAAAAAAGATATTTTCATGAGAGGGTTAAATTAGCAATTCACGGGCCTGGTCTATTGAAATGTGTTCATTATGGCTTAACGAACCCAAGTATTTTTTGCGTGGCCTTTGAAAAGGTTACTTAGCGACGGCGGTCATTGCCCCCATACGCTAACGAGTGCGCCGCATCGAGGAAAGGGAACTGTTACCTAGAAGACATTTCCATTTTAGCGATGGTCTGTAATTGCATGTTGGTCGTGCCTTCGTATATCTGACCAATTTTGGCGTCGCGATAATACTTTTCAACGGGATATTCTATGACGAATCCATTTCCGCCGAAGAGATCCACGGCGGTAGAACAAATTTTTTCGGCGGCGCGAGAGGCAAAAAGCTTTGCCATAGCCGCCGGCTGTATGTAGTCCCCTTTGGCATCTTTTAAGCGGGCAGCGTTGTAAACCAAGAGACGGGCGGCCTCTAGCTGCGTACGCATCTCCGCGATTTGAAATTGGACACCCTGAAAGCTTCCGATCGGCTGACCAAATTGTTCGCGCGTCTGCACGTATTCGAGAGCCGCACGGTAAGCGCCGCCGGCAATTCCTAACATTTGTGCGCCAATCCCGATGCGGCCTTCGTTTAAAGTTTCAATCGCATATTTATAACCTTTGCCGATTTCACCTAACACATTTTCTTTGGGGACTTCGCAATTATCAAAAACCAATTCGCACGTGGAACTGGCGCGAATACCCAGTTTATGTTCGCGTTTACCGACCGAAAAACCTTTAAAATCTTTTTCAACTAAAAATGCCGTGATGCCTTTGTAGCCTTTGGAAGGATCTAAATTTGCGAATACGATAAAGAAGCTAGCCTCACCACCGTTGGTAATCCAAAGTTTATTCCCGGTAAGTATATATTTGTCGCCTTTGTCCTGAGCGCGAAGTTTTAACGAAAATGCATCCGAGCCGCTTGTACTTTCCGAAAGTGCATAGGCGCCCACCCATTCGGTGGCCAGTTTCGGCAGATATTTTTGTTTTTGGGCGGGCGTTCCCCAACGTAAAATTGCGTTAGTTACCAAAGTGTTTTGCACGTCCACCATGACCGATACGGAACCGTCAACTTTGGCGATTTCCTCAACCGCAATACAGGCCATAGTGAAGCTAGATCCGGCGCCAGCAAGATCGGTAGGAGTTTCAATACCCATCAAACCCATTTCAAATAACTTTTTAACCAAGCCCAAATCCATTTTTTGTTCTTGATCCATACGCGAAACGAGCGGTTTAATTTCGGCCTGAGCGAAGGATCGCACGGCTTCGGCAAAATCAATTTCCTCGGGGGAGAACTGGGTGAGAGCTAAATGCGACATCAAATCTCCTTTGTTTTAACTGGTTATACTTTACACTGGTCTTTTGTAGTGGCAACATCGAGATATGAAGGATTCAAAATCTATAATTCGCGTGCTCATTGCCAAACCGGGCTTGGATGGTCATGATCGTGGTGCAAAAGTAGTCGCTCGCGCTCTTAGAGATGCTGGTTTTGAAGTCATTTATACCGGTCTTCATCAAACACCAGAGATGGTCGTGACGGCGGCATTGCAAGAAGATGTTGATATTGTCGGCTTATCTATTCACTCTGGGGCCCATTTGCCTTTGGTTAAGGCAATTCAAAAACTCATGAAAGAAAAAAAAATAAAGAAACCCATTTTTTTGGGCGGAATCATACCTGATGATGATGCTAAGCAGCTAAAAAAATCAGGAGTGTTCGCAGTTTTTGGTCCCGGTTCTTCATTGGAAGAAATCGTCAATACTGTCAGGAGGGCAAAGAAGTGAAGAGACTTACGCTACTATTAATTTTGATGTTTGAGATATTGGCGATCCATCCGCAAGCAAATGCCAAAAACGTCGCCCGGCGTTTGGGGGTTGGCTACAAGGATCAATTTAGCGAAAATCTTCCCTCGGTGGCGGCCCAATATTATCCCTATGACGATCTAGGGTTTTCGGCGGCTCTCGGTGTAGATACCCGCACGGACAACTCGGGATTTGGTCTGATGGTAAAACTCTACCGCTTGTTACCGAATATGCAGGAAGAACACATGAATTTCTACATGGGTGCGGGCGCGGGACTTTTAAGTAAAGAAACCGCAGGTGTTTCGGCCTCGGGATTTGAGTTGGCGGGATTTATCGGCGGTGAATTTTTTATTATGGGGCTTGATAGTTTAGGTTTTAGTTTTGAAGCGGGTGTGGGTATAACTTCAATTTCCAACGGGGTGCGCTTTCGCACTTTTGGGGATAGCCCACTTCGTGCCGGTATGATTTTTTATTTCTAAGGAGTATTTTAATGGCAAAGAAAATTCATTTTACCAAGAATGCACCCGCCGCGGTTGGTCCTTATTCTCAGGCCGTAGAAATCGACGGTTGGATTTTCTGTTCGGGGCAGGTTTCCATTAATCCAAAAAATCAGGAAGTGTTTAAAGGCGATATTGCCGACCAAACAAAAATGGTAATGGAAAATGTAAAGGGCGTATTAGCTGGTGCTGACCTAACTTTAGACAACGTGATTAAAACGACAATTTTTTTAACGGACATGAATGACTTTGCCAAGGTCAATGAGGTCTACGGAAGTTTTTTTAAGAAAGAACCGCCGGCGCGTTCCACGATTCAAGTCAGCGCTTTACCCAAAGGCGTGAACGTTGAAATCGAGGTCATCGCGCGACGGTTTTAAATGAAGCGTTGGTATCATAAAACAAACATTGCAATTCTCGTCGTTGGATTATTTCTTGGAATCCGTTTTTATCTCGAAGCAAAAAAAATAAAACGTAGTGTACTTTCGGTTTCGGCATGGAACGAAGATGACCATGCCGATTGTGCCGTCGTGCTAACCGGCGGCGCGGGCCGCATTCGTGAGGGCGTCGATCTCTTAGCGCAAAAACAAGTTAGTAAATTAATTTTGGCGGGAGTCTATTCGAGCTCGCATTTTGAAGGAATTTTTCCGCTCTGGCCCTACTATGGTAGTGTAAATAAAAATGACGTTATTTTGGAGCGCCGGTCGCAAACAACTTACGGAAATGCGCAGCAAGCGTTGTCTCTGGTTGAGGCGCTAAGATGCCGGGACGTGATTTTGATTACATCAAATTTGCACATGCCGCGCGCTTACCGCACTTTTCGCGCTGTATTTCCTGAATCAATTCCCATATACCAGCGCTCGGTCTTGCCTGGCACAACGGCCAGGGTCTCTTATAGTGATTTATTCTTCGAAACATTGAAATCTACATTCTATTCTTTGTGGGCTTACTAGACTCTTAAAAGCTCTGATTTTTGCTTCATTTTTCCGATAAATAATCGTCATGAAGAGCCTGTTATCATTGAACTTTGCGGCCGGTATTGGACGGTCGGTAGTAAGCTACATCGAAGACACGTTTAACGTGTTTTTGATGATCTATTTATCCCTGCGGGCAACGTTTCGTGATCAGCAGCAAGGTCTTGGCACCATCTTTCGCGTCGTCTCCGCGCAAATATATTTTACTGGTTGGCAAGCGATGCCCATCATCGCCGTTATCGCCTTAGCGGTGGGAAGTTTGTTTATAATGCAAAGTTCGTTTCAGCTCACGCTTTTGGGTGGCAGCGAAATGATTGGTAACCTTATGGTCATGATTGTCGTGCGCGAACTAGCACCCTTACTTGTAGCGATCGTCGTTGTCGCGCGGTCAGGTACCGCAGTCGCTTCAGAAATTGGAAACATGCGTGTTAATCGCGAAATCGAAGCGCTCGAAGTTATGGGAATTCATCCATTGAGCTTTATTGTCTTTCCGCGCATCATCGGCGGTATCGTTAGTGTTTTATGCTTGGCGTTTTATTTTAACGTCATTGCGCTTATCGGGGGCTTTTTAGTTTCAAGTCTCGTGCATAACATGTCCTTTTCGTTTTACGTGGATTCTTTAGCGCGGGCGTTTGATTCTTCTGATGTATATGTATTCTTAATTAAGAACTCGTTTAGTGGGGCGATTATTTTTACGGTTTGTTGTTACAGTGGCCTGCAAGTGCAGGGGAGTCCCCACGAAGTTCCGCAAGCCACTACGCGTGCCGTGGTCCGCAGTATCGGTTACGTCGTGGCCTTTAACATGATCGTAACCTTCCTCGTTTATTTAAAACACATTATCCGTCTGGGGATTTTATGAGCGTGCCAAAAATAAAATCCATCGGCAACATTACTTTAGAAGGCATGAACGTCGGTTACCCTGGCAGCGAAAATCTTTTGGAAAATGTGAATGTAGAATTTAAAAGCGGCGTGAACGTAAATTTGACGGGATCAAGTGGCGTGGGAAAGTCGACTTTACTTAAAGTGCTAGTTGGCCTTACCCAACCCACCGCGGGCCGCTATCTTATTGACGGCGTGGATGTGCTCCCAATGTCATTTGAGGAATTTCTGCCCTATCGCTTAAACATTGGTTTCAGTTTCGATTTAGGCGGGTTACTTTCTAACCGCACTCTTATTGATAATATTCTTTTGCCCATTGAATACCACGAACGGGTCAGCCGTGCGGAAGCTCTGGCGCGCACCGAAGATATCATGCGCGATTTTTGCATTTGGCCTAACAGAAACCTGCGTCCCAGTAATGTCTCGGGAAGTCAGCGTAAGGCCTGCTGTGTGGCCCGGGCCCTAGTTACTTTCCCTGAAGTACTAATATTGGATCAGCCAACTACCGGTCTTGATAAGGTGGCCACGGGAGCGTTGATGAACATTATCGAAAAAGGGCGCAAAGATGGCTGGTTAAAACATTTGTTTATTACTTCCGCGGATGCGGCTTTTACGGATCGTTTGCAGTGTGAAACCTATGTCGTTTTCGACAAGAAAGTTTTTAGTTATGCGGAATTCGAAAAAAAGGTGGTGTTCGCGTGACCGTTAAATTTGGAAAATTCGAAAAGGTAGCCGGGCTCTTCGTGCTCGTGGCCATCGTCGGAACGGTAGCCTCGTTCGTAATCGTTTCGGTCAAGCAAGGTTGGTTCACCACAAAAGTAGAAATGAAAACCAATTTTAATTCCGGAGATGGTTTGCACGTGGGCACGCATGTTCAGATGGCGGGTCTGCGCGCCGGTTCCGTCAATAAAGTGGTCCTTGAGGATAATAATAAAATTACCGTGTATTTTGAGATCCAAGAAGACTTCTATAAACGCATTGGTAAAGATTCGGTGGCGCAGGTCATGCGGCCATTTATCATTGGCGAAAAGGTAATCGACGTCACCGTTGGTACTAATTCTAATGGCGGCTTAAATCCCGGTGATATAATTCCATCGCGCGAATCAATGGATATTATGGATTTGCTCAGCGGCCGCGAGTTAGGTCAGTATATGGAAACCATGCGCAGCATGGCCGAAAACATGCGCTTTGTCGCGGAATCTCTATTTGCGCCGTCACGTTCAAAGGCCATGGTACAGCTCATTGACGAACTACTGCCCACCGTAAAAAATCTAAACCGTATGTCGATAGAAATGATTGAACTTAGTACTTTACTAACCGAAAAGAAGCAAATCAGTGTCGTACTAAAGAATGCTAACGATCTGATGGAAGAATTAAATCAATTTGTCGTTGAAATGCAGGTCATTGTGCCGGCCTTGCGGTCCATTGCCCCGGATCTCCCGCGTACGAGCCGGCGCTCCGTTGAGGCCATTGATGAGCTCGTTGTAACACTTAAAGCTTTACAGAAGAATTTTATGTTAAGAGGAAAAGTTGAAGAAGTGCGGGACGAAGAAAAGCGTGGGCGTAAACCTGCCGGAGAAGATTAATGACGGCTAAGCGCAGCCAAATGAAAGCTTCCCTGCCGACTTATCTCAATATGAAAGATATTGGGAAAAGTCTTAAAGAAATGGGAAGTGACGTTGTAAAAACGACGCATCAAAATGTGGTGAGTCATTGGTATCACTCTGAAATGGATGCTGATGTCATCATTTGGAAAGATGAAAAACAAAATATCATTAAGCAACAGGTAAATCTTTTGGGGCAGGTCATTGAATGGAATATAGTCGATGGTCTGCGCACCGGGTTTGTTGTCGAAACAGAAGAAAAGGCCCAACAAGTGCGCGGGCAAGGCCCATCCCAAGAACAGTTCCAAGGCCAAACTGACGGGAAACAGCAGGCCGCAAATTTCGCTGGCCCCAATGAAATTCAATTTGACCGCAATCCGACGGCCGCTAGCATTAATCAGGCCATTGAGCTTATACACTTTTTAAACTGCATTTCGGAAAATGATAAAGAGGCTCTTGCCTATAATTTAAAGAATGCGCCTAAGATTTCGTCTATGGACCCACGCGATTTCTTAAAGAAATTTGGACGCGAGCCTGAACCATCTAAAGCCAAAGGCTTCTTTACAAAAATAATTCGACGCTTTTTTAAGTAAGTGTTATTCTTACTAGCATGTTTACGTTGCAGATTTTCCGTAAATTTTTATTTTCGGCCCGCTCAGGATCGCTCATTCGAATTATCGCCCGCCTTTGTATTTTCGGGATTGGTGTTGGCGTATTTTCCTTAATTGTCGTCAATAGCGTCATGAACGGATTTCACGGGTCGATCCGTCAGAGATTGTTAAAGGTTGAACCTCATTTGGTCGTGCGCTTTGATAAAAAAGACTCCGAAGAAGTGAAGCAAAAACTATTGACGGATCTGCGGGGGCGCGCCGGCACCAAGGCCTATTTGTTGGAACAGCAAGACGTGATGGTCCGCACCTCTGAAGGCACTTTTGGCGGCGCCGTCGCCATAGGATTAGACGCTGATGCTTTAAAGAGTATGCTAAGTGATCTTGGTGCGGAAACAAAAGAGTCATTTTTTCCGGCAGAACCCAGTGACAAAGGCGCGGTTTATTTTGGAAAGGACTTGGCGTATTCATTGGGGCTTTATGAAGGCGACGAGGTTTTAATTGTGCCGCCGGAAAGTTTACTAACACCCTCAGGGGATATTCCCATTTTTGAGCAGGGGGTTGTAAAAGGAATTGTCTCTACCAGTGTGGCCGATATTGATGCTAAAAATATTTATTACGTGCGCGACGAAACAATGAAGCGCTTGAGAAAATCTAACTCCTGGGGCGATGGTCTTGAAATTCGTTTAGAAGATCCTATGAACTTTTCGCCTTTAATGGCAGAACTTAAGAGTAAAGGCTGGAAGGTGGACAGTTGGGTTGACCGGAACTCTACGTTATTTTTTGCTCTGAAAGTTGAAAAGACGGTTATCGCGGTTTTCCTGGGAATGAGTACTCTGATTGCGAGTTTTTCGATTATTACCGTCTTGACTTTACTGTTGGCGCAAAAGAAACGCGAATTTGGAGTCTTAGTCGCTCTGGGATTTTCGCGCAATAAAGCGCGGTTACTTTTTTCTAACGTCGGACTTTTATTGGCTGGTGTTGGGCTCGGTGCCGGATTATTGCTAGGTACTTTAGCTTCCTGGCTACTGCAGGAATTCCCCCTTAACATGGAACGCTTTCGCGATATCTATTACGATACGCGCATCACTGCCCAAGTCGATTATGGCATGGTCGGCATTATATTTGTCGCCAGCGCCGTTATCGCTTTTGCCAGCGCTTGGATTGCGGCAACACAAATCCTCAAAACCGATCCCATTCAAGCCCTCCGCTCCAAAGCTTAAAAAGGTGCCCGACACCTTTTCCAGTCCATACCGCGTCATATTGTTGATATTTGGTAATTGCCTCTGACAACCGCAATGATTTTCCCGTTCTTTTGACCCAGGCTCCATGCCTTTGCCGCTCGGCGCCCGCTTCCGGCGCTCGGCCTCAAGGCTTCCCTCGCGGAGGTCAAAAGGAACGGGAAAATCCTTGAGCTTGTTACAGACATTAATAAATATCTTATTGGAAGCGCTTAAGAGGCGGTTTTTTATCGGCTGTACCCGCGCCTCGTATACTCGGATGGCGGAGTCATTTTTTAAAACATGTTAATGTATACCCTTTAACCCGGGTCGGGTCTGATGTTTCTTTGCCATCGGTCACCAGAACAATCCGAATTCTTTCAGGTAAGCCATAAATTGAGACTTCGCTGGACGCATAATACTTAGCGATGAGAAGTCCCATATCATCAGTACCATCGATCTTTGCAAGGTTAAAGGTGAAGTAGGGGAAGAACAGACCGTACTGAATAGATCCCGAAACATTATCGCACTTTTTGCTAATGTAATTACTGTTATCAAAGGAATGTGTTTTGAGTTCAAAATCTTCGTCGCAGTTTTCAATAATGTCGCTTGGAAGTCTAAATGGACCTCTGGTTCCATTCTCTTTAACCCGGCCGAGCTCACATCTGTATGTGGCACTGGGAGCGGCATCGGTTAAAATTCGACTAAACCTCGTTCTCCTAATGAAGCAGGAAGAAGACTTGAGATCTGATAATTTTCGTCGGCGATGCCGGCAATTCCGAGGTATTCGTGGAAAGCCAAAACCACCTTTCGGTTTGGTGAAAGTTCCGTCCATTTTGGCCGGAAAACTTCGATTTTGCGGGCGCGGGGATAATTTAGTGCCTTGCGCTCTTGATTGTCGATAAACAGTGTCTCCGATGTCATTATCACTTTTGAGCTTTCCACAGCGCTCTTAAAGAGTTCGGCATTAACATTTTTGAAAGTCTCGGCAAGATTACCTTCGAGTCTCTTGGCGATTTGTTGGCCGATGGATTTGAATTCAATTTCAGCGGAATCTCCGCCACCGCCCTCGCGGCCGGAGGAGGTGTCTTCACGCTCAGCGAAAGCCGTAGTGGCAACTAAATTTATTAGCACTAAAACTTTTATTAAAAGTAATTTCATAATGTTTCCTTAAATTCGGTGGCAGCTATACCATCGCAAATTTGCTTTATTTTTTCGCGTGTATACATCCCTCTTGAAACCGAACAGTCAGCACGTTTGTATTCATCGTAGATATCGGAGCATTCAACGATAGCGTTATTTATAAATCTTCCAGACAAGCGGTAATCTTCGGTTTCCAAACCCGCAACTCGAAGTAATTCATGGGAAGCCAAGGTGAGTTTTTCTTTACAGCTTAACGCTTTCCATTTTACGACATTAAAAAGTATCGTATTGGTGCCCTTATTATAAATTGCGTCGAGGCAATAGCGAATACCGTTATTTGGATCTTGCATGCAAATGGAATCAACGGGGACAACGCGGGTGTCTTTTATAGCTTCATACGCCGCATTTTTATCGACCTTAGGATCGCCAAGGTTAAGAATATTTATTGCGGCTCGACCGACTGTTGCAAACTGTGCGGATATCAATTCACCGCCACCACCTTCGCGTCCGGCGAAAGCTAAATTTGAAATCAATAAGATTAAGGTAACGTTAAACTTCATATGTTCTCCCCAGTGGTATTTGAAAGTGGGTAAAGTGATATAGATAGATTGTAAACTTCTTTTAGGTCCTTTTCGTTTTCCAAAAATTCACAGAGCTCGCGGCGGAAATCCTTGATGCGGGCAATCGCTTCCGGCAATTTTTTTGGATTAATCGGCATTGTCATCGAGGTATGATTGCGAACTTGGGGCGGCAAATGTTCGAGCGCTTTAATTGACATCTCCAAAAACTGCCTTTGTAGCTTTTTATTTCCAGCGCTCGTAATATTGCTGTCAATTATATTAGTCGAAAAGCCTCCCGAAGTATCCCGCCATCTCCCTCTTTTATCAACGGCAATCAGTCCCACGCGACAAAGGCGTTCAAACGCCGCGTTGACTTCGGATTTTGAAATTCCTAAGGCTCTTGCGATCCAGTTAAGATCACTTTTGAAGCCTTTGACTTTCATCAATTCAAGTATGGCATAGTGATACCAATCCGAAATGATCGCAAAAGTGTCTAAGGTGAGTTGCTGAAAATCCTGAGAAGGCTTTGCTTTACGGCCTTCGGTAAACGAACGCACCTCCGATAGGTTTAACCCTAATGCGAGACCTAAGCGCTGAATGCTCGCCGGAGTAATGGTTCTTTTGCCATTGAGCATATCAGATAAAGCAGAGGGAACGATTCCGAGTGATTTAGCAAAAGCCCGTAACGAATACTTCGGATTGCGGCGGCAGCGCTCAACAAGTTCCCGTTGCAAAAAAAGACGAAAGTCTTTGCTTTTTAAATTTCCGGCGCTTCCAAGCTCTTCCATAGGGAGGCTTATACAGCAGGGTGTCTCCTCCAGCCAAATTGTTTGGTACAAAGTGTACCAAATTCCTGGTACAGGAATTTTTTATAAGGCCAAGCCGATTTTTGCAGCGGAAACAATAACTCTTGCGCTGAAATTCTTTGGGGGTTGATAGTGGGGCGTAACCAATCGATTTCGGCGGCAGCCGCCGAAGGCGCGCGAGAAAAACTAACGACGCAGCGTTGGGATGCCCCGCCATTTTATTCCAAATTCCTCACACGTTGCGGAATACATAACAAGGTCGACCCATTTCCCCCGTTTAAAGATCGCCCGCTTTTTTAAACCTTCTTTGCGGAGTCCCATTGAACGCGCGGTAAAAATAGAGCGGCGGTTTTGCGGTTCTATACCGGCCTCAATACGGTGGAGCTTTAAATCCCGAAAAGCAATATCTATGGCGGCAAGTGAAGCTTCCTTGCCGTAGCCCTTGCCCCAAAAACGATTAATTAAAAAATACCCGAGATATGCGGACTGCGAAATACTGCGCAGTAAATCCATAACGGCAACTGAGCCGACATAGGCACCGCTAGATTTTTCGAAAACTGCGAAATCAAAAAACGTGTCGGTATCTCGTAACCTTTTTAAATTGCGCAATATATTTTTGAACTCTGCATGGGTGAGGTCGCTAGACTTTTTAGGTTCGCGATCCCATGGGTTGCGCTGCAAGGGTGTTTTTAGAAATGCTTCTTTCCAGACTTTGTAATCTGAGAGCCGCAACGGACGCACGATTAAGTTTTTAGTTTTTCGCAAAAGATAGGCCATAACCTAAACCGAGACGTCAAAATCGCGCAGCGCTTGATTTAAAGAAGTTTTTAAATCCGTGCCGGCATGACGTTTACCTATGATTAAAGCGCACGGTACGTTGTATTCGCCAGCGGCGAATGCTTTTTTTCGCGTGCCAGGTATAACAACGGAATTTGCCGGCACTTCGCCTTTCAAAATACGCTCGGCGGGACCGGTGACATCAATGATCGGTGTTGTTTTCGTAATCGTAACTCCCGCGCCGATAACAGCGCCTCTGCGTACACAAACGCCTTCGACTATAATTGCGCGGCTGCCGATAAAGCAGTTATCCTCTATTATTACCGGTTGCGCTTGCAGGGGCTCGAGCACGCCGCCAATACCGACACCGCCCGAGATGTGACAGTTCTTTCCGACTTGGCCGCAACTACCCACCGTGGCCCATGTGTCGACCAAGGTTCCGGCCCCAACAAACGCGCCGATGTTTACATAACTCGGCATTAATATACAATTGGCTTCCACATGGGCGCCACGCCGAACTAGCGCGTGGGGGACAACGCGTACGCCTTCTTTTCCCGTCCATTTTTTTAGCGGCACTTTATCGAAAAATCGCAATTCGCCGGCGCGCACCAGAGCCATTTTCTGCGTGCGGAAAAAAAGTAAAATTGCTTTCTTGATCCACTCGTGAGTTATCCATTTATCGTTTGGCTCGTGGGTCGCGACACGCAATTTGCCGGCATCCAATTCTTTGATGACGTCAAGCACGGCTTTTTTTTCTTTGGGAGAAAATTTTTTTGCGCCTAAATCAATGGATTCGATAATTTTTTGCATTAGCGTCCTCGATGTTCACAAACCTTTAGAGCTTCCATGACGGCCTTGCAGTGAGTAGTCAAAATATTCTTATTGTCTAACCCACGTTCAATTTCATAAGTAATTGTGGGAATGTCACGCTCAAGTCCCGCATAGGTTCCCAAGCATCCCGGCGTTGGATAACCAATACTTTCTTTAATTTCATAACGCGTAATTCGCCGGATGACTTCGGCTTCCTCATGGCACGCGCCATTGATATTTATTAGCGGGTGCCATGAATGAAGTGATAAAATAAAACTGACCTTGTGCGTTTTTAAGTAATTCACCATTGCCTGGGACTCTGGCTCACTATTAGCAGACGTGCCGGGAAAATATTTTTCCTGATCATATTTGGCTGTCCAATCATTGGTTGGCAAATTGCGGTTGAGATCCACCCCATTACCATTACGTCTTTCCCCCTTTAGGGAGCCGTCCATATTAAAAACAGGGACTAAATCAAGCCGTAATTTATAAGGAAAGGAGTTGGCAAAGCGTTGAAGCAGGCCATAGGCGCAAGCGATACCTTCGGGTTCGTTGCCGTGAACGCCGCCAACTATTAAAACAGTGGGGCCCGTCGAACCAAAGTGATAAGCGGGGATAGGCAAACCGTCGGCGCTTTTTCCGAAAATTCCAGCCTTGATCTTAAAATTAGAACTCATTTTTCATTCCGCGCAGATCCAGAGGCAACTCATCATCCGGCGGCAACCATTTATTGGGTTCACCTAAAATCTTTACGGCCTCGACGGTCGCGAATTCCTTATCATCTTTGGCAATAAAGGAGGCCTGACGGATCTGTTCGACGATTTTAACCGAAATTGGCTCGGCCTTTATTGGTACGGGCTTTTCTTCGGGAGTTTCTGCTTGCGCGGGAGATTCAATTTTGACTTGCTGGCCAGGATCAACCATGACTTTTTGGCCGGTACTTTTTTGTTCCACTTCAACCTTGCCTTCCAATGTGGCCTGCTGAGTTAAGCGTGTGTTGGGGTCAAAGCCCACGAACAAATCCGTTCCGCGCACACCCATAACCGCTGTTGACGTTGTGATGGAGAGATTTTTTTCCTCGGCGGCGCGGGGTTTTACTAGGGCCCTAATTTTTCCATACATAAGGCCTAGCACACTGGGTTCATGTGTTTTTTCTGAATGCTCCTCAACGGATAAACGGCTTTGCGACGAAATTGTAATTAGCGTGTTGCCTAATTTTACTTTGGCCCGTGAAGCGCGACCGGTAAGAATGATATCGTCGCAATTTAAGGCCATTTGGTCAGAGGCTTTAATGCCGATGCGCACGTCTTTAGATTCCTTTATTCGCAGAACCTCTACGTCACCTTGGATTTTCAAAACTTTACCGCAAACTTCCGCTTGCGCAAAAACTGGAAGTAATAGAAAAACAAGCAGAGCTTTCATTTTAGCCTTTCGAGAGTGAATCGATAGCGATTTTTATTTTTTCCGATTCGCCTTTTTTACAAACCACCAAACCTTCGGGACTATCCACGATGATTAAGTCATCAACGCCAACGAGAGCGTATTTTTTACCACTTACGGGATGCAGATAGTTTGTAGTTTTGTCCATATAGACAGTGCTTGGCGAATCCTTACGTGAGCGTAAACGCGCAATCTCATCCCATGAACCAACATCACTCCAGCCCATTTCAACGGGAATACAAAAAATATTATCCGCACGTTCCATGACGCCATAATCAATGCTTTTGGGCTCAAGGGATTCATAAATGCTGGCGAGATTACTGAGGTCGGCGTTTAAACCGTTTAAAGACTTATATGTCGACGGCATGTATTGTTCCAGCGCCGCTAACATCGTTGATACTTGAAAAATAAAAATGCCCCCATTCCAAAAATGACGACCCGATTTGGCAAACTCCTGCGCTTTATCGGTTTTTGGTTTTTCGTGAAATTTCTTTGCATAGTGGACTGAGAGCCCTTCGCGGGTTTCGTCAGCATCTTTGTCGACCTCGATGTAGCCGTAGGCCGTCGAGGCGAAGCTGGGTTTAATTCCTAAGGTAACAATTTTTCCCCGCTTAGCCCACAGTTCGGCAAATTGGCAGGCCGTAAGAAAGACATCAGATTTTGCGATCATATGATCGGCGGGAAAAATACCAACAACTTCCTGACTCTTACCTTTTTTCGCGAGAATGGCACAAAGAAGTGCGATGGCGGGGCCCGTGTTTCTGGGCATGGGTTCGTAAATGACTTGATCGGCCGGAATCTTAAACATTTCATTTACGGTTTCGGTCGGCACCCTTAATGTTTCAGTTGTGACGATCCAGGGTTTCCCCAAAGGCTGCAAACGCCGTATCGTTTTTGTTTGTAAAGGTTCATCAAAAATTGGCGCGAATTGCTTTGGCATTTGATTCGTAGAAACTGGCCACAATCTTTTGCCCTGACCCCCTGAAAGAATTACTGGAATCACGTGAAATCCTCCCTGAATTTATGAACTAATTTTAATACTCTTTCATTTGTGAAGTCCAAAGCTTAGTTACCTTTCTACAATTGGTGTGCTCAAAATATAAGCAACGCGTAAGGTATATATTTCCCTTGATAAAAAACACCTTAGCAAGGATACGTTGGGGATCAAAATAAGGGGGATTCTTATGTTATCTTGCCGTCCATTAGCCATAGCGTTGAGCGTGGTATTTGCTGCTACAAATGCTTGGTCGTCACCAAGTGTTTACATCAACACCAGCAACAAACTCCGCGATGTTAAAAACGAAGTTGATGCGAAGATCATCGGAGATCATCTTAACAAAGTCGCGGTTTATGTTTTACCGCCGACAATGGGTGTGATTGAGTTAAAGAATTTTCGCGCAACTACCAATTTAGCCTTCTGTGACGAGTTGTCTGATTTAGTAAAATACTCTAAAGCGCGTACTACGGAATTGGGTAAGCTAGCCGCGAAACGTGAGCGAATCTTAGATCAAAAAATTGATGCAGAGGCTGGCAAGAAAGAAGTCGAAGAAGAACTTAAAAAATTACGCAGCGAAAAGCCGGTTCTCGTAGAATATGAAAACTTAAAAAAAGATCCTAACGCCAATCGCGAAGCTCTGACCAAGATCGAGCAGGAAAACGTCGAGTTGTTAAAAAAATACAACGATCTAAAACAAGCCCAAGTTGAAATTCAAGCTAGCTTTGAAGAGTTGGACAAGCGCTTTAATACCTTAGAAGGCCGCATAGCTGACATTAAAAAAGTTTTCGACGGTCTTTACGAAAAATTTGCCAAACGCGAAGGTGGTTTTGCGAATTTTGATTATGACACGGGATGGGATTCGCAAATTGCTTCCCTTCAGCGCGAAAACCCCAGTTACCAATTTGAAAAAGTATTTACTAAAGACGTAAAAATTTACGCGAAATTTATCGGCGCCGGGGACCGCGGTTCTTATGAGGCCTCATTACCCGCGATTTTAGATTACGTAATAAATGGCGAAACTTACGCTCCTACCAGCGAAAAACCTCAAGCGTTAGCGGCAATGCCGTCAAAAATGTCGGCGCATGTTCGTTTAAGTTTGGCGGGCGCTTGTGCCTTAGTTAATCCCGACTTATTTCAAATTAAGCGTAACAACTCAGGCGTTCCTGTATTTGGTTTAGCTGCGACTTACTCTTTTCCCTCGGTATTCGCCGCGAACGTAAAAGTGACCTACAACCGCCACACCGTTTACAATCAAATTAAAAAAGAAGGTAAAGCAACGGCCGTTTTCACGACTCGCCAAATGAAAAAGGTATTAGAAAATAAAGACGCTTGGGGCGATATGAAAGTGGAGTGGCAAGACAACAGTGACGGTGAATTAACAGAAGCTGATAAACAAAAAATAATTGCTGATCTTCGTAAAGAGATCATGACGGAAGTTTTAGAAATTACCGGCGTGCCGAATCCAGAAAAAGATAAGTCGATTATCGAAGGTGATGACTTTGATCCGTGGCAACCTCGCTCACGCTGGGGTTCTTCTACCCGGATAGGCGGTACCGGTTCTTCTAACGGCGGCGCTATTGGTGATGCCGTAGCGGGCTCGTGTGAGCTAAACAATATCTTCTGCGTACTCGGTGGTTTTATCCTTAAAGGATTAAATGCAATCTTTGGCGGAGACAAAACTGACGCTGACTTCTATTCGAAAATTAAAGCGGTAGTGACTCGCCAAATGAGCACAAGTACAGCGGCAATGCGTACGGGAATTACGGTATTTACGAGTGAAAAAGAAAATCAGTAAGTTTCTTTTTAGCTTTCTTCTATTGGCCGCAAACGCGGCACTGGCGCTTGACCGCGGTTTGGTTGAGCGTTTACCGGCGAGCGCCGACAAAGTGGCGCTTCGCCAGTACCTCACGGACGTCGCAAATACGACTCTTCTTGAGCGCCATGAATTTATGAATGGCAGTCCTTACCTTGGTTATGGATTTAGCGACGGTCAGCCCCCCTATGTTTTGAAAAGTTCCGAAATAAAACTAAAAAATTGGAAAATCGGCAAATGCGAAGAGGTCCAGCAAAAAATTAAGGACGCGCGGGGACTGTTTGCCGAATTTAAGACTGTAGCTACTGAGCTTGCCGAGATTTTAGAGCGTGACGTCGTCGATCCCGATACGAACCCGCAAGTGGAAAGTCTTTATCAACGTATGGAAAGTCTGCGCCAACAGATCCTAGCGGCTTACCCGGAGATTTATGACAGCTGGGAAATCACGGTGGGCATGAAGTGGGAGTTTCCTAAGAAAAGAGTCTTTGTACACAAAGGTATGGGGCCTATATTTTCGTTAAAAGCGATTGCAACACCTCATGTGCAATGGAGTTCTTCCGATGCTAAACGCAAAATCCCAAGCTTTTTAACCTGGCATGTTGCTGAGCCGACGGATCTCTACATTTTTGTAAAAACCGTGCCAGCAGAATTTTGCGCTAGCCCGTTTCGCTTTCAAGGATATGGTGCCGTCGTCGGTAACCAAATGGACACAATCCATATTCATCTAGTCACCAATCGTGACGTTCAGTTTTTCTGAGCGCGTTTGGCAATATTTTCTTTAATTTCTTTGCCGCGCTCCCAAAGCGATTTTTCTTCGGCGGTTACGGCATTTAGCGGCGGAACGGGAATTGGATTTCCTTTGGCGTCGACGGCAACAAAAACCGTATAACCGCTCGTGGCTCGGGTAAGTGGGCCATTGCCTTTTTGGCGGTAAACATCAACCATAATTACCAAACTAGTTTTTCCGGTATAGATGATGCGGCCGGTGAGTTCGATAATATCGGCAATATGAATGGGTTCCAGAAAATCAATGCGTTCAAAACTCGCGGTTACGACTTGTGTTCCGGTGTAGCGGAATGCCGTGATGGCCGCGCACTTGTCGATGAACTCTAAGAGTTTTCCGCCAAAAAGAGTTCCAAAGTTATTGGCGTCCTGGGGCATGATGAGCTCTACCATCTTAACGAGTGGGGTATTCTGCGGCGCTAATTTCATAGGTTCATGGTATCGAACTTAAAACCCGGGCTGCAAGTCTAGTTCACAGAAATTTGGCGATGACAGCCTCGGCGGCTCTAACGCCGTCAACGGCGGCGCTGGTAATTCCCCCAGCGTAGCCGGCGCCTTCGCCGACCGGGAATAAACCTTTGTGACTTACTGACTGTAACGTACTTTTATCGCGCGTTACACGAATGGGACAAGAGGTGCGGCTCTCAATCCCATGGAGTTGAGAGTCCGAAGACAAAAACCCATGCATTTGGGTTTCAAATTTTTCTAAGCCTTCAATTATTTTTTCTCGAATATAATTTGGCAGGAGCTGGTCAAGGCGCGCGGCCATAACTCCTGAGGGCGAAGAAGTTTTTGTAGGCGTTGAGACGCGACCCTTTATGAAGTCTAAAGTATTCTGAACAGGCAAAGCCTTAGTGCGATTAACGGCATGAAACGCCTTGCTTTCGAGTTCTCGGCGGTGATTTAAGCCACCAAAAATATCTTTTCCAAAATGCGTGGCATGGTCAATCGAAACGACAATTGCGGCGTTGGCAAAAGGACCATTGCGGTTGAAGTTACTCATGCCGTTGCAGACCACTGTGTTTTCGTCGGAGGTACTTGAAATGACGTATCCACCGGGGCACATACAAAAAGAGTAAACGCCAATTCCAGATTTATGATCGTGATGCGCCAAACGGTAGTTGGCCGCACCTAATTTTACATTATCCGCATATTCACGGTATTGAATTTTATTAATAAGGCTTTGCGGATGTTCAATGCGAAGGCCCATTGCGAAGCTTTTTCCTTCCATGAAAACGCCAATATCCTTTAAGTGGGAAAAGATATCTTCCGCCGAATGTCCTGTCGCAAGAACGGTTTGCTCACTCTCAAACCGGCGGCCGTCTTCGAGTTTTATGCCATAGATTTCCCCGGGCCGATGGAGAAGTTCAGTGACTTTCGTGTTAAGAAAAATTTCGCAACCGTTAGCCAGTAGATATTCGCGAATCTTTGGAATTAGTCGGCGGATGCGGTCGCTCCCCACATGAGGATTTGCCAGATACTCAATTTCAGCGGGAGCGCCAAACTTAACTAAACGGTTTAAGACGTAGGGAATATGCGGAGATTTAATTCGAGTAATTAACTTTCCGTCAGAATATAAACCTGCGCCGCCTTCGCCAAAACAAACATTACTACGCGAATTAAATTTGCCGTAGCGCCAATGTTGGTTAATATGCTGCACGCGAGTTTGTGCGTCAGCGCCTTGCTCAAAGAGCTTACAGGGAATTCCGCTTTCGATAAAGCGCAGAGCCGCAAAGAGGCCGGCGGGCCCGGCGCCAATTATGAGTGGCGGGCGGTCCGTGAATTTTATTTTTTTAATTTGAAAATGCTCTTCATTTACGGGAGGTGGTGTTTCGTCTTGTTCGAAAACTTCCAGCGTATAAACAAAATGTGGTTTGCCGCGCGCGTCGACGGATTTGCGTTGGATGCGGTACGCGCTAAAGTTTGGAACTAAGAGCTGAAGTTTCTCGTCGAGATCCTCTTCGATGTTTACGACAAGATTGGAAAATATTTTGCTCAAACGCGCTTTTCCGGGGCGTGTGCGAGTAATTGGTCAATGACACCGGGATCTGCTAGCGTGGTCGTGTCACCGAGGTTTTCCAAGTCGTTGACGGCAATTTTTTTAAGAATTCGCCGCATGATTTTGCCGGAACGGGTTTTTGGTAACTGCGGCGCCCAGTGAATAACTTCCGGCGCGGCAAAAGGTCCAACGTCGTTTCGCACTTGATTAATTAAAATCTTTTTCAGGGCGTCAGTAGGTTTAATATCGTTTTTTAAAGTGACGTAAGCATATATGGCGTTACCTTTAATATCATGGGGGACAGCGATGACAGCGGCTTCCACGACATTTTCATTTGAAACAAGTGAGCCCTCGACCTCTGCGGTTCCAATGCGGTGGCCAGAGACTTTTATAACGTCATCGGTACGTCCGGTAATCCAATAATAACCGTCTTGATCGCGTTCGCAAGCATCACCCGTAAAATAGCAACCGGGGATTTCTTTAAAATATGTTTCTTCAAAGCGTTTGTGGTCACCATAAACCGTACGCATTTGCCCTGGCCACGAGGCTTTCAACGCTAAAATACCCTTATTTGCTCCTGAAAGTTCCTTTTTGGTCTCTTGATCAAAGAGTGCCGGAAGAACGCTAAAGAAGGGGAGAGTTGCCGAACCTGGTTTTGTATCGATAGCTCCGGGAATGGGGCTAATTAAGATGCCGCCGGTTTCGGTCTGCCACCAAGTATCTACGATGGGGCAACGTTCCTCTCCGATGACTTCATTGTACCATTTCCAAGCTTCAGGATTGATGGGTTCTCCCACGCTGCCTAAAAGGCGCAAAGATTTTCGTGAACATTTTTTTACGAATTGATCGCCAAACGCGTGCAGCGCTCGAATCGCCGTGGGTGCGGTGTAGAAGATAGAAACTTTATATTTGTCTATGACCTGCCAAAACCGGGAAGCGTCGGGGTGTGTAGGAATACCCTCATACAAAACTTGTGTGGCGGCGTTTAACATCGGACCGTAAACAATGTACGAATGTCCCGTCACCCATCCAATATCGGCGGTACACCAAAAAATATCATCGGGACGGTAGTCAAAAATATATTTAAACGTCGTGGCCGTATAAACCATATAGCCACCTGTCGTGTGCAGTGCGCCCTTAGGTTTTCCGGTAGAGCCGGAAGTATAAAGTATATAAAGCGGATCTTCCGCGTCCATCCATTCTGGCTCGCACTGCGAAGATTGCTTTTTTACGATGTCGTGCCACCAAATATCGGTTTTAGGGTTAAACGGAATTGCGAGCGGTGCTTTGGTCATGCGTTTTACGACTAGGCATTTTTCAACTTTAAGTCCGCCTTCAGCGCAAAGTCTGAGGGCCTTGTCAGCCGTTTCCTTTAACGGTATGAATTTAGTCCCTCGCATACAACCATCGGCGGTAATTAAAAGTTCGCACTGTTTATCGATCATGCGGGTGGAGAGAGATTCGGCAGCCAGGCCGCCAAAAACTACCGAATGAATTGCCCCAATGCGGGCGCAAGCCAAAAGACTAAATGCAAGTTCGGGAATCATGGGCATATAAATAGCAACGCGGTCGCCTTTTTTTACGCCGAGTTCTCTTAGCGCGTTGGCGGCCTTACAAACCTGCTCGTGCACTTCTCGGTAAGTGAATTGCTTGCTCTCATCACCGTCATTTGATTCCCAATAAAAAGCAATCTTGCTTGCCTGTTTTTCGAGGTGACGATCTAAAGCGTTGTAAGAGATATTTGTCTTACCATTCAAAAACCATTTTATCGAAATGGGTCCCTTAGCTAAATCGAAATTTACTTCCGAAACATTATCCCACTTTTTTTGCCAGTAAAAATTCTCGCCGATCTTGCCCCAAAAACTTTGTGGGTCACGAATTGATTCCTGATACATCTTATCGTATTCAGCGCGGCTCTTTAGATGGGCTTGCTTTGCAAAGCTGGATGGCGGTGGAACTTTATGGGATTTTTCTTGTTCAATACTGGACATCTGGATTTCTCCTCTGAAATCAAAGGTCCATTAGAGCGAATAATATGGAGAAATTCAAGTCTCCTAGAGGGCGCTTTAGGAATTTTTGAGTCTATATTGCGTCATTTTCGGCGAAATTCTATGGGAGAAATACTAGGTTCAAAAGGAAAGAAGAAGCTTTCTGGCTTACCATCGGTGCCTAATTCAAAATAGGCATCTTTATCGCGATTAAGTTCTGGACCCAGCACAAATATATTGTCGTGGTCATGGCGGAGAGGGATGTCGATGCCGTGGTATTTGACGATTATTTGCTGTCCTTTTTCACTGTTGGCGGCGGGGGCAATCTCTAGTTCTCCGTATCCAGGCTGCTCATAAATTCCAGTGTAATGTGAGACTGGCAGAGGCAGCGGGTCATAGCGGCGTTTTTTTTCCGGCTTTACGGGTGGTTTGGGAGCTGGGCGATTGATTCGGTCAATCGGGTCTAGACCCAAAATCAAATCAAAAGCGTAGGCCATTAGGCTATTGGCTTGAAACTTCGGAGTGTTTACAAAAGCTATAACCCCGGTTTTTATTTCTGGAATAAATGCTACGGCCGTTAAAAAGCCAGGGATGCCGCCGTCATGAAAAATCATTTTCTTTCCACGAAAGTCGTAAATCATCCAACCTTGCCCGTAATCAGCTTCTTTCTTTTTGATATCATTTAATATCACCGAATAGGGCTTTTGGGTTTCATCAAAAATATTTGCGGGCAGCAATTGCATGCCATTCCACTGTCCTTTGGAAATATTAGCCCATAGCCAATGCGACATTTCTTCAAGATTAGAATTTATGGAACCGGCAGGTCCAGCGACATCGATATTTACCAGTTCACCGGCGGAATTGGAATCGGCATAGCCATAAGAGAAGTCGTCTGATTTTTTGCTGTCTTCCACGGAGAAGTTGGTATTTTTCATTTCCAGTGGAATTAGAATATTTAACTTTGTATAGGCTTCCCAGCTCATCCCCGCAAATTTATCAACCATTACGCCGGCGGCGATATACATAAGGTTATTGTATTCCCATTCTTCACGTAAGCCGCGATGAAATGGAAAGCCAAAGAGTTTATTAAAAATTTGGCTGCGGTCACCGGAGGCGCCGTACCAGCCAAGATCATGTCGCGGGATCCCCGTCGTGTGCCCGAGTAAGTCGCGCAGAGTCGCTGTCTCGGTGGAGACGGGGTGACTTAGCTCGAACTCCGGCATTTGCGCTTTAACGGGAACATCGTAAAAAAGCTTGCCGTCATTAACCAATAGGCCAATTGCTGTCGCGGTAAAGGCTTTGGTTGTTGAACCGATTCCCCACAGAGTTTTTGGTGTTACAGGAAGTTTGTTTTTTAAATCGCGGTAACCAAACCCCTTGGCGTAAACCATTTTGCCGTCGCGAACAACGGCGACTCCTGCACCGACGACGCCGTGTTTTTCTAAGTTAGCTTCGACGTAGTCTTCAAATTTTTTATCAAGAATTTGGCTGGAAGCGGCGGATACGAGAGCAAATTGCAAAATTAAAATGTATCGTCTCATAGTACTCTCTTGCCTTCTTGTCAGGAGCCACTATTACAAAAGTAAGTGTGGCTCCGATAACTTAACGCAGGTGCACTACCAAAAAGAACCTGGAACCTTTTGGTTATGCTTTGCGGAGGTTTTTGATTTGGCGGCGAATTTGTTCGAGCTGTTGGGCCGACTTGTTAAGTTTATTCTTTAACTCACGATTTTTGTTAAGGGCGGCGGCGCGTTTTTGGCGAAGCTCTTTAGCGCGGGCGCGGGCTCTTTCTAGAGCGGCTTTAGTGGCGTCGATTTTTGCAAGTAGAGCTTCACGCTGTCTTTTCGCGGTAGCGATCTCGTGACTGCTTTGCTCGATTTCGCGGTTCATTTGCGCGACACGTTTTTTAGTTTCGCGTAAACGTTCGCGGGTTGACTGCGCGTGTTCTTTGGCTTGCGCCTTTTTCTGACGAACTTGATCCAGTTTATAATTTAAATTCGCTTTGTCGCGAGAAACTTTAGCAAGTTCAGTGTTAGCTTCGCGCGCTTCTTTACGAACTTGAACAAGTTTGAGTTGCTCTTCCATCGCCTTTTTCTTAGTGGCATTATTTTGCGTGGAAATGTTGGAAATTTTATTTAGCAATTGGCGCTCCTCGCGTTTTAAGCGCGCGGCTTCCTCTTTTGACAAGCGAATGTCTTCGGCGTTTTCTTCTTTCGTGAACTCTTCTACTTCCGCTTCCATATCAAGTTCGGTAACGTTGCTATCTAAAACATTGTTTTCGCTAGCAAATGAAACCGCTGGAACCAGCAGCGAGAAGGCGATGAAGTAAGATAGTAATTGTTTCATGGATAATCCCCCTAATTTATTCTTAAAATGCATTAACGTAAGTCATAGCAATCTTCGTTCCATCCACGCGGGCAAACCACTAAGGATTTTGAGACTTTAGGTAAGAAAAAGATTCAAGAGGGTGGCTCAATTTTGTTCCTAAAATGGGTGTCACCCATAAAAATTTATAAGGGATTAAATTAGAGGGATTTATTAAAAAACTACCCTAAATCGTCAGAAATACTGGCCTAAACCTTGCTTAGTTGGTTTTGGCGAGTGTTTCCGGTGGTACCTCGACACCACCAGAAGGGTTATATGCAGGTCTTATTTGGCAAGCTTTTGAAATTGGTCTCATTTTTGGCGATTCTCTTGCCAATTTGTGGGCTTACCAAAGAAATCAAAAGTAAAACTTCGCCGCGTGCATTCAACGGTAGCTTAAGTATGTCGACGGCCACAAACACACTTAGCGCCGATGAAATTGTCGAAGTGACGGGAACCTACACGCTTTCTTTGGCCCTAAATCTAGCTCCTGTTTTTGGATATCGTCATACAGCTAATTTATCACTTGGCTACATCGCCGCGTACACGCATGAATTTGTGGGTGATCGTGCCGGCGATCTTACTGACCCCATTTTTGGTTATGGAATAATTCTTGGCGACTTGGGAGCCTTTAAAAATTTTCGTTTAGGTTTTGGCGGTTTGATTCCGGTTAACAAAGAAACGCGCAATTCATCAATGCAAGCGGCTCTTGGGCCAAATCTCTCGTACAATTTTGATTTTGGTAAAGTTACTTTAAACCAGCGCTGGGGCTATCGCTATGCGTGGTTTGACTATGATACCGAGCCTACGGGAAAAATGAATATCCCCCAAACATTCACCTTCGGAAATACCTTGATGTGGTTAATTAATTCCCGCTGGAGCTTGGGTTTTATCGGCAATTATTCTTACTCTTTAGATTACAACGATGTGGATAGATCAGGAACGGAAGTGGGTGCAAATGTAACGTGGAATATCGCTAAGAATATTTCCACCACGTTGGGCGTATTGACCCGCTCGGGTACGCTGGCGCCAACGGGCGACTTTCACCGCATAAATATTTACGATCCGAACAGGGCTTTAGGATATTGGGATTTGGCATTAACTTTTTAGGATTTTTACCTCTTTTTTAAGAGGGAGGCACGTATGCAGAAGAAAAGTTTAATAACGATTTTGGGGTTGGCAATCTTGACGGTTGCAATTTCGGGTTGCGGAAAAAAGCGTCCCATGGAAGTTGCCGTCAAGAACGATCATGAAAGCGTATTCAAGTCGGATGAAGACTATTTATATCTGATTAGTGTCAGTGATGCTGATTCGCGGGTGCAGGCCTCGCGTCCGCACTGGATGGGTTTATCTAAAATCGTACGTTTTAACTTTAATAAGAGTGCCCTTGAAGTAAGACAAGTAGTGGATGATCCGCGGTTTAAAAATAATCCCACCAACGAAAAACCCGTGCTTTCGATTCCTGTAACCTACAAAAATTACCGTTGTAAGGAAAACGACTTTAAGGAATGTACGAACAGAGAGGAAGCCGAAG
This sequence comes from uncultured Bdellovibrionales bacterium, assembly GCA_964498095.1. Lineage (GTDB taxonomy): Bacteria > Bdellovibrionota > Bdellovibrionia > Bdellovibrionales > SG-bin7 > SG-bin7. The sequence goes on along the minus strand of CAZCFY010000001.1, from coordinate 288,630 downwards.
AGGACACAAAGTGGGAAAATAGAAAATACTTTATTCCTGATTACGAAAAGTTAGAAGTCACTGAGCAGAGCTTTTTACCCTTAGCATTGGATAAGTTAGACGAAGACTGTTTTGCGCAAACGAGCCAGCGTATTATTAGTTCGGAATTAAAACCCGGAGCAAAAAAGGGTCCTGAAAGTCTTAATATCGAACTTGAGCGCACCTACCGCATTCGCAATGAAAGTTGCGCCAAAGATATTTTGGCCGGTTCCATTGAAGAGTACCTTGATGCGATGGTTTTTAAAGTGCGTTACCATATTTCTATTGTTGAAGCGGCAAAACTTACTGACTCCCGTTACCAGGAAGTGTTGTATCCACAAGCCGATCACAGCAAATTTGGTTTCTTTACGACGAGCGATGCAAAATTGGATATAGATAATCGTCCAACGGCCGACAAGGCGCTCATTAAGCTTAATCGCTGGAGTCCAAACCGCAAAGAAATCGTTTATTATTTGAATGATGCCTTTGAGCGCGAAGAACACGCGAAAATCAAACTACAAACTTTAAAAGTTGCCGACGCTGTTAATGCCGCTTTTAAGGAGGCTGGCACTGATTTAACTTTCAAAGTAAAATCGGCGCCCAAAGGAATGAGTGGGGAAGACTTACGTAATAGTATGATTATTCTGGTGCCGGAAGCTATGGATTCAGGCCTTTTAGGCTACGGCCCCTCGGCGGTAAATCCAAAAACAGGCGAGATTGTTCATGGCCGCGTGGTAATGTACTTGGGTAATATGAAACAGTTTATTCACCGCACTTGGGATGAAGTGGTGCTAGAGCAAATTTCGCGTAAAAACCCTGGTAAGTATCCGAGCATTGCCGAAGAAGCAATGGAACAAAAGCCAGACGTGCTCTCTAAAAAATTAGAAAAGAATTCAGCGAGTTTTGCTGACGATTTAATGACTCTCGGCAAGCCACTAAAACTTTCGCCCGTAGAAAAAGTGAAAAGAACGGGACCAGCTTTGCCAGGCGGAGCCGTTATAGAGACGCGTGAAAAAGCTATCGACGTGTTAACGAAGTTCCAACGCAGTCCATTTACAAATAAACATAGTCTTGTTCGCTTTGGTGACAAAGAAAAAGATCTTAAGGAAGGCGATATTGACGGCTATGTCAATAGACACCTTTCTGAGCTGGAATACTACTCCAACAATAACTACTACCCGGCGGATTATTTTGGTTTTGAAAATGCGATTATGTCGGCCTTTAAGGGAGAGATTCCACCAGCGCTATTAAAAACCTGGTCGCAAATGACGGAGTCAGAACGCGCTAAGGTTATCGAGCTTGTGTTGCCGGTAGCGTGGACAGTTACCCTCATTCACGAAATCGGCCATACTTTGGGACTGAGACATAATTTTTCGGGTTCCGAGGATAAAGAAAATTTCTATACGGACGAAGAATTAAAAGCAAAAGGTATTGACCATAAAATTCATATTTCCAGCGTTATGGAATATCCGTTTGAAGATATCGGCGCCTTACCAGTTATGGGTAAATATGACATTGCGGCGTTGCGGTTTGGTTATAAGCGGGAAGTGCTCTTAGCTGACGGTAAGACAATGTTAGCTGTCGGTGATGGAGGCATTAAAGCTTCTCTTGAGGGAAAAATTGCAGCTGCAATAAAAGATAAAAAAGCCGCAGAGAGCGAATCCACTTTAGAATTAAAGTCATTTGCTTTCTGTACAGACGAGCACACGGCCGCAAATCCAAACTGTAAGCGCTTTGATACGGGTACTAACTTAAAAGAGATTGCTCAACATCAGATAAATGTTTATGAGCGCTATTACAAATACCGCAACTTCCGTTACGGCCGCCGTTTCTTTAATATCTCAACTGACGGCGCTTATCTGTCACGGATGGCGGGTACATTTAGAGATATGCGTTTATTTTTCGAGCGCTATGAGTCTGTCAGAGAGTGGTTTCCGGATGAATCTAAGTGGGAGACCGATCCGGCGTTAGCGGCCGATACGCGCGAGTTCTTAAAGAATTTAAAAGAAGGCGTGCGCATGATCGCTGACCATTTGATGGGAATTCTTGTTCAGCCAGACGTTACTTGTCTTTATAAGTTAAAAGATGTGGAGCGGGTTCAGGTGTTGCCATTAGTTTGGTTACAAGATCATCGCGCCAACCCGCATTATCCGCGTTATAACGGTAACGTCTATAATTGTATGCGTGATTTAGTCAGTAATGAACGCATGCAGTTCGTAGGTCAGGTTGGCCGCTTTTTTAATTCACGTAAGGATCCGGCCAATGAGAACCCCTACGTCGACGAAATTGACGTGCGTGGAATCATGATTGATAAGGTCTTGGCCTCACACAATTTGATCGCGCGTTATATAGGTTCAATCAATAACGATACGGTGACTTCAAACTTTTTGGATATACCCGGGTATCGCGAGAAAATCGTGAAACTTTATATGTCGTTGTTATTGGATGAGGTGCCGGTGAAGATTTCGACCGTTTTAAAAGACGGCTCACCTTACGAATATAAGGGTTTTAGTAGCCTGTGGTGGACACACATGATTCGTCCTTCGGGCTCCGCCCGCGTGAACCGCGTCCTGCGCATTGGCGAAGAAATGCCCTTTGCCGAAATGTTATTGCGGCAAATCGAGCGTAACATGGCTGATCTGCGCGATCCGAAGAATTCAGCCGACGTATTGCGTGTGTTCCAGGTTTCCCGTAACCTGAATAGTCAGGACGTGCTTGGTCGGGATTATGAGGTTTTGCTGACGGCAAACGGTAATAAATTTTATATCTTCGAAGAAAACACTTTAGCGAATTGGATATTCTCACGTTGGAAAACTTCGGGTATTCTTGGCGACATCGAAGATGAAATTAAATTTACTCTGGCGACTGCGATAAATGGCAAGAAAAACAAAGAAGAAACCAGTAAAGCTCTGCAAGATACAATTAAAGCAGCGCTAAACATCACCGATGCTGATAAGGCTGCGGAGAAGTTAGCCAAGAGTTTAGACCTTTACGAAAAGTTCTCGACGATGGAAAACGGCAAAGAGTGGATCAATATGGCCGCGCTTGGCTTAATTAAGCCTCAGTACTTCTATGAGAACTTAATAAGTTCGCTGCCAGATCCGCGCTTAGGTCGTATGAGTATTAGTGTCAACGCGAACATTAACGTCCGCGGTGGTGGTAACTAGTTATTGAAATAGGCTGCCGGTGAGAAAATAACGGCGGGCGACCTTTTCGGCCCCGCCTTTTTTCTCTAGAGTAACAACGAAGTCAGAAACTTTTTTCGTTGCCAGTTCACCGGGGGCGGCGAGTTTGATAAAGGCGTTGTTGCCATCACCAATTGTGAAGAGGCCCACTTTAAAAAACTTATCGCCTTCGTTGGCCCATAGCTGGTACTCTTTGTCTTCCGAGTTTTTTGCCAGATTTAGAACATTAAGATATATAACACCTAACTTTTGACTCCAGAGAAGTTTTCCCTGTCCCTGCGGAAATGCTTTTCCCCCACGGAAAGTTACTACTTTTAAATCCTCAGCTTTAACCAGAGTATCAAAGTCACTACTCGTAACGGGTACGGGGGCGGGAGCCGCTTTAAGTTTTTCTATTTCGCTTTGCGCGGCACTGAGTTTGTTGCGGAGATCATCAGCTTCTCCTGTATTTGAGCTAACGCGCCCTTCGGCGGAGCTAACCCGGGATTTGGCGTCGGCAAGCTGCTTCTCTAGACCGGCAATCTGCGTCTCTAGCTGTGAAATTGTTTGATCACGCGTGCTAAGTTTACTTTTTTGATCACTCACGGTTTGGTCGGAGCCAAATTTTTCATTGGAAAGTTTTGCCACTTCGGTCTTTAGGCTACTTATTTTTAGCCATTCCCATCCCGCCGTGATGGTGAGCCCTAAGATTAAGAATACCACCAGCCAATTGGGTCCGCCGCCGCTGTGGTAGATGTTGTCTAGGCCGAGATCTTCTTCTTGTTGAGAATCTTGTTCTTCGACGTATTCTTCTTCGTAATCTTCGTATTTTTCTGCCATGTTACGCACTTAGCTCCTGCCTTACTGGGATGGGATTAACGGTTTTAAAATAATGCTGTAGTGACTCGCGCTGACGGCGGGAGAGATCCATAAATTTGATACCCATGCCTTGAGGATAATTTCCCTTAGCGTCGTGATTTCTCACTACCATCGCGTTACAGCGTAAAGATCTAAAAGTTCCAAGAGTAAAACTTAGCGATAACATTTCGCCCGTATCAAAACCCTGTGCCTGATTGGGTTTTAGGGGGATAAATGTTCCACCCGTTGAAAGATCAAAAGTATCCGTATAAAAGCCTTCGCCACCACGCATGGGGTTAACGAAGACAGGTACTTTAACTCTAAAGCGTGCCGGTATTTGCCACCAGCGATTTTTGGGCTGACCAAGAGCGGCCTGTACACTTGGAATCATAAAAATTCCGTTTAAAGAAGAAAAGGCAAGGGTTCCCAAAAAAGTCATGCTGCTGCTGTAATCAAGGCCAACGTAACCCACAATTAAATTATTCCACGCTACAAGTAGGGTCATGATCGGCAAAAACCAGCGCAATTTTGGATCGGCATGATGTGAGAGATAAGCGGCAAACAAACAGGAAGCAATCACCAGCCAATTCAAAATGGAAAGTTTTGCCATGATAGGAAGTACATCCCAGGGATAATGTTCGTAAAGGAACATGATCTGCACAGGAAAGGCCACCACGATTCCTACAAACAAAGCCGTAAGTAAATCAAAGGCAAACGGTTTTTTCTTCATTACTATTCCCTTTCGGCAAAGTGATAACAGTAACTTGAGATGCGATTGATGTATTTTTTTGCTTCACCTAGCTCATCGTCGTTAATCCAATTGTAACCCTTTGTTTCCAGGGCCCGGCGCACTCGACTAGAGCCCGAGTTGTAGCTGGCTGATATTACCTCAGTTAGGCCTTGGTCCAGGTTGGAGTATATCGATCTTACCAGCGCAAGATTTTGCGGTTTACGCCAATAATTATCCAAATATTGCAGGTAAGAAATCCCCCCACGCATGGAATACATGGGATCTAACCGCCATTCATTCTTCTCATTTATTTTTCCCATGTAGATCAGAGTTTTTAAGTAGGCGTAATTGACAAAACTAATTTTTGGATGCCGCGGCCAGTGAGGATAGTCACGAATAATTTCTTCTTCCGCAACATTTGTGATTTGAGTCAGGCCAATGGCTTTTGCCCAACTTACGGCCTTCGGGTCAAAAGAAGATTCTTGGGCAATAAGACCGGCAAAGAAACTCGGATTGTATTTTGCTTCCGAAGAAAGTAGATTGATCGACTCAACGTACGATGCGGGAACACGAAAATTTGACTCCATCCGCGGCCGGTGATTTTCGTAAATGTTGCACGTCGGTTTCTCTAAAGATAACATTATAGGCGTGGCGCGCGGATTGCGAGCGTAAACAAATTGAATATCGTTTTCGCGATCGGCCTGTATTTTTAACTTTGGAATTGTAATTAGAATTTGGTTTTTATCTTTTTGCACGGAATCTTTGCGCTGCAGAGAGATAGAGTTCGTTACGTCGTAGCCATTATAGTAAATATGAAATTGATAGCCGTAGTCGACGCCCTTGGGATCTTGAATTTGTACGATGAGATCAGATGCGGTATGGAGAACCTGCTTCTGCGGATAGAAGTACATCTTTGGTGTTGTTGGCTTTACAACGCTTTCGCGCTTGGTGCGGGCTTCGACGAAACTTTTCTTGTTTGGTTTTTTTAGCGAATGTACGGCTCCAAACGGTGTTGTGGGGCCAGCGCAGCCAGCGAGGCTTGTGGCCAATAAGATCAAGGTGATCATAAACGTCCAAGAATTGTATTTCATATTCTTTCCCCGGCTTTGGTCTAGTTGAATTTATCGGCAAATAGGGGGTGAAACTAAAGCGCAAAAGTCGGCTAAAAACTATGTAATTACAAATAGATAGGGGTGTCTAAATGACTCATTGAGTGTCAAAAAGTTCGTCAAAAAGTTCGTCAAAAACTTAATGATTCTAGGGGACAGCGGCCGAGAGTCTCTTTATATAGAAATTCCGCTAAACGCATTTTTTCTCTTGGCGCTTGAGGGGACTGCATAGCCAATGAGATTATTTGTGCGCATTGATCTTTATTTAGGTTTTTTTCGCGAATAGGTATGAGCGGATTTAAATATTCAAAGTTAATTTTAACTCCATATTTTTCAATAGTGGAATCGGGATCGTAAAAACCCCCGTCATTTCCGAGACGCTCTAAAAATACCGGCGCTTGCTTTTTTTGGTTGAACTCTTTAGCCATTTGAAAGTAGCGTTTTCTCCCGGATTCGATACGATCAGTTTCTTCGGTAGTCGCATAGGTGACGACACGTATAGGCCGGCAAGAATCAATGGCGGCGGCAAACAATGGAAATAAGCGCAAAAAATTATTCAAACCAAGGTTGGCTAAATGGTGTTTCTCTTGAGGTAGCTTATCTAAAAATTTCCGCCGCGAAATTCCGAATGGGTTTTGATTGTCAAAGATGACCGCGTTATGAGGCGCGAACATCCCGGCGCCAACATAGGCGGTTTCAAAAGCAACTTTGCCGGGAATTGATTCGTCGGTTAAATCCGATAACTCAACAATATAGATAAAATTATTTTGAAAGATCGAGGGTTTTTCGGGATCCAATGGCTTAACGGTTTGCCCCGGCATTATTTTTAATTCAATAGCTCGCGATGGTTTGTCGGTAAGAATCTTTATGAGGGGAGTGCCACCTGCACTTATTTTGCAATAGCGATTCGATAGCTCGGGGAATATCTTTAAATCCATCGAATTTAAGGGAAGATTCTGTAGTAGTGCCAATAAAATGAATGATTTCATCCAAGCCCCCGTCCTTACCTACATACCACGAATTTAATATTAAGAAACGCTTGGTCAGGGATTCCTGAATTTTCTACAATGCTAACTATTTGGATTTACAGATTATTTTATTTATCTTTTCGGCGAGTTCCTGAAAGTAATCCGTATTTCTAACAGCAATAGGAGTGGGATTCTCGCCGGCAAGAAATGCATCTACCTTTCGGGAAATGTTAAAAATAGGGCCCACAATTTTATTTGTAAAATAGTAGGACCACATCCATAGGGAGGCCAGCACAAAAACGACCGCCGCCACGAGTATAAAGAGTAGTTGGTTCCAATAGGTGAATAATTCCTTTTTATCTTCAGGAGTTAAAGTATCCAGACTGGCTAAGAGATTATAAAAACTCTTTATAAAAAAATAAAACCCACCCAAAAATACGCAACAGACGAGGACTCCGCCGATGATCATCGTGCGCATGATCGAGTATTGGAGTTTAGGGTCAACAAGGTTTTTCTTTCGGTTCTCTTTGCTCATTTTTCTTTAGTTTAATTATCAAAGTTGCTTTTGTCGAGTCCTTGCGTACAAAAGGGCAGATTGAAATCAGAATTACTATCGTAATTCTCGTAATACATCATCTCTGACGCGGGTGAAGTTAATGGCCCGCGCGGCAGGTTTTCCGAAACGGAACAACGTTTCCAGCAAGTTGATGTCGCTTGAATTCTATTTCCATCTTGATCAAATTGAAGATTTCCATATTCATCTTGAGCCCATACGGGATCTCCATTGGCATCAAATACGGGTACGGTTCGCGTTAGGCCGGTGACTAAGGTAAAGGTTACGTCGTTGCCAAAGGCATCAGAAAATGTTTCGGGACCGCCGCACTCATCAACCGCGCGTCCCACAATACGCTGGGTGGGGTTGGCATTGAGCGTTGGGTAGTTAGGTAAGGACTTGGTGGAGTCCGTGCTGCACTCACTGCCGATTTGGTTGCCGCCGTAGTCGCTATAAGACAGTAAGTTATTGAGGCCTCCGTCGGCGCGCAAAATATTAAACGGCGGTCGATTAAAATTGATTTCCAGACAGGCTCTGTTACCGCGCAGGGGCTGAGTGACGGAAGGAAAATTGGTAGACGCCCAATTTACGCTAACTCCGGTTTTAATTTCAAAACAGCCAACCATTTCTTGGTTTGGTCTCTGTCCAAGCGAGGTAATCGGTTCTATAGGTGGACTGTTGCCGTTATCGGAAACTCCATTTGAAAAAGAGTCCTCAACTGCCACGTACCAATTTTTTGCAAGACACTGAAATTTGGCCGTGCAGTAATATAATTTTCCACCGCTACTAACTAGCTGTTGCCAGTAGATCTCATCAGAGTGGGCAACTTTGGTAGATAAATAAGACTTCGTGGTGCTATTGGAGGTGTCATTGTTACGATAGGCGAGACGCGCCGTAAAGGTTACGCCATCCTTCGTAATTGTACGTGTCATTGGATCACAAGAATTTTCTTCGATAAACTTATCATATTGTTCCGCCGCTGAAACATTGAGGTCTTCGCTAATTATATCCACCCATTTCGGCGCGGGAGGATTGCGCCGCTGGCAGGTCGATCCGCAGCGGCAGTTTCCACCTCCTCCGTCGCAAGACGTGAAAGCGGATTGTCCCGTCAGGTTACTCGGTACCGCGACGGAAACGTCTTTTTCGCAGCCCAAACCTCCCGTGAGACATAAGCCTAAGAGTGTGCTTCCTCCTAAAAAAACTGTCGGGTCGCCGAAAGCACCTAGCATAGTTGCCGAGACAATCGCAATGACTATCCACTTAAAAAAACTTCCTAAAAATCCGCCTTTACCTTTCTTGGGACAGCGTTTGCAATCACAGGTATAACAGGGAGGAGGTTTGAAATAAACTTTAGGATTCATTTCACGGATTTTCGGAATGCGAGAGTCATACCCATTGTCGGGGTTTAAGTAGAACGCCGTATTCATGGCAGCTTCTTTGGGCGGGTAGATCAAGTTCCCGGCAACATCTATGGCCGCCGCTGCAAATTTCATTTCACAGCCCCAAAGCCGGCGGTGGGGGCCGGTGTTTCTGCTGGCAATTACTCCTTCGTAAAAGTAACGGTACTCATAATACTTATGACTGACGCCATTTACCGTCATGGTGCCGGTGAGCGTTTCCACACGATCCGGATTATCCCCACACATTTTTAATTTTTCACAAGGTACCCAACCGGTTTGCCGTGGCCGCCAATCATATAAAATTTCGGTGGCGGCATTATTCCCCCAATGATTCCTCGTGCACCAACCGCCGCTTTCTCCTGACAGCCATTGGGAAGACGTGTCCATGCAAAGGGGAATGGCGCCAGGTTCCTTATCCAAAATATCCAAAACGCGAAAACTAATATAAAATCCATTTAATGAAGACGCCGTTTGATTTTGCGAGCAAAGTGGTCTTTGCCGGTCGCCCGACCACAGTGGCTGATTGTTTTGCCATTGTACGTTGGTAAAAACAGTTTTTAAACTCTCGGGCATGGTATTTGTGTAGGAATTTTTATTACTCAAAAATGGGGTTTCGTCGGTGACAGCGTTGGGAGCTGTCTTTCCGACGGCAACGGCAAAGGGCGCAGTATTTTGCGCTTTGTTAATGCTGGGCCGCACTCCTTTTACGTCACTGGTAAAATCCAACGAATTTTGATAATCGGTCTTGTAAGAATAATCTTGCCGGTGTTCACATGTTTCTTGAACATTGGTGAGATTATTCGTCAGCCGGCCCCGAACCGTTACACGAATCCCGTGGGTATCGATCATGTTCGCGGGAAACTCTCCAAGTATAAACGAAAAGGAGTTCCGATTATAAGTATAGGGTTCCAGCGACCGCTGAGTTCCGTGGACATCGGCAGCGGGATTACCATTGCGGGGCCGAATCCAGAAGCGTGGTTGTGAGGGGGTATTTGCGGCACCTGTCGCTAATAAGTAGGGTTCCAACTTAATTTCAAATACGGAATTAAATTTGCTGGAAATGCCGGACGGGCTGAGAGATTGCGGTACAGTTTTGTAGGTCTCTTTGAATTCACTCAAATGGTAAAGATCGTTTAAGTACGCGACCGGTCCATCTAACAAAAGTGGGGTGTATAAGGTAATGCCATTGTTTGCGACGTTGAGACCATCGAATGTAAATCCTGGTCTCTGAGTATAAAGTCGTTCGGAGCCCGAGGCAAAATATCCATAATAGCGAAAGCGGTCTTTTACGGCGCTGAGGTTGGTCACCTCAAAAACGTCACCCGTATTTCCAAAATTATTGATGGGAACGATAATTCCGCGGCTATTTAATGGGTCTATTTTTTGTCTGTCGATCTTGGCTAAAATATCTACCAAATAGGAGCGGCAGAAGTTTGATTCAGATGATAAATTTACGGTTCTCGTGGTGCTTATGAAAATTGGAAGAATGGCCAAAAAAGATACGGTTGCAACCGAGAGGGCCATCAACGCCTCGATAGCTGATAGACCCTTTGAATTGAGTTTACTCTTGCTCATGCCGACAGCCCAATGTAGGATTTATAAATGACACTTTCATTCCCCCGAAATCGCGACCCTTCCTTTAAGAATATCGTTTTGGGATATGATTTTCAAGGCTACTCTTTGATTGAATTTATAACCGGTTTGACAATCGTTTCCGTCGTTCTCATGGTAATTATAAACATGGTGTTTCAAATTCAGACACAATTTATGAATTTATCAGAAAAGGTAAAGCAAGAAACTGAAGCCGAAGAAATGAGTATCGCTTTGAGACACTACCTTACTCAGGCGATCGAGTTGAGTCTAATAAATAGCTTTGCGGACTTTTCGGCAACCCCGGTCTCCAATGCAAATGGAAACGGGAGAATAATTTCGTATGATCTCGATGCGAGTTGGACACTCGCAAATGCCGGACAGGCAAATCCGGTGGCGTTATTCTATATGGAGAGTCAACCGAGCAATATGCCCGCACAAAATGTAACGGAGAGGTTTAGGCCGGTTGGGATTTTCGTGCAGCGGCCGTCATTGCAAAAATATGGCTTGGTGGCAGTTAAAGTTGGCAGCTCCGGAGATGTTACAATTAATGGCGCCAACCCATTTTATCGGTTCACTAACATCGTCGACTTTAAAATTAAAAATATTTTGTTTGAGGTCTATCAACCCAACGGACGGCGCAAGATAAAATCGTTTTCCTTAAGTTTTACTAAACGTTTTTTTAAAACGTTCGATGCCGCAAAAATGAAGTGGTGCCCGCCCATGCAGACGATTCCCGAATGTGCTGCCATCGAAGCTCCCTATATAGATATTGTGCGCACAATAGAAATTACCGTGCGTAATAATGTCCTTGGACCCTCATTTGATCAAAAACGATTTACGGCCCAAGGTCTTGGATGGTTCGATGGAATTCCTCGGCGTTTTTATGATGGTATTTATTTTTTTCGTACAAACTATCCTAGTGAGGCACTAAAGCGATGAAGGCGGCGGCAAAAGGCTACGTAGTAATTTCGCTGGCAGTGGTTATGTCGTTGCTGGCGCTCATTCTTTTTACCAGCATTCAAAATCAGGTGCGGCTTTTTTCGGTTTCATTAATCAAAGCAAAAGTAGTTTCTGAGGCGCAGTTCGGAGTCGAAGCCATAGCGGAGGAAATTTATAAAGCTTACGTTAATGCGAGTGTAAAACCTCATGGCGTGCAGCCCGACGTCGCACCATTTCCGCTGATACCATTAGCAACCTATAAAAGGCCCCAAGACCCCACTGATCCCGTCGAGTTTCATCCGGTAAAATCAACAGGCCGTACAACCGATGTGTTTTTATTTTATCAGGGTAATGAAATATGTTTTAAGAGACCTATCAATTCTAATTTTAGCGATATGACCCCGCCCATTTGCGTGCGTCTGCCAACGGATTTCTTAGCGCAAAATAAGGACCTCGATTTAACTTGGAAGGAATATAGCGCATTCTTTCTCTACTATATTCAACAAGCCGTTAGTTTGCCGGCCGCAGTCGCCCAAACTAATTTGAGTGATCCAGGGACGGCGGCTTTAACGGCGCTGTCCTTTGATTTGGAGTTTCAGGCTAACGAAGTTAATTTTGTGCGTGATTATGTTAGCTTAAGATGTGACGGAAGCAATCCAAACGTCGATTGTTTTCGCTTTAGGTTATGCCTTCGAATAATCCGGTCCACGTGTGACGAGGGTAATGGTAACGAGCGTTTTGCGATTCAAACTATAGTGGTCAATCGGCCGCCCCAAACTACCTTGGGGCAATAAGGACACGGCGGAGAAATTTGAATAACTTAGCATATATTTTCAGAGCCAACATAAATAACTGAGTGATAGCTTCGACAAGTAGAAATACATAGAGCCAAGCCCAGTTTAGGTTGTTAGGATCAGAATAAAATTTATTTTCCGACATGATGTCGATAACTCCTATATGCAAAATATAGCAAATCCAAAAATTCCGGTTCCACTGAAGATAAGATAAGAGCTTCAACGCCTTATTCTCAGTAATTTGTGAGGCCAGCAGCAAGAGACTGGCAAAAACCAAAATTCGGGAGAATACAAAGAGTGACGGCTGCCAAAACACATAGCCATAGAACTCTTTGCCCAATACGATGGGGTTGCCCGGATAAAACAATAACGGTACCCCAACGAATAACAGAAGGACGGGAAGTCTCCGAATATTAGGATTGTTATAACTTCTTCCCAGCACGTAAAAGAATAACGGTAGACCGATCCAGGGCAGTAAAAACCAGCCATTGGGTCCAAACTCAGAACGAGTAGCGATAAAAGTGGATTGCAGAGACGACGGGAGTATCCCCTCTAATATACCCTGATAAAAATGAAATGGAACCAAAAATAGGACGATTCCGATGGCGCCAAACTTCCACAGTGTCCTAGGGTTTTCAATTTTTGATAAAGGGAAAATAAGTAAATAGGAAAGCAACACAAAACTAAAGATGTCCCAAATGAAATAAAATTCCGTAGCATTTTCTTCGGACAAGCTTGTTTGACTGGATATCATGGCAGCCACTAAAAAGAAAATTTTGGTTAATGACCTTATATCCAGCGTAAAGGGTGCGGACTTTCTTATCCCCTCTAAATAAAAAGAAAGCGCAAAAATAAAGACACCTGCAAACCCTAATGTATTCCCCAGATACTTTTCATAAAACACATAATTTGACGTTAATCCGGCCGTGGGATGGGGGTCGCCAATTAACATATTCCAGACGTGCAGGATAATGGTGGGAATAATTAGAATTAGACGAATTAAATCAAGGCCCGCTAAGCGATGTTTCATTGCGCAACCGCTTCCTTCATTAGAGCGATGAGTAGCCCTTTGGTTTTCTCAAAAGCTGATTTTGGTGTTTTGAATAGTACTAAGTAATCGCCGGTGCTATCGAGCCGCTTTAAGTGTGCGGCAATAAAGGCGGGATCAATATTATTTTCGTTTAAGAGGAGGCGCGCGCTTAAGTTGGATTTTGGCGACACTTCAACCGCTAATTGTTCTCGCCATTTAATATTGGCGGGAGCATATTTTTTTAAGTAAACCGCACTTTGGCTGTTTACAGGTGCCGGAAAATAAAAGAGAAATATCTCCGTCTTCTCACTCTTCTCGGCGGCTGACTGCCCGTGAAGAAAAACAACGCTTCCATTTGTATGTCTCTCGTAATCCATTTCCCTTGGTAGTGGAAAGTTTATTTTCGCATCGATCCAAAATTTTGTTAATAAGGAGTCTCTGATGGGGTTAACAGGGCTAGCGGGCGCCGGCGCCACGGGGGCGTTGATCTTATTAAGCAAAATAAAACCTAAAATTGTGACGCCCGCTATTACCAAAAACAACAATGGCAGCAAGCTGCTGTATTTTCTTATCACATCAATATTATTGAGGAAGGCCGTTAATTGTTCAATGAATTAAAAATATTATCTAACATTTCCTCTGTAAGCCGCCCCGTAAAAGTATTCTGTTGGCTGGGGTGGTAGCTACCAATTATGGTGGTCCCATTATTGGTTAAGTATTTGGCTCCGTGAGCAAACTTTGGCCTGGCAGAGTTTATTAATTTGGCTCGGTGAAAATAAGCATAAATCGCATTCCAGGCTATTGACCCTAGGGCCACTACGTATTTAGGTTTTTGCGCCCGCATAGTTCCTTCAAAAAATTCCTGACAGTTTTGAATCTCTGTTGGCATTGGCTTGTTGTCCGGGGGCGCGCAATGAGCTACTGCGGTGATGAGACAGTTTTTTAACTTCAAACCATCGCTGATAGAACTACAATGAGGTTGATTAGCTAGACCCGCTTTAAAAAGCGCGCGATATAGCCACTCGCCACTGCGATCTCCGGTAAACATGCGGCCTGTACGGTTAGCGCCATGGGCCGCGGGCGCTAGGCCAACAATCAAAATTTCGCCCTTCGGGTCGCCAAAATTTGGTACGGGTTTGCCCCAGTAATTCTCATTTTGAAAGGCGCGGCGTTTTTCTTTGGCTATAGAGGTGCAATATTTCCGGAGGCGAGAGCAACGCTGACAATTAATTATTTTCTTATTTAATTGTTCCATGAATAAGCACTGTTAACACGGAACGAGAAAAGGTGCGAGAAATTTCTCGCACCTAAAAAATGGAAAATTAGAAACGGCCCCAGCCGCGGTTTAGGACAACGCCAAACTCCGCGCGGCAGCCATTGCGTACATGAATCGTGTCGTTGCGGCGATCCAACCACCAATCGTATACTTGGCGGCAAGAAGCAAACGAAAGTTGCCGGCGTACGTAAGCGTACTGAGCGTTGCGGCCCACGTAACAGCTGGCGGGACGATAACGATCGCTACTGCAGTGAACTACGATCTCACGAGGGCGCCGGCGCCAATCATCTTCGTTGCGGCGACGCCAATCGTCGTTAGGGCGTGGTGGGTAAGGTGGAAAAGGCGGTGGTAATAATTCAGCCTCTTCAGAGCTAACTTCAACTTCGGTTAAGTTTTGACCACTCACCGTAACTAAAGTAACAATAGCTTTATCAATCATGATATTGCCATGTAGGACAAGGACCCATTGTTGACCGCGCGACTCCGCGTTATTGGCGAGTTTTACTTTCGAAAAACTTTGTTCGCTAAGATCGGCAAAATCTCCAACGGGAATTGCCACAGTCTGCATTGTTGTACCCGCAACGATGAGCGACGCGCTGGCCCCCGAGGTTTTTGCTTTGGCCAAAACTTCTACCGATTGAAGGTGAGCCTGTTTTGCGTCTACTTGCGGCGCTAGCGCCGTTAACATTTTGCGGATGTCCACTTGTTGATGGCCTTGAACCTGCACATTGTTGAGATCAATTGATATTGATTGTTGTTGTGCAGCCTGGGAAATTTGCCCGCAGGCCAATCCCATAATTACACACGAAAATAACATTTTAACGTTCATTTTTCCCCCTTTTGGTCTAAAAAAAATTATTTAGTACCTGCAGGAGATTGAATTTGCATTTTGGGTGCCACGACGCGGAGTAGTCGATTATTGATATTTTTTGTCAGCCGGATCAAAGCCGCAGAGCGGGGCTTCCTTGGGATTATCGTCTACCCAACCCAGCGGCACACAATAGGGGGAAGGGCGGTAAAGGTAAAATTCGGCGCTGCGGAAAAACTTTTCCTGCAAACTCGTTTGGTCCGAAGAGGAATATTTTTGCATGAGTAATTCCATGCCATCGAGCCAGGACTTACGGGATTGCGTCTTAAAGAGAAATGCCGTTTCGTGAGGGCCGGTACTTGGATTCATTTGAATGACTCTTTCGCGGACTTTTAGAAGTTCATTTTTAAAAACTTTGCGGTATTGCGCTAATATTTTATGAAAATAAATGAGCCGTATGACCTCTTCGGACTCTAACATAGTTGGGTCGTCCGCCAGACAGTGGCTTAAGTCGGCAAACTGACTATAAGCCTTGCGCAGCGGTGAAACTGAGGTTGATTTCGGGACATCCCGGCATTCCTCCGTAGCATTTAAATAACACGAGAAAGTTTCGCGGATGACTGTTAGCAAATTGCCGGTAGCGGAACTCTGGCAAAGTTCCTTCATTTGCGATAAATTCTGAAAAGCAATCTTTTTGCTGGTCGATTCGAATTTTATCAAGGTGGGATCGCGGGGATTTACGTACAGAGATACGGGTAAGTTAGAGGTATTAATTGATTTTAATTTTTCCGCTATTGCTTTTAGTGCACCGGAGTTTGAAAGCGCGAGATTTGTGGTGTGTTGCGCGACAATTGATGACAAGATCTTAGCGCTTTTTTCGGTGTAATTAAGTGGCGACAAATCATTAAATCCCACCGCTAATTGTAGATTTGGGAAGGCTCTTAACCAAAAATCCAGGGTGAGGGGATTGAGCGTGTAGCATCCCAGTAAGTAAATAGACGTGATCGATTGCCGGAGAGGAAGAAGGTCTGGGTTCAGAAATACTTTGTGGATTTCTTGGCTGGTAAGGCTTCCCACTTTGCCTGCAAAACTTAAGCGGCTTTGATGACCGGAGATTAGAAGTGTAGTTTTCTCTTGGTTGTTTTGTCTCTGAAAGGCGAGAAGTTTTTGTGAAAGTAGCTGACTGTCCAACCAATCTGGGTGCGCCGGTATGACATTTACTTTTCCGGGACCTAAACGTTTTTTTAGGATGGAAATTTCTTGAAAAGCACTGTTGGAGGTTGGCTTATCGTCATTAAAGTTTAAATAAATCCAGCTGGCTTTGCACGGCTGCGCCAGTAAAAAAAGGGGGGCTAAAAGAGCAACTATACCACGTACCACGCGGTCTTTAAATTCAAGTAACGTGCCCAAATATAAATTTATATAGAAGAGAAAAAATGATTATTTACCTATGTATAGCCAGAAAATGTCAGGAAAAGGCTTATTATCGGCTTAGCCTGTGCTGCGTATGCGTTGCGGAAATAAACATGGACCGATTTGGTCAAGGCGCTTTACTTCTTGGGCGGCCCCCAGATCAATAGCGACTTTCGGCATACCAAAAACCACGGACGTGGATTCGTCTTGAGCAATTGTAAATGCTCCCTGTTGACGTAGGTTGAGGAGTTCCTGGGCGCCGTCATTGCCCATGCCCGTCAGCAAAACCGCCGATTTTTTTATGCGTTTGATTTTGCCAACCGACCGAAAAAGAAAGTCAACGGAAGGGCGAAAGCGATTTTCCGGCGGCTCACTAGAAATATGTATTTTAAGATTCGCTGCATTTCCCGTTACTCCCATATGAAAGCCTCCGGGCGCGATGTAAACACATCCGGGTTGAATTTTCTCGCCGTCTTCAGCTTCTTTGACATGAAAAGGGCAGAGTTCGTTTAGGCGTTCCGCAAAACTTTTTGTAAAAACGGGAGGCATATGTTGCACAATTAATATTGGGGGAATTTCGGGAGGCAGAGAACTTAAAACCACTTTGAGGGCTTCGGTTCCGCCGGTGGAGGCCCCGATAGCGATGATTGCGGTGTTTTCCGTATTGGCGCTATCGGCATTATATATTTTCTTTCCCGCTGACCTAAGGCCTTTAACGGCGCGGCTAGGTGGTCTAAACATGGAGAGTTTTGCGGTATCAACTTTTGCGGCCTCCTTGATCTTTGATATTAATACTTCTCCCACTTCTTTCAGCTGAGAGAAGTTCGGCTTTTGAATGTAATCGAATGCCCCAGCGTCGAGCGCGTCCATTACGGGGCCCGTATTTTTTAAGTCATAATCGGTAATGACGATAATTGCCGTGGGGGCACTTTTCATTAATTGTTTGATGTAGGATACGCCGTCTTGTCTCGGCATATGAAGATCAAGCGTGATGACATCGGGCTTTTTGATTTTCCTTTGCATCTCGCCATCAATAGGGTCCTCGGCCTCGCCCACAATTTCAAGCTGTGGCTCGGACTCAAGCATTTTGCGAATCACCTTTCTAATTGGTAACGAATCGTCAATTATAAGAACTTTAATTTTTCTATCCGGAGCCGGCAACTTATTGGCACTTGGTATCTCGACGCTGCGGTACTGAATTTCACCGGACCCCGTCGAAAACATAATTTCGCGGGCGCCGACGTCTTGCAGTGATTCCGCCGTGATATTTATACCGAGATTGTTAGCGAATTCACGCAAATGAATTGCTAATTGAGTTGCATTAAACGCCCTGCTGCCGATGATTTTTAGAGCAAGAGCTTTAGGGTCGGAGCCAATAAATTTAAACTTTTTTAAAAGCGGAACAAGTTCTTGGGGGGACTGAATTAAGTGACAGAGTCCTCCTACCTGTAGTTTTGAGTCATACAATGTAACGACTATACCTTCTTCGACGACTTCGTAAAATGTCTCTCCTGTTTGCGAAAATCGCCAGCGGCTCATTTAATCTCCAATTTATAAACGGCCTCTGAGACCTGGACAAGCGGGGTGTTGATGCCGGTGAGACTTTCGGAGTGGCCGATAAAAATATAACCCCCAGGATTTAGATTGCGGGTAAGTTGATTAATTACTTTTTCCCGTGTTGAGAGCGAAAAATATATCAGGACATTTCTTAAAAAAATAACGTCAAATTTGACGTGGGAAGGAATATTGTTGTCAATTAAATTGTGATGGCGAAATTTAATGTTTTCCGTTAAGGCCGCATTTACTTTTAAATCCGAAGATTGCCGGGAGTTTAGCTCCTCAAAGTATTTATCGACTAAGGGGGCTGGCACCTGGGATTTTACATTGTGGGAACTATAAACTCCAGCCATGGCCCGTGACAAAACGTGAACGTCGATGTCCGTTCCTAAAATTTTGAACTCCTGGGGATTGCGAAATTTTTCGTGTAAACTCATGGCCAACGTGTAAACTTCTTCGCCGCTTGAGCAGGCGGCCGACCAAATAAGAATCGTTTTGTCGGCTTGGGTGCGCTTAGCGTGCTGCAATTTTGGTATTACATTGTTGACGAGATAATTAAAATGCTGGGGCTCGCGAAACCAGTCTGTTTTGTGAGTGGTGAGACAATTTACGAAATAAGCGGTTTCCTCTTTATGCGTTTGTAAATGATTGATGTAATCACTGAAATTAGTTAACTTTAAATCGCTTAACCGTTTAAACAGACGGGCACCCACGAGGGAGAACTTATTGTCACCAAGTTCTATCCCGGTGAGATTAAGTAACCGCCTTCTGAGTTCCTCATATTGGTCCAATGTTAGAATTGTTTTCGAGGCGGCCGCGTTGCTGTGTTGTATCCGTCTGGCTGAGTCCATTTATGCCGCCGTCGGGTTATTTAATAACGTACGAATATCCAAGATGAGGGCGGCAGAGCCATCGCCTAATATCGTTACTCCTGAGGTGCCTTTAAGTCCGTTGACTTCAGGGCCCAAGGATTTGTGGACGATGCGCTGTTGAGTTAGGACATCGTCAACGATGAGGGCATTTCGCATATTTCCCGCGCCGGAAATAATTATCGTCCCGCGCTGACGGCTGGTTGTTTCGGGAAAATCCGCATTCGAAACGGCCCGCTGATTCTGTGCTGTTTTTAGTCGGTCGCGTAAATCCACAAGGGGTATAACGGAATTTTCAATCGAGACGACTCTTTCGCCACGTTCACTGACGAAACGAATCCCTTTGCTGTTGTAAGCCAGAATGCGTTCAACATCAGACTGTGGTATTACATAAAGATTTGCGCCAATGCGCGTGACGATTCCACTAAAGATCGCAAGCGTTAGTGGTAGCCGAATAGTAAAGCGTGTACCAGAGCCAAGTTTAGATTCGATCTGGCAGACGCCCTTTAGAGCGGCTATAGCTTCTTTGACAACATTCATTCCAACCCCTCGCCCTGATATGTCAGTGGCGGTGTCACGGGTGGAAAACCCATTGGCATAAATGAGTTCATAAATCTCGGGCTCCGAAAGCTTCGCGTTTTCAGGAATAAGTCCTATTTTTTTTGCTTTACTAAGTATTTTTTCCTGATCGAGGCCGCGGCCATCGTCTTCGACGGTAATATAAAAGGACCCACTTCGGCGAAAGCCTTTGAGGGTGATGGTTCCGGCGGGATCTTTTCCCTGTTTCTTGCGTTCCTGTGGCGACTCCAAACCGTGGTCGACGGCATTTCGTACCATGTGAGTCAGTGGGTCAATTATAGAATCGACAATGCTTTTATCTAATTCATTGTCTTGACCCTCCGAAATGAATTTTATTTTCTTACCCGTCGCGACTGCGGTATCACGGACTGTGCGCTCCATGCGCGAGAATAGGGTTTTTAGGTTGACCATTCTTAGCGAAATTGTTGTTTGTTGCAGGTCATAGGTTAACTTATTTAGCTGATTGATAGTTTTTAAAGCCAATTCATGATGCCGATCCAAGTCAAATTTTATATGATCAAGTGTGGCCTGAAGTATAACTTGTTCGCCGAAATTATTTAATAGGTCTTCAATTTTGCGCAGTGAAATTCGCACAAAGTCATCATGTTTCGCCGTCGCCGTTGCGGCTGGATTAGGATTCTTTTTCGCAAAATAGGCGTCTACTCCAGAGGCTTCGGCGTCTTGAAAGGCATTTCCTGGTGGTGAGTAAAAGTTACCCTGCGCGTGTTCTTGCAAAAAATTGTTGGCATGTTCTAAGGCTTGATAAAGGTCCTCGTGATCGAGTGAAGCTTTATGATTTTCTTTTAGAATTACAAAATCATTTTTAAAGCGATCACATGTTTTTAAGAGGATCGCCATAATTTCCCCTGCCAAAGGGGCCTTGAGTTTCCTTGCCGAGATTAGTAAAGACTCAGTGAGGTGTCCAAGCTTTGAGATTTCGGCAAAACCTACAGCCTTGCCTGAGCCTTTCAAGTTGTGCATCGCTCTTAAGAGCGCATCAAAAGCCGGGGAGTCATGGGGATCTCTTTCCAGAGTTAGCAGGAATGACTCCACTTCGGCGATGAGATCGGTGGCTTCGATCAGAAAGCAGTCAGCTATTTCGGCTTGAAAGTCATCCCGATCGGTCACGATCTCTCCCGCAGATTAAAGTTTATTCCATACGTCAGATGCCTTCGCCGCGCCATTAGAGACGGGAGCACTCATATCTTGTCCTGCCGCCATTTTCTGCACGTGCGAAAAATTTTGTCCATTGGCATTACCGCTGTAGCGCTTGGCTTTTGAAATGGGTTCGACGTTATTATGGCCATTGGCTTTCGGCTCCGCAGATTTCGGCGGAGGTGTTGGCGCCGAAGTTTGGTTACTATTTCCAGAGGCGCCAGAAATGATATGGTTTAATTCAGCGACAAGAGTATCTAGGTGCTGGGCCTGACTGCTAAGCTCCTCACCAGCGCCTGCAGTTTCTTCTGATGCCGATGCCGCCTCTTGCGTGGCCTTATTGATATTCTCAATGGCCGTGCTAATTTGGTTAATTCCCGCCGACTGTTCTTTGGAAGCGCTTAGAATTTGACGGCTGCCGGTAAGAACAGTTTCAACGTTTTTCTGAATGTCTTGGAGGGCTTCAGCGGTATCTTGGACAAACTCATTTCCTTTTTCTACTTTGTTACGGTTCTCCGTCGCGATTTCTTGCGCCTCTTTCGTACTTGATTTTACGATACTGGAAATTTCAAGAGCTGCTTTGCCGCTCATTTGCGCAAGATTTCCAACTTCTTGGGCAACGACTGCGAAGCCGCGGCCGTGTTCGCCGGCCCGTTCGGCTTCTACGGAAGCGTTAAAAGAAAGTAGTTTTGTTTGGAACACAATTTCGTCGATGATTTCGGTTTTCTCACCGATTTCACCAATCACTTTGACGAGTTGTTCGATTCGCTTATTTGAAGCAATGACTTCCGCCATGGCTTTATTAAGGTTGTCCATAGTTTCGCTGCTCTTTTCGACTACGGACTTCACGTTCTCTACCACCTGCACGGCGTTTTCTGCGGAGCGAACGTTGCTTTCGACCATGCCGTTAATTTCCTGCAGCGAAGTAGAAGTTTCCTCGGCGGCACTTGCTTGCTCCGAAGAAGTACTTGAAAGTTGATGTGATGCTGAAGATACTTGTTGAGAAGCGGCAGCGACTTGCTTGCTAGAATCGCCAATTGTTTTTGCGACCTGAGTTAAGGTTTTAGCGAGACGAGAAGCAAATACATAAGCAAAGATACCAAAGAATAAACTTAAACAGAAGGAAAAGATCGTCAGAATTTGTTTGCCGGTGGACGCTTGTGCTTCGGCCTCCGCTACGATCTTTTTGTTGAAATTCATCAATGTTTCATTCATGGCGTTTACCGCATCGGTAACAGCAATCGCGGCCGGTGGCATTTGACTCATGAGCAATGTCCTAGCGTTAACATCGTCTCCAGCGGCCAATTTTTTAACACCTTGATCGATAACTTCCTCAAGCTTTGGTAGAAGCTTCGAGATGACGCCGAGTTGTTCGCGCGCTTTATCGGTAATTTTAAATTTACCGATATCTTCGGCTGCGACACTTAGGCCTTTGGTATATTCCCGAACTTTTTCCAGTGATTTCGATCGATCTTCGCTATTGGGTGCTTGGTTTAATGCGAGCCACATGTATCTGGGAACCGCATTCGAACCTGTTCTAAGCTCTCCAACGCGTACGGAAATGGGAATCCGCTGATTACCCAAGTAAGATATGGTTTCGGAGAGTGTTCCCACGTTGATTATGGAATAAGTAGCCAAGGCTACAAGGGCGAGCATGGCAAAGCCAACAAGCACAAGTAACTTTGTTTTAATACCAAAGCTGGTTTTTTTAACTGAATTCATTGAAAAAGCTCCTTAAAAGGGGGTTGATTTTTATTATTTTAGTTTCATTTTATTTAAGCGGCTGTGTGGTTACTTGCGTTCCTCATCGCTGTCAGTTCGCCGACATTAAGTACCTTCGCGATATCCAACAATAGAGTTAGCGGACGATTCTCAAACTTAGCCACTCCAGTAATGTATTCGCGGCTGATGGTACTTGTAATATTTAGCTGCCGCTCGATATCGTTGTCCTGAATTCCGATAACTTCGGTAACATCATCGACGATAGTTCCTATTAACGCGCCCGAAACTTCGGAAATGACAATGCACGGTTTTTTAACCTTGGCATCGGCATTGGCAAAACCCAGTTTCGTTCTGAGATCCAATGTCGAGATAATACGGCCTCTGAGATTGATTAGGCCTTTAAAGTATTTAGGTACATCCGGTAGAGGTGTAATCTTGGTGAGCCCGATAACTTCTTTAACCTGTGAGAGAGGAATCGCAAAGCGGTCATCGCCGAGGTTAAATACCAAAAATTTCTTGTTGCGGCTCGTATTTGTGCCTGACGAGCTTCCTTGCGAGGTGCTTTCCTTTTCATTTTCCATTAAACGTCCCTTCCCAAAAGTGATCGCCTTAATTCTTTATTAACCAAAGAACTATCGATAAATACCTTGGGGGACATTAGATTTGTTTAGAAAGCTTTGCAGTCTAGCCCGACTTGTCTAGGAACCTCGGAGCTTGCAGGCGAAATATCGTTGAGAGAATGCGACAATTTCGCCCGGGTTGTAGGAATTAATGGCAGGGTTTTAAAATGATATCGAGTTCGCGCAATTTTTCTGGATTGGCCGATCCTGACTTTATGAAATAGTCCAGTATCTGGTCCAACGCGAGTTTGCGAACCTCTAAATCAGTGCCCGTACAATTTGCCCAAAGTGGACCGTAAAAGCCAAGTGCTACCTTCTCTGTCACCAGAGTGCTGTCTATTAACGGGAGTGTGTTTTGCAATTGCTGGGCAACGGCGGCATTAAACTCGCGGCGGGGAGAGAGAAGTAGACCTGTTCCCGTAGACTGGAATTTTTGGGTGCCAACGCAGGCCGCTTTGCTGATCGCATCCGTTAAACTTTGGCAACGTGGAATATATTGAGTCAAGACGAGCATGCGTTCGAAGTTTTCAAAAGTGAGAGGCTTCCACCCTTCACGCATGGAGATTTCAAAAATGGCCACGCGCGCGGCTTCAAATTCCTTATCCGAAACCTTCTGTGCATGCCGAGTACGCGCTTTTTCCGCCTTGGCCGTTGTTTTAGAAGCGAGATTTAGAATATCCTGCCAATCATCCAAATAGGTGATTTTCTGGCGTCTTTGTAAAAACATAATTTCGTGTTGAGTAAACACACTTAGGGCGCCCACATCCTGGGCCTGACGGCGAAGCGTGCGATATTTTTTTAAGAAATCGTCATCAAGTGTTAGGGCGTAATTTAGAGCTTCAACCGCGTCCCTTCCGTCGTCGGGCAACATGCCGTAGCTTTGGATGAGCTGGGTGGTTGATTGTGGAAAATCATTATATAGACGATTGATAACAGATTTCAATTTTGTAAGTTCTTCTTGTTTAGGCGTAAAATCGCGTAGAGTCCATTGCACACTTGAATTAATTGTTGCGAGTCTTAACTGGTAATTTTCTTTTGACGGTAAAACGTCTGACAATAAGAAATTAGTAGTCGCTTGCGCTGGTTCTAAGACGCGTCTTGCGGGTGCTGGCGGATCCAACTCTACGAGAAATTCATGAGTATTTAATGGAAGCTCCGAAATTATTTCGCGCAATAAATATGTCCACCCCAAAAAGTCGTAAGACATGCGGTTTTTTGTCATGGAGTTTGCAACGGTCGTTAAGAATTGTTTTTTGAGCGATTTATCTTTTAAAATATGTTTGGCGACTTTTTGATTGGCCAAGTGGAGCCGGCACGGTTGAAGTACGTCTTCGAGCCGTGGAACGGGTTGATCGTCGGTTTTTTTATGAACTTGAGTCATGGTATGAAGGCGTTTGGTGGCGCACTTTTTAAAAGACTCTTCAGAAGATCCTTCATCATGAAAATTAAATTCAAGTTTGGTAACGCGCGAATTGCCGCCGTCCTTTACGTTACCGGTTAGCTCAACTTGAACAATAACCGCTAAAAACTTTGGATCCGTCGTCGTCGGCGAAGAACCTGAGTTTACGGGAGAAACTTCACTTATCCACCGAAAGCTATAAGAAAATTGCTTTTGATTGTTAAAACCACCGTCCCAAAGTTTGTTAAGTTCAAAACTACTTGGACCAACTAGAAAAGAATAAGAATTGGAAAACGGCGCGATATCACCTAGGGAAGTCTCGTTAATTTCGGCCACACTGGTATCGACAAGGGATGATGATGGGAAGCGCGCTTCCAATTGATCCCAATCTTTTGCATCAAATTTCATCTTAAGTAAATCTAGAATGCGCTCGCGAGTCGGGTAAACCACCTGTGGCACGCCCGTCGCAGTTACTTTGGTGATGTCGGTGGTCGAGAGGACTTGACGAACGGGATCTACAAAAGCGGAAGTTCTTAGGGAAACATAATTATTGTTAGTTTCCTTTTGTCCGGCACCCACAGGAGAAGGGAGTTGAAGTAGAACTTCTGACTTTTTTGCGGATGTATGCAGGCTTACCGGCACATTATGAACAAGTTCAGCCGTTGCCACGATTTGTCCGTCAAGTTTTACTTCACAGCGGGTTCCCGATAGCTGCGCTTCATATTGAATTTTATGGGCGTTTTGCTCGCAGGCAAGCGCATCGGAATATACGGGAGCCGTGCTGAGGCCGGGGTTAGAGAACATTATAAACTCGGTTGCATCACTGGGGTTTGCAATAATAAGTGAGTTATTCGTTTTGTCTAAGAAATGCTTTATATCGACCCGGTTTTCGGTTTCGTTTGCGGGCGAGGCCGGAAGAATTTCTACCAGAGAAGGAAAAACACTATTGAGCTGACACTTCTTAAACGTCGTGTTTTTCCAACTATTAAGTTCGGCTTTTTGCATTTCAGTTAACTTGCTAACGGCCTTCTCCGAGGTCGGAGCTGCGGCGCAAGTTTTAGGATTAGAGTCGCTACCGCTACAGCCAAACAAAAATAAAACTGTGAAGAATAGGCCTAAGTTTCTCATTTACTTAATTTTCCTTCCATATGAATGTAGACGGTTTCACCGCAAGAGGTGAACGCTTTGCTAACTTCGTTAGAGTAGCCGCTTTCCCCGCCGCTGTTGTAGGCCGTAACGGCGAAATAGTAAGTGGGGCCGATTTGTAATCCAGTTAACGTATAAGTGGGGGTTACCGCCGGCATGACAGTTTGAGTATCGCGCAATTGATTATAAGTACGCGACGAAAATCCATTATAAAGATTATAGCCTAATACGCTGGCGTCGATTTGATTATTACTGTCACGGGGCGGTTCCCACGTAAAATAGGCCGTGCCGGTGCACGAGCCGCTCGAACCGTTCTTCGCTGGGGCGAAGAGGTTACAACCCGACAATCCTAAATATAGAACTAAAAACAGAATTCGCATAGTGAACCGTTCTATAACAGAAGTTTTAACTTCGGGAAAAGGCGAGAAAGCAAAATGAATTTATTCTATGGAATTGGCGCGATTGTTGGGGCTATTTGTACCCGCGCATTTTAGCGCCAGAGTGACCGCAGTTGTTTCGATCTGAGGCGAAATATGGCTAATTTATTCAAATTTCCCACGGCGATGCCTTCACATAAAATATAGATAGGGGGTTGTATGCTTAATCGAATCCTAGCGGTGATGAGTTTGTCTCTCGTAATTATTTTTTACAACAATTGCGGCAAACTCAATTTCATTGGCTCCGAAAAAATAGCGGCTGGAGACATTAATGCCATTCAAAAAGCCTGCGCGGATAGACCAACTCTTAGTATGGACGTCCCCATTGCCTTTAGTGATCCAGGATATCTTTCCTGTGAATTTGGTACAAATGGTAACTTGGTCGCGGAGGACGGGCTACCCAACGTTACGTCTTTTCGCGGTAGAATCGAACAGATCCAAGCGTTTTCTTTACCAGAGGATTCCATTTTGTGCGGTATGGAATTTTCGTTTGCCGCTATTACCATGGAGTATGACGATCATTTTATTCTCTCGTTCGACAAGGCGATGCTCGCGGCCAGTTATGATTTTTCACCCTATTTTTCCAAGAGTTTAGGGTTGAACACTTATGATTGGGAAAAGATAAAGGGTGTTAATTGGCCGGTGGGCCCTGATCCCTTGAACAAAATATATTGTGAGGGATCGGAAACGGGCGACAGTACCTGTCAATGGCCGGAGACTCAACAGTTCGGAGCAATGGATATGAGGTTTTCCGATACAGTGTTTCAAAGGATTTTTGCCTCGCAGCCACAAATTTCTGACCATGAGTTTAGATTGGTGACCATTGGCGATGGAGATATTAATGACTGCCGTATCGCGCCGATTTCGTTTACGGCAAAAGTAAAATACGTTCAGAATTAGTTTTAGCCCGCTAATTTATACTTTACGCCGCGCCCTTGCCCCACACGATCTAACAGACCTTCGGAAACTGCGCGGGTAAGTAACCATTTTGCCGTGGAGCGCGGGTGGGATTTGAGATTAATAACGTCCTGAATTTTAAATGGAGTATGCGGAAAGTACATTTTAAGTTCGGCGACAAAGGCATCTATGTTTGAGTCTGCCGATTTTGCAACTTGGACGCGCAAAATATGGGGTTCACTCACCCGCAGCCGGTATTGGCTATCGTCTTCGTCGATAGAAAAGGGTAAGCCATTCTCTAAGAACCAGGCTCTGAGGCGGGACATCGTATCGTGAACTTTGTAGGAGGATTTTTTAATATTATAGAGTTCATCGGGAAATAACAACGAAAATAGGGTTTCCACCCGAAACGGTCGATAAAAATCAGACGCAAGGATGACTAACAGTCGGTGGACGAGTTGTCCCTTCTTAAGAGAGATGTCTTTAGATTCATCACAGCCTCCGGGGATATTAAATATTTGAGTTGGCGTTCCTCTGTCACTATTGAAGGGAATGTCATAGGTGGTGGGTGGCACTTCCGCGTAGCCGCTTATCTTTAACATGCGTTCGCGATAATGCGGATAAGGTGTCGAAAAGTAAACTTGCCAAAATAAATTTCGTTGAGAGAAAATTATGGCACGGTAGAAATCCATTTCCCGCACGACCTCCCAAACGTTTTTGCGGCGCGCTTCTTCGCGCACCTCAATTAATAAGTTTTCGGAGCTGGGTTCAGTATGTTTTTTTAAGCATTGCAAAATCGCCCGCCACTTTCTTAAATAAAGATAATAGCGGTAGTGATTTTCTCCGACAAGTTCTTCCACTCTGCTAAAGTGGTTAGTGGCGGCTTCAAAATCTTTTTCCATAACAGCAATCTGGCCCAGAATCTGCTGCAAGTAGCCAGCGTTGAGTTTTTGTTTTTGGCTATCGAGTTTTTCTAAAAGTCTGTTACATAAAACTTGAGCCTCAGAATAGAGGCCCTCGGTAAAATAAGCATCTGCTAAGTTAATCGCAGCGACAGTTTTTTGATAATGAGAAATCGATTCGTCTTCGAGGTATTTTTTGAGAAGAGGAATTGCCAAGTGATAATCCCAGGACGCAAAATGTGAGAACGCTTTATAGAGTAGTCGCTCCGGAAAGTTAGCGGGAATCTCGTCTAGCAGTGCATGAGCTTCGGCTAAGGCGCCGGCGCGCGAGAGGGCCATGGCATATTCCGCCTTTTCTAAATTGCTGGGAGACTTTCCGCTTTTAGATTTATTTCTCACTATGGGATAGAGCAGCCTAATTGCCATTCGGTGATAACCCGCGCGGCGGGCGATATTGGCGTACCGAACTACTTCGTTTGCGGGAATTTCTCCAGGCTTTAACTGATTTAAAGCATCGTGGACAAGGACGAGGTTTCCGGCCTTTATTGCGTCTTCAAGCTTTTCTAATAGGTTAACATCATTTGCCATATGACTTTAGTCTGTCTCTACATAATCCGATATTTTAAATGTCCATCTTGTTCAATCCGTGTCTCGATTTGAAACAGGAATTGGACAAGAAATTCTTATCACTGAATCTTATCGGCAGTTGTAGAATATTATGAGAATGGGGGAGCCAGGCTTTGCGTTTAGGGTTATTTTATTTATTGGCGCTAATATTCTCGGTAAACATTCTTTACCAAAATTGTTCGCAGGAAAGCGATGTCAATTTTAATTCGTTTAAGAAAAATTCAATTTCCAGTGTAACCGTTCATCAAGGTAATGGTGATAGCTTTGATGGAAAGCCTATGCCGGGCGATTACCTAAGGACTTTTTCCGCGACTGAATGTGTGAATAATAATATTTTGGTTCAGTCGGTTATGCGTGTAGAGTCCGAAGTGGCTACGATTAACGTCGATGATTGCGTGCCCACTAGCTTTCCCATTTCCTTTAACAATCCCGCGCTGAGTGTAAAGAAATATAATCCTGACTTTTTAACCTATTACTCGGGTATATTTGAAAAATCAACTGCGGTAGCGGCCAATGAGTTTAGTGAAACATTTTGCCGGTCTAAGACGAGTGACGTTGGAATCGACATTGTTATTAAGAATAATAAAGTCAGTAATCAGCGCGAGGGTATTCTCTATCTCGGCCAAATTATAAACAATGAAGTCTATACAGAAAAGACGCCGCGTATATTAGTTAATAGGGGCCAG
Source organism: uncultured Bdellovibrionales bacterium (assembly GCA_964498095.1). Lineage (GTDB taxonomy): Bacteria > Bdellovibrionota > Bdellovibrionia > Bdellovibrionales > SG-bin7 > SG-bin7. The sequence goes on along the minus strand of CAZCFY010000001.1, from coordinate 259,381 downwards.
AGCGCTGGCCAAACTTCCTACGTAGCGACCACGGACGCTCTTGAGCTTTTCGTAAATGACTCAAGTTACAATGGAGTTGTTTTTAGTGGTACTTTGAAAACTATCATCAAAGAGCAGAGTTATAACGTGAGTCTTGATTGCTTACGTATGCATGAGCGCCCGGTACTTTCTTTAAGTCCAATGGGATTATTGGGATATTGGCAATTGGATGAAGTTGGAGCGGTTGACGGAAGTATAATTTCGGCGGCGTTTGGTCCGAACGGAATTTTAAGTTCTTCAGATTTGCTAACAAAATCTATTGCTGGTCAGTTTGGCGGGGCCTTAAACTTTGACGGTGCCGATGATTTCGTTCGACTTGCAACTGCCCCCGGAAGTTTTGACGTGCAGAGTGAAATTTCCATTACGGGATGGTTTAATCGTGCTTCAGTGGGTACTGACGACATCATAATCTCCAAGCGCGGCGAGCGGGTAGGCGTCGCTGGCTTTCCAGGCTACGAAATTCATATCAATAATGGCAATGACCGGCTCATGTTTATCATCGATGACAACATAAATGTCTATAGTTTGCAGAGTGTCGCTTCTTTCACGGTTCCTGGGTGGAATCATTTTACCGTTGTATATGACCGCCAGAACGCCGGTGATTGTCGTGTCTATATCAATGGGATAGATGATTCGGGGCAGGCGATGGGTGTTCCCACGAGTCTGACTCCGGTTAGTAATAATCTTGATTTGGTCTTGGGCGCAATGAGCTCCTCGGGTCATAATTTCGACGGTGCGTTAGATGATTTATCCGTTTGGAATCGGAAGCTGACAGCCGAAGAGGTAAGAATCATATTCCAGCGCAGTGGTCCGCTATTCCCTTAAGTTTCGTCTCTCAAAATGATGCAATTTATGGTCAACTAATTCGGATTTTCGTCTCTATCACTTCCCTTTAAAATAAAGCTAATGGGGGAGTCATGAGATACTTAACTGCAATTATTTTTTCCGCACTTTTTATCAGCGACTTATCTGCGCAACAATTAGCGTTTCCAACCGCCGAAGGCTTCGGCCGCTTTGCAAAGGGTGGCCGCGGCGGGCGGGTTATTGAAGTGACAAACCTAGAGGATGCCGGCGCGGGAAGTCTTAGGGATTGTGTTCAACAGACGGGTCCACGGACTTGTGTTTTTAAAGTGAGTGGCGTCATAAATCTTAAGACCTGCACCTATTGTCCTAGTGGCGGCTGTATCAATGATCAAATCAGTTGTCCCTGGCCTTCGATGATTGCCTTTAGTCCTTATCTGACAATCGCGGGGCAAACCGCTCCTGGCGATGGGATTTTGGTAAAGGGCTTAATTGAGACCAATTCTCATGACATGATCATTAGACATCTTAGAGTGAGGCCCGGTTACGACGTCGTCAATCAAAGTGGCCTTTTTATTAGGTCCGATAATACGATTTTAGATCACGTTTCCGTGGGCTGGGTAAATGACGAAAGTATCGGTATCTTAGGTATGAGCGGTGTCCCGGTTAAAAACGTGACTGTTCAATGGAGTCTGATTAGCGAAGCCCTGCATGGCATTGCGGTCGGTGGCGGGTACGGTAATCCTGCCACGAATATTAGTCTTCACCACAATTACTTCGCCTTAAACTGGGTGCGCAATCCAGCGTTATCGGGAGAGGGAAATCTCGATCAAGTGGTTGATCACGTCAATAACGTCGCCTACATTTACAATGATCCCTCAACGAGTGCTCCCTGCCGTGGATATTATCATCATAACTATGTGGGCAACGCTTATATTCAGCATGCGGGCGCCGATTACTTTGGTTATCCGCTAAGAATCATTGGAGCTAATTTCGATGACGACCGTTGCAATTACTCACTCTATAATCCTATGTCGTCGATTTTCGTAAATGGAAATATCGATTACTATCGTCCTAGTAACTCGATATCACAAACCGCCAATATTAATTTTGACAGCGGCCCAACCGATGTAAGTGCGACCCGCTTTGCAGCTCCGGCGATTAGAGAAACCGATGCCTTCCAAGCCTTTAAAGATGTTATCGCCAACGCGGGCGCCCGACTTCCAAAGGTAGACTCTATCGATCAGCGAGCCCTTGATTGGATGAAGTCGGTAACGTTTCAACCCGGCAACGTTAGCCGTGGAACCGCTGGGAAAATCGTGTTTCATGAAAACGATGTTGGCGGTTACCCTGTTTATAATTCTGCTGCTGCGCCTGTCGACACCGACAAGGACGGAATGCCAAATAGTTTTGAAACCCAATATGGTTTCAATGGCGCAAGCGCTCTCGACGGGAATATGGATAAAGACGGAGACGGCTATACAAATTTTGAGGAATTTCTTAACAGCACAAATCCATTAAGCGCGGATAACTCGACGGTGCCGGCGCCAACTCCGACGCCCGAACCAGAACCTACACCTACTCCTTCGCCGATTACTTTGGCGGTGAGTGCGACGGCGGTAATTGGCGGCGGGTCCATTACTGTCACGGTAAACAATAGCAATAGTGCCATTACCGACTGGGTAGCTCTTTATAAGGTTGGTGGCAATGACAACAATTATCTTTCTTGGAAATATGTTCTAAGTAGTTCTCTTAGTTTTTCCATGCCCAGCGAGGCCGGTGATTACGAGTTTCGCCTTTTTGAAAACAATGGCTATAAACTTTTGGCGAAGAGCCCCGTCATAAAAGTCGGAAGTGTTCAGCCGGCGCCAACACCAACGCCTACGCCCGCGCCGTCGGGAGTTACCATCACCGCGAATGCGACATCCGTTGCGCCCGGAGGAAGTGTTTCTCTCACGATTCAAAACCCTAATGCCACGGCGAAAGATTGGGTAGGGCTCTTTGCTATCGGTGCCGCCAATGGAAATTACCTTTCGTGGAAGTATGTGAGCGGTTCAAGTCTGCAATTTACTATGCCCAGCGAGGCCGGGGATTATGAGTTCCGGCTCTTTCAAAATGATGGATTCAAAATGTTGGCAAAAACTGCACTCATCAAAGTTGGAGCGGTAACCCCGACTCCCACCGGCGGTTATACATTGAATGTTGATAAAACAACAGCGGCCCCCAGTGCAAATGTTTCGGTTATATTCTCGACCGGAGCTAATGCGGCCACGGCGAAAGATTGGGTAGGGCTCTATGTTTCTGGGAACACAAATCAGGGCGGCTTTATTACCTGGCAGTATACAGGAGGAAAAACTTCAGGTTCGCTGATTTTTAAAATGCCGACCCAAATAGGCACCTACGAGTTTAGATTTTTTAAGAATGATTCCTATAAAGTAGAAACGACGAGTCCGAAAGTGACGGTACAATAGAAACCTATATTTTTTGGTGATTACCGTGGTCTTCAGAGTGTTTCATTTTACGAAAATTGATGAATGTAGCTTAATTTTTGCAGGTGCGCGTGTATCAATTTGGGAGTTTGAGTTAAGATTGCTCGACTAACGTGTAGATTTTCTTTTGGATTACCGAAAAGTAAAGTATGAAATTCGGACTGCGGGACGTTTATGTCAAATTGATACTGGCACTGCTTTGCACGCTCGCAGGTAGTGCTTTGAAGGCTCAAACTTCGCCACAAAGTTTAAGTCTTCAGGGCAAGATTTTAGATGTCAGCAATAATCCCCTAGAGGCTGCAAGCGTCTTGTTTACCGTACAAATTCTTTCCCCGGGTGCGGAAGAGTGTATCTTGTATCAGGAAACTCATACGATAAGCATGACGGGATCGGGGGGTATTTTCTCACTCCCCCTCGGCACCGGCGGACGGGTGGGAGCCGGGTTTCAGTTTACAAGCACACTTGCGCAGGTATTTTCAAACTCTTCGGGCGTTATGGGCGGATTAAACTGTTCGGTCGGTAATAGCTTTACTCCAGTCGCAAACGACAAGCGTAAGGTCAAAATGACTTTTGATGACGGCGGTGGCGCGCAAACTGTCACACAGACTTTAGAAATTCAAGCCGTCCCTTACGCGCTCTATGCTGATACGCTTCAGGGAAAAGGTCCGAGTGGGTTCGTACAAACAAGTGCGCTGACCACGCAAGCGAAATTTGACAATTTGGCGGCGACGGCAAATTATAACGAGTTAGTCGCGCTCATTGCTGGGACATCCACACTTTACGCAAAAAGTACTCCAGTTGCCGCCGTCGACATGAATAACCAAAGAATTATTAATGTGGCCACGCCTACTGCGGGGGGCGACGCCGTTAACAAAACCTATACCGACACCAAATTTGGTGGTGCGACTCTTGACCAAACAGGTTTGGCGAATGGGCAAAGCATTCGCTGGAATCAAGCGGCGACTAAGTGGGAAGTCTATACGCCGTCAACCGCCGACAGTACAAAGCTTCCTTTAGCCGGCGGCACTATGCAAGGTGCGATCGATATGGCAAGTTATAACTTACTCAACATTGGCCATGTCACGATGAGCGCGCAAAAAACCATTCATCTTGGCGCCTACACCGATGCGCAAGAAACAACTCTCGTGGGAGGATTGGGCGCGGCGGATGAAGGAAAAGTCTGGTATAACTCCGACGCGAATCGAACAAAAATTTGGACAGGCGCAGCGCCGGCATTGGTGCAATTAACTTCCGGTGATATTGGCACGGCCGCTGGAAAAGTAATGGGTGCAGACGCGGTTCCTAATTGTTTGTCGACGCAAAAATTACAGATGAGTGCGGGGCCGGTTTACTCTTGGAGTTGTGTGACGGATGGTGGCGGCGACGCCAGCGGTCCCGCGTCTTCAACCGACAATGCGATTGCAAGATTTGATGGAACGACAGGGAAATTGCTTCAGAATAGTAGCGTAACTATTGACGACAGTGGAACACTTCTTTTGAAGTCAACCAGCGCCGCCGCGGACTACACATTACCGATGAACGCTACAGCGCAAATGGCGATTCAGAATTTGCAAAACGCTAATAATGTGATGAGTTCGATTATGTTTTACGAAAACGACGGAACCGCCGTCGGTGGTATCGGTATGGAGACCGTGGATATCGCGAGCCCGACGGGAAAAATGTATTTTTATTCGCGCGATGCGGGTGGTTTTTTACCAAGAATGGCCATTGAAACCGACGGAAAAGTTGGGGTTGGCAGTATGTCGCCAAAGGCGAAGCTGGACGTCGCCGGCGATATTAAAATTGGCAACAGCAATGCGACCTGCGATGCCAATACGGTTGGTTCACAGCGTTTTAATTCTGGAACCGGAAAAATGCAGTTTTGTAACGGCACTTCTTGGGGTGATATAGATACAGTGGGAGGAAGCAGTACCGCCGCCGGCGATTTTGTTAATAACAGCGACGTTCCAAACTGTCTTGCTGGCGAAAAATTGCAGATGAGTGCCGGCCCAGTTTATTCTTGGAGTTGTGTTTCTGAACAATGGGTACGCGCTACGAATGATATTTCTTATACTGTGGGAAATGTCGGTATTGGGACTACAGCTCCCGCCGCTAAACTCGATGTCGCTGGCCCTGGATTTTTTAACGGAGACGGCAATGCTTCTGCGGGTGATATATTTATTGGTGGAGGAGGTTGGCCCTACAACATAGGCGTGGGATGGGCTAGCGGTTATAATGAATTGTATTTCAATGCTGTAGGAACTAATGGTGGTACAGCGGATTTCCGTAATCTTGGCATTCTTGATGGTAAAAGCAATATGATCGGGTTTTTTGAAGGATCAACCAAACGCGCGTCAATGGGCGCCGCGGATGTCACTCCCGATGCGATGGTTGAAGTTGTTCAGAGCGGTGCCACGCCAATGTTGATGCTTAGTTCAACGGCCGCAGCTAATGGCGATATGTTAATAGTTAATTCCTCGGGTAACGTCGGAATCGGTACAGCAGCTCCAACCGCAGGATTACATTTAAATGGAAATTTTACTGGCGGTGGAATGATTATCCAGCGCACCGATAACACAACAGATGTGGAAATGACGATCATCAATACCACGGACGAAGCTGACGGGCCGGATCTAAATATTTATCATAACTCCCCGGGGCCCGCCGTTGGTGATTTTATTGGTGACATTACCTTTATAGGAAACAGCTCAACAGGACAACGAATTAAGTATTCTAGAATACGACCATTAATAAATGATCCCACTAACGGATCTGAGGATGGTGATTTAACTTTTTATACTATGGCGGCCGGCGTAGAGGCCGAAAGAGTTAGAATTACATCCGTTGGTGATATGGGTATTGGGACGACGTCGCCTTTGGGGCAACTCGATGTTGTCTCGCCCTCAAATACTCGTTTAATTATGAATACTGATCATCTAGATCTTACGACAAATGTAGACGCCGGAGGTTGGGCGAGGTCCTTTAGGGTGACTCAAGGTAACAATACAAATGGTCAAGATGGTGGGGCCTTTGGAGTGACAGGAGTCGGCGCTACACCGAGTTATGCGTTCATGGCTATACCGACTGCCGATGCCACAGGATACAATTCAACAAAAATTTTGGTATTGAATAATTCTGGTAACGTCGGTATCGGGAGTTCGTCGCCGTCACATCGTCTTCATGTTACCAACAATGCTACTGCATTTTCTCCACAGATTGCGGTAAATAACCAGGACACTTCTGCCAATGCTTTTGCGCAAATTGCCTATCTGGGAAATGGTCGCACGTTTTCAACTGGCGTTGGAAACTCCTCCGCAACTGGATACGATGTTGCCAACAAATGGTTTTTATATGACTTCACAGCTGACGCCATGAGACTTGTTGTAAACTCTTCAGGCAACCTCGGTATCGGGCTTACTGCTCCAGGTTACAAACTCGATGTCAATGGTGACGTGAACATCGCCGCGGCCAATGTTTTAAGATTCGGTGGTACTCAAGTTTGTGCCAGTGCTGGATGTACCGCCGTTTCCGATTACAGACTCAAAGAAGACATTCGTCCGCTTGAAAACTCTTTGGATAAAATTTTAAACCTTCAAGGTGTGAGCTATGATTGGATTGATAAAGAAAAATTCGGTCATAGTCAGCAAATCGGCCTCATCGCGCAAGATCTGGAAAAGATCTACCCTCAAGCCGTGGTCACTGACTCTAAATCAGGGCTAAAATCTGTTGCCTATGATCATTTAGTTGCCCCTCTTATCGAGGCTTTCAAAGAACTCAATCAACGTATTGGTGAGCTTTTTAGGGCGTCGGAGAGCCATGCCAGAGAAATAGCTTCAGTCAAAGCTCAGGCTGAAGCGGAAAATGCCGCCAAAGATCAGAAAATCAAAGCGCTTGAACAAGAAAACGCCGAAATTAAAGCGCGTCTTGATAAAATTGAGAAAGCTCTCAGTTCAAAATAAGCGTGGGTGAAAATCTTTTCCTTTATGATTGCACTTTAATATTGCGGTCATCTGGTTTTAGTCCTGTAATAGGTTCAACCTTGTCATTAAGGCCCGCAAATTTTAAAATGTTTGCCATGGTGATGGCACCCAGCATTTGTTCGCTGTTGCCGGGACCAAGATTAGGCGCAAGCTTTACGTGTTGATCTTTACCCCAGGCGCCGATTTGATTTGAACGTAAATTTATGCCGCCGCCAGGTTTAAATAAAAACAAGATGTGACTACCGTCAAAAGTATCGCCGCTCCAACTGTTGGGCTGGTCACTGGCATTACTAAAACAACTGCCATCGCTATTCATAACGAGAGCGCACGGTACTCCCAGAGCTTTTGCGCTTGCTATTGAGCGGGCCACCATATCACCGGCGTAGCGGTCAGCCTCATACGACTGCGTTAGACTTGTTCCATGATAATCGTAAGAGCGGTCGAGCATGACAGTTCCCGTGCCGGCCGCTCCAGTTAGGGCGCTGTAGATGATGGCCGCTTGCGCGATGTACATCGTGTTAAGTGGGCTGTTACTTAGATCAAACTGATTATTTGGATTAACCACGCGGTCATTCCATATAGCGGCGATTGCTGAATTCGTGCGTGGATCAATTGCCCCAGTAGAATTGGATTTAATAATTTCAAGATTCTTTAGGCCAGCACATTGGATAAGATTTTCCAGTGTCGCCGCCCCATTGGCCCCAGCAACACTGGCGAGCTGTCTTTGGTTAAACTTATTGATAGTTTTTAACAAGGCTTCTTTTTGTCCTGACGATAATTCCGCCAGGGCTCCGCCTTGAATTTGCGTCGCGTTTTTTATCGCATCAAAGGATTTTACATTGAGAGCAAAGGGCATATCGCTATTTATCGCCGCTTCAAAGTAACCTCCCGTGCGGCGGGTGGTTTGACCAAGGTATGGCAATTTCTCGCCACCAAAGCCGGCCTTAAAGGCCATACCTTGAATGCCAAATTTGCCATTGGCGGTGTCGGGCTCTGTTTTATTGACAATATTAATTACCCGAACTTCATTATCTTGTACGCCATATTTTTGTAAAATATTTGTCATGGCTGTATAGAATGGATTGCCGGCATTCCAGGTGGCGCCAAACTTTTGCGCCATTTGCGGCACGCGGCCCATAGACATACCGCTGTAACTCGGCAGAAGCTGGCCATTCTCGTCGTTGTCAAAACCAACAATGACGCCATTTATTCCCATTCCTCCAGCGGGATTAATGCCGATTATCCGCGGCAATCCCGAGGCGGAATTAAGTTGGCCACCGCATTCCAGAGCTTCGGATTTAAAAGATTTTGCCAAAATAGCTAGGGCGCTGGGTAAAGTTAGATAACCAGCGATTGACGAAAAACCAGCGGCTAAAAATTCCCGGCGAGTTGTCGGTCTTTTATGTCCCGTTCGCTTTAGATATTCTTCAAGTCTTGTTAGTTTTTTCATAGTTCCCCCATCCCACTAATTTTATTTCGCCAAGAAATTTAGATAGTCTTCTAAGTTCGTATACCCATCATTGTTTTGATCAAGAGCACCGTCCATAGTGCTGTTAGGATTAAGACCTTTTTGAATTTCCCAGGTGTCGGGCATGCCATCTTTGTCAGTGTCAATAGGTGCCGCCACTGAGTTATAAGCGGGATAACCGCCGACTTCATTTTCGTGATAGACGATTTTTCCCAACGAGCCGCGCGCTACATTGCCTGGGAGAAAGGGGACATCTTTTACCATATTGACGGCGCGTAGATCGATGGAGTCTAGTTTTGGTTTTCTCGCACCGGCTCCCGCTATTACATCTTTGTAAGCTTGGAAGGCATCTGTTTCGGTGACGGACGGAGCCGCAAACCGTGTCGGACTCACGGTCGTGGGACCATCTTCAAATTTGACCGAAGCCGTCTCGCTCATAGAGTTATTATTGCGATAGTAATCAATATTGCCTTTAACATAAATTGCCGACATCGGATTATAGAGTGGGTAGTTGCAGCGGCTGTCGTCAAAATTTGCACCGAGGATACGAAGAGCGTAACCAAAATAGTTGGCCCCGCCATGCTGAATAAATGCATTGCCAACATAATTGTGGTGATAATAACCGCGGCAAGGAGCGCTGGTCGCGGAATCATTAAACACATAAGAGAGATTATTTACCGAGTCCACAACCTCATCGCGGCCTCCCTCACTCAGTAGCATGGGATTGCGTACCCAGTTCAGGGCAAAGTAATTATGGTGAACCGTCACATTGGTCGCCGAATTGGAGCTACCGCCACCCACCAACAGACCGTGACTGCCTTCGCTGAAAATACTCCACTGAATTGTAATGTCTTTGGCGGGAACTCCGCTGGTACCTAATACTCCGATACCCTCATCCGTTACCCAGCCGACGGAAACGTGATCAACAATGGTATTGTCAGAGCGTACAAAGATCGCGCTCATATTGGTAAGATCATAGCCGGGTCTAACACGGATGTGACGAAGAATAACATCACTGACTTTGGCAAGGCTACCGCCAAGTTCTAGCAATCCTCGAATCATTATGCCATCGCCTGGCGCTGTTTGACCGGCCACCGTTAAATTCGAGTGGTTCACGGCGATTGTTCCCCAGGAACATGCGTTAGATTGATTGGGGCAATTTGTAGAACTTGTACAGGCGACAGTGCATGTATTTAAATTTATAATCCCACTCACTTTAAAAACACACGTTCGCGGCCCGCTTTGTTGCATGCAGTCTCTTAAACTTCCGACACCGCTGTCATTGAGATTTGTAACTTCAATAACGCGGCCACCGCGGCCGCCTTGAGCACAGCGGCCAAAGCCCTCAGCGCCCGGAAAGGCCACTTGCTTTTGATTGTTCTCGCAAGCCTTAGTTGTGGGTACTGACGGCGGAGTTGACGGATTGGGTGAATTCGGCGAATTAGGGGCCGGTAGAGCAGGACCAGAAAGGGAACCCTGTTCCAGTCTACCGGCGTCCTCCAGCGTACAGCTCTGGAAGGCCAAAATGAGAATAGGGCTGAAGAGTGTAAGGGTTATTAAGGGTATTTTTCTCACTTTGGCCTCCCATTAATTGCACTGATATCTAAATTTTAAAGGGGAGGAGTGAATTATAAAATTTGAAAAACTTGACCATATTACGCTCTAGTTTGAGACTTTCTCGTCTCCAGCGTTCGACTTTGATACAAAGGGTAATTTGGCTATTTCGCCATGGTCGCCGCTAGCATTGTCTCAAATTGACTGGTTCAAAAATGCGTAAATGTTTCCGTCTGCCGAGTCGGTAAAATACTTAGGTGGGAAATTGGGCTTAGGAAACGGTAGTATAAGGGGAGATGGGTGGTGAGAAATTTAAGTACGCAAAAGGGCTTTTCTTTAATTGGTGTAATTATCGCCGCCGCAATCGGAATTATCATTGCTACCGCCCTTATTTTGCAAATAATTTCAAGTGGCAGACAAGTTCATTATCTAGAGGCAAAAATAGAATCGATAAATATGAAGCAAGAACTAATTCTGCTCATGAATAGCAATAACGGCGCTAGCTGCAATACTACCTTCGGTGGAATGTCCGTAAATTTAGCTAATAGCTCAAGTGGCGATTTTACTGACATTACGTCAAGTATATCTGGCACACCATTACAAGCTCTTGTTAACAGTTATACCAACAACCGTTACATTGAAGTCACAACGGTTAAACTTTTTAAACCTTATTTGAAAATGGACGGCGTAACTCCAAATAACTCTTCGCCGTATGAATTTAATCTAAAACTCACTGCGAATGAAAAATCAGCCTATGGGGGAATGACCTTCAATGTAGATGGGCCGACAATTATTTTAAATGTAGCGACACCCCCCATCGTTGACTCACCAGACGCTTGTATTTCTGGTGTTTTTAGTAACGTTGTTAGGGTAACGGCCTCTTCGGGGACTTGTGCCTCTGGCTGTGCAGAGTCGATAACGGCAACATGTCCCGCTGGAAGGAAGCTGTTAACAGGATCTTGTAGCGGATATGGCGGCGGACCTGCAAATACGTTTATTTTTGAAGACCAAGCCTCCGGCAATGGGTGGTATTGCTTACTTTGGAATAATAGCGCTGCTGCCAATGGTGTTAGGGCAACAGCGGTATGTTATTAGGCAACACTTCAAAAGCATCTTTACTCCCATTACCGCGTCAACCGTCTCAAATTGACTAGTTCAAAAATACATAAATGTTTCTGGTTTTTCAGTTGGTAAAATTAATTTAGGTAACGGTGGGGCCAGCGGAATCGTCGTAGCTGAGTCGTAATAATAATTAACTTGAGAGGTAAAAATGTTTACAGGAGCACCAGTACTATTTCTTTTTTTGATGATTTCGATGGCCGTATTTTACTTTGATACGAAGGGAACTAGACGGCTATAAAAGCTTGGCAACTTACCGCTAATGCAACATAATATAACTTATCGGACAACTCGCTAGTAGTCCTAAATAGAGTAGATTTACCTGTGTGATTTTGCAAAAGGAAACCCTTTGAGTCCTACTCCCCCAATTATAGGTTCAAGATTTAGATCTGGTAACCCGTAATCTAAAAAGAAGACGAAGAACTAAAACAAAAATTAGAGGCTCAAGAGACCTAAATCGCACGTTTTAAATGGCAAAGGGAAAATCGTATCGATTTTCCCTTTGCGAAAATTTCCAACTTTAGCCAAGTTTTGGCGGACAATGAGCCAAAACTTGGCTAAAAAAATCAATGCGGATCGATAGGAGAAAGATCACATTTATAATTCACAATTTGTCCTTTGGAGAGTGTATCTGCCGCGATCTGTCCATCCTTATCGAAGGGCCCCTCATGGTATTCTATTTTTGAAACCAAACCGCTAATACCAAGGCTCGACCAAAAATCGTACTAAAAAACAAAGTCCCCAAGGACACTTTAGACACTGAGGAAATCAAACCCCCGCCATCAGCCACAGCGATTTCATGGGGCAGGCTTATGAAAAGGGTTTTTCAGATTGATATTACAACTTGCAACAAGTGCGGTGATAAACTTAAAGTGGTCGCCGCAATATTGGAAAAGAAAGTCATTGAGAAAATTCTTACCCATCTGGGTTTGGAAACGAAAGCTCCGGCAATACATCCCGCACGCGCAACGCCAGTGCTCGCGCTGCTCCTTATGCGCTCACTTAGTAAGTTCGCGGCGTCGCTGCGCTCGCATTTCTAGGCTTACGCACCGATGCCTCGCGTTCGCGTCGGCAGATGAGTTTTGAGTTCCATTAGATTGTCGAGTGGGACTGGAATGACCTGTTGAGATATTTAGAAATTTAACAATTGGATTCATAATTCTACAATATCAATTCCGACGCTTAGCCAACTTTCTTCTTTGCCATCATGCTAGCGGCAGCAGATTTAACTGCTTTTATGTCCTTTCCATATGAGGCTTCATAGCCATGAGGAAACAAAAGCCCTGAAGGACTGATTCCCAAAGCTGCGGCAATAAGTACGGCTCTTTTAACACCAATTTCCACCTTATCATTTTCAATGGCACTAATATTAGTTTCAGCAATACCTGTGACTTCAGCTAGCTCCTGTTGGGTGATATTAAAATTCTTGCGAAAGGCTTTGATGACTTTTCCTGGAGTTGCCTCAACCAACTTAAGATCAAAAAAGTTTTTTGTTGCCACACTTTACTCCTTTTTCTTTTTATAATCGTGATCAGTTGTAATTCTCACCACGATGACAGTCACAACTTTGTTCTTCACCTTATAGATGATTCTACCGCTGTAGCTAAAACTGGAAGCTCGGTACCCAGTCCATTCCCCATAAAGTGGGTGGTCTGCCCAAACCGACGGCTTTTTTTGAAGTTCCTCTGGACCATGTTCTGCGACAGTTTGCGCCCAGTTTTGGATCACCATTTTGTCATCCTCAGATAGCTCTTTACCTTCAAATACCTTGGCTGCCTCATCTTCAATTTTTACTTGCCACATCAAGATGCTCCGAACTTATTAACTATAATAACTTATTATATTTAATAAGTAAAAGGCTTTTAACAAAACTCTATTTTTAAATGATTTCGCATATATATTTGAGAGCGCCTAAGGCCCACGTGTTGTCAAAAGTTTTGGAGATTCAAGGGTTTGCAAAACAGTTTACCTGTGTAACCTCAGAATTCCACCCGTTCTAACTCTTCTCCAAAAGAGATATTTAACGACCTTACCTACTTTGCCTCCTCTAATCGAAGGTACTTTCAACTTTCGTTCTCGGTCTATGGTAGCGCGCTCATCTCGCCTACTGCTTTGCGTTTCGCTTCTGGACTTCTGTTCGTCGGTCCCCCGAAGTATCCGTAGCAATTTTCATGCGGAACCACGCATCCCTGATGGTTTTGAACCCGGATCCTGTCGCCTCTCTTTCAACCCGAGCAGGGTTGTTGCCGTATTTCACGATCAAAGCTAGCTCAACTTTGTATCAAAAAACTAGTGAATCTGATAGAAAATCGACACCCGATCTAAACCTAACCAATAATTTGGGAAGTAGCACCCAAAGGGTTTTCTTTTGCAAAATTACACAGGTAAATCCAAATCGTCGCCGCAAGCCAGCGCGTCGGTTGTTTTTAATTTCCAGTAAGAAGTGTATCTTGCGGCCTCACTAAAAAATTCCAAGAAATTTCTAATCCCAACGTCGTCCTTAGCCAAGGTCGACAACTACTTAAGTAACATTACTTATCGGACAATTGAGAATTACTCCTTAAACTGGCGCAAAAGCTATCTAACGATAGCCAATTACGTACGCCCAACCATATAAGTTATCACCAAACGAAACATTGGTGTCAGTTAAGGTCGCCGCTACCTGGCGGTTACTTGTCACTGGTAACCACATATTGCTGGAGTTATAGCTAATCGCATTTTGCGAGTATGTATGTAAAAACAGAAGGTTGTGATATTTCGTGCTGCCCTCTTGTGTTGAAATTTGCATATGCGCGGTATTCGTCGTCCCAACACTCCCTGACCCAACGAAAGCATATACCAAGACTTCTTTGGCGTTTGCGGGTACGCTACTCGGTAGCGAAAATACTTTTGTGGTGCCGCCAACGGTGGGTAGACCTCCTAGAAGAGCCTTATCTATCGACGTAAACTTGGGACTACTTGCAACCGTAACTTGGATGGGGGCAATTGTTTCGGCATTAGCTCTATTAATAATGAGATTATAGATTCCGGCGGCAAGTTCCAATGCCGAGCTAGCCTTAGCTACTAACATATTGGCGGATTTTGTTTGGATAGAAAGTCCGACTGTTTTATCGCCGCCTTTAATACCAATGCTAGTTACTTTATCTAGATTACTACCTTGAACGGTAACCAAATCTTGCTCAACATTCACCGTGCTTACGCCGGCAATGTTGGGCGTGGGTAATGGAGCTTGTGAAGATAAACTAGATTTATCTAGTGGTTTTTCGGTGCAGTTATTAAACGAAAAGATAACTGCGATTGCTAACAAAAATATAAGTGAGTTTTGAATTACAGACATATAATCCCTCCCATACACTCATACTAACTCCAATTTGAGGGATGTAATTCAACCATTTGGCATACGTAAGACTATCCATATGTTTCAATTTGAAACGGAATTATTGGCCTTGATACCCTGGTTGCTGCTGCTGCTGATAGTTTTGCAGCTGTTCCTGTGCCTTTTGTAAGGCGGCAGGATCGATATTTTTTAACTGTTCTTGAATGGCTTGCTGAGCTTCAGGACTCACTTGTGGCGGGACTTGGGAGTCAGCATTAGGCGCGGCAGGTACGCGTTTTTGCTCTTTAGCGGAAGATTTTTGCTCGTTTAAATTATACTTTTTGTAAGCGTCGTAATAAGAGGGCCGCTGTGGCGGCGCGGCTTCTTTGTTTTTTTGGTCGCGATTTGGGTCTTTGCTTTCATCATACTTAAATTTGGGCTCGGCATTTGCTATTATGCTGAACAAAAAGGTAATCGCCACGAGTGTTTTCATACAAATAATTATCGGCAGACTAGAAATAAGTCTTGAGAGCGAGTGTCTTCCTGGCTAGCATTTCAGAATGAGACTAATGCTATCTCTATTTATATTGTGCGCATTACCCGCACAAGGCGCATTTTATTTAGGCGCTGGTTTTGGTGGTACGACCTCGGGGCGAAATAACTTGGCTCTAGTGATGGCCGTAGATTCAGGAGAGTCTACATTGAGCGGATATATTTCGGGCGTGCAAAACAGCTATTACTATCAATCCGACTATTATTTATCACTAAATCGGAAGCTCGTTAGCGGCGAATTTTTTTGGGGAACTTTAACCGGCTTTTTTGGCGGCGGAGTTTTTTATTCCGAGCGAGGCTTAAGAACAGCAGCGGCCGGCAACGTCTCGGACAAAGAAAATGATTTTTTGCTAGGTCCCTCACTCAATATTAAATGGGCTTTTTGGGGGCCGGCCTACATCATGTTGGACGCCCTCTATGGAATCCGCGAAATTTATGCGCATTTAACAATGAGTTTTCAAGACGTCGAAGTATTAAGCGTGGGGTTTAACTTTTGAAGGCGCTTATCTTTTCGCTCTTTATTTTTATTAGTTCGCTGGCCGATGCCACGGATTTTCGAATTTTTTACGGCGTTGGACCACTCTTTATTAATCCCGGAACTGTGCGCTTTGGCGTAAATGAGTGGGATTTTGGTCTGCTGGGTCCGGGAATGGTGGGAGCGGCAAAAAATTATTATCTTGGCGGTCTCCCCTATATGTCTTTCGGAATTGTTTCGGTTTCCGAAGGCCTGGGATTTTTTGGTTCGGCCGGACTTGTCGGTGATCTCTTTTGGAATTTGAGATGGCGCACAGAGCTTCAGTCAGCGGTCAGTTTTAATGGCGGCGCCACGGGTAACGGCATCATAGGACTAGAAGTTAAATTTTAGGAGCTTTATGCGTAGGCTACGGTATATTTTTTATTTCTTTATTCTAACTTTAACCATGACGGGATTTAGGATGTTTCCCAATGGTAATCAGTGGCCCGTCGATACGACTACCAATAAAATTTGGCTCGTGGTTTGCGCCGAAATGGCGGCGTTAACCTGGGCCACAAATGATCTACCGGCTACCGACCCCCTTTATAATCAAACTCCGACCTTTAACCAAATTATCGATTCCATAGCCAGTGATTACGATAATGTTGCTAATAGTTTTTTGGTAATCGCAAATTCCGCCACCGACGGAACTTATAATACTACGGTGGCGGCGCAGCGTTCGATTAATGTCTGCCTTGGCAGTACTCCTGGCGCCTCGGGCGGCTATGCCATGCAAAAACGCGAAGGGGGACGGGTTACCGGTTGCGAAATCAAAATGACGGCCGCGCGCTCTTCGAGTCTTAAGGCTTTTGTGAGTACCTTGACCCACGAGATTGGGCACTGCTTGGGATTAGATCATTCGCAAGACACCGTCCATGCCATTATGTCTTACTTTCGCAACGATGATAATTCGCGGCTACAGATCGACGATAAGATGGGATTGATTTATATGTATCCCGACAATCCCGCCAACTCGAGTGAGTCAATGACTTTTGGTTTGGCTTGCTCACCACGGAACTAAAAATCCGGCAATCAGAAAGTTTTGATTCTCTTGAAAATTAAAGTTTAAAACACCGGCGATTAATTTGCTTAAGAATTTTCGCATGGATTGGTCAGATATTGTTGGCGCCTTAAAATTTCAAACTCCTTATTTTAGCGACGAAGATTTTAAAGTCATACAGCGACTTAAAAACCCCAAAGACATTGTCGGACGTCCCGACGTTAGTGATGACGTGCAAATATACATCCGTGATAACGAGCGTTGGATTGAAAAAAGCGAAAGAATTCTAAAATACCTTCGGTCACAAAAAATTAACTGGGTAACGCCGGGTTCCCCGTTTTACCCCAAACGCTTTTCGTGGATGCTGGAAGCGCCAACGTTCCTAACCTATTTAGGCGACATTGCTTGCGCCGATAAACTGGTTTTAAGCGTCGTCGGCTCGCGTGAACCCTCGGCAAAAGGAAAAGAATTTATCAATCAAGAACTTGGAAACTTTTTAAAAAGTAGTCCTCTTACAATCGTTAGTGGTGCGGCCCGCGGCATCGATCAGGCCGCGCATAATTGTGCCCTAAGAAATCAATGTCCCACTGTCGCAGTGATGCCCTCAGGACTTTTAAATCCCTACCCGAAAGATTTTAAAACCTGGTATGAGCCTATTATCGCCGCCGGTGGTTGTGTGATGAGTGAGTATCTCCCCGAGAAATTTATGCAGCGGCATCATTTCTTTCGGCGAAATCAAATTATCGTGGGACTTTCAAAATATCTTTTAGTTGTCGAGGCCCGCCGGCGTAGCGGGTCAATCATGACCGCCAAACACGCACTCGACAATCATTGTGACGTCGCGGTAGTGCCTGGGTTTCCTTTTGATCCCCAGTACGGGGGAAGTTTGGATCTCATCTATGACGGCGGCCGCATGATCCGTGATCATGTTGATTTGGATTTCATGATTAATAGTGACGTTCGCCGGCAGTTAAATTGAATAAAATTCTTATCTCTCCCTCCCCTATACCTCTAAAACGAATTTAGACTTGGCCATAAGATTGCTATTTTTCCCTTTTAATTGGGGGAAAAATGAAATCAAAAATTATAGTTATACTTGCGTTGTCACTGTCAGCCTGTGGAAAACGAAATGATCCACGCTTAGCGCCTCCGGTAGCTCCCCCGCCGGCAAAAAATCCGGTCGCAACTACGCAGCCGTCACCTAACCAAACGGCCGCGCAAGATCAGTTCATGAAGGCGCAAGAACTATTGATCTCTATGGGTGTTAAGATTAATGGCAAGGACCTAATCATCTCTGACGAGCCAAAGACTTATCAGGAAGCCAAAGACTTAAAGTTAGCATTGGATTCCTATAAGAGTGCGGCACAAGAAATTATAAATCAATCGCAAAATAACGAACAAAAGCAGGTTTTTCTGGCGATCGCGGAGTCAGCGACATACCATTCTACCCGCTATGGATCTGCCTTGCAGAGCTTTTATATGGGTGATCGTCAGCGCATCGAGATTTACGAAGGCCGCTTAGCTTCCGTAGGATTTCTAATCAAGAAAGCGGACAACAATTATTCAATTACCTTGAATAAGGACTTTTCCTTGCACTATCCGCGTTCAGAGCAAAAGAAGGAACTTATTAAATATATCGCCTGTATCGAAAACTTCTTAGAACTTTACATCGACGGACAAAGTCCATTGAATTTTTACGATAAAACGGTTTTAGAAAAGAAATTAAATCAAGCTAAGGAATTAGCCGCTTCGCTTAACTAAGATTTGCGGCTTTTTGGATTTGGCGGCCTTGGCCGCCTTTTTTTCTTCGATAGTGTCTTCTAACATATTGACCCTAATTTGAAAGCACGGATCACAGCGGAAGATGCAGCTTTTAATAAGCGCCGCCAGGTCTTGCGATGACAGGCCTTCGGCCATACTGCCGATTATGTTTAGGCCCTCTTCTTTTTGACATGAAGTACACGTTATCAAGCAAACCATTATTGAGTTATCGGGATAATGAGGACACGGATTTAGCGAGCAGGATTATCGTCCAGGCGGATAATATACAGAATCGCGGCAGTAACTATCGTATTGGGGCATTTTATCTTTAAGTTTACGCTGGCCTTTAAAAATGTCGGCCAAGGGTTTTATCGACAAAATCAAATCCTTCAATCCGTCAGAAGCTTCTGCGGAAAGATAACTCGCCAGGCCTTCGCCATTTTGTTTATTATATTTTAAGTAGCGTGAGTAAGAAAAATTATTTATTGCGACGAGCAGTTCGTTTTTAATCAATAAGTTATCCTCGTCGTCAAATTTTGCGCGGGCGTTTAATGCGTTTATAATCAAAGGTAAAAAGTCTTCGGCGAGTTTCTCGCCTAGTTGGCGCAGGTGAGCACCGTATTGCTTACGGTAACAGACCTTGTCGCCGGCATAAAAGTAGCCGGCATTTTTTTGCGCGACTTGCGCAATCCAATAAGAAACCTCGCGGTTTTTTTCGGTAATAACGGCTGCCAAGAAAAATTCTTTAAAATAAGGTTTACCGTAATACTCGACCTGAACGGCCACGTTGGGAAAAATATCCAGTAAGAAATAGAAGGCTTTTGCCGCCATTCCTCTTAATTCCTGATTGGGATTCGTTTTTATAAACTCGATAAGTGTGGTGGCGGCCTCTGGAGAAAAAGTGGCTTGATAAGCCAATGTATCAATAGCCTTTTTAATGACCTCGTCGCCGGCAGTTTGTGCCTTTAAAACTTGTAGGGCAAAAACCCTGCGGGGACAGTTGAGTTGGTAATAAACGCTGTTACTGGTATGAGGCTTTAAAAGAATAAAATTCTTATCCCCGTCCAAAAGTTTTTCCCCGCCCAAGTGTACAGTCGCGGTATCTAAATTTTTGTAACAAGGCTCAAAATCCGCGTCGAAAAGCGAAGCGTGGCCAGAGGTTGAAACGGAAAGGATTAGAAAGATGACGCTTAAACCAAGCCGCATAGTGAAAGAAATATACCATTTTAATTAGCTAATCTCCCCTACCACGAGGAAATTGGAAAACATTTCACACTTTCTCGAGGGAAAGGACAAAAATTGGCACTTTTTATTAGAAATAAAAGCGTATACCGATTCCGGCGCCAAAATCGCTGGTAGTGCTCGGTGAAATTCTTAACCCCGGCACGATTTCGCCAAACACGCCCAAGGGAAATTTCTGAACCATCCACTCGACACCCAAGGGTATCCGGGCCACTAATCGGAGGTTACTATCATTATTATCATTCCGTTTGCGGACAGAATCGCTATAAATTTTAATTAAAGCACCCACCCCTACATAGGGAATGAGGCGCGCGGGAATGCGCATTTGATCAAGACCACCGGGAAAATGAAAAAGATAATCACTAAAAAAATAAAGCTGACTGGCAGAATCCCATCCCAAGCCAAAATCAAGAGCGCGTGTAGACTCTGTCCAATATTTTGCGGAGAGAGCCGATGGATCCCCCAGAACAATTCCGAGGCCCCAGTCTTTGGCTGACGCCATCGACTGGAAACCAAGAATAGAAAAAATTAAAATTAATTTCTTCAAATTACGAAAGGAAATCGTGTTTACGAACAGTTTTACGGCCATTTTCTCCAGCGCGAGTTGCTGCTTGCGCGATAAGCCAGTTTACGTATTCGTTTAAGCCTTCTAAAGCGTCACCGGCTGTGTTGCAGCCTTTTTTCTTGATCATCGCTTTAACTTTGCTGCCAACAAGTAGCATCTCGCCACCTTTTTTTGATTTTTTTGCCATGTAGATTCTCCTTTATAAGTTACTATTTTTAATAGGTAGCTTTAAGTCTAAGGGGAACTTTGAACGCGAGTCAATGGGTGGTTAGGCGTTTAAAACCTAATTTTTCGGCCTTGTTTAAATCTTTTTCAGCTATTTCGTAAACATTCATTAAACCGGTCGCGCCGCCGCAAACGCTTGCATACATATTGCCGTCGGACTGCTGAAAGGACTTATAAACCTTAATCCCCTTAAGTTCCTTTTTCATAACTGTGAGTTTTGTCCCTGACTTGGGATCGCACTGCTTGCTGCCGTCATATTTAAAAACAGAAACATTAGCGCCCGCTGCGAGCGTACTAGAGATCAGAATTTTCCAAACGAAGAGCAATGAGATTTCCTCCATTTGACATCAGGAAAAGTAGTTTTGACTTTTCATCATAGGTTGGAGCCGCGATGAGGCCGCGACCAGGGCGAAAACTTGGTCCGCTTTTTCCCGTTTTCGTGTTGACGATTTTTATATCACCGCTGGACTCGCCAAAAAATATGCGTTCATTGATAAAGCTAGGCGCGGTGGCAATGCCATTTAGATTTTCCAATTTCCAAATTTCCTTGCCATTAAATTTGTTAAGAGCCACGAATTTGCGTGTCGTACTTGGATAATAGAGGATGTCACCTTGGATTAAAGGCGGTAAATAACCACCCTCATCATATTTCCAGATTATTTTACCCGTGCCCAGTTCCAGACAATAGAGAGCCCCGTCAAAGCTTGAAACATAAATGCGGTCACCATCGAGAACCGGAGTTGCGTCGACGTCTTTAAATTTCTTATTGGTGTTTAACTGTCTTTCCCAAATTAGGCTGCCGGTGGCCGCGTTTACACTTAAAAAGAAACCGTCGGCAGTGCCGATGTAAAGATTGCTGCCGTTAACCAAGGGCGAGCCGGCGGCTCTTACCGAAAAATAAGACTGTTGCTGGCGATGATAACTCCATAGCTTGGTGCCGTCTGATTTTTTTAAAGCCTGGACGATATTATTGCCGCCCATAAAGAAAATTTTATCGCCGACAATAGAAGGGGCCGCGAGAACCTCCGCCCCCACACTTACCTTCCACTTCACACTGCCATTATCGGCGTCAATGGCATAAAAATTTCCGTCATTACCGCCACAATAGACCACACTTCCGTCAATGGCGCCGCCACCTTCAATTCCTCCCGGAATATTAAGCCGCCAAACACGTTTTCCGGTGTGAACTTCATAGGCG
Organism: uncultured Bdellovibrionales bacterium; assembly: GCA_964498095.1. GTDB lineage: Bacteria > Bdellovibrionota > Bdellovibrionia > Bdellovibrionales > SG-bin7 > SG-bin7. The sequence goes on along the minus strand of CAZCFY010000001.1, from coordinate 237,558 downwards.
GAGATATTATCTAAGCCATTACCTTGAATTACCGTGTCCTTATAAATGAGGGGACGCATGCGGTGTAAGGGAGGAGCCGCATAATAATCATCAGGCTCTGTACCTTGAACCCAACGCGCGGCTAATTGCTCAGTTTGTCCCAGAGAAAAAAATGTACTGGCAGCGACAATTAGCCAAAGCATTGTAAATTAGGAATCCTTCCCTTTAAGCGACATCAAACGCAAATACTTCTGCGCATTACTGCCTGCCGGAGTATTTTTAAAGTCGGCATGTGTTTTCTTATAAAGTTCTTGCGCTTTATCCGGGTTTTTCAAGGTCTCATAGCAGACAGCGCTAGCCAGGGTCGCCTCGGGATGAAAATAAGAAAGTTCCTTATAAGCTAAAACCTTCGCCCAAGTATCAATCGACTTTTGGCATTGACCGGTTTGCTCATAGAGTTGGCCAAGCTTCATATGCGCCAGCCCATATAGCAATTTTCCATCACGGTATTTTAGTTCCGAATTGGAAAGTGTCGTTACACCTTGGTCATACTTTTTATTGTCAGTGTAAATTTGCGCTAAATAAAGAGAGGCCATGATCGCCGCTTGTGTGTCGGGATAAGTCTCAATCACCTTTTTAAATCCGGCAGCGAGGCTGCCATAATCTTTTTCAAAGTCCCCGCTCGCTAACTTGGCTTTGGCATCCGCTAAATCCTTTTCGATTTCCGCTTTACTGCGGGCTGGGGCTTTTTTATCTTTTGGTTTCTTGGCGGAATCCAATTCGGTTTCTAAACTTTTAATTTTGCCTTGGGCCTCAGTAAAATCAGCCGTCTTCTTAACATAGGCCTTTTCTGCAGCGACGTAATCAGCTTGCGCGGACAATTCCTTTTTCTCTTGGACAAAGTTTAAGATAATAGCGGCTACCGCAGCTAACGCGATTAGTACGGATATAGCAAAAATCTGTTTGGTATAAGGACCTAACGCTTTAATTATCTGACCCGAGATGCGTAAAAAAGCATCTGGTTCACGCGCTTCTTTTGATGCACGACCTTTTGACATTCTGTGACTCCTTCAATTCAACGTAATAAAATTTAAGTTTAAGCCGCGAGTCTTGTCAATTAGCGATTATCCACAGCCTTTAGTGTCGTAAATGAGCGTGACGCTCTCCCCTGATGTTTTTGTTTTAAACCACCGATGAGGCGAATGCGTGCTTCGGCGAGGCGATTTGCCGCCTGATAGGTGGGAATATTTTCCGCTTTAGCCATACGGAATACTTCCATAAGACTATCGTAGACCTGACGGGTTTTATCAAAGGCTCGTTCTGGCGAATAACCTTCTAGTTCTACAAAGACGTTCATCAAGCCACCCGCATTGATTACATAATCGGGAGCGTAGAGAATATTTTTTTCGCGTAGCATGTCGCCATGGCGGTTTTCTGCCAATTGATTGTTGGCACCACCGGCAATAATTTTACACTTTAACTTGTCAATAGTTTCGTCGTTGACCACGGCTCCCAAGGCACAAGGAGCGAAAATGTCGGTTTCATACGTGACAATTTCACTAGGATTAAGCGCTTTGACATTATATTTGTCACAAACTTGTTTAACTTTCTCTTTATCAATATCAGAAACATAAACTTCCGCGGCTTCATCAACCAAAAATTTCACCAGATTCGAACCGACATTGCCTAACCCTTGAACGGTAACGCGCATTCCTTGTAAACTAGTGGCACCTAAGTGAAATTTTGCCGCCGCTTTAATACCACAAAGCACCCCGTGAGCGGTGTAGGGACTAGGATCGCCTGACCCGCCGAAGGCTTTGGGAATACCCGTTACCCAGGGAGTTTCCATAAAAACATATTCCATATCTTTTACGGTAGTACCCACATCCTCGGCTGTAATGTAGCGGCCGTTGAGCGAGTTAACAAAAATTCCAAAGGCGCGAAACAACGCTTCTGATTTTTGCGTCTTTGGATCACCAATAATTACGGCTTTCCCGCCACCCAAGTTTAAACCAGCGGTTGCTGCTTTATAGGTCATTCCTCGCGAGAGGCGCAAAACATCTATGAGGGCTTCTTCTTCGTTAGCGTAAGGCCACATGCGTGTGCCACCTAAGGCGGGACCCAGGGCCGTGTTGTGAATTGCAATTATCGCTTTTAATCCAACTTCTTTATTGTGGCAGAACACGACTTCTTCATGATCTCCATGCTTTTCTAATAACTGAAAAGTTGTCATTAGAATCCCCCTTTGAGTCACATTTAAACCGTCATCCTAGGTATTTCCAATGTGTCTCGCAACAAGAAAGTTTATGATTTAACTTTTGACAGTTGTCACCGCCCGCAAATCAGGCATCAAATCCTTGAAACTTCATCTTTTTCACAGAGAAATTTCACTTTAAGTCACAAGAAAGTAGGCAACATGCGGGCTAGAAGCGCATTAAACAGCGGCCGAGTTGGACCCGATTTTGAATTTATAATAGTCACCGGGGGGTGGGAAATGGAATTTAATCGTTTCAAAGTAAGTCATTCAAATCGTCGCAAGGCTGGCAGATTTTCGCCGCAAACGAGCCAAGGCTATACTCTTTATATTGATGGCATCAGTATCAAAATGGAACATCTTGCCGACATCGGACCCGAAGGCTTTAAAATCTTACATCGCAACTTTAAAGATTTTTCGCCCAACCATACTTACACCGTTGTCTTTAAAAGACATAACCGCGAACTCTTTACGGCCAGAGCGAAGTTTTGTTGGCAACGCTCATTTAAGTACCCTGTGAACATGAATTTAATGGGATTTCAGTTTGACGATCAGGATTTCAAATTGGCGCATTTCTGGGTGCAACGAGGCTATCGCGGAAAAGATTTCGAAGTGAAAGAACGCAACGACTACCGTCCTATGCTGCGATTCCATAAAGTACTCTACGAAAACAGTCCTAAGATTTTTAGAGAGGGCGCTTTGGAAAAATTGGCGGCGGTTTTGCCCGAATACGGATTACCCGTCTTCTTACTCGTGCTATTTATTTCTGCAGTTCTCTAGGGCGATTTGACAAGAAACATAATCTGGGTCCATGATGACTTCTATTGGAGGTATCATGGACAGCATTGCATTACTATCAACCACAGGTCTACTTTTTGTCCTCAGATGGTTTCACTTCTTTTTTGGAATCATTTGGATTGGTCTTCTTTATTATTTTAATTTCGTCCAAGGCGCATTCTTTGCCGAAACCGACGCTAGTACTAAATCAAATGCGACTCAAAAATTAGTGCCGCGCGCGCTTTGGTGGTTTCGTTGGGGCGCGATGTTTACGTTCCTAACGGGCTGGGCCATCATATTTATTGAGATGTCGCAAACCGAAGGGATTATGACCTCCCCGTGGGGAGTGTTAATTCTTATCGGCGCCATGCTTGGAACTTTAATGTGGGCAAACGTTTGGTTCGTGATTTGGCCAAATCAAAAAATTGTTATACAAAATGCTGTGCAAACTGCCACTGGCGGCGCCGCAATTCCTGGGGCTGCTGACCGCGGCGCGCGGGCTTTGGTGGCCTCGCGCACGAATGTGATGTTTTCCATTGCCCTACTTTTCTTTATGGGTGCTGCCAAACACTTACCGATCATAATGGCTCCCGACGTAAAACCGCATATGCCATTGGGAATAATTTTAATTATTCTCGCCGCGCTCGAAGTTAATGCGCTTAAAGGCAAAACTGGGCCAATGACTACCGTCAAAGGCGTAATTCATTGCGGCTTTGCTCTGACCATCGCGCTCTACGCGATCGTTGAGTTCACGCTGTAACGACACCGTTTTTTTCGGAGATTTATGAGATTTATGAGATTTGGAGTAATACTTTTTTTTGTTTTGGCGGGGTGTCCTTCTAAACAGGACACTGCTGGGCAGATGCAAAGTAAAGGTGCGCAAGATCTCGTGGGGCGCGGCCGCGTCGTTTACGCTTCTAACTGTACGGCCTGTCATAATCCGGATCCAAAGAAATCTGGGAATTTAGGACCCGAAGTTTTTGGTTCTCCGCGTGACCTTATAGAGGCGCGGGTGTTACGCGCGGAATACCCAGCGGGCTATAAACCAAAAAGGCCAACCAAAGCGATGGCGGCCCTTCCGCATTTAAAAAATGATATCGACGCCCTCGCCGCGTTCTTAAATAACTAAGACCTGCCGTTAATGTCTTTACAAACAAAGGCGTTGTCATTTCCAGAATTTAATTAAATAATTTTAGTGAGTGATGATTAGAATTTTAAGTTTTCTTGTCATTTTTTTTGGCTTATCTGGCTGTAATAAAAACCTGCCCGGAACACAGGGGCCAAATCCAACAGCCGGTGGCGATTGCGAAAGATTTGGGGCTGTGGGCGTTATTGCGATAAACCATGGACATGTTTTAAATATTCCCACCGCAGATATATTAAAGTCCAAACCCCAGGCCTACGATATAACAGGAACCTCGGGGCATGCTCACACCGTAAATTTAAACGTAAATAGTTTTAATCTACTGGCTTTAAAGCAACCTGTTAACGTCGTGTCTACCCTTGGCGGGGGTCATACCCACAATGTATTAATTAAGTGTAAATAGGAGACTCCTCATGAAGATTTTATTTTCGTCACTTTTAATTTCAGTTGTCAGTTTTGCCGCCGAGGATACCGCCAAATATAATTGGCAGTGGCTTAATCAACTTATCGACGAAAAAAATATTACGACCATCGAAGAATTACTTCCCGAGTTACCCGAAGCGTTACGCCGCGATTATGTTTTAATGTATAAGAGCCGGAGCATTCAGCATTCTGACTATCAGGCGCCGCGGGCAATTCTAAATTGGGACCATGGGCGCAAAGTCATTTCCTTTAATGAGGGACCTAATTATAAGGGAGGCAATTCCATCGAAATGATTCAGTTTAACGAAATTCAACGGCGCTTTGAGTTTCACCGCTTGGATTTTGAGAGCGGCAAACCGCCTAAGCGCGATCAAAATTTACAACGTTGTCACGGTTGCCATCGTGCCGATCCCCGCCCTAATTGGGAACATTATTTTGATTGGCCAGGAGCTTACGGCGCCCATGACGATCAATATGATGTTAAGGAGACTAATGAACTAAATAAGTTTATTCCTTTTAGTAAAACTCATCCGCGCTATAAACATTTGGTGAATATTGATATAATGAAACCACATGGCGGCGGACGAAACGCCCGTAACATTTCGTTTACGGAAAGGCTTGGCGCATTAAACATGCAGCGGATCGCACGCTTGGCAAGTGAGACTACCGATTTTCACAAGTATAAATTTGCGGTCGTCGGCGCGGTGTTTTGTCCTGAGTTTCATTTATTTTTTCCACCAAACCAGCGGCCACCGTCGGTATGGAAGGCTGTAAACGAATTCGATACTAATTTTTATACCGGCAAGGTTCGCTGGATTTTTGAGTCACGCAATATTAAAATTGACGACTGGTTTATGAATTTTTTAGCAAATCCCAACACGAATGCGTTTACCATGCCTGGGTTAGCCGACCGTTCGCTGGTCGGTACCATTGCTCACTTCGATAAGGAGTTGCTGGAATACGTGAACGTCACGAAGTCTGAATACGAAAATTCTGACGGTTATTGGGCCAACGAGGCAAACTGTTATGCTCTTATCGAAAAAAGTAAGGAAGTCTTACGTCAATGAAAATCTTCTTAGCTCTTTTAGCCTCTGTTTTTGCCGCTGAAGATCAAAGCCAGTACAATTGGGAATGGATTAATAAAGCAATTGATGCGAAAAAAATCACTTCGATTGAAGAGTTTTTGCCAGCGCTCCCAGACTCTCTTCGGCGTGATTATGTATTGGTTTATAATAGCCGCAGCCTGCAAGGCGCAGAACTGCAGGCGCCGCGCGTATTAATGCATTGGAATCATGGTAAACAAGTAATTTCGTTTAATGGTAATCCAAGTCAGCGCGGCGGCAGTTCCATCGAGATGATTCAGTTTAATGAGGCGCAACGGCGCTTTGAGTTTCACCGCTTAGATTTTGACAGCGGCAAGCCGCCAAAACGCGATCAAAACATTCGCGTGTGCAGCGGCTGTCATCGTGCCGACTCCCGTCCCAATTGGGAGCCCTACCCGGAATGGCCGGGTGTTTATGGTTCTAAAAATGACCGTTACATCGGCGAAGAGTATGAGAATATCGAAAAATTTATTCCTTTTAGTAAAACGCACCCCCGGTATAGGTACTTGGTGGATATTGACAAAATGCTACCCACGGGCCGCGGGGATAATGCTGGTAACAAACCGCTCACCGAGCGTCTTGGCGCTTTAAACATGAAAAGGGTGGCGCGCTTGGCCGCGCAAACACCACTCTATGAGCGCTACAAGTACGCACTGCTCGGTGGAATTTTATGCGAAGATTTTGGCGCCTTTTTTCCGGAAGGAAGGAAGCCTCCCACTGTTTGGCCAAGAACCGCGGACCTAGAAGTCAATTTCTATACCGCGAAAACGCGCTATATTTTTGAATCTCGTGGCATCAACATTGACGACTGGTTTATGAATTTCGCCGTCGATGCAAATACCAATTCTTGGATAACGCCCGGTACGGATCATTTGTCACTGGCCGGCAGTCTTGCCGCCGCTGATCCCGATTTACAAAAATTTGTAAAAATCGAAAAGAATGAATTGGATGGTGCCGACGGTGACTCCGTCGCTCAGCGCGCCACCGACTGCGCGGGTTTAGCCGCGAAAAGTACGGAAGTTTTAAAGTAACAAAAAAAGCAGTGACATAACCGTCACAAATATTCCGGCTCCCAAAACCGCCGCGATAAAACGTGAGCGCAAAATCCGTATCTGCCCCCGTGCGACTTCGAGCTCCTCAATAATCATTTCCATCTGGACTTTTAGAGTTTCATAATTTGGCTTATGGGTGAGCGGGGATTTTTCGATCACCATAAGATACCAGCTGAGGGCACGGTAAATATGGGGCGGAACGCGGTCCCCCCTCATCCACCGAGTCCAAGCAGAGGGATCGACCATTAAAAGCTGACAAATTTTTCGCTGTGAAAATCCAAGGGATTTGCGAATCGTCTCGAGGTCCCCGAGTTCGCGCTTTATGAGCTCGACCTCGGCCTCGTAAAGGAAGCGATTTGCACTCCTCGATCGTTCCGAAACCTTAGAAACAATTTTTTGATTTTCCGGATTATTATGTATCTCGAAGTCCATTCCCATCACCTTCCCTGTGTTGTGAAATGCAATACTAGTATTGTGAAACAAAAGTAAAAGCGTTGTAAAATACAATTTCACGGAGTTTTCGTTTTTAAAGATTTTGGGGGAGGGTCCTGATACCTTGAATTTTAAATTTGACTATATATTATAGTTATAATATATAGTATTAAGTATACGAAATAAAATAGTTTTTATTAAGACGATTTTGATGAAAATGAGGTGGTTTTTGCAACTAGATCTGAAAATTCCGAAAAATTCATTTACTCACGCGGTATATGCAAGATGTCAAAACACTATAGTTTAAACAAGACCAAGTATCTGCTCGAAGCTGAACTCAAGAAACTAGAATCGCTACTAAGTGATTATATGAATGGTGATCAACGCAATTGTTTGCTCCTGCTGCTCGCGTTGCGGACCGGGGCGCGCGCGCAAGAAATCTTAAACATCAAAAAGTCAGATCTCAACGATAGCGAAGAAACGGTTTTTATCCGTGGAATTAAGAACTCGCGGGACCGCGAGATTCCTATTCCGTCCCCGCTTTTTCGTAAATTAAAGGCTTATGCGGAAGGTTTTGAAGGGAAAATGCTCTTCCCTATCACCTACAGCCGCCTCGTGCAGATTTGGCAGCATTACCGCCCTGTACAGAAGAAATTCCACGCTCTACGCCACACTTTTGCAGTTAATCTCTACAAGAAGACCAAAGACATTCGTTTAGTCCAGTTAGCGCTCGGGCACTGCAACGTGATGAACACCATGATTTATGCGGATTTTGTTTATTCGCAGCAGGAGCTGCGGCGATTGATCTTATAAAAGATCTACTTCCGGCGTCGGAAGTAACATGGCCCGGGGCCACGTTAAAGGTTAATCAAAAGAAGTTTTGTATACTCTTTGCGCTGCGCTTTTTAAAAATTTTAAATTTGTCGGAAATCTGAGCGCTTTTTCGATGGACCTAAAAGTTTGCGGATCATTTTTCTTAAGCCAAGTAAATCCCTCTTTTGGTCCCCAAAATCTTTTTTGGCGAACAAAATAATAGTGGTCGATTAAAGCCGCCAAAAATTCCACGCGGCGGTAAAGCGCTTGGGTGTCTTTCTGTCGGCAGCGATCAAGTTCCTTCTGCGCCCAAACTTGGGTAGCGACGATTTCGTAACGTGGCTTTTTCTTGTAAGGGGCTTTAATGTGTTTTTTTAGCCGGGATAAAAGTTTTCTGCCAAATTGTTTCTCTTCATAAAGAACAGCAGCGTTTTTCCAGGTAAAATGCTCCTCGCCTAGTTTTTTAAGATTTTTTTCGGAATACACAAAAACATCCCAATAGAAACCATTTTGTTTTTTTGTAATGCGGGTTTTTGGGCCACGCTTTCGTATTCCAACCACATCGTAGTCGCTCGTTGGCGTGGTTAGGCCCCGTACCCGCGAGCCATATAAAATGATAGTATGGCAATGATATTTTTTTCTAAGCTCAATAAAAATAGAATTTAGGATTTTATCTTCCAAGTAGATAAATATCTGCCATTGGATAGTCTAAGGCAATTGGAAAATATTTAGTGTTTAGTGATTAATTAGGCCAAAATTCCGGGGATTACCGACGACCCGGGATTGGTCCCGTCGCCAATTCTCGTGGCCTTACTGCCAAGCGCTTTGGCCAGAGTGTAATACAGCTGACACATCGAATATTGTTCAACTCCATACTCGTAAGAGGCCCCGGTTTTAAGAGCGCCGCCGCATTTGCCAACCATAATGGCCGTGTAACCGCGATGGCCATAGTGGTGCTCACCGCCTACGTCGCAGAACCATAAGATGACAGTATTGTCGGCGGCTGTACCATTGCCTTCGGGAATTTTTTTAAGATCCGCGTACATTTTGGCAACGACGCTCGCGTGATATTTAATAATATTTTTTCCGCGTTGAACTGCTTCTTGGTCTTGGTAGCCCGTGCGTTCTAATTGATGACAAATCTGCTCGTGAACATCTACCGGTACGCCGATGTCAGGATAGCGTTGATGAGCTTCGTGATAAGCAGAAACAAAAGTCGCATGACGGGTGACGCCACAACCAAGGGCTAAGGCGACCATGTCGGCAATCACAAAATTACTGCCGCAAAAGCCATCGCCGCTATTCCACCAAGGGCGATTATCAAAATCCGTGTAATAAGGCAAAAGTGGATACGTTTGTCCATTGGGTCCTGTGCCTGCGCTGGGAATTTTAAATTCCCCACATTGTGTTTGCGTAACTGGGGCGCCGGCGGCGAGTTGGGTTTGCACTTCTTTTAGAGAGTCTAAAAATTGCAGAAATTTGCCTTTTTCTTCACCCGCCAACCCGCGATAGGCGCGCTGAATATCATTTACGGCAAAATCTAAAAAACTTTTGCGCATTAGGTTTGCCTGTTGATTATTTACACCCGGTAAAGCGCCCGTTAGATATTTTTTTAAAACATCAGCGGGATTCATTGTTGAAGGTTTTACGCTGTCGCGGTCATAGGCCATGCCAGTTTGTGAGGGTCTAACGTAACCCACAACCATTTCTTTGTGAGGAGTTCCGCCGCCGAGTTCATTAGACATTACCGTGTCAAAGCTGGGTCCTCCGGGACGTGCGTTTAGATAAGCAAAATCATCAGACGCTGGAACACCAATACTTGGATAGCCGCTGAGAGTTCCATAGAGATTGCCGTGCAGATTTGGGTAAACCGTGTTGTAAAGGTTGCCGAGCACGAGCATTTCATTTTTGTAAGGTTCAAGCGGTGTAAGAGTTTCTGGTAGAGTGAAATTTGGATTAGAGCCACCGGTTCGCATCCAATTGCGCGGCATATGAGCGCCCGACATGTATATGATCATGCGTTTGGAATTCAGCGCTTGTCCTTGCGCTTGACTAATAAGAGTATCTAACACTGGATTTAAAAAAGACGCGCCTACGGTAAGTCCCATCTTTTGTATAAACCGCCGCCGGCTTAAAACATCACTCATATCCCCTCCACTATCCCATAGCGCGGTGAAGTTACAAACTGCGCGAATATGTCAGCAAATACTTCGACGACGTCGACGTTCTGCGTGTTCTGAAAAGCTTTCTGAACAAGATCAACGAAACATTCACTTCCCGTGTCATCAACTTGGCCCGTGACATAAAGAAATGAATTTTTCATAAAACAGTTATGCGCCACCGATGAATTTGCCAGTCGCTCCGAAAGTTCGACGCCACCATTAAAGTGGCCATCCAGAGAACTATTGGTAGCCATGATCTCGCCGCTGGTGTCTACGGGGTAGCCATTTTCGGTCGTGCGAAATGCACCAATGGCATTGAAATTTTCAAAACCTAAACCGATGGGATCCATTAAGTTGTGACAGCGCGCACATGCGGCCTGATTGTGTACCGCCAGACGCTGGCGTTGAGTCGGATATTGTTTTGTATCTAACATATCTAACGTTGGCGCGCCAGGAGGAGCCTCGGGAACTTTTGTGCAAAGAAATGCGGTGCGAATCGCTTTACCGACGAGGACGGGGCTAGTTCTGTCGTTAGCGCCCCAGGAACTAATAAAACTAGGTTGCATAAGAATTCCCGCACGGGCGTTATCGGTGGTTTTAGTTAAGCTATTTTGTGGTAACGAGGCTGGCTCGCGGCCATAAATCGCCGCCGTCGTGGGCTGAGTGAAAACAGTATTTGATGTTAAAAAAGATTTTAAGGTTCCATTGCCGGAATTTAAGAGGTCAATGATGAAGGCATCGGTTTCGGCAACGAGTCCTTGCGCGACCCCGGCGTTGAAGTTCGGGAATAGCTCCCCGCTTTTTGCATTCGCCGTTATCGCATCGTAATGTAAATATTGTTGAAAAAAATCGATCATGACATTGTAGCGTCCGCCCTGGCGGGCTAAACGTAAGAACTGCTGTTTAATTTGTGCCCGGGTTTGCAATTCATTATTTTGGGCGGCGAGCATAAGAGTATCATCGGGGGCTGTGTCGGCCGCCGCAAACGAAATTAAATTGGCTTTTTCGTAATTATCTAGAATGCCGCTTATGGGGTTTCCTACTTCGTAGCGGAAGAGAAAGTTAGGAGAAGTCAAAAGAGCCTGGATTAAAATTGCGATTCCCCCATCGCCATAGCTAGAAACACTCGCTGTTAAAAGTGCCGCGTAGGTACTGACTTCACTGGCACTTAAGGGCCGGCGGAAGGCCTTGCGGCCAAGTGCTGTTGCAACGGTGTTGGCGCAATTTGCGGTAAGGGTGGTATTTAGACAGGTATAATTTTGTTTTACGGAAGGTAAAGCGGCAAACGCTACTTTTTCGTTTTCGGCGAGAAGGCTTGCGGTTATGGCTTTGCCTAATCGTAAACCGTTTGAGTTATTGTTATAAAATCCAGGAACGCTATCGTAAACAAAGGGGTTGCCGACCACCACATTTGGGAAAACAGATTTTACGGCGTTCATGTACTGCGTGCCCGTCAAACGCCACGCCCGGCGCGCAAACTTGGATTCGTCTCCGGTACATTGTAATGAGCTTAGTGAGAGGCCGCTGCTTTTAATGGACTTAAATGCCGTACAATTGTTGAATGCCACTATACCCAGTATGCAGAACGCTAAGGCTTTTCCCCATCCCCTGTATTTCATGTATTTAGTGTAGGTTGTTTATTGTTAAAGGTTGTCACTCTTATGGCACTGTCTTGGTACTGTTTGGCACTGTCGTGGCGCTTGTTAGCCAATGTGTGTATTGAAATGAGACGGCCGGCTTTTTCTGTTCCGACTCTTAAATTCTAACTTTCAAGACGTTTCACCCCTCAAAATATGGCGCGCCTCCGCGCGAGAAAAGCCGGCAGCTTCGAGCTGGTTTAGGTAAATATAGTTTCCTAAATTCATCAACTCCCGAAAGCTTTCAATTATGCGCGTAAACGGACGCAAATCCCAAAACTTCTCGCTTGATGGCCGCCACCGGCACACGCCAGTTACAGCAATTGCAATCGCCGCTGTCACAGCGCGGATAAATGGCTTATAGGTTTGCCGATGAGAAAGCTTAATTTGCAGATGGATATGGTTTCCGACAATAGCCAGCGAAATAATGCTAACACCAAACTTTTGTGAGAATTTCACCAATATACTCTTGATCCGTAATTTGTTTGCGGGCTTTAAAAAGGACCAAAGCCCCTTAGCTTTTGAAGAGCGCAACACAAGATGCATCGAGTGTTTTACGGAAATCGGCCGTGGTCCTTTTCGGGCCGGGCGCTTTTTCTGCAACTCTCCGCCATAGTCTGATTTTTCTTTTTTGAAGAGGGAAATTTGTTTACGCAACGTGAACGAAGGTACAGTTTTTCAGAGGAGAAATCAAGATTTATTGAAAAATATGTTTTGATTTTCATGATAAAAAAGTGAAGCGTTCCGTTGAAAATAAGTAATTAATCAGTGAGTGCAAAAACAACTTCAAGTCACTCAATCGAGGCGCGATCTAATCGCGCTTCAAGTCGAGGCTTTTTGAAAATTATTTTTTGCGCTTAGAATGTTGCGAAAGATGATGACAGCAAATGTCGCCCGCAGGGAAGCTGCCGGCTTTTCTCGCGCGGAGGCGCGCCATATTTTGAGGGGTGAAACGTCTTGAAAAGCTAGAAGTAGTATTTTGAAAGGCGAAGCTTCGTGAAAACTTGAACAAAAAAATCCCCCTCGAGGAGAGGGGGACCACCTTTTAGCTCGTACAAGAAAATCAATTATTTTTGTGCTTGTTCAAAACATTCTTTTTTAACGTAGCCTGGGCCATCTTTGCGCGTAACTTTATACCAACCTTCTTTGTCGATTTCATCGGTCCAAAGTTTGCGCTCCAACTTAAGGATACCAATTTTTGTACCCTCAGGATTGTTTAAGATTTCGCAGGCGGATTTAACTTTTCTTAAACCATTTTGTTTCCACTTTTTATGCTTTTTTGCTCGCACTAAATCCATTTTTGGTTCATCCACGGCAGGCTTTGCTTCGGGAGCCGGGGCAGGCGTACCTGTCTCAATGCTGGCCGGAGCACGCTCGTTAGCCACTGGCGAAGCTGCTACTTCGGTTGCTGAAGCAGAAGCTGCCTCAACGGGTGCGGGTGCTGCCTCAGCCGGCGGCGGGGGCGCTTGAACAGTGGTATTCGCAGCGGGTGCTTCGGCAGCAGGAGCCGCTTGAGCGTCTGGCGTTGGAGCCGGTGCGGCCTCGGCAGCTGCCGGTGGCGGAGTGGCGGCGACTTCGTCCGCGCGCACCACTTCAAAAGATAGCAATATCAAAAACACGACAACAAACGTTCCGATGTGTTTCATTTTAAGTCTCCTTAGTTAGACTGTTATATTAAAGTTGCGTTAACTCATCGGCAGCGCCCCGACCAAAGATTAGAGTTTTCTCAACGCTGTTTCACTCTGAATCTTTTTACAATTTTGAGCCGGATCATTTCGAGAAATTAGAGCTAGAAACTCCAAATGTAATTCAAGATGAGTTCGCCGGATAAAGTCACCGGCTTATTATTGACCACGATCCCCGCTTTCGCCTCTGGCAACCAGTGAGAGGGTTTTCCGCCAAACTTTTGGTAACCTAAAACCGCTAGTAAATAAATATTTGTCGGCAAACTATCTTTTAGATCAACCGTAGTTCCATCCGTATATTCTTGTTTACTACTTAAAGCCTTGGCGACTTCGGCGCCGTATCCCCAATAGAAATTCGCTTGAGGGGTTGATCTTTCCCGCATTATAAACCCGGCGCTCACAAAACTCGTAGCTTGGGTCATAATTTCTTCGGAGGTTGTCGTCCCATTTTGCTTTATTACCGATTTTCCGGCCGCCCGGGTGAGCCGGTAGCTCACAAAGAGCCGGTAATTTTTTTTTCCATCGGGAAACTCGTAGTGTAAAGTCGGATAAAAACTCACACCGTATTGCGGGCCGTACTCAACGGTCTCCCCGCCACTGGCGTCTTTTGAAATCGGTCCCCGCAGAGTTTGACTTAAGACACCGCCAATGCCGACGTTCCTGAAGTTTTTCGAATCCACTCCAACGCCTTGCTTGGCGTTTCTTAGTTCTCCGTCCCCAAGCGCTTGTTTGGTAACATAGACTTTGGTTTTCTCGCCGCCGTCAACGAGAGTAAAACTGACCCATTCCCCGCCGGTCACCTTCAGCAATTTTGTAATTAATACCATTTCACCGGGGTCAACAGAGCGCAAAACGGGTGAATCCGCGCGTGGAGAGGCCATTAAATTTGTGGTTTGCCGGGGTGTCCATAGCCAATCGGCCCACGTTTCCTCAAAGGTAAAAATAATGAGAAACATGATGAGTAAACGCATTGAAGAATTAGTGTACTTTCTTGACTGGATGCCACGCAACATCTATAAGACATTCCTACGTTTTGAGGTCTATATGCTTATTAATTTGTCAGAAGTTCCCGCGGAAGGCCGAGATTATCATTGCACCGAAAACACTGCGGAGCTTAACGAAGCGCTAACGGATTTACTTAACAATTCTCCCTATGCCGTGGATTTTCATTTGCAGCCCATGGGCAATATCTTTGAAGTCACTGGGAGTATTCATTCTGATATTAGTTTTGATTGTACCCGTTGTTTAAAACACTTCGCTTTAAAAATGCATGAACCGATTCATGAATTACTTATTCCCGGTAAAGATTTGCCGCGCACGGGACGCGAGTCGAAAGTAAATCACTCTTCAGAGTTGGCGGTGACGGGTCCGTCCTCTTCAACCATTAATTTTCCAAACTTTGATGCTGGGATTCTTATGCGAGATATAGTGTCCTTAGCCTTGCCCGATCATCCAGTTTGTTCAGAAACTTGCAAGGGTCTCTGCCAGTTTTGCGGTAAGAATTTGAACGATGGCGCATGTTCTTGTGCTGCTGTGCACAACGAGAGTGAAGACAAACGCTCACCATTTTCTAAGCTGAAGGAAATGAAATTTAATTAACTATTGATTTTTTTAAGAGAAAAGGCGATTTTTGCACTTTCAAACATACCGATTTGCTAGGAAAGGTTGGATTTAGATATGCCGATGCCTAAAAAGAGAATTTCCAAAATGCGTCGAGATATTCGTCGTTCGCATCATGCCATCACCGCCGCAGGAACACAAAAATGTGACAACTGTGGAGCGCTGGCGCGTCCGCACCGTGTTTGTGCCTCATGTGGTTACTACAAAGGAAAAGAAGTCGTCGTAACTCAAGCTCAACAGTAATGGTTTTTTAATGACACAAATGTATCGGGCGCGAATCAGTGGTACTGGTTCGTACCTTCCCGAAAAACTTCTGACGAATTACGATCTCGAAAAAATGGTGGAAACAAATCACGACTGGATCGTGGAACGTACTGGGATCCACCACCGCCACATTGCTTCCGAAAAACAAGCGACAAGTGATCTTGCTTATGAAGCGACTCTAAAAGCGCTTGAGGCCGCCAAACTTACCGCCAATGATATCGACGCCATTCTTTTTGCGACTGTTACCCCCGACCAAGTTATGCCAAACACCGCCTGCGTACTGCAACATCGTTTGGGTTGTCGCAATATTATGGCTTTAGATATTTCCGCGGCCTGTTCGGGATTTATCTATGGAATAAGTATTGCCAATGAATTTATCCGCAGCGGAGTTTACAAAAATATTCTTGTTATTGGCGGTGAAGTTTTACATCGTCTGGTGAACTATAAGGATCGTGAAACCTGCATTCTCTTTGGCGATGGCGCCGGCGCCTGCATTCTTAGCCGTGCCGAAGACGATCAGCCCTCGCGCATTTACAGTCACCATCTCGGGGCTGATGGTAGCATCGGTGATTTATTTGTTCTACCTGCCGGGGGCTCACGCATGCCTTTTTCACAAGAGGTTTTAGATAATAAAATGCAGTACGTGAAAATGAAAGGCCGCGAGATTTTTAAAAACGCCGTGCGTTCCATGACAGAAGTTTGCGACCGGGCTCTCAAAACAAATAATATGACGATTGACGATGTTCACTGGCTCATTCCCCATCAAGCAAATATCCGCATACTTGAATCTGTGGCTAAACATTTTGAGTTTCCCCGAGAAAAAGTCATCGTAAATATCGACAGTACCGGAAACACATCCGCTGCGACGGTAATTATCGCTTTGGATGAGGCTATCAGAGACGGCCGAATTCAACGTGGTCAAAATATTTTGCTGACCGCCTTTGGAGCAGGACTCACCATGGGCAGTGTTCTGTTAAAATACTGATGTGGGCCGCAGTATTTCCCGGTCAAGGCAGCCAACATGTTGGCATGGGAAAATTTTTATTTGAAAACTTTCGCTCAACCCAACTTCTTTTTGAAGAAGCCTCAGATGCGGTAAGTACCGATTTCAAGAAACTTTGCTTTGAAGGCCCCGAAGATCACCTGACTTTAACCGAAAACACTCAGCCGGCATTATTACTCGTTAGTACAGCCACACAAAAGGCTTTCGTCGAAAGTTGTGGAGAAAATTTTAAAACCGTGGCGGGGCACTCTATCGGTGAATACGCCGCTGCCGTCGCCGCCGGCGCGCTCAAATTTTCTGATGGCATAAAAGCCGTACGCATCCGTGGCCAAGCCATGCAAGCCGCAGTACCTCTTGGAACCGGCTCAATGATTGCAGTTTTAGGTTTGGCAGATGAGCAAGTGCGAGAAATCTGTAAATGGGCCGAAAAGGAAAGCCATGATTCTCCCCTTGAGCCGGCAAATTTTAATAGTCCGGGCCAGGTGGTAATTAGCGGAAAAAAATCAGTGGCCGATTTTTTGAAAAATAATTTTAAGTCCGAAGTGCTTACGCCTCCAGCCAAGCGCGTGAAATTTATTGAACTTAAAGTTTCTGCTCCCTTTCATTGTAGTTTAATGAAGCCGGCAGAAGAAAAAATGAAGAAAGTATTAACGGATATGCCGTTTGCTACGGCAAAATTTCCGATCGTGCAGAACTTTGATGCGAAAGAATCAACCGATGGAAACACAATAAGAGAAAAACTAATTCGCCAAGTAAGCGCTCCTGTATTGTGGACACAATGCATAAATCGGATGAAGGAACTAGGTGTACAAAATCTAGTGGAAATGGGACCAGGTCAGGTACTTTCGGGCCTCACGAAAAAAATTGACAGCGTGCATTTTAAATCCTTCAATATAACCAGTTTAGAAGATATTAAGAGCTTGGAAAGACAGGTAAAAAGTTGAAGCTGAAGGGCAAAAATATTGTAGTCACCGGCGCTAGCCGCGGGATCGGTGCTGGCGTAGCACAAGTGCTTGCCGCGCAAGGCGCGCAGGTGGCTATTACCTATTCTAGCAATGAACAAAAGGCCAATGATGTCGTAAAGAGTTTACCGGGTTCTGGTCATTTTTGCGTTCGCCTTGATGTTGGCTCGGAAGAGTCCGTAAAAGCCGCTTTTGATGAAATTTTTAAAAAAATGGGAAGTATCGACGGCCTCGTGAATAACGCGGGAATCACCGAAGACATGTTGCTGTTGATGATGAAAACCGAATCCTTTGATAAAGTGATAAATACCAATCTGCGCGGGACATTTCTGTGCACCAAAGCCGTTCTTAAACCCATGCTTAAAAACAAAAAGGGTTCCGTCGTAAATATCACGAGCGTAATTGGCCAAATGGGTAATGGCGGTCAATCAAACTATGCCGCCAGCAAAGCTGGGATTGAAGCATTCACAAAGTCCGTCGCTAAAGAAATCGCGTCGCGTAATATTCGTCTCAACTGTGTGGCTCCGGGATATATCGCCACGGAAATGACGGACGCCTTAACCGAAAAGCAAAAAGAAGGTATTTTATCAATGATACCGACGCAAACTTTGGGGAAACCCGAAGATGTCGCTCATTGTGTCAGTTTTTTATTAAGTGAAGAATCAAATTATATTACAGGACAGACCATTAGTGTTAATGGTGGTCTGTACATGTGAGGGAGGAAAATGATTATGGGTTTAAATCCAAAAATTAAAGATATTATCGTGGAGCAGTTAGGTGTTGATGCGGAAAGGATTAAACCAGATGCATCTTTTATCGATGATCTTGGCGCCGATAGCCTTGATATCGTCGAGTTGATTATGGCAATGGAAGAAGAGTTCGATATTGAAATTCCAGACGAAGACGCCGAGAAACTGCGAAAAGTTCAAGACGTCGTTAGTTACTTAGAAGGAAAAGGAAAGCTCCACTAATCCCATGAGCGTATTTAAGCGGCCAGGAAGAGATCAAAGACGAGTTGTTGTTACGGGAATGGGTATGCTCACTCCGGTGGGCAACACCGTCGAAGACTCGTGGACCGCTTTAATTTCTGGAAAGTCTGGTATTGCTCCGATTACTTTGTTTGATGCCGCAAACTTCGAAGTCAAAATAGCGGGAGAAGTTAAGAATTTTGATATCGACGCTTTTGTGCCTAAAAAAGAACAAAAGAAGATGGATCGATTTATCCATTTTGCCGTCGCCAGCGCAAGTATGGCAATGGCAGATTCTGGTCTGAAGGTTACCGAAGAAAATGCGACTAAAATTGGTGCGATAGTTGGCGTAGGTATTGGCGGACTGCCAATGATACAAGAACAATATGAACGTATGAAGGAGCGCGGTCCTTCGCGCATCTCCCCGTTTTTTATTCCTGCGGTAATTACTAATTTAGCGTCAGGTCAAATCAGCATCATGCATGGACTCAAAGGTCCTAACTACTCCGTGACCTCAGCCTGTGCGACGGGTGCTCATAGTATTGGCGAAGCCTATAACTATATTCGTAACGGCACCTGTGTGGCGATGATTGCCGGCGGTACCGAAGCGGCAGTTTGCGAACTTGCCATTGGCGGTTTCAATGCCATGAAAGCACTTTCGACGAGAAATTCCGATCCGCAAAAAGCTTCGCGGCCCTTTGATAAGGACCGTGATGGTTTTGTGATTGCCGAAGGTGGTGCGGTTTTAGTGCTTGAAGATATGGAGTTTGCAAAATCTCGTGGGGCAAAAATTTATGGAGAGGTATTAGGCTATGGTTTAAGTTCTGATGCCTACCACATCGCGAGTCCTACTCCCGACGGTAATGGTGCTTATCGCGCAATGGAAATGGCACTTAACGACGCACAGATTAGCGCCGATAAAATCAACTACATCAATGCTCATGGCACAAGTACGCCCATGGGTGACGAAATCGAAAGCCAAGCGGTGCGCCGATTGATGAAAGATCATGCGAGTCAGGTTTGGGTTAGTTCTACGAAAAGTATGACGGGTCACGCATTAGGCGGCGCTGGCGCCATAGAAAGTGTTATTTGTCTAAAGGCGCTGCAAACGGGCGTTGTGCCTCCGACGATTAACTTAGAGCACCCTGGCGAAGGCTGTGATTTAGACTATGTGCCATTGACAGCGCGAGAGAAAAAATTGAACTATGTGATGAACAATAGTTTTGGTTTTGGTGGCACCAACGCATCTTTGATTTTTGCCAAAGTTTAAACCAAAATATTAGTTAAAATATTGAAGAAATATTAAAAAATTTTAAATAAGAGATTTATGATTAAATTTTCTAAAATCTTTATCGCGTGTGATCACGCGGGTCTGCCGCTCAAAAATTTCTTATTAAAAGAATTTCCGCAAATTAAATTTGAAGACTTAGGCACAAACAGCAATGATTCCGTGGATTATCCCGATTTTGCCGATCGTGTGGCGGAAGCCGTGACAAAAGATCAAATGGCCTACGGGGTACTGGTTTGTGGTAGCGGTCAGGGAATGGCGATGAGAGCCAACCGTTACAGCGGGGTGCGCGCAGCTTTGTGCTGGAACTCTGAGGTCGCAAAGCTGGCGCGTGAACACAATAATGCCAACGTCCTCACGATGGGGGCCAGAACAACGCCAGAAAAAGATGCCGTCAAAATATTTAGTACGTTTTTTAACACGGAATTTGAAGGCGGAAGGCATGCCCGCCGGGTAGAGAAAATGGGAACCAAGCCTAAATAAAGGATTAAGGAGAGCTCGATGTCATTTTTAAAAAATTCAGATCCTGATGTTTACTCCAATATTCAACTTGAACTTGAACGTCAGGAGTTTGGTTTAGAAATGATTGCTTCTGAAAATTACGTATCTAAGGCCGTCATGGAGGCGCAAGGCAGTGTTCTGACTAACAAGTACGCCGAGGGTTATCCAGGAAAGAGATATTACGGGGGCTGTGAGTTTGTCGATCATGTCGAGCAGCTGGCCATTGACCGTGCTAAAAAACTTTTCGGCGCCCAGCACGCCAATGTGCAACCGCATTCAGGCTCGCAAGCTAACATGGCCGTCTATTTATCTATTGCGGCACCCGGCGAGACCATCATGGGAATGGATCTTTCGCACGGCGGCCACTTAACGCATGGTTCGCCAGTTAATTTTTCTGGATCGCTATATAAAGTTGTCTCCTACACTCTAGATCCAAAAACTGACCGCATTAATTACGATATCATTGCGGCAAAGGCGCGAGAAAATAAACCAAAAATTATAATCGCCGGCTACTCAGCCTACCCGCGCGTACTTGATTTTGCAAAATTCCGCGAGATTGCAAACTCGGTAGGCGCAAGTTTAGTTGTGGATATGGCGCACTTTGCGGGTCTTGTAGCGGCGGGAATTCATATGTCACCTATTCCCTATGCTGATTATACAACCAGTACGACACATAAAACCTTACGTGGTCCGCGGGGTGGTTTGATTTTGTGTTCCGAAGAAAATGCCAAAAAAGTAAATTCGAAGATTTTCCCCGGTATTCAAGGGGGGCCGCTAGAGCATGTGATCGCCGCCAAAGCCGTGGCCTTTGGTGAAGCATTAAAACCGGAATTTAAAACTTACGCCGAACAAGTTGTTAAAAACGCCAAAGCTCTCGCGGAAACATTAATGAGCGAAGGCTATCATCTTGTGACCGGCGGAACCGACAATCATTTAATGCTAATTGATCTTTCAAAAAATGGTTTAACCGGAAAGGATGCCGAAAAATCTTTGGATGAATGTGGGATTACTGTAAATAAAAATACCGTTCCTAACGAGAAGCAAAGTCCGTTTGTAACGTCAGGTATTCGCATTGGTACTCCAGCACTTACGACCAGAGGTATGAAGGAATCCGAGATGAAAATTATTGGCAAATGGATTGGCCAATGTCTAAAAGATTTGTCTAACAAATCGACGCACGCAAAAATCAAGGCCGAAGTTAAGGCGCTTTGTAAAGACTTTCCGCTATATAGTTAAAGTTTTACTTTAATCCTAAGACTTTGGATTATTTTAGAATCAAATTGAGTTACGTGGCCTCGTGGTCATGATATTATATTACTTATGGCCAGGCTGATTTTTCTTATTTTAATTATCTTTTTGCAAATGGCTTGCAGCCAAGTGCGCGAGCCGGCGGCCGAAGCTGACCACGTTTCCTATGAAAATCTCGAAGAAACAGAAACGGGTGAGGATTTTGATGTCACCGTGGAAAGGCGGATGAGCGACGGCAATGAGCAAAGCATAAATCCGGATGACGCAAGAAATACCATCGGATTGTCTTGGCCCGTGCAGGGACGCATTACTCGCGGCTACAATTTGGTGCAACGTAAACCGCATCTTGGTTTGGATATCGCCGCTCCCCGCGGAACTCAAATACAAGCCTCCCATGACGGAATAGTTATTTATGCCGGCAATGGCTTTCGCGGCTATGGCAAGCTTGTAATGGTGGAATTCGGCGACCGTTGGGCGACACTTTACTCTCACCTTTCCAGGATTACCGTGCGCGAAGGGCAATGGATTAAACGCGGTCAAAAACTGGGTGTCATTGGCCGCACCGGCAATGCTTCGGGAATTCATCTGCATTACGAGATTCGTTATAAGCGTGAACCCATCGACCCCGTAAAATACCTCCCCAACGGCAATTCCATTGTCGCTTACTATAAGTAAATTTTTCTAAGAGAGTGTCAATTAAGGGCGTAGCTCTAACTTTTAAACTACTGCAACGCCGGTGTAAATGGCTCAGCGCTTGCAACCTTGGAGGGTTGCCGGGGGTAAGATGGGCTGCAAAAAGATATTGCTATTGATTTCTCTTCTAGGGGTGCGTTCGGCTTTCGCGAATGAAATCACCGAAAAAATCGCGGAACGTTGGTTAAAAGCTGGCGATTATCAGGGTGTTTCAACAGATGGAAAGCCATGTATGGTGGCGGCAAATCTCAATTCTATCACTCCAAATATTACTGTCGTTGAAAATAGAGACGCCGAAATTAAAAAGGACACTATCGGACTTATTGAAAACGATGAAGTTCAAGGTATGCAAATGAACTCTACGGAGCAAATACTCTCTTTAAAAGTGAAGACAGCTAAAGAGTTCCTTGAGCTAAAAATGGAGTGGTTTGGCAAAGACGAACTTTTTGTTAGAATTTCGCACGTGAATTGCTTAATTAAAACCAAAAAACCTTTTTCGGGGGCAGGATTATGAGGAAAGCATTTTTAAGTTTATTGATTTCGGTTCCAGCATTCGCCGTTGATGTAATTGTGGAGCCTAGTCGCCTAAAGCTTGTCGAAGAAGACGTAAGCTGGTCACCTAATAACCGACTTCATTTAACGGTTGATGGCCGCTCAATTCTGGCCAGCCGCTGTGGCGAGATGAGCCACGTTTACTGGGTCATGAATGAGTACAACAAAATTTTGGTAAGCATTCCGGACGGTAAACGCGTAAGAATTGAGGGTGGCGATCTTTGCCCCATAAACTCCTACGCCAGTGATACCGTTACTTTTCAAATTGTTGATTGAGAAAAATCTCTTTTGCCCAGAAGGTTGTAAGCGCGATGAGCGTGCAAGGGATAGCTCCGCATAAACCCGTTAGCAAATAGCTCAGCCAGGCAAAGGGAAGGCCAAATAGATTGGCAATGACTTCTCCAAGGTGAAACTGTTGTTGCACGTCTTGGTAGATCGCAAACGATATCCAAAGGCTAAAGGGAATGATGAAACTTGTGATCAGGGCCAAACGTAAATTGCTCGCCATTATCCCGAGACCGCAACCAATAAAAAGTATTCCAAACGGGCCGAGCGTCGGCTGCAAAGTCAGCATCACGACGATTAATAAGATTTGAATGGCGAGCGCGATTGGCCTATCCATTGTCTTTCTCCAAACTCAATCGGTAACGAGTGTCTTTAATGGTTTCCAGCGTGGGCCAGAAATTGACGGCCTTGGTGTAACCCTTGCGCCAAATCTCTAACCAATTTGAGTATTGACGGCTAAAGGGATTTCCAGAGGGTCCGCCGGGGACAACCAGCCAAGCTTGCGGCATCGGTCCAAGAGCTACTACCATTCGGAGTACGGGGCCGTGGTCTCCCCTATTTGCAAAAATTGAATATTTTGAACCACCCACGTCGGTAAATTTTCGGTCAAAGCCGGGAACCTTGGTAATATGCGGAAACTCCGTCGGTTGAATCTGTCCCCACTTCCAATTTTTTACGTCATCGCCAAATTTCGCAATTAATTCGGCAATGGCTTGTTTATAACTAAGTGTCGCCAGCATTTGGAAGGTTTCTGTTTCTTTTGTTTTTGGATTATCAAACCAAAAACTCTTTGGCTGATTCTTTAAAATATTCACGAAAGAAGTAATCGGTGGCCACCGGTAAAATTTTGGATTTTCAAAGCGTGGCTCCCAAAGCAATTTCGAGAGTCGCTCAACCCATGTATCTAAGACAACGGGCATAACGGATTCCGTTTGATAACGGTAGCGCCAGTGCGAGAGCACCCGGTAAACACCTTTTTCGTGGGCGTCCAGTTCATTGGTGTTAACGGCGCCAATCAGAGTTGGCAGGATATCCGCTGCGAGGGCTGAGGTGTCGTCGTTATGCATTCTCACGAAATCCAAAGGGGCCCACTTGTCCTTTTGCCTTAACATCTGAGCTATGCGAATGGCGCGATAGGGGGAATCCCATTCGGTGCCGAGATAATAAGGATAGTTTTGATCAACCGGGGCTTGGTTTGCGGAAAACAAAAAGCCCTGCGGCGGATTGGAAACTTGTGGCACCTGATCACTGGAATAAAATTCCTGCCAAATATTTTCTGGATTTTTACCGTTCATTACGTAACGGCCCTGATCGGTTTTTCGTTTTGGAATTAACCCCTTATGAATAATCCCGATACGGCCAGAATTGTCGGCAATCAAAAAATTTTGCGGCGGCGAGTGAAAAGACTGCAGTGCCATGCGTGCTTCGTAGTAGTTGCGGGCCGTCGCCAGTAACAAAAAAGAATTCAGTTCATTGCCATTGTGTACAGTTCCCCACTTAAGTGCTAGTCCCAGGCCATAATCATTCTTAAAAGGCTTTTGTTTTAGCTCGTGAACGATGGGGCCATGGAGGGTGACGGCGACTCTCTCGGTGATTTCATCACCATCGCGAACTTTAATTTTATATTCGCGATAGGAAACTTTTTTCCACTCTTCGCCGTAGCGATATTCTCTTTTGTTCGCATCCTTAAATTCAATGCGGTACCAATCCATAATGTCGGTGTAGCCATTGGTCACCGCCCAGGCGATATTTTTATTAAAACCGATAATAACTCCCGGTGCACCCGGAATGGAAACGCCGTAAACAGAATTCTTTCCGTAGGAAATTTGATTTTCATACCATAAATTTGGCAGCCGGTAAGACAAGTGAGTGTCATTTGCAATTATAGGCAACCCGGTTGCCGATTTTTGTGGACCCACGGCCCAGTTATTGCTGCCAGAATTTTCGTCGGCCTCCGGGAGCGTAGGTAATTCTTCCAGCGTTAGCGGGGATTCACTCCAGATGTCACGCTTTTCCTGAGGTAAGTGATTCCACGTGGTCCCTTTGGGAATTAGGGGCTCATTATTATGAGGAAGTCGAGGGAATAACTCCGCCGTGAGAACACGTCCAAACCGCGCCAGAGTGCGGCTCATGCGCAGGTCGGTTGAGCGCGAGGAGAGTTGAAATTCCATGAGTTTAATAATGTAAGCGGCATACTGCGGGCGCCAACGGCGCGGTTTGATGTTTAGAATTTTATATTCGGCCGGAAAATCTTTAAATCTTAGCGTATCAATGTAACGATTAACTCCTGCCGTATAAGCTTCAATTGCTTGTCGGGTTAAGGGATTTGAAATCATGATTTCAAAATTGGCGATGGCGGCGTCATTAAGTCCTGAGCGCAGCATAAAGCGGTCTGATTCTAGCGCCACTTTGCCAAATATTTCTGCTAGAGTTCCTTCCGCCACGCGCGACTGAATTTCCATCTGGAACAAGCGGTCGCGAGCTGTTACAAATCCCTGCGCAAAATAGGCGTCGAATTCGTTGCCGGCATAAATGTGCGGGATTAGCTGCCGGTCATAGGCCACCTGTGTGGGGCCAAGGAGTTCAGAAAATGCTAATCGTTTATCATTGAGCGGCTTATCGCCATTCACCCATAGACCAGAAAAAGGGTTTAAAATATAAAACATTGGGGGAACGTTCCCCCAATGTGTACTCAGTAAAATTACTGTTAGTAGTGTTAAGAAAAAAGATACTACGGGCTTAGCCCAAACCATTAAATTCCTAAGCTAAGAGCTAAATAGTATTTAGTTTCGTTATCGTTCATGAAAGTATAACTCTCATCAGTTTGGCGTTCATCAGTACCGCGCGATTGTTCTAAACCAAGAACGAAAGAAACATTGGGGTTATGAGCGTAACTTAAGTACGACCACACCTCTAAGGAGTCTTCGTTGCGATGGTTGATGGCGTGAGCCGCATCTTTATAATACTCAATATTATAGACGCCTACTTGCTGTAAGAACGACCATTTTTTATTTATTTCGTAATCGAGACCCAACATATTTAGATGCGAGTAGCGTTTGTTGGCGACCCAAGAATATTTTCCACCCATGTTTTCCGACATTCCACCTTTGCTGGAAATTCGCTTATTCATGGAGGGAGAATCGGCCTTTATGCCGCTAAGGTTATTGTGTAACATTTGATCAGCCATTGTATAAAAGCTGAATGTTAAACGACCATTGATGGGACGACGAAACTCAAGGTCAGCACGCAGGCGGCCGTTGGACCCAAGATCTTTTGAAGCTGTGCCTGTCGGTGCGTAGTAGCGAAACTCTGGATCTAATGTCCAATCATGATTAAGGCCGACTTTCTTCCAAGCGTACTTAAGATAAGGATCGTTGTGTACCATTCCAGCAGTATTTTGTGACATGTCTTGGTTTTGCGTAATGGGTTGAGTCAAAGTAAGCTTACCCTTTTCGAACTGATGTCCAATCGTGAAAAAGTGAATGGACTCCGCAGTTCCAGTCCCTTTCGAGGCATCCCCTCGTCCATAACGAGTTTCGTTAACATATTTTGCTAACCATGGACTTTTCTTTGGTGCGACTTCTTCCAGCAGAATAGAAGTTTGTGGTGCCGGAACAACAGCTGTTCCATTTCCGTTACTCTGAGCTACTTCCGTTTTTGCAGTTTCCTCCGCATAAACATGACTACTCATCACGATCAAAGATCCAACGATCAGTTTCGCTAGTTTCATTTCTCCCCCAGTTTTTTGGTTAAAGGTTGCAATTTACCTTTAAGAGCAATCTCGATGCCACTGATTTCACAAAAAAAGGTAGCAATTCGCACCTTCGGGGTCCAGAAATTTTTGTCCGAGCGCTACAGTGTTTGACGCGACCGCTCCGTGATGGGAAATTTTCGGCTCGCTATACAAACAAAAAAATTTTAGTTACAAATTTGAAGTTCGTTGTTGAGGCGTAGCTCAGTTGGTTAGAGCGCTTGCTTGACATGCAAGAGGTCGCTGGTTCGAGTCCAGTCGCTTCAACCAGTTTTTTTTGGTCCGTACCTCCGCCGCGGAGGTCATAATTACAAATTACTGTTCATCGCCTGAATGGATAAAAAGTGATTTCGGAATCAATAAGAGACCCGTACTATTTGGGCCTAGTCGCTGCAATCAAAGGCCTCTTCCTTAATTCCAAGTTCCTTCATAATATCGCCGGGACTTTCGAAGTGCTTATGTCCGCGATTTACGCAATTTCCCCATACAAAGTAAATTGATTGGGGGATATTCTTATTTTCTAAATGTTTTCCGGAAGCGGCAGGGATGTTATCACAAATCGCCGACTTTACTCCAAGCTGGCGGCAGTTTTTTATAAGCTCGCTTATTACTTGGTCAGAAGATTTCACCTTTCCTTCTAAAAAATCCAAAATTACGCCGCACTCCTTGTTGATATCGCGGCCTTTATAACCTTTCCGTAGAAGGGAAAGGTTCTTAGTTTTTACATATTCTGCCGTCAGTTCACTTTTCCATAGAAAAAAATCAAAATCCAACAACGCTTTATCTCGATATTTATAAAGATCTTTGGGAATTTTTTTGTCTTTAAACTTTTTTATATTTTGTTTTTCAACTTCTATATCAGCTATTATTTTATCATAAGGAAGAAAATCGCTGTTTGCTTTATTCATCATCCATGGAAGGCCTAATACACCTGGTCCATGAATAAACATATCACGGACATTGGTAACTTGCCCTTCTGAATATTTGTCTTCATCAAAGGTATAACGGCACTCGCATCCTTCGCAGGTCAGTACAATTGATTTTTCTTTGGCGTTAGAGGTGATTGCGACCCCGAGGATAAGAGTTAGAACTGGAATTAAAACATGGATCATCTTTCGAACCTCATACCTAATAATACTGTATTTTTTTATTATGTCTTAAAGTTCTGGCGCCAGTCAAAAAACAAATAGTTTCCGGCTCAAGGTTCATTATTGCCGCAGAATATATACATTCCCCTTCACCGGCGATGTGTGCGGATAATTTCTTTAACGTCGTGGGCGATCGAGCCGGGAATCCCCGTTGCCGCACCGATCTCTGCAGAGACACCGTGCGGGTCAAAAACAACTTCCATATTTGTGGGATTTACGATGGCACTGGCGCCATGAATCTTAAAATCAGTTATGGATCCACTGACGACATTGACAGCGTTAAAATCCGTGACACTCGTAAGGAACATGGCGTTCTTGAGGAAAGTGGCTTCTACCATGTCGCCGATGAAACGAATTTCAATATTTTTTCGGGCACCATTGGCTGCCCTGACAATTGTTACGGCTAATTGGGAGTAATGTTCGGGACCTAAGAGTTTATTAGCAAATAGAGGATCAGTAGCCATAAGAGGAATAGCAATACGTTTATGCCCGTTGAGTTCGGCCAAACGAACGCTATTAGCGACCGCATTTTCAATACCCTCACTTGTCGCCTTATAGTAATCGCCGGTCTTATTAAAGTTTTTGATTGCAGTGTGTACAATGGCGGTAATACCCGTCGATTCTAAGTTTCCTGATTTTGTAATTATAGCGGCCCCGCGCGAGAGATTTCCAATCAACATTCCAGGACCACGGTCACCGAGAAAAGAAACGGGTGAAAATTCACCTAACAAATCGGCGCAATTAAAGGCAAAAGCTCCGCTGACGGGAAATGACAAAAAAAGCCAAAGTGTTAAAACTCTAGACATAAGATTCCTTCTATAGCGAAACCAAAGCACATCAGGTTGCGCTCATGAGGGATTGCTAGAGTTATGCCAGAATTATTCGTTACTCGCTTTTTTATGATTCATATCGAGGTAATCAGAGCTCGCCAGGACATTGTTTACCGCTTGGTAAATTAAGTCGCGGATACCTAAAATGCCGACGAGAGAACCGCTATCGTTTACGACCGGTAAGTGGCGTAGATGGCGGGTTGAAGAAATAAAAAGGGCATCATTTGCGGGAGTTTCTGGTTTTACCGTGATCACGGGCCCATTCATAATATCGCGCACTTTAACCACGCTGGCATCTTTCTTGGCCGAAACGATTTTATAAACGATATCGCGTTCCGAAATAATGCCGCAAATTACGCCGTTTTCAACGACGACCAAACAACCTACATGCAAAGTTTTAAGTTTATTCGAAGCTTGCCAAACCGTTATATCCGGAGAAACAACGTGAACTTTCCCATTCATCATGTCTTTAACTGTAAGCTTATCAAACACCTGGATACCCCCGGTTATTTTTAACTATCGGATTAAACGGGAGTAACCATTAGCCCTAAGGCTGTTTTATTTTGAGAAAACTCTTAATAACTTGCGGTCAGATTTGTGGCCACGTACCACAACGTTTCACCTACGGTGTATTGAGTGGTGTTAGACGTCTTAAAAACGGGCGCTCCAGCTTCAAATCCTAACCGCATGCTCATATCTGCCTTAAGTGGAATACCAGAGCGTAAGGCCAAAACTCCTTCCCAACCCGAGCCAAATTTTACGTTCGCTTTTTTGGGCTGATGAAATTCGTTAACGGCAAGATCTTTACGGTCCACAAAGCGAGCGCTAAAAACAGGAACTAGCCATGGTTTTATATTATAGGCCACGGCCGTGGTGAAGCCAAAATCATCTCCTAATCGGTACCCGGCCGAGTTTTTTCCGGTATGAATAACGCCATCGAGTTTTTCGGTAAATGACCAGTCGTTAAAATTATAAGCGTAATTTACGGCTAACATAAAATCATAGGTTCCAGAACTAAATTGATCTTGGGGAGCCAATGGTTTGCCGGTCATTTCATCTTTTAAAATGGGCGCGGTCGGCACATTAAGGCCGAGCACAAAATCCAATGCATCAACTTTGTTTTTATAAGCCGTGTATAAAGCCGCTGTGCGCACATCGCCAAACCCCTCTACATTGACAGTCATATTTTGCAAAGGCTGGCCGGGAACTTTCATCGTGAAGTTTAAAGTATGAATGAGATAGGCACTACCCACGCGCCACGACCATTTTTCATTGATATTATGGCGCAGAGACAGCACGTGCATGTGCATGTCGCCATCAATCAGGTTTACTGAACCTGGGTTGGGAACACCCGTAAACGCGCGGTAGGAATAACCGTAATAACTCGATACCTTCGGCGGTGCCGGGGGAATTTGGGTTTGGTTTGTTGAAGTTTTTGAAGTTCCGTCAGCAAAAGCGTTTTGCCAAAGAAGAATACTGGTGATTGCAATAATTGTTTTTTTCATAGAGCTGGATTATGGCGAAAACAGAAGAATTCCGTCAATAAAAATTAATAAAGTTCTACGCGGTCATTTTCGGTAATGCCGGCGCCCGAATGAAGCACGGCAATAGCCCCATCCTTACCAAAGTAACTGACGAGCTCAAGTGTGCCCTTCATTCTGCCGGGCACATGCCCGATAAACGCGCCAGTATCGGGGTCGTAAACTTCCTCGCTATCCTCTGTGGCCTTAAGGATATCGCCGATTTGCAAGCCCGAAAGCCGCCCGGCATTGATATAATATTGGTCGCCTTTGATAAGCGCTATGCGGCCTTCCCAATTGAGTTTATCGATAGCCATCGCCAGCTGCTTAACAGTAGTCTTAAAGGCTTTTACGGCTACCTCGCCGACGAGTTTGGGGTCTTCCATCATTTCGCGAGTGTTACCCGAGCGGCCCGTCGTCGCTGTCGCTTGGCCATCACGAGTGACATTTAAAATTTCTTTACCATTCTTAGCGGCAAAGGCCCGAACTTGAATCGTGCCTTCCATCTGTACGCCTTGTTTGGCAAAGACGCCCACGGAGCTGCCGACTTTACGTCCGCGCATATCTAATATTTTTCCTTCAATAACCGCGCTCACTCCCATGCCGTGAGCAATTTTTGAAATAGCTTCTAAATCATATTGAAAGTTGGCTAAAAACTGATTGAGATCTTTAGGAAAATCTTCGGGGCTAACGACGACAAATCGTTCCGTCGCATTTAACCAAGAAATAAGTGCGGCGCGGGCGTTTTGTGCCGTGGTTGTCGACGCAGTTCCCTGTCCACCCTTAATGCCGGATGTGTCGATAAAAGGTAAAACCAAAACCCGCTTGCGTGGAGATTCGGTTTGCGCCTCATAGGGCACGTTTTTTTCGCTGATTGTATTTGAATCCGAGGTGTCGGCGCGGCGGTTTACCAGCGAACAGCTAGCCACAATTAACAGCGAAAAAACTAGCAGGTATTTCATGGTCTAAGTATAGCGCCCTTCGGTATACAATTCCACCCGACCGACGTCGAGTTCCTAGTTGGGGTTCTTTTCGAAACCAAGTTTCAGCGCAACGACTTCCGTGCTTACGCCGTCTAATTCAACATTAAATCCGTCAAATTTCGATTTTTTAAATTTTTCCACCAAGCCATCTATCCCAACGGAGGAGTCAACTTCGAAAGTTATTTGCGTGGGTTCGAAGAGGCGTTCGCGAATTGATTTAATTTCCCCTACTTTTTGTTCCACTTGAGTTTTAAATTTATTCACTTGTTGATATTCAAGGGGGCCGCGCAGAGTTAATTTTATTAGTCTTGTACCGAAGGTGCCTTTTTGCCACGCTTCGTGCATTTGTCCAGCTAAGTCATTGGCAATATCTGGAAGTGCAGAGTCTAATTTGTTGGAAACCGCACGCTCAAAAGCTCCGGCTTCGGTGTCCAGCGACCGCACTACCTCGGCAACAACGCGTCCATTACCCGTGTGCATCGCCGTCATGCGAACGGCCACGCGGGCAATTTCGCTACCCTCGGCCTGCTCTAGGCGAATATCCCCTTTTAAAATTATCTGGGCTTTAAAAAAATCGCCCAGGAAAAATAAATCCTCCATGCGGAGTGCATCTATTTGGTAGGCTTGCGGAATTAAATTTTTGTCATTAGCCGATGTCGGATTACGTAAGTAAAAGCCTTGGTTCTTAAGCGACTTTGTTAATTCGCGGTGAAGGCTGGCAATTTGTTGCTGTAAAAAACTCTTTGACTTGTCATTGTCGCCCACCCACCAGCGATAGGTTAATAAATGCGATTTATCTGTGATCGCCACCATCGGCAAAACCACGGCGGGACCATCTTGTTCGTAAAGTAAACCGTTTTGCAGGAGCATTTGCTTTAAATTATTTAAAGAAATTTTTAAAGTGACGGTCAACTGCCGTTTGTCGCCCGAGCCTTCTAGGCGGCCCACCTTCACGGTTGGGATATAACGGCCATAATTTTTTATAATCTTAGCGGTAATCATGTTTTTATTTTTGGAGGCCTTTTTTTCGCCGATGAGGTCAATGATGTAACGCAGACTTACGCGTTCGATGACTTCCTCTTGAATGGCCCGGCGCGCTTGAAATGGATCCTGAGACTTAGAATAACCAATTTCATTGAGCTCTAGGTATTCGTCAGCCATTACCGGCGCCACCGTTAGCAAACTGGCAAACAACAAAATCAGTTTCAGCATGATTTCTCCTCCAAGACGTCTTAAGTTTAAATTAAACTCTAAAAACCCCGCCTCGTCTA
Organism: uncultured Bdellovibrionales bacterium; assembly: GCA_964498095.1. GTDB lineage: Bacteria > Bdellovibrionota > Bdellovibrionia > Bdellovibrionales > SG-bin7 > SG-bin7. The sequence continues at coordinate 205,210 of CAZCFY010000001.1, read as the reverse complement.
TGGCCCATGACGCCTAAGTTCATCTAAATAATGCCTAATTCCAAATCAAAATGGTACCGATACGCATTCTATGGGACCATTGGAAAAAGCTTTAGCCATTAATCGTGACGATGCTCAGTACGGCACATTTGCGGAAATTGGTGCGGGCCAAGAAGTCGCGCGCTTTTTCTTTCAAGCCGGTCTCGCCTCTCATACGATTGCCAAAACCATTTCGGCGTATGACATGATCTTTAGTGATGCTATCTATGGGCGGGAAAAAACCGGCCGGTATGTTTGCGAACCACGCGTCGCGAAAATGCTAGAAAAAGAATTTAATTTATTAGTGGAACGTTTAGACGAAAAGCGCGGTGCTAACACTTGTTTTTTTGCTTTCGCTGATACGATCGCGACACACTCCGGACCTCACAAGCAAAACCATGGCTGGTTAGGAATTCGTTTTCAAGTAAAGCCCAAAGGTGGCAGTAATGATGTTATCCTGCACGTAAAAATGCGTGACCAACATCGTCTTAATCAGCAAGAGGCTCTGGGGACTCTGGGCGTAAACTTGGTTTACGGGTCCATTTATAAACATAAGGATGTGACCGAACTTGTCAGTTCCCTAACCGATACGATAAAAAAGGAACGCATAGAAATCGATATGATTCGCGTTGAAGGTGAAGATCTCGCGCACATTGATAAATATAAATTAAATTTAGAGTTACTCCGTGCGGGTTTAGCGCCGGCGGTATTGTTTACGGCCGACGGTAATCCGGCCCAGCCGTCCGAAGTTTTTTTTAAACGTCCCCTTATCGTAAAAAGACTCAACGCCAAACAGGCTGCCGAATTTTCTGCTGACCGCCAATGGCATAAGGTCTGCTTAGATCAATTTGAAAAATTAAATAAAGAGACATTTAAAGACCATTTAAAACTCGTGGAGATCTCTATCGGCGAGGATTACGCCGATACGATTCCCCTTATTCAAAAATTAGTGGCGCAGGGACAGAATGTTTTGATCTCGCGCTTTGCGCGCTGGGTAGATTTAAAGAGTTTCTTGCGCCTCCACTCCAGTCAGTTCGTTGCACTTAATGTGCAGTGGGAAGATTTACATAAAGTCTTTGATGATCACGCTTACGGTGACTTCGAAGGCGGACTTGTCGAGGGCCTGGGTAAACTTGTGGGCGAAAATAACTGCGTTTTACTTGTCGACAATACTCTAGCTCAGGACCGCGAAATTGATTTTTCGGCACCCCATCGTTCGCTTTACAACTATTTTCGCGATAACAAAAAACTAATTAGCCTTTATTAGACCGGCTTAACTGAATCGCGTAGTGAAATTCGCCCGTATCGGCTTTAATCACGCGAACAATGCGTCCATCCCACTTCAATGGGGTATCAGAAATGAGCTTTATTTCGCCGGAAATGGGGTCTTCATCCTTAAAAATTTGCGTCGTTGGTGCAGTGAGACACCTTACGAGCATACCAAACTCGCTATAGTTAATGGTTTCAAAACTTAAGTTGTGGCCATCCGCTACGATGTTTACGGGTACCTTACCCTCAAAGCGCACCGCCTGTCGCTGTGAGCCGTGATCCCGCAAGAAAGTGTGCCGGGATTTTTTAATTTTTTTAACCGTAAAAGCTTCTCGCGAAAACAGCTCAAAAGCCGTTAACATGTTTTCATATACGCAGCCAGTATCAACATTGACCCTCTTAGATGTCACTTCTACCTTGGGCACGGGCGTGTGGCCGTGGACAATGACCTTTTCCCATTTAAAACCACTTTTAAAAAAGGGATCGCGAATCCACAGTAAATCCTCTTTGTGTCTCGAAGGGACAATGCGCGCTAGAGGCACGTCAGGAACGCCGGCATGGACAAAGAAAAAACTTTCAGTCTGCCAGAAATAAGGAAGAGTTTTGAAGAATTCCAAGTGCTCGTCCGGGATGACATACTTACCGCTTTGGTTAGCATAGCTGGCTAATGTCGCGCTCCCACCATTGTAAATAAAGGCGCCGCCCTCCATGGAACCGGGGTCGTCGAGAAAATCTAAAAACATGGCTTCGTGGTTACCCATGAGCGTGGTGACTTTATAATAATTGCGGAGATTGAGAATCGTGGCGATGACTTCTTTGGAGTTTTCCCCGCGGTCAATGTAATCCCCGACGAAGACGATACGCGATGTTGGAGTTAGCGGAAGTTTTTCAAGTAAGAGCTGCAATTCTTCGGCACAACCGTGAATATCGCCGATGACAAAGATTTTGTCATTTAACATAGAGTTAAGCCCTAACTTTTTAAGTATTTAGATCGTCTCACCTTGAGACTTATTTTATTATTTAGAAAATATCGGACTGTGTCGATAAGAGAATACTGGTCCTGGCTGGGGGCGTAATTGATAAGAAAGAAAAAGAAATCTCTAAGTTCTGATTTTCGTCGAGTTTACGAAAATGAAAAGCTTCATGCTTTGTTGACCGTGGGCACGGCACTGGCTTCAGAACGCGAAACTCCCAAAATTTTGGACATGATTATTACCTTGGCCCAGCAAAATAGCGGTGCCGACGGCGCCAGCGTTTACCTGGTCGAAAAAGTCGCGCAAGACAGTTTTGGCGGCACGCGCCCTCCCAAAGTTACAAAATTACGTTTTCACAAAATGATAAATAATACGGGCCTTCAAGTAGTCCCTTCTCTTTACCTGCCTATAGACAATAAAAGTATTGCCGGCTATGCGGCGCAATCGGGCCGCACCGTGCGTATTCGCGACTGCTATGTTATCGACAAGCACCATCCTTTTCACTTTTTAAGAGATGTCGACAAAAATAATGGCTACCGCACGAAATCCATTCTCGCCGTGCCGATAAAGACATCTAAAGGAAAGGTTTTAGGAGTTCTACAACTCGTTAATAAACTACGGGATAAAAATAAAAAACGTGGCCACCATAAATTAGGTGAACGCGATATAGTAGCCTTCTCTGAGCATGATGCCCATTTGGTAGAGGCTTTCGCGGCCCATGCGGCCGTCGCTCTTGAGAACGCCAAGCTCACCCAAGACATCGAGAATCTGTTTGAAAGCTTCGTTAAAGCAAGTGTTACCGCGATTGAGGCCCGGGACCCCACAACAAGCGGTCATAGTGACCGCGTCGCGATAATGACGGTGGAATTCGCTAAAACTTTGGATTCCCAAAGTTCGGGACTTTTTGCTTCGGTGAATTTTTCTAAGGAACAAATTCAAGAAATCCGCTATGCGGCACTTCTGCACGATTTTGGAAAAATTGGCGTGCGCGAAAATCTCCTTGTTAAAGGTAAAAAATTATTTCCGCATGAGCTCGAAACATTGCTCTTGCGCTTAGACAGCATGAAGAGTTTGCACGAAAGCCGTCACTGGCGGGATACTCTGCAAGCCGTGATTGGGCGTGTCGCCGCCGGTAATACCGACAATATTGAGTCCGAACTTGGCGCCGCGATGCTTAGAATTAATGGTTTTAACCAACAGATAGAACAAATCCGCGTCGGTATCATGAAAGCCAATGAAAGCCAGATTCTGGACCGCGATTTTAATGTTAAGAAGTTACTTGAATGGATTGAGAATACCTCGCGGAACCTCGGCGTAAAGCTTGTTACCGAAGATGAATACCAACGGCTTTCGATTGCCCGGGGCACTTTAACCGCAAAAGAAAGAAAAGAAATCGAATCCCACGTTTCACACACCTTCGAATTTCTACGGCAGATTGCTTGGACCGAGGACCTTGCTGGTGTTCCTGACATCGCCCACGCCCATCATGAAAAGATGGATGGAACGGGCTATCCTCTCGGATTAAAAGCCGATAGAATTCCGGTGCAATCCCGCATGATGGCTATTGTCGATATCTATGATGCACTAACGGCGATGGACCGTCCCTATAAGAAGTCCGTTTCTACCGAGCGCGCCTTAGAAATTTTGCACATGGAATCGAATGAGGGAAAACTGGATAGTGAACTTTTGAAAATCTTCGTTGAAGCTCAAATTTATCAGTCAGTGATTGGCGAGCAATTTCGCAAAAACAAAAACAAAGTGGGCTAAAATCCCCCGAAAAATACAAAGCTTAGAGCCAAACTGACAATAAAAACTTTAAGTCCAAAAAGCATTAAGTCTTGCATGTATTATTCATCGTCACAATCTGAGAAAAGATTGACGTTTTTAAATCTTTGGGTCATTGGTCATAGGTATGAAGGACCTGCCCGAAGTTACGATTGCCAGAAAAGTTTATTTCAGTAGCGGGCATCGCTACTATAATCCCCGCTTAAGTGACGAAGATAACAAAAAGCTCTACGGGAAAATGTATTCGGAGCATGGGCACGGGCATAATTTTATTTTAGAAGCTTATATTAACGGCCCCGTAGATCCCGAAAGTGGCATCGTAATAAACCTCATCGCTATAGATAATTTGTTAAAGAAAGTTACGGATCCCTTTGATCATCATTTCGTAAATACGGATGTTCCCTTTTTTAAGGACGTGATACCAACGACAGAAAACATGGCTGTTTATTTTTATAATGAGGTCGCCAAACAGCTTCCCGATCGTAAATTAAAACTCCTTAAGGTTCGTCTCTACGAGGGCGAGTTTATGTGGGTGGATTATGCTTTATCTCACTAAGCGCTTTTATTTGCATGCCCTTCACAATTTAAATAATCCCGATTGGACGGACCAAGAAAATCTACGTATCTTTGGCAAATGCTACCGTCTTCACGGTCATGACTTCAAAATTGAAGTCACGTTTAATGGTGATATCGACCCAACGACGGGATTCCTGGTTCACCCCGATGACTTTGAAGCCCGCGTAAACGAAAGAATCATTAAACCTTATCACGGCAGAAATCTAAATGAACTTCTCACGAATCCTTCAGGCGAAGGGCTTGCGATGGCTTTCTACGATTTACTCAAAAAAGAATTTGGCGCCAAACTCCATTGCGTGAGCGTGAATGAAACTTTGAAGAATTACTTCCGCTATCCGCCCACCCCCGCGCTTTTATACTGAAAAGGTGCCCGACACCTTTTCCAGTCCATACCGCGTCAAAAGCCAACAAACCAGGGGCTAAAACCCAAACCAAATCAGTTTTTTACCAGATCGACTAATTCAATTTGGGCTTGGTCTTTGCCTTCGAGTTTGATTTCCAAAAGTCCCGAGTATTGTAAGATTTCGCCTTTTCTATCAAATGCAGCGACCACGGAATTTTCGCCGCGGAAGATTAAAATCTCTTGGTCTTTAATGTAAACGGATTCTAAATTATTTCCATTATCTTTAAATTCACTTTTCATTTTATCAAGGACAGTAAGATCTAATTGTTCAACTTTGAGTTTGCGTTCGCTATCCCAAGCATAAACCTCAAATCCTGCGAGCCTTAATAAATTATTCGCTCCCCAGGCCAATTGGCTTATAGAAGATATCATGCCCCAAAAAAGTAAAATCCCTAGTTTTTTCATACATGTAGTTTGACAAATTAAAGCCAACTATGGAAATACTAGGTGCGTCATGAAGTACTATGTATCTGATATGGATGGAACCCTTTTAGCTTCGGGCGGAGCGCTTTCGGCAAAAACGAAAGCGGGATTGACCGATTTGTTAAACAAGGGTCTTAACTTTACGGTGGCAAGCGCGCGCAGTTATACATCCGTTAAAAGTGTTTTTGAAGGCGTGCCGTTAAAACTCCCAATTATCACCCATGACGGCGGCCTTATCTACGATTTACAAAACGAAAAGCCACTCACGTTTCGCGGGCTCGAAGCGCAGATGGCAAAAGACATTTACAAAATGGCCCAAGACATGGGAACCCATCCATTTTTGGAATGTGTCTACAAAGACAATGAATACTTCATGACCGAAAATGTAAAAAACGAGGGCATGAAGTGGATGATTGATTACCGCGGCGGCGCGGGTGCAAAAATTTGCGTGGGCGAACACGACTTTAATACTTACGGTGAGCATCTTTTAAGCTTCACATTTATTGATACGGCCCAGCCGCTCTTAAAGCTCCAAGAAAAAGTGAAGGCGCTTTACGGTGAGCAAATTAAAACTCACTTCTACACCGAATGGGATTGTTATAACTGGTGCTGCCTGACGATTCACGATGCCAAAGCCAATAAAGGTCAAGGCATTATGGACTTAGCCGAAATACTTAATATCCATCATCACCACGTCACGGTTTTCGGCGATAACCACAATGACATCGCGATGTTTACGACCGCTGGACGCGCGGTCGCGGTGGAAAATGCAATTCCTGAACTAAAATCCAACTCGCATGTTCAAATTGGTCATCACAATGATGACAGCGTTTATCACTTTCTTTATGATGAATTTCACGCAAAAGTAATTGAGATCGAGGAATAATCATGGGCGCACAATGGAAAAAAGCCGGTAAAATGGAAGCTTCCAACAAAAAGGGAGCGATGATTACTAAAATCGTTCGCGAGATTCAGGTCGCGGCCCGCATGGGTGGTCCGGACCCTGACGGTAATCCCCGTTTACGGCGCGCGCTCGATGCCGCGCGTGCCGCCGCTTGCTCCCGAGACACCGTTGACCGCGCGATCAAAAAAGGTAGTGGCCAGCTCGAAGGTGATACGATTGAAGAATGCACTTACGAGGGCTTTGCTCCCCATCAAGTTGGCGTGATTGTCGAATGTCAGACAGATAACCGCACCCGAACTGCCGGTGAAATGCGATTATTATTTAAAAGTCACGGCGGTCAAATGGGCGAAGGTGGTTCCGTCGCGTGGATGTTTGACCGCGTGGGTTTAGTTGAAGGCCAAGCGCCCGACGGCATGAAGGACGCCGAAGAAGAAGCTATCGAGGCCGGCGCAAACGAAGTGGAAAAGGGCGAGGGTAATACTTATTATTTTTACGGCGCTATCGAAGATATTGAAGCCATCAAGTCAGGTTTAACTACCCGCAAATGGAAAATTACCGCGGCCGAACCATCATATAAAGCCAAAAATAAAACCGAGCTTACTCCTGAACAACGCAAGGAAGTCGAAGATTTTCTTGGCGAGCTCGACGAGTTCGAAGACTCCTCTCGCGTCTACGTCACCCTTTAAGGTAACAGTTCCCTTTCCTCGATGCAGCGCTTCGTCGACGCCGAACGGATATCATTGGGCGTTCCGGCGCCGAACTCTCTCTCTCTGCTATTGCCGCCAGTTCACATCTGAAAATGTGCAGGTCAAAGTTTTTTCGCCTCTGAGTATACCCATTTTTATGGCGTGTGAAGCGGTTCCGCCTTCAGCCATTGGAATGTTTCCTAAGCTAATATAGTTGTCGTCAGCATAATGGCGAATAGAATCACTAAAGCGTAACGCTAAATGAATGTCGTTTACGCGCACGTGGCGTTCAAAGCGCCAACAGAGTTCGGGTTTACCTTTTCCAAAAAACATACATTGTGCATTGCCAATGACATATTCAGAATCGATCGTCACTTTACCGGTCTGCTGAACACCTTCTAGCTCACAGCTATAAATAAACGACGCATCCGTTGAAGCCAGAGCGGCTTGCGCTACGAAAATTAGAGCCAACGTTATGGATTTCATTTTTTACCTCTATACTTCTTTAGATTTTGTCGCGGCTTCTAATTCTTTAGAGCCTTTGCGGAAAAAGTTTTCATCCAAAGTACTTGGTGTGCGCGTTCCTTTGCCGTCGTAATCTCCCCCACCGCTGTTATGCAAGCGAATGTGATTCTCGTTTATCAGTTCGACGTAATAGCTATAGGTTCCCTTTGCATTACGGGTGGCAAAAGTTTTACAGCTTGGTGAACTTGTTCGTGGATTCAATTCTACGCGCGAAATTTTTACTTCTATTACGTATGGTAGATGATGTTGATATTTCCTTCTCGCCAGCTCGCTACGCTCGTAAACTTTTTCGATATGTCCCACCTGCGCATATTCACATACAGTTGGATAGGGTACGTCCTTGTCATTTTCGTATCCCACTTGTCGGCTCCAGCTCGTTTTAATGGACCCGTCTTTAGAAATTACCAATTCTTCGTTACGTCCTTGTTCCACATCAACGAATTCGCCGGAATAACTGTTTAAAAACTTTGTTGTTAATATTGTACCGTCAACATATTCAGGCGAATTTCGGCTGCCACAGCTAATACTTCCCATGATAAGTAAACTTAATAAAATTCTCATTCTATCTCCCCATTTGAATAATTCAAAACACAGAGATCTACCATGGGTTTAAACCTTCGCAGATAGGGGAATTTTACATAGTTCAAATTTTCAGGAGAAGGTGATTCACTCTAATTAACGCTTATCCATAAGGTAAAATGCTTGAGCGTAAGAGCGGATTTGTTTGATCATGGCAAAAAGTCCATTCGTGCGGCTGGGAGTTAGGTGCTGATCCAGACCCGCATCTTTCACAAAACTTAAATCGACGGCGAGAATTTCCTCGGGTGTTTTTTCGTTAAAAATATTCATCAGTACGGCGATTAATCCCTTAACCAATAAGGCGTCGCTATCAGCTTTGAAAAGTACGGCGCCATCCGCGCCACGCTCGGCATGGAGCCAAACTTGGCTCTGGCAGCCTTTAACCTTAAATTTTTCCTCACGAAACTGATCCGGGTACGGCGGCAATGACTTCCCCCATTCAATAATATTTTTGTATTTCTCTTCCCAGGAGAGAGTATTTTTAATTTGTTCTATATAACTGACTGTTGTTTTTGGGGTTTTCATATTTAAGGTATTATGTTACATTATCTCGATTTTAGGGGTGTTAAAACTTTATACACCTGAATTCCTCATTTTCAAGTGCTATCAAATTACGTCCAAAATGCACTCCTCCCTTTAAACTTGTCGTAATAACCGTTATACGCGCACTGCCGGGCACATCCTATGCTTTTCATAAAACTAGGAGGCATCACATGAAATCGTTTTATATTCTAGGTGGGCTTTTTATCTTATTAATGAGTGTTGAAACTCGAGCCGCTACTTGCCGACTAAAAACCGAGGGATACGGCACATTCGTAGGAAATGCGAAAACCGAGAGTGCTGCCTACGAACTTGCCGCCGAGAAGTGCTTTGATAGCTTAAAATATCTCAAAGAAAAGAAATCAAAACGCGGCCCCGATGAAGATCAGCAGCTTTCGTTTATGGATTATTGTGTAAATTTGAGTTGCGAATAACACCACCAAGAAATCTTCGCCGTTAGCGAATTCGCACTGAAAAAGTCAGGCCTTCATTTGTGGGAATAATAGTGGTGCGAAAATCCGAGTCTTCAGCCACAAACTTATTATACTGCTGCAACGCTTGAACAGTTTTGTCGTCCGTTACTGCGGCGATCTGTCCCCAAGCAAAGGTATTATCCGCAAGGACAACGCCGCCAAGTTTTAAATTCCTCTTCGCCCATTTAAAATAATTTACATAATTTTGTTTGTCGGCATCGATGAAAACTAAGTCAAAAGGACCTTCAGTCTCTATCTTCTGCAAATTCTCAAGGGCGGGACCAATAAAAATTTCGACCTCGTTCTTAAATCCCGCAAGAGCAAAGGCGTCGCTAGCGACCTCCGCATTTCTTTTATTTAACTCAAAAGTATAGAGTTTTTTATCACCGATAAGCCCGCGCAAAAGCGAAACTCCGCTATAGCCACCCAATGTTCCGATTTCTACGGCCCGTGATATTCGCATTGAACGCACGAGAACCTCTAAATGACGCGCATCATAACGCGCCACTTGGATTTCTGGCAGGCCATGTTCACGACTACGCTCGCGAATGATGCGCAAAATTTCATCTTCAGGATTTAACAATTTGTCGAAATAAGCCGCGATCTCAGTTGAATTTTGCCCTAATTCTTTTTCCATTTGGAAAGAAATTTATGATAGATTACATTAATTGTAAAACGCTTCTCGCAAAGGATTTTGCAACATGGGACTTCTCACGCCAGTTTGGAATTTTCTCTTCGGAAAAGAACCCGCTATTTTCGACAATAACGGTCAGATTCGCCATAACTTGCCCGAAAAAACGTGGGAAAACTGGCGCAACAAATATCGTACTAACCCAGAAAACAATTGGCGCAACCATTCAGGTACGCAACCTAAAAAAATAAAGAAGTAACGCAACTGCGATTTTCTTAAATTTCCTTACAAGAATTAACGCTACTTTTCATAAGTTTATCTTCTAAGATGGATTAAATTAATTAGTTTTACTTTGGTCTAGTTATTTTGAATTATGGCTTATGAAAAGAGTTCAAAAAGACAACTGCAAACAACACCAAATCCAAGGAGGATCAATGGTTCTAAGAAGACTCATCACTGTACTTGTTGTATCTGCCATGAGCCTGACATCATTTGCGCATGACCGCGTGGAATTGAAGGCCGAAAACTGTATTCCTGAAAACGATCTCTACATTCCATCATTTGTAGAAGGTCAGGGAGTCACTAAGGCGGAATTTGATGAAGTCATCGACCGCGTTGAATCTCTCTACTCCCCAGTCATTCGCCGCTTAGGTGGAGAACTGATCGTTAAACGTATGTGGGAAAACGGTACGGTAAACGCTTCAGCAAATCGTGTTGATAACAAATATTTTGTGAACATGTTCGGGGGGTTGGCTCGTCACCGAGTTATGACCAAGGACGGACTCGCCCTTGTGATCTGCCACGAGCTGGGACATCATATCGGGGGCGCCCCCAAGATTGGTACTCGTTGGGCAAGTAACGAAGGCCAAAGCGATTACTTCGCTGGACTAAAATGCTTACGTCATGTTTTCGCGAATCAAGACAACATGTCAGCCGTACGTAACATGACAGTTGATCCTGTGGCCGAGAAAGAGTGTACAAAATCATTTAAGAGCACAGAAGCCATCGCCATCTGTATCCGCTCATCAATGGCCGGTATCGCTGCCGCAATGATGTTTAAAGAATTGCGCAAAGAAACTCGTGAGCCTGCACTTGATACACCGGATAGTAGCCGCGTAGAAAAAACCTTCCACGGCCACCCGGCGACTCAATGTCGAATGGATACGTATTTTGCCGGAACAATTTGTCCTGCTGATTTACGTACCGATGTTAGCGAACGTGACCCAAATGTTGGTGTCTGCGCCCGCAAATTCGGTGAAAGCCGCGGCGCACGTCCCTTATGCTGGTATAGCGAAGAAAATCCAGCCGGTGTTGTTCTAAGACTTGCTGGTTACTAAAAGGTTCCAGGTTCTTTTTGGTAGCAATACTGCGTCAAAATAAAAAGGCGGGTTTAAACCCCGCCTTTTTTATTTATCCGAGCTAGTAATTCACTCTTATCCTTGGCTTCACCGTCAAGTTGCCAGGCAAAAGTTTTCTTTAGCGCCTCGCCAAGAGCTGCTCCCGACAATCCCAGAGCCATGAGGTCATTTGCGGTAACCCACGCCTCAGGGAGCTTACCATTGGGAGGCAAAGCCGCCGAAACTAAACGTTTGATATTAGCCCACTCGCTGGCGCCTAATAGGACAGATAGCTTTTCGTAAAATTCAAATAGCCCGCGCCCGTAGCGGTGAGAAAACGTTGTGAGCAAATAGGAGCGCTTGCGTTTTTCTAAACTGGCGAAACCTTCCCAGTGACGAACAACAAAGTCTAAAATGTTGGCGTCTTCACGAGATAATTTAAAGCGGTCGACGAGTTTGTCCAGGCGCTCTATACCTAGGGTTTTGAGAAAAGGCGCAAAGAAAAATAGAAACGGCAATTCCGTCGGCGTCTGCAACAAAGTTTTCGTAAGTGTCCACGGATTTATGTCTTTGGCTATTTCAATTTTCGCATAAAGCGTTTCGTTAATTTCTGGCAATAGTTCTAAAAAGGCTCCTGATTGATCAAGTAAGCTTAACGCCCGAATACGGTCCTGACCGCCTAAGAGTTTTAAGAGCTCGTCGCGAACACGTTCGCGCGAAACCGCATTTAGAGAAAACTTTTGCGATTCTAAAAAAGTCTTTTCTTCAATGGAAAAACCTAATTGCGCGCAAAAGCGAAAAGCGCGCAGAACTCGGAGCTTGTCTTCATCAAATCTTTTTGTAGCCAACCCAACAGTGCGGATAATTTGTTTCTTAATGTCTTTTTCGCCATCCACATAATCGATAATTTTACTATTTTGTGGATCATAGAATAATGCGTTGATTGTAAAATCACGGCGTTTGGCGTCTTCTTCGGGAGTAGCAAAGGAAATTGATTCGGGATGCCGACCGTCTTTGTACTCCCCGTCCTTTCTAAAAGTCGCTACTTCTATTTGAAAACCATCGAACGGTAAAATTATGATGCCAAATTTCTTACCGACCTCTAAAGCTTTAGGAAAAAGCCTTTCGATTTCCGTGGGCTTTGCGTCGGTGACGACATCGAAATCTTTGGGCGCGCGTTTTAGTAAAAAATCGCGCACGCAACCACCGGCAAGCCAAGCTTTATATCCCGCTTTATTTAGCTTGTTTACGACGGTTTCAACTTCAATCCAATGAGGGTGGCCTTTGAACATATTTCAATATTAGAAAAATATGGCGTGTTTGTAAAACTGGTAGCAAAAGTATCTCTATCTTTTTAAAAAGTATCTTTGTGACCCCGAAATTTTTATCCAAATCGAAGGGAATCATTTTAAAAAGTGCATGTTTCTTGTATCTACCCTCACGTTGGTTTTTAAAAAACAAATCCGGGGGGATAAAATCATGAAAAGATCATACCTAACTCTTGTATTGCTTACACTGTGGGCAACAAGTGAAGTAACCTATGCGCAAAACCGCGCGCCCGTGCGCCGAGGTGGTGGTGGTGGCGGTTTCTCAGCACCATCGCGCCCAAGTATGCCGAGTCGACCATCGTCGCCGTCGCGGCCAAGTGGGCCCATATTCTCTCGTCCAACGCCAAGTCCTTCGCGGCCAAGTGGGCCAATTTTTTCAAGACCAGCTCCCAGTCGGCCAAGCGGGCCCATTTATTCACGCCCGGTTCCTTCGCCGTCGCGCCCTGGTCCCATCGTTACACGCCCGAGTGGCACTGGTGTAGTTATCACGCGTCCTAATTATCCACGCTATTCTCCGAGCCGTCCTATTCCCGGCGGCGTTTATAACCGCATTGGTTCAGGTAATATTGTTTATGGCGGATACCATACGCGCTTAGGCCAAGTTCATAACCGACTGGATTACATGCGTGGTAACGTGCGAATTGGTTCTTGGGTTAATTTGCAAGTGGGTTACTACCGTACGCACTATTATCCGACATATATTCCACGAACAACTTGGTACAACAGCTACTATCCGAGTTGGCGGGTTCATTATTCTCATTGGGGCCGTTGGGGATTTTACGGAGGGTTCTATTGGAACTTAAGACCTGTAGCGGACATCGGCGTTTACTTTTACAACCCTATGATTCATTGGTTCTACTCGCCCCACTACGACGAGTACTACTACAACACCTGGTATAACTCAGGAATTACTGTGTACCCAGAAATGCGTACGCCTTTTCCTTATGCCGGTGTCTATTACCCGACAGAAGAATTTAAAGATTTAAATCTAGGAATGAGTCAGGCAAACGTGACCGCACAGGTAAACTACCGCCGTGCTATGATTGATTTCACACTGAAACTGCAACAACAGGTTTCGATGATAATGGGTTACAATGTTTCCTTAAGCGCTAACGACGTCGTAATTAATCACTATCAGCAATTAAATGGCGATGTGGGCGTAGTTATCGAAGGCTTCGTAAGCTACCAGCAGCAAAGTTCTTACCCTTTTAAAGCTTACCTGGATCTTAACACTGGAAATGCGGACTTGTTTGTAACTGGTAATAGCGGACAAAGTCCAAACCCGACTGAGATTGATCAGCTCGGTAACTTAAACTCCCGCATACAAGGGGCTGGCGGAGTCGTTGAAGGCGATGATAATCCAAACGGCGAAATCATCGATCCTAGTATTGAAATGCAATAATCCCGTTATGTGCGGTCTAGTATTACACTAGACCGCACCATTGTCCCGGTTACAAAATCCCTAACATTTCCGATTTAATAAGGTGAAATTTGACGTTTTTGATTCCTTTTGGGATGGCGTTTTAATTTTTGATGAAAATCAAAAACTAGTTTATGCCAACGAAGCCGCCGCTGTTATGCTTGGGCAGTCCCTGCGCCGTTTACGTAATTACTATCGCAAATCGATTTTTCAGATAGCTAATTTTGGCAACGAAAAAAACCTGCGGCGGCTTGATAGCTACCAGCATGTAGAAGTCATTGGCTCAAAAGGCAAAAAGATTTCGGCCATGATGTGCGTGCAAAAAATCCCTAAGACCAACCACCGCTGGCTCATCTATTTAAAAGATATGTCTGTCGAAGAAGGTCTGCAAAAAAAATACCTTAAAGAATTAAAAATAAAAGAACGGCATATTGAACAACTCAAAGAACTTGATCAATTAAAAGACCGTTTTATGATTTTAACGACTCACGAACTACGCACGCCACTTTCCGCTCTTGTTGGTAGCTGTGACATTCTTAAAAATGGCGGAATCGACGAAACCACTAAGACCTTTTTCATCCACACCATTTTTGAACAGTCCGTTCACTTAATGAAATTGGTCAACAACATCATCGATTACACGCGTATAGGCACCGATAAGATGGAGTATTATGTACAAGAACTTCCGTTGCGTGATGTGATAGTGGATTCTATTAGCTCTCTAAAGGAATTTGCCGAGAAAAGTAAAGTCGCGGTCGACATCCCTACTCCCGAAATCCTGGATTTAAAATGTTATTTTGACCATCATTGGTTAAGCGTCGTCGTTCGCAACTTACTTCATAACGCGATTAAGTTTAACCGCCCCAATGGCCGCGTGGACATAAATGTTATCAATGATACGAAAGAAGAAATGTTAGTCATTGAGTTTGATGATACCGGATTCGGGATCGAGGAGAAGCATATCGCCGAAATCTTCTCGGGCTTTCAGACGACTGAACAATTAATTCATCATCAATCCGGTACGGGATTAAGTTTGCCCCTTTCGAAAAAAATCGTCGAAGCTCTCGGTGGAAAGATCGTGGTTGAAAGCGCCATCCGTAAAGGGACATGTTTTCGCGTGTATTTGCCAAAAACCAAAGTGCTACCAAGCGCACTTTACCGCAAGCCCCTTCCGGATTCGGGAGACCTAGCCGCTTAAGCCCGACCTCCGTCGGTCTTTCGTTCTGGCTTATTAAGAGTCGCAAAATTTTCTCCGATAATTCGTTATGCCATTCATCGTGATTATCCGTTATTTTTGGGCAATTTACTTGTTAGGGGCGGGCGCAATAATACTTATTAGTATTTCGCGGCTCATTTTCTCGCGCTTAACTCTCAACGAATTTACCGCCAATCTAATTACGGCCGTAATCTGGCCGCTGGCACTCTTCAGCCAACAAGGCCGGCGCCGGTTACTAGAATCCTTTGGACAAAAGTGAAATGAAAGACGTTAGAAAGGTATCAAATTCCATGGAAAACTTTAACTATATGCCCGTTTTAAAAATTGTCGGAATCCTTATTGTACTCGGTATCCTTGCCAGTTTTGGCGCATCTGGGTTTGAAGTCATCGACACCGGAAAGCGTGGCGTGGAAATCCGTTTTGGTAAGGTTGTTAGCGAATCTTTACCGGAGGGAATGTATTTTGTTAATCCCATAACCACCAATATTATTGAGCTTGACGTGCGCGAACAGCGTTGGGATTCAAGTTCGCAAGCGTATACAAAAGATGTTCAAAACCTAACCGTGGCATTTACCCTTAACTACAGCCCGGATCCTACTAAAATCCATATTCTTTATGAACGCGTCGGCAAAACTTGGTCGGAGAAACTAATTCCTCAGGTGGTGCAGGCCCGTGTAAAAGAAGTTATCGGGCAATATGAGGCGGTGAAACTAGTTTCTGACCGTCATGCCGCCATTAAACAAACTGCGGAACTTATAAAATTGGATTTAAACTCAAAAAATATCGATTTTAAAAGCTTCGAAATAACTAATTTAGATTTTAACGACGCATTCGAGCATGCGGTCGAATCAAAAGTAGTCGCGATCCAACAGGCCGAAGAAGCAAAAAATAAGACCGTAAAAGTTAAGGAAGAAGCTGACCAGCAAATTATTACTGCAAAAGCTGAGGCGGAAAGCATGCGAATTCGCGCGCAGGCGCTTTCGCAAAACAAGGGGCTCGTTGAATACGAAGCCGTGCAAAAATGGGACGGCAAAATGCCCAATATGATGTTAGGAAACTCCGTACCGTTTATTAACATTACAAAATAACGTTGACCGTCCGGGCTTGCGCCATAATATAACTCTCCGTGAATCAAGTTATCGATAATATTTTAAGTAAATTCTCAGTCTTTCGTTACGGCTTTGCGACGCTTGGAACACCGGCCACACTGCCCCAGTACGATAATTGGCTGGCTAATAACTATTACGGTGAAATGGATTATTTAAAACGCCATCGCGATACGAAATCCAATTTATCCATTAAATATCCCCACGCCCAATCGGCGATTGTAATTGCCTACAATTATGTTCCTCATCCCTCACTGGATAAAAATCCTTTTCCGCATTTGCGTGTGGCACTTTATGCGCAAGGAATGGATTATCATGACTGGCTTAAAGTAAAACTTGAAGAAATTGTTTCGACTCTTAAGCTTCATTTTCCCGATGAAACGTTTTGGATCTGCACCGACTCTAGCCCAGTTCTGGAACGAGATTTAGCGCGGCAGGCAGGGCTTGGATGGTTTGGCAAGAACACCTGTCTTATCGAACGAAAAACCGGAAGTTATTTTTTTATCAGCGAAATCCTTACTACCTTGCCGGTGAAGCCATCTGCTCCTTCTGTAAAAACCTTTTGCGGCACCTGTACGCGCTGTATTGACGCCTGCCCGACTGGCGCATTACTTGAACCTCATGTCTTAGATGCGCGAAAGTGCACTTCCTATTTGACGATAGAATCTAAAGCAACGCCGCCGCCGGAGTTAAGAGGCCGCATTGGCAATCATTTTTTTGGGTGCGATATTTGCCAAACGGTTTGTCCTTGGAACGAAGAGCTTAAACCTTATGAATTTTTGCCTGCTGCCATCGAAGAGTTACGCTTCATACTTAAAGCAACGGATGAGGAACTCAAAAACAAAATTAAAGGTACCGCTATGGAACGCGCTAAACCTTTCGGGTTAAAGCGCAATGCTTTGATTGTTGCCGGAAACGAGAAAATTCAAACTCTTAAAGCAGAAATAGAAACCTATCTAGATCATTCTTCCTTAGGCGAACTCGCAGATTGGTCCTTAAAGGCGATAACGCACCATGGACTTGAAAAGGTGTCAGGCACCTTTTCCGAGAACTCCTAATTGCCTTAATAAGGCATCAATTTGGTCTTGGGATTTGCTTGCATCTTTTTTCACCGCGACGGAAGCACGAAGCTTCTCGTCAAATTTGGTGGCTATCCAGGTTAGTCTCTCCAAAAAGGTCGCATTTAAAAGACTTTTAACATCGACTTCATGATCGGTACCGAAGTGACTAATCATCCCCTGAAGCATTTCGGTGGCATCTAACAGCAGGGCAACAGAGACCGTAAAGAGCTGTTCGTTGTCTACCTGAGATGATTTATAGCCAACGAGTTTACAGAGCTCCGCATATTTGCCGATTTTCTCTACACCTGGACCTTGCGCGAGACCCATGGTCGAAAGATTCTTCGCGCCGCCCATAATTCGGTCAACAAGTTGTCC
This sequence comes from uncultured Bdellovibrionales bacterium, assembly GCA_964498095.1. Classification (GTDB taxonomy): domain Bacteria; phylum Bdellovibrionota; class Bdellovibrionia; order Bdellovibrionales; family SG-bin7; genus SG-bin7. The sequence goes on along the minus strand of CAZCFY010000001.1, from coordinate 187,581 downwards.
ATAATTCTCGAGTAAAAATTTGTGTGAGAACTGCCCGTCAACTTCTTCCAAAATCTCCATCATCTCATCAACTAATTTCTTGGACTCGTCCTTAAATTCGACTAAAATTTCATCCATATAGCTTAACTTTATTTAACGTGAGGCCAAAATTCAATGGAATATCTGCCGATTCGAGTGAGTACTCTCAGAGGCGACCAAAAAATAAACTTCGATGCCTACGTGCAGATCAATGACAAACAAATTCTTTACCTTCGTCGAGGCGATAGTTTTGAAGGTACCCGTCTGATGCGATTAAAAGAAAAGAAAGTACGCAAGATTTACATCTTGCAAAGTGACGAAAAGAATTACCGCACTTATATCGACACGAATTTAAATCTCGCATATGACTCCAAGTCGCCGAAGTCCATTGAAGACCGTGGCCAAATTGTTCAGGGTATTCAACAGGCCGCCGCCGAAGAAGTCATGGAGCGCCCCGAAGACGAAGTCAGTTACAAGCAAGCCAAAGATGGCGCCGCTAAATACGTCGAGTTTTTACTCAAAGAAGATAAAGGTTTAAAATCGGTTTTACAGATAGAAAACACGGATCAAAATATTGGCCATCACGGCGTGACCGTATCTACTTACTCTGTCGCTCTTGCAAAGTCGCTGGGAATTACTGATCCCAAGCAAACGCAATTACTTTCGCTCGGCGCTTTACTTCACGACTTCGCCCATATGAAAAGTGATATTAAAATTAATCGGCCGCTGACTGAATTTACTCCCGAAGAACTCAAAACCTATCAGGAGCACCCGATGATTGGCGCCACCGCAGTTAAAGATTTAAAGCACTTTGACCGTACAGTGATTAATATTATTTTGGAACATGAAGAGTGCATTAATCAGTCGGGTTTTCCCCGCAAACTTCATGAAAATCAAGTTGACCCCTTGTCTGTTATTGTCAGTTCCGCCAATGCCCTTGATCGGATAATAACGTTTGAGCGCGTGGCACCTAAAGAAGCGATAAAAAAACTTACCATCGAACAAATGGGCCGCCATCCCTTAAATCATATTCAAATTTTACAGAAAATTGTGACTGACGCTTATAGCGGTTAAGCGCTGAGGTCGGCTTCAAATAACTTCATGAGTTTGTGGTGGCGCGTATCAATGAGTTTTTCGATTTCTTCTTTTAAAAATAAGTCATCGACCAGATGCCCCACTAATCCTAATGGCAAGCGATAATCGGCTAAATCTGTAACTAAGGTGGAATTGCCACCATGATCGCTAAACTGAATGATCAGGCGAAACGATTTAAATAGGCCCTTCACCTGACGGAGTTCAATGCGTTCATTCTCAACCACGTCTTCGATGCGTAGTAAACACCGGCGGCTAATCCCTTTAAACCCTAAGTAAAGATCAATTTCTTGACCCTTAAACAACACCTCTGGGGGCTGACCTAAAAGTTCAATATCAAGTATGCCACTTAGTATTTGTCGTATGCTAGATAAGGTAGCATGTTTGCTATATACACTCTGAATTGTTCCGTTAATCACTGTCGATTTTTGCAAATAAGCCATAGAAATCCCTACATTTTGCGATGCGCTAATTTTTAATTCTAAATACTTTTTTTTGACGTGGCAAGTAAAGTTCAATAATACAGCTGCATATGTTTTCTATAATTCTTGGCTCGGTAACTTTGGTTACCTCAATGGTTTCGACTCATATAGCAAATGCGAGCCCTATTTTTGGTTACATCCAAGTAACCAACGAGGGAATTTTGCTACGCCAGGAAGCAGGTGCGGTCTTCGAAATTCAATCGGCAAATATCGATGTTTCCTCGGGTCTTGCACGCCTAAGATCTGGAGATTTTATTGCCTTTGAAGGCTACATCAGCCCCGCTCAACGAAAAGCGGTTATCCAATCCATCGATTGGGTTGGCTTACAAAGATTGTTAGGTTTCTGGAAAACAAGCGACCGAAAGCTTGTGGAATTTGCAAGTTTTACGGCCCTTAAATTTCATCAAGGAAAACCTACCGACGTTTTTTACCGTCCAAAAAAACCGCGCTACAACGAAAATGTTCCAACATTAAGTTATCGCATTGCGCCCAGTGTTGGCAGTACGTGGTCCATTTTTTTGAGTAATCAAGGTTCGGGCAAGCTGGGCCGTCTTGTACTTTTAGATCATACTATGACAATAAACTTTTTTGACAGCGAAACTGGAAGAGTAATTAAAACAATTACGCTACAAAAAGTTCCCTCCATCCGCAATGCCGAGTACAACTGAGCTTATCTCTAGGGTTTTTAACCGTCCTACAGCCCCCTTTTTTGAAGGCTGGGTTTTAGAAGAAATTGAATCCATTTTAAGCCAAAATAGGGTTCCGTATTTTTACGACTCTTCCCGCAATTTGATCGCAGGAGCCGCAAATCCTCGCCAGCTAAAAAAAGCCCGTGTTGGTTTTATTGCTCATACCGATCATCCCGGCTTTCATGTGCAAAAATCTCTCGGAAAAAACCGGTACCGTGCGCTCTGGTATGGAGGAGCTCCCTTTAAACAAATGGTGGGCGCAAAAGTCGCTATCTACCATCCCCTGCAGCCCGATTGCAAAGCGGCTGGAATCATTAGCCGCTTTAAACATCAGACTTACACACGCGAAGGAATGGACTTTGAAATAAAAACCCGCCACCCCCTCCCGTGCGTAGAGGGCTCCTTTGGAGCCTTTGATTTTCCGGCTGTTAATTTAAAAAAGACTCTAGTGCATACGCGCGTCGCCGATGACTTGGCCGGTGTCGTAATCATTTTGGGGCTGTTAATTGATTTGAAAAAACATTTGCATAAATCCAATGTGGTTGGAATTTTCACGCGCGCCGAGGAAGTTGGTTATGTCGGCTGCTGGTCGCTACTGCAATCCAAGATATTACCTAAAAATATTAATCTTGTATCACTGGAAGCATCACGCGCTCTACCCGGCGCTGAAATTGGCAAGGGGCCAGTGATGCGAATTGGCGACGCGTCGACGATTTTTACTTCCGATTTATCTATATTATTGTGGGAGACAGCGAAAGCAGCGAAAGTTCCTTTTCAGCGCCGACTTATGGATGGCGGCTCGTGCGAAGCGACTGCGGCAAATTTATTTGGCTATAAAACCACGGGTGTATCGGTACCGCTAGGAAACTATCATAATCAAGGCCCTAAAGGCCCAAAGCCAGAAGTCGTCGATATACGGGATGTCGATAATGCTCGAAAAATTTGCGCTCTTTTTGCAAAAAAATTTCTAAAGCCAGTAAAAAGTCCCCACAAAATGCGCTTTGCGTTTCTGCAAAAGAATTATAAAACGCTCTTGCCATTACTGAATCAACGAATAACTATCTAAGGCGATGTTAACCCATCCCTTATCCGCCGATGTTATTTTTCAATCCCGTCGTCAAATGGACGAACGCTTGGGGAATTTTGTTAAAGCCGTACCGGGCCTTAATTCTCTTGATGAACTCGAAGGGCACATAGAAAAAAATAGCGTCGTCATTTGCGGCTACCCCGATGATGAGGGCATTAAGTTAAACGGCGGACGCCTGGGCGCCGCCAACGGCCCCGACTCCATCCGCACATTTTTTTATAAGATGACGCCAATAAGCCAGAAGAATAATCCCGGGGTTTGTGATCTTGGGAATATTAATTTGGGTGAAGATCTAGAGAAACGTCATGACCTTGGGCGCCAGCTTGCCCATGCGGTTTTATCGAAGAAGCATTTTCGTTGGGTAGGATTGGGTGGCGGTCATGATTACGGATTTTCTGATGGCGCTGGTTTCTTAGATGCTTTTGGTAAAGGAAAGCAAAAACCTTTAATTTTAAATTTCGATGCGCACTTAGACGTCCGTGTTTTAGATCGCGGACTTAATAGCGGTACACCCTTTCGGCGCTTAATCGAGAATTACAAAAATTTCGATTTCGCGGAAATTGGCATTCAGTCATTATGTAACAACCCCGCCTATGTAGATTGGGTCAAAAAAAACAATGTTAAAATTATTTGGAACGAGGACCTTCTTTTAGGAAAGAAAGACTTTTTAACGCTGGTAAAGAAGCGACTCGGACCATGGCTTAAAAAAGGCCGCCCCACTTTTTTAAGTATTGATGTAGATGGATTTTCTTCCGCTTTTGCTCCGGGGTGTAGCCAATCGTGGCCCTCGGGATTTACGCCGAAAGATTTTTTTCCCGTTTTTGATTTTATCTTAAAGACGCTCGACGTAAGGGCTTTGGGCATTTACGAAGTTTCGCCCGAGCTTGATGTGCAAAATCAAACTTCCAAACTCGCCGCCGAAATTTTATACCGGTTTACCCATGGAAATTAAAAAGGGTTTTGGTAGTGATAATCACTGCGGCGCGCATCCAGAAATTTTAGCCGCACTGGCGTGCGCGAATACTGGTCATATGCCAAGTTATGGTACTGACGAATTTAGCGAAGCCTGTATTGCCGAATTTCGCCGGCACTTTGGGTCAAAAACAGAGGTTTTTTTTGTTTTTAATGGCACGGCCGCAAATGTTTTAAGTTTAAAAACTCTAACTCAATCTTTTAATAGTGTTTTTTGTTCAGACGTCTCTCATGTTTATAACGACGAATGTGGCGCACCCGAAATTATCGGGCATTACAAGTTGAGTCCATTACCATCGTGCGGCGGAAAAATAACAGCTTCCCAAATTAGCGAACACCTGGTTCGCCGGGGTGATCAACATGCGACTCAACCAAAAGCCGTCAGCATCACCCAACCCACGGAGCTTGGAACCGTTTATACATTGCGGGAAATTAGGGATATCGTCGAAATCTGCCATGAGAACAAGATGTACGTTCATGTCGACGGCGCGCGCTTGCCAAACGCCTGCGTGAGTTTAGGTTGTTCTTTTCAAGAGCTAACTACTGACCTTGGCGTTGATATTGTTTCTTTCGGCGGAACTAAAAATTCGTTAGTGTTTGGTGAAGCTATTTTGATATTAAATCCAAAACTAGGTGCTGATTTTAAATATATACGCAAGCAAAGCATGCAGCTGCCTTCAAAGTCACGTTACGTTGCCGCACAGTTTTTGGCCCTCTTTAAGGATGACCTGTGGAAGAAAAACGCCGAACACATTTTAACTTTAGCGAAACTTTTGGAGAAAGAAGTTAAAGATATACCAAAAATTAAAGTCACCCAAAAAGTAGAATCCAACGCGGTTTTTGCAATCATTCCAAAAGAATTATTAAAGCCCTTGCGAGAAAAATTCTTTTTTTATGTTTGGGACGAAAAAACCTTTGAGTGCCGCTGGATGATTTCTTTTGATAATACCACGGAAGAAATTAAAGAATTCGCACGCCTTATACGCGATCTTTAAACCCTTCTCTTAGCGCCTTAAGAACGTATACCTTTTTAGCCGGTCGTCTTTATCAAAGAGCAGTTTATAAGTGACATAGTGAAAAGGAAATAGCAAATAAAACGGAAAGAGACTTAAGTGAAACGTAACTCCAAAGGCGCCCCAAAAGATAAATGCCAAAAGATCCGCTAATCTCCAAGGGCGCAAAGGCTGGTCCAAGCTTAGCATTTTGGGGATGGCTTCCATCTCAAAATCATAAATATTTTCTGGAACAGCTATATGATAAAAGTTTTTTGAGTTACGACCCCGCAAAAAACCGGTCCACATTGCTTTTGGCCAAATAAAAATTCCCACGGAAAGAGCCATAAGGTTTAACATCCATGCGGCCAAGTACGATCCGCAACCTGAGGCAACCTCCCACGCGCCAATTTCACATTCTCCTTTGAAGTCCGTACGAAACCCGGTGGCCACGTGATGGATATCATGAATCTTTGCAGCCTTTACACGGGAGGGGAAGTTATACATCACGAATGGCAGGCCCCCGAGTCTAATCAAAAAAAAGCGGTCAAGGTAGCCACCGTCGTCAGGGATTCCGCCCATAACAAAATTCTTTTTAATGGCGTCTTTTACCTTCATTTGTTGCCAATATTCTCCCGGCAGGAATCTCTGTCAATTACTCGCCTATTATTTTAATCAGAACACGCTTCTTGCGGCGACCATCAAACTCCCCGTAAAAGATTTGTTCCCAGGTGCCAAAATCAAGATCGCCGTTAGTAATAGCGCAAACAACTTCGCGTCCCATCAGCTGGCGTTTAATATGAGCGTCAGCGTTGTCCTCGCCGGTATCATTGTGGCGATATTGATCAATGGGCTCATGAGGTGCAAGTTTTTCTAGCCATTTTTCATAGTCATGATGAAGTCCGCGCTCATCGTCATTGATGAAAACACTGGCGGTGATATGCATGGCATTAACAAGTACTAGCCCTTCTTTGACTTTACTCTCTTCAATACAGCCTCTTACCTGATCCGTAATGTTGATAAACTCGCGCCTTTTTGTCGTATTAAACCAGAGTTCTTTACGGTAACTTTTCATTGGACTTTCCCCTAAAACGGTCTTACCTAACTTATATGAGTAAATACCCGCCGCTACATTATCATGACTACCTTTATATCGACCAAATTTTGAGCGCGCAACATCCGAAGAGCCAAGAATTCGGCCGACCGGTTCATGATGAAATGTTATTTATAATTACGCATCAGGCCTATGAATTGTGGTTTAAACAAATTTTGACCGAGCTTGACTCGATGATTTCTATTTTTGCAAAGTCTTACGTCAATGAATCAGATCTTGCGACCTCCGTTCTGCGCGTAGACCGCATTATTCAAATTCAAGATCTATTGATGCGGCAAATTCCTATTTTGGAAACCATGACGCCAATGGATTTTCTAGAGTTCCGTGACTTTTTATTTCCCTCGAGTGGCTTCCAAAGTTTTCAGAACCGATTGCTTGAAACCAAACTCGGACTGGACCCTAAAAAGCGGTTGCGCCTAGCAAATGTTCCCTACTCAAACTATCTAACCGATAAACAGAAAAGGCTTTGCTCTGACATCGAAAGTCAACCGAGTTTGTTTTCTTTGGTAGAAAAGTGGCTTGAGCGCACGCCATTTTTAGAAAGTAACGAATTTAACTTCTGGAAGAGCTACCGTGCCGCGGTTGAAACCGTTTTTCAAAATGAGAAAGCAACAGTCTCCGCCAATTCTTATCTGCCAAAAGCCCAGATCGAAGAAAATATTAAAGCCATCGATGCCAACCTCAAAGTTTTTTCGGCGATTTTTGATGAAGGAGAATATAGAAAGCTACAAGAACAGGGGCAATTTCGAATTTCTCTAAGAGCGCTTCAAGCCTCGCTATTTATTTTTCTTTACCGCGATCAACCCGCTTTATTCTTGCCGTTTAAATTTTTAACAGGGCTTACGCAAATTGATGAGAACTTTACAACCTGGCGCCATCGCCACGCTTTGATGGCGCATCGTATGCTTGGAAAAAAATTGGGTACCGGTGGTTCTTCTGGCCACGATTACCTCGTACAAGCCGCCGAGAAACATAAAATCTTTACCGACTTCTTTAATCTAACTACTTTCTTTATTCCTAAATCCGTTCGCCCCGAGTTACCACAGTCCCTAATCTCCAAACTCAGCTTCAATTATTAAAAGGTGCCTGACACCAAATCGAGTCCATGGTGCGTCAGGAGATTGACCACCATTATTAATTGATCGCAAATATAGGCTTTTAGGCGTATCCGGAGTTTCAACTACGATCGGCCATTATTCTGGAATTTTAACAGTTTACAGAAAAAAGGAGAGCTTAAGCTCTCCTTTTTTGACAAGTGTGCGGCTAATGACGCACGATGGACTCGATTTGGTGTCAGGCACCTTATTGGCAGTTTACGATGTCAAGGGCCATGCCGCCGTACCAAATGTGCGACTGAAAGAACGCACTACCGTTATACGAACGTAGTCCTTGAATTTTATTTCCCGCTTGCTGCCACTGAGTATACCCAACCGCGCGCGAATACCCTTGGGATACGCATACACCTTGCGCTGTTAAAAGATCAGGGAAGTACCCTTGTCCTTTAACACTTACCGCGACAGAAGGTCCTGGAGGCGGTTGAGGAATAGGACGCGGAGGCTGCGGAATTGGACGAGGTGGCTGAGGTATGGGGCGTGGTGGTGGAACAAAGCGGTCTCTCACTACCAGCATCACCCGGCGAACTTTATTAAAGCCACGTAGTTCGATTTGCCAGGGGCCCATGGAAGTTCTTTGCATGTTGTACATCGTTACATTATCAAAGGTCCAATCCCCGTGATTCCAATAGTCATTGGGACGACCACCAATACGTGCTGTTGGCGAACGCCAATTGCCGACGATAAGATCAGCCTGGCCATTTCCATGTTGAGATTTAGCGACTAGAGTGACCGATTCAAGCTCCAGATTTTCTGGATTTTCAAAGCGGTGCTGTTGCATGATTGCTTGTTTAAGATAAAGAACGCCCATACGTTGGTGCTCTTGATCTCCAAACTGAAGAAAAATCGTGCGGCGTTGAGCTTGGGCAACACTGGCTGCCATCAAAACGCTAAGAAGTGCGATATACAGTTTTTTCATTGTTCCTCCCATAAATAAAACCGTTCCCAGTTATCTAATAGCACGAAGGGTGCCAGCGTTTTGGTGTAATAAGGTAACCATTTTGCCACCGAAATGCTTATTTCTTCGCTTTAAATGAACGATTATGTTCCATCGATCGAATAATTTTTAAAGCGGTAGTGAATTTTTGCACCCCCACTTGAATTATAGATTTTTGAAAGTTGTACAATCTGATGGCGCAATAATTTGCCGGTTTTTCTTAAGGTTTATCTCTAAACCCCTGAATTTTCGTTCCCAAAAACTGGTCCTAATTTTGAATTGTCTTTTGGTAAGCGAGAAAAATGGAGGAACCCCTTTATGAAGAAACTTCTTTTTTGGACGGTAATATTTCAGCCCTTGTTCGCCAACGCCTTACTTACGCATCATGATCTAGTTGGCCGCTATCAAGTTTCGCACTCTATGATTGAATTAACTTTAGTTATTACAGCGGACAATTCTATTAAGCTTTATGAGAGGCCGTCGAATCCAGAAGAAGATTACATAGACTGCAAAGCTAACACTTACCGAATTAAGGACAACTTTTTAGAATCTACCTTAGCTTGCGCGTACAAGGGAACTAAACAGTTCCGCGCTGACTTATCGAATATCAGTCCCGAGCAATTAGCAATGGGCGTAAAAGTTCCGGTGGAAGCGTTCGGGCACTCCTTAATCGTTTTTATTAAACGCCACTAAACTTTCAAAAAGTACCGCTCGCACTGGAGAGGCCTCGCAGCCCTCTAGGCGTAGCGGCAAAGCACATAAAAAGTATTCACCGGGCGTGACATTACTTAATACGAGTCCCTCAAGAACGGCCATATCATATTGGGCAATCATTTGATGGCTCTCTAGTTTTTTTGAGTTTGCAGGATCAACCGAAGGCGTATCAATGCCTACTAGGCGAACGCCTTTATCGTGAAGATATTTAATTGCCTCCGGCGAGTAACTATTAAAGTCATCATTCCACTTTTCGGGATTTGGAAAAGATCCTGTTTTTAAAAGAACGCGGGGATGTTTTATGGGGACCGAAATATCGGCTACCGACACCCGTTCTCCCCGTATATTTTTAACTTCAATAACCTGACAAGGTCCAAAATAGAAACCAAGATCACGCTTATCAATACCGTCGAGACTTTTTTTATAATGGCTGGGAGCATCCGCATGCGCGCCTAGATGCACCGTTGCCGTAATACTTGATAGTTCAAGATGGTTCCCATTTTCAAAACTTAAGGAAACTTTACGCTCAAAATTTACGTCTTCGGGGTAAACCGCTATGCGGGGACTTATTAGGGGTGAAATATCATGATACTTAAGCTCTTTCATCAGTGCATTTCGATAAAATCTAAATTGCCATAAAGGCGGTAGAGTTTTTCGACCATTTCCGGCGTGGGACGAATGCCTTTTTGATTTTCCGGCGCAAGGGATACGACCCGCTTTAAGTCACTTAAGTAAATTTGGAAGTTTACTGAAACATCGCCGGGATTTTCGCTTAATAAAGCATTGAGTTCTCCGAGATGTGAAGTCATGGACTCATCAAGCTTCATGACCATTGACTTCACTTTATTTAGCCGTGTCTCAAATAATTCAATCTTTTCGGCGATGAGCTTTGACCCTTCATCACTTGTTTCTAACTGGGCCGAAACAATTAAAGGCTTATCCGCTTTAATAATATTTAGAGATTCTGAGTAGGTGTTTGGAAAAATGACGATTTCAATTCCGCCGGTTAGGTCTTCCAGGGTTGCAAACGCCATGCGCGTACCCTTACGTGTGATGATTTCTTTTAATCCCGTAATAATCCCGGCAACCGCGACTGGGCGCTTGCCCGCTTTTTTCGGCGCTTGTGTTTCAAAAAGATCTTTAACTCTATTCGACGTAAACTGTTTAAACAATGATTCATAGCCCGTAAGTGGATGCTCGGTAAGATAAAATCCAAAAACTTCTTTTTCGTTAGATAGTCTTTGCGTTCGAGTCCAGGCCGGCACGTCGTCAAGAAAAACTTCGTCCTTCATTTCAACCATGGCAAAAAGACTTTCTTGTCCCAGGTCTCGGTCATTACGGGTTACGCTAGAGCGATCAACATATCGACTATAGCCGGCAAGTAGCTGGGCCCGGTGAGCACCCAGATTATCGAAGGCACCGCCTCGGATCAAACACTCGATTACCTTTTTATTAATTTTGCGCAAATCCACGTTGTCAAAAAAATCTTCGAGAGTATTAAACTTCTTTTCGGCCATTTGATTGCGGGCCGCAACTATAGACTCGACAGCAGCCTCTCCCACGCCTTTAATTGCGCCCAAGCCAAAAAATATTTTTTCACCTTTAACCGTAAAACGACATTCAGAGTGATTTACATGCGGAGCTTCGACTTCAATCCCTCTTTGCCGGGCATCTTTAACGTACTGTTCAACTTTATCGGTATCGCCCATCTCCGTACTTAAAAGAGCCGCATAAAACTCTACCGGATAATAATTTTTTAGCCAGGCGGTATGGGCGGCGACCACGCAATAAGCCGCGGCGTGCGCTTTATTAAAACCATAATTGGCGAACTCTTCCATTAAAGAAAATAATTCAGCCGCCTTTTCAGAATCAAAACCATTAGATTTAGCGCCATCGATAAAACGGCTCTTTTGCTTGGCCATTTCTTCGGGAATTTTTTTACCCATCGCGCGGCGAAGCACGTCGGCTTCACCAAGACTGTATTTTGCAATCCGCGCGGCGATCTGTAAAACCTGTTCTTGGTAAACGATGACCCCGTAGGTTTCGCTTAAGATGGTTTCTAGTTCAGGAAAAATATACTGAACCTTTTGCTGGCCTTTTTTTCTGGCCGTATAATCAGGTATCATGTCCATAGGACCGGGACGATAAAGGGCGTTTATCGCCGTGATATCGGCAAAATTACTTGGCTGAATTTTTAAAACCGCATTTGTAATACCGTCGCCCTCAAATTGGAATACTCCGGCGGTGTCACCATTTGACATTAATTTATAAATTCCCGCATCTGACAGGGGGATTTCTTGGACGGCAATTTTCTTGCCGCGGTTTTTTTCGATAAGCTCCAGCGCATAGTTGATGTGCGTCAGTGTTTTTAAACCCAAGAAGTCAAATTTAATGAGACCAATTTTTTCCGCGTGCTTCATGTCATACTGCACGACGTTTTCGCCATCAGCACCCCGGTAAAGAGGCGCGTATCTTACTAATTCCCCGTCAGCAATGACGACGCCGGCAGCGTGAATCCCCGCGTGCCGGACCAAGCCTTCAACCTTTTGTGCCAACTCAAACATCGTCGCCACTTGCGGATTAGCCTCCATCGCCTCTGGAATTTTTGGTTCCATTTCGATGGCTTCCTTTAGAGTGATCCCCAATTTTTCCGGAATTAATTTAGCCACAGTATCGACTTCCGCGTAGGTCATCCCTAACACCCGGCCGACATCGCGTAGAGCGGCGCGCGCCTGTAATTTTCCGTAGGTAATAATTTGGCTAACGCTCGATTCCCCGTATTTTTGCGTGACGTACTGAATTACCTCTCCACGCCGGTCCTGACAAAAATCGATATCAAAGTCTGGCATGCTAATACGTTCGGGATTTAAGAAACGCTCAAACACCAGGTTGTGCTCCATGGGATCTAAATCAGTTATTCTTAACGAATAAGCGACAAGACTTGCGGCCCCCGAACCACGACCGGGCCCAACGGGTATACCCTGCGACTTCGCCCAGTTAATGAAGTCTTGAACGATCAAAAAGTATCCGTTAAACCCCATGGAACCAATAACTTTAAGCTCGTAGTCAAGGCGATCATAATATTTCGGTTTATCGGTTTCCTTTACGGCTTCGCCGCGTTTTTCCGCTTCGCGAAACCTAACTTCGAGTCCCGCTTTGGACATTTCCGCAATTTCTTCGTCGACGGTGCGGCCCGCCTTCGTTGGGAAGCTTGGTAAGTGATAGATCGGCTTTCCCTCTTTATCTTTGAGTTTAAAGTCCACCTTACAGCGGCCAGCAATCTCCAAAGTATTTTCAAGCGCCGGCGGAATATCTCTAAAAAGTTCATTTAGCTGTTCGCCGTCCTTAAAGAAAAATTGATCTGTTCCCAGCCGATAGCGCGTAGAATCTTGCAGCGTCTTATTCGTACCAATACAAATCAAAACTTCTTGCGCGATCTGATCGTCGGGCTCTAAGTAATGCACGTCATTTGTGGCGACTACGGGAACTCCCGTAATCTTCGACGCTTCCAAAAGAAATTTATTTAGTTCCGTCCACTCCGGCAGGCCCGTACGTATTAACTCCAAATAGAATCGCTCTGGAAAAATTTCTTTAAGTTCCTTAATCTTTTTTAGAGCCGTTTCGGGGCCCTCTTTAAAAAAGAGACCGGGGACCTCGCCGCCCACGCCACCCGAGAGAGCAATCAATTTTTGATTATATTTTTTTAAGACATCTATATCGATACGAGGCCGGTAGTAGAATCCTTCACGGTAACCAATAGAACCTATTTGGCAGAGGTTTTGATATCCTTCGTAATCTTGCGCTAACAACACAATCTTACGATAAGGATTGGCCACTACTTCAGGGTCTTCGCCTTTAATAAGACGGGATTTCGGGGCGATATAGGCATCAAGGCCAATAATTCCGTTAACGCCGGCGTCTTTGCAGGCAAAATAAAATTCAATGGCGCCAAACATGTTGCCGTTATCCGTGAGTGCCACTGCCGGCATTTGATATTCTTTGGCTTTTTTAGCTAACGCTTTAATGCCGATAGAAGCTTCAAGCAAAGAATATTGAGAATGCACGTGTAAGTGAACAAACGAACTCATTTACTTACTCCCACTCAATCGTGCCTGGCGGTTTGCTTGTAATATCATAAACCACGCGGTTAACGCCTTTGACTTCGTTGGTAATGCGGTTAGAAACATTCCGTAAAAAATTCCCCGGAAACTCAAACCAGTCGGCGGTCATTCCGTCCATTGAAGTCACGGCTCGCAAACATACAACCCGCTCATAAGAGCGGTCATCACCCTGCACGCCCACGGTCTTAACCGGTAAAAGAACGGCAAAGGCCTGCCAAATTTTATCGTAGAGATTTTTAGCCCGCAGTTCAGAAATAAAAATATGGTCACATTCCCGTAAGATATTAAGTTTTTCTTCGGTAATGGGTTCGATAATTCTAACGGCAAGACCCGGCCCCGGAAACGGATGGCGGTTTAAGAAGGAGTCTTTAACGCCGATTTCTCTTCCCAGTTGTCTTACTTCGTCCTTAAAAAGTTCACGCAGAGGCTCTATAAGTTTTAAATTCATCTTTTCCGGTAAGCCCCCGACATTATGGTGAGATTTAATGGTCACCGATGAGCCCCGCGGCGAAACACTTTCTATGACGTCGGGATAGAGCGTACCTTGCGCTAAAAACTTTATCTCTGGAATGTGTTTAATGCTGTCTTCAAAAATATCGATAAAGGCTTTGCCAATAATTTTTCGCTTTTTTTCCGGATCCGTTACTCCGTCAAGAAGACGCAAGAAATGCGCGCGGGCATCGACCCCTTTAATATTTAAATTCATTTCGCGATAATTATGCAAAACCTCGTTAAATTCATTTTTTCGCAGTAACCCGTTGTCGATAAACAAACATAAAACCCGGTCACGCCCTAAAGCCTTCGTTAAAAGTGCCGCTACCACCGTGGAGTCCACGCCGCCACTTAAAGCGCATAGTACCTTTTCCTGCGGTTGAACCTTTTGCTTAGCTTCCTCAATAATATGCTGGGCGATATTGGGTATTACCCAGTCGGCCTTTACCTTACAAAAATCAAAGGTAAAAGCCCGAAGAATTTCCATACCCATTTCAGTATGACTAACCTCCGGATGAAACTGTACGGTCCAAATATTAGGACCGCTCATCGCGGCAATATGTCCATTGGCGCTACGTCCGCAAATTTCAAAGCCTGGCGGCGGTACTTCGATGACATCTCCGTGACTCATCCAGGCTTTTTGAATGGCCGGAATATTTCCGAAGGGTTCGGTCCAATTCACTTCCATCAATCCATATTCGCGGGCTTCGGCGCGCACGACTACGCCTCCATACTGTTTACCAATGAGCTGCATGCCGTAACAAATCCCCAACACGGGAGCAAGACTGACGAGTTCTTCGACGTTTCGTTCGGGAGCACCCTCATCGTTAACGGAACTTGGTCCACCGCTTAGGATAATTCCCTTGGGCTCCTGGTCTTTGATTTTATCAATAGAAACATTATAAGGATGAAGTTCCGTGTATACTCCCAGTTGGCGAAGCCTGCGAGCAATCACTTGCGTAAGTTGGGACCCGAAATCTAAAATTGCAATTCCACCTTTTAACGACAAGAGTTACTCCATTCGGTAATTTGGTGCTTCTTTGGTAATGGTCACGTCGTGCACGTGAGACTCTCTTAAACCCTGAGAAGTTAATTTCACAAAGCGCGCGCGCTCTTGTAACTCTTTAATATTGCGTGCCCCTAAATATCCCATACCGCTACGTAGCCCGCCGCCCAATTGGTGAAGGATGGCTGACAAACTTCCTTTGTAAGGAACTTTACCCTCGATTCCTTCGGGAACAAGTTTTTCGGCGTCTACGACGTCAGCTTGGGCATACCGGTCTTTGGAGCCAAGGCCCATCGCGCCCAAAGAGCCCATCCCGCGGTAAACTTTGTAGGAGCGGCCCTGATACAAAATAACCTCTCCAGGGCTCTCGTCACAACCCGCAATAAGGCTACCGATCATTACGCTGCCGGCGCCTACCGCGAGAGCCTTGGTAATATCGCCAGAATATTTTATGCCGCCATCAGAGATAATAGATTTACCGCGCTTTTTTGCGGCCTTCGCGCAATCCATCACGGCAGTGACTTGGGGTACACCCACTCCAGCCACCATGCGTGTTGTACAAATGCTTCCCGGGCCCACTCCCACTTTTACTACCTCGGCCCCGCAATCAAACAATTCTTCACAGGCTTCGGCTGTCACGACATTTCCGGCAATAACGATAACATCTTTAAACTTTGAACTTACAGTCTTAACCGTTTCTTTGACATTTTTCGAGTGACCGTGAGCTGTGTCCACCACCAAGATGTCTACGGAAGCTTCTACCAACGCTTCAGCCCGTTCGATGGCGGCGGCTCCAACTCCTAACGCCGCGGCGGCCATAAGGCGCCCTTGATGATCTTTGGTCGCATTCGGATAGGCTTGCGCCTTTTGAATATCCTTGATGGTAATTAAACCAATAAGCTTTCCCGTATTGTCTACAACAGGGAGTTTTTCGATCTTATGTTTTTGTAAAAGCTTTTTGGCTTCTTCGAGAGTCGTACCTTTACTTACGGTTACCAAATTTTCTTTGGTCATTATATTGCCGATGGGTTGCTGGATATTGGTTTCAAAGCGTAAATCGCGGTTGGTAAGCATGCCCACCAATTTGCCGTCGACGGTAATCGGCACGCCGCCGATGGAGTATTCTTTCATTAACTGAAGGGCTTCATGAACTTTATTCTCCGGTCCCAGCGTAATAGGGTCAAGTATCATGCCGCTCTCATATTTTTTTACTTTTTCAACTTCGCGGGCCTGGTCTTCAATCGGCATATTCCGATGAATAATTCCTAGCCCCCCTTGTTGCGCCAGTACTCTGGCCACCTTATTTTCCGTCACGGTATCCATCGCTGCCGATAAGATTGGAAGACTCAAATATAAGTCGCGAGCGAAAAAGGACTTCGTCGTTACTTCCGAAGGAACGATATCCGAGTAAGCAGGAACAAGCATTACATCGTCAAAGGTTATGGCGTCTCTAATTTCCATGGTCACTCTCCTTTGCGGCTGTCGTACCAGCCCTTATAGAAAAGATATTTATCCGCATATTTTTCTAAAAATTCTAATTCGTCGGGTTTAAGGTTACGGTGCATTTTCGCGGGACGGCCGATGACTAGCGAACCTTCCGCGAATTCGGCTTCCTCTGTTAGAAGTGAACCGGCGCCAACAAGACACTTTGGGCCTACTTTAACGTTATCCATAAGAATAGATCCCATTCCTATCAGTACATTGCCTTCAACTTTGCAGCCGTGTAAAATGACTCCGTGACCAATACTTACCCGGTCAGCTAGCTCAACACCGCATTTGTTATAGGTTCCATGCAAGATTGATCCATCCTGGATGTTACATTCTTTTCCAATTCGTACGGGCATTACATCGCCACGGATGACAGTATTAAACCAAACCGAAGTGCGGTCACCTAAAACAACATCCCCCACGATAGTCGCGGTGGGCGCGATGTAACAGTCTTTACCAATTTGCGGCTTCTTCCCGCGGCACTCTAGAATCAATTAAGTAACTCCGTCGTTCGCTGTTCATTGAGCGCATTAAGCGCATTTAATACAGGGGCCTGTTTTAGTTCAGCCTCCACCTGCCGTGATTTTTTTATCAACTCTAACGGGCAAAAAAAGCGAGCTTGCGAAAGCAGGCATAAAGACATGGACTCGTCGGCGCGGCACCGAACTGTCTGCATTGTTTCATTGGCCATCAAAACCAAATCAACAAATTGATGGTGGCCCATGACTTCTTGAAAAATGCAAAATTTAAGTTCCGCTTTGAACGCTTTAAGTATTTGCAGCGTCGTGCGGTGAGGCGTTGAATCTGGGCTCTGCGCACTGGCTTGCACCATTGCTACCGCCGCATCTAATGACCCTAGCCAAACAGGAAGACTCACGTTTTTTTCTTTATCCTGCAAAACCAGAATGGGCCGTTCACGCTCCCCGTGCATAGTCACTGCTAAAGGAAAAAGTTCAATCCACTCCTTATGTGTCTTCATAAGGTTACTAATTTCTTTAGGTAATTTTTTATCCATTATTGCACCAGCTCCCCGCGTAAATTTACGGGGAAGGCACGGGTTATTTTAATGGGAACGATTTGCCCAATTAAACTTTTTGAACCAATAAAGTGAACAAGCTTGTTGTGGGTCGAACGTCCACTGGCCGTGCCATCATCTTCAACTTTTTCTACTAAAACGTCCAAAGTTTGATTTTCATATCTCTTCGCCAGCTCGAAAGCGAGTTCGTTATGTTTTTCAAAAAGATAATTAAGGCGACGCGATTTAACTTCTTCTGGCAGCTGATCGTCAAAGCGGGCCGCTTTAGTTAAGGGCCGTGGACTGTACTTAAAGGCAAAAATAGTTTCGTAAGCCACTTCTTGCATGAGTGTAACTGTATCCTGAAACTGCTCTTCGGTCTCGCCGGGAAATCCGACGATAATATCGGTCGATAGCGATACATCTGGAATCAGTGATTTAATCATTTTGATTTTCGTAAGATATTCTTCGCGAGTGTATCCCCTGTTCATGCGTTGCAAGACTTCAGAGTTTCCAGACTGCATGGGCAAATGGATGTACTTGCAGAGTTTATCTGGAAACTTGGCGAGGATCTGAACCAAGTCTTCATTAAAATCTTTGGGGTGACTTGTGGTATAGCGAATACGTTTTAAATCCGTTTGCTCGCAAAGTGCCTGCAAAAGCTTGCCAAAGTCAGCGCCACAATCGGATTTATAAGAGTTTACGTTTTGACCTAACAAAGTTACTTCTTGCACGCCTTTATTGGTCAATTTATTAATGTCTTCGATTAGCGATTTTAGCGGTCGGCTGCGCTCTCGACCCCGCGTAAAAGGCACGACACAGAAAGTGCAAAAGTTATCGCAGCCTTTCGTAATGTTCACGAATGTCGCCACACCCGGATTGCGCGTGAAAGTTTCGATGTTATAGGTTTCGCGATGGCGAAATTGGGTGTAATTTATTTTTTGCGTGGATTTTTTGTCGAGCTCTGAAATAATTGCTGGCAATGCGTCTATGTTATCGGGCCCAAATACAAAATCAAGCACAGGTAGGGCCGCTAAGAGTTTATCCTTTTCTTGCTGCGCCACACAGCCACTCACACCAATTTTCAAATTCGGATTTTTCTCTTTAAGCTTGCGATACCTACCCACTTCCGAGTGCACCTTATGCACTGGCTTTTCCCGTACACTACAAGAATTTATTATGATAAGATCAGCGTTTTCGGGGGCAGTGGCTTGCTCATAGTTAGCCATTTCAAGTAAAGTATACATCCGCTCGGAGTCATTTACGTTCATTTGACAACCATAGGTTGAGATATAAACGGACTTATGAGATGCGAGGTTAGTGGATGGCCCTAAGTTGTCGGAAGAACTTATATTTTTTATCATCTATTACTTCGGGGATTGTGTTATCAGTTCAAAGCCGATATAATCAGCCGGACTTTGAAAAGTCAAATAAATGGGTGGGAAAATCAATGGATCCAAGGCGGTCATCTTCAGTTAAATGGGCACCTCTACCGGCTGAGTATTGTAAGCTGGCATTAGAGGTATTTGAGAGCCAATTCGCTAAGCGCTTAGACGGCGCACAGCTGCTAATTGAAGGGCGAATTTACCGCGAAGAACTCATTGTGCGTTTGGGCTTTCTGCGGCCAACTTCTATTCGGCAAATTAATTTTGAAGCCTCGGTAGATTTTGATTTAAATAAGGAAAATGCTTTTGAACTTTTGAATTTTTTGATGGACCCGCTCGCTTCATGGCTTGAGAGCTTTCTGGAAACAAAAGAAATCGAATTTCCACCTCTTTGGAAGAAACTCCGTTTTAAGAATCGTGATGTCTACATGCAATACTCAACGGTGAATTCTAAGCTGGAAGCCGAAGCTGATCGCTTGTTAGGCTCAGAGCACGGTTTGCTAAACGCCGATGAAGATAATATTAGCGAGGAATCCGAAGAGCATCCGCTGCATTGATTTGGTGACCGTCTCGCGTTTAAACAGCACGTACTGCGGCGTCGTCTCTAGAGATACACTTTGCAGCGCCGCTAATCTTGGAAGAACCATTTTTTCGCCTGCCGTTCGTTCCTCTGCTAAGTAAGAATTAAATTAATTTCTCGTTCGCGCTTTGAGAGCGAATGAACACAGCAAACCAACTACACCGCAAACCATTGATGAGCGCATTACAGGATGCATAGACTGACTGGCGGTAATCGGCCTAAATCATCTCGCTAAACTATAAAACACGGCGCTTAAGAAAACAGGTTCATTAATCTAGAAACCGCAATGAAATAACTAGAAAATCATGTAGCCAAACGAGTGTCGGAGAAAAAATCGCAGTGCAATCCATAATTAATTCTAATGTATAAAGTGACGTTTGGAGAATTCTACCTATTTTACGAATCAGAAATTGTCGGTAAGAAAATGAGAAGAAATTGCTATCGTCAAAAACACAATTTGCATTTTAAATATTCCGCGCTCTTTTTAATTAAGTTAACCTAATCGCGATTTTTTAAAAAAGGTTTCTTTCACTTAAATTAAATTCGGCGCGCAAATATCGGCGCCGTTTGCGAAAATTGTTTCACTGTAAATAATGTGGCTCAATTATTTACATAAGAAAATCTTATAATGACACGGCGCTAGTGTTTATAACTTTGCGTACGCGCAAATTAAATTTTTTTCAAAATCCTGGCACATGGATTGTAGTACCAAACATTGAGAGATGGGAGTTTAGGATGAACACATTTGGTAAAGGACTACTGTCCTGTAGTGCATTTATTTTGTTTTTGATTGGTTGCAGTGAACTGCGATCCGCAAAAGTGAGCTTTACACCAGAACCGAAAAACCCGGGGACTTCCACGGATGGACTTCCTCAACAAGTGACGGCGTCACCTGGGTGTCAGGGGTACGTTACGCTTCGACTAATATATAATTTGTCGGGAAGTGATTTCGTGCTTGGCTCTTGCCAGGAGCTACAATTTGTTAATGGTGTCTACACTATTAAACAAAGTGTTTCTTGTTCGGGAGCTGTTACGGCGGGAACTGGTGCGATCACCTTTTCTGGCTTAAATCATAATTGTAGCGGCTTTTTAAATCTTGCCAACGGCGGAAAAGTCAACCTGGCATGTACAGGTTCGCTTTTTGACCGCATGGAAGCCGACTATGCTTTTCGCACATCAACTCAACAAGGAGTTAACGGCGTTAATGTCATCGGACAGCTCTGTCAGAAACAGGCGACGGTAACAAACCGTACACCCACTATTATTGATCCCGGTTCGCCCAACAATAAAGAAGGCGACAGCGTAAACTTAAAAATTTCCGCCAGCGATCCCGACGGCGATATACTTAGTTATTCTGCTACCGGTTTACCCACGGGTCTTTCTATAAATAGCACCAACGGTACAATTTCAGGAACAGTAGCCGGCGGTACCGCAAAAACATGGGGTGTCACTGTTACGGTCAGCGATAATAAATCAAATCCAGCAAAAGTCAGTTTCGTTTGGACGATCGTTTCGCCGACAGCCACTCCTGGACAGGGTGCCTACGTGATGTCGGTTTCAACTAGCGCCAGCGGTGCGGTACTTAGTTTGAAAGGTACTGTGACAGCCCTGCGCTATACTTTTGACAGCTCGGGTGGCTGGTTAAATCTTTCGGGTCCTTTTGGTGCAAGTTACACCATCAATAAAATTTGGCCGCAAGGAACAACATTTATGTGCGCCCAAGCCATGGGTAATGATGGTTTATGGCATGGGACAAGTGATACGGACCCTCAAACTTGTAATCAAGTTACGCCAAGTCAACCTACGCCAACCACAAAGACAGCGACTCTGACATGGGACCCAGTCACAAAAAATGCGGACGGCACGCCTTGTACCGATCTCGCCGGTTACATTATGTATTATTCAGATGTAAATGGAGACTGGGGGCGCTTTCCCTCAAAAATCGTCAGCGCGCCCAATACAAGCGGCACGATAGCAAATCTTCAAGTGGGCAAGACCTATTATTTTGCAGTATCGGCTTTCGATACGGGAAATAATGAAAGCGCAAAATCGCAGATAATCACTTACACGATTCCGTAAACGTAAAGGTAACAGTTCCCTTTCCTCGATGCAACACATCGAGGAAAGGGAACTGTTACCTAGAAATCTTCGTTGGATTCTTCGGTGGTGCCGACTTCGGCGCCAATACCGCGCATGTCGTCCATATAACTCTTATCATCAACATCAGCTTCGTCAGCGCTCTCATCAATTTCCATTTCCTGGATGGCGGCAGAGAAGTTCTTTTGACTCATAAGATCTTTACGAATCACATCAAGAAATTTATCTGGATATTTAGCGGTGAGTTCATCGATGTATTTAAAAAACTTGTTATCCGCCAAAATCTTCTTACGGTATTGAATTTTCTTCCAATAAAGCAAGTAGTGGTACCGGCAATAAGCTTCGACAATGGCAATTTGGTCACAATCTTGAACGCGGCAATAACGGCGCCCCTCGGCATCGGTTAGTACAATCTCGGCTTCTTCAGCTTTTTTATCGTCAACAATAGCAACTTCAACGGTCTTAGCGGCTGCCTTACCTTTGGGCTCTTTTTTTCCCTTCATAACTTCATCGGGAAGAATTGGTGCCTTGCCACTAGGCTTAGTCGCCAGTTTCGAAGAACTGGGCGTAATTTTTGGAGCTGTCTTTACGCCAGCTTTAGCCGGCGCCTTTGCCGCTAACTTGCCGGCGCTCTTACCAGTCACGATGGCGGCTGGCTTTTTTACAGGCTTTTTAGCCTTTAAAGCTGGCTTTGCCGCTGGTTTAACAGGTTTTTTGGCCTTAACAGCCGGTTTCTTTGCTTTTTTTGGGGTCGGTTTGGTTTTTGCCATATTTTGTTATCTTGAGAATTTTACTCTCACAGTCAACATTAATCGTTGGAATTTACGACAATATTCCCAGACTGACTGCGCGCGAAGATTTGCCCCTCACGCTCGCCGCCTTGCAATCGCCCCACAGCCCACTTCATATTGTCGCCGCGTTGGACGCGAATATGAGAAGGAATTCTTAGTTCCCCTTCACTTGATCCAACATTTAAATGCGCCGAAAACTTACGGGGCACTTTTAAATTCACACTTCCCGCAAGACTGCGCACTCGAACATCGGGGGTCCCAACGACCTGAGCTTTCACTGTACCGTCCCCATTTTCGCCGCGCAGGCTGCCATCTAAGTCTTCCACTTCAAGGCTTCCCACTTTCATGTCAAAATTGAGTCCACCTTTAATCTCATTAATTTTTGATTTCCCATTGTAAGAGCTTAAGCGGACATTGCCCTGCACCTTATCTACGGAAGTAGTGCCGCTAAAATTCTCGATTTCGGCGGGACCATCAATATTTTTTAAAGCCACTTTACCATCATAAGAATTCACGAACACGGTGCCCTTTTGATCGCTAATTTTTACGCTTCCTGACTGCACAAAGGCTTTAACATCGCCTTCGATTTTTGAAAAATCAGCGTCGCCCGTATTGAGCGTCACGCTGATGCTATTTTTCCAATCTTTAGCCGTTACGGTACCCTTGGACCAATAGACTTCGACGGGAACAGATATCCCCGAAACCACAATTTTATAATCGGGAATGATGCCAAAGGAGTCTTTGCGCTCCCAAAACTCGCGCAATTGCGGTTCCTGAAATTTTACGGTGATCGCTTTGTCGGATTTTTCAACTTTCGGCACCCATGCCGTTGACCACTGCTGAACCTCTTCGCCCATCGTTGTCGTCACGGGAGTTAAGCGTTCGATCTTAATTCTTAAATTTTGGCTATCGCCGGAGGGAGAAAATTCCACGGCTCCTTTGAATCCAGTGATAACCAGCTTTTGACTTGAGTCCACCGGCACATTAAAGGACTTGCTCTCTACTTGAGCAGTCGCATTTAAAGATAAAAGACACAGTGCAAAAACAAAAATTCGCGCCATTTTTCCTCCTAAGACAACGCTTCAACGCTAGCAAAATTAAGATGACTTGGGAATAGGAAAAAAGGTACCTGATAACTTTGAAGATTTAGTTAAGGAGATTCGCAAATGTCACCAGTGATTGTCGCAGCAAAGCGCACACCAGTAGGTTCTTTTAACGGAAATTTATCACAATTTGAGGCGCCAAAGCTTGGTGCAACCGCCATCAAAGCGGCGCTGGAGGCCGGCGGAATAAATCCGCATGAAGTTGACGAGTGTATTATGGGTGAGGTTTTAACCGCTGGTGTTGGCCAGGCCCCCGCTCGTCAATCCGCGCTACTTGCAGGTCTGCCGCAAAAAGTTCCGTGTATGACCATCAACAAAGTTTGTGGTTCAGGATTAAAGGCTGTAATGCTCGGCGCAGATCAAATTCGTTTAGGCCAAGCCGAAACCGTGGTTGCTGGGGGACAAGAAAGTATGTCATTGGCTCCCTACCTTTTAGAAAAAGTGCGCATGGGTTACCGTATGGGTTCGCAAACATTGGTGGACTCCATGATTAAAGATGGCTTGTGGGATCCAGGTTATAATTTTCATATGGGAACCGCGGCCGAATTTTGCGTGAAAGAAAATAAATTTTCGCGTGAAGAACAAGATCAGTTTGCCAAGGAAAGTTATGAATTAGCACTTAAGGCCCAAAAGGAATCCGCTTTCAAAAGCGAGATCGTCGGCATTAACGTCGAATCAAAAGCAGGCCCTACACTCATTGACCAAGACGAAGAGCCCACAAAATACATGCCCGATAAAATGGGAAAACTTAAGCCCGCTTTTGATAAGGACGGAACAATAACTGCAGCCAATGCCAGTAAGATTAATGACGGTGGCGCGGCTATTGTGCTGATGAGTGAAAATAAAGCGAAAAATGTAGGTGCTAAACCGCTGGCAAAAATTGTTGGTTACAGTACCTTCGCGCAGGATCCAAAATGGTTTACGACCGCCCCCGTTGGCGCGATAAAAAAACTCATGGATCAATTAAATTTAAAAGTTAAAGACATTGACCAATGGGAAATCAACGAAGCTTTCGCGGTTGTAACCATGGTCGCGATTAAAGATTTGGGTATTAACCGCGCGCAAGTAAATCCCTTTGGCGGTGCCGTGGCCATTGGACATCCCATCGGGGCTTCAGGAGCGAGAATTTTAACGACACTTGTCCATGGACTTAAACGTACCGGCGGCCGCTATGGCTTAGCAACACTTTGTATCGGTGGCGGCGAAGCGGTAGCGTTGGTGGTTGATACAAAACTTTAGTTTAATCAACCCCTCCTAGAGCGTGCATCAGGCAACTTCCCGCCGGAGAAATCAAGGAAGCTTTAGAGTATTCGGCAAACTTATTATTTTTGGCTTCCAACTTTTGTTTTACATATTTCCCGTAAGTGTGCGCGTAAGGTTTAAAGTCAGAATGTAAATGTGCGTAACGGGCATAAAAATCCTCTGGCAAGCGGTTTTCCGGGATTTTTTTAAAATCATCCTTCGCGTTTTGGATGTTCTTTAACCGCTCTCCCATACGCGGATGCGATTCCAAGAGAGATTGTAACCAATTGCCGCGCACTCCATAATAATCTTCGACATAATTTTTAAATTCGTTCCAACCTCTTTCGATTCCTTCCGCTCTAGCTCCCGTGAGGAACGCGATTTCGTGGCCAAAACGGTCGGCCTGGCGCTCGTGTTCGCGAGAATGGTACATCAGTCCCGCCGCAACACCGAGATTAACTATGGTCCCGCCGATGCCGGCAAGTTGCGAAGCACCTATCATTTGTGGAAACCAAGTCGCCGCAGTAACAGGACCCAGCACACCTACCCCGCCAGCCAATGCAAAGGTGTTTCCCGCAATCCCAATTGCAATCATGGGTGGCATAAAGTAGCCATACAGGCGAAAACGTTTGGTAAGATGCCGTCCGATATTGTGACCGATTTCGTGTCCTAAAACATGGACGACGCCGTCAAGATCAGAAATAATTCCAATGAGGCCTGCGGAAATAAAAATATCTCCCGAGGGCAGCGCAAAAGCATTTGCATCTAGACTTGCCATAATTCGACAACGTGGCCAAAGCTCAGTTGCGGTACCATAAGCCGACGCGAGATAATCGCAAACCTCCTGAATAAGACGGTTTGATCCCTCATCACCAATTACGGGAGTAAGCTGCGCCATGTAGGCGACAGACATTTCATTTTGCCATTTTTGTTCTTCCTTTATATTTCGATAGTATTCGAAAGTGGCATCTTTAAGTTCCGCAGTGACTTCATTTAGATCAGGACGGATTTTAACATAGGTTTTATCAGAGATACTAACCTCTACGTCGCGGCTTTTTTTGGCGGGGATTAAATTTCCGCCTTGAATTACCTCGTACTCTTGGTTGTGGCGCATCGCTGACTGTAAATAAGGAATAAGGCGCAAAGTTTCTTCCAGAGCTTCGGTATATTTCGGCGGACTAATCAAGCTATTAATACCCGTAAAAATATTTGCGAGATTTTGCAGTGGGGAAATTTCCCATTCTGATTTTTCGCGAAAATCAAAGGTATTATCATCAGAGCCAAAGTTTGGCAGTAAATCGATACCAATACTTACGCTCCGCCCTTTCAGTACCTGACCCGTTCCTTTTACCTTAAGTCCGTAAACGCGGTTTTTGTGAAATTCCGGCGTCAGTCCCATGGCCCGCATTGTTTGACACGCTTTTTGGACTTTTACGGAAGGATGCAAGTCACAGCCTACGACTCTCGTCACGTTAGATTCACTCACTTCCGGTAAATCCAAAAACCTTTCTGGAACAACGACGCCTATAAACTTCTTGCTCATCCCAAGATATTCGCTTTTGTACATTGGGAAAAATGGGAACACTGAGTCAGCATTGGCAAATTCTGGCGATCTAAACCCCACGCCATCTTCCATTTTAAATCCCGCTTGATTAATCCACGCGGCGGGAATGATTTGCATCAGGTCATCCTGAGACGTCACTTCAAGTTTGGGGATGTCAACAGCGTGAACCCGAATTAAAAGTAAAAAAAGAAATCCTAAGATCATGCGCATGCTAGAGAGCAAACCCTATGCCCTAAAGGACCAGTGTATAAGCGAGTTTGGGCGTTTACGTTTTTTACACGCAGCCGTTTTTGGCCAAAACGCCATTCGAAGCCAATATGGTCACCCTCATTAAAAATATTATAACTTGTCTAGATCTCCACTTCTCTAGAGACGTGAAATGACTATGAATTATTCTGTTACACTAGGGGCTTTTCGTGGTCTGACATTTGCTCTATTAAGCCTCAACAAACTCGGAGGTTTGCATGTTCTTTCGATGGATTGTATTTTCGTTCCTTTACGGAATTATTTCTATAGGCGCGACTCCGGTCGCCGCTACCGAAGTGACCAAAGTTTTTACCGGGAAAGACAACTGGGGTAACCAGTGCTGGCTTGAACTCGCACAGACCAACGAAAAATATTTTGTCGGCAAAATCAACTACGTTATCGATGCTTGGGACATAACCTATTCAACAGAAACCGTTTGGGGTCAAAGGCGCGAAGTGGCCAACATACTTTTTGGCAAGCGTGACGACCGTTCCTCTTTAAAAATAGATCTTGACCAAAATGGTCTTCCTTACTCATTCTACTATTTTGACAACAGTGGAACAGGCTTTAAGAGAAGATCCTTTGAATGCAAATTTTAGATCAACACTTTGAACACTTTGGCTTTGTAAAACACAAATTTGGTAAAACTTTTTACCGCTATATTCACGCCAAAAAACCCAGTAAAAAACGTTTACCACTCATTTGCATGCATGGGGGACCTGGCTCAAGTCACTGGGGCATTTACAGTATGATTGGCTTTGCCAAGGACCGCGATGTTATTTTTTATGATCAGATTGGCTGCGGATTTTCGGATAACTTAAGAGGGCCACAAATGCGGCCAGAAACCTTTGTGGAAGAACTTCGGGCCCTGGTTGGGGCTCTAAAATTAAAAAAATACCATTTGCTGGGACACTCGTGGGGAACAATGTTGGCGCTAGATTACATTCTAAAATACCCACGCTCTGGCGTACAAAGTATAGTTTTCTCGAGTCCTTGCGTGAGTGCCTCTTTGTGGCAAAGGGATGCGGACCGGTTAATTAAAAAACTTCCCAAGAAAGTTCAGCAGTCCATTTATCGCTTACAAAAACATGGACGCACTGACAGTCCTCAATATGCGCAAGCCATGGAGGTCTACTACAAACGTTTTGTCGTAGGAAATTTTAAACCCACAAAGGAGCGTCTCGTCGGTGCCGCAGTTAGGTCGAAAACCGTTTATTCACGTATGTGGGGCCCGAGTGAGTTTGCAGCCACTGGCTCATTAAGAACTTATGAAAACGCACGGTTTCTGCCGCGGCTAAGACTCCCTACGCTTTTTACCTGCGGCAAGACGGATGAGGCCACGCCCGAAGCAACACGATTTTACGCTAATCTTACCAAGGATTCTAGATTTCACGTATTTAGAAAGTCCGCACATGTGCCCCATTACTCGGAGCCCAAAGAATACATTCGGGTTATTGGACAGTTTTTAAGTCGCCAGGATTAGAGGACTTGCCCGATTTTACTTTTGCCGGGGAGCGATCTGATTTTTTTTCGTAGGCCATGCAGCGATCAACATTAGCGGCATCGGCATTGGCGCCACAACATTGCGCCATTTCAAGAGTAGCTAGCATATTCGCGCGGTAAAAATTTAATGATTTCTGGCCGTTAATTTCCTTTTCTAAAAAATAGCGTGCATTCGTGTGCAAGGCTTTCAGCGGCACATCATTGTTATAACTGGGATGACAGACAGGACCGTCATCGGGATCTTTACCTTCGGCAAATTTTGCCACTTTTCTGGTCGTACGGTTTAAATAAGTATCATCGCGCACGCACAAAGTGCGCGGTTGATTTTGATCCAAATAAAATGAAGTGCGGCCGCCATCAATATCCGTATCGCCATCTTGCTTCATGATAACTTTCCGGATGGAGCCATCACGGTTTAGCTTAACTTCTTGTTCAAGTCCTTCTTCAGCGAATGAGGCGACAAAGCCATCGCGCTTTTCATTACATTTTAACACCCAGCGCGTTGGTAAGAATTTTTTAACGGCGGCTTTGGTAATAGTGCACAAATCTCTATTGCTATCTAGCAAATACTTTTGATAATCAAAGTTTTTCAGATTCAGAAAGTTACGCATCTTTTGGTTTAACACGTCAGGAGCCAACTCACATTTGTGATAAGTGAGGTATGGAGAAGTCTCCGAAATCGCGCATCCCATTGTATCCTCAATCACCCAGTGCGCGGCTTCGACAACGTCCTCGGCTGCGAGCACTACGCCAACAGGTCCTGTGCTCGCATAAGTTCCGATCTTAATCCCTACCTTAGCAGCCAATTTAGCTAATGATTTTAGAAATGTTTCGCCGGCATCGCGTTCGATTTTGGAGGTTTCGGCTTTTGCAGCGGCAAGAACCCCCCGACCCTCGCGAATTTTCAAACGCGAACTTTCGCCTTTTGGCATATTGTCCACGCGGCCAAATTTTTCGAGCAAGTACACATCGCGCTTATGTAAGGCCATTACATCATCGGTCATGTTTTCAGTCGCCGCAAAATAGGCGAGAACCTTGTCTTTGTCATTAGGGTCAAAGGTCCTAACAACGAAATCTCTATTAAATCTTTGAGTCGCTTGCAAGTGTTCGAGATGTTTCTCGGCGATTTCCTTTGTATCTAGGAGACCATCATAGATGCGACGCCTTTCCAAGAGTTCATTCCTGGCCTTGTAAAACTGATCTCCACCAATTTTTTTGGTTTTCGCATCTTCTTCGATTTTAGCCATTCCTTTATCAATTTTCTCCACTTGCTCTTTTACGAATTTCAAGTCTTCGGCGGGCGAAGGTTTGGGAATAGCCGGAGCGGAGTCTGGCACTCGGATGGCACGATAAGAGGGATGGGAACTGTCAAAGTTTGGATCCATTTGCGCTCGGATATCGCTAAGCACATCTTGCCAGGCAGTTACTTTGTCTAAATGCCTTCCCGAAGTCTCTGCCACCGCGTTTTCTGCCATCTTCAAAACATGGTTAGGCCCTGATATCTTTTCGGGATATTTTTTCTTAAAGTCTTCTACAAATTTCTTTACAACATTAAAACGTTCTTGATCCGCAGCCGCAGACGCCGCCTGAGCTTCAGCTGTTCGCAAATTGTAGGCGGTCTCTTCTATGTAACGAAGCTGCCCCTGAACTCCCGTAATTCGCGTTTCTATTCCTCTCTCAACCTGCTGGGCATATTGCTGAACATCAGCGCCCGCCTGCTGAGTCCCATACTCGGCGACCGCAAAATTAAAAATATAATTTAAGATTAAATTCAAAAATCCCGTCTTCTGCGGTTTCTGCTCTTGGGAAAGCACATTTATGTAGGCTTTATATGCGGCCTGCGCACCTAAAGCCCCACCCACGCTGGCCGGCACAATGTTTTCAGACCTTAAGAGACTAATTCCATTGGCCTCCATGCACTCTTGAGCATCCGCTGACTTTCCACAGTTAGAAACCCTTTGCAGCTCGCGCAGCTGCTCTTCCGTGACCGGACAGTCTTCTTTAGCCATCGCGAAAGTAAAAATAAGCGGGAGCAAAAGCATCTTCACATCCACTCCCGGGCGTCACGACATTTCTTTTGTTTGGTTTTGTGCTCAGTTTCGATCTTTTTGCCGACACAAAAGCCGACTTTACTGCCATAAAAGATGTGGTGTTTTTCTAGGTCTTTGGCGGATTTTACCGAAACTCTCTCAAAACATTTGTGAGTCGCGCGTTTTACTTCTTCCATGCAGCGTTCGCGATCAAAATCATAACATGTTTGAAAGTAACTACCCGTCGTGCAGAAATTATTAAGAAGGTTATGCGTGTATTCGCGCCGCCACTTTTGCACGAGACCCACTTGGCTGCTGGCCTGAGCCAAGTAAGTAAGCGCTAAAGTCATTAGAATAACAAACGAAACAATAGGTTTTTGCCACTTCACCATAGCCTTTCTATTTCGGCTTAATTTGAGTCGTTCTTAAGTCTAGTCGGTTGCCTTTCTTTGCTTAGGTTAAGGCGCCCAAATGCGGCCTACTGTCTAAAGAATGTCACTAACTTAGCGGCCTAAATCCCATAAAATACAGTAGATTAATCCAGAAGCTGGCCAGATAGTTGCTTATACCCCGTATTGCTAAATAAGGCCTGATTTTTATAGAGGAATGTAAATGAAGAAAATCCTGTCGCTAGCTATAACAATTATTTGCAGTACATCATTCGCGGTACGCGAAAGTGAGCTGGCACAAAAACTTAATTCTGAGATCCTACCCTATTTTGAAAACGCCGGTACCTGGAGTGAATTTAAGGGAGTTGGTAACAAGCAAATTCGCTACTACCGTATTCATCAAGACAACCCCAAAGGGGTAATCATCCTTTCTCCTGGCCAAGGCGAACCGGTAATGAAGTATGCTGAACTTATTTACGACCTCCGGTCTTGGGGTTACAGTATTTACGCCATTGACCACCGCGGACAAGGGTTTTCGGTCCGGCTATTGCCCGACAGCCAGAGATCTCACGTCGAAAACTTCTCGGATTATATCGATGATTTCACTAAGTTTGTAAAGGAACACGTTCATCCCGAGAATTATAAAACGTCTATTATTTTGGCGCACTCGATGGGTGGCGCCATTGCAACGGGCTTTTTGCAAAAAAATCCCAGTGGAGTTTCTAAAGCTATATTGATGGCGCCCATGTTAGAAATAAATACGGGCTATTTGGGCGAAGACTGGGGTAGCCGCTTTGCTAGCGCCGCGGTAGTTACCGGGTTTGAGACAGCCATAGCGCCAAATCAACATCCCCTTGAAAAAGAATACTTAACATCAAGTCAAGAGCGCTTTGACATGAATATGACCATTCTGGATAACAATCCCAACTTACTTGTCGGCGCTACCACCTTCCGCTGGGTCCGCGAAAGCCTTGCCTTTACCAAGCAATTACGTGAGAGCAAAACCTCAATTTACAACATCCCTACTATGATGTTTACGGCGACCGACGACAAAATGGTTGTCAACTTGGGCGCCCATAAAATTTGTGGAAAAACTCTCAATTTATGTAAACCCATCGAGATGCACGGTTCGGCTCACGAAATTCTTATGGAAAAAGATTCCATCCGCGACCGCGCGCTTGATTTAATAAAAAGCTTTATAGAAATTAAAGAAAAATGAAAAAGTTAACACTTGTTATTTTCCTAGCTGTACTCGCTAGTCCGGGTCTTGGCTGGGCTAAGAAGTGTAGTAAACTTTTCCGTCAACCACTCCCCGTTGAACAATTTAATGCTGTATTCGAGAAAATTACTGAAAAAGTTAAATCCGCAGACGATTTAACTGATAAGGAAAAATCTGAGTTTGTGCGCAGCCGCTTTTTTGAACTCGAAGAGCTAGCGCGCGTTTACGAAGCCATCCTTAAAAGGCGGGATGCACCCAAAGAAGACATAGAAACCCTCGGTAGCCTAAACAACCTGTTTAAGGTTGATCTTGAAGACACTCTTGGTAAGAGTTTTGAACACAAAGAAATTGCTGAGAAAATACGTAAGTTTTTACCGGAAGCCAAAGACAACCGCGAGCTTGCGGATTTAATGGAGAGGGCTATACCCACCATCGATGCCAAATCTGAAAATGACGAGAGCGTCTTGTTAAACACCCTCAAGGAAACCCAATGGCTTGACAACTTTTCGCAGCGCTTTGACGAAATAAACAAAGAACTTCTCTCTATTTCTTGGCCCAAGAAAAAGAAAATCGTCAAAACCTTTCGCAAAGTGATTCTTGCGCAAATTAAAGAAATAAGCGAGGCCCTACCAAAAGATCCCGAAAACCCACAAGAAGGCGAACTCAGGCCTAATGTTTTGGAAGACGGGACACATGAAATGCGCCGAAAAATCCGCCGTTTATCGATTCAGTTTCAAGCGATGCGTTACTTTGTAACCTATAAGGAAATAAGTCCCAAGAAACTCTCTAAGATTTATGCCGACCCCAAATACCTAAACAGTGACTTAACAAAACTTATTGCCGAGTACGAAAACCCCATAATCATCAAAAGACAACTGATCTTGGCATTATGCCACTGGATAGATCTCCTTGGAAAGGCCAAGGACTGGGGTGCGATTGAACGCGAACTCGCCTACTATGTAAGAGAAACTGGTATTAGGACTTCTCATCCCGCGGCGCTAAAATATGTCCGCGATCTTCTAAGTACCTTGCCCTCTTATTTGGATTTTCGGAAAGTCGCAAAAGATGTAATTAATGAAATTCAGGCAACAAATTTCTTTGCAAGACTCGCTGACGAAGTTGCTCCTTAATTTGTCTTGCTGTCAAAAATCCATACAGCCCATCTGCTAATAGTTCCTCTACCTAGTGGCAAAAATCTTGCTTTATGGCGGGTGGCTTATCTATCACGAGGTGCCCATGAAGAAATATGGTTTTCTACTATTAATATTCGCAATTAACGTCTTAGCACAGGATAACCCACCGGAGTTTTTAGGAGAACGTTATCCGATGATGCAGTCAAGTACCAGTGACCGCGAAGTCTATTTTAACGTGCTAGTACCACGCCTCAAGGATTATTCTATTCAGGCGCGTTTAAAAAACCCCAAAGATAAAAGGAATAACCCAGTTATAAAGGGTGAAGCTGTTGGCGAGGCGATTCGCGATCCTCAGGCTTTACTCCACGACAAAGTTCTTAAATTTAAGCTTTCGGGGCTAGAACCTGGTAAGGATTATACCTTGGAACTAATAGAAAATTCCAAGTTTGGTTCCGAAAAAAAGGATACCCGTGAATTCAAAACCTTTGCTAACGAAAGCCGTCCGGCAAAGTTCGCGACGGTTTCTTGTATGTGTGACGAAATTGTTTACGAGAAACCCCGCCAAGTCCTCTGGAAAAAACTGGCGGAACAAAATCCCGACCTTGTTTTCTTAATTGGTGATCTTACTTACGTCGACTCCTTTGATGTTGTCGAACGCGGAAAAGCGACAGATCTTGATATTTGGCAACGCTATATCAATAGCTTTAAAGTAAATCCATTTTTCCGCCAGTACCGGCTCATCCCAACAGCGGCTACATGGGATGATCACGATACCGGAATAGACAATGGAAATAAAAACACCCCAACACTTCCCGAAGCCCGCCGCGCGTTCCGTGCCCTCTATGGCGCATTTAACATTCCCGGTTTTGTCGAAACGGCGCCCGTGGGTCTTAATCAGATTATTAAAATTTTTGGACAAAACTTTGTTCTTTTGGATAACCGCTCTTTCCGCGAAACTCATGAAGTCAATTCGCGCTTTGCCCACTTTGGTGAAGAACAAGAAAAGTGGTTGATTAGCAAAATGCAAACCGAAAACGGCCCCTTTTTCTTATTTAATGGCGACATGTGGGGAAGCCCGACAATCACTAAGACAAGTATTATTGGTAAAGTGAGCCGTCTTACCGAATCTATTTTCGGTGATCATCCAGACAATTACAACGAACTGATGAAGTCATTAAATGCAACGGGTAAAGTTTTTGTGCTTTTATCCGGTGATATTCATAATTCGCAAATTATCGAGCATGGTCCGCAATTTCAGGGTCCGCGCCAGAATCCATTTAAAACTTGGGAAATTACTTCTAGCCCCATGCACAGTATTGTTTTTCAACCCAAACCTAACGAAGACGTGCTTTGGCCAGATCCACAACGCGTGGTCGGCGCTAAGGAATATAATTTTGTCATTGTGCAAAGTAAGATCGTTAATAACGACACGGTCGACATCGAAGCCACGTCAATTGGCATGAAGGATCAACCGCTTTTCAAAATAGGTACTGCTATCTCACGCACGGGAATTGAACCTAGTGAACGCCGAAAACTCATTAACAAGGGCTTTGATACAAAAAACAACCGGGTAAAGGTTGCATTTTTTGATGCGGATTCCACGCTACGACTGGCGCCATCAAAAAGTGTTTCTGCAAATGGCCCTACAGATGTTGCTATCCTCCCCGGGGTCGCCGCTAAAATCGCGGAACTCAATGCGCAGGGATTCTTGGTAGCCATAGTTTCTAACCAGGGCGGAGTCGCGGAAGGACATGTTTCGTTAACCGTGGCAGACCAAGCATTACGTTACACGATGAAACTAATCCAAGATCAAAATCCGAATGCGAAATTCCATTATTACGACATGGCCGAAAGGGGTAAAGGTGATTATTTTACCAAGCCCAGCATCGGCATGGGTAAATACTTAGAATTGATTCTCAAGAATCAGGATTTAGAAATTGATTGGGAGAGTTCATTTATGGTGGGTGACTCGCGCTTTAAAAAAGACGCTATCACGCCCGTGGGAACGGCGGGCGCTGATTTTAGCGATGCTGACCGATTGTTTGCGCAAAACTTGGATCTTCGCTGCTACGATCCCCGCACATTTTTTAGCTGGAGTAGCGGAGACTATAAATTAATTAACAGCGGCAATATCCCGCCCGTAAATCCAGCTGTGCCAGCAAATAAAGATCTTATTTGTAAAGGTCTACTGTAATTGATCAAGTGCCGCTTGGGACATGGCCTTAACACCGGTTTTTATAGCTGTTTCCCAATCCGGCGCAAAAGTACTAGAGTGTAAACTTGGCAACTCCAAATTCTTTTTTTTGTACTCTTGCACCATTTTTGCCGGAGCGGCCCCTAGCCAAAACATAGCGACGGGAATTTTTGGTGACTGGCGCCCGAGTTGACCAAAGTCTTCGCCCCCCATGACAGGATCGGCTTCTTCGACATTATTTTCTCCCAAAACTTTTTTAAGTGAAGTCGTCACAGCCGCCATAAGTTGCGGATCATTGTAAACTGCTGGAGTGTATTTTTCGCTATCCTTGATTTCGGGAAAACGCTCTTTAGGTACACCGGCGGCCTCTGCCATTCCGTTGGCAATGCGTTTTACACCGTCAATTAATTTTTTGCGGACTTCGTCTTTATAAGAACGAATAGTAAGTTTAAGTGTTGCGCTGTCCGGGACGATATTACTTTTTGTACCCCCTTGAAAAACTCCAACCGTCACAACTCCAGAATCCAGTGGCGAAATTTCTCGCGAGACTAATGTTTGAAACCCTAAAACCATTTGTGAGGCTAAAACAATTGGATCTTTTACCTTGTGCGGATAGGCTCCGTGGCCTCCAACGCCTCTCACTTCTATCGTCATGGAATCCACATTAGCAAAAGTAAATCCTGGGTGATAGGCGACGCGACCAGCCGCCAGACTTGAGCTGGCGTGCAAGGCGATTGCTTTTTCGGGAGTTGGGAATTTTTTAAACAAACCATCACTTAGCATTGCCAGAGCGCCCTCTCCTAATTCCTCGGCGGGCTGAGCCATCAAGACGAGCGTTCCTCGCCATAAATTTTTTTCACTAGCTAAAAAACGGGCCGCGCCTAAGAAAACTGTCATATGGAGATCATGCCCACAAGCGTGCATGACATCTTTATTAACACTGGCAAAACTAAAACCCGTTTTTTCTTCCACCGGCAGGGCGTCCATGTCGGTGCGGATTAAGAGAGTTGGCCCTTTACCATTTTTTAAAACTCCGACGACACCCGTTTTGCCAATTCCGGTTGTTACCTCGTAGCCATATTTTTTTAATTCAACAGCAATACGTGCTGCCGTTTTCTCTTCTTTGAAGGACAACTCCGGGTTCTTATGAGTTTCTTGATAGAATTGAATTAGATCATTTTGATAAGCCTGGACCTTTGTCGTTATTTGATCATTAGACCAAGCGCTCGCGAAAGACATAATGAGATAAAATATAAATTTCATATAATAGGAAATATCATGGTCTCGCCAATTGTGCTTCTAATTTTTTCGAATTTGTTTATGACTTTTGCCTGGTATGGGCACTTAAAAAATTTCAAAACCAGTCCCCTCTGGATTGCTATATTGGTTAGCTGGGGAATTGCTTTCTTGGAATACTGCTTTCAGGTTCCCGCAAATCGTATCGGATTTAAACACTATTCCCTGCCACAGCTTAAAGTTATTCAAGAAGTCATTACCATGGTTGTGTTTGCTGGCTTCTCGGTTCTCTATATGAAGGAGACACTAAACAAAAATCTCCTCTACGCTTCTTTATGCCTAATTGGGGCGGTATATTTTATTTTTCGCAAATAAGCCCTTGGTCTAGTCACAGGTTATAAAATTTATCCCCAAAGATTCCGATAATCTAAACGTGTCTGGTGGAGTAAAAGAACTAAAAGACAAACAGTTTTTGTTTCGCGAAGGCGATCCTTCGGACGCGGCCTATGTTATTAAATCCGGTCGCATCGTCATCACCAAAGCTAAAGGCAGTTCCGAAATTGTTTTAGCTGAACTTGGCCCGGGTTCAATGTTGGGTGAAATGGCCTTTTTTGACGGTAAACCCCGCAGTGCGGGCGCCCGTGCGCAAGGGGAAGCCAATGTTATAGTTCTCCCCTTTAATGCATTAAATGCCCAATTTACAAAATTCCCTGAGTGGTTAAAGGTTATGGTAAAAACCATAAACCAACATTTGCGCGATGCTAATATGCGCATTAAAAACTTAGAGTCGGGACAAAAAGGCGAAGAAGGTGCCTTTGACCCTTATACCATCACACGCCTGACGGGAATTTTAACTCTTGTCGCCTCAAAATTCGGCGAAAAAGATGCCGAAGGAATTTTAGTTCCTTCGGGGGTTTTACGAAAATATACGATTCAAGTTTTCCAGCAGCCCACAAATAAAATGCAAAAGCTCATGGAAACCTACCAAGCCATGGGCCACATGGTCATGCAAGATTTAGGCGAAGGCCGCATGAAGATCGTGATCAAGAGCTTAGACATGCTCAGTAAGTTCGTTGATTTTTACAATGACTGGTTATTTACCGAAGAGAAAAAACGCGAAGATAAAACTATTGAAGAAAAAGAGTTAATTGTTGTTAAGGCCCTCTTAGCTCAAGGCAAACAACGCTCTCGCGGTGAAGACGGCATGGTGCAAGTTTCTCTTACCAAAATGCAAAACGAATCCATGGCGACCTTTGGTCAACCCATCCGCATCGACGAAGTTAATTCTCTCATCGAGAAAAAACTTGTCACCGATAAGATGCAAGGCGATCAAGGTGAAATTTTAACAAAATTTAAGCCCGAAGATTTGGAAACGATTTTTCCTTATTGGCAAATGATTTACGCGCTAAAGAAAGTGCGCTAAAAAGCTACCTTAGCGCGCCGTCTCTGTACGCGGTTTTTCTTTTGCTCTCTCCG
Organism: uncultured Bdellovibrionales bacterium; assembly: GCA_964498095.1. GTDB lineage: Bacteria > Bdellovibrionota > Bdellovibrionia > Bdellovibrionales > SG-bin7 > SG-bin7. Next base: position 150,062 of record CAZCFY010000001.1, on the reverse strand, counting down.
GCGGATGAAAAAATTTATTTTGGCCGCGACGCCAAACTAAACCCCGCGGTCTGAAATCGACATGATCCTCAAACTATTGGTTTTGGCTTTGGATTTTACCGGCATGCCAAGAGTAAAAATAACGGTGTCCCCAGGTTTAACGGCGCCTTGTTTAAGCAAGAGTTCTTCAATTTGACTAAAGGCCTCTTCCGAATCTTGGTACGGACTAATTTTTAAAGTGCGAACGCCCCAAACTAAACTCAAGCGGTTAAGTGTTTCGGCGATTTCCGAAGCGGAAAAAATATGCGCTTTCGGCCTATACGCCGAAATACGCACAGCGGTTTTTCCAGAGGTAGATAAACACACAATAGCTACGGCATTTAATTTACGCGCCGATAAACATGCCGCCGCACTAATGGAGTCCGCAAACCCCATAAACCCGCCGACAATATCATCCTCGGTATGATAGTAATCTATGGATTTTTCTACTTCATTTATAATGTCGCTCATCACCCGGATGCAACGGTCAGGATGTTTCCCGCTAGCTGTTTCCGCCGATAACATTAAGGCATCAGAACCATCAAGAACCGCATTGGCAACATCCGTAATTTCCGCGCGCGTGGGACTTAATTTGGTAACCATGCTTTCTAACATTTGCGTCGCCGTAATTACCGGCTTACCCATGTGATTACATAATTTAATAAGTTGCTTTTGAATACTTGGGAGCCGTTCTTGGCCGACTTCAACAGCTAAATCGCCGCGCGCGACCATAACACCATCGGAGAGTTCTATAATCGTGGCAAGATTATCTAACGCTTCCAGCATTTCTATCTTCGCGATAACTCGCGTTTCGGGACGCTTTCTGTCGATAATTTCCCGTAGTCTTTCGATATCAGAGCCGCGGCGAACAAAACTTAACGCTACATAATCCACATTTTGAGTTAAACCAAATTCAAGATCCTTTAAATCCTTTTCAGTTAAGCAATCAATCGGCAGCGACGCTCCGGGAATATTTACGCCTTTACGGTCTTTAAGTTGACCACCGCCTACAACCTGACAATGAATGCGTTCCGGCTTTACCTCGGTAACTACAAGCTCTAAAAGACCGTCATCTAAGAGTATTCTTGATCCAGGACGTACGGATTCAGCAATGCGCAAGAAATCGATTCCGATTTCAGTCTCATTTCCCTGCTCTAGGCCGGGAACTAAAAAAACTTCCTGCCCTTGGCTTAAAAAAATCGCGCCCTCTTTAAATTTCGTAACGCGGATTTTCGGTCCCTGCAAATCCTGCAGGAGTGCAATAGGCACGCTCAATTCTTGCGACAGCTCCCTTACCCAATTTATGGTATTTAAATGATCGCCATGGGTACCATGACTAAAATTCAACCGGACGACATTGAGGCCGGCGACGATAGCTTTTTTTAGTTCTTCTTTTGTAGCAAGCGAAGGTCCTACAGTAGCAACAATTTTTACGCGGCGATGTAACTTCATGATGCGCTCATTCTATATTAACTGCGTTTCGTGGTCGACGTAATTAAGCGACTAATTTCTTCCTGATGCTTTTTGTTCATATTGTCGACTTGCTTTTGATGCTCTTCCTGCATTTGCGAAATTTTGCTCTGATACTGAATATCCTTCATCTCAAGGTTATTCTTCGCTTCCTTAATCTGTTCTTTCATCAACCGCTCATGTTCCCACTTTAAAGTGCGTAATCGGCGCTCATTTTCTTCGGCTGCCTTCTGCGCTTTTGTGTCAAAAGCGTTACGAACGCTCAACAATTGTTCACTGGATTTCATCGCCGACTTGCGCATATTTTCGCGCAGATTAGTGGTGATGACATTCTTCTCATTTGTAAAGTTATCATGAAGGTCACTCAAATTCTCTTTATAAACTTCCTTCAGCTGACCTAAAGAATCGTCATAATAGTTTTGCGCTTTATTTTTCTCGTTTTGCATAGCATTGCGCACGCCCTTAACTCTTTGTTCCATCCGCGACGACATGTGGTCATGCTGCTGACGAAGCTCTTCCTGCTTTTGGGTCGCGATTTCATCTTTTTTATTCTTAAGGTCATCAATTTGCTTTTTAAAGTAATCCGTACTGACCTTATGCATTTGATCGTATTCTTTTTTCGCTTTTTGCAAATCCTTTTGTGAAACTTCTTTATATTGCACGACCGCTTCGTTGCGTTGCTGCTCAAAATTTTCAACGTTGAGTTGAAACGAATTTCGTAAATTGCGCTTCTCGACTTCGTATTGTTTCTTTAAATCAAGTTCAGTCTTAGCGTGATCCTGCTTGGCTTGAGTGATTCGACGCTCAAGATCTCTTACTTTTTCACCTAAACGCTTCTCTACGGCTGTGCGGAAGCCGTCATTGGTATCAGTGGTACGCGAGCGTTCCTCTTCAAGAGCATCGCCGTAACGCTGTCGCATACTATCTAGTGACTCCTTATATACTTCCCGTCGGTTTTCAATATCCTTAGCGTGCGAAACCTGCTGATTTTTAACTTTTTCCAAGAAGTCGTCGGTCAGTTCATTATGTTGATCGCGAAGCCGGCGCTGTAAGGTTTTAATCTCCCGGTTTTTCTCTTGGGTAACGTGTTTGTTCATATTGTAGGAGTCGTTAATGCGGCGGTCGCGGTCCTCGGTCAGAGCTTTAAGTTCTTTTTGCTTGGCTTTTTCTAAGCGCTCATGCTGAGTGTCTAAGCTCTTAGAGACTTGTTCTTTCATGCCTTGGGCATATTCGTTAAATTGCTCCGTATTGCGGCGAACGGTATCTTCGTAACGAGTGTCTTTATACTCTTTTTCGCGGGCGGATGCATTTTTTAGATTTTCAATTTCCGTTTCACTTTGTGAACGGAGCGCCTCTAAACGCTCTTCATTTACTTTGGCACTCTTTTCTAGCTGCTGGCGGTGAAGACTCCGTATATCATCAACTTCTTGATTATGTTTTCGGTTTTTATAATTTACTATGTTGTTGAGTTCAGCTTTCATCTGCGCCATTTCTTTATTATGACGCTCTTTGAGATCTTCCATTTTGTTATTATATTGTTCCGCTAAATTTTTAAGCTGTTGCCGATGGGTGGCAATCATATCATTTTCTTTTTCCATCTTTTTTTCATTATTTTTGCGGATTTGCTCGTTATAGGCCTTTTTCGCGTTACTCGCGCCCGAACCTGATATCGTTGACATACCATCTCCTCCGTGAGACCGGTGGTCCACCTAAGACTATGGTATCATAGGTTCATTCGTGCACTCAAAAAAAGGATTTTTGCTCTGACCTAAATCTAGGGCGAATCTGGACTAAGGCGGCGTAACATCATATCGCGAACACGGTTGTATTCGGTATGAATCACCTTTTGGCGCTCATCTTCGCGCCTCTTTCTCTCACTTTCGCTGGCAATCGTACGTAGTGCAATTTCACGGTGTTTGTCGCTGGCCTCCTCAACCATGGAATACCACGACACAAAAAACTCATGCACATCTTTTTTAAATTGCCGTTTACCGTTGGGATAAAGGCGGGCCCAGCGGCCAACGTGATTTTCGATTTCTAAAAGCTTGGGGATGCCACTCGTGGCAACACCATCTTTAGCGACCGGCCCCAACCAATTTTCATAATGCGGGCGTATAATAATTTGTTCTTGAGAACCGCGGGGGATCATAGTCAATGTCGATGTAATAGACGTAAAAATGACTTTTTTATCAGATTTTTCCGCCCAAAACTCCCCGCTCTGAGCCTTCAACAAACCAAATTCGGAGCGCACGGAAATCTCTTCTTGTGCCTTTACCCAAATGCGTCCCTTTAGAAGGGTAATTTGCGTAGCCCCTTCCCGTAATACGGCGGTATTTTCGTCCATTGTGGCGGTATTTTTACCAAAGGGCATTGCAAATTTTTTGGCACTCGGAGTTAGGACGGAACACAAAGATGACTCCTGCAAACAGTTTTTGGGCTCCATAGTAATATGAGCCGCGGGTTTTAGGGAAACAACTTCCCGCGCCTGGATTTGCACGTCGGCAAACGAAAATACGATAAAAAGTAGCGCTTTAAAAATTTTCACAACTGAATCGCCTTGAGAAAAATCCCCGCTTGCGCCTTTAATTCGGGATTTTTGTAATTATGGCCGATTGTGCGGTAAACTTCGGCGGCGTCTTCTAGACGCTCTTGGGTTTCGTAAACCTTGCCCAAACGTAAGAGCGAAAAACCCGTAAGCTCATTCTCAGGATAGTGGGTCATCATGTTTTCGATATTAAGTGCGCACTCTTCAAATTCCCTTAACTGAAACAGCCCTTCAACCAAAAAGAAATAGGCTTCAACACTGTGAACACTCTCGGGATAAATTCTTAACAATCGCGAAAATAGCTTATTCGATCTCTCAAAGTTTTTTTCACGGAATAAAATTTTTCCTTTTTCAAATAAAGAGGCGGCTCTTTCGATCTTTATTTTTTCACTGGGAATCTGCGCGATGCTGGCAATGTTTCGCAGCTGAAAGTCGGGTTCTGCCACGGTGGGAATTTTAGTCGCGACTTCCTGCCGAAAATCATCAAACTGAAACTTCGCTAAAGAGAGTTTTAGTTCTTCGTTTTTTAGTTTTTCACGGAGTTCTTTATTTTGAACCTTTAAGCGTTCAGTGCCGGAAAAATAAAACTGAACCCCCCGGAACATCTCGAGATATCCGGTAACCAAAACCAAACAAAAAACTAAAAAAGTCAGAGACTTCATCAGTCTTTTTATCGGTATTTACAGAGCTAAATTTAACTATTTTCTCAATTTGAAACGTTAGTAGCTTATACCTAGTCCTAAGGCGAGCGCCGAAAGCGTCAATTGCGAATAGCCGCCTGAAGTATCGCGTACGCGGTAAATAAAATCCCGCCACTCAAAGCCCAAGCTAAAAATAACGTTGGGCAATATAAACCGGCTTAGTTTTGCTTCGGCGCGGAAATTATTCTTAATTTCATAGACGGAGTTGGTCGAAGTATATAAACCCGCGACGTCAATTTCCGCAAAAAAATCGTAAAACTCAGTTGGTTTTTGTGCAAATATTAACACTCCAAGCATGGGAATCTGGCCAAAGTTAAATCCACCTATTTGATAATCGACACCAAGTCCTGCGGCGAAGTCCTTTCGCCATTTTCCGGGTGACACAAGATAACCCGCTTTAATATTCGTGGCGGAAAAAGAACCAATGGAGGCACCAATCATGAGACTGCGGATATAATTAAATCCGGACACAAAGCGCTTCTCATCCCAATGCGCCCCCAGGCTGGCTGTCGCAAACATCACGGTTTCCTGCGACGATTCAACGCCGACCATAGAGAATCCAGCCGCAATTTCCAGTTGCGGTTCTGCTTTTACAATGGAGCACAGTGAAATAAGATAAAAAATTATTTGGATGATTTTTGTCTCCAGCCTGATAGGTCACCGACTCTATTTACCATTTCACCCGCTTCCACCAAGAGACTTCGGTTCGGCGACGAGGCTGTCCGTCGCGAGGAGATAAATGCCGTATTCAGCTCATCCGCTTCGCTAACGATTTTTTGCCGCAGACTGCGCAAATCAAACCACAATTGCGGATAGGCAAATTCATTTTGATTGCGCGAGTTAATACTGCGCATTTCGCCGGAGTCCGCATCACGATAGCGCCGGCGCCAATCCGCAAAAAAATCCTGCCACTCTTTGGGCGAGTCGGTAGAATTATATTTTTCAAAGAGTTCTTTAGCAAGAGCGGCCATGTCGGTGGAAATTCTTAGAAGTGATTTCTTCTCCCATTGCTGACGGTAAGAAATTTCCTTGCGGTACTCTTTTACCTTGGCATCAAAACCCCTTTTTATACCGACAAAAACATGCTCTAGAATTGCTTTAGCCCCCGCCATTTCGGCTTCAATAGTATAATATCCGGGACTTAATCCCCAGGCGAAAAGGCTGACTTCGGGCTCTTTACCGCGCCGGCGCGGTAAAGACTTTTCGATACGAAAACTCGGACGCTCTAAGAGTTCACCCGTAACCCCGTTAACTTTCACCTTAATCAATTCCCCTTCGTTGGCATTCGAAACCAAACGTATTTTGGGACTTTTACTATTTAATTCCACGGGCTTAATTTTTACAAATGGGGTTGATGTGCGGGGTTTAATTGGCGCCGCCGGGGGCGCTTTCGAAGAAAGTTCGGCTTGTTCAATTTCCGCCAATGGCTCCGGCTCTGGCGCCATTTCTGGAGCCGCAACATCTTCAACCTCTGGAACAGGAGCTAGTTCAGGCTCTTTTTTTACCTCTTCTTTTTTAGGCGCGGCTTGCGGTACCGGCGCTGCGACTGGAGGTTCGGGCTCAAGACTGGAGATTTTGCGTTTCTTTGGTTTTGTTACCGAAACTTCCTTAGCGATATCGCGGGCGGCCTGTTGTTCTGCCGCTTTCTGCCGTTTCTTTTGAATATTTTGAACCGTAGCGATCGCGAGCCCTACGATTACAAGTAATAAAATCACCTGTGTCAGTTGAAAAATAGTGTTCCAAACATGCTTTTTCTTTTTACTGCGGGCTTGAGTTTTGGTTTTAGAAGTCATCGCCTGGCTGCGTGTATGCCCCGTACGCGTCGCCCGCCATATCGAGGGTTCCTTGCGATTTTCTTCGTCATCGTCAAAAACTAAGGCTGACTCCGCCGGCTTCATTGCGATTTTTGCGGGTTGCTCCGGAATCGCGGCCTTGGCGGACGGAATTTTCGCCGTAGTTTGCGGCGCCGGGCGCGCCTCTTTCTTTTCGTCTTGGAAATCGATGACAGTCTTTTCGCTTTCCATATTTTTTGGTTTAAGAAACGAAGCGCTTAATTTTGCCGAACTTTCGATTTTTACCGACGAAGTTGGTTTGGTTTTAGCCTGGTCAGCCTCCTGAGTAACTTTGTTGATTAAATCACTCAATCGGGACTTATCGAGTTTAAGCGAAAATCCCATGCGGGTTTTTTCCGTAAAGTCCTCGGGCGCGGAAGACTCTTCCGCAACGGAAATCTTTTCTTCAATAACTGGGGTTATGTCATCCTCAATTGCGGGGCTCTTAAGTTCCGTTTTTTCTTCCGCCGGAACGGGATTTTCGCGGAGTGCGGCTTTCGTAGCTGTACTCGTAACCTCCGGTTTACGCGTTAAATCTTCATCCGAGAGCTTTATTTTTCCGGCCGCGGAAGCTGAAATTGAAAAAACCTGGGTTTCACCTTTAAACGAAAAATCATCTAAATCGCCAATGCGCTCCCATTTGTTAAATCCCGACTTCCAGATGTGATCGGAATAAGACACCTCTCCCCTTTGGATGGCCTCCTTAACTTCTTCCGTAGACCATGAGCCCTTTTGGACAAATTTTATTTCCGTTTCTGTTTGAATTTTAAGCAGCACTACCCATTTTCCCGAATCATTTTTCTTGGGTAGCTTTATGAGCTGCTGAAGATTTGTTTCACCAACGGCTTCTCGCGCGAAGTTTACGTCGGTAAACTCACTCACGCGCCGCCATTTAGAATCACCCTCACGAAAAATAATGTCGTTTAGCGTTAGTTGATGGTCCCTTATCATCTCACGGATCTGATTTTCCGTGACGGGACCCTGGGCTTTGCCTTTTACAAGATAGTACCAATTATTCACTCATCTTTTAGTTTACCAACACAGTTTAAGAAATTCATTGATTTCATAATTTTTTTACCTTTTAATTTGCATATGAGCAGGACTAACAGCGAGGCTTCGCAAAATTCTATCCATTATCGGCTCGCCCTTATGTGGATTTTTATCGCCATAGGCTTACACGCCTACTTAACTTACGTACATTTTGGGCAGCTTTCGAACTCCTTTTCAAAGAGCTTTTGCGACGTCAGTTCCATGTTTAGCTGTTCCAGCGTTGCGGCTAGTAAGTATTCCAAGTTTTTAGGTATTCCCATTTCGCTTTGGGGTTTAATGACAAATCTCGTTTTTGCGCTGTTTTTGGTGGAAGCAAAATCCAACGCCGCGCCTCACATGATTCGTTACACACAATGGTTGGCTTTTCTTACCGGCGCGGGTTCCGTAGTTATGATGGTCATTTCCTTAACGGCGATGAGCCAGTACTGTCCATTTTGTATTGTTCTTTATGTTTTAAGTTTTCTAACCCTTTTTCATGTCTGGAAAATGTTTGGGCTTAATTTCTTTAAAGACTTTTTTAGCGATGCCCTTGCAATGTTTAGTGATCGTATGGGGATTTTAGGTTTATTCTTTTTAATTCCCGCCGGCGCCTGGCTCATAAATGCTTTAATCCTTGATCAATATCAAAAAGCCTTAGGCGGCAAAGATCTCACCGTGCTTATAGAACAAAAAATAAATGAGTGGAAGGCTAATCCGCCCATGACTTTAAACACGACCGGCGCCGTGATCTTAAACCAAGGTAAAGGTGATAAGCAAATCGTCGAATTCGCGGATTTTATGTGTCATCACTGCCAGGATGCGGCACCCGTCTTTGAGGAGTTCATAAAAAATCATCCCGATTTTACTTTTATCTATATGACATTTCCTTTGGATGGCGAGTGTAACGATGATATTCCGCGAAAATGGGGAGTTTCCTGTCGTTTTGCCAAAGCCGTATATTGTGCCAATTCCCAAACTAAAGGGGTAGATGCTCATCATTGGCTCTTTAAAAATACACCCGGCACGACATCTGTTAACGATGCCGATGAACATATCAAAAAGATGGTACAGGAACTCGGTTTAAATGATTCTACTTTTATGGATTGCACCCGTTCTGAAGCCACACATCAAGCCATAAAAGCTATGGCTAAAGAAGGGGTTCGCGCAGGCATCGAAGGAACACCGACTGTCTTTTTAAATGGTAAAGTTCTGCCAGGCGCTCAATCACCGGCGATTCTTAAAGCCGCTATTCAGTCGCTATAATTTAGAATTTATAGAAGAGACCTAAAATCCAATCACACAATTGCAGTACGTAATCGTGAATCACATTAACGATCGTATCATAAGCGCCAGTGGAAATATCTACCAAAAATCCGGTAATGAGAATGGCAATTAAACTAAATGCGACGGCCCTAACCGTCCAAACAGTTGCACGAACATCTTCGACCATTAACGAACGCTCAACGGCTTCTATCCCTTTTACCTGACCACGCATTTCATTAAAATATTCTTTAATAAGTTCAAAAATTTCTTGCTGTTTGGCGGCGGATTGCTTTTCTAGATGCGGCATAGAGCGCTTTTTTTCGATCGCCTTCGCTAACGTTTCTATGCGCAAAACATAGCGATGGGCCCCTAAGTAAAGAGCGGCCATCTCCTTGGAGCGCATTTGGATATAGTCTTTTACTTCGGCAACGGCTTGCGAATATGACTTGTAAGCGATTAGCATCATTATCCGATGGGTAAGTGTTCCGGCGCGGTCAGACTTATTAGCCTCGCGAATAAGTTCTTCTTCCAACTTCGCCAATGGTTTAATCGCGTCAGCCGCAGCCTGATTAGTATTTGTATTTGATTGAGCGGCACTCATACTTAGGTCTTTATCGTCAAAAGTCTGGCAAATCCTTAATTTTCGCTTCGGTTTTTCGATTTTATCCTAGCTTTAGGTCTGGGTTTTCGCAAAATGAAACAGTCTTCCTCACCAAAAGTATTGCTATTCAAATTTGCCCTTACTAAAATCGAGGAGAATGTCACGGAGGACATAACGGTGGATGTTAGCCAAATACCCCTGCCCGATCAGCAGCCTGCAAAACTGGATATAAGCCAATTTCCATTTGAAATCCTCCAATCTCAAGCGGTCGCCGATCTGGTAAGTCAAAACGAAGATTTGATGGCGCGCCTCTCGATAAATTTAAAGCGTAATGCCGAAATGGAAAGCCGGTTACTGCAAGAAGCGCAGAAACTTCGAGATACGCAACGCAGATTTACACTTTTAAATGACCAGGTATTAATTCTAAAAGAAAAAAACCGCACCATTAGCGAAAAGCAAGATAATTACGTCGGTAAAATCGTCGAACTTGAAAGGCAAGTAAAAGAACAAAGCGAACTCCATGTTCGCACCCGTCTCGCATTAGAAAATCAAATTGAAGCGCTACAGAGTGCCGAAAAAAATACAAAACTACTAATGGAGTCAGCGCAAGAAAACTATGCGCGCCGCTTGGGGCTTTTTAACCGTTATCACCGGCGCATCCGAAAGTATATCGCGCCCCAATTAATTCAGCTCAAATCGCAGTTTATGCAACTTATCGATGATACGGAATCACTAAAATCCGACTGGTATCAGCAGCGCCTCGAACTTGATAAGAAGCTTTCGCGATTAACTCAATTTCATCGTCGCGTCCAAACCCAGTTTCACCCGCGCTATAAAGGATTATTGCGCGACTTTCGCCGTCTACAATTGGACCATGATTACCTATTGCAAAATCACCTGGAACTAAAAGCCAAGCAAGACGAACTTCTCGGGCATATCGCGCAACAGAATAGAGAAATTGCTAATCAAAACGGCCAAATTGAAGCCTTAACCATTACCATTGCAAATAAAAATGCCGAAATTCAAAAGTTAAACGAAATTAATCAGCAAAAACAAAAGCGTTTAGAGGATCAAGACCTTAAAATGATCGAGTTAGAAAATAAGGTCATAGAAAGCAGCCGGCGATTTAGCGAGCGAAGTGACATCAATAAAGAAGAAATCGTTAATATGCAGGTCCGCATTAACGAACTCAAGGACGAAAAAGCGCGCCTCGAAGTTCTGGCCCAGAGTCAAAATGAAAAAATCGAGATTCTTGAACAATTAAACCGCGACGGCAATCTCAATAAAGACCGCTTAGAAAGTGAGAATGCCTCGCTGCGCGCCCTGTGGTCAGATCACCGACAGAAAGCCGAAGAACTTAAGTTACAAGAAGGCTCACTCAAAGCCTTAAACCAAGAACTCATGGATAAGTTAAGAGAAGAGCGCTTGGCGAGCGAAAAGCTACGGTCCCAATTAAATCTGATAGAAACCGGATACCAAAAGCGCCTAGGCGAGGTTGAAAGTCAGCTGACTTTCTTAAATAATTCGGCCGCCCCCGCACCCGTGCCGACACCACTCATCGATGAAGAACAGATGCAGCGCTTGGCGAAAATGGATGCGCTCATAGCGGAAATTCAGACCGGTTTTTCCGTTAAGCCAAAAAAGATAATCAAAAACGATTTACCCCAAGATCTCTAGTTTAAATCTATAGGTTTTGGCGGAGCTGCAGGGCTTACCACAGGTTCGTTTATCACGTTTTGACCCAACACACGTACCCCAGTTTGCCTATCCTGAAAAATAGGCACATCTTTAAGCTCACCGACTTCAAAAATGCGGTGAAACTCCGAGCGCGGGCGGCAAAAGCCGATTTTTGCTTCGCCAATACGGTGAAGAGTTTCGATCGACTCGATAAGATAAGTTATTCCACTTGAACCGACGAAATTTAGATTTTCAAAATCAAAAAGAATTTTCTTGCCGACCCACTCATTGGCGCAAAGAAGTCGAAACGTTTTAATCGATTCGAAATTTATTTTTCCCGAAAGTTGAATGATGAATACTTGGTCAATTACGGTGCTGCGAATTTCCATGGATTTCTCCTCTGCCCTTACCTTTAAATATAACGTGCGAATGCTTTACTTGCCAAGGCCGTGAAGGATATTTTTGTGACTGGTTTATGGCCTAGGACAGCAAACACTTGTATCAATACCTACTAATGGCATAATCGAAACGATGGCTAAAAAATCAAATTCAAAAGATATATGGCAGAAATTCTTAAATATTTTCGTAACTCCTTATTTTCTGGGCGTCGTCATTACTCTTACTTCGGTAAAAATGGCGATGGTTTATTTTTACGAAAATAATTCTGCGAGCCAAAATAAATCGTCGACGTTTAAGATGCTCAACTGGGTTAATCAAAAAGGTCTAGATTTTCAATTTTGGCTACGGCAAGAGCGCCCCGTATCTGATGACATCGCGCTCATTACGGTGGACGAAAAAGCAGTAGAACAAGAAGGCCGTTGGCCGTGGCCACGCATAAAAATCAAAAAAATTATCGAAAATCTTATTAAAGACGGTGCCAAGGTTATTGCCTTTGACGCCATCTTCGCCGAAGAAGACCTCAACGCCGCCGTATTATCGTTACGTGAATTAAAAAATAACCCTAATGTACCGGCCAGCGCCCACGCCGCGATCGACGCGCAGATTGCTAAAGCCAATACTGATTCTGATCTCGCTGAAGCCGTAAAAGCCTATGCCCCCAATCTTGTCATGGGAGTTTTTTTCGAAACTGAACCTAACTCTTATACTTACCCAAGCCTATGTTTAAGCGTTTTCAATAAAGATAGTACGTTAATCAAAAATTGGGAGCGTGTTGCTGAGCCAGTCTTGACCTTAGACAAAGCGCAAGGACTTTTTGAGGAAGAAACTCCGGAAGCATGGGCGGCTATATTACTTAATCATAAAAAAGTCTTAGAAGCCACCGCCACCGCGGATTTTTTGAAGACCAGTAAAGTCTCCGACATTTCTCAACTTAATCCCACGCAAAAACTGGAACTTAAATCTAAAGTTGATCACGAGTATTTTCTGTATTGTCTTACGCGGTTCTTGAAACCCAAGGATGAATTATTACCGGCCTTTAAAGAGAGCTGGCCCGCCGTTGCCGCCGGAATGGAAGAGAAAATCACCTTTGAACAAGCGCTCGAAGTAATACAAAACTCGCACAAAGAAAACCCCATTGTCTCAGCCAGCGAGTTTGCTTTTAATTATGACGGGATAACTCAAAACCTACAACACATGGGCTACTTTAACGCCTTTCTCGACAGCGACGGCACAATTCGCCGTAGCTCGCTGGTTGCGCGCAATAATGGAACCTACTTTCCGTCTCTGTCATTAAAGGCATTTCTTGTAGCAATGGGTTATAGCGCCAATGTTAGTCTCGCGCCCGATGACATTGACCCTAATCGTAAACATGTTTCGTCGCTAACTATCTTAAAAGAAGGGGAACGCGTTGGCGACGTGCCCGTCAGCAAAAAAGGCGAACTATTAATTAATTTCGCGGGCCCACAAAAAATGTTTCCCCATATCAGTATTGCCGATGTTCTTAACGAAAGTCCGGAGCTTTCTTATGAAAAGCGCGAGTACGACGAAGAAACTAAACGTTGGGTAACAAAAATACACAGAGCAAAAAAGTCCGAATTTTTAAAAGATAAAATTTTGCTATTTGGCGCTACAGCGATTGGTATTTATGACTTGCGGGTTTCTCCATTTGAAGAAAATTATCCCGGATTAGAAACTCACGCCAACATTTTAGATAACCTTTTACAAAGTAATTTTTATGTCGAACGCGCCCATGAAATGCAGGTGGTCCCCACGCTCTTTGGCGTGGGACTTCTCTTTACTCTTCTTTTTGGCTATTTAGGCGCTTTTTGGGGGTTTTTCTGGGCGGCATCGAGCGCCTTAGGCTATGTATTTTACGATAAACACTTTTTATTTTCCAAGGGCATTGTCTTTCCTCTGTTTTTGCCAATTTTGCTTCTAGGCACCTTATACTTAGCCATCACTGTTTTTAAATACTTCACTGAGGAACGAAACAAAAAACAACTTAAGAGCACTTTTCAAAAGTACGTATCTCCCGCGATTGTTAACGAAATTCTTTCTGATCCCGACAAGCTAGAACTAGGTGGCCGCAAACAGAAAATGACCGTGTTTTTCTCTGATGTACGCGGTTTTACCACGATCTCCGAAAAACTTGACCCCCGCGCCTTAAGCGACTTGCTCAACAGCTATTTAACTCCCATGACCGATCTCGTTTTTAAAAACCGAGGAACACTTGATAAATACATGGGGGATGCGGTGATGGCCTTCTTCGGCGCTCCTGTCCCCTACCCCGACCACGCGGCTTGGGGTTGCCGATGCGCCCTGGAACAGCTGCAAAAACTTTTTCAACTCCAGGCCGAGTACCGCAAACAGGGTCTGCCGGAAATAGATATTGGCATCGGATTAAACACCGGCGAAATGAGCGTGGGCAACATGGGATCTGAAACCGTTCGTAATTACACGGTCATGGGTGACGCCGTAAACTTAGGTTCCCGTTTAGAAGGCATTAACAAACAATATGGGACTAGAATTATAATAAGCGAATTCACCGAAGCGGAGTTAAACGGAAAGTTTGTCACCCGTGAACTTGATTGGGTTCGGGTAAAAGGCAAATTAAAGCCCGTAAAAATATTTGAACTCATCGCCGAAGGTAAACCAAGTGCCGAATGGGAAAAAACTTTAAAACTTTTCTCTGAAGGCTACGAAATGTATCACAAAATGCAATGGGCAAAAGCCATCGAACACTTTAATAAGGCCCTAGAGACAAAGCCAGATGACGGTCCCGCGAAACTCTATTTAGAAAGATGCCTAGAATATCAAGCCGAACCACCCCCAAGTGACTGGGATGGCGTGTTTGTAATGAAAACCAAATGATGAAATTAAAGATCGCATTTTTTATTGCCGTACTCCTTCATCTTTGTGGCCCGACTTTGGCCCAAACTGGAGACGGACGATCTAAGACCGACAAAGCTGATCTCGAAAAATACTCGTTAAAAAATGCCGACTTCATGGAAAGGGACTACGAAAAGGGCGTCATCTACTTAAAGGGCCGCGTACAAGTCTCTTTTGCCAATAAAAAGCTGTCGGCAGAAAATGCCGAAATTTGGTATAAATCCCGTCTTGTCGTCGCTACTGGAAAAGCCATTATCGCTTCCGAAAATTTTGAAATGGAAGGCGAGCGCATTGAATACGATTATGGCAATGACGTTGGAAATATTTTTAATGGCGCCGTAAAGTCCGGCAAGGTAACCTTTCGCGGCGAAAAGTTAGAAAAAAAGGGGGAATCTGATTTTAGCGCCGACTATGGAGTGTACACAGCGTGTGATTGCGACCCGCCGACTTGGAGTTTCTCGGGTCACAATATTGATGCCGGGGTTGGCAGTTACGCGTACGTAAAATGGCCCGTTCTGCGCGTGGCGAATTTTCCAATTTTTGCTCTGCCTTATATCGTCGTACCCTTGAAGTCCTCGCGCCAAACGGGTTTACTTCTCCCGACTTACGAAAGCACCTCCGAAGGGGGCTCAACGCTGGGTGAAGGTTTTTTTTGGGCGATAAGTCCCAGTGCGGATACAACTTTAACCCTAAAAAATTATGAGTTACGCGGATTAAAAAGTTTACTTGAGTACCGTCAGCGGTTTTCGTTGACAAGCCATCTAGAAATCAATGGCGCTTTTTTGAACGACCGGGCCGTTTATAAAATCCCGCGCTTTTTTATTAACAATCAAAGAATCGATAAAAGTTATGACCGTTGGTATTTTAAAGTAAATCAGTTTTTGGAGCTTCCCGACAACTACACCCAGCGGGCCTATATTAATCTTATCAGCGATTTGCAATACCTCTCTGACTTCTACCAAGAAATCGGCGGTGCCGGCGAACCGGCCATTGAAAATCATTATTCTTTAACCAAAAAACGTGATGATATTTTATTTTTGATTGATACGACAATGTACACCAACCGTCTAAAGAGTGATCCCTTTCCCGACAATCACGATGCCGTTCACCGTTTGCCAGAAATTCGTTTGTCGCTTTTAGACCGTCCTTTGGGAAACTCTGGCTTTTCTTTCAAAATTGATTCGCAGTACGTCAACTTTGCTCGCAGCGGTTCGGCCTGGGATGATATTTGCGTTTACGGGGGAAACTCCGGCACATGTAGCACGGACTTGGAGGACACGCCTACCTCCGAGTTTTTAAAGAAAAAAAGGTTAACACCCGATGGGGTCTTTGATCCAAATTATGATTTATTGCGGACAGGTCAACGGATAGATTTTCAACCAACTTTATCTTACACCTTCCGCGCGGGCCGAAGCGTAGATATCGTGCCCAGCCTCTCCTACCGCGAAACTTATTATCAGTTCCCATTGTCGGCGGCTGATTTTGAATCCACGGCCTCTCGCCGTTATTTGCAAACTCAAATTTCCTCGCGGTTTAAAGCCTACCGGATTTACGAGGGCGGCGACTATAAATTAAAACACGAAATCGTTCCCGAAATTCTGTGGACCAACACGCCATTGATCTTACAACCCGATCACAAGTTTTTCGGCACGAGCGCCACCTCGGCGAACTTTCGTCAAGCGCAGTCAATCACGGATTTAGATTTTTATTCCGATAACAAACTGCAATTTGACTATAATGACCGGATTTATGACCGCTCATTAGTGACTCTCATGCTCGCCAATAAACTTATCCGCAAAAAAATAATTGGGACCGCTAATGAATACCGGCAAATCGGCACGATCCGCCTATGGCAAACTTATGATTTTATCGAGGCCAGCCGCATTCGTACCGATGGCTCTAACAACAAACCCTGGTCCGAAATTTCTTCTCTATTTGACTTTCGTTTGGATAATTTTGAAACCAACTCGCTATTTAAATACTTTCCTTATCACAATGTCGTGAACTCCTCCGTGCGTATGAAAGCGTTTAGCCAAAGCGGAAATTACGCCGAAATAACTTACACCCAAGCGTTTAAAATTGCCGATGATAAAACTCTCGTCGAATGGGAAAAGCGCGACGAAAACGTCTCCCCGCGCATAGGCTTTGTCAGTAAGTACTTTAATTTGGGCGGCGGCCCCGATTACAACTTCGTTTCCCACGAAATCAATTCCTGGTCCGGCGATCTAGTTATCAAGCCACCGGGTAATTGTATTTTACTTGGGATTCAGGTCGTAAAACCCATCGACGGTGACGTCTCCGTCACCGCCAAATTCAACATGAGCTTCGACGGTACTTAGGTAACAGTTCCCTTTCCTCGATGCGGCCCATCAAGATAAATAGGTCGCTGATTATTTTGCTGCGAAGGTAATGTGAACACCCTTCTGCGCATTGCTTTTGAAATTGCTCTTTCATGTTCTAGGTTGAACTCCGCCTTGATCCAATCAAGAGGCAAGTGCTCAGCCTTCAGATATCCGGGAATTTGATCCAAAAGGTCTTTCTTAAAATTCGAGATTGAAGAGTATGGGTAATTAGTAACTTCATTACAAATTCCCGCCCTTATGGGATTTCTAAATATATATTTCACAGCATTCCAATAGTAAATTTCATTTTGTATTAGGCTCCACTTGTAGCGTCCACCAAAAAAATGATTAGTCCTGTTTGCTTTGAAATTTGATTGGCGCGCAACTTCTCGATGAAAGTACTTCATAGACTCGCCGAGGTTAGCCCTGGGCGTGTCAATGAGCAAATGATAGTGATTGCTCATCAGCACCAAAGCATGTGTGCGACAACCAAATTTTGAGTTTAATTCTAAGAGATTGTCTTGGAAAAGATCCCAGAGCAACTCTTTATCTAAGTAGAAAAACTCTTTATTATTGGACCTATTTGTTATGTGATATGGATAGATATCAGACAAAATTAGTTTTTTTCTTGGCATCCTAGAAACTAATTCAAGTTCTGTTCCAGTAAATTAATTCAAATTTATCTTCTTTTAAATTTTGTCTGTCCGCATCGAGGAAAGGGAACTGTTACCTTAGAAGGAGTATTTTAATATACCGGCGGCGCCGGCGATTCCGTCGTCAGAGAGCAAAGGGTAAAGTCCGACGACATCTTGGTTTTCACCATTATCGGGTACGCCGTAAGCAACGTAGAGCCCAAGGCCAATGCCAAGATACAGCCCAAGGCTTGCACCGCGGGCGATTTTGTTTAAATTTTCTCCGGGATTAGTGGTAAATGCGAGACTCGCAACTCCAACAAGAGTTCCCGCTAAAACACCATAGGTAACACTCGTAATGAATTCGCGTGAGGGACCTACTTGGGCATGAGCTGAGGAACTTAGAAGCAAAAAAACCAGAAATACCGCGAGCCTTTGCCGAATCATACTTTTAGTTTTGAATCTTTATCTCCGCGTGTCAACTCAAGAAATCCTTATAAATTTCAATTTCCCCGCCCTTGGTCACGGTAGCTAAGTGAAGTCTCACGGGCAGTTTAAAGCGGCATTGCATATAGGACAGCGCCCGCAAAAGTCTTTGGCGTTGCCGTTGACTCACACGAAATTGAATCCAATCATTTGCCGAAAGACTTTTTACTTCTAAGAGTAAAACCTCTTGGGAGTTTTGCACAACAATGTCGATTTCAGAAAATGGCGTATGAATTCTGTGACTTAAAATCTCATAGCCAAGTTTACGATAGTATTCGGCGACTAAAGCTTCGCACTCAAGGCCTCTATGATAAGTATTCGCGGACACCAACGAATTTGGCACGGTGTTCGACGGTGGGACCAAGACGGGCGATGGCTTCGCAGTGTTGTTTGGTCCCGTACCCTTTGTGTTTTTCAAAACCGTACCCCGTGATTCTTAAACTCATCTCACGCATTAATTGATCGCGCGCGACTTTTGCCACGATACTGGCGGCACTGATAGGAGCAGCAAGTAAATCGCCATCAATAATCGTCGTCTGCTCAAAATTTTCTAGAGCGGGAATCTTCTGATTTCCATCAACGATGACATGTCCTGTTTCTAGTCCTAACCCTTCAACCGCCCGGCGCATAGCGAGCAGCGATGCCTGCAAAATATTAATTTCATTAATTTCGGTTACCGATGCAAAACCAATACTAAAGCGGTGATGCAAACGAATTTCTTCGTCGAGCGCTGCCCGTTTTTCGGCGGTCAAAAGTTTGGAATCAGTAAAGTGAGATATTTTAAATTCGGGATTTAATATGACTGCGGCGGCATAGACAGGGCCGGCAAGACAACCACGCCCTACCTCATCCACTCCAATCACGGGATGAGGTTCTAACAATTCCCAAGGAAATTGTTTACGCTTTTGGGGCTTTTTCTTCGGCGGCATTTGCAGTAGCAGGTTGTTCAGCTTGTTGTTCTTCTGCCTCTGACTTATTAATGCCAAGACCCGTAACTAACTCAGAATCAATTCGAGCCGCTTTGCCTTTAAGGTTGCGTAGGAAATATAAACGCGCGCGGCGTACATTACCTTTTGTTTCAACACTTACTTCGTCAACGGAAGGACAGTAAATCGGGAAAGTTCTTTCCACGCCAACACCCGCTGACACTTTGCGAACCGTAAATTTGCGGTTAAAACCAGAACCGGCAACTTTTGTAACTACGCCTCGGAAAGCCTGCAGACGTTCTTTTTCACCTTCACGAACACGCACATAAACCGTAACGGTGTCGCCCACTCCGAAGTTTTCTTTAATTAGTTTTTTACCTTTGGTAAGGTTTTTGTGACGTTTTAGAACTACCGAATTAATTAAATCTGCCATAATTTAGCCTTTGTTAAATTCTTCAAGGTAAACAAAGTGGTTACCATGACCCAAGTAGTCGGTCAAGACAGATACTTACGGCAGAACGCACAGATAAGTGGCGGTAATCTTTGGGCCCAACGCCTACGATAGGTTCCAAAATTCTATCGCAACGACTGATGACGTCCTCATGCAAGCCAAATCCGGTTCCAAACAGTAAAAGATAAGGGCGGCCGGCTACCTTAATATCTTCCCTTAACTGTCTAAAACCTATAGTTTTTTCACTGCCTAAATCACGTGCACTAGTGCCAACGACACATACTTCGGGTCCAAGGCTACTTATAACCGCATCTAAACTTTCGGCAGTTTGAACCGGATCAAGTGCGGTTCGGCGCATAGGATTGTATTTTGCTCCATGGCCGACTCGCCAGTGATCTAAGATTCTCGACACAAACATCAACTGCTCGCGCATCGGAGTAACAATAAAATATTTTTCCACAGAATAGACTTGCGCCGCCCGCGCGATATCATGAACATCAAAGTTCGTAACATTGGTCGCTACTTTTTCGCCGACGCGGTCAACGACCGGGTAATGTACAAGAGCTATGGAAAGTTTAATGTCCATGTTTTTCTTCGCCAGCTTTTCTGGGCTCGGTGCGGGCCGCAAGAATATCGGGACGTTTAAAGTAAGTCGCCATAATCCCCGCCCACTTTTGAAATTCACTGATCTTTTTGTGATCCCCAGATAACAAGACATCAGGCACCGTTTGGCCTTCAAATTCCCGCGGACGCGTGTACAAAGGAGCTTCCAAATACCCGTTCACAAAACTATCGGCTTCGGCGGAGACAGAGTTTCCTAAGACTCCAGGAATAAGTCTTCCTACGGCATCGATCACTACGAGTGCGGCAAGTTCGCCGCCGCTTAAGACATAATCTCCAATGGAAATTTCCGCGTCGACATAGGAATTTATAATTCGCTGGTCCACTCC
Source organism: uncultured Bdellovibrionales bacterium (assembly GCA_964498095.1). Lineage (GTDB taxonomy): Bacteria > Bdellovibrionota > Bdellovibrionia > Bdellovibrionales > SG-bin7 > SG-bin7. The sequence continues at coordinate 129,851 of CAZCFY010000001.1, read as the reverse complement.
CGCATAACGCCCGCAGAGTAAAATCATTTCTTCACTCAAAGAAAATTCTTTAGCTACATCTTGAGTTAGTTTGCGCCCTTGCGGCGACAAATAAATAACTTTGGCATTGGGTAACATTTCTTTGGCGGCACGAATCGCTGGCGCTAAAACTTCCGGACGCATGACCATTCCATCCGTTCCTCCAAATGGCTTGTCGTCCACGCTGCGATGCTTGTCGGTCGTGAATTCCCGCAAGTCAGTAAACGTAATTTCGATCAACCTAGAATTACCCACGATCCCCTCTTTAAGAGCGGACTTGAGCATTTCTGGAAAAATGGAAATAATATTAAACTTCATTTACCGGGAAAATGCAGGAAAGTGGCGATAAAGTCTAGCGGCAATCGCGAAATACCCAGTCTGCCACAATGGGACGCTCACTGGGGTAAGGGTTAGCTTTGACCGCGCGTAACTGATAGGTATCATTGGGGCCACGGCGAATATAACCTAAAACCCAAGCATAGCCGCCCTTTTTGACTTCGTCTTCGGAAAATCGCCGTAAGGTCACCATTGCTTCTGGCTGGGAAGTATCAAACAGAAGTCCGCCGATAATCATTTCTCCCCGCCCACTGATAACCGACCGATCGATTGCGCCGCGGGCAAGAAATTCCTGGATAGCGCGGGAACTACGGATAACTAATTGATTATCTTGGCAAGTGCCATATTTACAAGTGTAGCGGTGTTCATCAATAACAAAACCGCCATTTTCGCAACTTACAACCGGCGTCCAGTTGGCAAAAACGCTTCCAGAAAACAGAGTGCAAACAAGCAAAACAAACTTCATAGAGTTGAAGTACTTAAATTAAGGATTTGGCTCAATCATTAAAAATCGCGCAGTAAATTTTTCAGAATGAACTATGCAGTTTCAGAAGCCGTCAAAGCCGGGTATGGGTTTTTGAAACCAGTAGCCAATCGGAGTTATACGATGCTTAGTTATTTTTATGGATTAATTATCACTTTAGTTTTCTTAATGCTTTTACCTGTTCCTAACTTTGCCGCCGACAATGGCGAAATCAAAGCCGAAGATGCTATGAAGGACCTTACCACTCTTTTCCCGCGCGAAGTTAAGGGCCAATTCTGTACCATTACATTGGTTCAACTAGAATCCGTACGGGGCGGCTCGGTTCTAACCGTTACTGAACGCGGTAACCGCAAAACTTCAGTGGTTATTCAACCTGGTCTAACACGCGTATTTAAGAAATTGGTCTCTGAGGCCAATCACCGCACGATAAAGTATGCCGTTGTCGATCAGGACATGAACCCATCGTATATCGAGGTTGTTGCCGCTGAAGACGGTACGACACACGTGACTTTGACGGCCGGTAACCACCAACCAGGCTATTGCCGCTTTACGCGGTAATTGCGGCATAAAGATTGGATAACATCTTTCCCATAACCATTAGATTTAATTAATGGAATTTGGCGCGCCTTAAGTGACAAAGAAGGCAATTTCGGCGCCTAAAATTGGTGAAGGGCTTATGTCCAAACGTACAATTATTGATCTCATTTTTCTCTTATTCTCTATAGGTACACTTTCCGCTGACGCCGGAATTTATGTCACTTTCCGTGAAACATCTGGCTACTCCTACTCGGGAATTCGAGAATTCCGCTATCGGGTGTGGGCCGAGGGTTCCGGAACTAATCTCAGATACCTTATGGCCACTTGTGACCCAGAGGCAGTCCCCAAAGGATGTGATGATTCAAAATACGCCATAACTCTCACGCCCGAGGAGTTAGATAAATATTTATTAACCCACACCGACAAATTTACAGGAAATGAAATCAAGTATTGGGGAAATCACCAAGTTCTCTCGCATCCTAAAAACGAAAAACTTTTAGAAGCTAAACTTGAAAAGTTTAACGGCGAATTAATTGATGGCAAGGACCAGTATGCAAGTTTATCAGTTAAAGATTTAGCGGAACTTAACCGTCTAGCGAAACGAATCGAAAGCCTGGAAACAGCTATTGCAGAAACTGAGCGCAGACTTGAAGTGTCACGACAGGGAATTAAAAATTACAACACAATGAAAATCCTGCTGGAAAATCAAATTATGGACTCTTCAAACTTGACTGAATACAAAGCCCTATTCGGAGGCGAAAGAAATAATCTGGGCGAGTTTTTATACCGAGCATTTTTAGATTATGCGTTTGATTTATATAGAAATAGGAATTTAGTCTCGGGACCTTATCTGCGCCTGATTGAAAACGCAAAAAAGTTTGAAGTTAACACTTCTATTGGAACTTTCACACTACTGGCCCAATTTCCTGATGTCTTACTGAAAGATAATGGAGCTGAAAATCGTGGCCAATATTCCGAAAACTTTATCTTCGCCCATCCGGAATATAACATCGACCGCCACTATCACCGGGCGATTTTAAACCCTTTCTACGACTGCAAAATTTTGGGGTTCGACTGGCACTACGCGATCCATTCACTTATTGAAAAAGTTCGAAACCAATTGTTAAAAAGTAACCTCTCCCCAATTCTGAGAAAGAACTGGGTAATTACTCCTCCCGAATTAGACGCAAGTTTAAGCCGCCACAGCATCACGGCTGACTTTTACGACATCAATCCTGTGCTTTATTTTAACCGTAGCTTTACAAACTATAATTCAAAGGCCGAAGCCCGCGGCGGCGCTATTCGTCTTTGTGTGAAGCCGGCGCGATAAGACCGTCCGGCAAATTCATAAACACCGTTTTGGCGTTAAAATCGATTTTAACCAAAAAGGCTTTTACCAGAGGGATTGAGGCACGGCCACTTGCCGTCCTTACCTCTAAGAGGTCTTGAGAACCGTTAGAACTGAATCCTTCAATGGTGCCGATGTCGCCTAAGTGAGAATCGGAAACTTTAAAACCTTCGATTTCATGTAAAAAAATGTTTTCGTTGGGCGCGGAAGTCATTTTCTCACGTGGAATAATCCAACTATGCCCTTTTAATTTTTCAGCGGCCGTGCGGTCGGGAATATCTCCACTCTTTATAAGAAAACTCTCTTTATGGGGGCGGATTTCGTCGACCGCAATAGACTTTGTTTGGCCGTCTTTAAATAAAATAAGGCCGGCGTCTAATGTCGACTCAAGTAAATCGATATCGTTTATTTGGGATACTAAGATGATTTCGCCACGAATTCCATGCGCGCCGGAAATGTATCCGGCGGCAATAAAATTGGGATGTACTTTACTCAACGATTTCTAAAACGCTGCGTTTTTTTAGCTTTGTGCTCGCAGCATTTAAAATTGTACGCATTGAGCGCGCTGTTTTGCCTTGTTTGCCGATCACTTTGCCGAGATCGTTTTTGGCAACTTTCAACTCAACGACGGTTGTTTGTTCGCCCATAACTTCGTTAACTTCCACTTCATCGGGACTATCAACGAGAGATTTTGCCATAAATTCGACAAGATCTTTTAAACTTGTGTGATCCATATTCACCTCTCCACTTCAACGTTCAAAACAAAATTAATTGGCGCCCTTTTCAGCGTCGCGAATTAAGCTTCTTACTCTTTCGGTTGGTTGCGCGCCTTTCTTAATCCAGGCCTTGGCTTTTTCCAAATCTAAAGTTAAGCGCTGCGCTTTTCCCTTTGGAGTTGGAATATATTGGCCAATAACTTCTAGGTATTTGCCACAGGTGGGTTTGCGTGAATCAGCTACAGTTACGCGATAAACCGGCTCGTGCGGTTTGCCTACGCGTGATAAACGAATAACAACAGGCATCCTCATCTCCTTAAATATGACAGGTGTCAAACTATGGGATTTATAAGAAAGGGGGCATTTTTTCAAGGCGAAAAAACAAATGGAGAATGGTCATCATATTTTCGTGGCTTATAACACATGGAGTCATTGAACTCGAGTACAGCTTGCTGTGGAAGAGCTACAGCTATTTCCCTGTCCATCTATGTCGACGGTATTAACTACGCAAGTCGTTGCCGTAGTAATCTGACCATTACAGGTATGTGCTGATGAGCACAGAGCATCCATTCCGAAATAAGAAATTCCCCCACATTCAGGACAATAATTTGGCGGATAACTGGGGCATTGGTACATCGCTGTGGTCACGGTTGTCGCTGGAGTAGCTTGTGGGAGAGAACACTGACCGGTAGCCGCATTAAATGTTCCACTTATTGCCGAGCACATATTAGCGATACTTGTAGAGTCACCCTGACCGTTACAATTGGCGATAGCCAAAGGAGCGGCACTGCTAGCCGTAATCATCACCCTAAAATCGCGCGCCATTACCCCGGCGCCGTAAAGATTTCCGACTTTAGTGCCCTCAATTTTTATTTTGCCAAGACATTTAAGTCCCGTGCAGCTACTGACTAGCATCGAAAGTTTTGTAATTTTGTAGTGCTGGCGTTCGTCATTAAGCCCGACTATTCTTTCCCCTTGGACTCCGTTACTTTCGTAAAATAGCGGGGTAATATTAATTTCTGTGCCAACGGTAAACTGTTTGCCGCCTAATGAAATTGTACAAGCGTTTGTATTATTTAATGCCGTGTTTATTTCGGCGCGCAGCTCGTTAAAATCCAGCTTGGCTTCCATCGTATTTTGCCAGCGTATGGAATTTAACGTAACGGAGGTAATTACCGCCATCACAACTACGCCTAGAGCAGCGGCTAACATGACCCCAATTAATGACATTCCCTTTTGTGACCCAAGAACCATCAAATAAATTTTAGATGCTAAAAAGGGAAATTTCCAGAACCTTTTCCGCGGCCCATTCCCATCTTCATTAAACCCGACATCATCTTCTGCGCGCTCTCAAATTGAGACACAAATTTATTGATATCGCTCACCTGCGTCCCACTGCCGCTCGCTATGCGTTTACGGCGGGAGCCATTTAAAATTTTGTGGTTTTGACGTTCTTCGCGAGTCATGGAATGAATAATGGCTTCGATTTTTTTAATTTCCTTATCGGGTAAGGTCATGTCGTCTAAGCCCTTCATCATTTGGCCGGCACCGGGAAGCATTTTTAGAAGACTGCCGATACCACCTAATTTTTTCATCATTTGCAGCTGATTTAAGAAATCTTCCATGCTGAATTTATTTTTCATCAGCTTTTGCGCCGTCACTTTGGCTTGTTTTTCGTCGACAACCTCTTGCGCTTTTTCAACAAGAGTCAGGACATCACCCATATCAAGAATGCGGGACGCTAAACGTTCCGGATGAAAAATCTCAAATTCCGAAGTTTTCTCGCCCGTACCAAAAAATTTTATCGGAATGCCGGTGGTTGATCGGATTGAAAGTGCTGCGCCGCCGCGCGCGTCGCCGTCGGTTTTCGAAAGCACAAGACCGGTAAGCCCCAAGCGCTGATGAAAACCAGTTGCCACATTGACTGACTCCTGCCCTAACATTGCGTCTGCGACGAGGAGAATCTCGTGCGGCTGCGTGGTCTGCTTTATCTCAGCGAGTTCGGTCATTAGCGTTTCGTCAATTTGTAAACGTCCGGCCGTATCGAGGATAAGAACTTCAATCATTTCTTTGCGCGCCCAACTGAGTGCGGCTGCCACGATGTCAACGGGCCGCATTCCCTCTTGCGTATCAAAAACCGGAACGCTGAGCTGTTTGGCTAAGGTTTTTAACTGCTCAATCGCCGCTGGACGATAGACGTCGACCGGCACAAGGCCAGGCTTTTTAGAGAATTTTTTGCGGATATGAAGAGCGAGTTTTGCCGAAGATGTTGTCTTACCGCTCCCCTGTAGACCTACCATCATAATGATGCTGGGTTCTCCCCTTAAATTAAGTTCGACGGCCGTAGTACCGAGAACGCGCACGAGTTCGTCATGAACGATCTTGGTAAATTGCTGGCCGGCGGAGATGGAATTAAGAACGTCCGCGCCAAGGGCCTTAGCCTTTACTTGATCTAAAAACTCTTTGACGACTTTAAAGTTTACGTCAGCCTCTAACAGGCTTAAGCGGATTTCCCGGAGCGCCTCTTCGATGTTTTTCTCGGTAATACGCCCCTGTCCGCGGATTTTTTGTAAGGTCCCTACAAGTTTATCGGAAAGATTATCAAACATAGGCGCTTAGCTTATTTGATTTTACCCCATCTGTCAGCGAACAAATTATGCGTTAATCCTGCCGTTCCCAGGTCACCTAAAGACTTAATAACCCTATTTGTCTTTTGGGAACTCAATATCTGGAACCGTGCAATCCCACACTTCGCCCTTGTCGGTTTCGACGGCGTAGCGCGTGGCTTTGTCGAGTTTTTCCAGGCGGAAGCCCCAGAGCTGTTTGAATTTACCGCAAACGCGCGGGCCTGAATTGGGGCCTGGCCAGGGGTATTCCTCTTTATGGTTTTTAACGACTAAAACTTTTTCGCTATTTTCTAAGATGTCGGGACATTGGGGTCCATTACCGGATACATTATACCGGGCCATATACGCGGCGACATGGTCACCGGTTTTTATGCGGAGACTTAGCGTTTCTAAAAAATAATTTGTTTGATCGTCAGAGGGTTCACCTTTGGGTTTAAAGGTGTAGCGAACGTCGACGGTACACTCCACGCTGGCGGCGTTTTGTCCGCGCAAATGAAGGGTCGGGAGTTTTGTGTAAACAAGATCAAGCGTTGAAGCTAAAATCTGTTGGCCCATGAATATTAAAAAAACAATTGCGAACTTCATATTGCCTCCTGTGGTCTTTATTGCTTCGCATCGAGGAAAGGGAACTGTTACCTATTACTACCAGCGATTATAGGAGCCGTAGCGGAGACTTGCCAAGGCCAAAACGTGGCTAATGACAAGCGCAATAGCGACTACAAAAAGGCAAAGTACCATATCGACATCGCTGACGCCGAGAATTCCAAAGCGCACGCCATTAATCATATATACTAACGGATTAAAGTGCGAAACCGCCTGCCAAAAAGGACTTAAGCTTTTTAGCGAATAGAAAACACCGCCTAAATATAAAAGTGGTGTGACGATGAGAGCCGTAACCGTGGCGACGTGATCAAAGTTACGCGACCAAATTGCCACCGCGATACCCAGTTTGCCAAACGCTAAATTTCCCATCGCCAGAAAATAAATTAAGTAAACCGGATGTTTAATTGTTAAAAATTCGCCTTTCATAATCCAATGAAAAACAGCCCCGACCAAAAACGTAATTAGGCCAACGATAAACCCGCGAACTAAGGCGCCGATTGCCATGGCCCAGACAATGTTTTGCGTGGAAAGCGGCACAACGCGAATGTCTTCAAGTTCGCCGGAAAACTTTGCGGTGATAATGGATCCCGAAGAATTCATCAGAGCATTGTTAAGTGCACCCATCATCACCAAGCCCGGAATTAAAAAGGCCAAATAGCTTAGGCCATTGGGAAGCGTAATATATTGCCCAATACTCACGCCAAAAATTAATAAGTAAAGGCTCGAATTTACGATGGGCATGTAAACAGTCTGCACGGCCACTTTTAAAAAGCGGCGCACCTCACGAAAAGTTAGCGCCCAAAAAGGCGTCCAGGTAAGTTCGCGCTCGATCTTTGTTTGCCCGGCGCTCATGACTGCCCCACTAATCTCTGAAACGCATGTTCAAGTTTACCTTCTTCGATATGAATGTCGCTAATGCGGTCCACGGGAATATTATGTTTTAAAAAGAAATCCCCAATTTTTTGCTGGGAAGGAATCGCGTAACTGGTAACACTTCCGTCTTTGAGTTCAATGCGGATCTGGCGGTCAGTCAGTTCGCGCACGAGTTCCTTTGTCGGGCCAATTTTTACAAACTTACCTTTATGAATTATCCCAACACGGTCGCAAAGCTTTTCGGCTTCCTCGAGATAATGGGTGGTCAGCAATATCGTAATCCCCTCTTTACGCAGTTCTTCGACGAAATCCCAAAGTGAATGGCGAAGTTCGATGTCAACACCGGCGGTGGGTTCATCCAAAAGTAATAAACGCGGTTTATGCACCAGCGCTTTGGCAATCATTAACCGCCGCTTCATCCCGCCGCTTAATTGTTTTACCATGCGTCCTGAGTATTGCTGCAAATCAAGTTTTTCTAACAAAAAATTAATCTGTTCTTCGTTATTCATTATACCGTGAAAGCCAGAATAAATTTGCAGTATCTCGCGAATCGAAAAAAATCCTTGATGAACTATTTCTTGCGGCACAACACCAAAAAAAGATTTAGCTTTTTTGGGTTCGCGCGTGACATCCACACCAAAGACCTCGACCTGTCCTGAGGTTGGTTTTTCAAGCGTAGTAATCGTTGAAATAATCGTTGTCTTTCCCGCACCATTGGGTCCAAGAAGACCAAATACTTCGCCGGCACGAACCTCAAAAGTTACATTATCAACCGCGCGTATTTTGGCGTAATCCTTAACTAAATTTTGAATATTGAGAGGTTGGGCCATGGTCTAATTTCCGTTTAAGTAATAAATTGAGACGTCCGATAAGAACTCATGGACCTCAGTATAGACCAATTGATTTCAGTTTCAATCAGGGAATTTGCGGAACTTCCGCGCGTGCCATTTGATCTTTACATTCGGTTACCAAATGGCAAATTTTTGCTGGTAATCAAAGCAGGCATGACGGCGGCAACGGCCGGACTCTCGCAAGAAGCGCAAGAGCACCTTGAGGAAGTATGGGTAAAAAAGACCGAGTACCGAAAATTTGTTACGCGCACGGTGCAAACGGCGCAAACAATGCTGGCTGGGCCAAAACAGATTCCGCCAAAAAGCAAAGCCTCCATCTTAGCTCTTACAGCTAACTCCGTCTTTTCTGAAATCGAACGCTTTGGATTTTCGCAAGAAACTTATTCGCACGCAAAAGCCATAACAAACTCCATCGTTAAGATGGTAGATCAAAAACCAGAACTTACGCAGATCATGGCGGGGCTCACACTCTGTAATGACCGTTTAATTGATCACTGTATCGCGGTAAGCGCCATTGCGGCGATGGTTGGCCGCGAACTTAATTGGCAAAAAGATCAAACCATCGAAAAAATCGCTTTAGGCGGAATGCTCCATGATATTGGCAAAAAAGAGTTATCCAGTGAACTCTTAAATAAACCGCGCATGGATTACACGCACGATGAAATTGTCGAGTATGAAACTCACCCTTACCGTGGCGTCCAGATTCTGCAAAGTGTACCGTCGATACCCGATGACGTCATTGCCATCGTGTATGAACATCACGAAAACTCCTTTGGCCAGGGCTTCCCGCGCCGCTTAAGAGAAGTCCGCATTAATCCCTTAGCGCGCGTTGTGGCTCTTGCTAACGCTTTTGTAAACCTCACCATCCCGAACGTAAATTTACCCAAGGTAAAAACTCCGCATGAAGCTTTAAGCTTTATCGAAAACGTTCAAGGCCGTCCGTATAATCGCGAAGCGTTTATGGCGCTTAAAGCTATCGTTGAGCGCGATGCCAATAATAAGAAAAAAGTAGCTTAAAAGAAAAAGTGCGTTTGAAACTGCATCGTCGTGTAGTCCGTCGTAGTGCTGGTAACTCCGCTGACGCGCGTGTTTGAATTCATTATCATCATCAGTTCTAATTCTAACCCCGAATAAACCATCGATTTGAGGCCAACACCCATTTGCGAACTTTCGCCCTCTTTCATGTCACGGGCTACGTTGGAGGCGGCATAGTTAAATTGCGCGTAATTTTCGCGCCACAAACGGTACTTGGACTCAAGACTATAAACCAGACCGGCATCTTTTCGGCCGGGCTGAAATTCCCGCTCGATGCGCAAGAGTTCAAAATTTAAAATCAAACGGCGAATAAAAAAACCACTCAAAGTCAAAGAGGTCATTTCGTTTTTTAGCGTATCGTTATTTAATTTGTAAGTCCCGCGCCAAAGAGAAAGCATGCCCGAGAGCCCCATCGTCACAAAGCGGCCGCCTAAGTTTATTACCGTAGCATCAGCTCCTTTGTGAACGCCGTTGTTATCAAGATCTTCAGTGTCATGCGGAAAAACTTTATGCACGTACAAGAAAGGCACGTTGGGAGCTGTTCCAATGGAAAGCGTCTTAAGCGCCGTGTTTTGCCCAAACCCTGATAGCACTTGCGCGAGCGCGGTATGATCCGGAGTGTAGTGACCAAATAAGGGCCGGTAAATTCCGCCCATGACGTAGGTGTTAAAAGGAATCTCATCAATTAAGAAATAGGCCGAACGGGTGCGGACGCTATTAGATGTTAAAAAAGTACCTTCGATATCAGGATTTAACGGCTGACCAAAAAACCGCGTCTCAAACACAAAAGACAAAAAGCGTTTTACGGGACGCATGCGGAAATCCAAATCCACGCTCATCAAAAAGTTTTTCCATTGATCTTTAAAGCTCGCGCTCGCGCCGTCCCCGGTTTGACTAATGAAGAAATATCTAAAATCACCGCTCCCATAAATCGGCAACGAAAGTTCTTCGCGATAAGGATCGCCTTTCGTCAGGCGCTTCATAAAACCATTACGATCCGGAGTTACGCGCCAATCTTTTTTGTCGTCGTAAATTGCGTCGTTGTAATCAAGATTATCTGTGGTCACAAGCGGGTAACCATTGGCAACGATATCGGCCAGCGTGCCATATTTATTTTTCTTTTTTTCTTTGGCCGCCTCTAATTTTTCTTCTTTGGATTTTTCTTTTCCCTTACCCTTTTTGCCCTTCTTATCATCTTTCTTTTTGGTCGCCTTGGCGAGCAGTTCTAAATCACGTTCGGCGTCGGTTTTTACCTTTTCGTGATATAGCTGCTGCTCGACGGGCGCAGGCATTTTATAATCGTCTTGAATGCCCATCGCTTTTGGCCAATAGAAAGAACGTAAAAATCGGTTTTGGTTCCAAGCGCCATAGCGGTTACGCATTCCTCCGCCATTTGGATTAACGTGACAGCCTTGGCAAGAGAGCGTGCAGCGGCGCTGTAAAAGCGGCACGTTATTGCGATTGGGCGAGTGACATGAAGAACAGTTTTGCGCAAAACGGTTGGAAACCCAGGGCTCAGCTTGAGAATTGCTTGGGCTAAACAAAGTCATCACGATAAAGAACAAGGCGCTTAACATATTGATTAAGAGTTATTTTGCCTAAAAACCCTAATCTCGCCAACAAATTTTATCAAAATGAGACAGTTTAATTGCGCTAAATCCCAAGGCTTTTTGAAAAACAAAAAAACCCCGATGAAGGTCTAAGGTCTAGCCGTATTAATCCGATATAATATTATCAGTGCCGGAGGAAGTATCGTGCGCAAACCCAAAAGTTTTTTAGCGCTCTTTGGTGTCGTCGTTATAATCTTAACCGCTTTTCAAAACTGTGCCGATTTTACGGAACCGCAACATGATGCCGCCTCTTTGGATTCTTCTAAGCTCTCGGGTTTTACCGCGCAAATCCTCCCTATTTTAAGAACCAATTGCGCCGCTTGCCATGGGAATGCAGAGTCACCTCTTTTTGCCGTCACGAATGCCGCGCAAGCTTATGAAGCTGCTTTTCCTGTCATCAATTGGAATGACCCCGCATCGAGTACAATAGTACGACAAATCCAAGCCGGTTCTCCCCACCCCGGTGGATCGTATCCCGCCATTGCCACCCAATTACAGACTGCCATACAAAATGTGGCTAATGGCCAATAAACATATTTGACCAAAAAGCCTTCATCCATTAATTTACCCCTAAAATTTAAGACCTATTGATTTACTTATAGGCCCATCTTTGGAGGGGGGATGCTATGAAGTACTTTATTACGACTTTTTATAAGTTCACAAAAATTCCACAAGAAAAATTAAAAACCGAGCAAGAATTCTGGAAGAATTATTGTAAGGCCCGCGAAATTAAAGGGCTGATATTACTGGCCACCGAAGGGATCAACTCCACGGTTTGCGGCCCCTCGGAACAAGTCATGAACAATTTTAAACAAGATATTGGGGCCCGCTACGGGATCAAACTTACTGAATTCAAGGACTCCCACGCGCCGAAACAGGTTTTCCGCATAATAAAAGTGGCGATCCGCAAAGAAATCGTAACGCTTAATATCCCCGATTACGAACCGTCTCTTCACAACCCAAAACATCTGAGCGCAAAAGAATGGCATGAGACTATTAAAAGTGAAAACCCCATCGTAGTCGACACCCGCAACTGGTATGAAAACCGCATCGGTATGTTTAAGGGGGCGATTGATTTAAAAATTGATGAGTTCACCGAATTCCAAGAAAAATTTCGCCAGCTCAATATACCCAAAGATAAAAAAATTCTGATGTACTGTACGGGCGGTATACGCTGCGAAAAAGGGAACAAGAATTTGCAGGATCTGGGCTATCATAATGTTTTTCAGTTAAAAGATGGGATTCTCAACTATTTAGAGGAATTTCCTAACGAATTATTTGAGGGCGAATGTTTTGTTTTTGACGAGCGTGTAGCTGTGGACCAAAACCTTGATCCTTCGCAAAAATATGCGTTTTGCCCCCATTGCGGTCAGCCGGCGCAGAATATTCAGTCGTGCAAGCGTTGCAATACGAATTATAAGATTTGCGATAATTGCCAAAACGACCCAAGCCTTAATGAGCTTTGCTCTAAGAACTGTGTCTACCAATGGGCGCGGTTTCCTAAAGAAAAGGGCGCAAAGCAGGTGCAAGGTTATAAGGCAATCAAACAAAACGCATACTTTTTAAATCGTTGACGCCTTACACATAAGCCTATATTGTCAGGTCTCTTTTTAGACTTTTGCTCATTTTCATTTTGTCGCGGGGTGGAGCAGCCTGGTAGCTCGTCGGGCTCATAACCCGAAGGTCAGAGGTTCAAATCCTCTCCCCGCAACCAATGAGGCCCGCGAGTAATTTCGCGGGCTTCGCCAATCTCCTTAAAGCTACAAATTTTGGTTCTTCTCCAAAGGTAGGGGCAGACACGGTTTCTGCTAGCTACAGTATGCTTTGGTTTGAACCGAACACTTTTTGTTTGAATTCGAGTTAGGACAATTAAAAGGTACAGCAGTGAACTGAGCCGCCAGCTTGGGTGTAAGTACAGTCTCTCGGAGCCCATTCTCCAAGCGAAGAGGAAAAATACCTTGTTCCGGTACAAAACCCGTTTTCGTTTTTACATACCTGATCAGCAGTGATCGTGCCTGGGTGGGCCCTTTGGTTACAGGTTAGTAGGTTAACGTCAAATGGAGCGCTTCCCCCACCAGTTACACAGGCGTCAGGAGCATCGATAGTACCGCCAGTCACATTAAGTATGATAGTTGGCCCATCTATTTGCATAATCATCTCAAGACCTCCTTTTTCTTGAACAATCACCTTAATTTTAATTTCATATGGAGACGCATTACTGGGGGCTCCTCCTAGTTTGTTTACCGGTTTAAAAATTCTTACTTCGTTTATGTTGAGGAATCTATTGTTTTGCGAATAGCTGGATTTTAACTGACTTAGAGGTCTAGATGTACCAGTCAACTGAGAGGTAATATCAGAGTATTCGTCACTCCCAATATTGCCTACTTGCAACCCGGTTAAACCACCAAAACTGGCGTCACAATTTGCAGCATCTCCTAACATCAATGCAAGCTCTTGTTTAAGCTGATTTGCTTCTAATTTGCTTTCGAGGTGGCGTATCATGCGAGCTTGATTTACCATCTGTTGAATTAGGGCCGTCGCCGCAATTAATCCAACGCCAGCGGCTACCATCACACTTATCAACGAAAAACCCTGATTTTTTAACTTCATTCTTACCTATCGGCATTGGGGGCCGAAATTAACCTTACATCCCTCATACGCCGTCCCCCGGTACCTACGAAACAATTAAGCAATTGAGATGCCGGCCCATTGCTGCATATATACTTATGGCACATAGAGGGGTGTTTAAGTCTCAAAAATCGTATAAAAGATCTGCACGCATTTTTGAGACGGCGGTCTCAATTTGCAACGATTGGTTTTAGACTGTATGGGGAGCCCTTTCAGCGGTTCGTAAGATTTTATCTTTCCAATTGAAAAATAAAGTGGTGATAATGGAAGAAATGATTATCGAATTCTGTAACTCGAGATCAGACAGTAAATATGGCTTTTCAATAATTGATTTGATGGTGACTATCGCAATTGTTAGCATTTTAGCTTCGATTGCAATACCAAACTTTCACAATTACCTCTTGCGAGCCAAGGCTTCAGATGCTAGGTCTACTCTAGGCCACCTCTACGTATTCGAAAAGACATTTTTCGCGGAATATAACTCCTATTCCTCAAGGCTTGATCAAATCGGTTTCAGCGCCGATGGCACGTTGTACTATAATTTTGGATTTTTTAATGATAATGCGTTTGTGCCTGCCAATGGTGGCCCGCTTGGAAGCGCAACTTGTATAAATACATGTGGTGTGGGCGGAGCCGCAATTTGTAGCAGTGGCATTACATGGACTTGTGCCCCGTCAGCCTGTTTTAATTTAGATGGATTGATCCAGTTCCGCGGCACAGCTGGTTCCGGTGCTGACTCGACTGGGTTTTTAGCTGAAGCCCATGCCCACCTAGATGAGGGCGTTTGTGATATAGCCACTGAAAGCTTTTTAACTGGTCTCGACACATGGACAATTGATGAAAACAAAAACCTTTTACGCTCTTCAAAGCCGGACAATTTGGGTACGAGTTTTTGAAAGTTTACCAAAAAAGCCAATTGAAGCATCGGGTGTGATGTCAACCGACAGTCGATCAGTTTAAAGAAATCCACTGAATTGGTAACCCGTCCTTTCTGATGATGAAGAAAGAATTTTATATCAACGGCAAGTAGTCGCGAGGCAATTCGCTCGACGATGATATGATAAGACTTCATTTGGCTGGTCGTTAATAGAATCAATATGGCTCACTCAATACCAAATTGAGCGCCAACCAATTGATTGCCCGTATAATGGGTTGGTTACTTTTGAGGGCCTTCTAAAACTAAAAGCAATTATATGAGGTTTGGGGTATATTTGGCTCTGATGTCTCTATTTATATCGATTGATATGGCAGAGGTCACCCAAAAGCGCTTTAAAAGCTAGACGCCAGGTATATCCAAAAGATTTAATTGGTGACCGCATACTAGCTATGTTTAGCCGAGTAAAAGCCTATGTCTCCTAGTCTCAAACCACTCCAAACCCCAATAGGTAAGTCTAAGTAAGTTCCGATTTATTTTAAGTCTATGTATAACTTAGTTTTAAATCTAACTGAGGAGAATCCTATGCGTACCTTATTAACCCTTCCCACAATAGTACTAATTTTTTTTGGCTCCATGGCAAACGCTGGGGGCGTCTGTGAACTAACTCACGCAAAGCTTGCCAATTTACATATGTTTCCAACGATTAGGCTTGTTCAGGGGGATACAGAACACAACAGTTTTCTTTCGTGGCATAAAAACGGTTCAATCGCCCCTACGTTTCCTGAAAAGTTTAACGAATTTATTGAAGCGTGGAAGACATTGGCAGCAAGAGGAATTTGTACTAATGGGCCGGTTAAACAAAATCAATGTAAAATTGTACCGACGGGAGATGTCCTAATTAAAACATATGGTATAACGGCAAATAACGGTAAGCCCTTTTTCATTTTGAGCGAGGCAGAAATTGTCAGACAGATATACGATAAGTTAGTAGATATTGGATTTTGTGCCGGTGACAATTCTAAAAAAGAAGTTCAAATAAGTGATTAACCAGGGGAGTTTATCAGAAAATCCCTAAAAACTATGACTATGCTTCAGCTGCCGTTGGCTCTTTGAATCCCCGCATTCTATATGTTTGCCGTCACTAAGATATAACTATTAATTTTTTTATAGGAGGTTATTTATGAAAAATATTTTGTTCGCGCTGCTCGTTTCAACATTGTTTGGTTCTATTTCCAATGCAGATCAAGTAGGGAATTGTATAGTTCAGGCTGAAACCTATGTATGTGGAGGTAACTACCAGGAAACCATAACATGCCATTCGAATAGGTTTAAAATTACCCAGCTTCAAGAAGTAGGTAATTCAAGGTGGCTTACTTACTTACCTATCTACGCTTGCCCTGGTTCTGAAACTGAATGTTATGACAAAATGTATGACTTTATCGCCAAAGGAATATGTAGAAAGGCATACTGAAGATCCAATCTTAGGATTAAATTGTTAAAACCCCTTCAATTTTTTACGGCGCCTTGTTACTAAGGCGCCACTTTCAAGATCAATAAATAACTTTTGACAGTATGGTTAGTGAATTCTCGAATTTAACCGCCCTCAAACGTTTGGGCTTAAGTCGCACGTATTTTAGTGGCTCAAATATTTGTTATTGTTAATAAAAAATCATGTTTCTAGACACTTACAAAAAATCACCTTATCAAGCTCATAACCCGAAGGTCAGAGGTTCAAATCCTCTCCCCGCAACCATCTAACTACTTAAAATCACTAATTAACATAAGAATATGAAAAATTATCGTTGGTACCTTAAGGCTCAAATTTCTGGTACCTAGGTACCATGATTTTTGTAAATCTGCATTTTTCGCAAAAAATCTTTTCTAATCGAATTTACCCGCCAACCGCGCTGTTTCTGGCGCAAAAATCAATCACAACTAAACGTACATGACTCTTTTTTTTAGAAATTTTCCAAAATCCTTTAGCCCGCAAAAAATCCAAATCTTCCGCTTGGAAATCACCGGCTATGGCTTTGTCAAAAATCTAAAACTTACTTTTTTAACCCACATTTGGCTCTATCAGCCCAAGTTTCTCATTCTTCGGCAACTTCTCGGAGTTCAATCCACAAAATGCAAATCAAATACAAAAGAACAAATTCGCACCAAACATCACTGTTTTCGGTCTCTGCCGATCAAATGAGCTTTTTAAAACCTAAGACTCCGCGAGTTCTCTTAAATCATGGACTGAAATCCCAAATCGAGCTTTCCGGTTTGCAGAGGAAAATTGCATGGAAAGATTTACAGTCTGGTTACTCTCGATATTAATTCGAAATGAGTGACGTCGATACGTCACGATTACTTGAGCTGGTGAAAAAATGTGGACACAGAAAACCGAAATAAGTTGAGCCTAGAGTACTTCAGCACGTCTCTTTACCTTCACGAGGCTGCGCGACTTATCACTTTCCTCAATACTCTATGGTAGCTGGATCTCGAACATCCAACACAAAAGTGAGTTCCACCCGAGACTTCTGGGCTTCGTGTTTAAACTCGGGAATTCGTTGTTATACGTCTCCATACGTGAAATTTACCGATCTGCCCCGAACCTTGCCGACTCTCGCGCTCGAGTTGAAATTGACTTCAGCTACTCACTCCATTCGTTTTGTGATACAATCTCGCGCTGCTGTATTTCAAGGTCACCATTGTTAATCCTAGATTAGCAAATATTATTTATTTGAAGGACAATAAATGTAGCCATAGAAAATCGTATCTCATTTTGAGCCACTTAAACTGGTTTTAGGAAGTCTTTTATTCTCGCGCAAGTGGTCGTGACGTATCGACGTCACGACCACTGAGTGAACGATATCTTTATGCAATGCTGATTCCTGTTGAATTGCGTGGCCTTTGTTCAAATATTATCCGCGTCGTTGCGTAGTAAATAAAGAGAGTATAAAATTTTTAAAATTTGATTTCTATACCCTCTGGTTCAGCACGACCATCTTTGCGTGTTTTCACGCTCACTCTAATTTTTTGTGCAGGTTGATCCATAAGTTCTTGCAGAGCAGACATAAGCTCGGAATTTAATTTGATTTCTTCATAAATTCTTTTTGCATCATTCTCTAAAAAACCAAAAATCTTTAGTTGAAAACCAAATCTTTCGTTGGAAAATTCTAGTTCAATATTTTCTGATGAATAACGAAATTTACCCAGCTCTCTCGCAATAGCAGTACGTAGTCGTAAAAGATTTGTATTTATATCTTTAACCCTGATGCCACTAGAGTATTTATGAAATTCGAAAATGGACGGTGCATTTCTTTCAGGCGATGCTCTGAGAGTGGGAATATTCTTGTTATTTGTGTAGTTCAAGTTTGTGCTTATAAAATCTGCGGCAGTTCTTATACGTGGACCTAATGAAGCAAAGCTCACTGGAGTTCGTGTACTTAACAGCTCTTCAGGTGGAACCTCAATTCCTGCACCGGTACCTACGAGAAGTACATTTCTATTACGAACTCTTTTGGCCACTACGATTTCACCCCTATCAGGTGTATCGACTATCACGTCGTCAAGAATTGGCTTTTCTCCAGACGAACTAAGGCCAGAAGGTAAAGATGCTTCTGGGCCTAAAAAGCCAGATGCAATTATCACTTGATCAACTACGATCTCCTGAATTAGTCCGTCTCTTTGAGAAATTTCTATAACATATTCTTTTTCACCATCGATTTTGGTCCGCTCAAAAATCCGTTTTGCATGGGAGTCGTGTATCATCAATCGCTTCGAATCAATAAAGGGAGATAGGTTTTTTTTTGGCTTGTAGTACCCATCTACCTGGATACCAATCCAATGTAACAAGTTAGGGCCCCCATTTGTTTTTGGATTTAGCGCCTCTTGTAAATTTGGTGGAATATTTGAATTCAAAATATTTAACTGACGTTTAACTTCGGTTTTTGCACCCCCGCCTCCACCTATAACGGCAAGACGCTTCCCACGATAAGGAGCTAGAGGGTCTTGATTTTTTCTTATAGATTGTGTCCCTCGTTTCCAAGCATCGAGTGCATACTGAATATTCGGTACTTGGTCATTTGGAACTTGCGAATTTGCAATTCTTTCTACGAGTGCAACTGATTCTTTATCATCAATTTTAAATTGTGGTCTGCCAAGTCCGGTTGAAAGAACAACCCAGTCGGTATCAATTTCGATTCCATTTTGAGTTTGAATCCTTTCGCGATTTCCGTTGGTACGAATTGCCACCACGGTATCTTCGTGAACCTGTTTCGCACGCAACTGACTTTTTAGGAATTGTAAAGCCATTCCAATCGTGAAGGCAGGAAGACGAGGACTTTCTTTTGCAAACAAATCTCCGGGCTGAACAGCGCTACCGATAAGTCGATGGCTCACTGCTGGTCCAACGAGAAAGCTATCACCTGCGTCGTTCCAAATGGGCGAACGACCATTTCCTTTATCGATAACTACACCACTAATTTCGGGATTGCCCTGCTCCAAAAGCGCCGTAAATGATAATCCGTGAGGGCCTCCTCCCACCACAACAAAATCCTTAACAGATTTACTTTTAAGAAGACTTACTGAATTTCTTTTGGCTTGATCCTGAAGTCGTAATATAAGTTGTTCAACATAGGTTCGCCGAGGATCTTCGATAGATTGATAGGAGTGAAAAACTGCTGAACAATCTTTTGACTGTGCAGAAGCCAAATTTGTTAAAAAGAATCCCTGGAAGATTAATACAAGAATTATCCAACTCTTGTATAAAATTCGCTCATAGTTAGTCCGCGATAAAACTGGGATACCTGTCATAAATATGAAGCTCCTTAAATATTTTTCGATAACAAATTTGCTAATTAAAAACACGCCGCCAAAAAAATTGTAAATTTCTTTGACAGAACGAATTTCGCTAATAACTGTCAAATAAATGATCACACTTAGCTAAATATATCTTCAATTTCTCGACTTCATTTTATAATCATCAAAAGTCGTGCCAAAATTCAAATTCCTGCCGTAAGCAGTAATTCCCGGTTACGCGATATTAAGGATGTGACGTCGATACGACACGTTTACTTGCGTAAAGACGTAAAAATAAAAAACCGTCGAAGGAAAAGATTATCACATTGAGCCAGGAATACTTCTGCACGTCTTTTTGCCCTGAAACAAAGCTGCGCGACTTATCACTTTCTTCTTCGCCCTATGATTTGTTGATTCTCAAACATCCAACACAAAAGTGCGTTCCACCCGAGACTTCTGGGCTTCGTGTTTAAACTCGAGAAATCGTTTATATCCGTCTCTTCCATAAAATTTACCGACTGAGCCCCGATTCTTGCCGCCCTTTTGCCTGAGATGAATACTTCACCTAAATCCACTCCTTTCGAATCGGAAAAATATTCGCACTGCTGTTTTTAACGGTCATTTTTTCTTGGCTGAATCTACCAAAATAATGAAACTGGGGGTATGACAAGAACGCCAAAGTATAAGAATTTTTAACTTTTTTCAGAGCATTAACTGCCCTGTGGATTCTCAATATCTTCGCGCAAGTAAATGTGATGTTTCGACGACACGACTCTTTGGCAAGCCGCCTAGCCCCAAAAAATACCGGTAGCATCATCCTCAACGGCTCGAAGTAAGTGAATGAATTGGCGCGAGGGTTTGGCATGATCATACACATGCCACTTGGAATTTCGATCGGGGCAATACAGAGTCCATGTTTTGTCATCTTGATCGAATCGAAACTGAGCTACGGGCGTACTCGTCCACTGAGATGGATCTTGAAAATAGGGCCTCTCCTCAAGAAGCGACACCGAATTTCCTCGAAACGAAAAAACAAGACGGACTTTGTCTCGCGCATGCGATGGAACGCGCTTCTGGAAAAATGAATTGAGGGCTTCTTCAGCTTGTTTCTTTGTCAGCTCAGGCAAAGCCATTTTCATCCTCCAAATTAAAATCTCACCACTTATGCAGCGTTCAGGCATCTGTGCTACTATACTCTTTTATAGTTTATCTGCAAAGATGGATTCTAAGCAGCTAATTTCATATTTAACTTGGCACCAGTCGAGATGATAACCCTAATAAATAAATCAATTGAAATTCCAGCCAAAGCTCCATTTTTAATGGCTGAGACCTTAGATCTTGCAACGCCAGATCGATTGACGATTTCGTTAACAGTATGTTTTGAACTTTCAATAGCCTTTGATGCCATTTCTGAGAGTTGGGCTTTATAGGAAATATGAGCTTGATCAACGGAAGAAGTGATACCTAAAGCTTCAGCGATTTCTTGGGATTTTTTAGCAACGACATAATTTTTCTTTTGATTACTCTTTTTCATTTTCAAGCTCCTTAATAAAATCCGAAAATCTCTTTTTGGCAGTAGATAAATCTTTTTAAGAAGCACGCTTCGGAGTAATAGTAAGTTTAAAACCAAGAGCATCCAAAATTTTAACCAATGACTCAAGCCTTGGAGTTCTTTCATTTGAAAATATGCGATAAAGATTTTCCCTGTTTAAGCCCGTTTTTTTAGCAAAGTTACTAAACCCACGGGCTTTAGCTACTGTTTCAACGGCTTTAAGGAAAACTTCTGGCATGTCGCCATTTTCCTCAAGAGAAACTTTCAAGTACATGTATTGCGCTTTTTCGTCGCCTTTGAGCTCTTCAATAAGACTTTCTCGGTAATCAACAGCAGGCAATTTTTTTGATACTTTTACTTTTTTCATTTTCTTTTCCTCATAAGATAGTCGGTCCAATATTCACGGGCTTTAAGAATATCTTTTCGCTGCGAGCTTTTGTCTCCGCCCGAAAGAATTAAAATAATCTTGTCACC
The DNA here is from genome assembly GCA_964498095.1 of uncultured Bdellovibrionales bacterium. Classification (GTDB taxonomy): domain Bacteria; phylum Bdellovibrionota; class Bdellovibrionia; order Bdellovibrionales; family SG-bin7; genus SG-bin7. Next base: position 108,494 of record CAZCFY010000001.1, on the reverse strand, counting down.
ATCAACAGCAAAATAGACACGATAACCAGATCCGAAATTAAACTTAAATTCAAAAAGCCCCGTGCCTAAAGCTTTATACTGGCCTAAGTTTCCTTCTTCGATACGATCAATTCTGGCCCTAATCCGAGCAACTGTTGTCGAGTCGCGAAGATTTTTGATCCAATCAGAGTAGGGCCTTTTTCCTTCGGCTGTTTCATAGACTATAATGCTCAGAGGTCCTTGCTTTATCACAGCTTGATTGTAGCCAATTGGCTACAATTGTCAAGTTATATCTATTTAAATTCCTTAAAAACTAAAAAAATCTCTTATATATTTCTAAAAAAGGGTAGCTCGTCGGGCTCATAACCCGAAGGTCAGAGGTTCAAATCCTCTCCCCGCAACCAATTTCTAAAATGAGATTGGTAGTTCAACGGGTTCTCCGGTTCTACTTAGTGACCTGTCATCACGCTAGCGACTCCCGAGTCTCTTAAAAAGCGCATAGCTTCTCCGAATAGGATGATCTGGAACAACTCGCCCTGCTGATTAACCTTAACACCGTCAAGTTGTCCTAAATACTTCGATCCTTCAGAACTAAACAGCGGTTGCTTAATACCGTTTCGCAACCAATCGGGAAAGTTGTCGTTTGAACTTGCATCACCATATGCGAGAGAGACAAGCCTATTAATATTTTGTTTATATCTTGCTCTGGCAGTGGCGAAGGATTTTTCCATCTTACTACTTTGTTCTCTACTTAATTGTTTCAGTCCTCTTTGATAAAGCGGGTGACTCTCCCATGCCGTGAGGGGCAACAGTAATGTGGCAATTATTGTACTTGGCCTCCACTGTGATTGTTTAATGTGACTGTTGCCGGAATGAAGAGATTCGTAAGCCAAACCAATTAACCTCGTGTCAATCCCATAATGCTGCGCAAGTATCCGAAGTTGAGCTGGATCATCCTCAATTCCCCGAGTACCGGTCGGAACGCTGTCCACAAACCTTTCTTCTGACTCGCTCACATGCCTCATTGTTTTAACAAAGGTACCGTCGTTTCGAAATTCTATACCGACCTTGGGGACCGGCTGATTTGTTGGGAGACTTTCTTGACCATATTTGCCGCGTAAACCATAGCGAAGCAGTTTTAGCTCATCCGAAAAATTCGGATCCATGTCATTTTCAGTGCGTAGACGATCTTTCTCATAAATGCCTTCACTGGTTACCTCAATTCGGCGAAACGCCGACCGGGTCAGATTCTGAATTGGCATCTGCATAAAAGAGGCCACCAGCTGATAAAATGCCGTTAGTAATTTTGTTTCGGAAGTGTCAGAACTTAATTTTGAAGTTTCAAGTTGGAGTGCTAATTCAGTGTAATCCGAAAGCATCGCTTCGTCATTAAGATCGCCAAACAAATCTTTTTGGGCCCTATACAGAAGTTTTCTTTTCTCTTTCGGCATAGATTGAATTTGAGGAACCCAATGCATATGAATATTTGTATTTGAAGTGGCTTCTTCAATAAGTTCAGTTTCTTGTTCTTCGAAAAGCCCCAGTCGAATCCATAAATTTTTGATATAATCACGCACCTCCTGTTCGGTGCGAACCGCTCCAGCCATCGGAAACTCCAAACCAGCGCTCCTTCCGTTTCTTTCCTCAATGACCACGCGACTAGGAATTAGTACGTCCGACGCGCTATTTTTAGAAACCCACGCCTCTGGACGCTTGGCAAGTATTAGGTCAGCGGACTCGGCACCAGCAATATCAAAAAGAAGCTGTAAAGTTCTAATTAGATCCGGACCTTTTAGCGAACCAAAATTGGTGATATAATAATATTCTCCATCAAATTGTACACTAAAGGGCAGACGAGCCTCGCTGAGCTTACGACTATATTCGCGGTACTGTCGATGTTCATCAGGTATCCACTCACGGGGGTGCTGATTAGCAAATTCGGGAAAGGGAACTGGCTCAGGGTTTAGTAGGCGCTTGAACTCTACACTCGCAGTCACCTTCTTAGGTAGTAAGTTTTCCTTAAACTTCCCGGTTTTCTCATCACGCCCATATAGCCCGAACATTTTTCCAAGTTCCATTCGATTGAAGTCACTTTCTTCTCGGGAAAAGGGAAAACTCATGCCTTCGACCAATGGGTCGACGTTTTTTCGTTCGATATTTGCGCGAATAGGTTGCCACTCGACTTCAACACCAATAGTCGCTGGGATCTTGCTTACGAATAGACTTGCACAGCGATTTTTTGCCCAAACTGGCTGACAGGTGTACAAAACGTTTACAAAGACAGTTAAAATAGTTATCGGCGTTACCCAGGATCTCATATCCAGGGCTATAATGCAGATTTTAAGCCACTGGATGTGTTAATTTTGGCCCACACGCTTTTAGCGCGAAAATGGAGACTTAGACCTGGCAAAAAAACCTCTATTCCACAGCTTATATTCAATTATTATTTGCGGGACCTAACTGCCAAAGTTCGTCGCTCTGACGAGAGTTTAAACAAGCAAGTGCAATTCAAATCAACCCCTAGGAGGACGGATTTTGCAGGTACCTTGTCGTGGAGAAATTTATGAAAAGTTCAAAATCCTTAATAGTCACAGCCATGATTTTATTGGTGGACCCGGCCTTGGCAAACATCTGTCCTAACTTATTTATCCCAAGGAATCAGGTTCAGATTACAAATCCTACTTTAAAACAGCCAATAGCAGCAGGTAAGGTAACCGGCGATGCCCAAAATCTTTTGTATAGCTTTGATAAGGAGGGCAATCTCATCATCGGTGACATTAACGGTGTCGAGCATCATCGTTTTGATTATTTTAATAAGACCCGGGCCGTGGTTGATTATATTGAGGTCACCCAAAATTCTACAGAAGGTGTACTGATAATTAGAAATAGCGGAAACTTTGCCCGTAATCATGTATCAATTTGGAGTCTCCATTCCCATGAACTTTTATTTTCGCTGCCCCTGGGTAACATTCACAATGTTTCCGCTCACTTTATTGACGGCACAATTGTTCTCCGTAATCGCGCAAGTTACGACGGCAGCTTTTTGTATTACGTTATAGACTCGAAGTATCCTAACAATATCTTTGTGGTCGATAACAAAAAGTCGTCCTCTATTCCTGATACAGAGGTAACTGCAATGGCGATCGATCCCACTAATCGTATTTTAATTCTCACCACGACTGAAGGGAAAATTGAAATCCGAGGTATTATGAGTAATGAGTTATTATTTCAGGGCGAGCTAAATAGTAAACTCATCGCCATAGAGACAGATACCTCTAGAAATTGGCTTTCGTTAACTGACGCTCAGGGCAACAAGCAGGAGATTCGGATAGCAGGTGCACTTAGTTCCCTTAAAGATAAAATATCAAATGTTTTCAAAGGAAAACCGACTCTCCCTGCGGTTAGAAGCGGGTTAGTTATCGCTGAAGATGCCAATGGAAACACCGCCTTGGTCCCACAGGAGAACCAGCCGTGGAAGGTCATAGGATTAAAGCCAGGATTTTACCCCTGGACAAAAAAGCATATGAAGAGACCAGTTACAAACTACAGTCACCCTTACGAAGCCCACGGTCGGGTTCTAGGACGCTCCTTAGACAATGAGCTTCTCGCTGTGGAAGGAGCAAACGATCATGATAGCACCTATTGGCGCCCCACGGTGGATATTGAAATATACAGAGGTACTAATAAAGGTCCTGAGTTAGTGGCAACAATTAGTAGACATCAGGATATCGATGGTGTTTTCAGCGTTGAATTTTCTCCCAACAAAAAAAATGTCATCCTGCGCTCCACCTTGAAAGCTCCGAAGATTTATTCTCTTGAGACAGGCAAGCTACAAAATATTGGTGTCGACGTACCTTTTCAGGTAAGTCTTTCGCCTTCAAATCGCTACATACTTTCCTTTCAACGCCCTGATATATCTCGAGCGTCCGGCGATACGGATATCCTTGTTTATGACTCTATAAATGGCAAATTTATTACAAGGTTTAAGTCACTTACTGGCAAATTTTCTGAGGCCTCCTTTGTGAACGAAAGCACCATTATCGCGCGAGAGGAAAGTGGTGAGCTTGTGCGCTTTGATTTACCTCAACAACCAGGCTTTCCCGGTGGAATGGATTCTCAATTCTTACCTTCGCCTGAGTAATTATGTCCAAAATGTGGCGCTGTATACTTATCTGAAATCTGTTCTGCCTGTAATCCTGACTTCAAACTAAACCACCAAGTAAAAGGGACGTCACTTAAACAACGATGATCCACATTACAATTCGCAGGTGGCGTAATCCTCTCTATAATTGGTTTCTTTGGGGGACTGATCTTTAGTTTTTTGACACCCGAACTTTGGAACTTTCTTGAGAGTACGACGGGAATTGAAATGATGGGTCATTCCTCTCCTGCCGGCTGGGTGATATTGACTTGCTCTCTGGGGGCAGCAGCTCTCTCATTGTTTTTGGGACTGTCTGCAACCAAGCCAAAATCATGAAAGGAAAGCGTTCAAATACCGAGAGCTCACTAATCTTTTGAATAGTTTATGAAGGTAATATAGAACTTCTAAATGAAAATAAATTCAGCAGAAAAGTTTAAAGCTTGGTGTGAAGAAAAACATATCCCCTATAAAAAACTTGTTCCCCCTATAGACCGTCTGCTTCTGCAAATGGGAATGACTTCTCATCCGATAATTTTGTGGAGCTTTCTACGGGCTTCCGTTTTTTATTCCTTTTTTTTCACCATTGGTTTTGTTGTAATGGTGGAGTTAATTTTCAGAATCTTCTTTGAAATCTCTCCGCTCAAAGTAATACCTGGTGAAACACAGATTTACTGCGTTGGTATTTTGATCGCCTTCGGTCCGTTTATGGGCTTTTTTCATAACCGGGTGAAGAAAAAATATAATATTCCGCCGCGCAGCTATTTTGAAGCGTCGGCAGAAAATACCGAACACAAAAGGTAGTTTGACCAATCAGAAAAACCACATAATCGAGAAAACCCGCGGGCAATCCGCCGGAGGCGGAACACCCGCAGGCAGTTTATATTATTCTTCCTTCACAATAGCGCCATCAACCGGATTGAAATAGATCTCCACGTTCTTACCGTCTTTATTGGTGCCGTAGATCTCGTAACAGGTGCCCGGCTGTTTGAACTTTCGAATCTTGTAACCCTCCCCTTCAAGACGTTTTCTGAAATCTTCTTCTTTCATCCATTTGTCTTTGGGTTGATCGGTACAGTTCTTTTTCGCGTGTGCCGCGCTTCCCATCATCACCAGCGCCATCATAAAAATTAGTTTTTTCATTTTGCTCTCCTATGTAGTGCGACGAGTTGATTCCCGTGCCCTAGAAACATTATCGACACGGGCTAAAATTTGACCATTGGGCAAATGGCCTAAGTGATTGAATTAAGGGCCATAAGCCATTTGGGCAATGGTCAAAATGGCGTTTAAGGACGATTGTGATCTTATGGACGCACAGACAGAGCGTCCTGAAATGGAGCAAACATGAGAAACCAACTTGTTTATGACCTACCGATGCGGATATTCCACTATCTTTTCGCGGGGCTCTTTATCGCAGCATTTTTGATCGCCAAAACCGTTGATGATGAGTCGGCAGTATTTTCTTATCACATGCTGGCAGGTCTGCTATTAGTATTTACAGTTTTACTTAGAATTCTTTGGGGATTTTTCGGCACAAAATACTCGAAGTTTACCTCCTTTGCCCTTCGCCCAAAAGACTTATTAGCTTACTTTAAAGGTGTTCTCTCCGGCGAGAAACAAAAGTGGGCCGGCCACAACCCTGCTTCTAGCTGGGCAACGATTATAATGTTCGGCTTAGCTCTCGGACTTGGAATCACCGGCAGCTTGATGGCAAACGGACAAAAGGAAACCTTTGAAGATATTCACGAATTAATGGCAAATGGCTTCCTGGTCGTTGTTTTGCTGCATATCGCTGGCGTATTCTTGCATGGGCTTCGCCATCAAGATGGCATAGCTATGTCAATAGTTGATGGTGCGAAAAAGGACCTTCCCGCTGCAGAAGCCATTTCGAACTCTAGACCCGGCATCGCCTTGTTTTTTGTGGGATTGGTCTTAACATTTGCGACCTATCTTGTTAGTAATTTCAATAGTCAGAGTCAGACGCTTAAGCTCTTTGGCACAACATTTCAGCTTGGTGAAAGCGAGGGAGGCGAAAGCAGCAATGACGATGATGACAATGATGACGACGACGATTAGGTGTGGATTTTATGAACCAGAATGAACGATTTATTGTAGCGGGAATTCTTTGCATTGTGGCGGTTCTCGTTGGTTTTGATATCTTTACCGATTCTCGCGAAGGCGTTGTCCTCTGGCATGTTCTGACTGAAGGAGCTATTGGAGTTATTGCTCTGGCCGGAGTTTTTTATCTTTTACGCGGAACATTTGCGCTTCGTCATCGCCTAGAAAAAGAGATCGGCGATTTCTCCGCGTTTAAACAAGAGGCGGATTTATGGCGCGCCGATTCCCGCAAATACATTGATGGTTTAGCCAGAGCGATCGACCAGCAGCTTACTAGATGGAACCTCACCGTGGCGGAAAAAGAGGTGGCATTTCTACTGCTGAAGGGACTGAGCCTCAAAGAAATTGCCGAAGTCAGAAAGACGACTGAGAAAACTGCGCGGGTTCAATCTATGGCTATTTATGCCAAGGCAGGAATTTCGGGTCGTTCCGAGCTAGCCGCGTTTTTTCTTGAGGATTTGTTGTTACCGACTTCGACGGCAGGTGAAGACGCCGGTAAGCAATGAAAATTATTTCTTTAGAAAACCTAAATGGACTCAAACCGCACGAAGGTGGCTTAACACCTTCTGAGGTCAAAGCGCAACGCGCCCGTTATGGCCCTAATGATATCCTGGAAGTAACAGGAAATCCATGGCTTGAACTTATTTTGGATACCGCGAAGGACCCTATGATCTGGTTTCTAATTGGAATCGGATCAGCTTTTTTGCTTACGGGAGAGTTTACCGACGGTGTTACCTTGTTTGTCGCAGTCCTTCCTTTACTCTTTATGGATGCATTTCTTCATTGGAGAACTCAGGCGTCCACAGCCGCTCTTAAGAGTCAGTTGAGCTCGCGCGTAAAGGTGAGACGAGACGCAAAGGACATCGAGATTAATTCACACGATCTCGTACCTGGTGATGCCGTTATTATTGAGCCCGGTGGATTTCTTCCCGCCGACGGAATTTTCGAAGTAGCTCGTGAAATTCAAATTGATGAGTCGGCTTTGACGGGGGAATCACTTCCCATTAAAAAAAATCAGATTGAGGCGGACCCATTTTTGCTAGCACCTCATGGTGAAGTAAAAGTCCCCTCACAAACTTTGGGATATGCCGGCACCAGAGTTTTAACAGGGACTGGCTCAATGAGAGTGATTTTGACGGGAGCTCATACCGCGTATGGAGAAATTGTCCAATCAGTTTCGCGCATGCCACATGAACGCACTCCTTTGCAAAAGTCGATCAATCACTTAGTTCAGATTTTAATTTTCGGCGCCGCCGCACTCTGTTTGTTACTGGCCGCCGTGCGAGTCTATCAGGGACATGGTTGGTTAGACGCACTTTTGAGCGCAGCCACTTTAGCCGTAGCCGCTATTCCGGAGGAGTTTCCAGTTGTGTTCACGTTTTTCCTCGGAGTTGGTATCTTTAGACTCGCAAAAAAACATGCCCTCGTCAGACGCGCCGTCAGCGTGGAAAATATTGGGCGAGTCACGCAGATTTGTACTGATAAAACGGGTACCATCACCGTGGGTCGCTTAACGGTCACTCATCTTGACGCTGTCGATGGAGATACTAAATCGCTTTTAAACATTGCTTTGGGCGCGTCGAGTTCGGATGATGATCCGGTTGACGCCGCAATTCGAGAGTCGACACACCAGAAGAATCTGGTAGACCCAGTACGCCTGCGCTCAGTGCCCTTTACTGAAGATCGCAAGAGAGAGACCGGGTTTGTTTCGAGGTCCGACGGAAGTATCCTTGTCTGCGTGAAAGGCGCACCAGAGACCATCCTCGCTCTGGCAGATCTCTCACCCAGCGAAAAAGAAGAGTGGAAGGCAAGAGTTTCCGAGTGGGCAAAAGGCGGCCACAAGGTAATCGCTATTGCAAAAAAGGAGAATTATTTTTTGCCTCTAGAGAGCGAACCAGAGTCAGAACTGGAGTTTTGTGGTCTGTTGGCCTTTGAAGACCCGCCACGGCCGGAGGTGATGGAGGCCATGTCTTACTGTCGCAGAAGTGGAATACGTGTAATAATGATTACCGGTGATCATCCAGAAACCGCCGCAGCGATTGCCACGGATGCTGGCATGACCCTGGGAGTTCCGAGAGTTGTTTCCGCCCAAGACGAGCCGCAAAAATTTGATGAAACATGGCTAAATCAAAATCCCAATTTTCTAAAAAACATCGACGTCGTTGCCCGCGCCACGCCTATGCAAAAACTGAAAATTGTCTTGGCCCTTAAACGCTCAGGCGAACTTGTCGCCGTTACAGGTGATGGCGTAAACGACGTCCCTGCGCTGAAGGCTGCTGACATCGGGATCGCCATGGGCGAAAGGGGCACTAGGAGTGCCAAGGAAGTTTCCTCCATTATACTTTCTGACGACAATTTTAGCACTATCGTGAATGCGATTCGTGAAGGCCGTCAATTGTTCAGAAATCTTACGATGAGCTTCGAATATCTTTTGCTGATCCACATTCCTCTGGTTCTGGTTGCAGCAATTATACCTCTATTAGGATATCCGCTTGTCTTCCTTCCCGTTCATATCGTGTGGCTGGAGCTCGTTATTCATCCGACGGCGCTGTTAGCGTTCCAAGCGGTTGCATCTGCAAATCAACAGAAGGTCAGTACGCAAAAGTTTTTCTTTTCTCGCTATCAAATTCTCACAATTGGTATTGCTGGAATTGTCTTTGCAGTACTATTAGGCTTGAGTTTTTTCTCTAATTTGTCCTCAGAGTCCAGCCAAGAACATGCACGCTCAATGGCGATAGCCCTTCTGACATTGTGGAGCGCTGGAATTGTATTTTATCTGACCCTCACCCGGTCCAAAATCGCCAACCTCTTATCCGGCGCAACAATCATCTCCTCGGTCCTGTTAATTCAAATGTCGAATTTTTTTGAATTTCTCCACTTGACCCCGTTGCACTTAAGTGACTGGTTAACGGCGGGCTTACTTGTCACATTCATTATCTCGGCGCTAGGTCTTTCTAGGCGGTACTTAGGAAGATAGTTGCCCCCGAAAGTTTGCTTGAACTCACCGGCTTTATTTGACTAAAATAAGTAAAATCCCCATTGCCAAAGAGTAAAAAGAATAGGGTAAAAAGAAAAGAGCAAAGCGATTTTATGAAGTTTTTCTTACCGTTAGCATTTTTTCTCCTATTAGCCTGCGCATCTCCCGGAACGGGAAAAAAGGCGGATGATGGCTACAATACCTGCTCACCGATCATCGCGGCACTCGAATCATTCCGAAAAGCGCGCGGTGAATACCCAAGAAAGTTAAAGGACCTAAAACCCAAATTCCTAAAAGAAATCCCCGAGGAATTCGACGAATTTCCCATCGAATACAACCGCCAATCTAATGATAGTTTTTCGCTGGATTTTAGTTATAAAGATAACGGCGTATTTAATTGCGATTACACTCCAGTTCGAAAGTGGAAGTGTTACGGATTTTATTAACGCCGTTAATGCCAATTTCAGTTCGTGTCTAAAGGAATAAATTTAGTAATTGCTGAGCGCAACTCATTTAAATGAATTGGTTTAGAAATGTAGGAACTCATGCCTGCAGCCAGACATTTCTTGTCAGCTCCCCTTATGGCGTTGGCGGTAAACCCAATTATTGAAACGGATTTTTTATCGCCAGCCATTCCGCGAATCGCGAGCGTCGCTTCATAGCCGTTCATGACCGGCATTTCGCAGTCCATAATTATTAGGCCAAAATTTGAATTTTTCACTTTTTCTATACAATCTTTACCATTATTGACAACCTCAAACTCCAAACCAAGAGCTTTAAGCATTTCACAACAAGTGATACGCATCATTTCATCGTCTTCGACCAAAAGTATTTTTCTACTATTGACCTTTTCGGTGGCCGCGGAGTCTCCGTTGGTAATATCCTCGGTGTTCGTATGAAGACTAAGTCCCTCGCTTAAGAGTGAGTGAATTTGGCGAGCGCCTTCAGAAATGATTTTTAGATCTTTTGGATCTATTTCATTTTTGTGGGTTGCCAAGAGGATATCGGTAATTCCGATGATTCCTTGTAATCGCGTGAGCATATTGAAACTACGTTTTTGCAAGAACTCGAGCTTTGCGTCAGCTATCGTAGGCAGGCCCTCATAGTTATTTGCACTCCGGTGACGCCGCCTTGCGCGATGTTCATTTAATTCCTCTTTAAGCGAAACGGTTCGAAAAAATGTGATTACAAGCCCAACAGACAATCCACCAAGAAATGAAACCAAATCTCCAAAGTACATATGGTATAATTTAAAATTAAATTCCCACGATTGCCTATTGGAAAAAAATGAACTGGACATTTGCACTAAAGCGTCCAATGCGGTAAACTAGTACAAAATGACTAAGTCTATAAACACAAATACCTTATATTCCTATCTTGACGCATCAATGGGAGATCGTCATAAGCTGGCAAAAAGGCTTATAGATGTCTACATTACTAATTCTTCGCAAAGACTAGAAACAATGCGAGATAATTTGGCGATAAGTAATTTTTTAGGCGTGCGAATGGAAGCTCATTCGATAAAATCCAGTAGTAAAATGCTGGGAGCCGACGAAGTAATGGAGATTTGTGCCAAGATCGAATCCCTCTGTGATGGCGCATTCGACGAGAAACAAAGTATTCCAAAACTTATTGAAGACCTGGTCATTCGTTTAGAGTCCGCCAAAGAGGAGCTTAAAAAGCATCCTATCCTTTCTGAAAATCCGCTTGCTTAAACAGCTGTGATCATAAACCATAGAATGAAAGGTGGAATTTGTGGCAAGCGTTTTACTCGTAGAGGACGATGAATTTTTCAGAATTGCACTAAAAGACGTTTTACAGAGAAATTCTTTTCAGATCACCGAGGCCCCCGACGGTCGAAGTGCGAAATCTCTTTTAAGCCTTACCCAATACGACCTTATAATCTCCGATATCCAAATGCCCTATTTAAGCGGGGTAGAGCTTTTGAATTGGGTGAAGGAGAAATTCACAACCCCGTTTGTTTTAATGACTGGCTTTTCGCAAATATTGGAAACCAAAGCCGCCTTTGAGATGGGGGCCGACGGGTTTCTGACAAAACCGTTTAGCGAATCTGAATTAATAACCACAATTCAATCTTTATTAAAAACAAACTCGGACTCAGCGCCTCCGCCCGCAGAAGAGATTCAATACTGCAAAATTTTTATCGACGACTTCATAGTTGGGCACCAGATCCCGTTTAATATCTATATTCTTTTAGGAGAAGACCGTTACGTGAAGATCGCCCATAAAGGCGAAGACATCTCGCTCCAGAAAATAAAAATGTATAAAGATAAAAATGTGCGCTACCTCTTTATTCGCATGGAGGACTATACAACTCTCGTTGGAATGAATTTGAAACTGACGAAATCGATGGCCGCCAGCTCTAAAATACCAATGCAAGTTAAGAAGAATTTCGTCAAATACACCGGCGAAGTAATTTTAGAAAAGGCTTTTGTTGATGGTGTAGACAGTGAAAACTTTCAAATCGCCAAGGAATTTGTGCAAAATAGCCTGCAGATTTTGTCTCAAGATGATGATGCCTTCACGACTCTAAAGGTACTTAACGAACACTCTGATTATCTCTACGCCCACAGCCTTGGAGTTAGCACTTATGCGGTGCTAATAGCCAAAAAACTTGGCTGGAATTCCGTCCAAACTATTTTTAAAGTGAGCCTTGCCGGTTTATTTCACGACATAGGTAAGAAGGAATTGGATCGAAGCATTCTCGATAAACCAAGGGTTCGACTAAGTCAGGCCGAAATAAGTACACTTGAGGGTCACGCTCAGCGCGGAAAAGAGATCCTAGAGTCCATGAGATCCGTGCCCACTGACGTTCTGCAGGTCGCTCTTGAACACCATGAAAATCTCCTAGGGTCGGGCTATCCTCGCCGCTTAAGACGAGATAAAATACATCCTTTTGCAAAGCTCATAAGTGTTGCCAATATTTTCTGTAATTATGCCATTAAAAATCCAAATAGCGATGGCATGAGCGGCAAAGATGCTCTTCAAAAAATGTCTCTTAATGATTCGGAAACAATCGATCTAGAATACTTCGCCGCTTTAGGTTCCTTATTTTAAGTCTTTTGATGCCTGGACTTTATTCCTATTGAGAAATATCCGAAATTACATGGATGCAGCAACAGGAAAGAGAAAGTCTAGAAGAAATTAGCCGCAAGATGCTTCGGCCCTATGCACTTGGCCTTGGCCTTCTCTATCTGTTTTTTTCAGTAAGCCAATTCTTTCTATTACCCGAGGACTTTAAGTTTGGACTTTCCGTTCTTGCGGCCTTTACCACCGCAAACTTTTTTCTCGTTTACTTTTTTTCCGATTATTTATTTCGCCACGTCAGCCCATCCTTCATAATCTCTTATCTTTGCGGACTTATCTATGCGAAAGCCGCGATTTACTTGGTTCTTTCCGGAGATATTCAGCACACCAATACTCTCTTGCTTATAATCTTGTGCTTGGCGTGCATAACATTCTCATGGAAGGTGTTCTATACCTATTTAGCGGGAATCTGGATTGTCTTCGGCGCGGTTTTTTATCAATCGACAAACAAGCATGTGGCGCTTTCTGCCCTTTCCGTATTGGCAGCGGCTTCGATTCTTGCCAAAATCGTTTTAGGCCAGCGTATCAGGATTCAACTGGAACTTATTCGCCTCTACTCGCAAAGCCGCCGCATTCAGGCTCAGGAACTATTGTCAGGTAGCATTGCGCACGAACTTAGTACTCCCATAGCGGCCCTATCTCTCTCTACCGACTTCATGGAAGGACACTTACAATCAAATTCAGTTGATATAAAAATGATCTCCAAACGCATAGCCATCATGAAGGAATCGATCAAGGGAATGGCTCACCTCATCCAAAAGCTAAGAGTATTTGCGCGCCAGTCTATTACAAAAGGAAGGCTGCAACAGCTAGTATTACAGGAGGTAATCAATAGCACCGTAATATTAAATAAGAGAATTGCGGCAGAACATAAGATCCAAATCACCGTAGACTTTCCCAGTCAGGATTTGATTGTAACTGCGGATCCAAGCAATTTGCTCGCTGCCTTCAATAGCATCATCACTAATTCCATTGAAGCAATGATAGATTCAAAATCAGCCCGATGGATTAAGATAAGCGGAACAGATACAGACGAGGCTATAACTGTAACAATTACCGACGCGGGTTTAGGAATTAAACGGGACATACAAAGGAGAATTTTTGATCCTCTCTTTTCTACTAAGCAAAACATTAAAACTGGGGTAGGATTCGGCCTGAGTACCGCTAGATCCATCTTAAGCCAGATTAATGCGGAAATTAGTTATGATGACTCTTTTTCTAATACTACCTTTGTCATCCAATTCAATAAGCAATCTCCCTTAATATTAGGGAAAACTGCCTAATGTCCTTAATCAAGGAAAGAGCGAGAATTTTATTGGTCGAAGACGACGAGTTTTTTAGGGACATAGTCTTAAACACGCTCATACTTCACAAGTTTCAAGTAACCGTAGCTCCCGATGGCAGTGTCGCCCAACAAAGACTCACGCAAAATTCTTATGATCTCATAATTACTGACCTACTTACGCCCAATCTAAATGGCCTGGAACTACTAAAATGGATTCGCCAAGCATCGCCCCACACAAAGATCATCCTAATGTCGGGACACCTCGTGGAGGAACTTTTGCCAACCGAGGACGTAAACCTAAAGTTTTTAGCAAAACCCTTCTCTGGTGCTGAACTCTTAGACTGCATAGATCAGCTCACCAATACCTGAAGTTTATATAACCCTTTGTTCGTTTTAATATTTTCCGCATTCGTTAACTTTTTACTAAGTAATTATTAATTATTGCTAGTACTTTTTTTTTGCACTCTCGTCCAATAGAGCGTACGATGGCTATAAGTGAAAAAGGTTAGACTTCTTTTGATTGAGGACAATGACTCTGACGCGGCACTCGTCTTAAGAGCCCTGTCGCAGGGTAATTTTATATTGGAATCAGAATGCGTGGATAACGCCAAAGATTTCACCGCTCAATTAGAAAAAAAGGATTGGGATATTATAATTTCTGATTACTCATTGCCAACTTTTGATGGCTTGGGAGCACTTGAAATTCTAAAAGAGAAAGGCTTAAAAATTCCCTTTATTTTGATTTCGGGATCTGTGGGTGAAGAAAAGGCAGTAGAGGCGATGAAGGCCGGCGCCCACGATTACATTTTAAAGGACAATTTTATTCGTCTTATACATGCGGTAAAACGAGAACTGGCTGAAGCGGAGGAAAAGCGCCGAATTCAAGCGGAGTTAAATCATACGGAAGAACAACTTCGACAGTCTCAAAAGCTTGAGGCCATTGGCCGATTAGCCGGAGGGATAGCGCATGACTTCAATAATATTCTTACTGTCATTGCAACTTGTGCCGAACGCGCCCAAGAGAGTATTGACAACAAAGAACTAGCGATGAAAAGCATTCAACAAATTATTAGAGCGGAAGAACGAGCAACCTCACTGACAAAGCAGTTATTGGCATTTAGTCGACAGCAAATTCTTCAGCCAACTATTGTAAATGTTGGTGATATTTTGATCGATTTTCAAAAGATGCTTAACCGCATAATTGGCGAAGATGTTACGTTATCCATTGATATAAAACCAAACATCCACAACGTCCAAGCAGACCCCGCTCAAATAGAACAAGTTATTATGAATTTAGTAGTCAATGCGCGCGATGCCCTGCCGCAGGGTGGAACTATTAAAATAGAGGCAAGTAACGCAAAAATTGGGCCTAATGAAAAATTTCTATACGGCCAGGAGTGCATTCCCGGTGACTATTTAAAATTGATAGTAAGAGACTCTGGTTGCGGAATGCCGGATGATGTTCTCATGAAAATATTTGATCCCTTCTTCACTACTAAACCAGTGGGAAAGGGAACTGGACTCGGACTATCAACAGTATTTGGAATAATAAGGCAGTGCAAGGGGCTTGTTCACGTCGAAAGCAAAACAAATCAGGGTTCGGCATTTTTCGTTTACCTACCGAAATCAGATTCTCAAGTTCCTCTCGATAGAAATCGCGATCCTAAAATAAGTTCAATAGCCAACACCAGAGCCACCAAAAACATTCTCTATGTTGAAGATGAGGATGTTTTAAGAGAAGTCGTTTGCGATGGTTTAAAAGCCTACGGTTACAACGTTGTAACGGCTTCGAGCGGAAAGAGCGCTCTGGAGATCATAAGAACAAGGGGAAGAGACTTTGATCTCTTGATCATAGACGTCGTCATGCCTGAGATGGATGGTCCCGAATTAGCAAAGAGCGTGCGCACGATTGCGCCTGATCTCAAGATACTATTTTTATCGGGGTATTTAGGTGACACCCTGGAGTCTCGCGGCATTGACTGGAACTCATCGGGATTCTTGGAAAAACCATTTACTGCAAAAATTTTGTTAAAAAAACTGGAAACATTGTTGCAATAGCCTAGGCGATATTAATCAAGGGGGAACGTTGAGCTCTCAGAAGAAAACAATTTTATTAGTGGAAGATAATCAGGACGACGAAGATTTAACCTTGCGTGCCTTAAGAAAGGGAAAAATCTCCAACGAGGTTATTGTCGTGCGCGATGGCAGCGAAGCCGTCGACTTCCTTTTCGCTAGCGGTAAATATGCTGAACGCAACGCCGAGGATCTTCCAACTGTCGTCCTCTTAGACCTAAAATTACCAAAGCTCAGCGGCTTGGAGGTGCTCAAGCGTATTAGAGATAATGAAAAAACCAAGTTATTACCCGTCGTAATTCTAACATCCTCAAATGAAGATAAAGACATCGTAAATGGGTATAGTCTTGGAGCCAATAGTTATGTATGTAAGCCAGTTGAAATAAATGATTTTATTTCTGCCGTTCAGCAACTCGGAATGTACTGGTTAATTCTCAATGAGCGAGCTGTTGATTTTCATTTAAGGTAAATGAAAAAGTAGCGCCTACGTTAAGACCAGCCTCTGCCCAAATTGAGCCGCCATGGCGCTGAATAATCCGTTGAACCGTTGCCAACCCAATACCACTACCCTCAAATTCTGCAGTCGTGTGCAGTCGTTGAAATACGCCAAAAAGTTTATTGGAAAAATTCATATCAAATCCGGCACCATTATCCTTAACAAAATAAATTGTCCTCTCTCCAATGGTCCTTTTTGAGAATTCAATTTTAGCAACGGTCCGACGCGAGGTAAACTTCCACGCATTACTAAATAGATTCGTAAGAACGGCCCGCAATAACACCGGGTCTCCCTGAGCAAAAATATTGGGGAAAATGAAAATCTCAACTTGGCGATTGGGTTCGATATTGCGTAAGTCATTTACAACCTCTTCCGCCAAAGCTGATAAATTGACATTCTTAACTATTAATATCTTTCTGCCTACCTTCGATATATTTAGTAACCCATCTATGAGTTGACCCATTTTAATTGCCGCATCTTTGATTCTCCTTAAATAACTTTGCCCTACGCTATCTATCTTATCATTATAATCTTCAAGCAAAGCTTGGCTAAAACCCACCATACTTCTCAACGGCGCCCTTAAATCATGAGAGACCGAATAGGAAAAATTTTCGAGATCCTTGTTGGCGCGCGCGAGTTCTCCTTCTCTAGTTTTATTCTCGGTAATTTCAAGACGAATTGCTAAATATCGCTGCGGACTCGTCGCGCCATCAAATAGTGGCGCAATTGTTGTCGCAACCCAATATATCGTGCCATCTTTCGCGCGATTACAAATGTCGCCGCGCCAAATTTCTCCTGATTTAATGGTTTTCCAAAGATGCTCAAAAAATTCTTTTGGGTGAAATCCAGAATTGATAATTCGGTGATCTTTTCCTATTAACTCTTCTAAAGAGTATTTGGAAATTGCACAAAACTTGTTGTTAACGTACGTAATTTTTCCGCGAGCATCTGTCATTGCCACGATCATCGACTGATCAAGAGCAAGGTGATATTGAGAAAGCTCTTGCTCGACTTTTTTGTGTTCTTCAAGAGTTGTCCGTAATTTCTCATTAGCCTTAATAATTTCCTGCGTTCTTTTATAGATATCCGCTTCCATAACTGTCGCCCGGGACCTGAGCTCTTCATTAATCTTATTCTGCTCGTCACCGGATTTACCTAATTTAACGAACTCGGTAACATCGATCACGCGATGGATGATGTAGGCAACTTCACCCTCAGAATCAAAAATAGGTGAATTAATGGGACTCCAATACCTCACTTCAAACTGCCCCCCTTCTGATTCGGGGCGGCGGATATCATATTTTTGCACAGCCATTGAATCCGAAGCTTTAGTTTCTAGTACTCGTTCCAATGAGGCCTTTAAATTTCGCTCGCCATGACTTACTTGATCTTCAGGGTTATCTGGAAAAACATCAAAAATATGCCGACCTACAATTTCGTCTCTCTCTGTCATAGTAGCCAATAAGTATTCTTTGTTAACAGCTGCTATCACCAGTTGGGGCGAAAGAATCAAGCAAGGAGTTGGCAATGCCTCAAAGAGGGCTCGATAGTTCAGGGAATAATTTGAACCTGCGCTCATTCTCGCTAATTCTCTGCAAGTCCGCGGGAAAAGGCTACAAAAATATTATTCTAAATCGCACTTTAAGTGTTTTTAACTTATAAAGAGAAATGTTACTTAAATTTGAAATTAAGAATGTCTTTAGGCTCGACTTCGAGCAATGTTGCAAACTTTCTTAAGGTCGTAATTTTTAGGTCGACCTCTCCGTTTAAAATATAATTTAATGTCGCCCGCGAAAGGTGGTCACCAGCTTCCTCAATCCAAAACTCATAAGGCGACTTATATCCGTTTTGAAGAATAAGCTTATCCAAATGGCTTCCCAGTGCCTCTAACCACCGCTTATCCTCTTTCGATAGGTTAGGTTTTCTCAATCATCCCCCCGCAAATAACCTATTGTATTGGTTCTCATTGTACGCATGCGTCCACCACATTGGACGCTAACCAATAATGTCGCTGATAATTCACCGCGTTAATGATCTGGTTATAATAAAGGCACTGGCTAAAGTTGCTTTCTATAATTCTAGTGTGGAATATGCAATTTTTCACATCGCCTTCCCCTAAAATGTAGATCTGCAACCCGTATGCCTGTCAATGATAGCTTAGAAATTAAATAAAATTAGATGAGGAAGGTCGTTCGCCGATTTTGCCCTGTGGCTAAAAAGCCCGCTGCCAAATACTATTTGTTTAAATGCTTTTAAGAACTTTGAGCAAATGCTTTATATCAACGGGCTTACCGATTGCGGAATGGACCCCTGGTAAACCTATATCCGTTTCAGCTGACAATTGAATGACTGGAATATTTTTATAGTCGGGATGGAGTTTTGTAGCCCTCAGAAACTCTTCTCCATTCATAATGGGCATGTTAAGATCAAGGAGTATGGCGCTGGGGCGGCTAATATGGCCGAGGAGTTCGAGCGCTTTAGCACCATCAATGGCAGACATGACATAATATCCCGCAAGCTCCAAGCAGTTACGAATAGCAACGCGAGTTTCATGATCGTCTTCGATAACCAAAACGGTTTTGTTATTAGCTTTCATTTTTTACCCTATATTATATACTGTAACGAAGGGCCTTCCGCAACGTCCAATTCATTGGACGATCTAATGACACTTACCCCTCAACGGTTTTACTGAAGAACTAATTTGTTAAAGCAATAATCAAGTCAGTACTTTTTACTTAAACAAATTTGGGTTAGATTTACTATTTTTTACTCTACCAAATCTGTTCGGGGATATTAAAGCAAGGGGTCGACTATAAACCTTAATATTAAGCAAACCTTACTGATAACGTACTCGACCTAACGGTCTATCACCTAGACAACAATATTTCACAATGCTAACCTTTTTTAGTAATGTCTATCGCAAAGACTCTTACTGACACCATCGAAAAATTATCAAGCGCAACTAGCCTAAACACAATAACCCAGGCTGTGGCTGAAGCCGCCCGCCAAATATCTGGATCCGACGGCTCCACATTTGTTTTACGTGACGAGGACCGCTGTTATTACGTTGATGAAAACGCGATCTCGCCTCTCTGGAAAGGCCGAAAATTTCCACTTGAAAGCTGTATTAGTGGATGGTGCATGAATCACCGTGAAACAGTTCTCATTTCTGACATATACAAAGATCAACGTATTCCACACGATGCGTACCGTCCGACATTTGTAAAAAGCCTTTGTATGGTCCCCATACGAAGCGAATCACCCATTGGGGCTATAGGTAATTATTGGTCTAAAGAGTATCAGCCTATGCCTGAAGAAATTAAACTTTTGCAGATCCTCGCTAACAGCTCTGCTGTGGCGCTTGAGAATCTTTCCTTAAGAAATTCAATCGTCGAGCGATCCGCTGAGCGGGATGTTCTCTTGGGAAGACAACAACAACTCGAATTTCAGCTTCACTCTTTAGCCCACGACATGCGAAACCCTTTGGCTTCCATCATTGGCTTTTCGGATTTATTGGCGCGCCATCGTTCCAAACTAGAACCTCAGCTTCAAACCTATTTAGACTCAATCATTCGCACTGGAAATCGCCTTAACTGGCAGATTACGCGCATGTTGGCCCTCTACCAACTTTCCAACCAAAGCGTGCGCAAGCAACCTGTCAATTTATCGGCCATTGCCAGTGAAGTCGTCGATGGCCTAGCGGTCCAATATTCAGGCCACAAAACGGAACTGGAGATCGCTCCTGAACTTCGCGCCCAGGCCGATCCTGATTTAATTCGCATGGCACTTGAAAACCTTTTTTCAAATGCTTTTAAATACTCAAGCCGCAAAAACGCCATATGGATTCGCTTTTGCAGCAAAGAGGATAACTTTATTATCGAAGACCGTGGCGATGGATTTCATCCTGACCAAGCCAAAGAGCTTTTTAAACCTTTGGTCCGATTACACAAACAATCTGAATTTTCCGGTACCGGTTTGGGGCTTGCTTCCGTAGCAAGAATCATTGAACTTCACGGCGGCACAATTTCGGCAGAAGGACGACCAAGAGAGGGCGCCACTTTTTCCTTTAAACTGCCAATTTGATGATTCTTGACCAGATATTCAATTCTCGGCTGCTCTGTCTTCTCTCTCGCCTCCCACTAACTCCATTTTTGGAAATAGCATAACATTTTTCGCCACCTATGTAGGCCCCTGTCCTTACCCCGGGAAACAAAGCGAATGAGAATTACAAAACTTGTGAGCTGAAACATAATGCCAACTTCTTAATAATATGAAATACCTGTGCACCTATGAACATTCGCATTGAACGACTAAATGAAACAAATTTCCCCGATTATGAAACCCTAACCTGTAAACAAGCCCATGGCAGATGTTATTGTTCGTTTTGGCATCAAAAATGGCAATCGATGGCCGACTGGGAAAAATGCCAAAAGGAAACTCCAGAAAAAAATCGTCAGATCGTATTTGAAAAAATGCGTTCAGGTTTTCATGTTGGTGTTTTAGCCTATATTGAAAATGAACTGCTGGCGTGGCTGTCAGTGGGGCCTTTGACTGACTTTCACTGGACGTGGAAGCGCACAATTGCCGTCGGCAGCGAGGCAAAAGAAGTGGCCGGTATCACGTGCTTTACTATATTAGATAAATTCCGCGGTCAGGAAATGCAGGCTAAAATTTTAGAAGCACTAAAAGTCTACGGAAAAGATCAGGGTTGGAAAATTATTGAAGGTTACTCCTTTGACGAAAGCGCCCTTGAAAAACACAAACAAGACGTCATCTGGCCAGGGTTAACTCATGGATTTAAACGCGCTGGCTTTAGTAGGCAGGGCCCACATTGGTTAAGTAATCCCAATGCCGAAAGATCAATTTATACGGTTAATCTATAAATATTTTCTATTACACTCACGCTATTTAATTATTTTATTTATGACCTCGTTAACGCTAAGAATATCCGCGGAGGTTACGTATGAAAAAAATAATTTTAACGACTGTTCTTCTGGTGAGCGCCACGGCTAGCGCGGATTCGGTATATCTCGAAAATACGAATGTGTTTGATCTTAATGATGAGCGCCCAAGTGTGGATCTCATGGTTGCTTACCCCGGGAAAAAGATGTCGGGTTTATGCGCCATCGAGATCAGATCCGATAGGTATACCGCGCGTCCATTGATTCAATTACTAGAAAAAGTGAGCCTCAATTATGTTTTCTCGGATAAAGCAAAACCAATTGAGTCCGTCAGCCACAATGTTTTACGGGTTAGATTGATGCCGGGCGCCTACCTTGATGGGTTTGAAATTTCCGCTAGAGATGGTTCGCCGTTGCGCAAGGCCATTGCAGACGCTTTGGGCGGAAAAGACGGCGAACGAAGTGTGGTAGCTGTCGCCCGAACTTGCCCCTAGTTTTAGCTCTCCGCCGTTTGTGCCGAAGCTCTCGCTTTGAAGCGAATTTAACGCCAATGCCGAGGATTTAATTTTATAAACTTCGGGGCGATAGATTGGCGGAAGTTTAAAGCCAAGGTAATTTCTGTCAGCGAGGTTACAGCTTAGAAAAACCGCCCTGTGAAGGCAAATGGGCGGAGTATCACGCTATAGTTTAATCATGCTTTTAAGGCTCCCTAAGAGCCGCCAGAAGCCGGCGTAAAATCGAGCTGAGCTAGGCCTTTCGAAATTTAGTACTAGTCAGTATTAATTTCAAGGTGGCGAATTCCAATTTGAATCTAAATTCTTCATGAAATATATCCTACGACTTAGCAAACAGGAGCAATTCTAATGAAGAAAATTATTTTTTTAATGGTAGTCTGCAATTCAGCACAAGCAGCAATCTTGAAACCTATGTCCGTACTTAATAGCCATCGTGTTGTTACTTGCTTTGCAGACGATAATATTTCGATAGTACTTAATTCTAAACGCTCTGCTATCAAATACACAGTCGAAGGCGAAACCTCTGTCAGCAGAGTCTATAAAGTGTCTACAGATAATTCGACCTATGTATCTTTCATTTCAAAAGAAGGTTGGCTGACATTTAATGAACGTGGTTCTTACTATCGCGCTTCTGGAGAAGATAAATCGAGTAGTGTCGAATGCGAAATGTCTCGATAGCTTCAAGAGTTTACTCCACACCGCATGATACGTGAACAGTACCTACTGATAAGCCCGCCTTTAATTCGCTGTTATGATCAGGCAGAGGATAAACGCTTGTCGCTTGCGTAGAGAGGTCAATATGATCGTTGAGACTGGCAATGGAAAGAGTCAGCACTTTATGGTTGGCATCGGCTTGTTCGGGAGTCGCAATAAATAAAAAAGTATCATCGATTTTACCTGCGTAAGAGCCATCTTCTTTTTTTGTGAGGTTTATCACGACATTATTAGCGCCGTTATTGAAGCTGGCGCTGCAATAAAGCGTGTCCCCATTTGCCGAAACTAAACTTGCCCAAAGTAAAAAACCAACAGCGAAAGTATATTGAATCATAACGCATATATTACGCGGACTTGACGCCAATCTCCATTTTTAGATGTGAGCGTGAAACTTTTACAAACTGAGAGTTTTGGTGCGGGAATTCCTGCTACAACGGTAAGTGAGCTTAGTAGATCCCCAAGTTCGTAAATAGCGCTTGGACATCTGTCGCCGATAAGGCGCGCCGCCAGATAGAAACTTCGTCTAAAGAACCTTGAAAGGTTGAGCCAGGGGCGTTAGCGGAACCAAGAAGAAAACTCCCCGCATAAGAGATATTCCCCAGCGAACTTATATCAAAGCGGCTAACTTCCGTGCCGTCGAGATAATAAATAGTTTCCCCGGTACCTAAGCGGTCATGTACGATGACGACGTGATGGAATTGTGCGTTGGGGAGGACAATCCCCGCACCGCCTTGACTTGTTGTTGTGCCATCCGAAAGTCTTCCAGTAATGCGGAAACTAGGTGAAAAGACAATATTCCAACCGGGCGTTCCACCACCTAAGTCCCACCGTTTGCCTAAGAGTGTGCGGGCAATAGTTGTATCGGGAGCGCTCATCCAAAAACTAAGTGAGAAATCATTGGTAGTCATATCCAAAACATTTCCCATATTGACGAGGTCATCAACTCCGTCAAAGGACATTGCCCGCCCGACAATACCCGCTAGGGATTTATTTGCAGTATCGCCGGTGCCCGCAGCTACGGTTCCGGCATTATTTCCTTTGGAATCAATGATTACATTTCCGTCAATAATGGTATCGACGTCAAATTTATAATAAGCTACAAGACCCGAAGGGTCCATTTTTAACAGCGGTTCTTCACTCATTTTTTGACAAATCACAGAGTATTGACGAGGCTCACCGTCAATTACTGAAACAATCTGGCCGGAGAGATTTTTATATTCCGCCGGCGCGCCATTAATTTTGATAACAAGGCTATCATCGTTACTCTGAAAATCCGTGGAGGTGCCACTAACTGACTTGTTCATGGCAGGGTAATCGATATAGCGGATTATCTGACTTGAATATTCCCCCATAATAATGCGGGCACTTAGGAGGCTGCCTTCTGAATCCGATTTTATAATGGCATCGACGCCTTTGGTGCTGTCCTTAAAGCGGCAAAAGGCTTGCGTGGGCTGCAACACGATTTTGGGATCTATTTTTTCAAATATACCCCCGGCAAAAGTAAAATAAGTGGGATTATAAAATTCGAATGAGAGTCCGGGATCATTGAGCGAAAACTGAAAATTCACATTTTGACAATTGTCTTTAACAAGTAGGCCCGTTTGGACATCGACGTTAATTAGCGCCTGCTCTCCGCGAACTTGTTCGCAAGAAAAGTCCGCCAGCGTACGCACATACTCACCAGGCTCTGGTTTTCCGTCGAGTCCGTCGCCATTACCGCGGCTTTGAATGATCTCATGACTTTCTTTAAAATTTACCGGCGAATCAAATAATGAACAGTTTTGGAAATTAAAAATGACCAATCCCAGAAGAAGTAACGCGCCAA
The DNA here is from genome assembly GCA_964498095.1 of uncultured Bdellovibrionales bacterium. Classification (GTDB taxonomy): domain Bacteria; phylum Bdellovibrionota; class Bdellovibrionia; order Bdellovibrionales; family SG-bin7; genus SG-bin7. The sequence goes on along the minus strand of CAZCFY010000001.1, from coordinate 84,365 downwards.
AATATGAGGGAAATTTCTGCGGACTGGACATACGTCCTTATCGGTAAAATCTTGCTCCTATTTGAGCCGATTTTGGCTCGGATTTTTGAGGAGAAAACGTTTCGTTTTGAGAATTTACTCTATGCTCAATGGCGACAATTTCCGATATAAATGAATGCCCGCGCGCCAGAAAAATCTACAAGAATTAGATCGCTTACTCAAAACCGGGAACATCCAAGAAGTACAAAAACATTTGGACTGTTTAGAGACAAGCAAATTACCGCGCGAGTTCGCGCTACCTTATGCCAACATGGCTCGGCGAGTGGGATATCATCGCCTGGCTTTTAAGATTCTAAATCCCATCGTGCGGCCCAAAAACAAATTCGCCCACGATGCGCCGACCCCCCAAGAACTGGTAGAGTATGGAATTTGCTTATTCCGCCTTGGTGTTGTGGCCGAGGCCCGCCGCGTTTTGTCTTCCCCTCTTGCCGTTGCCTGTCCCGAACACAAGCTCTACCTTGCATTTACCCATTTTGGTCACTGGGAATATCAAGCGGCCCAAGTTTTACTCGAACAATATGTCAGCGCCGAAAACCTACCCGGCTACGAACGACTCATTGGAATTATTAACCTCGTTCAAGCCTATATCGTCAACGGAAGTCCAGAAAAGTCAGTCGAAGTTTTAAATGAAGTAATAAGAGTTTCAAAAGAAAATAACTATCACCTAATTTTGGGCAATGCTTTACAAACCCTGGCCGAGGCGCATATTGAATTAAGAAATTTCGCGGAAGCAGAACAAGTCTTAAAGCAAATTGAAACCGCGATAGGCACCGCCCATTACCGCTACAATATTTATGTGGAAAGAAACTGCGCCAATATTGAACTGCAGAAAACAGGAAATGCCGAGCGTCTGCGCGCAGTCCTCAATGTCGCTAAAGAGAAGCGCTTACCTGAGGTCATGCGCGAATGCGAACTCTTGGAAGCCGTCGCGACCAAAAATGTAAAACTCTTCCGCCGTGTTTATTTTGGCACGCCTTATCCCGACTATCGAAAGCGCGCGCTTAAAAAATGGAACGGCCCGATTGAATTAGGCAATGAGTATTTATGGCCAATTGGCCCAGACTCCCCCACAGATTCCTGTTTCGATCTCGCCGACGGCATAGATCTCGTAAGCGGAAACCGCTTAAAAAAAGGGACTAGCACTCACCGCGTGCTGTTGGCGCTGGCCACTGATATCTACAAAACCTTAAAGACAGAAACTTTGTTTTCATTACTTTTTCCCAATGAATACTTAACCATTACAACGTCGGCTCACCGAGTGCATGATACTATCAACCGCGCGCGCAATTGGCTCAAAGAAAATGAAGTGAAGTTTTCAATATCCGAAAGATTCGGAGAATACTATCTGTCCTCAGAAAATCCCTATAATTTAAAGTTAACATTGCAAACCGCAGCCCTCGAAAATATCCATGAGCAATTCTTTGGCGATTTAAAAAAGAAGATGGGTCCAAACTTTTTTACGGCCAATGAAGTCACACTACTTTTTGGAGTTTCGCCCGCGACGACTAACCGTTATCTGAAAGAGGCCGTGGAAAATGAGATTTTGGAAAAAACAGGGCGTGGCCGGGCCACAAAATACCGGCTAAAAAAAGCTTCGTGAGCCTAATTACGCTTAAGATTTCAATTTCTCTAGACATCGCTCGCTTGCCTATTTAAACTCCCCCCATGCTCCTTCTTAGTGCCAATAAACTTGCGAAATCCTTTGCCAGTAAGACATTATTTAAAAACATCAGCTTCGGTGTCGAAGAAGGTGACCGTATTGGGCTACTTGGCCCGAATGGGGCTGGGAAATCCACGTTAGTAAAAATTTTGTTAAAAGAAAGCGACTGTGACGAAGGCGATATTACTTTTAAAAAAGGATTAAAGACAGGTTACCTTGAGCAGTCACCGGTATTTAAAAAGGATGATACAGTTCTTTCGGCGGTTCTTGGCAAATGTAAAGATCAATACGACCATATGGCTGAGGCCTATGAGCTTATCGCCAAGTTGGGACTTGCCGAGTACGGCGAAGATTTCTTGGTAAGTCAGCTTTCCGGCGGCTGGCAAAAGCGCGTGGCTCTAGCTCGCGAACTTATTTTGGCGCCTGATCTCTTATTTCTTGATGAACCGACCAATCATTTGGACGTCAGTAGTATTATTTGGCTAGAGGAATTTTTAAAGAACGCTAAATTTACCGTTTTCATGATTACCCATGACCGTCTATTTTTACAGCGTGTTGCCACGCGTATCATGGACTTAAGTCCGCAGAATCCAAATTATCTTTTGGATGTCGGCGGCGATTATGTTCAGTATTTGGAAACTAAAGATCAGCTCATGCTTGCCAGCCAAAGACAGGAACAGGTCTTAAAGAACACTTTACGCCGCGAAGTAGAGTGGCTGCGCCGCGGAGCTAAGGCCCGTCAAACAAAACAAAGTGCGCGAATTGAAGCAACACATAAACTGGCCGATACCGTGGCCGATATCAGCGCGCGTAACTTGCGCCAAGATGTTGGCATTGAGTTTGGCGACGGCTTTAAGTCGCCCAAAAAATTAATTGAAGCTCAGCAAATTGAAAAAAACTATGACGGCCGACTGCTGTTTTCAAATCTCGATCTATTAATCGGTCCCACTACCCGCTTAGCCCTTATGGGTGATAATGGTATGGGAAAATCAACTTTAATCCGCGTACTTTTGGGTGTGGAAACGCCCACGCGTGGCCAGGTAAAACATGCCGACGCCTTAAAATTCGCTTATTTTGAACAAAACAAACAAACGCTCGATCCCAAGAAAACGGTTTTAAAGAATATTTGTCCCGACGGCGATTACGTCGATTTTCGCGGTCAAAAGGTTCATATACGCAGCTATTTGGACCGTTTTTTATTCTTTGGTGATCGCGCCGGACTGGAGGTTTATCGGTTATCTGGCGGCGAGCAGGCGCGACTACGCATCGCTCAGTTGATGCTTGAAGACGCAAACGTATTAGTGCTCGACGAGCCGACAAATGATTTAGACATCGAAACATTAAATATTTTAGAGTCCGCTCTTAAAGACTTTCCCGGAGCTGTCATTTTAGTCACTCACGACCGCTATTTTATGGATTCGGTTGCCAATAAAATTTTGGGATTTCCGCTTAAAGAGAGCCGCTCGCGCGAGCTTATTAGTTTTGCTAACTATGAACAGTGGGAGAACTGGTTTGTTGAGGAATCAAGAAACATTGCCGCCGCAGTTAAGGCCGAGTCCATCGCCGTTAAGACCTCCGCCAAAAAGCAAAAACTTTCTTTTAACGAAAAATTCGAATTAGAAAACATGGAGAAAGCTATTTTAAAACTTGAGGCAACGCTAGAACCCCTAAAAAAAGAAAGTGAATCCCCCGAAGTTCAGAGCAATGCAAAAAGGCTAACGGAACTGCACCTGGAAATCGCCCGCCTGCAAGATGAATTAGACAAAAAGTATGCACGTTGGGCAGAATTAGAAAAGAAAACTTAACTTTCCCTGGCGGTGCCAATTCGCCAACGCTTGACATAAGTTTGCTGCCGAGTATGGATTAATTTAGAGGTAAACTCATGTCCAAAGAAGTGCACTGGCATTCTTTAGATTCAGCACAGGTTATTGCACATCTAGCTTCCGATAGGTCACAGGGACTAACGCACGCGGAAGCTAAAGAACGTTTATTACAATATGGTCCCAATGAGTTACCCGCAACCCAACGCCGTACTATCTTATCCATATTTTTTCGGCAATTCTTAAGCCCACTCATCTATCTGTTGTTAGTCGCGGCGGGAATCGCCATTTTTATCGGCGAGGCTAAAGATTCCATCGTAATTCTTGTTGTAGTGATACTAAACGCGGCGATAGGCGCCTATCAGGAGGGCCGCGCCGAACAATCCATGGAGTCTCTGCGACGGTTGGCGAAACTAAAGGCGAGAGCTTTGCGCGGCGGTCACGAAAAGACTATCGATGCTTCTCACGTAGTACCGGGCGATATTCTTATTCTCAGCGCCGGCGATGCCGTAGCTGCCGATGCGCGGCTAATTGAGGCTTCGGGTCTCGCCACGGCCGAGGCAGCACTCACTGGAGAATCTTTGCCAATTAGCAAAATGATCGGCCCACTTCCCAAAAGTACTTCCATCGCTGACCGCGTGAATATGATTTTTGCCGGCACACACGTAACCGCTGGCCGCGCCGTCGCGGTTGTCACCGCGACCGGAGTGAAAAATGAGATTGGCAAAATTGCTGAGTTAACGACAACAACAATACAACCAAAAACTCAGCTTGAATTGCGCATTCAACAGTTCGGTAAAATTCTTGTGGCTGCCGCCGTGATAGTCTTTTTTATCGTTATCTTCATTGGACTTCTTCGTGGAATTTCGTTTACGCAAATTTTTATGATTGCCATAAGCCAAATGGTTTCGTTGGTTCCAGAGGGCTTACCTGTCGCCTTGACGGTTGCCCTCGCCGTTGGCGTACAGAGAATGGCCCGGAGAGGAACAGTCGTAAGACAACTGGTGGCCGTCGAGACTCTCGGCTCAACGACGGTTATTTGTACCGATAAAACCGGCACTCTCACCCGCAACGAAATGACGGTAAGTTCTCTTTTTTTACCGGACGGTAACAGAGAAATCACTGTCACTGGCGCAGGCTATGCGCCCTCAGGTATGTTCGTCGAAAACAACAAAACAATAACGCCAGGTGAAGATCAAACTTTAGAGCAACTATTGATTGCCGCTGTTTTATGTAATGATTCGCAATTGGTGGCGCCTGACGCTTCAATCCCCCATTGGCGGATGGTAGGCGATCCAACGGAAGGAGCACTTCTAACCCTGGCTGCAAAGGGCGGCATCAACACCGAAGAACTGCGAAAACAATATCCGCGAATAAATGAACTCGCCTTTAGCTCTGAAAGTAAAATGATGGCTACCGAGCACGTGCTTTCCGGCCAAACTTTTGTTTTTCTAAAAGGAGCTCCCGAGGCACTGCTGGGATATTGTGACACTGTTTATAGTAACGGTGGCAACGTAAGAATTACTGAAGATCATAAAGAAAAAATGATGTCGGCGGCAAAAAAAATGGCCGACGGAGCACTCCGACTATTAGCCGTTGGTTTTGCGCGCGATATCCCGATCGACGAAAGCAAAGGCTTTTCCCCTTTTTCGGGAAAAGTTACCCTTCTCGGGCTTATCGGCGAATTAGATCCGCCGCGCGAAGAAGTCGCGGCAGCAGTAAGCGCCTGTAAAACAGCGGGAATTCGGCCAGTCATGATTACTGGAGACCATAAAGCTACGGCATTTGCGGTAGCAAGCACTCTTGGAATTTGTCAGCAAAAGCAACAAGTCATTGACGGTCAAGAACTCGAAAGACTAAATGAAAAGCAACTGGCCGCAAAGATTGATGGGCTAAATGTCTTTGCCCGCGTCCATCCAGCACAGAAATTACGTATCGTAGAGGTATATCAAAAAAGAGGTGAAACTGTTGCCATGACGGGAGACGGCGTTAATGACGCTCCCGCTTTAGTTCGCGCCAATGTCGGGGTGGCGATGGGTATCACGGGTACCGAAGTGGCCAAAGAGGCGGCCAAAATCGTAGTTACCGATGATAACTTCGCTACCATTGTGGCCGCCATTTCTGAGGGGCGACTCGTATATCAAAATATTAGAAAACTTATTTTGTTCTTGTTCGTAACTTCGATAGATGAGGTCCTAGTTCTTTTTCTCGCGCTAATTTTGGGTTACCCCCCTCCCCTGGCCGCCGTACAAATTTTGTGGATCAACCTAGTGACGGAAGGCGCATTAACCGTGAATTTAATAATGGAACCTCCTGAGGGTGATGAAATGCAGCGGCCGCCAGTTCCTTCAAGTCAACCGCTCTTGGACCGCGCCTTATTATCCCGAATGCCATTAATGATTGTCGCATCCGTTATTTCTACGTTAGGTTGGTTTACTTATCGCCTCGACCACGGCGCCCCCTTAAGCTTAGTACAGTCAGAAACCTTTACGGTCTTAGCTGTCTGCCAGTGGTTCAATGTTTTAAACTGCCGTTCGTCTTTTAAATCCGTTTTTTCTCGGGACGTGTTAAAAAATCCATGGCTCATAGGCGGCCTAGTGATCGCCAATATACTTCACTTCGCCGTAATTTATTGGCCGGTACTTAACCGGTTTTTTCATACGGTTCCGATTGAATTATCACAATTTGTGGCCATAGGAGCTGTCGCAAGCTTGGTTCTTTGGACCGAAGAAGTCAGGAAGTTTTTAGCCAGAAGAAGCAATCGAGTAAACTATGGATCTTAGTCCCACAAAAAATCCCCGCCCGTTCTCAATTTCTCTCGTCTGTCTAGTTTCTTCTTTTGAGTTTTTAATTCTCATTTTAATTTGTGTCGTCAACGCAATGGGTTTACTCCCGACGATTGAGGAATTCCCATTTTGGTTTGAGTGGTTTTTAGGTTTATGTGGGATAACTGGGTTAGCTTCCATGTTCGCTATTTGGAACATGAAAAAAGTGGGTGTCTACGCTTATGTCGCTCTTCGAGCTCTCGCACAAATTGTTTTTCTCGCCGTCGGCAACTGGGCCCCAATGTCTTTAATTTTACCAGGATTGGTAATCGTCTTTTTGACAAAACATTTTAAAAGAATGACTTAATTAAATCGGATACAGTTTTTGTCGGCGTTTGGGATTAATAATCTCACTGCCTTTCCAGGGACGTTTAGATACGAATACAAATGGCCCGCAACTTGCGTATAAAAACCTATATATGAATGCAGCAAATAAACCTAATGAAGTGTATAAACCCAACCATAGTCACGCCTGGCGCGGAACTTGGAACCGGCCTATGTTGATTGATGAGGACAGCCTAGACCCACTCACTGTCGCGCGCATGACAAATCACAATGTCAAAGGCCTCGATCAGAAAGTGAAAGATCCCGATCAGAAAGAAACAGCTAGCTATCGAAAAGAAAATGCGGCGACCACCTTTCCGAAAGCTGATGAGCGACGGCCCGAAGACGATATTTCTCCCGAAGATTAAACAAATTAACCTCCGCCAACGGGGAGAAAGAGTGAAGTGCCGTATTCTGCTTCTAGTGAAAAGAAGTTATACAAAAACTCACTGCGAAAATGAATTTATCAGCTTATTCCATTGGCATATCTTGCAAGGTAAACGCGAAATAGGAGTTTAATATGCGTACATTAGTGCTGATAATGACTTTTATCTCGGCCTCAGCTCAAGCCGACATAACCGTAAAAAATTGCTTCAAAGGACTTAAACAAGCAGAACAAAATCAAAATATGGCGATTTGTGAGAGTCAGATCTCCCAAAACCAAGTTTGTTCGGACAATATGTTTGAACATGGCAACGCCGCTTATGATGTTTGCGTCCTTGAACTCATCAAGCCCACTTTAGTTTCTTGTGTAAAGGGATTTAGTCCCCACGAGCAATCCCAAAACCTAGCTCAATGCAAACAAAATCGCGACAACGGTACTGTCTGTGTTGCTAATCTCTGGACCCACAAACAAGGCGCTTACGACATCTGTCTGATGAAGTAACTTTCCTTTTGGCTGACACCATCGACGAGATCCGCGCCGCTGTCGTCTTCCATAACCACGCTCATCATGGCATTGGAGAACTTTAGGCGGCGTGCCTGTTACAGTACCGACAATTCCCGCAGGCTCGCTTTCAAACCCCTTGCACCACCATGACATTGCCCGGGGTAAACATGACATTGCCCCCAGGCAGATTCTTGCATTTTCCATTTTTGCGAAAGTTTGGTTCGCGGGCAAACCTATCCCGCAGCCGGGCAGACTTTTCGCCGTCGCGCAACTCCTTTTGCCTGAGCCAGAATCGCCGTTTGCAGCCTTTCCCAAAAAATGACATTGCCCCGAACGAAAACCAAAAGCCGACCCCGCAGTAACCCCCGCAATAAGCAAATGCAGCTCTTTAGCAAACCCCGTTTGGAACATGGAGGAGAAATCCGAAGCGGTAAACGTAAACTCCACAGACCACTAAACACAAAGCTACCGGTGCATGTCGTAATGCGCTCCGAAAAGGCCAAGGCAAAACTATCCCTGTTAAATTATCAGCGATACATTGAGAAACTCATTAGGACATGGGCAGCAAAATATCAGATATCGGTGTTCGAGATAGCGATTTGTTCAAACCACATCCACCTCTTGATTCGTGGAAAGAAGCGGCGAAGTTTGCAAAACTTTTTTCGGGTCATTGCAGGATTAATCGCTCGCCGGGTAACTCAAGCGCAAAAGGGCCGGGCCTTTGGAAAATTTTGGTCACGGCTCCTATATTCCCGCTTATTGACGTCGTGGAAAAGGGAGCTCCACATTGTTCGCAACTACATTGTTCGCAATACGTTGGAATCCCTTGGCCTGATCCCCTATAAACCCAGAAACCAGGGCCCAAACAAATATGCGTGTTTCTAGTAATAAAATTTTCATTATCAAAGAGCAAGGGCTAGAAAAATAAGTCATCTTAGGTTAAAGACTTCCGGTATGAAACACTTAGTACTAATTTTCGTGGCCGCCATGGGTTTTGCCTGCAATAAAAGTGACGAATCACTAAATATCAATTTGACCGAAAATGGCTGCAACCGTCAGGGATCCTTCTCGTCCCAAGCGGCCATGTGCGAATTCTTAAAAAAAGAAATGGAAAGCCATTGCGTACCAACTCTAGCCGCACAAAACTACGAACAGAAATGCTTAAGCAAATAGATATTGCCGGGGGAACCTTATGAAATTACTTTTAACGACTAGCTTAATGTTTTTAGCCATTAACGCCAATGCGGCGGCTAAAATCTTCGCCAAAGACGCCGAAGGCAAATACGTTATTGAACTTGATAACAAAGGCGTTCCCCGCACCAACAAAGACTCTAAAACTTACCCGACAATAAAGGATTTTCGCCAGAATGCCGAAAGTGTTTTTTGTATCAACGGAAGCGACAGCGCTATTCGTAAACTTTTACTAGAACTAGTTGCGGCCGCTGACGGTGACGGCGATTCCTACGCCCAAGTGAAGGGAATTTATAAAAACCCTCGCAGCTGGGCCGTTTTAGCAGAAATCACCGACGAATCCGGCCGCCATGTAGAGCGCTTCAGTTTTGCAAACTGCAAGTAACTAAATCTGCATCTGTAAATGCTCTAACAGTTCCTTTAGATTGGCTTCAAGCGTTTCAAGTTCTTTGATTTTTGCGCCTGTTCCGGCTTGATCGCTTGCCTGGCGAATAAAATCCTGAACATTGAGTAAACACCCCAGCACATTATCAAACATATCTTGCTGACAAAGTTTTAAGCGTGAATTAAACGCTTCCATATTTAAATTCAGCGCCCTAATTATGTTATTAGTTAAAATTTCCTGCTCTAAATAAAATTTTGACAGACGTAAGTTCTGTGGCGATGAAGGTGGAATCGCACCGGCAAGTCCTACATACTCGCACGCGCCGATATCCGGCGCATTACCATAATACATTTTAAAAAAGACACCTTCGCCGCTCTTCCAATTTATATTGCGGTCCACGGTAACAACGCCAGTACTTAAATTAACATTTGTCACGATCGCTTCGGCTTTGCTTTGAGTCTTTAAATAGCGGCCTACGGCAAATTGCATAGGATCCGAAAGTACAGCGCTATTGGAAAAGGCGCTAGCAGATTTAACTGAGCTTGTGTAAGTTCCGGCATCAATGGCGGGATAACTTGCTTGCAGTGCGAATTGAAAATCCACGGGGCAATTGCCAGTGACAGGGTCGGTGAAAGCTTGCGCACCAATCCCTAACAACAAAATATACGCGAATATAAAGCTATTGGATGACATAGGCGTTTCCAATCTCAAAGCGCGCGCCATTTTGGCAACTCGTGCCTTCGATATCCTCTTCCGTCACCAACTGAAAAACAGAAACATCTTTTGTTTCCGCAGGACCGAGATACTTCATCGGCGCGCCCGGCAAAAGAATACACATGTCGCCTTTTTCCAGAATAAACATTCCATTACTAAACTTTTGTGGAGTGTCTTCTAATACGACTACCCACTTATACTTAAACCCTTTAAATTTGATGATTTGCCCTTCACCTTCCCGTTTGAATGTATGGGGTTTGATTGCAACTCCTGGGCCCATCTCTACAGCGTTTAGTTTACATAAAATCAAATTAGAACGACAAAATAGGGCTCTCTTGCCGACGGAGATTGTTAGCCTTTGGCGAAAGCCTGTAACACTCACTCTTCATAATCTGAATGCATTTAGCTCGCTACGGCCTTAAAAGCCGCGAACTGGCCGTCTTCCACGGAATAGGTGATTTGAATGGGCCGGCAGCAGACTTCACAATCTTCGATATAACTTTGCACTCCTTCGACCGACAGATCCAACAACATTGAGATTTTCTCCCGGCAATGCGGGCACTTGAAATACTTTTCGATTTCTTCCATAGACCACGAAACTCTCTGCCAACTCTTGGCAACTTTCAACTTCTTTTCATGTTTCGCTAAGCATTTCGCCTTGGCTAAAACAGCTGAGTCGCCTACATTACTGCCATGGTAAGTCACGCGGTTATTTTGGATTTCTGGTTTGGTGAACTCACAACAGAACAATGGTTTACTAAAGACGAAAGGCTTGACCAGACAATTCGGGATAGATTTTTAACGTTACACCAATCTGCGCGCCAGTGTGAATTATACGCTTGGCGGGAAATAGCTAAAGGCCGACTTGCCGAGATAATTATTTTGGATCAGTTCTCGCGAAATATTTTCCGCGGTTCTCCCCTTGCGTTTGCGTGTGATGCCCAGGCATTAACTTTAGCTCAGGAGGCTGTTCATGCTAAGGCCGACCAGGAGCTCGTAGCTAGCGAAAAGTCTTTTTTATACATGCCCTATATGCACAGCGAGTCGGTAGAAATTCATGAGGTAGCGCTTAAACTTTTTAACCAGCCGGGCCTTGAGTACTCCTTAAAGTACGAACAAATGCATATGGACGTAATTAAGCGTTTCGGCCGTTACCCGCATCGCAATGCCGTACTGGGACGGAATTCAACCCCAGAAGAACTTAAATTTTTGGAATCAAATTCGGGATTTTAAGAGGCCACCCATGCGGCAGCCCCCTAACAAAAATAATTACTGAACGCGAGTAAGAACCATCGACTGACCGTTAGCCGATAGAGTCAGCTGAGTGTCAGTAGCTTGGTATGTTAAAGTCATAGGTTGTGCGCTAACGTCACAGCTTAAACCATTTTCAGAAGTTGTTTTTGTAGCAGTACCTAAAACAGAATATGTGTTGCCTTCAATTTTCGACGGCACATCAACGCTAACGTGAGCGCGTTTACCTTGCCATTCGCAATCGTTAGAAAGGTGAGTTACGTTTTGCTCAATTGCCATAGTCATGGTCAGTTTAAATCCATTTACATCTTGCTGCATTTGCCATTTGCCAACGATATCAGCACCAAATGCGGGAACAGCCGCCGCTAAAGCGATGGCGGTAAGAATTGTTTTAATCATTTTTCCTCCTAGTTTGTATGTGGAGGCTGGACGCTAAAGAAAGCCCTTTGGGCCGTCAAGGAAATTAAACGGCGCGATTACCAGAACAGGCTTTACGATTTCGCCGCCGTTGACGTCATCGAAATTTTACAAGGCAATCAAAATTTGACCACCTATTTGTGTTAGGCTAGCCTTTATTTATGAAGCGCTTTTTTATTTTTAGTCTCTTACTCTTTGTTGTACGGGCCTCGCAAAGCGAAGTCCTCGATAAAATGCTAGCTTACTTCGCTAATCCAGAGATTGATGTAATGAGTTACCATTTTAATGTGACAGTTACGAATTTAGACGCGCAATCTATTCCCATCCAAACTGAAATTAAATTAATACCCAATAAGGATACTTCTAGCATCGAACTTCATATGGAATCTCAATTTCTAAAAATCAAGAGCGCGCGGGTAAATGGTCGCGCCGCTCAATTCTCGTTATTAAAGGGAATTCCTAATCATTGGGATCTTAGCGGAGATGTGCTCGAAATCCGAGGCGAAAATTTAGAGGCGGGAAAATCCACAACCTTAAACATAGATTATGATCTTACCTTAAATAAGAAAATGGCAGGACTCTTTAAGAGCGGTAGTAAATTATTAACTCTGGGCTGGCCTTATTATGCGCGTTTTTGGTTTCCCGCTAATGACTCCCCTCTTGATGCCGCGACTGTTTCGTTTATCCTTAATGTCCCTTCGGAGTTAACCGCGATCGCTAACGGAAAGTTAGTCAACGTTAGAGAAGTAGGTAAGCAAAAGTCTTATTATTGGACCCAAGCTAAACCCACAACGACCTACAATTTTATTTTCTCCGTGGGAGTTTTTGAGACCTACCGCGAGGATATCTGTTTTAATTTTGACGGAAAAATTAATGATCAGCGTGCCGATTGTAAAACCGCAAAACATAAAATCCCCCTTGAGATTTACTTGGAACCCGGTCGCAGCGATGCAAAGGCAGTCATAGAGAGTGTCCGCTCCAGCTCAAATTCGTTGATTTACTTTTCAAAACTTTTTGGAGAATACGAGTTTGAAAAGCTCGGCTTTATAGTTTCCTCTTATCCATTTAGCATGGAGTCGACTTCCCTTATTGTACTCACGGGAGCAGGCGCTGCCGTTCACGAAGTCGCCCACCATTGGTGGGGAAATAATGTCCGTATTCCCCATTGGGGAGATTTTTGGATTAGCGAGGGATTTACTACCTATGTGACTGGACTTTATGATGAATACCGTTTCGGCAAAAACACTTCCTGTTTAGATGACAAGTCGGCTGACAAATTAAATAATCCGGCGACGACGGATCCAAAGGACATTTTTAACCAGATTCCTTATTGCAAGGGCGCGGCTTCGCTTCATGCCGTTAGACTTACCCTTGAAGCGCTTACCAAGGATAAGAATTTAGCCACTCAGGCCTTTCTTAATTTGTTGGCAAAACTATATCAGACTTATAAAGGTAAGGTTCTTTCAACCGAGGATTTTGTTAAATTCGTGCGCGAAAATGCCGTAACAATTTACAGCGAGAGCGGCGTACCAATAGATCCCCAATCTACAGGGGATATCATTGAGGCGTGGTTGCGCCATTGGTATGGAATATAATACCAATCGCCCAAGGCAAAATTTGTGAAGATGATTTTACACCAAAGTGTTGCCTTGCATCGAGAAAAGGGAACTGTTACCTTTATAAAGTAAGGAGTAAATTATGAAAATGCGCGCGATTTTTCTTTCGCTTTTATTGATTCCATCACCTCACGCTTTTGCAAACCCCATGATTTCCACGAGCATGGTAGTTGACGAATTAGAAAAACAAGATGCAAAGGACCAGATTGGCAAATTTCTAAAATTAGATGAAGTCCGCAATGAATTACTTAAACATGGCCTTACCACCGACGAAGCAGAAAAGCGGATAGCAAACCTAAATCAAGATGAGTTGCGCCAGATGCACGCTCAAATTGTAGAAGCCCGCGCCGGCGGCGACATTTTAGTTACAGTTTTACTGGTTGTACTCATCATTTATTTAGTTAAACGAATTTAGTTTTTTTATATGCGTTGGCGCCGTTTTTATTTATTGATTATTTTGCTCGGAACCGGCTGCGCCAGCTCTACGCCCCAAACGGACTCGCTTTTTATTGACCCGCCACCCGTCCCTCGCCGCTTTCAAATTACCAATGTCCCATTTATAAACCAAGAAAGTGGTCAGTGCGGGCCGGCATCGCTCGCGATGATTATGCGCTGGTCTGGTAAGATGATTTCCGTTGAGGAAATCACTCGCCAGGTATATTTGCCCAGCCTGCAAGGAACCTTACAAACCGACATGATAACGGCGGCCCGCCGCAACGGTATGTTGGCGGTTCCCATTGAAGGAATGGCAGCTTTATTGGCGGAAATTGCCGACGGGCACCCCGTAATAGTTTTTGAAAATCTCGCTTTTAACTGGTTTCCCCGTTGGCATTATGCCCTGGTGTTTGGTTATGATTTGGATAGTCAATCCGTCGGGATGCATTCTGGGCCGGAGGAAAACAAAGTTTGGGAAATGCGCAAGTTTGAACGGTCGTGGAAACTTGGAAACTATTGGGGACTTGTGGTACTTCGTCCAACCGAACTCGCCAGATCCGCGAGCGAACTCACGCATGCGCGCGCCGCTGTAGGACTAGAACAAAATAGCCAGCCGGCTGCGGCGGCTACAGTTTATCAATCCATGCTGAAGCGCTGGCCACGCAGTTTGCCTGCGCTTATAGGCCTAGGAAACTCTAATTACGCCAAGAAAAATTATCGGGCGGCCGTGAGTTATTTGGCTCTTGCGGTAAAATATCATCCAGAGTCGAAAGCCGCCCACAACAATCTAAAAATAGCGCAAAATGCCCTCTAGACTCTTAGCTTTCGGTGGGCTAGCTTTAAAATATGAATGTCAGTCACCCGCCCGAGGGATTTTTACAAGATACAATCGATAATTTGCCTGCCGTATTCTTCGCCAAACACATTGACGGCAGATATATCGCAATCAATACGGCTTTTGAAAAACTCTTTAATTGGGAACGAAAATTTGTAATCGGAAAAAATGATTCCGATTTATTTCCCAAGGAAATTTGTGATCATCTTCGCCGCAATGACCTAGAGGTTATCGAGAGCCGCAGTCCAAAAATAATTATCGAAACAGTCATCGATTATAACGGCACACCTAGGCTATATGAATCGCATAAGTTTCCCTATTTCGACAAAGATGGAAAAGTCTGGGCCATGGGCGGAATCGCGATAGACGTTACTGACAAAGTTAAAGCGGAGGAAGAACTAGAGGCGTCCCGAAAAATGCTTTTACGTACAGCCCGCATGGCCGCCGTTGGCGAAATGGCCGGTGGCATTGCCCACGAAATTAATAACCCTCTCGCCGTAATTCATGCCCACCAATATCTTTTACGGACACTCGCAGAGTCGAGACAAACCAGCGGCACGGATTGGAATAAAAATCTTAAATCCATAGAAGATGCGGTAGTCCGAATTCAAAAAATCGTTAAAGGATTATTGGCCTTCGCGCGACAAAGCAGTCATGATCCTAAAGTACAAACTTCGGTCAGTGAACTTTTAGCGGAGCTCTGGGAGCTTTGCCGGGGACGCATGGAAAAACGCCATATAAATTTAACGTTTCCCCAGGTCAAAGCCTCTTTAAAAATTCAGTGCCGGCCTTATCAAATCTCTCAAATACTTATTAACCTGCTCAACAATGCCTTTGATGCAGTTGCAAACCTTAATGAGAAATGGATCCGTTTAGAAGTAACAGATTCAGATAACGAAATAGAGTTTAAAGTTACCGATAGCGGGCAAGGCATGCCGACAGAGGTGCGCAATCACCTATTTGATTCTTTTTTTACCACTAAGGAATTTGGCTTTGGCACAGGTTTGGGATTAAGTATTGCCAAGGGGCTAGCCATCGAACATGGTGGTGATCTTTTATTTGACGACAGCGCCCGCAACACCACTTTTGTGCTAAGACTGCCGAAACACGCGTCTCAAAAGTAAAAACCGTATCGAAATGGATCTCTTTTAGCTCAATTATTACAGTTAATTTATCCACTCCACAAAGCTAACCTATAAAGGTCAGATCAATTAACTTGGGGGGATGTAAGATGAAATTTCTATTAGTTTTAATATTGGGGATTATCAATTTCACACAAGCCAACGCAGCGACAAATAGCTGCCGTGTTCGCTACCTTTCTTCAACCTTGAAATCCTATATGTGTGACGTGCAGGCGCCGGCGACGCTAAAGCTACCGCTCCCGCCAAACCTGATAAACCTATTTTTTTACCAGCCACGTTATGGCATCGCAAAAGTCAATTACGCGGCTGGAAGCAGCAGCAACCATATAGAATACAAACCAAACGCAATAAGTGTTAACGCGTCTGAGTTTTTTAATTTTTCCTATTACGAGAAAACTCAGTTTGGCAACTATTTGAAAATATCAAACACTTATTACATTTCGGTTCAGAAATATCAGGCTCCTATGGCGTCAAGCTTAGCTATGGCCACAAATGAAGATTCGTCAGTTCAAGGTATACTGAGGGCAGCTTCAGCAGCCCCCCTAAAGTATCTAGTTAACTCGTGGCCATCCCGCGGAACGTTAAGTGTAAACGAAATTACCGGAGCATTTACTTATAGCCCCAACATCGACGTTAATGGCGAGGACAGTTTTACCTTTATCGCTCATGACGGGATTTCGGAATCAAATATAGCAACCGTTAAAATCGCAATTGCGCCGCTAAATGATGCGCCGGTGTCTAATAATCTCCTCGTAGAGATCAATGAAAACGAATCGGTTTTCAATAGACAATTGGGCGCAATCGACCCCGATGGAGATGTTGTCTCATTCATTCTAGTTACTCGGCCCAAACATGGTGGTCTTAAACTTAATGATGACGGTACATTTTCATATATCCCGCAGGTTGGGTATTATGGCCAGGACTCCTTTGATTATGCCGTCTCTGACGGACTCTTGCAGTCCGGGACGGCACGCGTGGACATAAAATTAAACTTACTTCCGAGCATGCAATTGAGCTTACTAGATATTGATGGCAACGGCTCGTTTAACTACGATGATGCCATGGTTACTTTACGTCACCTTTTTGGTTTTTCTGGCAGTTCACTGACTTCAAATACAAACCTAAGCGATGATAAACGTGATGCCGTCGCGATGAAGAATTATTTAACTGCCATTCATACGGCCCTCCATATCGACAATGACGGGCGCAGTGATGCTTTAACAGACGGGTTACTTATACTTCGCTATGCGCAGGGTTACAGCGGCGAATCTTTGATTTCCGGCGTAATTAATCCTGTGGGTCTCCGCAACACTGGAGATTTGGTACAATCTTATATGAAAGTTCTCGCTTATGATTTTAATAACAGTCCCTGGGATATAGACATGGATGGTAAGGTTGACGCCAATGACGCTTACCTGGTCATAAGGTATTTGGGACAGTATTCAGGAGCACAACTTGTGGATGGCCTTGTAACTTCTTTATCGCAACGCAATCGTTCCGAAGCTATTATGGCCTATCTTGATGAAATGATGAGTAGAGGAATGTTTGATATTGACGGTGATAATATTTCTGGACCACTCACGGACGGGGTTATTATTTACCGTTCAATTATCGCCGGAATAATTGAAGTTGCCAATAAAGCAGCTCCTAGCGCCGTGCGTACGACAAATGAATCGCTACATGGCTTTATTCGTAACTTTCAGCTCTAACCCCGCCGACACATTTGCCGCAGCCACCATGAACTGTTTTTGGAGTTCATGGTGCGCATGTGGCACTTTGCATTTTTGTTCTTTTGTGATAACGCTTCTAGCGCCCGGGATTTTCCATAGTTAAAGTGAGCCATGACATCGCGATCGAATTGAACGTCATCGGCGGGCATTCTAAAGTAAACTTTCATCCCCGAGTTCGTTAAACCAAATCCCGTTTTTTTATTTAAGAACGTCTCGCGGTCAGAATTATCAATCCAATAATCGGCATACATATCATTGACGTTTTGGAGCCGCTCATTGGGATTAAACTGATAGGTAGCTTTAACAACGGGAACGCCCGCAATTTCACTAAAATCATCACCAAAACTGGTTATTACTTCGTCAGCTAGGGATTTTGCGAGCTCAAGCGGATAAAGATTTACCGTCCCACCAACATAGTACTCTCCATTGAGGAATGCAGGTCTAAAGAAAAACGGGCTACTGATGGCCGCACGGGCCGCTTCCGTTAAAGAAATATCGGTAACCACTTCAGCCTTTGACTCAATGGACGACCGCTCCGTCCAAGTACCTTGCGATGTAACGACTTCCTTGAAATATCTAGCCACGTCGGGACTAGTGAATAGCACTTCGCGGTAAAGTTTTTCCTTCGGCGTAAAACGGTGACCTATCTTTTCTTTAGAAAATAATACTTTCGCGCCGACGATAACGACAGGTAGAGATGACGATGAAAACGAGCGATTAAATTCTTCCATGGGCAAGACATCGGGAACATTTACCAGGTGCTCCTCAAATATACTGGGAACCAAGCGCTCATCTCCTTCTTGTTTTCGGCGCATAAGCCAGGAGATAAGAGAGGTAAGGCTATTTATTTTTGGAGTTGCGTTTGTAGACCTCAGCATATTTTTAAAGCCCGGGGACATGATAAAATCGCGGCGCATTTTAGCTGTCGGGAGATTCGCAACCAAAGCCGCAGCAAGGCCGCCACCGCAGGAGGCAATGATAAGATCGGGTTTTTTGCCGGCCTCTTCAAGCGCTTCCATGACCCCTAAAAACTGGGAAAACTGATATCCCCCACCTGAAAAGATAACCGCCCGCTTGTAGGGTTTTGCTTCTGATACGGGGGAATTAAAGAGAAAGGATAGAACTAACAGGGTTGGCGCGATAAGTACGGTTTTGAATCTCATGTCGACCTCAGTTTAGCACGCGAATATACAATGAGCTTTGCCGTTTTCAAGATATGATTTTTTGACAATTTAAAAGAAGTTCATATAAAGAAATTTCTAAAACAAAAGCGAATAACACTCTGCTATAACTGGCGGATTATGAAAACAAAAATAATTCTAATTTTTAGCGCGGTTCTAACTTTAACGGCATGTCTCGGTCCCAAAATTCCCGAGACACCAAAGATGCCGAAATTTGAACCCTCTAAATATGAGATTCCCGAAGACATGAAGGTGCGCTTAGCTGAATCCGGAAAGAAACTAATGCAGTCCCTGGCGCGGCTATCGCGCAGCAGTTATTTTTCCAGCTTAATTTTTAATTCCGAAATAAAGTATCCTATTTATACCGGGAGTGGAGTTTGGTCGCGTTTAGAAAATGGGGAACCAGACCGTGGTTATAGAGTTCAATTAACACTCACGCTCCTTAACCAATTCAGCTTTACCTATATCGAATTTGCTAAAGGCGAAGGAAATATCGTATATTCCACAGAAATCAATGGTGATTACTGGACACGTAACGAGATAATGCACTTAGAGGGTCTGGGTTTTATTGTTGCTGGCCAAAACTCCGATTTTCTTTTATTAACGTTAACGAAATCTCTTAATGATTTACCTCCCATGGGCACTGTTGAGCTTTCTTCTAGTCAAAAAAGCCCCGCAAGAAGCTATAATGTGGCTGTTAGTCAGGTTTCATCAAATGCTTTAAGTGTCTTAAAACATTTTAACGGAAACGAAATAAAGGGTTATGATTTTAGCGCCGAAAATGAGTGTCAGCTGAAAGTCACGAATGAGAAAGAAGTTTTAAAATTTGAGATTACTCAAGCCCTTGGTAAAAAAGGCAATTTCACGATTTCCCCAAAGAGTACAATCTTTGCCTTTAATCAAGGATTCACCAGCATTCATACTTTACTAGCGAACGACCGAGGCCATGTCGCAAACTTATCGATAATGGTATTTGAAGGAAAAATTCACTCCGTAACCATTGCTAAGCCAAAAGGTCCTGAAGATCCCGGGCTCAGCGATCAATCCTCTTGTTGGTTTAATTAATACTATGGAAAAGATCGCGGCACGCCACATATTGGTAACTAACGAATATGAAGCAAAAGATTTACTAAAACTTCTTGGTGACGGTAAATCCTTCTCCGAACTGGCACAGAAGTTTTCTAAATGTCCCTCCGGAAAAAACGGCGGCGATTTGGGAGAATTTACCTACGGGCGCATGGTGGAAGCCTTTTCTTCCGCGGCCTTCGCTTTAAAGGTAGACGAAATCTCCATGCCCGTACGTACGCGTTTTGGCTATCATCTCATTCAACGCTACAAATAACTGTCTACTTAGAATCGTTATTGAAAACTTGTCTGGGTAGTTTTGCCCCAATTCGTTGGAGTATTCATAACCCATTAATCTTAAAGTAGACTACTCCGTGGTCTTTACGTAAAACACTGGCACCATGAAAGTTCAGCGAAAATCCTACGCCTTAAGTTTGCACTTAGTGGGGCTAGTACTTGCCGCCATGATTCCATTTTTTATTTTTGCCGGAATTTTGGTGAGCTGGCTGGTAAATAACGAGCGCGTTGATTCCGAACAACAATTATCGCGCTCGGCGCGTGATTTAGCTATTTCGTTAGACCGCGAACTTGAATCAACGATTAAGACCCTTCAGGCCATCGCCGCAAATGACGAGCTAAAGCGCAAGGACATGCGGGCATTTCATCACGAAATGCTAGATATCTTAAAAACTCAACCAAACTGGTTAACCATTGTTTTACACTCTCGCGACTTAAAATTAATCTTAAGTGCCCTAAAGCCTTTTGAGGAAAGAATGAGTTTACCGGTGGAACCTAAAAGCTTGGAGGAACTATTTGCAACAGGACTGCCTACCATTGGTACTTTGGCTAAAGGTTCTTCGGAGGCTAGCTTTCCTGGCCGCTTGGCTTTTCCCGTGCGCGTGCCGATTTACGACAAAGGCAAAGTAGCTTACTCATTAACCGCCATAGTCTCTCCTGAATCTATGCAAAACCTAATCACCACATCGCCTCCGGGGGCGACTGAGGAGTGGACCCGCACAGTAATAGATAAAAACGGTTTCATCGTTGCCAGAAGCCGAAATCCCGATGATTACGTGGGCAGCCCCGCGCCAGGGTTTTTTTTGGACTTAGTAAAGACCTCTCCGATGGGTTTAGCCCGCTCTCCCTCCATTGATGGTGAGCCAATCTATTTTTCTTATTATCAGTCTCCACTATCTGGATGGATTGTTGCTGTCGGCCTTCCGATAAAGACCTTTGAAGCCCAAACACGGAAGGCTTCAATAATTCTTTCTGCCTTTGGCCTTCTGCTAATTGTAACTTTCGGGGGAATTGCCCTAAATTATTCCCGCAAGCTTGCCCGGAAAATTCGTGGAGCGGCAGCCGGTGCTTCTTTGCTCGCCCGCGGCCAGACTCCCATTATTGAGCCTTCTCGGGTTAGTGAAGTGGAACAGCTCGGTAAAAATCTTGTCGCCGCCGCTGAACTTATTCAACAAAAAGAGCGCGACTTAAAACAAAGTTTATCCCGCGCGCAGTCGGCGCAGCTAGAGGCGGAAAAAGCCAACTTAGCCAAGAGCGAATTTTTAGCCAACATGAATCACGAACTTCGTACCCCGTTAGGTGTTATTCTGGGAATTTTAGATTTACTCGGAGATCAAAAAATCTCGGCCACAGAAAAGCAAGACTTGATAGAAAGGATGCAAGGTAACGCTGAATACCTTTCTTCTCTAATCGACCAAATTCTCGACCTCTCAAAAATTGAAGCTGGCGCCTTACAAATTGAGGTAAAACCTTTTCAGCCAAAGAATCTTCTTAAAGATCTCGACGCATTCTTCGAAGTTAGGAGTAAGAAAAAGGGAATTTCTCTTGTCTTTGATAACCGCGGACACATTCCAGACCTTGCGTTTAATGATGCCCTTAGAATTCGTCAAATTCTAATCAACGTCATAAGTAACGCCATCAAATTCACCAGCCGAGGTGAAGTTAAGGTTACGACGAGAATGACCGGTAAGGATGACAAGAGTTATCTCGAATTTACTGTTTCCGATACGGGAATTGGAATGAATACGGAACAGCAACAAAGACTATTTAAGCCTTTTTCTCAAGCCGATAGCTCGATGAGCCGCCGTTTTGGCGGAACAGGAATTGGTTTAGTGCTGTCCAAGAAGGTTGCCCAAGCCCTGGGTGGTGATATGGAATTAATACGCTCCGATATTGGCCAAGGTAGCGTTTTTAGAATTACGGTTCCTGATAAGAAATTGGCATCTTATAAGATGCAAAAAACACTCCAGCAGAAACTCGAACAGCCATTAACAGGAAAAAATATTCTTCTCGTTGACGACTCTTCGGATATTCGCTTTGTAATGCAACATTATTTGACTCTTGCGGGCGCAAATGTCGTTGAAGCTTCTGATGGAATTACCGGAGTTGAAGCGGCGCTAAAAGGAAAATATGACGTTGTCCTTATGGATATTCAAATGCCGGGAATGGACGGCAATGAAGCAACTCACGCTTTACGTAAACAGGGTTACGACAAACCCATAATCGCGGTAACCGCCCACGCGATGAAAACGGATAAAGAAGAGGCTCTCCGCTCCGGCTTCACAAACTACATTACAAAACCAATTGATAAAGCGCGGCTCATTGAAGTTTTAGCTAGCTTATAATTGCGCGCGGGCTTACTCACCAATCCGTTGGAAAATAGTCTTTTAAAAACTTCCCGCACCAGTGTTTGCCCGTGTTAATTCCATCAAAAAATGGATCGCAAACCCGAGCGGCTCCATCGACGATATCCAATGGCGGCTGAAAATCATGGACATCCTGTTTATGTTGAGAAAGTTGCGCCGGGTCTTCATCGGTTACCCATCCGGTGTCCACGGCATTCATGTAAATTCCGTGCAAAGCTAACTCTCCCGCCGAGGTGTGGGTTAACATATTTAGCGCCGCTTTAGCCATATTTGTATGGGGATGACGGGCATTTTTCTTAAAGCGGTAAAACTTTCCTTCCATGGCGGTCACATTTACGATGTGTTTTTTTCCCGTATTATCGCGTTTCATCAGCGGAATTAAACGCGAACAGAGTACAAACGGCGCTATGGAATTTACAAGTTGAACTTCCATCATTTCCGGAATTGGAACTTCATCTACTTTTAGGCGCCAGGAGTTTACGGTCCTTAAATCCACCTGTTGCAAATCCGCATCGAGCTTCCCTTCGGGAAAAACTTTTTCTACACTTAGGGAATTGTCATAAGTATAAGGAATTTGCGAAAGCTGCGCCGAGGCCCTTAAGCCAACAGCGGGCTCTTGGCCATTCCAAGCAATTGGTAGATTCGAATCCTTCTCCCGCGCGCACCCGCCTGAAAATTCAGAAAGTTTCCGTTTACAACTTTCGAAGTGCTGCAGAAGTTTTTGTACCTTTGACGGATGCTGTTCGTAGTTTTGCAGTTCATTTTTCATAAGATGCGCATAAAACCCAGGTGGCCGGCGAACAGTTTGAGCGGCATTATTAATTAAAATATCTAGACGGTCATAGGTGCGTTCAAAAAATTGCGTAAACACTTCTACACTTGGCGTATGGCGAAGATCCAACCCATAAATATCTAAGCGCTGTCCCCAGTTTTCAAAATCATTCTCCTTGGCAAAACGGACGGCGGCATCGACAGGAAAGCGCGTTGTGACTATTACTCGCGCTCCGGCCCGTAACATCATGAGTGCGGAGTAATAACCAATCTTTAACCGTGCTCCAGTAATTAAGGCTACCTGGCCGGAGAGATCAGCCATTTGAAAGCGCTTTTTGTAATTAAATTCTGCACATGAGGGACACATCGTATCGTAAAAATGATGAAGCGACGTAAATTCAGTTTTGCAAACATAACAGTTGCGCGGGGAATTTAACTTTCTCTCGATAACACTCCCAAGACCATGGGCGCGCTCCTCAATTTGGTGGGGCATTGTAAACACGGCCTCCTTGCGCGCTTCGCGAATGCCTGTAAAGGCCCGCGCTTGACGATCCAAATTTGCGACTTTTTGCTGACGAACCTGTTTTAAGGTTTTGTTGCGGGCGCGGGTTGATTCACGATTAGGCCGCGATAGGCGGCCAGCGGCTGTTAACAATTTAACCCTGGTTTCTTCCGGCAATTCAATAAAGCGTTTGTTATCGCTTAAAAGGGATTCTAAAAACTCAATACAGTTTTCAATCTTTGGATCTATTGACATCCGGCAAATTCTATTTTTTATTCCGGCGATTAGTCAACCAACATTAAGGCTTCAACAGTGGGTGTATCTGCATGAGGTAAGCTGCCAAGCCGGGCCATTAATACGGACCGCTCGTTATCAATTTCTCGTTGCGTGCGGAAGCCTAAACGGCGTAATACCGAAACTGGGGGACACCACCCTTGAATGACATGTTGGAGTAAAAATCCGCCTATGGCGCCCGTTAACAGAAACCATTTCTTGTTGACTGTTGAACCTAAGACGGCACTGCCCAGCAGTACGGATGCAGCATGGGCTTCTAAGGCCCTCTCAATATCCCATTCCCCATCGAGCTCAGAAAGTCTTGCTGAAATTTTCGCGGGATCACTGCCAATTTCTTCTAGCCGCTTTAAAGTTTTGGCATGGATTTTAGCGTTTACTGATTCGGGTGTATGCCACGGCACACGCTTTACGGTGGGTGGTATAAAAGTTTTCGCCGCCATTGTCGTCTCCAATCAAGTTTAGCCTTTATTAGGCAAACGCCGGTGCGCAAGAAAACCACATTAACAGGAATAACAAAGTAACTCTCATAAAGGTCTCCCGCAGTTCGAATTTGCAAAGTGTATGCAAATGCGGAAACCCATTTAAAGGATCTAAAATTCATTTTGGGGCAAATTTACTGCGAAGATTAGGCGCGGCACGCCCGCGCTCCAGCCCTTACGGGGCTGGCGGAATTTGGGCGATGTAAACATCCATGCGGCCACCCCAAGCGCTGGAGTAAATTACGAACTGACCATTGCGACTGATATTGGCCTTGGGCATTCCTCGGTAGGCGTCGTAAAAAGTTGATTCCGACATGTGATGCGCGATACGGCGGACCTTGCCACTACCATCAGTCGCCAACTGCCAAATTTCATTTTGGAAAGGCAAAAAGATTTGCTTACTATCTGAAATTCCGTCCGACTGATAAGTATTACCAACCCAACTATCTCCGAAACCGTAGGAACTAACTAATACCCATCTTTCATTGTCTGCATTACCCGAAACGTGAATGTTGGACCCCCAACCCCCTTTTGGCCCAATGGCATAAAACGATTTCGGGTTGGCAAGATTACGCATATGCATGGCATTGTCGAAGCTATTTTCAACGCCCACCAACCAGCCGTTTAGTAAATCATAATGGCCTTCGGGTTTATCAACGTCGTTTTGATATAAGTAGGTCATGGAGTTGACGTTGTAGATATTCATGATTCCGCTAATGAGTCCCTTGACGTGATTGTCTGTTGAGATACTCAAGTAGTCGCCAGTTTTATTTATGTGGACCTCATTAATATCACAATAAGATCCTGTCCAAGGATGGCAGGTATTTACATAAATCGTATTGTTACTGCGCCGGTAAACAACGTAGCCCCTTCCCCCGCTGCTGGGCTTACTGCAACTATAGCCCGACAAAACCCGATGAAAAGCAAATGTATCATCGTTTCTAGACTTGGAGACTTGACATAAAACTTGATCGCCAAGAAGACTACTAAAATCCCGAATCACAACTGGCGGATTTCCACTACCCACGTCATTGTAAAGAATCTGTTTGTTATTAAAGAAGTAGACCCGATTTGGATAATTGGGATCATTACTCCAATCAAATCCATCGGAACTACTATAAGTACCAGCAGGCGCCAAATCCCAAACCTGTCCCGTCATGCGAAAATTTGCCGGATCAAAGCCGTAAGCACGCGTAACGCCATTACAGTTTATAATAATTTTCGTATTGTTGATGTTAAATGCACTCCAATAAGAATAAATATGGAAACAACCCGGATAGCCACCAAGAGTGCCGTCGGTAGCTCTTAATATTTTTGTTCCAAAGGCGGGGTCATTAAAGTATCCCCCTCTTCCCACGGGCGGATTCGCATAATAGTTGTAGCTGCCGTTATTGACGCCGGAAGAGCCGTTAAAATTGACAACTCCTAGGGAGGTACTGTTAGCCGATAAACTTACGCCGGCAGAGGCAGTTACATTCATCGCATAAGATTTCCGCCCCGTCGATCCGTCGGGCATAGTGTAGTCGGCATAAAGCACGTGAGTGCCAGTCACTCCGCCAAAACAAGACGAAGAGATACACCAGTCCATACCATAGGATAATGTACTGCCACTGGTAGAGGTAGGCGAAGTCCATGTATAAAACGGTGCATAACCATCGCGGGATAGCTTTACATTTGCTGGAGTTCCCCCCGAAACATTAACCGTCACGCGCGTGCGGGTTTCGCTAAAGGAAAAAGTTGTTCCTGCTCCCACCGACATCGACGCTGTCACAAGTGACGCTTGAGCGACGGAGTAATTCATTTTGGCATTTTGAATATTTGTCCAAGAGGTCGCAAACATTACGTCAAAATACAGAGGATAAGAAACGGAATCACTAAACGAACAGAATTGCGTCCCGTTTTTACTAAAGCTCACGACATTGTTAGCTACGGAAATCCGAAACACCGTTCCCAGTCCCGACGCTGAAGTATCACATTTCCAAGCATCTCCTAAATAAGCCGATACATAGCCGCTGTTAAAGCGCAGATTGTATCTGGCGTCGTTATAACTTGTTCGGGAATTATAGGGGCCAAGTCCCACGACCGTAAAAGCCGGCAAACTTGCCGTATATCTATTAAAGACAAATTCCACATACCCGGGACCCGAAGTAATCTTTTGGTTAGAGAGCGCTCCCGAATCATAGCAGGATTCACAGGATACGCTTTTCTTAATTACACTTCCATCAAACAGGACTTTGACCTGATTTTGATAAGAAATATTTTCCGTTACCGCGAAGGAAGTTTTCCCTAGAAAGAGCACCAAGAGTACAAAAATACTTCGCCCAACAGTCTCAAAACGAGACACTAATAATTTCATTGTGACCCCCGAACCATCTTAACGTCGATAAAATGCAAGGCGCATTCCCCGCGTACAAGGCTTCAGGAGAGTTTGAGTTCAATATCTTTTTCACGTGTTCACTAAAGGCTACACGTGTTAGGTTTACGACACGTTAAGATGAGCCATTGGCGGCGCTGCAAATTTCTCCACCCACCCGGAAAAAGCGTCGACAAATTTCTTTAGAAATTTAATTGTCGATTCACTTTTTAACTTTCCGTGGTCATCAAAAAGGTCGGCGGCTTTTCCAATGTAGACTTCAGGTTGTTGAAGACATGGCATGTTTAAGAATACCAAGGTTTGACGCAGATGATGGTTCGCACCAAATCCCCCCGTCGCCCCTATGGAACAGCTTACGATAGCCGCTGGCTTGCCATCCCAAACACTTTTTCCATAGGGGCGAGATCCGACGTCGAGCGCGTTTTTTAAAACGCCGCTCATGGAACGGTTGTACTCAGGAGTAACAAAGAGCACCCCATCATAGCGGTGGATCACGCCGCGGAATTCAGTCCAGGCACCCGGCGGTGTTTCATCTAAGTCCTGGTTGTACATTTGCAAACCGCTAATTTCCACAATTTCAAGCGCGAGACTTCTTGGCGCAAGTTCGATGAGATTATTCGCTACTCGGCGGTTATAAGAATCTTTACGAAGGCTTCCAATTATGACCGCTGCTTTGGTAGATGCCATGGGATCCTCCTACTTTTGGCTTTGCAAATTCAATTCCATTAGGGACAATTTCCGGCACCGCAATTATGAATTTTTCACTTCAATTAACGGTCCATTGTGAAAAGCCTTGTGTTGCATTATTATAGTACGGCTATGAAAAAAATTATTTGTGGTACGTTTGCGGTTTTATACAGTCATATTGGCTTTTCGGCAGATCCAGTTGTGCAGTTTGAAAACAAAGGCACGCTTAGCGGTTTAAAACAGCCCTCCGGCCTTTACTCCTTTGGTCCAAAGGGTCTTGAGGTCCCCGCAGACAATAAAGTGTGTGTCATAACTTATGAGATGATGAGGGAAATGGGCGTTTCGGCCATTGAAATGCGTAACTTAGTTTACCGCGATGACGACCGGGTCTATGCTATTGAATGCTCACCCCTTGAAGGCGATCTCTATTTGGCCACTCGTATTCGTAGGATTTAAAAATGAAGTTAATTGCTTTTTTCTCACTTTTTTTACTTTCTATTGGCGCCTCTGCAAGTTTCGTGGAATTTGCGCCCGAAGCTCATAACAGCGCGACAGAAAAACCACTTTTAATTACAGGTTATAAGATTAATCAAAATGGAATTGAATTAAAGACAGATAAGGCCAAATGTATTTTCCCCTCTTATATACTCGCAGATATGAAGACCTCGGCATTGGAAGTCGTAAAATTTCTTGAGTCCGATAGCACCTGGGTAGTTAGCTGCGTAAATTATGGTGGCGAATGGATCGCCTTAAGCATAGAAAAGAGATAGGACTTTTATGAAAAAGAGTTTTCTATTATTTCTCCTATTTCTTAGCTCCCCCGCCTTCGCCGGCTTTATTGAGTTCAAAGATAGTGAAGAAGATAAGCCACCCGTAATCCTCTCGGCGGCAGCCACTTTTGATGGAATAGTTTTAAAAACAGACAAAAAGGAATGCTTAGTTCAATCCGCATTTTTGGACCTCATCAAGACTTCTGGGCTTGATTTAATGAAGACTTTAGAAAGCGACAGTGCTTGGGTTGTAACCTGTGTTTTTACGACCGCCAATAGCTGGACCGAGAGTTTTAGTTGGGTTGCTACACGCATAGAAAAAAAGTAGGAAGTATGAAAAATATTTTTATTTTATTAGTATTCATGGTTTCCTTTGACGCCTCGGCAAGCTTTGTACGTTTTAATGGCCAAAAGTCAGACCCCGATAATAAAGCTGCACCCATTACGAATTATGTCATCAGCCCTAGCGGTATACGTCTTGAAACCGATGGCAAATCATGCTTTATCGATGTAAGGTTTATAAATTCAACTAATGCTTCACACTATGAATTAGTTAAGCTCCTTGAACAAGATAGCTCATGGATCGTTAATTGCGAATTTATCGATAACTATTGGCGCGCCTTTTCCATAGGCAAGAAGTAATTAGCTGTTTTTTAGACAACGTCGGTATCGCAGCGTTTCTCCGGCGTCGGCGGTATAATACAAGGCACGCGCAAACAAAACTCTGCGTCTTCGCGATAAAAAGGAGTGACGAAAGATCCTCAGTCCTGGTGTCGCCGCGCATCGAGGAAAGGGAACTGTTACCTTTAAAAGCGGTAGGATGAAGATACGCCGGTGAGGAAATTTAATTGGTCGTCATCTTTTAGGTAATTATCAAAGTCGCGAATATTTACAAGGGCCGCGCCTAAATTAAATCCGAGAGAAAAAGTGGGTGCAACTTTCAACTCAATTCCAAAGCGCAAGGTACTAATTAAGCCAATACCCTTTTCACTTGAGGTCCCCGCCAAAAGTTCGATTTGAAAAGCGTGTCCGCCAAGTCGGTCAAAAGGAATAGAAAAACTAGGTCCCACTAAAAGGTAAGCCCCTTCATAAGTTTTATCTTCACTGGTATCATTAACATGCATTTTTAAATTATGCCCGCCGACTTCAGCCGTTAAGCCCATAACCCCAAAAGGCACGATATAACCCAGGGAATAATAAAGCCCCGTAAACTTTCCCTCGCGCAGCTGAGTTTTGGAAGAGTCCTGTATATAAGAAAATCTCAAGCCAAAATCTTTCCAAGCCCGGCACTGAAATCCACTACGTGCCATCTCAACC
Organism: uncultured Bdellovibrionales bacterium; assembly: GCA_964498095.1. Lineage (GTDB taxonomy): Bacteria > Bdellovibrionota > Bdellovibrionia > Bdellovibrionales > SG-bin7 > SG-bin7. The sequence continues at coordinate 54,989 of CAZCFY010000001.1, read as the reverse complement.
AAATAGCCAACAGAGTAAACGACTAAGGCCGCAACGACGACGACCCCTATGACAGCCACGACAACTAAGAACTCTTTGCTATTGCCACCACCACTGCCACCTCCGTAATAATTAAAATTCCAGCTCGGCGTGGAATCGGAATATTCGACAGGGACTGCCTGCCCAGCCGGTTCACCCGAAAGGCCCGCCGCATAGGCGCAAGGATCTACTGGTCTTTGCGGTGGTGTTGGCAGTGGTGCTGGTGACGGCGCGGTGGCGGGCTGCATTCGATTTTTATAATCAATATATTCATCGACACTGACAATACGAATTTGCGCACCGGGAAATTGTTTACGAACATCGTCAATTGTAACGGGCTTAGTTTCTGCATGAACTTGATCTAAAAGCAATACCAAGCTCAGAAACAATTTTATCATAATGAAAAATTAAATCACGCCTCACCAAACATGTCAGCATTTAACTGATCAATATAGCTCTTCCAATCCGAGGACGCGTCTAAAACTGTCAACCCATACTCATTGCCAAAACGCGATGCCCACGCTGACTGCACGTCTAGCCGTGCGGACCTTCCTGCCCCCAGATCGGCTTCTAAATGGTAAACCTGATTTTCTTCTAACGGGCGAGCTGAAAATAAACCAACGCCCGACCGGCTGACACTTCTTAATGCCACAGAAAATGGAATGTTTTTCCCGGAACGAAGGCGACCGCGCGTGGCAACCTCAAAACGCGACTCCTTACGTACTTGTTGAAAATAAGGACGTGAACCAAAAGGCGGCAAAACTGATTTAAACCGCTCGTCCTTGTAAATCTGATGAAGCGCGAAAACTTCTTGGCGATAAAGCGAAGCAAAGATATTTTTGCGTTGACGAAAAAAATAATTCATTAACTTGGGGGTCAGAACAGGATCGGATATTTTAGCAAATTCGCGCTGAGGAAATTTAAAATTTCGAAATTCAGTGCCAAAAAAGTACTTATAAAGATTTTTGTGCCGCGCTTTACCCGCGTAGATTTTTCTTAAACTCTCCGGGTATTCTTCCGAAGCGATAATTACACCGGCTGGTCTATTATCCTTATTGGGAATCACCGAAAACTGCATTACCCCTGCATAAAAGTCCATCCAGGGCGGAGACACCTCAAGAACCAAATAATCGGCGCCAAAATAGCGGTAAGCATATTCATAAACATATTTACAAAGCGGAAAGAGTATATTTTTGTGACGCTTGTCAAATTCCTTTTGAATTGCCAATCCCGTGACTTCAACAATACGCGCGCCTAACGAGCCATAGTGCGAAAGATCAAAATCGCGCTCTATCGGCAGGCCAAACGCGCTCTTGCGCACAAGTGTTGCTGTTGCCACGACCGTACCGTCTAAAACGGCAACTAAGGTGGCCGTCGAGGGTAATAAATGATACTTTGTTACATCGGCCAAATTAAACGCTTGTTCAAGCTCAAACTGGCTGCGCGCCACCTGAAAATATAAATTCTCCGGAAGCTCATATTCAAGATGAATGAGATTTCGTGAAATATACCTTCGCAGTCTTTCCATAAAATAATTATGGCGGCGATTTTAAATATTGGCGAGCGCAAAATCCACGTTTCGCAAAAAACTTCTGACGTCTCGTTGGCCTTTTGTCTGCCTAAAAGAGTGCGTGCAACTTGGCGCGTAACTTATCTAAATGTTCGATGGCCGTAGAAATATCCTGAAGGAGCTCATCGATATTTGGCTTCTCGCCAGTTAGTAGTTCATACACACTAACATCAAAGGCATTGGCCAATTTTACGAATGGCTCGCCACCCGTTATCGAACGGCCGTATTCCCACTCCCGATAAGTCGAGGTTGGCACTCCTGTTTTGGTAGCGATGTTGGCAATAGAAAGGTTGCGCGAATTACGAAATCTTTTTAAGCGCTCGTGAAAAGCTTCAAGTTTTTTATTGTCGATCATGAGAAACGTAATAACAGATTTCCCAGGGCTGTGAAATATTTTTTTTTGCGCACGGTTGCGGGGACTTATTGACCCACACTCAAATACTTTTTTCTTTCACCCATAACTTAAATGCGACATTCAAATCTTTAATTCCACAATACGTGTTTATATACGCTTCCATTTTTCGGCCCACGCTAAGACGCAAAAGATTTTTTAAATCACATTTTTTGGCTAATAGTTCCGCCAGCGCCTGCGAAGCGCGGTAGCGATAATGAATTTCCCCGGCCGATCCGGCCAATGGATGCCCGAGATCAAAAACATCAATTGAACTGTTTTGATTCTGCAGCCATTTATAATCAACGCTTCCCACTTTACCCAAATAGTTGGCCAGGCCTTCCTCTAACCAACTAGGAATGGCTTCTTTATATTTTTGAAATGCCACGACATGAACAAGTTCATGAGCAAAAATAGAATCAAAATTCTCACTGGAAATTTTTGGCCCCAGATGTATGGTATTAGCGTTCTTCTTGGTAAAGGCCACAAGCGTGGGCGAAAGACCATGAGCCCGCGTAAACGCCTCTTGATCCGCATACCAAAAGACCTCGGCGCGCCGGATGGTCCATTCAAGTTGGCTCTGCACACGGTCAGCTACCTTATTTATACGGGTGCCCGTTAACCATTTGGGAGCATCCTTCATACGGACTGCGTTAGTGAGAAGTTCTCCCGAAAAAGCTTTTGCACTAAATAAAACAATAAGGCTAACTAGCAAACGCATAATTAACGCTATTTGATTTAATATTTAAACGCAAATACATTGAATAATCATGACTAGCCAAGATCTAGAAAATTACCTTTTCGAGCAAATTCCTCTAGCCCGCCAGCTCGGCGCCCGTGTTAACGCGCTTAGCGATAAATTCGCGGTAATTACGGCACCGTTAGAGCCCAATCGCAATCACATGCAAACTGCATTTGGCGGAAGTTTACAATGTTTGTTAATACTGGCCGCCTATGCTTGGTTATATAATTTAATGAAACTAAACGCTAAGACTTGCCACCTGATTTTACAAAAATGCGAAGTGGAGTTTCTAAAACCCGTCAGCGAAGAAATATTTGCTAAATGCTTTGCCCCTACGGACACATTGCTCAGACAATTTCTTACCACCTATGATAAAAAAGGCATGGCGCGCCTCGAGCTCAAGGCCAGCATTGGTGACAAATGTAAGATGACGGCTTGGTTCGTCGCGAAAAAAGAAACGGGATATCAAGTATACTAGTCGACGCGTATACCTGATATCAGAGATTAGAAAAATTAGTGATGTGCACCGCCGGGCCCGTGTACGTGACCGTGCTGAAGTTCTTCCGGCGTCGCATTTCTCACGGTAACTACTTTCACGGTAAAATTTAATTCAACTCCCGCGAGAGGATGATTTGCATCCAGGGTAACTTCTCCCTTATCAATGGCGACAACCGTCAGGATGCGAAAGCCTTGTGGAGTTTGAGCTTGTAGCTGAATACCTACTTCTAAATCTGGAATTTCCGCCAAATCGGCAATCGGCACGGTAGAAATTAAAGATTCGTCGCGAGGGCCATAGCCTTCTTCGGGTTTCACGATCACACTAAACTCTTCCCCGGCCTTTTTTCCGCTTAAGGCTTTTTCCAGGCCGGCGACAATATTGCGTTTTCCGTGTAAATAAGCCAGGGGCGCGCGGCCAATCGAAGTATCAATAACTTTGCCGTCACTGCTTTTCACTGTATATTCGATAGTTACAACGTGATTATTTTCTATTACCACTTGGCGCCCCTTTGTAAAAATAAAGGCCCACAGTAATACTTGTGGGCCAAATCTGTCAATTCTTGACGGGCCAAAAAAACGATTTAAAAGCGGCGGGGAATTGTTTGAACTCTAAAAGTTCCGCGGCATCCGTTATCGACCCAAAGTGAGCGTCCATCCCAACCCCAAGAACGGCCTAAAATGCAATTCGCCCGCGAATGAGTCTGCATCAACCACACATTGCGAATTCGCTCCGGCAAAGCACAGCGGTTAAAATTATAATTGTGGCTTTCACAAAGAATATCATAAGTATTTACGAGATCCCCCGGCACGATCGAATCAAAAGCTTCTTCCTCAGAGACATCTTCAACGGCAAACCCTGCCGCGCCGATCGTTGCGAAATCTTCTTCGGCCAAAGCGCCCGAAGCTAAAAATAGAAGTGCGGTAAATATAATTTTTCTCATGTAATCCCCCTTGGTGTTTTTATTTGCACATTTCTACTTAGCAAACATGATACCAACGCCAAATAGCGATTTTAGCTTTTCTACTAAGCAAATCTAGACTTTTGTTGGGCGCGAAAGTTCACCGAAAAAGTTTTAAACTTCATTTTCGGTGTCAGATTGTCTGATATGTTATTTCTGTAAATCGATTTCCAAATGAGCATCGACAGTGCCCGCAGTTTTTGGCCATGTGATATCATGCCAATCACCAGTGACGTGAAGTTTACCCTGCGATTTCGTAACAAGTAAGTACCCCCACTGATCCTTGAGATACATTTCACTCGCCCCATCGGCGCGAACGTCATTAAATCTCTCTTTATAATGAATTCCGCCGCAACTGGCCTCAAATGTAACTTTATAGGTGCCAATTTCGCCGACAACATCAAGGCGAGCACTTTCGCAAGGGCTTTGCCAGCCCCGGCTATTAGTGAGGAGGCCGCCTGAGCCAACCCATACCCCTTCAAAGCTGGCAAAGGCAAAGTGGGGTGCGAAAGCTAAAAACGCCAATAGGTATTTTTTCATTTTGGCAGCCTTTCGAATTTAAGTAGCCCCGATTTCGTTTGCAGAGAAAGAATATTATCCTTGATCCCCACTTTGTAATCGGCCGCCGCAAAATCAAGTCCGCAATTTAAATTGCCATTATGAATGGTCCCACCGATGCCGTCTATCAGGGTCAAAAATCCCGTTTTTATTACTACCCGTGACTCCGTCTGAATCTGCGTTTTATTCTCGGCAGACTCACAAATTTGCGTATAACGCACTTTAAGCAGCTCAATATCAAGCTGAATAGATAATTTCTCAAACCGGTAAATCCAAGACCCCAGCATGGCTTGAATGTCAGCCTTTCCCAATATCACTTCATCGGGATTAGTCGTGGTAAACGAGGGGCTGCAAGCCAGAAAAAAACTGGCCGCAAGAATCGCCGCTAATTTTTTTTTCATTTTACTCCTTCGTTTTTAATCGGTCTTCGTTTTCGCCGATAAACTTCTTAATGTCTTCACCGATACTTAAAAGTTTTAACCATTGTTCTTTATACAAAGTAACAGGAAAGCGCCCCATGCCGTAAACCGATAATGCGCCCTTTTCGCTCACTTTCATCGAAAGTGTCCCGCGCGCCGGCTTTTTGGCTTTTAGTGCTTCATTTTCGGCTCTTAATCTTTCTAATTCCGCTTTCATATCTTCACTCATAAAAACTCCTATGTGATTTGCTAAAAAATTTTACGGCGTAAAGCGCGTGATAATCAAGTTGAACTTGCCATCAATTGTCAGCAGTGACATAACTTTAACCAAAAAAACGGAGGAGACAGCATGAAATACCTAGTAATTTTGTCACTTTTAATAGCAAATACCTTATGGGCGGCGCCGCTGAATGAAACCCAAAAGCTCAGCGATTTTAATCAGCTCGTTTACAGTATGGAGTCTGGTTATGGCCCACTAAAATATAAAACCACTAAAGGCATGGACTTAAATGTTTTAAAAGTGGCTTATGTTGAAAAAATCAAAGCGACCAAAACGAATGCCGAATTTTACTATCTTTTAAAGCAATTTATTTCGGAATTTCATGATGGGCATTTTCGCAGTCAATTGCCTACCGATTTAAAGGCCGAAATTCCAGTCATGGCCGATCTCGTTGAAGGGAAAGTATTAATTGATACAATCGACCGCAAGGAGTTATCGGAAAAAGATTTCCCATTTACTCGCGGCGATGAAATCATCACCATTAACGGCAAGCCTGTCGCCGAAACACTGGCGCAACTTGGCTCCTATATTGGCACTGGCTTTTCACAAACCGAAAAACGCAAAGCCACAACTCTGCTCTTTGTACGTGCTGCAGCTCTGGTCCCCGTGCCCACCGAAAAAACAATCAAAGTTGGCATTCGCCATGGACTTACCGGTTCGGTAGACGAAGTAGAATTGACTTGGAAAGTGACTGGCACGGCGTTTGACGAAAAGCTGGAAAATTTTATCGAGTATAGCCCGGCGCCTTCAAAACTTAAAATGACCGACCTTTATGTGCCCTCCGAACTCAATGCAAGTCCTTGGCGCACAGAAAAGTCCTATGCTTGTTCGGGCAAAACGCGAATTGTGATTCCCAAAGACGCGACGAAAATTATCGAAGAGCCTTTCGTAGCGTATTATCATCCGACAACTTTCGGCAACGTCGGCTATTTGCGGATCCCCCACTATTACTGGAAGAAAGACGAATATACCGAATTACAGAATGAAAAGTATATGCGCCAAATATTCCGCCAGTATGAATATGTCATCAAAGTTCTCGAGCAAAACACCGTGGGATTAATCATTGACCAAGACCATAACTGCGGCGGCAGCGTTGAGTATCTTGAAGATATGGTAAGTCTTTTTATGGACAAACCCTTTAAGGCCTTACAGTTTCAATTTTTAGCGACCAAAGGCTTTTATAATGAATTAAAAGGTTATGAAAAAGAGATCATGGACAAGACCGTGGAGCGTGAAGCCTTAAATGAAGTTATGAAGCTCGTGCGCGTCAGCTGGGAAAAGGGCGATTACCTCACGCCTATGACTTCCTTCCGTGGCTCTAACCTTGTTAATCCAAACCCGATCCGCTACTCGAAACCAATTATTATGTTAATAGATGAAATGTCGGGCTCCGGCGGCGACGCTTTTCCTTCTATGATGAAAGGTTTTGGCCGCGCTAAGCTTTTAGGAACACGCACGATGGGATTAGGCGGTCACGTGGTGACGATCCCGGAACTTAATTATTCCAACTTAAAAGTTTCGATGACAAAATCCTTGTTCTTCCGCCCGGATGGTGTGGAAGTTGAGAATAATGGCGCCGTACCCGATATTAACTATACTCCAACACGTGAAGATTTTATGAATGAGTACCGCGATTATCAGAAATTTTATCTGGAAAAATTAGCGGAGCTCATCAACGCGAAGTAAGAACTCTTGTTCTAAGTTTCGTTTTAGCCGCCAGCACGGGCTATGATGTAAAGACGCATAAGAGCCATAACTCACCGGCCGTGCGTCTTTTATCATTTGGCGGCAAAGCGCTTCTTCTTCCCGGCTCAACCCTTGCGGTGTAAAGTTCGTCTCTATGGGCTTACCCAATTTATAAAGAACTTTTACCGCCTCTATATCTGCAAAATCCTCGGCCGTTGAAAACTGAATATTTTTATTTCTTAGCTCCGTCTCGATTTTTAGTTTTTCGGCCGTCAGTTTTTTTAAATTTTTCCAAAAGTTTAGCGCGAAGTTCTTTTTTCCCATAATGGATTTAAAGTAACTTACGAGACCCATCACTTGCTCATCGTTTTGGGCCGCAAGCTTAAATTTTTCGGCGGATTCAAATTTCCCCCGCATCACAACTTCGGTAAACTCCTGCAGGAATAAAAAGTCATCGGGCTTTGCTTGCGACCAGCATTTTTGCGCTTCTACTTTAAAGTCGCGGGTGACCGCAGCCAGCCCCGCAGGAACTTGGCTATAATCATTTGTTAATGCCGAGAACTGCGCTTTCCCCAGAAGAGACTTGGCTTTCTGCATTTTTAGTTTCGCCGCGGGACACGCATTTATTAGCGAATCTAACATCTGCGGAAACACCGCGAATTCGTTATCGTAAAGATCCGCCAAGGGCACGGAATCAAGTTCGGGTAAGTGGTTTAGTCCCGTTAGGCGCATAAGGTTGTACCACTTCTCCCATAGCGCTTCGTCGTGGTCGCTTTTAAATTGGCGCACGGGTGCGGGTCTTTGCCGGATTAAGTGCGAAAGCTCGTGCGCGAGAGTAAAATAAAATCCCGGCTGCTTAACTGCGGCCTTTGCGATTAACAAAAGATACGGCCGCTGTCCTCCCGGTTCCCCCATGGTAAACGAAGTCTGTGAATTTTCGAGTATTAGAAATTCGGGAACGGGCCCCGCAAAATCAAAAGCCGTGAAAATCTCTTTTAAAGCGTGGCGAACATAGATATATTCGGAAGCGTTTAATTCAAGAATTTTAAGATCTTGCTCGGTTTTATTAAGGTATTCCTGATATTGCCTTTGCGCCTCTTCGGGCGAAGAAAAAATAAGAAATTGGCTAGCCAAAAGCGGCCTGGTCAATGCAAAAAATAAAAGGCCAGCAAACGTTCCGAAGCGCATGTACCCGGGTATCCAAGGAATATGCCAGTGCCGAGACGTAGTTATTGTGTTTTTACGGGCGTTTGCGCCTATTATTGGCAGATTCTTGCGAAAAACGCCGCCGTTTTAAAATTCCAAAAACTTTTCGCTTGCCTAGCGCTGTCACGGGCTTTCTAATTTATATGGAAGCCATTTTACAACAGGGTTCACAAAAGGAGTAGTAATGAAAAGATTTGGAACTTTAATGGCCATCGCTGCGGTACTCGTAATGAGTCACACGGTAGATGCTAAAGAAAAAAAGAAAAAAAAGAAGTCATCTGACTCGTCATCAATGAGTGATTCGAGCGGATCGGCGGCTGGCGGCGGTAGTAGTGGCGAAGGCCGTGGTTACGGCGTTGCCGGTTGCGGTTTAGGTTCCATCGTGTTTGGGCCAAAACCAGGTATGATTCAAATTGTGGCCGCTACTTTAAACGGTACTGGCGTACAAACCTTTGGTATCACCACAGGTACTTCAAACTGCGATATCCCTGAAATGGGCCAACAAGCGGCCGTCTTTATTGAAGTTAATAAAGAGATCGTAAAAAAAGATGCAGCTCGCGGTAATGGCGAATCCTTAGAGTCCTTAGGACAAATTCTAGGATGTACTAATTCGGCAAAGTTCGGCGAAATGATGCAACAAAATTATGAGTCGATTTTCAATCCCGAAAATTCTACTTATGAATCTACACGCCGAATTCTTAATGCCATCAAAGCTGACTCAACAATGGCCGCACAATGCGGATTCTTAGGATAAGGGGCTAACACATGAATAAACTTATTTTAATATCTGCAATGGCTCTATTCTCATCTTTAGCTAATGCCAAATCCATCGGGACGGCAGGCTGCGGTCTCGGTAACCTCGTATTTGGCGCTAAACCCGGAATGATCCAAATTGTTGCCGCGACTTTAAACGGTACAGGTGGACAAGTTTTTGCGATCACCACGGGAACATCAAATTGCGGCGGCGGTTTTTCTTCAGCGCAACTAGAGCAGTTTGTTGAAGCCAACCAAATCGCGTTAGCTAACGAAATGTCACGTGGTAACGGCGACACTGTGGCCGGAATACAAAAAATTCTAGGCTGTCAGGACTCGCAAAGCATGACACAAGCTTTAAAAGAAAATTACGAAGTTATTTTCCCAAAGGCTGACGTAAAAGCTAAAGATGTATCAAAGCAAATTCGTCAGGTTCTTAAAACGAATTCTGTCACTTGCTCTCAGCTTGGCTAAATACTAACTTTATGAAATACAGGGGTATGGGTTTAAAACTTATATCCCTGTTTTTTTTCGTCCTTATCCCGAGTCTCTCCTCAGGAGCGATGACCGCAACGCAAGCGCTTACGCATGCGCGAGCCCAACGCCTGTGGGAGGATCCGCAATGGACTCGCCTACTTCATTACCATACGGCGGTTTGGTCCCGCCGTTATGAGGGTCAACCCGATGGCCCCGGGTTTTTCTTAAGCCCAGAAGGTAAGCGAAATCCCCAAAGTGAACTCGAAGCCACGATCACCGGCTTTTTTGATCCAACGGTACGCAAATTTAATAAAGAACGCAGTGTTGGCCAAAGCATCCGCTGTCAGTTCCCCGCCCGCTTTCGTTTTATTTCTAAACATATTGGTCTAAGTGACCGGGATTTGCCGGCGCAAAAGTGTCCCGACTTTGACGGTTGGATGAAAAAACTTTCGCCAAAGTCTGCAACTCTTGTTTTTTCTAGTTATTTTTTAAATAATCCTTCATCAACTTTTGGTCATTCACTTATCCGCATAAATAAAACATCTCATGCCGAATCCGGAGAGCGCTTTCAGCTCTTAGATTATGGAATTAATTTTGCCGCCAACAAAACCACGGATAATCCTCTTGTTTATGCCGTCAATGGGTTTCTTGGCTATTTTGAAGGCGTGTTTTCCGCCGTTCCTTATTATTACAAAGTCCGCGAATACAATGATTTTGAAACGCGCGATCTTTGGGAATACGATCTTAATCTTAGCGACGAAGAAGTCATAATGCTCACCGAGCATTTTTGGGAGCTTGGCTCCACTTTTTTTGACTATTTTTATCTGACGGAAAATTGCTCGTTTCACATGTTAACGGCGCTAGAAGCCGCAGCCCCAAGATTAACTTTGACGGATAAAGTTCCCTTCTGGATTATCCCCGCCGACACCATCAAAGCCATTTACAATTTTCCGGGATTAGTTAAAAAAATAAATTTTCGTCCCTCTGTCTGGACACAGTTTCAAGAACGCTTAAATAAATTGACCACAAAAGCCGAAAGGGAGCAGCTCGATCGTGTTCTTGAAACACATGATACTCCGCCACCGGCGGCAGCGGGGGTTCTCGATGCGGCCATGGATTTTATTGACTTTAAATACGGCCGCGAACTCCTGGCCGAGGAAAAAGATATAATAAATTGGAAGCAAAAAATACTTGTTAAGCGCAGTAAACTCCCGGCTTTGGCACCTCTAAATATCCCAGCACCCGAAGTCTCTACACCCCATTTAAGTCACGATAGCTTACGCGTGGGCTTAAAATATATCTCCAACGAAACCTCTCGCCTTTGGGAGCCTTCTGTGCGCTTTGCCCTTCACGACCAAGCGGACCCCGCGCGCGGCTATCCACCCTACGCAAAAATTGAATTTATGCACCTGCGTTTTCGCTATAACGAAGAACTATCGCAATTAATTCTTCATCAAGGTTTACTTGTGGCTTTGGATTCTTTTTCAGCTTTTGAACATTTCCAAAAAAATGTCAGCTGGCGCGCCCAACTCGGAATTGAACGCGTTTATGACGAGCGCTGCAATGGTTGCTTACCGGTTGTCGTGCGCGGCGGACCGGGCGTAACATTTAATTGGGTTTCCTCCCCACTTATTTCCCAATTTGTTTTGATGGAGGCCACGGCCCACTACTCTTCGGAGTTTCCTGACGCGGATTTCAGTCTTACATTGACTCCCCTTACGGGATTAAGAATTCAATTTAAGGAAAATTTAATTTTATTTGGCGAGTTGCGCTGGCCCTTTACCTACTACACGACCGAAACCAACCACCGCGAAGGCCACTTAGATCTAAGATTCGCACCCGATCTCAATTGGGCCATTAACCTCGGCAGTGAATGGGACCAACACCAACACCTCTCTTCCCTCGGCCTCTATCACTACTTTTAAAGGTAACAGTTCCCTTTCCTCGATGCAGGGCGCCGCACTTCAAAAGCTAATTTCTTTTGCCGCGAATATTTTTCGGCAAGAGCGGTCTTTGCGAGGGCAGCCGTTAGGCCGCGCGCCAGGAAGCGCGCGCCGAGCAACAAAGGCAAGGAGCCTGGGCCGGGATTGGCGAAAAATCTTTGTGGCAAAACGAAATTAGACGATGCAAGTGTTGCCCCGCATCGAGGAAAGGGAACTGTTACCTATTTAATCCAGTCGAACATTGTCCAGACTTCGAGGACGTCTTCGGGAAGAAGTACCATACCAACGACTTCGGGGTCGCGGTTTACGCCGATGTTTTCCCATTGCAACCCATGCCCACCGGGAAAGCGGTTTTCGGTGTCGTAGGGAGTGGTAACTTCGCGGCTAATAAAAAGCCCACGTTCCCCCACGATGGAGTGAATCGTCGCAAATAAACTGGAATCAAAAGATTTGCCGTTTTTATCATGGTAAATGGCTTCACGGAAAGCGCGCACAAGTCCTCCGACTCGCATTTGACCACTCGCCACTTTAGCTTTGCGAAGAGCAAGAATAAAGTCCGCCAAATGATCCAAGTCTTCTTCAAGATATCCCGGCAAGAAAGTAACTTCGGTCGGATCCATTTGACCTCTTTTTACGAGACTGTCGGGAGAATGGAACTCATGCCATGCACGATAAATTTTATTTTTGTCTACATAATCTTCAAGCTCGATAAACCGGCGCACGAGCTGCCCCTCATCAAGATTTATCAAAATATCCAGGGCTTCGGGATAGTAGGAAATATCAAGATGCATTTCCGTGCTACCCCAACGCTTATTTGAACTATGTAGATCAGCCGTAAAATTTAAAGTCTTTTCAGGATAAATGCCGTTTAAAAACTTAATAAAACCTTTATCAAGCTCTGAACTCTTGGTGTTGGAGTCCCGCATGACCATTTGAATATTGATAAAAGGTTGTTCTCCAGAAGAATTAAATTTTTTCGTTAAAAAGCCGCGGACTTTAATTTGATCTTGTTCCCGCAGCCCAAAGACATTGTAGCCGTTCTTTTTAATATGTTCCTCTTTAAAAACCTGCATTCCACCATTCTTCTCGTCCCGAATCGTAACCATATCTTGGCGGTCTACGCGTAAGCGCTGGAAGAAACCCAAAAGATTCAATGCCCAACTCGTGGAACTAAGGATCGTGCTATCAATTTCACGTTTTTGCATACCCGGAACATTTTGAATTTGTGAATAGTCCCCGTCTCGCACGATTTCACTTAGGACATCTTTATTCATTAACTCAAGTAAGTGTAAATCACTGCGCTTAAGTACCCATGCTGTACCATTCATGCGGCCACGAATTACATTATTATATTTAAAAAATGGAATCCGCATGATTTGTAAATCCAAAAATAATTTTAATGCAATATCATTATGAAAGCTCGTGTCTTCATAAAATACCAGGCGGTCATCGCCTTTATTGGCAACAAGACTGCGGCTTAATAAGTATTGTTCCTCAACACCTTCCGCGCCTACCCCCGTCCAGGCGACCACGTCAGTACGTAACCGCGCCCGAGGAACGATCATGTCTTCGCGTAAGAGGACATAACGCTCCGGCAAATTTCCGCGGCGAATCTGATAAGGCAATAATACATTTAGTATCGTGCCCATGGCTTTCTTACCTTCATTTTCAGTGCGCGCCCCGTAAACGAGAGTATATTTTTTTACTAGGTCAACTTCGCCGGCGATAACAATTCCCGCGCCGCCACGCAAACCCACTTTTAACGAATCCCGCACCAACCAAATGTCTTTTTCACTTGTAGGATTTGGATTTTTAATAACATCGCGGCAGGCGCTGACAAGCACTTCGGCGATAAGGCCTTTATTCCAACCCAGCCAAACAGGTTCAACGGCAACTTTTTCTAATTCACAAAGGCCTTTGGCAACTCCAAATTTCAACTGATTCTTAATTGTATTAACCAGAGGAACCCAGACGAGACTATCTACATACTCCCCATAGTTTGTGGCGTATCCATCAATGCGTGACTTCGTAATTTTTCCGTTGGTAATAACCCCATCATCGGTCGAGAGCTCCAAGTTAACGGGAATTTCGCCAATTTGTTCACCAGGCTCAACTTCTTCCCCGACTAAGCCAAATACTTTAGCAAAATCGTTGCGTCGGCCAATTAGCTTTTCGACAAGAATTTTTTGAATACTCTCTGGCCACCCGCCGATTTCTACCGCTGCGGTGATTTGGTCACGTGTTAATTGCGTAATTAACCGCGCGCCCCAGCGCCAATCCGCAAAAGTGGCTTCGTCTTTCATGGGCTGATCATCGGCACTGCGGAAATTAAATTGAATTTCGTCAGCGGTAACCTTAGAAACTGCATGCCCGCGGAACCGGTCGATTTTTTCGCAAAGAAGGCCGCCGAAGGCGCAACCTAAGTCATGTACCACGTAAAAAAAGTCATAATCATTTTGATTATTAGCCCGCAAAATAAGTTTCGTGTTATCAGGATCCCAATCCGCATTTTCGATCCACATATTTAACAAGGCATAAGCGCGGGACTCCCGCCACTTTTGTACGCCTTGACGATCGAAATCTACCGGGCCAATACGTAGCAACCCCTTTGGGTCGGCTTCTATCACACATTCTTTAAAAACGATAAACTCCCCACCACTGTCCCGCCCCGATTCCTTTATCACGTCGTCAACATGAATGGCCGGCAAAAAAGGCGGCATACCGTTGAAATACGTTAGCCACTCCTTTTTAAGTTGCGAGATGTCCTTGCCGTTTTTAAAATAGACTTTAAAATCACGGTAGTAGTGACTGATATCCGCCGGGTACCCTATTGCCATGAACAAGGCGCTTGCCGTAATATCGGCGTGTAAGTCTTTGCCGAATTTCATTTTTGCTTTATAGGTTTTGCCGTCAGGACCTTCATATTTAATAATAATTTTCGGCGTCGTTTGACTGATTTTTACTTTATCAAAAACCCCAACATTTTCTTTCGGGAAAGCCACTTTAAGACCTTCCTGCATAAGGCCCTTACCACCGTAGTAAAACTCTTTGATGTTGATGGAACTAATTTTCTTTCCAGGATGGCGCCAAATTCCGGAATTTGGCGGTGGATTAAGAAGAGATAAATCTTGACCGGCAAGGCGCAGACTTTCTAATTCCGCTGACGTATAATATTTTTGTGTCGAGGGATTCCAAAGATTTGTCGCTTCACGTGAAATTGGGGTGTTTAAGTCCAGGCGCCATTCGTGCATTACGCCTTTAGCCCAAACGGGTAAGCGCAAAATCGCGGGAATTTGCCCAATAACCTGTGTTGCAAACGCGAGATCAACAATTTTTTGGGCAAATATTTGCGCCGATACTTTACCTTGCTCGCTCGGCGCGCGAATGAGTTCTTCGAGTTTAGCTAAATATTTTAGAATTAAATCCAGTGACAAGATTTCATCGGAATCCACGGCCTTAAATTGCGCCTCGGCAGGAGTTTTCCCTGATTTAATTTGCGCTTGAACTAATAAATCAAAAATTTCGCTGCGGCGCTGGGTGGTGATTTCTTTAACAGCGAGCACCACTTCGGGATTTAAATCACCAAATTTATTAAAAAAACTTGAGCGGTCTTTTATTTTTTCAACTACCGATAAATAGGGACTACGTGCCTCAATGCCATGGACTAACGGGCCAACGACAAGTAATAGCGCGACAACGAATTTTTTCATATTTTTTCCACTGCCGGCCCTAGGGGTTTGGCCGCTGGAACTGCCGCCCAAAAAACTGCGGAAAGCACAACGCTCAAAGAAACAAAAACGCCCGTAAAAATCCACGCCAGGCGCATTTCTCCCATGCCGCACGCCATTCCAGCGATGACAGAAAAGAAAAACGAGGCACTCAAAGATTTTTCGCTCACGCGCACCCTAAACCGAACAAGAGCTAAAGCCGCAAAGAGCACAACGGCAC
The DNA here is from genome assembly GCA_964498095.1 of uncultured Bdellovibrionales bacterium. GTDB lineage: Bacteria > Bdellovibrionota > Bdellovibrionia > Bdellovibrionales > SG-bin7 > SG-bin7. The sequence goes on along the minus strand of CAZCFY010000001.1, from coordinate 39,541 downwards.
GGACAATATTCTGTTCAATTAGAAGCATCATTCCCCCCACACCCACACACATGATGAGCTGGTTAGAAGCCGAAATCATGCGGGCCATGGGATCACTGCCGTTTTCTGCTGATTTCTTTGCTAAAATGAAATCAAGTCCGTAAGTAGAGACGGCTAAGACTAACCCTGCGCCTAACGTATTCAGCAGAACATCGCTGATCGGAATATGAACGCTCGCCGCCTGAACCAAATTGTCGCTCGCTATGAGTGCTTTCAAACCTGACATAAAGCTTCCGATAAACTCCAAACGTATTTTGAAAATGAGATATCTTGCCCCACCATAAGGTGCTTAAAACCCGCGTTTAACCAAATAGGTGTTGTTCCGGGATGTTTTACCTCAACGACTGCAAAGTCATTGCCATTAAATATCTCGCGCATCTGCTGACCCACACTCCAAAAATTTGCGCTCAAAATCTTTTCGGCATGGGCCGTAACAACCGGCAAGAAAGAATAAATTATTTCGCCACGCAGATTGTGATCAATCGTCACTCGCAAGTTTTTGCCTTCAAAGGCGCGCCGGTCATAAGTGACCCGCACGGCATACTGAGGCGTTTGTTTTTCGATAAGATCGTTGACACGGTTTACCCGTGCCAGAAGTGTTTCCCGGCGCATTTGATAGTTAAGCGTTTCTAAACGCGACGTGACCGGAAGCGTCTGTCCTTTTAGAAGTTCAGTCTCTTCCCATTCCCCGATGCGAAACCGCTTTTTCTTGGAGATTCCATTTTCTTTGGATTTTATCTCAATAAAACTGCCCGTAAATACTGTGCCGCCATCAAAATATTTTCTCACCCGCATTTTCATACGCTGTTGCGGCCTTTTTAAAGCATCGACATAAAATGTAAGATCAGGAGTTTCAAAATAATGGGATTCAACCCGCGTAAATCCCGAAGTCCTGGTGCCGTCAACCGGTGACAAGTAAGAGCCGAGAAGACTCTCTAAGGCACGCACAGAGGCGCGCGGAATAAAGAATTTTTGCTCCACGCGGTCAAATTGATCGACGGGAGTTGTTCCCAATAAAGAGTTTAAATTTATCGTAGTTTCGCCCATGCTTCCCCACCTACATTCAAAGACGCGGCAAGCCATATTTATATGTTATGGCGCGTTAGAAGTCGAGAGGATGGAAAAAATTTCAGGTAGAACTATTGCTAGGTTAGCGTATACAAACCCAAGCCTTTTTAAAGGTTGGATTTTGCTCTAATAGAGCCGGCAGAAAACATGTTTTCTCGCCTTTTTTTTGCGAGATTTTTGAAAATTCTTCTCGGTCTTTGAAATCAAGATAACCGATAGGGCGAAAGTAACGACGTTCAAAAGTAATTAAGTGCCCTCCTGCTCGTTCCCAAAATAAGGCCCCATGAAGAGTAGTAAGATTAAGAAATTCTATTTCCTTACAATCTGGTAGCGGTAACCCTTCAACGGCCGGCAATGTTACCCCGGTAAAATGCAAATGAAAGCCTGACGAAATCCAAAGATAATTTTTTGCCTCATTAGGGTTTTGCCGGACTTCGAGTTTTAATTTGTTCCGGTCAAACTCACATTGACGGGTTTCAAACGCGTTGCTCTCTTTATATAACCTTCTTAGTGCGCCCTCGCGCAAACTTAAGAAGTTTAGGCGTAACCGGTCATCATAAGAATATTCGCTGGACATGATTTCTTTTTGCCAGCCATCCATCGCCGTAATTGTTTTTGTTTTAACCAATTCATTAAGAATCGCCAGGCGCAGCTGTTTGTTGTCCTTTTCTTTAAAATAAATTTGCGCCAAAAAGCGAGCCTGCGAACGCGAGGGCTGAATTTTCAAAATTTCACTGACAGCTTGAACTTTAGAGTCAGTGGCAACGTCAGAAGATAAAATATTTCTCCACTTATCCAGCTCTCCGCCAGCGCTCAAACGACAAAAAATCAGGATAAAAAATGGGACAAAAATCCGTTTCATATGAGGGGAATTTTACCCCAGCTAATATTGGCAAACAAGTTACTAATAGCGGGCCATACGTTCTATCTCGATTATTGTTTGAGCACCCCGTTCGGAACGTAAGCAGTGACTACCACAATAAAATCTACCATCCAGTTCCACGCCTTGGCCGATAATCACGCAATCACAATGAGCACAGTGAGGGGCCAGAGCCTGAATCGCGCACTCAAAACAATCAAACTCATAACGTTCGTCTTCTTTTATAACTGAAAATGTATTTTCGTAATCATTGCCGCAGGTCATACAAATTCCCATATCTTCCCCCTTTTTTATGGGATCTGCATAATTAGGGCCAATTAAGAACAGTACTGATGGGAAGATGATCAGAAAGTTGGCGCCAGGCTTTTGAGGTGTGGGTATGCGGCTGGGCTACCTTCATTCCGCGCACATAAATTCTATCAAGACATAAAAACGGCGCAAAATTAGGAAAGGTGCGCGCGTGCTTTCCGTTTTTTAACTCAAAGACCTCATCCAAACCTAATTTATTTTTTAAAAACTCACTGGCGTATTCGTTCCAATCATTAAAATCCCCACACAAAATAAGTGGTTCATCTTTGGGTACATGACGGTTTATCCGCTCCCCCACACTTTCCAGTTGCTTCTCCCGCCAAACTTGAAAGAGTCCCAGATGAGTGACAAGCACATGCAGCGGTTTGCCTTCGCAATTTATTTCGGCATGGAGAACGCCCCGCCGGTCTACTTTGTGCCCCGAGATATTTAAGTTTTCAAATTTGGTAATAGGATATCGGCTCATGAGTCCGTTGCCGTGGTGGTGCCCTTTAGGTGAAATGGAATTACGCCCATAAGCTGTGTGGGGCCACATTTGATCGGCAAGTTTTTCGAGTTGATTGCCGTGCAGCTCGTGCTGTCCGCATACCTCCTGCAAGCAAACGATATCAAATTTTTCATCATGAATCTGTTTTTTTAGTAAATCTAAAGTCGGCTTGATTTTAAAATTACTAAAACCCTTATGAATATTAAATGAGAGTACTTTTAGGCCCATCGCCGCACCAGCCATAAGAACTTTTCAACAAGCCGCCACAACCAAGGCCGCATATTCCAGTCCTTTATCGTAATCTCACGGGATTCCTTTAAATCTCTCTCAAATTGCGTTTCCATTTCTATCAACGAGGTCCTTTGCGTGAGAATAACGTCGATTTCCAAGTCATAAAAAAAACTGCGGTAATTTTTATTACTGGAACCTACGGCGACCCAATCATCAATAATAATGGATTTTGCGTGCAGAGTGGAACTCATATACTCATAAATTTTAACTCCCGAACTCAGCAATACAGAAAAGAAAAGTCCATTCATGGGCCGGGAAAAAAATATATCAGGACGGGCGGGCAATAAAATTCGAGTGTCCACGCCACGGCGGGCGGCATTGATCAAGGACACCAAAAACCTCCCCGGCGGACTAAAGTAGGGGCTGGTAATCCAAATTCTCTTTTCGGCATGCCGGATACGAGAAATAAATTTGCGGTAAAACTTCCGCCGCCGGGCAAGTCCGTCATTGAGTAATACCGGTAAATTAATTTCATCTTTACTTCTGGTTTTGCGCGGGCGCCAAATTTGTTCTAGATTTTTTTCCAGGGGATTCATATCTTCCGCCGTTACGCGAACTCCCGTGTCCCGCCACGCTTCTGCCTTTTTAACTTCTGGTAAATGCCAGTCATCGATGTTCATGCCGCCAACAAAGAGTTGCCGCCCATCAACTAAACAGACTTTGCGGTGGTTACGCCGGTTGATTAAAGAGAACTGCCGCCAAAATTTTGCTGAAAACGGAAAAAAATGCCCCAAAGGATTGTAAACGCGCACTTCAACTCCGGCATCCACTAATTTTGTGCGCAGTTCACGGGGAAAGCCAATTGAGCCTAAACCATCAATACACAAAACAACTTTAACGCCCCGACTTGCCGCTAAACAGACTGTTTCGACTAAACGCCGGGCCAAAATTCCGTCATTAAAAATATAATACTCTAGATGGACTGACTTATTTGCGTCGGAAACGGCGTTGAGAACTTCCCGGAAAAAGCTATCGCCATCATGAAAAACTCTTTCGCTTTGCCAGTTCATTGTTCCCTTTGCACAAACCCGTTCTGGATCTCAATATTAATCGCCACCGACTCTTTTGCTTTTACCGATTTAAAAAAGTCGGCCTTACCATTTTTTACCCGAATATTATAATCATAAAACTTATTAAAATCAGGAGCTAATTGAACGCGGCCATTGCCTAAAGAAACATTTAAGTGGGCTTGGGGATAACGAACTTTTAGGTCACCGTTGGCCCCGTTTATCTCCGTAGTAATAGACTGCGGTAAGCTGAGTTCGCAACTAACGCCTTTAATTTTATCTAGATCAAGAGTCAGGACTCCCCCTGACTCCGCCGCCATTGTAAAGGAATCTTCACCCTCGGTGACGTCACATTCCCAACGCAGTTCCTTCTGCGTATTGTAGGTAATAAGAAACTTTCCATTACGAAAAGGAATAAAAATTTTGCTTAGACTTTTCTCATCGGTAGCACGTGAGCCAACAATAGAACGTGCGGGCTTCTCTTTCTTAGCTGTTTCTACTTTGATATCAAACGAGTGATCCCAATTGTTGATATCTTTAGTAGCCCACTCAATAAACGGCGCAAATCTAAAGATAATTACCGTGATAAAAATCAAAAAAAGTAAAAAAGTTCCTAAAAACCCAAGGACTAACCACTTAATCACGGGGTTCTTCGTCGCTGGAGTTGATGCCCCCATTGCGTGCGGGTTATAGCGGCGCGCAATTTGCTCGGGCTGTCCGAGCGAAGCCAAAATTTGATCTAAACTCATATTTGGGTCTTGCGACTGTTTAGAAAGAATCTGGGTTTTTAATTCAGCCAAAATATCAATCCGCTGGCTTAACGGCATGTTGCCTAAAGCTTTATCCAAGGCAAATAAGTAAGACTCCAACCGGCTATCACTGCTCATAATTGACTCCCTCTGCTTTTATAACATATCGTATAAACTATAGAAGGAGATTTTTATGACACCAGCTTCACGGGCGGTTCCAGTTGATTACGGGTCCGCGTGGTTAGGTTTGGCAAATCAACTGGTTAAAGTAAATTATCCTCTAGTTTTGGCAATCTCGTCACTAATGGCCGTACTGGCTTTTCTCGGTAACGTCCATTGGTTTGGGGTGATTGGCGGCGCACTTATATCTTCGCTAGGAACATTCCTGGCTCCAGGTTTACTCATTATAATTTCGGACTTTATGAAACTCGAGAAATCAGAGTTTATGAAGCTCCTCATCGGAATTCAAGACCGTGATCTTTTTAGCCGCCTGCTCCCGCTGGTTGGTTTTAATTTTATATACAATTTACTCCAAGGCTTAATTCCTATGGGAAACGGGTTTGTTTCTTTCTTACTTGCCGTGATCGCCTTTCCGTTAACTTGTTTCAGTGTTCCCTTAATTACCTTTCACAAAATGCGGTTTCTAGAAACTATCTCGGTCAGCGTGGATGCGGTCATAAAAAATATTGTTCCGTTAATTCTTCTTTTTCTCCTTATGGCACTTATTTCCGTGGGTCTGATGCTTTTACTTTTCTTACCTTTTATTTTTTTCGGCCTGCCTTTATTTGCCATGTTGCCCTACCCCGTCTACGCCAGCATATTTTTAGGTCTAGATATTAGGTCCCTCACGGAATCCTTAAAGGCCAAACTAGGCTCAACCATCGGCTAAATTTTATTTACCTAAGCCCTGATCTTACGATTGGCGCGTAACTCCAATTTACCCTCATCTTTTAATATTAAGCCTTGGGGGTAAAAATGAATATACAACGTGGCCTTATCGGCCTGATCATCTCTTTTGCCTTTAATGCTTCGGCAGAACCGGCATTTGATAAACGCGCGCACCGGGAACCTGGTGTTTCCTGGAAAAAATATTATCGCGCCGCTAAAAAGTTTAATCCACGCCACCTCGCTGACAAAAATGCGCAGGAAGCATCCGTAAAAATCGATAAACTCGATATGTCTGTTGTCGCCGATTGGGGCAAAGGCATTGACGTACCAATCACCTTCTTTAGTGGGCGTGACCTACGTTTTATGGAAACCGACGCTAACCCAGGATTCTTACGCCGCATCAGTTGGCTCTATCCCGACGACGGTTGCTTTGCCCGGGCGGCGATGTTTGTTAACAAACTCCGCGAATGGCAGATTCCTGATCCGTCAAAAGTTTTTATCTTCGGAGACCTAACGGTACAAACACCCAACTCTCCCCAAGGTAAAGTCAGTTGGTGGTACCATGTCGCGCCGGCAATTCGTATTGGCGAGTCCGTCTACATATTGGACGCGGCCATAAATCCATATAGTCCCATGCCCCTAATCGATTGGGTAAAAACCATGACCGATGATCCACAGCGTGTACGGTTAGCTTTTTGTAAAGCGGACTCTTACACCCCCGGCGATAGTTGCTTTTCGCCGACTTCGCGGGACGCTAAAGATGCGCCAAGTGATCAACGTTACTATCTTGATGAAGAATGGTCGCGGACGGAAACTTTAGGCCGAAATGCCAAAGAAATACTTGGCGACAACCCACCTTGGAAAAAATAATTAACAAACAGCTTTACTCCGGCTGTGGCAATTAGCCACAGCCAAATCCCCTTCTAAACTCCGTTTGCGGTCACCACGGTATCGCATTTGCAAGCTAAAAAAATTTAGGTTTTTCAAACGAAGGGGTCTGCCATGTTTGCACGTCTAATAGCCACAACTATAATATTCTCTTGTCAATTTTCCTGGGCCAATGACTTTAAGTTTAGCGACGACGAAGTCAAAGCCGAACTCGAATTTTTTAATAAAGATCCGCAGGTCTACCGGCTAAGTTTGCCGCCCAAAAAAGATGACCGCGGAAATTTAATTAATTCTGATTTTATTGTCGTCGACTCCAACGAAAAAATCAATTTTCGCGAAAGAAACCTGTTAGCTCCCAAAGAATTGAATTTGGTTTCCGAGCCTGGCCCCCGCGATGTCGACAGAGAACTCATGGAAGATGGCGGTTACATCGAAACCATTCAAGGCATGGACCAGAGAAGCCTACGCCAAGGCCGTATCAATCAGCAATTGTGGTCGGATGACTATTGGGCCTACTATCTTGGGGGCATAGGCTTTCGCTATGCCGATAAAAGATTTCCAAACGCTAAGGACTGGAAGGAAAACTATGATTACATTTCTAGTAATCCTTTGGCCATTATCTACCGTGCGGGAGAATCCAAAAAAATAAACATGCTTTCTCCGTCAGAAAAATACGATCTTCTCTACGATCCCGAGGCGGCAACTATGACAACTCTTTCTTGGAATGAGGGCCAAGCGTATTTTAGAGAGTCTGGCAAAGTGGAATCCTGGATGGGAATTTGTCACGGCTGGGCTCCGGCATCTTACCTCGCAGAACGCCCCGTAAACGCGGTGACCGTTGCCGCGTTTGATAATCAAACAAAAGTTAAATTTTATCCCGACGACATCAAAGGACTTATCTCTATGTTATGGGCTAATGCGCGCGTTCCACTAAAAAGTATTGGCGGCCGCTGTCAAGAAAGGTCGCCACGCATGGATAGCCTGGGCCGCCCGGTTGATCCCAATTGTCTGGATACAAATCCAGCCACTTGGCACCGCGCGATCGTTAACCGCGTTGGACTCGCTAAGCGTAGTTTTATTATCGATTCAACTTATGACTTTCAAGTATGGAACCAGCCACTCATTGGTTATAAATATCGTTACTTTAATCCTAAAACCCGCGACGTTACCGACAGTTTGCAAAAAGCCATCGTCCCGGCACAAGATTTTTCTCGCGACCGTTACCGCCAGTATCGCGCGCGGGGCACGACCTCGGTGGTAGGTATCGCCATGGAAGTAACCTATGCTGTTGAACGCCGGCCCGATCACAAAGAACGAGACGGCGCCGAAGCCGACAGATCACACACCGTACTTTACACTTATGATTTAGAATTAGGAAATAACGGCCTCATTATCGGTGGTGAATGGTATCGCAATCTTCATCCGGACTTCTTATGGACCCCAACAAAAGATGCGCACCCTCTTGCTAGAAATGACACCTATCTTATGGGCGCCCCCTTATGGGATGGAAGATTGGCGCTTCCCACTGAGTGGCAACGTCACGCTAAAGACTCCGCCGAAAGCGGTCAGCCTCTAGCTAAAATCGTTGATAGTTTAGTTGCCCTTAGCCGGCGACGCTAGGCTGGCAAGCTCACGAAACTCGCGCAACTCACCACGAACATCGGGAGGCAATTTTGTCCCTGAACTCCCGGTGTAGCCAAGATATACACTTTGCTCCAAGCGATTATAGCAACGAAGTGCCACATCGGAATGGGGTTGCTCTCGGATACACTGCTTATAATAGTCTTCATTAAGTGTCCAATAGCCCAGATCTTGTAAGGATTCGTAACAGATACCCATATCTAGTAAAATTTCAGAATAAATAGCGTCGGGCTTATATTTGGTCAGATATTCGTGGCCCAGCGCCGTGGCGCGCAGATAGTTAATAAACGGCTCATCGTTATCGCTGCCACCCTTCTTGAGCTGGGCTGCGAGGATTAATTTTTCGATATTTTTTCTGTATTGTGCTTTCGTTAAGGACCGCGTCTTTCCTTCTTTTTCCCACGCCCTGAGATCATCACGCCAAATAGTAACCTCACGCTTTAAAAAATGTGGCAAATCCGCTTGTTTTAAAAAGTCTTCCACCAGGTTTTTGGCTTTTTTGGGATCATTAAAGACCCGCACTTCCAGAGCCAGCGCCTTTTTTAGGGCGCGCTCCACCTCAAAGGGATAATCGTTAATATTTTCACGTAAGCTTATTAATTTTCGGTATTCATCTATCGCCTGATTAAATTGGCGGGTGGCCGCATAAACCTCAGCTCTCACATAAGGCGAAAGTGAATCGTAATTAATACTGGCATTGAGCGCTTCAAACTTTGGACCTAGTTGGCTGCGGGAATGGCAAGCCACGCAATGATTCGTTGCCATGGCCAGAACTTGCCGCGAATATTCGCGATGCCCCGTTTGAAGGCCATCGTAGGCTTTATTCATGTCCGTCGCAAAACTTTTCGCCAGTGATTGGATCGCGGGATCAGCATCGGGAGAATCAACCGTACTTTTAGCGTTAATTGTGTTAGCAAGATCGGCCAATTTTTTCGTATTACTTTCGATAACCGCATAATTTTTTTCATTATTAAAATCATCGCGTGACATAACAAATGGGAGCAAACTACCTAAAGCCGTAGACAGCTCCTGCATGCGGTTTCCCCACTGCGGGTTTCCCCTTTCGACCACCGTGGTTTCACAGCTTGAAAGTGTGAAAAGTAAATTTAATGCAATGAAAAATAATAATATCCTCTGGGCCATTCTGCCTCCTACGCATTTCAAAAAATTATGGCATTATCGGACTCCGACATCAAGTCTACAATAATAGCGGGGCTTTCTGTGGCCGCCGGATTGCAGCCTATTATGAGACGGGGCAATCAATGAAATATAAAACAAAAGTCTCTGACACAATGACTAAACATCCTTATCTGGCGAATCGCAAAATGACCGTCAAAGAGGCTGCTCATTTTATGCAGGAATGCCGCATTCGCCACTTACCCGTCATTGAAAACAATAAAATTGTCGGGATCGTCAGTGATCGTGATCTCCAAAGAGCCGGCAGCTTCCGCGGTCCAGGAGAACTTTCCGTAGGCGACGTCATGACCCAGAATCCATATTGCGTAAGAAAAGGCGCAAATATTGCCCAGGTCGCCCGCACCATGGCTAAGGAACGAATTGGCAGCGTCATCGTGCTGGATGAACAAGATCAAGTCATCGGAATATTTACGACAACTGACGCAATGATTTTACTAAGCGAAATTATAGAAACAAGAGGACCTATGTCGAGGGAGCACCACGAACTGCCGTGGGAAAGTTTTCCAGAATATATGAGTTGGTGAAATATGAGCAAAAATACGCGTTTAATCATTTGGGCCTTTGATCCTTTTCACGGGAATAAGTCTGACCATACCCGCACCGCGCTTTACGTGGAAAATCTAGCCCGTTCACTGAATGCGAAAATAGAACCTGTCTTTATACTTTCTCCGAACATTTTTTACTTCCCGATGGATTATTTGGTGCCACCCGCTAAAGAAGATTTTATTGATACGGCAGAAAGGGAAATGGAAACAATCCTTTCTCAATTTCAATCGAAGTATTTTCTGGCCGGCAAAGTTCTCTACGAAGAGGCTTTTACTTTACGTGGCACCGTTAACTCCTTTATAAAGTACGCTAGAGACCGTAAAGCGACTTTGATTTTCTCACCGACTCAGGCGCGCCGGGGCTTTCCCCGCTTTTGGTTAGGCAGCTTTACCGAAACATTACTTATGTATTCGCCGGTACCCGTTATTACCGTTAATCCTCAGGTCAAAGGCCCACTCCGTTTTCACACTGTAATTTATCCGACGGATCTCAGTGACGCCTCGAAGGCGACATTAATCAGCTTCCTGCCTCTAGCAAAAAGTTTTAATGCAAAGATACATTTACTCCATGCGCTGCAAGGATTTGGCACGGTATCGGCGTTAGCGAGTGAAGGCCTTTCGAATGTCGCCTTCTCTTACTATAATAAAGAAATCAAACGCATCCGCGCAAAACGCGAAAAGCAACTTCAAAGTTGGATCAAACTCTGCAAACGCTACGGCGTCGGCACGACGGCGGAAATTCTCGCTAGCGAGAAACAGGTTTTAGACATGGTCCTTAAATCCGCCAAGAAAAATCACGCTAACCTTATTGCCATGGCCACAACTTCTGGGCCCGTAGAAAACGTAATGACGGGAGGAATTACCCGTCAAGTAGTTCGTTATTCCGAGGTCCCCGTTTGGGTCATGCATCAGTCTACCAATAAAAGGATGAAACATGAACGAACCCACCAAACCTAGATTACTCATTGTCGACGACGATCCGGAAATCCTGGCACTATTAACCAATGTATTTACCCAGCAGGGAATAGAAGTGGAAACATTTCCAACCGCAGTAGCGGCTTTGGAGCACATCGAAAAAGATCACCCGCGTTTCGAGTTGATTATTTCAGACATAAAAATGCCACAAATGGATGGTCTTACTTTTGTAAAGAAATTGAAAGCCATAACACCCAATACACCCATTGTGCTAATGACCGCCTTTGGCAGCATTGAAACTGCGATCGACGCTATCCGCTGCGGCGCTTACGACTATATCGTCAAACCGTTTAAATTAAATGAAATGCAACTCGTCGTCGATCGCGCTCTTGAATACCGGAACCTAAAACTCGAAAATGTTACGTTACGCACGGAAGTGCGGAAAACTTGGTCGTTGGAAAACATGATTGGTAAGAGTCAATCCATGCAGGCGGTTTTTGAGCTCGTGCAAAAAGTCGCACACGCCAACGCCAACGTTCTAATTACCGGCGAAAGCGGCACCGGAAAGGAACTCGTCGCGCGCGCTATTCATAATTTGGGAACCAGAGCCAAACAACCCTTTATTGCTATTAATTGTACGGCGATCCCCGAAAATTTATTAGAAAGCGAACTCTTTGGTCACGCCAAAGGTTCTTTTACCGGAGCCATCGGCAGAAAGCGCGGACTCTTTGAAGAGGCTCATGGTGGAACACTTTTTTTAGATGAAATTGGTGACATGGATCTTGGTCTCCAAAGTAAACTCTTACGGGTTTTACAGGAAAAAAAGATTCGCTCTGTCGGCGATAACCTCACTCGCGATGTGGATGTTAGAATTATTGCCGCGACTCACAAGGATTTAAAGGCGGCCATCCGTGATGGTGTCTTCCGCGAAGATCTTTATTATAGATTAAGCGTCATACCAATTCAGATCCCTCCGCTTCGCCACCGCAAAGAAGACGTTCCCATTCTTGCCGAACATTTTTTACGAAAATACGCTGCCACCAACGAATCCCGCGTAAAAGGTTTTACGCCCGCAGCGCTCAATCAATTGGTAGAGCAAAAATGGGAGGGCAACGTCCGCGAGCTTGAAAACATCATCGAGCGCGTAGTGGTATTAGCGTCAGGGGAATATATCGACGTCAAAGATTTGCCCTCCATTGCCGACAAAACCCCGGAAGACTTTTTTGGCAGCGCTACCAAAGACCACCCGACGCTGGCGCAGCTGGAACGAAGGTACATCGAATATATCATGGATAAAACTGGTGGACGAAAAACAAAAGCCGCGCAGATTTTAGGAATAAACCGCCGCACTCTTTACCGCAAAGAGAAAGAATATGATTTGGGAATTGGTGGGAAGAAAAAGGAGCCAGCGCCTGAAATTCCAGAGACACCCGCATCTCCACCCGTTGAGCCTCCACCCATAGAAGAGGCGGTACACAAACCAGCCGAGTCCAATCCCTAAGGTTGGACCTCAGACATCGCCGCGGATAACTTCGACTAAGGCATTTAAAGCATCGGTCGAAGTAAATATTCCTACGATCTCACCGGTTTCATCTTGAACGATGGCACTACCGATTTTCTTTTCTGACATATGAAGGGCCACTTCATCCAAATTCGTGGTTGGAGTAACTGTATAGGGTTCCGGCGACATGACATCTTCGGCAACGAATGTTGACCACGCCGGAAACTTTCCCAAAACCTTTACATCGCGGTCACTTATAATACCTACAGGTTCTTCCTTGTCGACGACGGGCATGTGACGTATTCCATGCTCCTCCATCAAACTCTTTACCTTTTCCATGTTCGTCTTCCGCTCTACGGTAATGGGACATGGGCTCGTAAATTCCTCAACGGGTATTCGGCGCAATTTCTCTAACATGAACGCCTCCTTAAAACTCATTTTTAGTACCTAATTTGATAAAATTCAAGAAACCTTGGAAACGGAGGGTGCGTTATGGGCTTTTGGTATTCTCATGACAAAACGCGTATTCTGCGAATTTTCATCAAGGAAGAGGTGGCCGCCATGGCCGCGGGCGACTCCCGCCGCGATACTTAATCCTAAGCCAGTCCCCTTTCCAACATCTTTAGTCGTAAAAAAGGGCTGCATTAACTTTGCTCTTAATTGATCAGGTATCCCGGCGCCACTGTCGGTTATGGAAATCTGTAAGTTTTCGGCGGCGTTTTCCGCTTCAATGCGGATCCAGCGCTCCGGCCTATCGCCGACGGCATCGTAGGCATTGTTTACCAGCTCCATCACTCCGCGGATAACTTTGCTCTGCAAACAATCAAAACTCATGTTGCGCGTGAAATCACGAATTTCTAGATTTATTCCACTTTGTTGAAGTCGCTGCCGGCACAGACTTTCGACGGCTAACAGAAGTTCTTTAACCGACATGATTTGGTAAATTTCTTTAGTTTCTTCGTGTGTATAAATTTTTAGACCTTCCATGACTTTAGCGATGCGCCGGCTGGCGCGGTCAATTTTGTCGGCATTTTCTAAGGAGCGCTCCGGATCGGCATTTCCTCTCCGCAATAATCGTTGCAGCTGAAATACGGCTCCTTGAATAATTGCCAGCGGATTATTTACTTCGTGAGCCAGGCCCGCCACGACATTAGAAATATCCTGCAATCTTGCGGCATCAAAATTTTTAACTTTCGTTTTATCCAACTCGGCTTGCAGATAGGCATAGAGCCAAAATAATACGGAAATCATAATTCCCGCGATAAGAACCAGATAAGGCGTGAAATTTTCTTCCCGCGTAAATGCCGACTGCAGCGGCCGCAGTTGCATCGACCAGTTAAGTCCCGGCAGAAAAAGTTTTTGCGCAAAGAATTTCATCGTTAATTTTGGCCGGTCGTCGGCGCGGTGATCGTAACGGACTTGACCTTCTGAAGTTAATTTTACTTCGTAGTTTTGCTCTAAGATGGGATCTTTAAACCAGCGGTCATAGTCTATAACCGCCACGAGATAGCCTTCGATTTGATCTAAACTGGCAATGGGAAAAACTCCATAAAACAAGTTGCCTTTAAAAAACGGTAGCGGCCTGTCACCAAAGTTAGCCTTGTAAGAAAAGGCCGACTCCTCAATCGCAGCGCGGATATCGGGATAGTCCATAAGATTTTTACCGACTAAGGGGCGCAAGTCATCACTGGTAGTCGCGCCTTCAATCTGCATGCGAATATCCAAATACAAAAGCTCGTCAAGACCAACAAACTCATCGACATAAACGACGGCGTCTTTTCGCCATTCGTTAACAGCATCGACGGCGCCTCTCTTGCGATAAGCGCCCTGATGGCGCATCCGCGCCGCCATACGGCCCATGGCTTGAATAAAATTTTCTTGCTTACTCATTATGTGCTGACTAACTAATTTTGCTTCGTAGCCTAATTGAGTTTCAAAAAACTGCGTCTCACGCCGCGATAGTATAACGAACATTAAAATCGAAAAAATAAGTGCGACAACTCCAAAAAATCGGAAGTTAGTTTGAAAAATTTGAAGGAAAGACCGACGCAAATTTTCGAGACTCCACATAACCTTTACTTTTCGGAAATATGGGACTTATTTCTGAGGTCTAGGCCGTAGAAAAAAGAAGATTAAAAGCATGCCCGGAATGGCAGCTAAAGCACAGAACGTAAAAAAGTTTACCCAGCCCAATGTCTTAGCTAAAAATCCGGCGGGCGCCGCAATGATCACGCGTGGAATTTGCGCTAGCCCCGACAACAATGCGTATTGAGTCGCGGTAAACTCACGATTTACAGAATTCGACATGAAAGCAACAAACGCGACGGACCCCACTCCCGCGGAAATATCCTCAAACGCCACTACACTCCCATAGAGAATTAAACTTTTAGGAATCCACGCTAAAAAGGCAAAGCAAAAAGTACTGGCCGCTTGTAAAAAGCCGGCGATCCAAAGCGCACCCGAAATTCCCACAAAATAAACGAGAAACCCGCCGAGTACCGGGCCTATCCAACTGATCGTCGGTGAAATGGCTTTTGCAATTACGCCAATTTCGGTCTTGCTATAGCCCATGTCCAGATAAAATGGCGATAGCATATTGCCCGCCATATTATCGCCAACTTTATAAAGAACGATAAAAAGTAAAATCCAAAAGGCAGCGCGCCGGTTAAAAAATTCCTTAAAAGGATTTATCACGGCTTCACTTAATGTTTCAGGCTTCGAGACGCGCGCCTTTGGCTCGTCAGCAAAAAAAGTGATCAAGACCGTAAGGCCCATGATCAAACCCATTATAAAATAAACGCTCTGCCACGAGATATGATCAGCTAAAATTAGGGCTAGGGCCCCCGTAATTAACATGCCAATTTTGTAGCCGTACATGTAAAGCGTAGTCCCGGGTCCGAGCTCATCGTCACTTAAAGTTTCAATACGGTAAGCATCTACCACGACATCCTGAGTAGCGCTAAAAAACGCGATCAGTAAAGCCATCACCGCAAACCACCAAAGGTTTTGTGATGGATCAATGGCGCCCATAACAAATATCATCACAGTGATTGCTATCTGCGCGACTAGGAGCCATCCGCGCCGTTGTCCTAAAAATGGAAATTTATAGCGATCTAAAAATGGCGCCCACAAGAATTTCAAGGCGTAAGGAAGCGCTACCATCGAAAAAATTCCAATGGTGGTAAGATCCACATTGGATTCCTTGAGCCAAACTTGCATGGTTTTGGAAGTTAAGAAGAAAGGCATTCCCGCAGAAAATCCCATCAGGAATGCCATCAAAAATGGCTTTTGTTTTAAAGCGCCTATAAGATCCCGAAACTTATGCTTCTTCCCGGCCATACCTTAAGGCTAAAGATTCGGTATGGCCGCAGTCAAATTAAATTGACGCACTATGGACTGGATTTAGTGTCGGGCACCTTTTTATTGGAACAAGCGGTTTAGGATGCCAGCTAAACGGATACCTGCGGCTTGCAGGCGATCGCGAATAACTTCCTGGTTTGCGTCTAGGTAACCGTTGGGCAAACTAAATGGTCCCTTCTGAGCTTGAGTGCCGGCTTTAGCGCACATCGGAGAGCGCTCGTTACTACGGCCTTCGCCAGGAGGATAAACTCGCTCTTCACGAATGGCTTGGGATTCCATCGCCCAAGCTTCCATACTACCGCGTTGAAGCTGTTGTACTTGTGGCGCTGAAACTAAACTTAATCGGCGCGCCAGCTCATAATACTGGATTCCCATGGATTCTAAAATCTTTGAATCCCAAACATAATGAAGATTTCCAGCTTCCTTACCACCCGCGAGAACACAAAGGTTACCGCCACGGTCATTGTCCCGTCCCACATGAAGGGGCTGATGAAGGTCCCCGACAAAATGTCCTAAGAACGCCAGCGCCTCACGTTTTTCTTTAGCTGTACGGTTCGCCATCGTTAAAATTTTTGCCATACGTTCGCTGGCTTCAATCACATCGCCCTTTTCGTGCTTATGCGCGGATTGGTAAGTTTCACCAGTCGGAATAGTTACATAATGCCAAGTTAACGCAAATTCATAAGATTTATCTTTACGAATGCGGTCGGGCCAGTTGCAGGCGTCAGCTAGAGTTTGCTTGGCAAGAATGCGTCCGACAGCTTCTTTAGCTTTCGGAGTTAAGTGCTCCGTTGCAATTTGACAAACAATCGAGTGCCCGGCTGGTCCCCAAGCATACGCTGTTGAAGCTAAAAAGTACGTAAGTATAAAGATTCTTTTCATTAAAACCTCACTGTTACGCCCAACATATGCTTGAGCAAATGGTTGTACAAATATTGAACACTAAACATCTGGCTCATGTTAAAAGCTAGCCCAGCCATAACATGTTCTTCGCCAGTATTATTTTTATCCATAACTTTATAGCCAACGCTAAGCTCAAGAGCCGCGCTCGCAAGTCGCACACCTGCGGCATAAGAAAGTTCGCCGCTGACACGGTAATGAAGTACATCAAGAGCAAAATTTGCTCCGGGAGTTAGATCGTATCCAAGACCTGCGCCAAAATCGTAAGAGCTTTGTGAATCGGATTGAAAAATCGCGCCTACCGTTAGCGCACTATGGGTGCCGAACATGAAACCAAATTGTGAGGTCGTCGTTGAGTTATCCCCGCCAGTGGTAGTTCCCTTTACGCCAATGGCAATGCGGTCTATCCCACCGCCTAAACCCCACAATAAATCTGTCGTGTCCTGGTTGCCGGCATCTGAAGTATATTTTCGTCCCATGGCCCCGACGCCAAAAACGTTATTCCCAGCGTAAATTCCGCCATGGTAATAGCGCGTGTTAACGGCGTTATTCGTATCCCCTGCCAGTAACTGTAATTTTATGCCGCCTAATTGCGAAAAACCGGCGGGATTCTCATAACCTAATAATAGAGTCGTAGAGCTGGGGGCTGATATACCGAAGGCGTTAACAAGCGTGCGGCCAGATTCAGCCGCGTAGGTGGGATGTCCCACAATCAGGAGAAGCAGAAGCGTAAAAGACCAGAGAGTCTTTTCGTGTTTCAATAGGCCCCCTATCACGAAAAGGCTTACTAACCCGGGGACAAAAAGCCAAGCGCTCATTTTTATTAATGAATTTAAACGTGTAACAAATATGTTTTTGCGCGAAGTGTTAGCGGAAAATTGGCCCAAAAACTGGCGAGGGGCGCGTATTTCGTATTTGATTCGTGGCCCAATAGTTTTTTTGCGGCCGAAGTGGGCTCAACAGCATTTTTTGCAGCGACTGATCCTCATCGGCGGCGTAACCCGGGACACCATTATTAATCTCATTCTGTTTAACGGCCCCCACAAAGGTACGATGGATACGGTCCCATATAGAAAAAATTACCGCATAATTTGAGTCAGTTTCGGTTTGTACCTGGGAGTGGTGAATCCCATGAACCCGGGGCGTGACGAAAACATAGCTTATCATTTTCTCTAGCCCATAAGGCAGCTTCCAGTTGCTGTGATGAAAAAACGTGGCCGCCTGAAAAATGACTTCGTAAATGCCAAAAAGCTCTAAAGGCGCTCCTACCAGCATAAACTGAAGAAAGCGGAAAACCGCCGAATAGCCCACTTCCATAAAATGAAATCGAAAAGACGTTGTTACGTCTAAATCAACATCATAGTGATGCACGTTATGAAACCGCCACATGACGGGAACTTTATGATTGGCCCAATGCCAATAATAAAAACAGAGATCAAAAATCAAGAAACCGACAACCACTTTAACTATGGCGGGCGCCGGTAACCAGTTTAGTACGCCAAAACTTCCGCCGGCGGTATTGTTGGCAAGATGAGTGGCGGGTATCACTAATAAGAAGGCCGATGCGTAAGTAAAAAGAGACATTAAAAGATTGTTGAGCGAACGGCCCCAAATCGGTTTTTTTCGTTGCCGCAGCGGAAACGCTTTTTCTAACAAGAAAAAAATTACGAAAATGCTGGCAAGAATTAATGTCTTATTCACTTTAAGTAAGCCTTCCCGGCATTATATTTGTAAACGAGTTCCGCGCCCGTATGCCCAACCATGACGGAAACACCGATTCCCACGACGCTAATAAAGGCGCAGAGTTTTTTTAACCGCACGCGGCCGGGAAATAACAGTGTGCCCCCGGAGAAAACTAACACGGCACCATGAAACCACAAGAAGCGCTCGGCCCATTCTTCATGTTCATGAATTAACGCCTTGTCGATGACTACTTCGACCTTGTCTTCGTCGATTTCACCCAACTCTTTGGCGCCAAGCCCCGTTAGGAATAACGCCATCTGAAACATCACCGGGACGACCCATGTTTTGTAAACCCACTTCTTCTTGGTGATACCGTAAAGGACAACCAAAAAAAGTAGCGGTGTAATCACGGAAAGTGCGACGGGAAAGTGAACGACTAAGGGATGGAGAGGTAAATCATAAATCACAGTAATTTTCCTTCTAAAAAGTTTGATATTCCCACGCGAATCATCATTACGGCGATAGCCGCTAAAAATAAGGAAGCCACTTTACCGAAAGCTTTCGCGCCACTTTGGCCAATGACCCTTACTACATACTTGGAGTTACCAAAGATAATGACGACAATTATGAGATTAATAATTAATGAAACCAAAGTCACAAAATAGCCGTGTTTATCTACTGACATCATTGTTGTCGTCATAACCCCCGGCCCGACAATTAATGGAATGCCGATGGGAACAACGCCAACGTCGCCAGGCTTGCGACGCTCGTTACTGTTAGAAAAAAGTAGATCCATTATGGCGATAAGTAATAATACAATGCCGCCACCAATGCGAAAATCATCCGCAGTGATACCGAGCATTTTAAAAATAAATTTTCCCGTGAGCATGATCACCACAGAAACGATAAAAGCGGCTAAGATGGCATCGCGCAGGAGGCGGCGCACTTCAGTGCGGGGAATATCCGTAGTGATCGCTAAATAAAGCGGCATGATCCCCACTGCGTCCATGGCAAAAAACAGCGGCGTAAACGATAAAAAAAGCTCATGCGCAAAATTAGACATGGATAAAGGCTACAGGACTCGCTAAACTTTGACAATGATTTCACTCATTTTTGCTTTTCAATTATTAAGTCAAATTTGTTTGGCCCAACAATTAGACATTACCATTGGTGAAAACTCCCGTAGCTTTGCCCTGACGGATCTTAAAAAGAAATTAAAAGAAGTGCGGGTTACAAACTTGGACCCGGTTTATAAAGTTAAAAAAACTTTCGTGGGATTTAAGTTAAAGGACTTAATTGAACTCGCCGGCCCCATTCCAACGGAACTTGATGAGGTGTCCTTTATCGCTAAAGACGGTTACGCGCCTTCGATGGGCGTTAGCGAACTAAGCCTGCAAAATGGCATCTTGGCGTACCGGGAATCTTCGCGCGCCTCTGGCTTCCCAGTTTATTTGAGCCCCGGTAAAAAAATTAGCTTTGAGCCATTTTATCTCGTTTGGGAAAATGAAGAAAAAGTACCTGAGAACTATCCCCGCCCCTATCAGTTAGTGCGGATAGAATTTAAAAAATTCACGGAAAAGTTTAAAGGTATGTACCCCAAGGAAATCGAGGGTAATTCGGCCGTGAAAAAGGGTTTTACCGTTTACCGCGGGCTTTGTTTTCGCTGTCACAGTATCAACGGACTTGGTGGAAGCCTTGGTCCCGAGCTTAATTCACCAAACAACATCACCGAGTATTGGCATAAATCAGCCCTCAAAAAATTTATTAAAGGTCCTGCTGCCTTTCGGGCAAATTCAAAAATGCCTGATGTCCCGCTAAGTGATGAAGACATCGACCAGGTGCTGGCCTATTTAGAGTTCATGAAGTCCTATAAAAATGTCCGCTAAGTGCTTTTTATTTCTAATTTTATTCACGCTTACCGGATGTAATCACCTTTTTTACTTTCCTACAGCCGACGTCTATTATCCCCCTGAAAATTTAAAGTTAAAGTACGAAAAGGTAGCTTTTAAGTCGGCCGACGGAACAGCCTTAACGGCCTGGTTTATCCCGACGGTTAAAAAGAAGGTTAAAGGCACGATCGTGCAATTTCACGGGAATGCCGAAAACATGACTTCGCATTACATGAGTTTAGTCTGGCTCGTGCAAGAGGGATACAATCTATTTACCTTTGATTACCGTGGGTATGGGGCTTCAGCGGGGAAGCCCACGCAAAAGGGAACCGTCGAAGATGGCGTAGCCGCAATCTCCGAAGCATTAAAAAAGCATTCGGGCGGGGCTTTTATAGTTTGGGGACAAAGTCTTGGGGGCGCGATCTTACAAGCCAGTCTTGAGCGAGTTTCTGATTTGCAAAAAGTAGATTTAATAATTTTAGAATCGACATTTACTTCTTACCGAAAGGTCGCCGCTTCACTATTTAAAAGAGGCGCGGTGACTTGGTTTTTAGTACCTTTGACTTATGTTTTGATTTCGGATCGCCATGCGGGAATGAAATTTTTAGAGAATAATCATATCCCCGTTTTAATCGTCCACGATGAGCACGATCAAACCGTGCCTTATGAAAATGGTTTGGACATTTACAATCGCACGCGCGCCAAAAAAACCTTTTGGTCGTTTACTGATGGTGCTCATACGCGCGGTTTTTCTCCAGATCGTCCCGAAAACCGAAAAAAATTAGTTGAATTTTTAGGCACCCTCACGAAGTAAATTACAGACTACTTGCCACACCCTAATCTCTTGTTTAATCTCTGGTTTCTTCGGCCCTGCCCGGGTGGCGAAATTGGTAGACGCACAGGACTTAAAATCCTGGGACTCGATAATATCGGTCGTGTCAGTTCAAGTCTGACTCCGGGCACCACTTGTCAAGGTATACGAACTGAAATTATTGGAGCCGCCCCCCTTTCGAGTTCAGCTCCCGTTTAAAATAGTCCCCGTCGACAATAAAGTGAATTTTCACAGACCCGGTACCCACTTCGACCCTCTTAATAAATTTTCTCACCAACTCCTTTCGTTGAACGAACGCTGACTCTTTAAGGACAAAATCTTTGAAACCAAGACAAAAGCTCTCAAGACTATCAAAGCCTACAATTCGATCAAAACTAGTTTATGACCCTATGATTGCACTTCGAGAGATCCAACAAGCTTTGAATAGTGGAATATCCTTTGATCATCGCAAGCTAAGTGATGGCTATATAACGATAAATAAAGAGTTTCCTGATGGTGGAAAAACGAATAGTTATGTCAAGATTATTGATGGGGAAGTCCAAGCTCTAGCAATATTTGCAGATGAGGAGCCAATTAATAATGTAGATCGTTACAGCGTAGGTTACGCCGTGAGTGAAATCCATCGCGGACGCGGATTAGGTGTCGAAGCTGTTGATACGGGTATTGAGCAATTAAAAAAGAAATTCGGTCTTGCTAAAATTAAAAGCTTCTACGTTGAGGCATTAATTGACGTACTGAATTCGCATTCAATTAATATTGCGAAAAAAATATTTCCTGGCTCCGGCGTACCATCGGAAGATCAGTATACAAGAGCCCCTGCGCTACTTTTTTATAAGCTGATCGTAATTTGATCAGATATCAAAAATCATTGTCCCAGCACACTCAACAAATCTGTCCTCGCTATCTGGTAATCCCGTCGAAGTTCAGCGAAGCGTTTTTTCATTTCAAGATTGCGACTTGTAGCTGATAAAACGTCTGGAGAATTCTTCACCCCACGACGATATTCATCCAATGTTCGTGTTAAAAATGTTTTCGCCAATTTCAAAGCCTCTTCTGATTCATGGATGAGGTCGTGATTTAGCTTAAGTTCAGCTTTGGCGTTATCTACATCGGCCTGCAATTCTTTTTTTGATTGCAGGTGTTGCACTTGCAACCCTGCTGCTTCTAAACCTTTTTGTTTTGCCTCTGTCGCCATCGTTAATTTATCAAACAGTTGAAGCGTCAAGCGCGCGCCAAAGACAGATTCAGTTCTTTCGGAGCTCGGGTCAAAATCCCGCTCGCGAAAAGTATAACCGCCGTACTCAGCGTATAGATCCACCGAAGGAGCCCACCAACGTGACAATTGGGACCGCTTAAGCAATGCCTCATCAACACGAAAACTAACAGAAGTTAGACTTGGATGGGTTTCGATTTCATAGTTACTCGCCAGAAGTTTGTCGTCGTGACTATGATCAACCAAATTATTTGTAATGATCTCCGTTGTTTCGGGTAACCCTAGCATTACCCGTAGCTGCCTTTGCGTATTTTGAATGGCAAGCTTTAGCCGCTCCAAATCTTGATTGAGTTCAATTTTTCGCATTTCAAAATCGATACGATCGGTCTGAGTTGCTATCCCCTCCCGAATTCTAGCTTGTGCAGCAGAAAGATTTTTTTGATTTTCGCCTATAGCTTCCTGAAATAGTCCTTCTATCTCTCGGTAAGATATCAATTGCCAAAAATAATACCGGGCTTTTTTAATCTCTTCCCGAGTGGTTTGATCAGCTTCAGCCGATGATGACTTAATCTTGGTATCGACAATTTTATCTTCTAATTTATCAACTCCACCGCGAAAAACATTTAGCGTAGCTTCAACCTTCCCATAGGGTTCTGTCCGCTCAGCTTGGGTGCCTGTTTGAAAACTTTCGTTACCTACCTTAGCTTCAACCTTTGGCAAGTAGGAGCGCTTAAGAAAACCTCCACCTGCTTCGGCCGATTGCTTGATAAGCTCGGCACCCTTAACATGCTGATTTCGCTCTTTAACAAATTTTGCGACATCGTCGAACTGAACTTTTAAAGACTCAGTTTTTCCGGAGAGCGATATTAAAAGGCCCCCCAGTAAAAATATAAATCTCATGTCATACCCTCTCTTTAGTGGATATTATCCACTCCAAAATCTACTTTTACTTTCGAGGTTTGATTTTCAATGTTTACGTGAAGGTCATAGCGGTGAACTTTGCTAATACCTGCTAGAGTGGCTTCATAAATCTCGCCATTCTTTTTAAACACGACCTCTTTACCATTTTTCTCTTTTGGAAACTTTAACTCGCCTTTTGCAGTGTCTTTATCGAGCTTTACTGGCTTCAGGGCTTTGTCATAAACATAAATTTTCGCCTGATCGCCAGTAAGAACTAGTTCCACTTTAAATGGAAGCGCGTCTCTTAAAACACCGCCATGAGGTGCGGCCTCAACTGCAGCTTCGTGGTTGTGTCCGTCATCTGCTAAAGCATAACTACCAGATAAACTTAAAAGTAACGTTAAAACTAATTTCATTTTTCTCTCCTTGTTAATAAGTTAAAAATCATTTTCGTTTGCTAATTTATTATATCCTAAAATTTTCTCAGTACTTTTTCTGCCATATCGATAAAATATGACAGGAGTTAAAAATATATTTAGTAAAGTTGAAGACAAGAGCCCACTCACAATGACCACCGCAACTGGATGTAGAATCTCTTTTCCCGGTTGATCCTTCGCAAGTAACAGCGGACTCAACGCCAAAATCGCTGAAAAGGCAGTCATTAAAACTGGTACGAGCCTTTCTAAAGTCCCTCTAATAACCATGCCCTTCGAAAAGGCCTCTCCCTCCTCTTTCATTAGGTGAAAATAATGGCTGATCATCATAATACCGTTACGAGACGCAATACCGCACAAAGTAATAAAGGCGATGAGTGTAGCGACCGAAAAAGTTCTTTCTGTCAATGCAATCGCTAGTATTGAGCCAATTAATGCCAATGGAATACTAACCATAATTTGAAGGGCAATATTCATAGAACCAAAATTAATAAACAAAACTAAAAACACTCCCAAAACAGATAGGATACCTAGAATAGAAACGAGTCGCATAGCAGTTTTTTGATTTTCATACTGGCCATCAAACTCATAGTAATAACCAAAGGGCAATATTATTTTCTTTTGGAGAATGTCACGAGCTTCGCTAACAATTGATTCAAGATCTCGCCCCACGGTATTAAATGTTACGACAATCCTTCTCTGCATATTTTCACGCTCTATTTGATTCGGTCCACTGGTTTCAAATACATCAGCAACGTCGTTGAGTGGAACAACTTGTCCCGTGGGCAACACATGAACCGGCAATTGTTTAATCGCCTCAATATCAGCCCGCGACGATTGATCAAGACGCAAGAACACATCTAACGACCGATCTTTTTCAATTAGTCGAGTCACAGGAACTCCTTGAAGCATAGCCTCAAGAGATTCAACTAAATCTCCAGGAACAATTCCGTATTTGGTGAGATCGGGCCTCATTCCGTAGATTTTATATTGCGGGAACAACACTTGTCCCTCGACTCTTAAATCGACAATACCTTTAATATTGGCTAACTCATTTCTAATCTCTGCACCTTGTTGTCTAAGAATTCTTAAATCACTACCAAAAAGTTTAATGGCGACTTGTGACTTAGTTCCCGAAAGAACGTGATCTAATCTATGACTGATTGGCTGACTCACACCCAAAAAGGCGTCGGTAGGCAAGATAGACTGCACTTTTTGGCGAATATCTTTAAAAATTTCTGAACGGGATCTTTTAGATTCTTTAAAGGTGACGTCAAGTTCAGATTGATTAACTCCGGCTGAATGATCATCTTCTTCGGCACGCCCGGTTCTTCGACCTACAGATGCCACCTCAGGAATAGTTAACAAGGCTTTCTCCACCTCTGTCCCAAGTTTGTTTGAGGCCTCAAGAGAAATTCCTGCCTTCGCTAAGACCTCAAGCATTGCACTTCCCTCGTTAAAGGGCGGCATAAAATTTCGCCCCATAAAAGGAATAACCATAATAGATAGCAACACAAAAAACGCAGTTGCGATAACTACCTTATTTGGAGTTTCGAGAAGTGGTTCTAAGATATTTTGAGTAGACGCCTTAAGCTTTCTCAATAACGCCCCATCTTCGTGCTCTTTGCCACCGGTATTTTTTAGGAAATAAGAACAAAGAACAGGAGTTAATGTTAACGAAACGACTAGAGACGCTAAGAGTGATACGACATAGGCGATTCCGATCGGAGTAAAAAGTCTGCCCTCAAAACCTGGCAAAGCAAAAAGAGGAATAAAAACTAAAACCACGATCACAGTTGCAAGAACTATTGAATTTCTGACTTCACGCGAGGCTTGGAACACCACACGAAGCGTAGGTTCAGGTTTTGGCAATTGCCGATTCTCTCTGAGCCTACGAAAAACGTTTTCGACATCCACAATAGCATCGTCCACTAACTCACCAATGGCGATCGCAAGGCCGCCGAGAGTCATGGTATTTACACCGACACCAAATAAATGAAATACTATCGCCGTAACTAGAAGTGACACCGGAATAGCCGTGAGAGTAATAGCTGTCGTTCTAAAATTTAGTAAAAATAAAATCAGTACCAACGCTACCATTATTGTCCCGTCGCGAAGAGCTTCGGTAACATTCCCGATAGCAGCTTCAATAAATCGCGACTGTTTAAATAATCCACCCTGAATCTCCACACCTTTTGGTAAAGAAGGAACTAAGTCAGACAAAACCTTATCAACATCATTTGTGACTCTTAAGGTGTCAGCAGTTGGCTGTTTTTGAACCATAAGGATCACTCCTGGTTTTCCTGATATGGAAGCGTCACCGCGCTTGGGAGCTGAGGCAAACTGAACATCAGCAATTTCTTTTAATATAACTGGCTTGCCGAAGTGAAGACCGACGGCAGTTTCTGCAATTTCATCGTGGTTAAGGATTCGCCCAAAGTTTCTAATCAACCATTCCTTATCGCCGTTGGTAATGTATCCACCGCCAGAAGCTTCACTAATTTTGCTAAGTCTTTCCTTTAGATCCAGAATACTAATTTGTCGGCGGCGAAGCTTGTCGGCATTGACTAACACCTGAGCTTGTAACTCGTCACCGCCAATGACCGTCACTTGCGAAACACCGGCGATGGTTAAAAGTCGAGGACGAATAGTCCAATCAGCGAGAGTGCGAAGGTCCGCAAGGTTCAATACCTCACTTGTTAACCCCACCATTTGTATTTCACCCATTATCGAAGACGTGGGAGATAAAAACGGACTAACTTTCTGAGGTAACCTTTCCCGTGCTAGTTGCAGCCTCTCAGAAACCGCAAGCCTTGCCATTTTAAGATCAGCATTCCAGCCTAATTCAACACGAACGACGGCCAACCCGGTGGTTGAAGAGGAAAATATTCTTGTTACACCTGCTGTACCGTTAAGAACAGTTTCGATCGACCTTGTGACTACGAGTTCAACCTCTTCAGGGGCCATACCTTCAGCAAGAGCAATAATATTGACGGTTGGTCGATTTAGATCTGGTAAAACATCTATCGGAAGAGCACGAAGCGCTATCCACCCATAGACCAATACAAGTGCTGTTATGGCGAGAACTAAAAAACGATGTCTTAATGAAAAACGAATAACCGAATCAAACATAAGATTCCTACAAAGGGTTTAAATTAAATTTAAAAACACGGAAAATTATTACGAATGTACGATCGGTGGTCGCTTTCGCGATGATAAAAAGATTTGAATTGGTGATTTAATCTTAATTGAGTCAAAAATACTTTTGCTTGGGCCAGGGATTTGAATGGATTCAGAAAAAATGGATGTATTTGAATGGCAGGCGCAACAATTTTCGCTAGCGCAGCAGTCAGAATCAGCTTGATTGCTAGAATCGTTGTGCAAGTCCGCCTCTGCTGACATGGTGAGAGAAGACTGACTTTCGACGCAACAGTCACTGACGGCTAAGCTGAGTTCAGCGAAAAAAATACTAGCTAGGATTTGGATAACAATAAATACCGTAAGTTTCAAAACTTCCTCACTCTTACCCTTTAAATGTGCACGTGAAGAAACTAGTTGTCACATAAAAAAACCTATTGAAACCTCCGTGCTTCATTTGGAAAAACCGAAATGGCTTTCCATTCAATTTTTAGGACTTTGCGATTAGCCGCGTCTACGGCTCTCTGGTCTTTAAAATCCGCAAAAGTTATACCCAGCTCAAAAACTGCACTCAAAATCATCAATCCAACTAACAGCCGATACATTGTCTCCCCTTCTTTTATCGGGAACAATTCTCAATCCGACGTCGTTTTGCCAGCTCCGCGAGATTAAACCTTGGTTCCCGCCACTGAATTGGGTATTCTAGCGCCCATGTCAGTGGTTCTTCCACCATAGGGCCACGGGCACCACTCCTAACGGTACACGAACCGGCACGGGTGGTGTCGAACGGTTCTATGGGCTCTCCCCACGCAAGTTTAGATTCTTCTTCAAATAATTTGCTTAAAAAAGTGCTTGGTGCCATTGGCGTCGACGGTGGAGTAAAAAACACGAAGAGCGAAGGCACCTCCAAGAGCTTATCTTCCAACGGGCTCGCACGTAATTTTTTGGGCGAGCTTTCCTGACGGCAATGTTTTTGTATACGTGAGAATAAGTCCGTGAGTGCCCGCCTCAATCTGTGTGATATCTAAAAACGCGGCGCCATTAAATTTATGAATCTGAATAAGATTTCCAGAGGAATCTTTCGAGACTTGAAGTGTGCCCATGATATGCCCGTTAAAACCCTCATAGGCAATTACAGTCGAAAACTCGATCTCTCCTTTGGAGTGGAATTCGAGCATAAAAGCGTCTTTTAATACTCCTGAGCCGGTTGGACCAATTACCAATGAATATTTTTGTTTGCGCGAAAAGCCGTCCGGATAATTGGGCGAAACTCCGGGCTCTAGTTTATTTATGCAGGTCAAAATATTCTCTGGAGATCCAAGCCTTAATAAGTCCTGACGGAATTTGTTTCTGCCGTCATCAGCACGCCCCGATGAAGTCAGAAATGATATTGCAAGCAACAACGAATAAACAACCCTAATGTACATACAGCCTCCTGCAGCAGCTTCTACTGCAATCGCTTGAGATTTACAATACCCGCAACTTTTTTAATAGAAACAAGTCACGAAATTCTTTCAATTTGTTGGCAGTTATTCACTTTAGAGATTTGGCAGCGGCATCAAAATGATCCTTAACCAATAGACCCTTATCTGTGACTTTCCTTGCTCAAGGTAACAAGGATTTAGCAAATCAATTCTACCAAAATTTCCAAAATGGTTTGGGGGGCGGAGCACTCGCTTTTTGATGAATAACTTCACACGCCTGGCGTTGACTTGGTTCGTCGTCAAACACATAGCCATTGTCGATATCTTCACCGGTCTTTGCTTTCCAATCCTTGGCAATCAGCTTGTAAACATATTTAAAGCTGTGTTTCCCACTCGTGAAACTGTAAGTTTTTCTTTCTAACGTCATGGAATAGTCGTCAAGACCAATACCCATTTTACCAAGCACG
The DNA here is from genome assembly GCA_964498095.1 of uncultured Bdellovibrionales bacterium. Lineage (GTDB taxonomy): Bacteria > Bdellovibrionota > Bdellovibrionia > Bdellovibrionales > SG-bin7 > SG-bin7. Next base: position 10,896 of record CAZCFY010000001.1, on the reverse strand, counting down.
TACGCCATACTTCCGGCGCTACTATCAATAAATAAACTCTCTTTATAGGACCGCGGGCCTGCCGTTTGAAGAATTTTTCTATTTTGAGAAGTTTTAAATTGATGTTGCGCCTTGTTTGCTCTTTCAATAGATGCCTTCCATGCTGTCTCATCAAAATCCCTCATGAAATGAGGGTGACAGTACGGTGTTGCCTCGGTCGCCATAATATCCCACTTATATTTATTAAACTCAGGATGTTCGACAATGATCTTTGCTAATCGAAGCATATTTAAGTGGGTTAACAAATCCGTAAAGACCGCCGGCAAAACAACTCCATACAACCTCTCGCCGGGAATCGTTGAATCTAATTCCTCTTTTTTTTCAAGGTTCTTATAACGAGGGATATTCTCCCAGCGATTTATAAGATTTTTATAGGCGTCAAACTCAAGGCTTGGTTCAAATATTCCCGGGACCTTTTGACCAAACACTCCAGGCCAGCCATTAAAAGGGCTCCAGTTTGGACGTGGATTGGCGCGATGACATGTCAAACACACTTTGGGGTTGGGGCCTGCGATTAAATCTCTATCGACAAGCGGCTCGCCGCCATTTACGCTAAGAAATAATTTTCTTTCTTCGTAATCACTTTCGGCAATAATCGCTTCCAAAGTAAATTTTCGGGAATCATAATCAAAACTTAAAATCTCTAGAACTTCATATCCTTTTTGGCTGGGATGACCGTTGAAAGTTAAAACAAGAGACGCGTCGTGGTTAAACGAAATAATGCGTGGGTATTCAAAGCTTCCTTCCTGAACGCTTTCGGACTCAAATACCGCGACGTAATGTTTTTTAAAAACTTCGGGTAGTAGTGGAATAAGATCGGCAATTCGACCCTTAGCCCGCACGGTCAGGTCGTACTTTAAGTCCTCAACCGTGTAAGTAGGCGGCTGCGGAATATCATTTGATTTGCCGAAAGCGCTGACGGATATGATTAAGCCAAAAACGGCAAGCGCCTGTCTAATCATTTTACAAAGCGGGGCCTTATATTTTAACACGGGTATCTCTTGCTCCTCTATGAAAGCTAGAGAGCAAAAATGAGTCCGCTATTTTTTTATTTCTGCGGAGGTTTTCCCAGCCTTCGTTAGTCTTCAGGAGAAACATTACCACACTAAAAATTAGGTAATGACGGCATTGAAATTGCTAAGATATTCGTGGTTGTATTATATGAATTATATAAGAGTCCTATTGATAATTTCGTCGATCTTGTGTGCATCGACGCCAGTTTTGAGTGCCGAGACCTTTCGACCTTTTACGTTCGAGGAATTAGGTCAATATTCGATGGTTGAAACTGTAAGGCTTCGGCAAGCCAAGCTAGTCTACGTTGATTACGAATCCTTGCGCCGAGACTTTGTTCCGTTAAGGACACTATCAGACCAGCAAATTGACAATTGGGTATTGAATAATTTTGCTTATATTAGTAAAGCCCAACTCTCTTTGCTCGGCATTCGTTTTGTTGGACGAAACCAACCCCATCCGAGGGATGGCAGTTATGCGCCCCCTTACCATTTTGATGACTTGGTTAACTTAAGAGATACGAAAGCGTCGGCACGGCCTGCAGATTACGGGAGAGCGGATCAAATGGCCGGTTTTACTTTTGAAGATAACACTCTAGGTTTGGTAGAAAGAAAAGGAACTGGAATCCCAACGGCGATATCTGAAGAAGAAAGGGAGCGATACCTTTCGAATCCTGAATTGCTTGAGAAGCTGTTTGACAAGGACCACTCCGATGGAGTTATGACGGGAGGAGAAGCGGTTGTTGAGTTGGTGCGTGAAAAGGTTTTGAGATATCTGTTCGCTTTATATAATGCCCTTCACGGCACTACCTATGGGACCGTAGAAAATTACTTCACGATTGATACGGGTTTGGATGTATTGAGAAGTAATAGACAGAAAGTTCCAGTTGCTATCAATGGCCATCAAGCAAATATTCGAACAGCAAATTTTGTTTCAATATCCTCCGACTCTGTATATCGAGTGCCCGGCGAAGCCGATTCTTATCCCGATCCGTCAATCGTGATCGACCCCCGGGGCCATCTTCAGCGAACGATAACCGATCAGTTGACTGATTTTGGCGGAACTCTCGTTACAGACGCGTCAATGTTTGCTCAGTTAGGAAGTCCTTTCACTCAAAACGGTGGCTTTGTGGACGCCCAACATAAGAAAGATTGGGCTGAATCCCACGAAAAATTCCATGAGTTTATTAGGACTGGTAATAGGCAGGTTATTTCCCGATATATCGAAAGCCTTGTTGAACCAATTAAAAAGAAGCTGGATCAAGCAATGTCGAATGGAAATAGTAATGAAAAATTTAGAAACCGCGCAAAGATATTAGATTTGAGGCAGCAGTACTCTAAGCAAGGTGTAGAGACCTTATTGGATATGTTGAGGACCCATGCAGACCCTGAGTTTGTTAAACTTATCTTGCCTCGCCTTTCTAACCGGGTATTTGATGAGATTGCCCGTCATCTTGACCTTGATTATATTCTATCAGATGAGAGTTTAAGTCGCTTTCCGATAAACATCTCCAGGCCCGAAAAGTTACGCTTTTTATTAAACGTAATGAAGTACTGTAAAGGTCCTCAGAAACAGAGGGCCCAAGAAAAACTAACTTCTGAACTAATTTCAAACGTGGTGAATCGAAGGGAATACTACGATAAGAATCTTCTAAGCCAATTAAAGGGCTTTGAAGGTACCTTTTCCAGTGATTTCCACCGAATCATGTTAGACTTAAAATATTTTTTGAAAACTCCGGGAAGTACTCGACTCACTCGGAATCCGATTGCCGAGAGTGAACTGAAGCACATGATCGATAGCTATTTTACTGCAACTAACAATTTGACTTGTGGCGGACTTTTCTAGGCACATCTTGAGAGATCTCTTACAGGCCATTTGAGTAAGGTCATTAATGCCAATGTCGAGCCACAACTTCCTCTAAAAACGCCTGCCCGGCTGCACTCAAAATCCGCTTTTTCATTTGGATCGCTAGGAGTTTATATTTCCAGGTTTTTAGGTCAGGTCGCGCGATTTCTAATCGGCCCTTTCTGAGGTCTTCTTGAATAAGGTAGTCAGGTAAATACCCAACTCCAGTTCCTTCAATACAAAGCTGACGAATCAGCTCCCAACTGAAGACCTCCATATGTACTTGGATATCTTTACCTAGTTTCTTTCGCAAATGTCTGATTTCAACTTTATTCTGACGGGTAATAATAATCTTTTCGATTTTATCGGCCGCAACAACCTTTGGAGAACCCACTAAGAGAAAATTTCCCTCCGTTACTAACGTAGAATGCAGCTCATCCATTTCGTCATCCTCAAGAATAAAACCTATTTCGGCTTCTTGAGTTCGCAAGTGTTCCTTTACCTGGTCGGAATTGCCGAGCTTTAATTGGATGCTAAGTTGCGAATGCTTCTTTCCGATAACTTTCAGGGTGGAAGCGAGAATAGTAATGGCAATGCTGTTGGTGGCGGCGATTTTTAAAATGCCTGTAAGATCATGGCTTGCACGAGTCAGTTTAGCCTTAAGATTTTCTACAGCACCAAAGATAACTTCGCATTCCTTAAGTGCGACTTGTCCACCATCGGTAAGTTCAAAGGAGTTCCTGCCGTGACGAATGAGTTTTGTGTCCAGTTCATCTTCCAATCCACGAATAGCTTGGCTTACAGCTGACTGAGTCACGAAATTAACTCGAGCCGATTCAGTGACTGACCTTAATCTTGCGGCATCATAGAAATAGCGCAGCTTATAGAAGTTCATTAATAAGTAGTTATACTACTACTCATTATAAGTATATTAAATTTTACTAATGCTTAAATTTGTCGGTAAAAGAGCTTCATGAAAATAAATACTTTAGGCTTAATACTACTCTTTGGTGTTTTCCCGGCGGTTAGCCAGGCTAATTTAACTCCCCAAATCGCTAAAAAACTGGCGGCACAAGTCTTAACTGCGGCGGAATTGAAGGGAACGTGTATTGCGATTGCAATAGTGGATGATGGCTCTAACTTGCTTTATTTTGAACGTTCTGCTTGTGCTCCCCTCGGCAGCATTGAGACTTCGATTCAGAAAGCTAAATCATCCTCGCTTTTCCGTAAACCAACCTCAGATTTCGTCGCTGCAGTGAAGGCCGGCCGCGTGGGGATCTTAACGGCCAATGGTGTAGTTGCGGTGGAAGGCGGCCTGCCGATTTTTGTAAAGGGCGTATTTATAGGCGCCATCGGAATAGGCGGTGCTACCGCCGTCGAAGATGAAGAGTACGGAAAGTCCGCATTAAAAAGTTTTGAAACCCAATTAATGGAGGAAAAATGAAAAACCTTTTCTTAAGTCTAGCCATTGCAATTCCGCTGAGTCCCTTCAACACAGCCTTTGCTTCAAGGGATATCTGTAACCTCGAGACCTTCTCCCAAGAGGAGCTGAGCGACCCTTATGTCTCTATAAAAAAACCGCTGGAAAGTTATTCTCGAGCGGAATCAGAACGAATCGCTCAGACTATTGTGCGAAAAGCAAAGGAGGAATCCAACAGTGGTCACCTCCCCTGTTTATCAAATACAAGATCCTGTTTTGGACATGACAATGCTTGGACCTATCACAAGGAATTGATCCTTGATAGTTTCGGTAATCTACTTCGCTTTAATGGTGGAATTACATCCAAGCGGTTTGTCGTCTGGCCTGGAAAATATTATGACTACCAAACTCAAATTGGTTTTTCCTGCTCATGGGGCGGCCATTTGCAGCCACAGTGTCAAAAATGGTGTTCTTTGATCGTAAAAGACGGCCGTTTTCATGATTAATGGCGCGCCCCAGCGACAATCGGAGCCGGCACTTTCACCTCCGCCGCGGAGGTGGCGGAAAATGTTCCGACGGAAATCAATAGTCGCGTGGTAGTCGACGGCTTACTTTAACATCGCGATGATTTTATCTAAATCTTTATAAGGCTCGGCATTCTCGGATGAATGCTTTTTAAAATAATCGCGCATGCCGGTGGCAAAATCTAAGGCGGTAAAACGGCCAAGGTTAATAATGTTCTTGTCGGCGCCAGAATCTAACAACATTTTAACAAGCGGTGGATTAGGATCAAATCTTAAGACCGCGATCATAAGCGGCGTGTAGCCGTTGTAATCGCGCAAGTCGAGATCGGCCCCATGATTAAAGAGCATTTTTACTTTGGTGGCGGAGCCCGTTTTGGAAACTATGTGAAGAGGCGTACGCCCGCGATAGTCATGAACGTTGGGATTAGCGCCTTTGGCTAGGACTATTTCAAGTATTTTGTCCTTCACTCCTGGTGTTGCCGCCGCATGAACCGCGTATATACCGTTAAAGGCCGGCGCATTAATATCAACTCTTAACTGCAGTGTTTGCTCGACGGCCGATGTATCGTTTAATAAAATCGCTTGATTTAAGATCCGGTTTCCCTCGGTTGTCGCGCCGAAAGACAATGATGTAGAAATTAGAATTGATAATGTTACTGTTATGTTGATGATGGTTATGTTCATAAAGTTTCCTTCCCGTAAAGGCGTCATAGCTTGGCAAGAAAACATAACCCAATTTTAAATGCAAGCGCGCGGTAAATTTAACAGGTGTTTCCAAGACATTTGCAGAGAGGCCGACGGTATAAGCCAGTTAAAATGGCCTAATCTCACCTTCGATTAGGTAACTTAGAATTTCGCGCGCAAGCGATTATAGATTTCTAATATTTCATTGGCGCTAAGGGCTGATTGCCAAATTGCTACATCATCTAATGAACCTTTGAAGTAACTTCCCTCAAGACCAGAGGATCCGATTTTTAGATCATGATTAGAATTAACGCTACCCAGATTCGAAATGTCTGTTGCACTCTTTAGAACACCGTCTGCATACCCGCGTAGTTGCCGAGTGTTTCTGTCGACGACCACGGCTAAATGTACCCAACGGCCCAAAAATTCAGACTCCTGTCCAAAATCCACATTGAAAATTGAAACTCCGTCGCTAACATACCCCGCCCATACATTTGTGCCAAGTTCCATGTCGTAACCAGGTTCGGCGGCACTGTTGCCGCCCTTCCAGATTGGCATATCCCATGAGCCAGAGCTCGATGCCACCTTAACCCATGCCATATAGGTGAATGAGCCGCGATCAAAGTCAAGATGCTTGTCTAATGGGTTAGGTACTAAGACAAAATCGTCGGTACCATCTAAGAGCAAGGACTTGCCAAAACGCGGAGTAAAATCTGACTTTAACGTTCCGTCGGAATTTGTTTTTAAAATTCCGGGAGCCGCCGCCGCTGCGGCATCAAGAATAGTTGTCCCTTCAAACGCGGCCGATTCGTCGAATTTCCAGTACGCCACGAAGGAGGTCGTGTCGATCCAGATTGGATTTAATTCGTAGTCCGTCTCGAAAATTTGCGCCTGTGAAGTCTTTACTGACCCCGTCAATACACCGTTTTCGCTACGCCCCTCGTTGACTTCCTAACCTTAGGTTCCCAAAGGAGATACCATAATCTTCTCTTTTTTTTGGCATTTTGATGTATCAAATTGGATCAAGATTTTGAGTGTCACGTCGCCCAGATCGCAAAACTCCGGCCGCTGGGATTCTTATTCCCGCTTGTTGGTTTTCATCCAGTTTTTTACGATTTCGCCAGTTTGAATGAGGGAACTAATTTATTTGGCGTCAGTGACAAAACTAAACTGAAGCCAATTTTGCTTTTGCTTTATTAAATACGTGCGCGTAATAACCTGGCTTGAGTTCAGCTCAAAATAGTCAACATTATCAGTTAATTTTTTAATTGAAACCTTACCGACCAAGGATTTTTTAATTTTTTCAATATCGACCTTGGAGTTACACTTAACTGAAAGAGACAGAGTTCTCTTCTCATTGATATAATGGCTAATTCCATTGTCTGATTCTCTATAGACAAACCCCTCTGGCCCTTTGTCTATACAGGTTTTGTTTTTCTCTGGATTTGCTGCAGCTAATTTTAAAATAAAGAGAAATGCCAAATAACTCATTATTTAAATACTAAAGGCTTCTTTGTGTCAGACAAGCTTTTTAAGAGGCTCGGCTTAATTTTCGTTCTTTTGTTTTTATCACTACGAGGACACGCCGTTGCTCCCGCAGTAGCAATTCCTGTAGGCTTAGGGGCTTTGGAGGTTCTTGCTGTCGGCGCAGGCGCCGCCTACGCTGCCGGAATTATTTCAGCTCAGCAAAATGCGGAATTTAACGAAAGAATTAGCGGGATCTCTAAACAGATCATGGAAGCTGCTCAGCAAAATGTTGAGGCTCTAAAAAGCCAGGCAAGCGCTCTCTACAATTCGATGATCAAGGCAAAGAAACACACGAAATCTGAAAGAGCCACAAAAATCGAAGCCGAAAAAGACGCTGACTGTCCACAAGGACAAAATGAAAACTCGCGGGACTGCTGTGAAGATTGGATCAAGGAGAAGGAATTATCAGACCTAGACGCAAATAAGCAGTTTATTTGGTCCGCTGGCTATAATACCTATCGCGTCTATAGAGGAAATACACTTCTTTGTTGTCTCGAATGGGACTCTACGCATGCACGTTTTGAAGTATATAAGTATGGCGGAAATGGAAAGTACCTAGACAAAGAAGGCGACCCCTATAATCATATGGGTGAATTCTCTTGCAAGAAGGCTACAGATTCAAGTCAAGACCCTTGTTCTGACATAACTTATCCGCTAAAGGCTGACAATTCGGGAAAGCACGCTCCACGCGCTGGCTGCGAGTATAATCCTACTATAGATCATCAATCCGTGCGACCTGGATATCCAAAACCCGCAACTCGTTAAGAGCGGTTGGAAGAAGTGGAAAATCTGAGACAAAATAAGGACGCCAATCGGTGGCACAAATATTACTTACCACCAAATTACCACACGGCCGTTTCCGCCCGCTCCTCCGATAACTCCACTATAATTAAAGCCATCGCCGCCTTTACCGACAACGATGTTAATCGTTCCACCAGGTGTGACGTCCATTGTACCTTTTGCATAGGCGCCGCCGCCGCCACCGGGTCCTCCTAATGGTGGGGAACCTCCGCCGCCACCGAAATGGGCTCCTGTTGACGATTCGCCGCCACCTTTGGCGCCGCCGCCTACTATTGTACCAAAGCTATCAGTTCCCGCGTCGCCCCCCGCGCCGCCATAAGGAGTTCCGGCACCAAGTCCCCCTCCGCTAGCATGGCCATCTTCTCCCTTTACACAGAACTCCGAGTTTGTGCAGGCTCCCCCTGAGTTTGAACCCAGATTGGCCCGCCCGCCCCCTGCAATGGGCCCCCCAGTTACACCGCTACTTCCACCATTTTGTCCATAGCTGCCAAAGACCGCGGTCCATGAACCACTACCACCAGCGCCCCAGGCCTCAACCATAATTTTAGAGGTGCCGTCGGGAACAGTCCAAGTATAGGATCCGTTTCCGGGAGCATAATCGTAGACTTTAAAACTGGAAAACCCCTTGCTGGAACTACTGGAATCGTCGAGCATAATTGGCGCGCTGGAAATTTTTCTAAATGGCGAACCAATGTTTAATGTAAGTGGAATACTGATTTCAAAGCGAATACTCACGCCACTTGCCCTTGGACATTTTGCCGCACCTCCGGGACAGACTGCTACAAAACTTGAAACAACTTCAAATGGACAAGCCAGGCTTGCTACCGTAGTTGCCGGGTTACAAGAATTTCCATAAGTATCATAGCGTGCAGGATTGGTGTCAGTGCCAGCAAACATTACGGTACCCGCTGGAACAGTTGGATCCATCATTTTAAAATATCTTGGTGTAGATACATCGTTTTGCACACAACAATCGGCGCCCGTACAAAACGCCGGCGGGGTCGCCGGTGTTGGTGAAGTTGCTCCATCGTTACAATAGTCCAACGATAAATTACCATCAGAGTCTGGACCTCTATAGGCTGTACTAAAATTAATTACTGCTGAGTTACGGGCATAATTGGCGAGTTGGACGCGCAAAATATCTTTTGAAATAGAAATGCGTAAGGCGGCGATTTGCTTGTTCTGTTGATCCATCCACTGCACAAAAATCACAGAAACTATAGAAAACAGACCTAAAGCAATCATCACCTGAATTAAACTTGACCCCTTTGGGCGGCAAGACAGGTGTTTCTTTCTGAGACAGCAACCGGAGACTTCATCACCTACTTTATCGGCGCTAATTGCACCTAGGTAAAGCCGACTGGTAGAAGCCCCTTCTTTGAAACTGGACAATGGGTCAGGAGATCCTTAAAATCCTATAGTGACGGTTCGCCACACTGGTAAAATGAGTAGATGAAGTTCGTGATTTCGCTTTTGTGCTTCGCCTTGTCCACCGCCACTGCCGCGGACTGTGACCAAAGCTTCCTGAATATTTGCCGGGTCTATTTGGACGCCACCAAAAAAGCGATTTTGGAAAATATGACCCGCAGGGATATTTCCCCTGATTTGCAAAATTATAATAAAGTAGTCAGTTATTGCGACGATCTTCTAGAGCTGGCAATTCCTCCCGGAATCACCGACAAATGGCAAAGAATCGGGAAAAACTCTGAAGTCGAAAACAGAATACTACAAATTAATTTTCTCGCTAATATTCGCGACGTCTCTAAGGAGGTCAAGGCTCTTCAAGCATATGTTGCCGATGACCCAAAAAAATCGCGGGAGTTTAAATATCAATTTTTAGATCGCATCGAAAAAGGCAGAAAGGCACAAAGAGTCGCAGAGCGAAACTGCGAGTCTGTCGATCTTTCAAAAGACTTTGGTGAAATTCGCGACCAGGGTGTCAAATTTGGTTGGTGCTTCGATACTGCAGCTGCTGATATTTTGAGTTATAAGTTGGGAAAGAGAGTTTCAGCCGTCCACCTGGCATCAAGGTATTATGATAAGCATCCCGGAGACGTCGACACCGAGCCCGGAATGCCCGAAAAAGGAAAAATTAATGTTTTACCAAATCCGAATTATCCTTTTCAGGGCACTATCAGACAACAGTATGCTTTCTATGATTTGAGCGGCGGTCAACCAGAAGATGCCGTTCGTGCAGGGCTTGAGCGCGGATTATGCTTAGAAAAGGAAGTTGGCGTCGGTGAAAATGATGTCATCTCAATTAACTATTTTAAACAATTTGAACTCCTAATGGAGGCCGTTAAAAAGTCAAGTTGCGAGGACAGGAATCCACTTCTGGAAAACCCCGCGAATGTGGCGATGATACAGCAGCTATTACCAGGTAAAAACCTAGCGGATATCTATAACATCTTTCAAAATTCTGAAAGAACAAATCTCTTTGAGAAATTAATCGAAAAGTCTTGTACCCCAGTAGAATTTGATAAAAGACTTAAGGTAAATATCGTGAAAATAGATAGAAAAAACGTTTATGATCCCGGCCGATTCAAGAAGACTCTTGAGTTTATTGAAAGCATTGATCGTCAGCTAGATAAACGAAATCCCATTTTAATCGGCATAAATGGGCAGGTTCTCAGAACAAATGAGTTGGTTTATCCGCGCGCAAGCCACGCCGTAAATCTTATTGGGCGAAGATATAACAAAAGTAAAGAGAGATGTGAGTATTTAGTTCGAAATACTTGGGGCAAGGACTGCAGCTACAAAGCTCCCGACTACGACTGCAAAGATGGGGCTCTCTGGATCCCTAAAGGTACTCTGGCTTCATCAATCGACTCGATAATGACCATTGAACCTTAATATGTTTTGCATGTCCTCTGTATTGACGATGCAGCGACCAGGGCCTTGAGGCGCGAAGCTAATCACGTGCCGTTGAAATCAAGACATTTTGAATCCCTTTACCTCCACGGCGGAGGTAAGATTCCCACAACTTGGTCACGTATTGAACCATAGCTAAATGGTACCGAGGAGCAGTTTGTCATTAGCCCGCAA